>NZ_JACVEL010000020.1 GCF_014518315.1 Taishania pollutisoli
CGGCGAAAGCCGTAAAACTATAAAATCAACCTAAACTAACAGCGGAAATCCGTCCAATTAATAAGGGGTCGATACACATAAATAGAAGAGGTGTCAAAACCTACTAACAGTTAAATTCAAAATTTATGGCAAAAACTGAAAAAGGAAAGAAAAAGGTATATGTTCACGGACATACAAAAGTTGTAAATGGAAAAGAGGTTTTAGTACCTGCTCATTATCGTTCAACTCCTAATTAATTCCAATTAACTCTCCGATTTATATTCCTTGGGTTATATAAACCGTTTGTCACCATAAACATAGTGGTTCAAGGTATTTTTATCATTATGTTGAATTGATAAATGGTAGATATAATGAAAAAGGAAATATTGAACATGAGGGTAAAATAATAACAGGATATGGATTACTTCTTTTGCATAAATTTATTCCTCATCCTTCGTATTGAATAAAAATTGTAAAATCTATGTCTTTTAATTGTTTACCATTTGTATCAAATAAATAATAATACCCATATTCATTTGAATCTAATTCTTTTGGTATATTATTGGAAACAAAATCATTTTTATTATAATCGAAATAATAAATCATACCACTTGGCCCTATATTAGGGTCTTTTTTTAACAATTCAATCTTCGTTTCACTAAATAATTTCAGATTGATTTCATCTGTTTCCAATTTGATTGTCAAATTTTTAATAATTACATTTTTACTATTTGGTAAAAAACTATATTCATCATTTAAATTCTTATTTGTTATTGTTAATTCTGGCATTATTTCTTATTTAAGAGGTTATTAATGATTGTATCTTTTTCAAATAATCACCAAACAAATTAATGGTTTGTCTATATAATAGATATGAAAGAAAAAAAGAGATACGGTAATAAAACTATTCAAATTTGTTTTTATATAAAAAATCCATTTAAGAAAATCGAACCTGGTAAAATGTCACAAGGAAAGGAATATAAATTATTCCCTGGAATTAGAATGTTTTTCTCCTGGAATTCCTGACCATGGATCTACTCTTAATGCTATAAATCTTAATGGTTCAATTTGATCAGTTGCTTCTCTATTTTTATTTAATTGTTTAATAACGTTATGAAAAAGCTTATTAGCCGTATGTGTACTTTGTAAATCCGGATGACAAAGAGAACTATTTGGTAAATAATATTTATCATAATCATATTCCCAATTGTCATCAAATCCAATTTCAAGTAATGCTCTTTTTACATCATCCCTTCCATTACTAACATCATAGGTAATAAAAACTTGCATAATTATTTCTTATTTAAGAGGTTATTGATGATAATATCTTTTTCCTTAATTTGGTCTTTAAGGAATTGAATAAGATCGTTGATAGTTTTTCTATCTTCTTTATTTTGGGATTGAATATGGCTATTAATTACAAAAGCATGTTCGGCATCAGAACCATAGTTATAATTATGGAAGATATATTTTTCATCAAAATTAAGTAAGTCATTAATTCCAACATTTAATATTGAAGCAATTTGATAAGCTTTTTCAATATTAACATCAACTTCATTTCTTTCAATTCTACTATAACCAGGAACACTCATTCCTAATTTTTCAGCCATATATTCTTGGGAATAATCTTTCAATTCTCTTAACTGTCGGATTTTCTTTCCAATACGTATTTCTTTCTCTTGTTCATTCATAACAATCAATTTAATATGTAAAACTATTAAAATAAACTATAAGTACAAAATTAACAACTAAAAGTATATGATAGTAACATTAAAGTAAACATCAATCATTAAATGTGCATCTAATTTTGTCTATAAAAATAACCTAAAATTATTATGGCAACATTTAAATGTATATGGTGTGGGAATCATACGAATATGCCTGTTAAAGAAAGACTCTTTTCCACAAAATATTTTTGTGGAAAGAAATGTTTAACTGAGTATCAAAAACAAAAAGGTGAAGCAAACTATTCAAAAGCAGAAACAAAAGTCTTCAAAGCTCAACAGGAAATTTTAGAATTAGAACAACAAAAAATCCGGGATGAACAAGACAAAAAAGATAATCAAGAACTAGCCATTAAAACATTCAAAATTTATACTGCTTTTAAACCATATTTAAAGTTCATCATTCCCCTTTATATAATAGCATTCCTTATTACATTTTTTAGTGTTGGTGAAGATGCAAGAATATTACCATCTATATTCTTTGGCTTTCCAATTCTATTCGTTATCTATTTAATTATTAATTACATATCTAATAAACCTGAATAATCATGAAAAAATCTATTTTAATTTTCGCCTTTAGTTTAATAACTGCGTTGTCATTTGGACAATGGTTATTACAGATTCAAAAAGCAGGAATTCCTGGTGGAACATTTATAAATGTATCATTTACACAAACTTATTCACCTGATAGTATTATATATACTGCTATTGGAAACTCGGCGGCAAATACGATCCATAATTTAGATGATTTAAACTCTTCATACTATTATAAAATGAATCAAACAGGAAGTCAATGGTATTACATTTTTAAAAGTACTAATTTTGATAATTATTCACCTGAAAATAGGATCTTTTATGTTGATACTATAATTACATATTATACTGGTGGTGGTGAACCATCAACAACTCCAGTAAATATGAAAATCGACTTAAATAATGCTATCAATTACCTATCTACACCAATTGTAGATATAAATTCTGTATCTATTTACCCAAATCCGGTAACTGACTATTTAAACATATCCATTAATGGAACTGAAAATATCATTTTAACTGGTTTAAACGGCCAAATCATATTTAATGATATAATCTACACAGAAGGTAAAATTGACTTATTAAATCAACCCAATGGAATCTATATTTTACAAATAGGAAATCAATTCCATAAAATCGTAAAACAATAATTTATATCTTTAAATTCAGGTTAATTAATCAACAGAATTAAATATAATGTCTGGAATTTGTGCACTTTGTGGAAATAATAGCGAATTAAAAAATTCACACATCATTCCTAGTTTTATATTTAGATGGATGAAAAAAACAGGTGCTGGAAGATTACGAAATGTTAGTAATCCAAATAAGATTGAACAGGATGGAATAAAAACAAAACTTCTTTGTAATGAATGTGAAGGTAGATTTTCAATTTCAGAAACAAAAATGTCCACAAATATTTTTTATCCAGTAGTCGATGACAATGTTCATTCTTTTCAATATGACTCAACATTTTATTATTTTACAGTATCTATTTTTTGGAGAGTTTTAAAAAATTTCTTACTTGAAGAACATAAAGATACTGTATGGTATAATGAACTGCTATTTGCTGAGCAGGAATGGAAAAATTATTTGTTAAATCAAGTACCAATTCAAAAAAATAATGAATTTCATCTTTTTATAGGTGCTAATCTAACTGAAGAATGTTCAGATGAAACATATATAAGGTATATGGCTCGAAACGTTGATGCAAGTATTCCACATAATGATGACATCTGTTTCTTCTTCATTAAAATACCACGGTTTATTTTTATCTTACCAATCGAGGGAATTAACAAAGAAGATTTCAAAAATTCTATTATTAATCCTTCAGGAGGCGTTTTTGATATTAAATCAGTAGAAATCTCTGAAAGCATTATAGGACAAACTATAATAGAAAGAGCTGAAGAATTTTCACAAATACAAGATAGGATGTCATCAATTCAAATAAACAAGATGAAAGAAAACACTAAAAAATATCAAGATAATGACATACAGAGAGTATTAAGATATTTCAGTGAAAAATAAATTTAATATTCAGATTGTTTCCGTTGATAAATTAATAAATATACTGATGGGTTTCTACTTGAGTTCCTTTAGCTGTTATTATTCGAGGAGAATAATAAAAACGGTTATTTGGATTTCTTTTTTTGAAAATTTTTATTTCCTGCAACTGTTTAAATTGAAAATCATCAATTATATGAAATTCTATTCCTGTTGTATTTTTAAATTCTTCAAATAATGAATCTATTTTATCTATAAATTTATCACATAACTGTTGTTTTTCAACTCTTTGTTCTTCCGTCATCATAATATAAATATGTTTTTTTATTTATACATGGGATTGGTTTGAAAGTTTGATTTATTGATGTGTATTTTTGATTAGCGTATCGAATATGTTTTCATTAAATCTGTTGTTATAACGGAATGAGAATTCGTTGATATAGTTTTGCATATATTTGACAGAAACAGAATGATAAATGCCATAAATACCTCTTTTTAAAATTCCCCAAAATGATTCAATGTTATTGGTATGAATTTCATCTTTGGCAAATTCTTTTGAATGATCAACTTTTAAATGTATAAATCCAGATTTTGATAAAATGTTGTAACTCCTAAATTCATCAGAAATTACAGTTGTTCCAGTTTTTGTTACTTCTGATAGAATACTTAAAAGTTGTTTCCCTGTAAGTTTTTGATTATTTTCATTCGGTAATGCAACTTTAGCATAAACTTGTTTACTGGTTCTATCAATAATTCCAATTACCGGAGTTTTGAATGACCCTCTTCCACGTTTATTTTTAAATTCATCAGTTTGCATACCTTTATTTTTCTTTCTTGGTTTACCACCGATATAGGTTTCATCAATTTCGACAGTTGATGAAAATACATCTTTCATACCTTTTGAAGCCATTGCAGTTCTGATTTGTTTCAACATTCTCCATGCTGTTTTGTATGTAACTCCAACTTCTCTTTGTAATTGACATCCAGATATACCTTTCTTACTGTTTAAAAACAAATGAATAGCATAAAACCATTTACGTAATGATGTAGATGACTTCTCAAAAATGGTTCCTTTAAAGATACTGAAATTGTTATTACATGTTTCACATTGATACATCTTCAATTTGTCTTTCCTGTGGTATACTTTATCACTACCACAATGATCACAACATAAGTTACCATTGTATTTGATTTGGATATAATAATTAATGATACTTTGCTCTGTACTAAATTTGTCCTGAAATTCTAAAATCGTCATGTTATAACTATAAATAAAAGTTTTCTAATTCGGAAATTCCTATTATATTTCGAGTGTAATAGAAATCTGATTATCAGAAAAATATATTTGCAGTTATTTGCAACTTTTAGCGATTAAAAATTCTATTTTTAAACCTATTTTAAACTTTTTGATACTAGTTAACATATAATAAAAACAGATAATAAATATGAAAATTACACTTACCGATTTAAGCAAATTTGTTATTATAGGACGTAATGAACAAAATTCAATGTTTTATATCAGACCAAAGTCTGATTTTATAAAAGAGATGGAAGGAAAAAAAACATCACCAAATTATTTCGTAATATCTACTGGAAATGAAGGTTGGACAAACGAATCTGAAATTATTAAAATGATTGATGATGAAACTAAATTTTATACCTATTCATATTCTGAAAACACATTTACAGATATTGAAGTTGTCAATGAACATATACGCACTGTAAAAAATGATACTACGAAAGACAATATTGAAAGTCTTCCCATTATGTCTTAAATATTTCTAGTCAATAAGGGTATAGTTACGAATCTTTATAGAATTTATCACGAAAGACACATTTTTTTATTTTTTTTTCACAATTCACCCAACCATTCCTTTAACCGATTCGTTATACTGTCAACAGAGGTTAGTTTTAAATATTTTGGTTAAACATATCTACCTTTTACAATTGATTTTCTGGTTTCATATTCTAACGAAATGAGGCACATAAATTCTTCGGAGTTTATGTGCTTTGTTTTTTATGATTTGTCCTTCTCCATTTTTAGCTTGAGTTTTTGAAACATGCATAAGTTCATTATTTAACAAATAGTTATTAATTTAATAAATTGTTTTATTTTTAATAATTAAATGTAAGTTTTATATAATTTTGCCTTTTGATTCAACAAAATATACTGATTAGCAGTCTATGAAAATACTCAAATTCGGGGGGACATCGGTCGGAAATTCACAACGTATCAAAGCACTTACAACCATTGTGGATGTCACTCAACGGCAAATCATCGTGCTTTCCGCTGTGGCGGGAACGACAAATTCATTGGTTGAAATTTCAGAATTACTCTACCGGGAGAACAGAGAAGAGGCACATCGAAAAACGGACGAACTGCAAAGTGCATACGATCGCTTAGTGGAAGAACTTTATGAGACGGGGAAAACGTTGCAAAAAGCCAAACTGTTAATCCATTGCCATTTTGATCTGATTCGCTCTTTATCCAATGATTTATTTACACCTGTAGAAGAGAAAATTATTCTCGCGCAAGGGGAGTTAATGTCAACAGCATTGTTTCAGTATTACCTGGAAGAAACAGGAGTTCAATCAATCCTATTGCCGGCGTTGGAATTTATGAGGCTCAATGAGGACAACGAACCAGACATTGAATATACCCGGCAGCATTTATCTGTATTGCTGGAAACACACAGGGAAACACACTTGTTTATTACACAAGGGTATATCTGCAGAAATGCATTCGGAGAAGTTGACAACCTTCGTCGTGGAGGTTCTGACTATACTGCTTCACTCATCGGTGCGGCCATTCAAGCGGAAGAGATACACATCTGGACTGACATTGACGGAATGCATAACAATGATCCGCGAATCGTCCAAAATACGCGTCCCATTGCAAATTTGAGTTTCGAAGAAGCTGCCGAGCTGGCTTATTTCGGAGCAAAAATCCTGCACCCTCAAAGCGTTTTCCCTGCACAAAAATACACTGTTCCCGTTCGGTTGCTCAACACCATGCAGCCACAGGCAAAAGGGACACTGATCAGTAAAAACGGAGACACATCTTCATCAGGAATCCGTGCCATTGC
Organism: Taishania pollutisoli; assembly: GCF_014518315.1. Lineage (GTDB taxonomy): Bacteria > Bacteroidota > Bacteroidia > Flavobacteriales_D > Crocinitomicaceae > Taishania > Taishania pollutisoli. Next base: position 6,824 of record NZ_JACVEL010000020.1, read on the forward strand.
AGCGAAGGATGGAATTACAGCAATCCGTATCCAATCTTCCCGAATGTTGCTGGCGTATGGTTTTTTACGACGGGTTTTTGAGGTTTTTGAACGCTACAAAACACCGATTGATATGATTACAACCTCCGAAGTTGCGGTATCTCTCACCATTGATGACACCCGGTTCCTGGAAGAAATCATAACAGAACTTACCGGTTTCGGGCAGGTATCCGTAGATGCCGACCAAACGATTATTTGCATTGTAGGCACCTTTAATATTGATACGAAAGGATACGCTGCTCAGATTTTTGAGGGAATCCGACATCTTCCGATCCGAATGATTTCCTATGGAGGTTCCGATCACAACATTTCACTGCTGGTTCATTCAGCCCATAAAGCAGAAGCACTGCAATCGTTACACCTTCACTTATTCTGAGACCTTATGTTTGATCCGAATTTAACAAGACAATTGGAAGGTGTCGAAACACCGTTTTATTATTACGATCTTGACCTGTTGAAACGCACGTTGGAAACGGTTAAAGCAGCAGCTGAGAAACGGAATTTTCATATTCATTATGCCTATAAAGCCAATTACAATGAACGGATATTACACTGGATCAACGCGTACGGATTCGGAGCTGATTGTGTCAGTGGAAATGAAGTCAAAAAAGCAATAGAAATAGGGGTTCATCCGGATAAAATTGCATTTGCAGGTGTTGGAAAAACAGACAAAGAAATTCGCTATGCCCTCCAACAGGAAATTTTTTCCTTCAATGTGGAATCTCCGGAAGAACTGCTCGTGATCGGAGAATTGGCGGTGCAAGAACAACGAACGGCCCGGATCGCGCTTCGGATCAATCCGAATGTAGACGCACAGACACATCACTACATCACCACAGGTTTGGACGAGAATAAATTCGGGATCATGCCGGGAGATCTGCCGGAATGTATTGCTGTCGCCAAAGCAAATCCATACCTGGAATTACACGGTATCCACTTCCATATAGGTTCACAGATACTTGAAATGAATGTCTTCAAAAGCTTATGCATCAAAGTAAACGAATGGAACAGGTGGTTTGAGGAACATGGCATTTATTTAAGAACGCTGAATGTCGGAGGTGGGTTAGGGGTTGATTACAAACAGCCTGATGAATTTCCACTACCTGATTTTGATGCTTATTTTTCTGTTTTTGAACAATTCCTCGAAAAACGTCCCAACCAGGAGGTTCATTTCGAAATCGGGAGAGCAATAGTTGCTCAATGCGGAACATTGATTTCAAAAGCATTGTACATCAAAAAAGGAATCAAAAAACATTTCGTCATCCTCGATGCCGGGATGACTGAACTGATGCGTCCCGCTTTATACCAGGCTTACCATGCAATTGAGAACATTTCAGCAAAAACCGGAGCAGTACAATTACACTACGATATTGTCGGACCGATTTGTGAAAGTTCAGATTCATTTGGCAAAGAAGTATTGTTACCGGAAGTTCATCGAGGAGATTTACTGGCCATCCGAACAGCCGGAGCCTATGGCGAAGTCATGTCTTCCCGTTACAATCTCCGGGATGAAATCCGTCATTACTTCAAAGAAACCGATTAAGATTTGAGGATTTCTTCGATGGATATACGTGCAATCGGATGGTAATTTCCTTTGGCTTTTTCAATTATTTTTTTTGCCAGCTCTTTATCGCTTTGGTACCTGCTGTTGTTGAGTTCTTCGTAAATGGGTTCCAGGTATTTCAATCTCCCGGTTTTCAGAAGGAATTTTTCCATGTTCGGTCGTACCAGTGTGTATCCTCTCTCAATGGCCAAGAGGTACCATTCACACATGATTTCAGAATTCCCACAATTCTTGAATCCCAGCTGGTCATCAATCATTTTCAAGGTTTTCACATCTATATCTGCGGGCAATTTACGGATAAACGCCATCCATTCCTGAGTTGTCAGATCGTCACGCTTGTATTTTTTGAACTTTGAACTGTTTTTCCCGTTGGCCACATCTTCGGCCAGTTTTTCTACTTTCTCAAGGCGACCGGACGTTATGTGAATACAATTTTCGGGGATGCCCGGTTCATAAATCCATTCATCCGTATTGAAATCAATTTTATTCGGTTGCAGCAGGTGATGATCTAAATAAGTTACAAATTCCTCTGTGGATAACGTCTTGAAAGCATGATCGCTAAAGTATTTTTTCAGGAACTTATCAAACTTCTTTCTACCTGCTACCTGTTCCAATGTCCGCAGGAAGTACGCACCTTTAATGTATGCAATATCTGTCATTCCTTCATCCGGACTTCTGTCCGTGAGATTTAATTTCAGTTTTGTGTCCTGTTGATCAATTTTTTTCAATGTTCGTTCTAATTCCTGGAATTCAATAACAGCGAGGATGTCTGCTACTTCTTTCCCATAAAGCTCTTCCATAATCCGGTTTTCAAAATACACCGTAAACCCTTCATTGAGCCAGAAATCTTCCCAGGAAGCATTCGTAACCAGGTTGCCGGACCAGGAATGTGCCAGTTCATGCGCAATAACACTCACCAACGAGCGATCGCCTGTGATCAACGTCGGATTGGCAAATGTCAATCGCGGATTTTCCATCCCGCCAAACGGAAATGAATAGGGAAGCACTACTACATCGTATTGTTCCCAGCGGTAATCCCCATATAATTTTTCGGCAGCATTGATCATTTTTTGCAGATCTGCGAATTCATACGCGCAGGTATCAATCAGTTCAGGTTCTGAATAAACACCACAGTTTTTACCCAGTGACCGATACTCCAGGTTTCCTACTGCAATAGCAATCAGGTAAGCCGGAATCGGTTGTTTCATCTCAAAATGATACTCTCCCGTCTCGTTTTTTGAAGTCGGATTGGTTGCACTCATCACTGCCAGAAATTCTTTGGGAACTTTTACATCTGCAGAATACGTAATCCTGTTGGAAGGACTATCCTGTATCGGAATCCACGTTCTGGTTAAAACCGTTTGCCCCTGCGAATACATGAACGGGTATTTCTTTCCTTCTGTTAATTCAGGAGTCAGCCAGTCCAGGGCTTCCGTTTTATCTGTTGTTGAGTAGTAAATATTGATGAATTCAACCGTTGAGTCAATGGCAACCATCAGCGGAGCGCCGATAATCGGATCATCTTGCCCGATGACATAATCTGTTTCTTTCTCTTTCCCTTGTCCGGTTGTCACTTTTTGAATAACGATGTTTTTAACATCAAAAACGGCCGTGTCAACACCTTTTTCATTGACCATCTGGTGCCGTGCAACACCATAAATGGTATTGTTGTCAAAATTGACATCCAACTCTAGGTGTAAGTGCTTTGTATGAATTTCATCCAGGTTGGCATACGAGTGGATATCACCATCATTGAGTCGTCGCTTTTCAGCAATATTCTGCTCCTGTTTTTCAGAAGGAGAACAGCTGGTGAGAAACGCAATAAAACATAGGAGTGTGAAAAGTGTGGATTTCACAGAAGTATCCATTTTCTTTCTTTTAGGCATTCAAAAGTAACGAAATAATAATTACGTACAAGGAAACGTTGCATTTCCTGTTTTATTGGATACTAATTCCAACCGGGCAGTGATCCGACCCTTCAATTTCATTCAGAATAAACGCATCTTTGATACGTGGCAGAAACTGCTCAGATACCAGGAAATAGTCAATCCGCCAGCCTACATTTTTCTGACGTGCACCACCTCTGTAACTCCACCAGGTATATTTTATGGTATCTCCGTGAACAGACCGGTACGTATCAATGAGTCCATTGGAAGTGTACGCATCCATTCCATTAATTTCTTCCTGCATGAATCCCGCTGATTTATTGTAATTTTCTTTCGGTCGCGCCAGGTCAATTGCTTTGTGAGCGACGTTAAAATCCCCGCATACGATTACCGGCTTGGTCTTTTCCAGGTTTTTAAGGTAACTTAAGAATGCCTCGTCCCATGTTTGACGGTATCCCAGTCGCAGCAACTCGCTTCCTGAATTGGGGATGTAAGCTGTGATCAGGTAGAAGTCTTCAAATTCCGCACCTGTTACACGACCTTCATTGTCATGTTCTGAAACTCCGATGTTATAAAACACTGCAATCGGTTTAACACGTGTAATGATAGCTGTTCCGGAATACCCTTTGCGTTCCGCTTCATTCCCGTACACTTCATATCCTTCCAGACCAGCAACAGCTTCTTTTGTCTGTTCTACGGTTGCTTTCGTCTCCTGTAAACAAATAATATCAGCGTCCAGCGAACGCATGTCATCTATAAATGACTTTTTAATAATGGCTCTGATGCCGTTTACGTTAAATGAAATAATTTTCATGGTCTCACACATTCTTTCAGTGCGTTAAGATAGTAAAATACTTCAGTTGAAGAGTCAGAAACGATTTTTAGTAATTAAAATGTGTGTTGATAAAGTTGGCTACTTTCAGCGTGTAATCAGTAGATGTTGCCTGACTCCATCCTCCGTGTCCTTCTCCTGCATACAGTGTCGCCTCGTTGTAAACGCCCGCAGCATTGAGTTTATCGTGCAGTAACGGCAGTTGTGTTTCCGGTACAAGATCGTCAGCATCTCCGAAAAATGAAATGGTCTTCGGAGAAGTCGCCGAGATGTAATGAACGGGACTTACTTCGAGGTACAACTCCGGTTTCTGGGCGTATGTATATGGTCCGACCAGGCTCGTCAATGCGTACTGATAAATTGAATTATCTGTATACGATGGATCTGTAAAATCTGCCGGACCCACTGTGTTGCAAATTCCTTTCACGTTGTGGTTCGGGTCGAATGCATAACCGTATAACATCGCCAGGTGCCCGCCTGCTGACGCTCCAAAGAAAAAGTATTCACGGGAAACATTGTATTTTGCCTGCTGAATGTGTTGCAACGCCAGTTGAATGTCATTGATCTGCTTCGGATACCCCGGACTGGAAAGAGTGGCAAGCCGGTAATTGATGTTGATAATTGCATGATTGGGGTAATATTGTTTCAGTACATTGAAAAAGCCATCGAAATCAGCTTTATCTCCCGCATGCCAGCCACCTCCGTGTACCAGAACAAATACTTTTGTTGACGCACTTCTGTTGGCGGGTAGGTAAATATCCATATCTTGTCCTGCTTCACTTCCATACGAAATGTCGGCAAGTACATAGGATTGTTCGGTCTTGTAAACAACTTCTGTTTCCTCTTCTTTTTCTTTGTCCTTTTTGCAGGCAGAGAAAACAAAAGAAGCGGCAATGAATAGAATAGCGATTGGGTGAAAAAATTTCATACTGTTCATTTATTTCTAAAGTATGTACCAAAGATAATCAAAGAATTGAAGTTTTAAAAAACTATTTGTATTCGTACACGGAAGCACTTGTTTTTTGCGTCCATTCACCTTTTTTATCTGCCGATATGACTCCCCAGTCAGATAAAGTAATTACATTTGCAGGGAAGATAAAAAACAGACAAAAAATGAGCAATTACGACGTTACGATTATCGGTTCCGGTCCCGGCGGATATGTGGCAGCAATCCGTTGCGCACAGTTGGGATTGAAAACAGCACTTATTGAAAAATACAACACACTTGGTGGAACCTGTTTGAATGTAGGATGCATCCCTTCAAAAGCATTGTTGGATTCGTCTGAACACTTCCATAATGCTGTGCATAATTTTGCTGAACACGGAGTGATTATCAATAAGCCGAAGGCCGATATCAAACAAATGATTGCCCGTAAAAACGGAGTGGTAGAGCAGACATGTGCAGGGATAAAATTCCTGATGGACAAAAATAAAATTGATGTCTATCACGGGTTAGGCTCGTTTGTAAACGCTACAACAATTAAAGTGGTAGATGCGGAAGGAAAAGAAACGCAGCTAACGTCTAAAAATACAATCATCGCTACAGGTTCAAAACCTAATTTCTTCCCGGGAATGGAGCCGGACAAAAAGCGTATTATTACTTCGACAGAAGCATTGAGTCTGACAGAAGTACCGAAGAAAATGCTGGTAATCGGGGGAGGGGTAATCGGCCTCGAATTAGGTTCCGTATACGGACGTTTGGGAACTGAAATCGAAGTTGTTGAATTTGCTCCGAACATTATTCCGACAATGGACGGAACAATGTCGAAAGAATTGACACGCGTATTGAAAAAAGAAGGGTTCAAATTCCACATGGAACATCGTGTTCAAAAAGTAGAAAACAAAGGAAAGACAGTTGTTCTTACTGCATTGAATAAAAAAGGGGATGAGGTAACAATGGAGGCAGATTACTGCCTGGTTGCCGTAGGTAGAAAACCATATACGGACGGACTTGACCTGGAAAATGCAGGGTTGAAAACAACGGACAGGGGACAAATCGAGGTCAACAATCATTTACAGACTGCGGTACCGAATATTTATGCCATCGGAGACGTTGTTCGCGGAGCAATGCTGGCACACAAAGCAGAAGAAGAAGGTGTTTTTGTTGCGGAATTACTGGCGGGACAAAAACCACATATCAACTACGATCTGATTCCGGGAGTTGTTTATACATGGCCGGAAGTTGCAGCTGTTGGAAAAACAGAAGAAGAATTGAAAGCAGCAGGAGCAAACATCAAGGTTGGATCATTCCCGATCAAAGCGTTGGGAAGAGCTCGTGCATCTATGGACATCCAGGGATTGGTAAAAATCATTGCAGATAAAGAAACAGATGAAATCCTGGGGGTTCACATGATCGCGCCACGAGCGGCAGATTTGATTATGGAAGCTGTTGTTGCAATGGAGTACAGAGCTTCTGCAGAAGATATCGCACGAATCTGCCATCCACATCCGACGTATTCAGAAGCGGTAAAAGAAGCTGCACTGGATGCTACGGCAGGAAGAGCGTTACATGTGTAATTGAAAAGATATAACGACAGAAAAAGGAGTGATTTTTTGAATTGCTCCTTTTTTGATTATAAACGGGTTAATTATTTTACACCATTCGATCCGGTTTTGTCTTTCATCTCATTAAGCAATAAATTAAGGAGAATTTATTCTTTCCACATCTTTTCGTTTTTCATCAAAAAACCAACTTTAACGTTATTTTTGTCTTAAAGATTTCGTGCATGAATCGATTCAAGACAGGCTACAACACATTTACGATCGGTATTCTACTGATTCTGATCATGGGAGTATTGTTCTTCTATAACGGAATCCCAAACATACTTACCTGGGATGTAATGGGATATAACTCGTATCTTCCGTTGATTTTCGAACAGCATTCATTCGACGTAAACCTGGATTATTTTAGGGTAATCAATGAACGGTATGATTACTCCTCTACGTTGTACCAATACGTTGATTTACCCAACGGAAATGTCTACATCAAGTACACAATGGGTTGGGCGATTCTATACACTCCATTTTACCTGATTGCAGAAGTGTGGGCAAGTTGGGGAGGATATGTCAGTGACGGATTTTCTTATCCTTACCAGGTAATGGCTTATCTGGGGTCATTCTTCTACTTTATCCTCAGTATTGTTCTGTTAAGAAGGGTTTTACGATTATTTTTCAACGAACGGATCGGAGCAACAGTATTGCTGATTATCGGTTTTGGAACCAATTATTTTTACATGAACTGCGGATCAGCGGGAGTGACGCACAACCTGGTTTTTATGCTGGTGTGCTTTTTGATTCTCCGCACCCATTCTTTCCACGAGAACGTTACGGTTAAAAATGCCATTTTGCTGGGAGTTTCGATTGGTCTGATTGCCCTGACACGCACCCCATCGGTTGTATTAGGTCTTTTCGCTGTGTTTTACAGTTATAAAAAATTTGGATCTTCCGTTATCAGTAAAATTGTGTTTTTTCTCCGCTCAAAAACCGGGTACGTACTGATTGCAATACTGGCAGTTGTGTTGACATTTCTTCCTCAAGTGATTTATTGGAAACTGACTTCAGGGAGTTTCCTGATCAACAGTTATGCGAACAATCCGGGGGAGGGAATGGACTGGTCAACACCTTACATGTCCGAAGTTTTGTTTAGCTTTAGAAACGGGTGGCTGATTTATTCTCCGGTGATGATTTTTGCGGTGATCGGCTTTTATTACTGGATCAAAAATGACCGTTCAACAGGGATCGGTGCGTTGCTCACATTCCTTGTCTTCTTCTATGTTGTCAGTTGCTGGACGACCTGGTGGTACCCGATTCCTTTTGGTCACCGGGGAATGATCGATTGTTACCCGATTCTTGCAGTTAGTTTGGGGTATTTCATTAAGGATTTCGGAAAGAAATGGGTAATGGCGTTGATCGGACTCATGATCCTGCTTAATTTATTTCAGACTTACCAGGTTCGAAAACGAATATTTCATGCCAGCAGAATGACGAGGGAGGCTTATTGTTCCGTTTTTTTACAAACAACCCCCATGACAGCACAACAAAAGTTATTACTGGCAATTGATGAAGCGGATCTTGAAAGTGCTGCGGTCCATCTCTCTGATGATTTTAAATTACTTTATACGGACAGTTTAGTATTTGACAATTTTGTTTTGTCACAAAAAAATCCGTACGCTCCCGGAATTACGTTGTATCCCGGTAAGATAAAGGATGTACAGCACCTGCTTGTTCGGTCGGAATGGAGTTATGAAGGCTCTCCCCGGCAGTTGGAGGGAAAGATCTTTAATGAACACATGAAGTATGGAGATCAGGTTTATGGCTGGAGAGGAAAGCAATACAAAGACATCAACATGATTCACGATTCTGTCAACAAGCGGGTTATTTTCAATTACGTTGTACCGCATCTTCGAACAAAACGGGATGAGACTTATACCGGTTTATGGGCACAATCAGGTGACAGTATTGTGGTAAACCGCTTAAAAGTAGGGATCTATGAATGGAATCCGAAAAAGTAATTTCTAATCCAATCGCTGGGTGACAATTTTTGAAATAAACCGAAAGAATTGATGGGGGAGAAAGGTTCTCCATTCCACATCGTCTAATTGCCCACCCATTAAAAAATACTGGTCAATATTGGCGTGCTGCATTTCTCTACTCACATGATCGTGAAAATTGACAAGAACAACCCATCCATCTTCGATGTCGTCAATCCATTCTTCATAATAACTATCATCCGACGAATGAAAATTCAGTACGTTTTCTCCTACTAAAATAAACTTGTTGATTCCTTCATGAATCAATGTGTCGATAATATCCCGTTTCAGTGTCATGATGTCATTCTCAATCGCATCGTTCCATTCTCCGATTAATTCAATGATTGAATAGCCGTCCTGGTAATCAATAAACAAAATCTTGATAAATAATGTTTCCGATCCGATGGTATCCCACTGCGGATGAATCACGTAATTATAAATCCGATGCTCGAATTCAAACTCACTGTACACACGTCCGTAAAAAGGCGATTGCGGGTCGTCTTCTGCGGTGTAATACCCTCTCCATCCAAAATGCGGTTCTACAAAATGCATACTGCAAAGCAAGTTATTTTTATTAAAAAAATGATCTGAAACCGGGAAATATATTTATTGCCATATCGCAATATTGCAATAAGACGATATCGCGATATGGTGAATTAGTCTTTTCCGGCGTGTTTGCCTGCAATGTAACCGGTTGTCCAGGCTGCCTGAAAGTTAAATCCGCCAGTGATTCCATCTATATCGAGTACTTCTCCCGCAAAGTACAGTCCGTTTATTTTTTTTGACTCCATGGTATTGAAATCGATCTCTGAAAGGTGCACTCCTCCGGCGGTAACAAATTCTTCTTTGAAGGTTGTTTTTCCGGACACGTCATATTTGTCAAACAGTAAGGCTGTAATCAGTTTGTTCAGTGATTTTCCTTCCAGTTCTTTCCAACGGACTTGGGCGGGAAGTTCATATTTCTGCAATAAAAACTGCCAGATTTTGTTGGTAATTGAAAACGGATTGGCATTACTAAGCATCTTCTCCGGTTGCTCTTTTTTATGACGTTGTAACCGCTCCCTCAATGCTTCTTCTTTCATTTCATCCAGCCAATTAACAAAAATCGAAAACCGGTATTTTTTTTCTTCCAGTATCCGCGCACCCCAGGCAGAAAGTTGTAAGATTGCCGGGCCGCTCATTCCCCAATGAGTTATGAGCAGCGGGCCTTTTCCCGTTAATTTTGTGCCTTCAATTTTTACGGTGGTTTGTTCGACGACATTCCCCATTAATTCCCGGATCGGATTTCCGGGCATGTTGAACGTAAACAAAGAGGGGACAGGGGGGACTATTTTCAGCCCTAATTCCTCCAGCCACTTCAACCCGCTCATTTTTGGTTGTCCACCGGTTGTTACAATCACTTTTTTAGCGTAAACAAGTTGTTCATCCAGCGTCAGGATAAAGATTTCATTTTCCTTCCGGATGGCTTTTACCGAATGCTGAACCTGCAATGTGACTCCCCGGCCATAACACTCTTTCAATAAACAGTCAATGATAACCTGTGAATCATTTGCCTGCGGAAAGATGCAATTATCTGGGTAGGTTTTTAATTTCACTCCCCGCGATTCATACCATTCAACTGTGGATCGGGCGTTAAATTGATAAAAAGCTCTTCTCAGCTGCTTTTCTCCACGGGGATAATATCCGGACAATAATTCATTGTCAAAACAGGCATTGGTCACATTGCAACGCCCGCCTCCAGAAATCTTCACCTTGGAAAGCAGTTTGGCAGACTTCTCAAAAATCGCGACAGTATTGGTTGTATTCTTTGCATGAATGGCAGCAAAAAAGCCGGCTGCACCGCCTCCGATTACTGCTACATCAAGCGTGACCACACGGGAATCAGTATTCATTATTTTTTGGTTCCCTTCTTTTTAACAGCGTCGTCTTCTGCATCTGATGTTGTCGGTGCTCCAAACGAATAGGTTTCGTTGCCATGTTCATCAAACAAGTGCTCTTCAATTAGCACATCTTTTGCATATACAGCAATTCGTTTCGGCTTTTGGTCCGGATAATATTCTTCAAATTTTCCTTCTTTCTGTCCTTTCTTGTTATAAGTTTCCAGCGTCTGAATGTGTCCCTGGTAATAGAACATTTTGAACTCTCCCGATTTGACCCCATTTTCCCAATTTTCCGTTCGCAGTAAGACACCGTCATCGTAATAATACTTCTGAATCCCGTTCTTTTTGTTGGCTTTGTAATTCGCTTCTTCAATCACAACTCCCTGCGCGTTATACATTTTGAACGGACCATCCATCAAACCGGCAACATAGTTCACTTCCTTGAATACTTTCGACCCTTTGTAATATTGCTTTTTCACCCCATCCAGCACTCCGTTTTTATAGTGCTCTAATTTTGTCGTGTCTCCGTTTGCTTTGAAGTTAACTTGTTTTCCATGCTTTTCCCCCAGGTAATAGTTCATTTCCCACGCAACAATTTGAGTGGAATCATAAAAATACGTCCATGTCCCGGATTCTGCTCCCTGAATATGGGAACGTACCGCCTGAATGCATCCGTCTTCGTAATAAGTTGTATCAATTCCGTTTTCACGTCCGTCAACAAACGAAATCCTTCTTTCGAGCAAACCGTTCATAAAACACGATTCACAGGTACCCGTAAATGGTTTTCCTGCCCCCGTTCTGTTTACATTGTCTTTCGCCTTTTTCAGAAACAGGTCTAATTCATGATCGTATTCAATTTCCTCGTTGCAATCAACTACGCCAACAAGTTTACCGCATTCCCAACTATCAATGCCTTTGCTTCGTTGATTTTTCGCACGTTCATAACAAGGAACGGCATTGTCTTTTTCTTTCTTCATAGAACCGATTTGTCCGAATGAAAGAAATACGCAACTACTAAAAATAATACTGCTAACTGTCTTCATGAGGTCTTGTTTTTTGTAAAAATAAGGTCAATAATCATACCTTTTATAGAATCGGTGGAAAATGATTTCAACAATTTGCAGTAAAATCCCTGTTTTGAAAGCTGTCAATACGATTATGATACGATTGATTTAATGGAATTGAGTGAATAATGCATTTCATTCAACACGTTAACAAAAGCCATTTAATCTGTTGGTTATTAAATAAAAAAAGCCACTCATCTGAGTGGCTTTTCAATATGGATAAGTCTGAATAAATTAGTCTTTCAGAATATTTCTGGAAATAACGATTTTCTGAACTTCAGATGTTCCCTCATAAATTTGTGTAATCTTGGCATCACGCATTAAACGCTCAACGTGGTACTCTTTAACAAAACCGTATCCTCCGTGGATCTGAACAGCCTCAACCGTATGTTCCATTGCTACTTTTGAAGCATACAACTTCGCCATTGCGGATGATTGGTCATAATTACGTCCGTTGTCTTTATCCAACGCAGCACGGTACACCAACAAACGAGCAGCTTCGATGTCTGTTGCCATATCTGCCAGTTTGAATGCAATTGCCTGGTGTTGCCCGATTGTCTTACCAAATGCTTTTCGCTCTTTCGCGTAAGCAGTTGACAACTCAAATGCTCCTGCCGCAATTCCCAATGCCTGGGAAGCAATTCCGATACGTCCGCCGGAAAGAACTTTCATTGCAAAGGTAAATCCAAAACCATCTTCTCCGATTCTGTTTTCCTTCGGAACTTTTACATCGTTGAACAATAGTGTGTGTGTATCACTTCCGCGAATTCCCATTTTATCTTCTTTCGCACCAACGATGAATCCGTCCATTCCTCTTTCGATAATAAACGCATTGATTCCTTTGTGTCCTGCTTCAACATCTGTTTGAGCAATTACCAGGTAAATAGATGCCGAAGATCCATTTGTGATCCAGTTTTTCGTTCCGTTCATCAAATAATAATCTCCTTTATCGATCGCTGTTGTACGCTGTGAAGTAGCATCTGATCCTGCTTCCGGCTCGGACAAACAAAATGCACCGATTTTTTCACCTTTTGCAAGTGGAACCAGGTATTTTTGCTTTTGTTCTTCCGTACCGAATTTTTCCAACCCCCAACAAACAAGAGAGTTGTTGACCGACATACACACGGAAGTTGAGGCATCAACCTTGGAGATCTCTTCCATCGCCAACACATAAGAAAGTGTGTCCATACCACTTCCTCCGTACTTCGGATCAACCATCATCCCCATAAATCCCAATTCTCCCAGTTGCTTGATCTCTTCGGCAGGAAAGCGCTGTTCATTATCGCGCTCAATCACACCCGGTTTCAATACATTTTGGGCAAAATCCCTTGCAGCAGCTTTTACAGCCAAATGCTCTTCTGATAATTCAAATTTCATACGTATCTTTATGGTTTCATTTTGAGTATCTGCAAAAGTAATCAAATATTAAAAAAATGCAAGTTAAAGATTTTCTTCACTACGAATTAATCGGATTGATGTCAGGTACTTCGCTGGATGGCGTGGATATTTGCCATGTTGATTTTTTTTACAAAAACAACAAGTGGAGTTATAAAACACACAACGCAAGAACACAGGTCTATCCTGCACACCTATTAAAGCAACTCAAAAATGCGGTTAATTTATCTGGACTTGAATTGTTTTCGTTGGATCAGCAACTAGGTGTTTTTTTCGGTGAATGCATCAATAATTTCATAGCAGATTTTTCAATTCAAAAAAATGCGATTACGGCAATTGCTTCACATGGACATACAGTCTTTCATCAACCGGATAAAGGATTAACTGTTCAGATTGGTTGCGGTGAAAGTATTGCATATACAACCGGAATCAACACCATCAATGATTTCCGGACAAAGGATGTGCTGCACGGAGGACAAGGAGCTCCATTGGTTCCGATTGGTGATCAATTACTTTTTTCAGAGCAGGCGGATGCTTTTTTGAACATCGGAGGATTTGCTAATTTTTCTGTATTAAATACAGATGCCACCGTTACTGCATTTGACATCTGTCCGGCAAATATTATAATCAACTATTTTACCCGGCAATTAGGATTGGAATATGACAAGGATGGCACCATTGCTTCAGCACAGACACCTGATGACACATTGCTGAATTTATTGAATGAGATCGACGCCTACAATCAGCCACAACCTCCGTCACTTGGTTGGGAGTGGATAGAACAAGTGATCTTGCCTGTTTATGAGCATCAACCAGTTTCAATCGAAGTAAAGATTGCCACTGCAACGGAACATGCTGCTTTTCAGATTGCAAGAAGGTTAAATGAATATCATTGTAAGTCTGTATTTATAACAGGGGGAGGGACTAAAAATACATTTTTGATCAGCCGGATTGAACATTATTTCAACGGTAAAATTGTTATTCCTGATGAAGAAACAATTGATTTTAAAGAAGCATTGATTTTCGCTTTTTTGGGTGTATTACACCTGGAAAACATCCCGAACTGCTTGCCTTCTGTAACGGGCGCATCAAAAGCTGTCGTAGGGGGTGTGATGCACCGCGCATGATTTTTTTGTGTTTATGGATTACAATATCGTAATATCGTAATATCGTAATATCGTAATATCGTAATATCGTAATATCGTAATATCGTAATATCGTAATAT
>NZ_JACVEL010000021.1 GCF_014518315.1 Taishania pollutisoli
AGTCTCGAGTTTCAGAAACTCGAGACTTTAATGTAGTTTTGCTTTATTAACCTGTCAACTATTTTTAGGACTGGTCAATTTGTTTTGATTACTTAGTCACACTAACTGATTGATGTACTGTTGTTGTCCCCAGGTGAATCATCACATGATACAATCCGGACTCGGTTAGCTTTAATTGATATTCCTTTTCACCGGGCTCTGCTGTCTTAATCAACTGTCCCACGTTATTCACAACAACGATTTTGTTGATCCGTTCATCGGCGGTTAACAGGAAAACTCCGTCTGCAGAGGGATTAGGACGCACTGTAAGTTGTTCTTTTTCCTGACTTTCAAGTCCTACCGTGCTGTTGTATTTCGCAATAAAGCTATTGGAATTATTCATTCCGCCTCCAGCATATAATTCTCCATTGTACAATGCAACTCCTTCGATTTCTTTACCTGCCGTTCCTCCTGACAAGGTATCTACAGCCGTTCCGTCATATACATAGATTCCCTGACACTGGTGAATTGTTGTCCCCATCTCAACCCGGTCAAATCCTCCGGAAACATATAGCTTACCATTCATTGCTTTTAATGTGTGGCCAAATGAGTAATATCCCGGATTTTGATAATACATACGAAACCCTGGGTCCACCCAGGCACTTCCATCCCATTTAGCAATATTTTTCAGCGGAGTGCTTCCACTCATTGTAAATCCTCCTGATGCATATAACTCACCATTAAATTCACAGACACCATAGACCGTTCCGTTAAATCCGTCTCCCAGGCTTTGCCATTGCGTCCCGTCCCATCTGGCAATCCCGTTTACAGTTATTCCACCTGCCTGCAGAAAATTTCCGCCGACCACCAAATCCGTTCCAAACATGCACATATCATGCGGATACATGATAGGAGCTCCACCTAAGGAGCCGGATAAACCGCTTCCCAGTCCACTCCACTCCGTACCGTCCCATTGCATAATCCCGGAAATTGTTTTAGTACCTACCCGGTCAAATTCACCACATGCAATGATATTGCCGTCGTATTTTAAAAGTCCGTACAAATTAGCGGTTTGTGAAAAACCTGTAACCGCAGTTGTGAGATAGACACCTTCTCCCACTTTATTCATACCTGTTCCGTCCCATTGATATACCCAATTTGAATCAAGGGCCGGTTGATATGCCACAAAGTATAGTTCATTGTCAATTGCTTTTAGTTGATGTCCGGCAGTCGGGTGTCCTATTCCGATTGCAGTCCAGGAAGTTCCGTCGAATTTTGCCAGGTGGTTGAATGGCGAACCGCACAGGGATGTAAAAAATCCGGTTGCATACAATTCATTATTAAATACTTCAAAATTGGTAACAAAACCATTTCCGGTTGCACAAACCGTACTCCATTGAGAAAATCCCGTTTGTGCCGTAAACAGCCACAAAATGGCGGCAGTAGTAATGCTGTTTATTTTCATAAGTCATATGGTTAATTGGGGAATCAACGTTCTTATCCGTTCTCCGTTATTCCATCAGTTTCATGATCAAATGTATTTAAAATACAAACTGGAGATCAAAAAAAAGACATAAAAGGCTGGTTAATTTTATTTCAAAATGAACAACTCTAACATGCCGTAAAAGAAGATATTTTGCTTTTTTTTTCAGATTACCTGATTTCAATTTTTTCACCTAAAAACTTTGGCTTTTGGCCAATTAACTGGTCAATGAACACTTTATTTCGGGCAAATATTTCGCGTACTTTTGTTTTAAATCCGCCATAATTTTTTACATCTTCAGCATTGAATCCATATGCTTCAATTCCATTTTTTCTTGCAATGTACACGGCTCGTTGGTTATGGAATTTTTGAGAAATAATCACATATTTCGTTTGTCCGAATATTTCTTTGGCACGTATAACAGAATCAAACGTCCGGAACCCTGCGTAATCCAAAATAATGCGGTTCTCCGGAATCCCTCTCTCCACCAAAGCAATTTTCATGTCTTCCGGTTCATTGTATTCTTTACTACTATTGTCGCCGCTTACAATAATGTATTGAATTTTATCTTGCTCAAATAACTGAACTGCTGCTTCTATCCGGTTAGTAAAGTACTGATTACTATTCCCGTTTTTCAGTAATTTGCTTGTTCCCAATAATACTCCTACTTTCTGCTGCGGAACATCCGAAATCCGATCAAATACATATGCTTTTGTATCACCTGCGATTTTCCAGTTACAAAAAACAGTAAACCCAATGATTAGCAACAGTAGAATGACACCATATTTAAACAACCGTTTTTTCATTCGTTTTTGATTTTAAAAATACATGAAATCAGTCGTCTTAGGTATATTTTTCTGTAAAAAAATTAAAAAAACCATTCAAACACTATTGTCAGATACAGAAGTAAATGATACAAAATCAACTATTTAAAATTATAAAATCATAATAGTAAGTGAAACAAATAACAGAAGTTAATGAAACAAAACATCAAAAATACAAAAGTTAGTGAAACTAAATTACATTTTGATATGAAAAAAGAAAAGTATAGATTTATAGAAGAATTTGATCCCGTGAGAAAAAGACGAATAATTGAAAAAAGTCGATCGTTATCAGGAATAATACCGTCCCAAAAGAACGGTAAAGGGGTTTGGTTTGAGTCAGCTTTAGAGCGAGATTTCGCACTAATATTGGAAAACATACCAAGTGTATCAATGTACCAAGAGCAACCGGTTACAATAGAATATTATCATAATGGAAAAACAAGAACATATACCCCTGATTTTCTCGTTACGTTTAGTGATAATTCTCAAACTCCTTGGCTATGTGAAGTTAAATACCGTTCGGATTTACGAAGTCAATTTGGAAAATACAAGCCTAAATTCCGTGCGGCTCAGAATTACTGTGTACAGGAGAGATGGGAGTTTAAAATCTTTACAGAACATTATATCCGGACGCCTTTTTTAGAAAACATCAATTTTCTAAGCCGGTATAATTATAATGAACTTGACGGAGCGTGTTATGAAATGGTTATTAGAACAATCAGTGACCTCGGTGATACAACTCCATATGAATTTATGTTGACAATACAGGATGCTGAATTTAACCTCAAAGGAAGATGTCTATACGCACTATGGTATGCTATAAAGATGGAAGATATCGGTTGTGATATTGTTAATGAAAGAATATCAATGAATTCTGAAATTTGGATTTCAGAACGTCTAAATTTTAATCCTCAAGAAGAATGAAAAATATAGTACTTGGAACGGAATGCTCTTATCAAGATCAAAGAGTGACAATACAAAAGTTTGTTGATTTCAAGAAGGTTATCATTAAAGATGAATCTACCGGAGAATTATTCATTGAAGAGATTCGGAATCTTGATTTTTCGGAAAAATTAACTGTTAATCAAAAATATATTGATTCAATTTCAGATGAAGACTGGGTAGAAGCCAATCGGAAGTATTCAATTATTCTTCCCTTAATAACCGCTGAAAAAGAAATGAATTTGGAAGTCAACAAATCAGTATTGGTAAGGGAGTTATCTGAAAAACACAATGTTGGATATGTTACGATATATCGCTGGTTAAAAAATTATCAGGCAACTGGATTAATATCATCCTTGATTCCAATAAAGAGAGATGGTGGGAAAGGAAAAAGCAGGTTGAATGAAGAGGTTGAAAAAATAACGGTTGATGCTATTGAAGAAGTTTACCTAAACAAACAGCGATTAACAAAAAAGGAAACCGCAATTGAAATTATCAGACGATGCAAAAATGCAGGTGTCACTCCCCCACACCAAAATACTATTTATAACCGGCTTCAAAATTTAGATAAAGAAAAAGCTCTAGTAAAAAGGTTGGGATATATAGATGTAGATCAAAAAATTAGTCCGGTACCCGGAACCTACACTGAAGCAAAAAATCCTCTGGATATTATTCAAATTGACCACACCGTTCTTGATATAATTGTTGTAAGTGAAGATGAACGGGAACCTATCGGCAGACCATTAATTACGCTAGCAATTGATGTATATAGCAGAATGGTTGCAGGTCTTTATATTTCACTCGATCCTCCTGGTGCTCTTGGTGCCGGAATTTGTCTATCTAATGCAATTCTTCCAAAAGAAGATATATGTGCCAAATATGAATTGAAATCGGAATGGCCTTTTTGGGGAGTAATGAAAAATGTCCACATGGACAATGCAAAAGAATTTAAAGGAAAAATGATTCTACGTGCGGCTCAAGAATACGGATTCAACATTAATTGGCGCCCCAGAGGTAAGGCAAGATATGGAGCCCATATTGAGCGTTTGTTGGGCACTTTTAGTAAAAAAATCCACACACTTCCCGGAACAACCTTTGAAAGTATTAAATACAGAGGTAATTATAATTCAGAAGCACAAGCTGTAATGACACTCTCTGAGCTTGAAAAATGGTTACACATACAAATTGTAGATGTTTATCATAATACTGTACATAGTACAATTAATATGACACCTTTGCAATGTTACAAAGAAGGAGTATTTGGATCAAAAAGAAAAGATGGTATTGGTCTGCCATTGATGAAATTCCACCCGGATAAAGTTCGTTTAGATTTCTTACCTATAATTGAAAGAACGATTCAGAGAACCGGAGTTGTAATTGATCATATACATTACTACTCTGATATATTCCGTAATTATCTATATGAAAAAGCATGGAGTGCTAATGATCGATTTTACAAAAACAAACGATCCAAGTCGCATATTTTCAAAAGAGATCCAAGAGATATTAGTAAAATATACTTCTATGACGAACAAGAGGCACGCTACGTTGAAATCACATATGCAGATATGCGAAGACCACCTATTAGCATCTGGGAATATCGAAAAGCATTAAAAACGGCAGCAGAATTAAATCCTTCCTCTCAGATGACAGAAGATTTAATTTTTGATGCATATAACAGAATGAAAAAAATTGAGGAAGAAGCGACTTTAACGAAGAAAAAAGTAAAGAATGAAGCAAAGAGAAAAGAACGGAAAAGAAAAGTGGAAGAATTTGGAAATTCATTGAAATCTATAAAGAATTCCGATATCAGAAAAGAAAGCAATTTTTCTACAAGTGAAATTGACATCAGTAACCTTGAACCCTTTGACTTTGAAAACGAAATATGACAAACAATCAAGATACCCGAATAGATGAAGTTTTAAAAGAAAGATGGATTGGTTATACAAGATCCACCGAAATTTTAAAATCGCTGGAGCTCCTTTTTAGGTTTCACAAATCATCAAGGATGCAAAACGTATTAATAATGGGAGAATCAAACAATGGCAAAACGACTATCGCAAGGAAGTTTTTAAATTCCCATCCTCCGTATTTAAGAACGATCGAGGAAAAGGAATCTGGTTGCATGTTTGAAGTTGTCACCAGGCCCGTAATTATGGTTCAATGTCCGCATATTCCAAATGAAAAAAGGTTGTATTATGAAATACTAGATCAGTTGAATCTCCCATATAGAAAAACAACCAAAGCTGAATACTTACAAAAGACGGTCATCAATGCGTTGAAGGATATGGATACTCGTGTTTTGATTCTGGATGAAGTCCATCATATTTTATCCGGAAGTCCGGCAAAACAAAGAGAGTTCCTTAATTTACTAAAGTACATTTCCAATACAGCTTACATTTCAATTGTCGCATTGGGAACAAATGAAGCAAGCTTTGCCCTGAAAGCGGAAAAACAACTGGATACTCGATTTGATAAAATGATTATTCCACGTTGGAAATATGATAGTGATTTTATACGGTTGTTAATGACAATTGAGAAAATCCTTCCTTTAGAAAAAGAAAGTAATCTGGCCGAAGAATCTATTTCCAAAGAGTTATTCAGGATGAGTAATGGTATATTAGGAGAGGTCGTAAAAATTTCTCGACTTGCGGCAATAGAAGCGATTGAATCAGGGATTGAAAAGATTACCCCTCAATTACTGAAAAAATTGAATTACACTTCTCCTTTCGATAATTCTCCTGTGATGTTTCACTAGAATGATTTTACCTCATTTAATATATCCGGGGATGGATGAAAGTCCAACTTCATGGTTGATCAGGTTAGCTAGAAGCCACCATAATACTGTAAGCGATTTACTGCATTTTTACAATTTGAATGCTCTATTAAAAAGAGCAATTGACATTGATACCGACTTAACTGTACTGAAGAATATTCTGCAAAAAAGGTCAGAACTACCACAAAATGTTGCAGCTAAAGTTCCGGATTTCAAATGGAAGTCTGGCAGATCGGAATGGATTATATTCCCCAATAAGAAAGGTAGTTCAACACTTAATTCATATACACAATATTGCCCGGAATGCTTAACAACAAAAGGATACTACCAATTAAAATGGAAATTAGTCCTTTTTACCGG
This sequence comes from Taishania pollutisoli, assembly GCF_014518315.1. Classification (GTDB taxonomy): domain Bacteria; phylum Bacteroidota; class Bacteroidia; order Flavobacteriales_D; family Crocinitomicaceae; genus Taishania; species Taishania pollutisoli. The sequence continues at coordinate 6,365 of NZ_JACVEL010000021.1, forward strand.
ATGCGTTGATTGTCAGTGCAAACTACAAGATTCTTGTCCAGATTGTTTATCTCCGATATCCCCTTTAAAATCTGACATCCAATATCCTGTACATTCAGATATCAATCCAATATTTACATGCTGGAACTGCAGATATGATTACAGGAAAGCTCCCCATGTTCCAATGGATGCTCTGATGATTGAAAAAATGAGCAAAATAAACCGAGCATATAGTGAAATTCCTATAAACGACAGATATTTAGAGTATATGATGTTCAATAAGGTATCTTTTGATACTAAATCAATACTTTTGTATAAAGACAAGAGATAACGGGTTATTTATAAATTGAGCTTTGTATTATTGATGAAAAGGACAGTTATTCTTATCTGAAGAATCATTTTTTGAAAATTTAATAGAAGAAACCTTAATACATGAATACAAAAGAATTTTATCAACTTTTAATAGATAATGATGGCTTGTTAATGGGGTTTACATTTGATAAGTATGTATCAATAGATTTCAGTCAATTTGAAACACATAGATTTAACTACCTTGAATTTACTAACTGTAATTTTAAAAATAGTTTTACCATTGACAATTTTAATAGCCATCTCTTAATTGAGTTTCGAAACACCACTATCAATAGATTAAATGTTCTCCGGTCGTCTTTTGCTAAATTATTAATTGATGACTGTAACATTGAAAAAATAGATCTTTACAAATTAGAAGTAGTTGATTCTATCTCGATCAATTGTAAAACAAATGATTGCATTCATTCAGAACAGCTAAAGACTCCTAGCTTTGACATCAATAATACATTGTCAGAATGTAAGTGTATAAAATTGAACAATCCAGAAGTTGGATCAATTATAATTAATGCCAAAAAAGTAGTAAAAAAACTTCAGATAAACGACGTTAAGAACCTCTCTTGCTAAGGGAATTTTGAAAAAATCAACATAATCAGTAATAATTTCGAGTCTATTGATTTCTCTTCTGATTATGAAGATCGGAATGAAGTACTAACTTGTATTACAGACTTACAAATTATCTCAGATAATATGAAAGGTGCTCTGCTTTTTGACGGAGTAAAAATTCAAAATCTTAAATTCACATCTGTTTTAAGTCAAAGTGGCGTGGTACAAATAAATAATGCCGAAATAGAAAATACTTCTTTCCTCGATTCTACGTTCAAAAATATTTATTGGAACAATGTCAGTTTTCAAAAAAAACTTCAGATTGAAAATTCAGATTTAAGTAGCCTAAAATATGCAAATATCGATTGGATTCCTGACACAAAATTTTCCTGCTTCGATTTACAGTTTGACCAAGTGATTTATAACAGAGATGATAAGCAAGAAGTAAGAGAAAACATAAAACTACTGCGTAATGACCGTGAAGTATACCGACAGTTAAAATCAGCTGCGACTTCCATGCAAAATCACATTGATGCAATGGAATTTCATCGTCTGGAAATGCGATTGTATTGGAAAGATATACGATTTACCAAATCGACCTCATTGCAAAATCGAGTTTTGGTATTTTTTGATCGTTGGGTCTCAGATTTTGGCCAAAACTGGTGGTTACCAATAATATGGCTCTTTTTCATACACTTTATTCTGTTTATGTGTATTTTCCAATGGAGTTTTTCTTGTGAAATAGAAAACTTCAAGAATGGTCTAGGAGAATACTTCACCTTGCTCAACCCTATTCACAAAACACCAGACTATATTAATACAGGAATGGGGTTATTTACAGAATTTTGGATGCGTGCCCTTAATGGTTTCTTTATTTATCACTTTGTTCGTGCGACGAGGAGGTACGGGAAGATTTAGTTTCAAGTGACTTAATAATTTTATTGACTATTTTTTCGACATGATTTGCTTTTGCGATTTCAGAATCCGTTGTGATATATCCTTTTTCAAAATCCTCTTCTGACGTTAAGTGATTAAACTTATGATCTGGTTCTTTTCTTTCGTAATTGGATTTTTCAGTTTTATAAATGTAATTATTCATCAATTTTTTTACTTCTTTCTCATTTTTCTCAACGCTCTTAAAATCATCAAGACTATATAACCATGTTCTCCCTTGTTTTCCAATGGAATCCTTTTGTTGCTTAGCAAAAAGATAAAAATAACTTGCTTGATCCATGCTGTGTTGAATAGTTACTTGAACAACATATAACTTTTGATTTTTATAGCCAAATTTACAATGTTCATCATCTATAGTAACAGGCTTTGATATAAATTGCTGAATGTTCTCAGGGTCTAAATATGCAATCATACTTTCAAATCCTTTAATACTAAGTCCCTCTTTTATTTTTAAAATAATCTCAGGGAAAAAGCTAAAATAATCCAGAGGATCAACCTTGATCTTTGTTTTGGTGTCTCCCGGAGGTGGGGCACCACCTCCCACTGGATTATACCCTCCAGATCCATAATATTTCCTTATTTCCGGTTCCGTAACTTCCACATCGTCATTAGGACTTAATAAATTTTCCCAATTATTGTCTGTGGCTTGGTTCGAACCGTTAGAATTCCCCGAAGAATCATTTTTAATTTCAGGTTCGAAACCATCATTCTCTCCTGGTTTAGGATCTTCTTGGGAGTTGTTGCCACCTGAATTACCGGAAGATGTACTTGTATTATCCGCAACATGAATAATTGGTTGATAAATAAATTCTTGATATCCTTTACACTCTTCGATTTTAAAGATAAGGAGTCCCCAATCATCACTATTTTTTTTCTTTACTCTTTTTGCTAAAAATGAAAATTGTTTAAACTTACTTAGAGGAAGACTGTCAAAAACTTGAAAAGGATTGTTACTTAAACTTACCTGATTAGAAAAGTTTATCATTTGTGTCCGAAAGCTGTTACTAGAAGCAATGTTTCCAATTAAAGGTGTATTCATCGCATCTTTATTGGATTTCAGATAGATTAAAAAAGACTTTTTTTCTTCATCATAACCGCTTTGACTTTGATTATAGATTTCATTTTCACTAACTAAATTATTAGTTAGATTACTTGTCAGGAATCTTTCATTCAGATCAGAAATGCCGAAACAAGTAAAAAAATAACGATATATCTCATAGCTATAAAAAGCAAGAAATGTTGTTAAGGTATCTGTTTCCCATTCAGGTTTTTCATTTTTTAAAGGAATTTTTCCTCCTTCTTTTTTGTGATGAAATAAAGGACTTTTTAAATTGTACAAAACTATTTGTGAATTAAAATACTGTGTTTTATCACTGTCAGTGAACTTTATTGGTACTTTATCATCAAAAAAGTCTCCTATAAGTCCTTTTTCCGGATCACCCTTTAGAAAATGGCTCTCATTTATTTTATAGTGGGTTAGATACGAAATTTCGGGGATTTTTGTGTCGTTATGCCATACACTGCCAATAACAAAAAGTCGAATATATTTAATTAAGCAAGATTTGACCTCCAATTTGCCCACATAAAACGAGTCAAGTTTTTTGAAATCTTTTTTCGTAAAACTTTCATTCTGAATTTTGTTCAATCGTTGAAAAACAAGTTCAACTTCATATTGTATGCCATTTCTTTGTATAGTTCGGACATCAACTAACCGATATGCAAAATCGTCTGGAAAAGGTGTTATAAGGTCAGAAATTTTCAATTTGAAGTATTTTTAAGTTATTCTAAAGATGCTACTTTCCTTCTTTATCATTCATTTTCATATAGTCAAAAAAATCAAATATGGTCATATTGAAGTGCTTCAATATTTTTATTAGAGTGGCTAGCGTCATATTTTGTCCATTCTCATAAGCACCATACTGCGAGCGCGCCATCCCTATATCATACGATAGGTGGTCATAATTTGAGTACCCTTTTTCGGTTCTTAATCGTTTCAATGATGAAGCAATTTCTTTCATCTGCTCCCTTTGGTAATCTTCAATCTTCTGTTCTCTATTCATAGAATCAAAAGAAGACAATAGCCTATTAAAACACCACCCATTAAAAATTAGCCTATTATAATAGTCTTTTATTATATTTGTTCTAAAATCAATTAAGTATCAATTCACCAAAGAGCATATGAGAAGTATCATTTTTACAGCTATAATCTGCTTTTTGTCTATCTCTTGTCAAAAACGAAAGGAGATCAAAGCATGGAAGGAGAAAGAAGGAAGTTATTTTTCTCCGGAGAGTTATCTCATTTACCAGGATCAGGAATTTACAATTGATTTCAATGAAATAAATATCAATGCTTCCGGAGCAACATTGTTTTCTAATGTTGAGAATTCACGGTCTGTCAATTTTAGTGTCTTTGAAAAATCTCATAATGACAATTCCAATTACCAATATAAGATTCAATATAGCTCTGTAACGGGTTTTGAGTTTACCCAACAAGGAGTTTCTAACGATCAAATTCCCTTTGAGCAGTTTACTGCAGGAAGAAAATTTTACTTGTCATTCAGTGATGATAATCTCACCTTGGCCATTATAAAACCTGATGGGGAAACAGATCATCTGATATTCAAAAAGAAGTAATCAAATCTAAATTATAAAACATGAAAAAACTACTCTATGCATGCTCATTCTTAGTGTTATTAAGTTGTGGAAACGAAGTTGAAGAAATCACGAATCCAGCAACCGGAACCGTCTTAAAACGCTATGAATATTACCTAGACGAAAATGGTCAAAAAGTCAAAGATGGCACGTACACCGAATGGAATAATGATGGCACTATTAGATGGACTTGTAATTTCAAAGATGGAATACAGCATGGAGAAGAAAAGGTGTACATGAAACCTGATTCAATCTTATACAATAACTTCATAGATGGGGAGAAAGACGGTATTAGCAAGGTTGTGTCTAAAGATATTGTACTTAGACAATTGAATTACTCAAAAGGACGATTAGAAGGTAAACAACTGTATTATCATCCCAATGGCAAATTGAATGTAGAAGGTTATACAAAAGCAAATCTTACCACAAAGGTTTGGAAGCATTATGACCCTAAAGGGAAATTGGTAGCCACCTTTCATTACAATGAATTGCATACACCAAAAGAATTAATTGGGAAGTGGATACAGCAAACGGATGATGGCAAAGAAATTTTCTACGTATTCGACGAAGGTGGTTTGGCCGAATTTTATGAACCAATGTTTAGAGTACAAAAAAATGCAACACTCCAACTCAAAGGAATCTTATTTATGGGGCCTAAATTCCATGTCACCGATGGCGAACGAAAGGAGATCATTATGGATGTTGTATCATTTGAAAAGAATAAGTTGGTTTTGAGAAACAGATCTGGAGATATTAAAACGTTGATTAAACAACATTAAGTAAATTTATCGGGAGGTGAATGACATTACTCACTATAAATAATCAATTGGTGCGATGATTAAAAATACTTATATTTGTGACTTCACCAATAATGCCGTATGAAAAAAATACATAACACCCTGTCCGATAAAATGGAAGTGGGTGAAGCAACTTTAAATGTGTGTTTAGGATCAGGACTTGTTGCCCTAGATGTCATAGTAAATGGCAACCCTAGTACACCTGCAAAATTATGCGCTGGTGGTTCTTGCGGTAACGTGTTATCTATTCTTTCATTTCTTGGCTGGAAATCTAGCCCTATTGCTAGGCTTAGTAACAATAATGCAAGTGAGAATTTGCTTAATGATTTTAAAAAATTCAATGTAAACACATCTCTAATATCCTGTACTTCAGATGGGAGTACACCGATAATAATCCATAGAATCTTGAAAGACAAGTTTGGAAATCCCAAACACAAATTTGAATTCAAAATCCCAGAAACAGGTGTCTGGCTTCCTCAATACAAACCCACTCTAAAGACTGCAGTAGACTCAATTATAAATGAAGAACCAACTGCAAATGTTTTCTTTTTTGATCGAATTTCCAGATCTGCACTTAACCTTGCAAAATATTACAAATCAAAAGGAGCATTGATTGTTTTCGAACCCTCCTCAATGAAAAATGATAAGGCCTTTCAAGAAGCTTTAGCACTCGCAAACATTGTAAAATTTTCTCATGAACGAATTGCAAATTATGATACTGAATTTCCTCAACCAATGTGTGATTTGGAGATACAAACTCTTGGGAAAGATGGTTTAAAATATCGATTAAAGGCATCCAAAAGTAATCTTTGGAAGTTAATTCCACCATTTTTAATTGAAGGTGTAATTGATACTGCTGGAGCAGGAGATTGGTGTACTGCTGGAATCATTAGCAAACTTGGACATAAGGGAGTAAAGTCTTTCTTTGATAGTGGATTAAACGAGATTGAAAATGCATTAAATTTTGGACAAGCGTTGGGGGCTGTCAATTGCATATTTTTTGGAGCAAGAGGTATGATGTACAACCTAACTCCCAACATGTTAGAAAACTATATTTCTGAATTAATTTTAAATCAATCAATAAACATTGAAAGTATTAATGAATACCAAAATACAGAGATGACAAGTATTTCAAACTTTAAGTTTGATATGATTTTATAATTATTTATAAGGATCTCCTGTTAGCCACATTAAAAAGGATTGGCTTTCAGATTTAAGAGCCTGCATTTCATTTTCATCACGAATATTATAACCTTCAGATGGAACATTAAGAAGCCCAACACCAATATCATTTTTTAATTCATATGCAGAAAGAATCGAACCAATCGAAAGTAACTTGCTTGAAAAATTAGAAACTATTGCCTTACATCCGCCAAGAGTTTTTAAAGATTCATTATAATTCCGAATAGCATTATTTAATCTTATGTAAGCCTCAAACGGATTCTGCTCAGGAACATAGATTATGTCCTTTGAAGCAATTTGACTTGCATCAAACAACCATTCATGATACTCCATAATTAAAGCATCTGAACGCCTTAAGTCTTTTGAAGGGAAAGGCAATACAGGACAAATTTCATAAGGTCTTGTATGTTTAATAATTTGATCCTGAGCTTTCTTAAGTTGCTCCATTTTTCCTTCTCCTAAAAACGGAAACCAAATAATAGGTGTTTCAGCTTCAGATGTAATTTCAATATTCCCCCCAAATCCATGGAGATACTTTAAATCATGTTCAGTTCCAACTTCAGTAATCAAAGCATCAATTCGCGCATTTTCAGTTACACCTACAAAAAGATTGATATTTAATTGTTTTTGTTCAATTAAACTTAATAGAGTTCCAATAAGCGATGGATAAACACTCCTTTGCAAGGCTCCAATATCAACTATTATATCAGTAACCTCACTTAGATCTTCAGGAATAATACCGTTAATCGTTCTATCACCAATCCATTTTCTCTTTCCCGCAGAGCCACTAAAAAGGTCGATTGGTTTCCTTATTAAAGAACGACTATCTAGTAATGTCTTTAATTCAGTCAAATTAGTATCAACAAAACTTGAGTACTGTTTGGATGCCGAATCAGAACTTTCATTATAATCCACCAAAAGACATTCTACGTTGACTGTTGAACAAGAATTAATTAACACCTGAATAAGACTGTTCATACGAACGTCAAACCCCTTGCCCATAATATAAAGAAGCTTTTTATTCGGTTTACCAAAATATTCAGTAAAGAATTCACCAACTTTATTACCTCCTATTTTAGCATAGGATTCCCACTTATTACTCATTTTATAATCCATTTCGTTAATTCATCAGCATTCTTATGTCTGAAGCCTCCATAAGAAAGAGGAAGTCCAAATTTCACACACAGCCAACGATTCAAATAATAAACACCCCATTCTTGATTCTTTTCTCCTTGTTTTGTTTTTCTAACTTCTAAAAGATTATATGATATGCAAGTTGAAATAACATTAATCAGAACAGTATACACCTCATTTTCATACCATTTGTTTTCGATGAATAATTTCCCCGTATTCTTTTCTTTAACAGTAAAGCCATTAATTCCAGCTCCATAAGGAGCATTTCGCTGATATGTTTGTTGTTTAGCAAAAGCACCAAATTCACTCAAAAATTTTACAACATCCTTCGCATAAGGGATCTGTTTAGGAAGATCATCCCACTTTTTCTCAACAACTTTTTGAATAATTTTCTCCTGTCTTTCAGGACTTAAAGAAATCTGTTCTCCTAACAGTTTGTTTGACAACATTTCTTCAAATAAGTCAGATGAGAAATTCAAAAACTGTTCAAAGTTGTTTGAAGACAAATCAACGAGTGTACTCAAGCCGTGATAGAATGGCACCTCTGACTCTTTCGCAACAAATAACTTTGCTGCAGGAGTAACATCGCTACCATCTAATTTCGCTTGTAATTCTTCTACGGAAAGTGGAAATTCAAGTGATAATTGATCTTTCTTAACTAACCGTGTAATTAATATTTCTACTTTTTTATAAAGATGAGCTAACTCAAGAGGACTACTATTCTTCGACCTTGCGTACAAATAATCTTTCCACTCATCATACTTGATTGTATGTTCTGTCATCTTTTTTATTCTTTCTAAAGTAGACTCAACTACATTATTGAACCCTAACTTAAAATCTTCTTCATCAATATTTGATTCAATGTAGTCAGAAAATGAGCTCAATCCTTCAGTTGAAAGATTAGCTCTAGTATTAGCTATATTTATTAATGATTCTTTTAACTTCTTTTGTCTATCATGCCAGTATGTCTCTATATTTATTTCTAGGTAGTCTCTCCCATATGTCGTTCGTAAGTTTTCCTTCGGTTCTAAAGCTTCTAACCTTTCAGAGATCCATATACTAAAATTCCCCCTTCTTTCACGAAGATAAGTTTCAAGCTTTTTTCTCTGCGTAGGAGTTAGTTTATGAGTATCATCAAGCATGAATAAAATCCGATTAAAAACCCTTTCTCCATCAATCGTAAAATGTTCTGGTTGTAGTACAGAAAATGCAAATAATTCATCATGCCCCTGAACATCATTCAAGTCTGGTAAAAAACTATCAATGGCCTTATAAACACCACGTTCTATTGAAGAAGCCCAATCATAAAGCTGTTTCCCATTTACAAAAGACTCTTGTAGAAAAAAATTAGACTCATCCTTATATTCATACTTAATACGATTAAGTCCTTCAGGAAAGGTCAAATTCTCAAGTTGTAGAATTGACCTCAAGGTTGCAATCACAATTCTCGCGTTAAGCAGTGAGAAAAAATATCGTGTCTTATGTCCATCTGAAAGACTTAATTCCTCAAGCGTTTCATAATTTCGAGTACACTGCAATGAAACCCCCAAAAGATTAATTCTTTCATTGCTTACAGTACCCAAATGCTCCATCCTCGAAAAAAAGGCTTTGTAATTGGAACGATTCCCCCTTAAAGCCTTTAGAGATGCAGGTTCAAAAACCCTCAATAAAGAAGTTTTACCCGCCCCAGGTGAACTGTGAATATAAATAATGTTATCCCAGAGTTTTCCTTCATCATATTTTTGAGTCAAAGCATCTAGTATAGTAGTATCATACAGACGAATAAACTGCTCAGAAGATTCTATCTTCTCAGCATTTCTCATAACAAAAGGATTCCTTAATCTACTCATCTTTATGCCTTGTTACGCGAGGAAATAATCCTACACATTTTGAATCTTCCGCAAACCAAAATATAGGAAGAGAATTATTAGGTGTATTATGACTTAATATCAATGGTAATGCACACCCATTAAATCCTAAGTGTGGGTTTGTACAATCTCCTTTTTCATAGTGACTATCGACAATACTATTGTCAAAATGTTCTGACCTTGCTATCAAATCAATAAATGCAGTTTCTCCAACAACATCATCACTTATTTTTTGTTCAATCAATTGAACAGCGTGAACATCACTATTTATTTTTACACTTTGATTCTCCACAAAGCCTGTCAACGCCTCTTTAATCGTATTTATTGCACTTTCCGTTGCCAAGTAAAAAATCACATGAACAGTAAATCCGTCTGAAATATCTAAAAGATCTCTAAGATGACTCTGATTCTCACCATGAAATAAATCTTGCAAAAACTTGAATATTTTCCCAGTAAATTCATTGTTCTCTTTTCTAAAATAACTTTTACCACTCGCAGTAAAGTCATCAACCAAAAAGATAGAATTAAACTTTCCACTATACCCAGCTTTAGAAAGTTCCGAAATCATATCCTCAGCTTTCTTTGGAGAAATATGATACGAAGGAAAAACTTGCTCATTACTAATTGATCTTTTACTTCTTCTCAAAAGATCAATTCTGGCTCCATCACTAAGACCAATAAACAGACTTTTCCTCAAAGATTCCTTATACTCAGGGCTAGAAATGATTTCCTTTATATGAAACTCATCCACCTGTTTTATTTTAGCAGTTTTCTCTATTAAAATAGGATTGATCTTATCCGTAAAAGTGATATTCACTAAATGAGTCATTTGATCATTCGATATAAAAATAAGTCGTCTTTTAACAAAGTCATAAGCCACCTTTCTTTCTTCAATAGTTGGAAACTGTTCCAACCATTTGACAAGAGACTCTATAAATCTTATCCCAGGAGAAAATTGCTGGTATTGGTCGTATTTAAATTCAGCTAAAGCTTGCAGTAATGGTCGCTCTTCTGAGACCTTTTCAGGAGACCATTCCATAATTCTAGCAAGTAGTCGTTCGGTTAGTAGAATTCGCATGAATTGTTAGATTTTAATAGTGAATAAGGAATTACGAATAGTTATCGCGTTAAAATATTCCAATGTTGCTTCAACATACCGATTCCCATTTGCAGCGAAGTTCCAACATGTGTAGGGATCTGCTGAAACTTGATCCACACTCAAAGAATATGATGTTGCAAGCAACTGATAGTCATTCCCTGGCCATCTGCCACGATCACCGATGCAAAGGAAGTTCAATTCATTTTTACTATCATTTAGTAAATCCTGACAATATTGTATAATGGATATCTTTGAAGTTGTTTGATGAATAATATCTATTGAATGACTGGATTCCAATACCTGGACTTTAAAAGGATAATTATTCCTAACCATATCAATCATTATCCTCTTTTCATTCTCGATATCCACATTTCCTTCTATCTCAATCGTAAGCTGTCCCTTTCTCAATTCTGGCTTTATAGTTCCAGAAAACAGCATTTCCTTTTTCAAGAAATCACAGATATTTTTTAGAACATCTTCTTCATCAGAAGACCGAACCGGTAAATTATCATCACTTAACAGACCCTTTTGAGAACCATTGTAATAACCAATAACCAGCTTATTCCAATATTCTTTCTCAATGAATTTTCGTAACTCATCCTTTACAGATTTGCCCCTGCCAGTCACAAGCGCAACCATTAAACCGGCTCTTAAAAATGTATTGAGTTTATCTTGAATATCTTTCCTTGGACCTGAGAACCGCTCTTCAGAAGAACAAATTGTACCATCATAATCTAGAATTACTCCCTTAAAGGACGTTTTAGTCAGCTTCGTTTTATATTGACTACAATACCCTTTCCATAATTCAACCTGCTTATCTGTAAGCGAACTAATATTTCCTATTTTCCTTGATATCGCATGCAATTCCTTATCTGTTAATCCTTGTTTTTTTTCTTGGTATAACTTTGAGTATTTTAACTTATACAACTTACTTCCATAATCCGGAACACCAGGTCTTCCAGGATCAATACCACATTTATTTCCAAAAGATTCAACGACATAAAATGATTGAACTAATAAATCTAAACTTGCGTTGGATGTACTTTGTTCAGTTCTGACAAATAGAACCGGAATTTCTTGAGGCAAAAGGCTTATGGTTTTTTTTGCCAATTCTTCTTCATCAGGAGTTACTATAGCAATAATTGCTGATTGTTTTTTCTTTTTGTCAAACCAATTGTGGCGCCCATGACCAAAATTCCTGTAATCAGCTAAGAGTATATTTCCCAAACCAGCTTCTGAAAATTTAGATTCAATATCAATTGCAGCCGGTTTACCCCATCCTGCATAAAGAACTGTTATTGTGAAATCTTCGAATAAAGAATTTGCAAACACCTCGGTTTTTTTTAGAAATTCATCACTTGGTTGAACATTAAATGACTGGGATTCGAGCCCGTATAATCTCGGCAATAATGTGAAGTATGCTATCAATGAGTTCGTCGCTAAAAAACCGTCTTTCCCTGATGGAATTTCAAATTCAATTGTTTCAGCCACTGAGTACTTGTCTGCATTTTTTTTCAGAGGAGAATCAGGCTTAAAGCAAATATTGACAACTCTTTCCGGGTCACGCTGAATAAACGTATCGAAAGCAAAAAGTATATCTGTATTCTTTCCACTTGCACTTATAAAAACAGCCTTGGACTGCTGATTTACTGCATTTTTCTTATACTGTAGCTCCAATGGAGTTAATGGAATACCAATCCCACCATGATGAAACTGCAATAAGGTCAACAATTCGCAAGCACTTGAAGAACCACCTGATCCGATTACCCATACATTTTTTTCTTTTACACTATGCAAAAGAGGGGCAACTTGAACTTTTCTGGCCCAAGTATATGTATCCTTAATTTTCTTTAGTTCTTGACTAAAAGGTTTTCCCATCTGTGAAATATATTATACAACTAAGTTAATAGCCAAAAATAGAATAATTAATAGGGCACTAATATAAGTTTTATTACTCAAAAATAACAGTCATAATATATGGTAAACATAGACAGTATTCATTTGAATTGTTCTATTATATACTAAGAAGGATTATTTAACTTTTCTAAAGGAAGGATTTGAATTAAGTACTGTCCAATATCAGCATTTTTGAGATGGTTTCCCCTTATCTCAAGATATTGGTCATTAATATGATTCATAATCTGCCACTTAGCGTCAAATACTGTCGGATATAAATATGGGTCTAGTTTACTATCTAGGAGATTAATCTGCCCCAAACTATCATACCCATCAAGGGTTATCATTACATTGATTAACTTATTTCTAATTTTATTTTTCTTCGTATCAATACTCACAACTGCATTAAAAAATATATTACCAGATCTGTCAATTAACTCATGAGTAGATATAAAATCTCTTAATTCTCTAGAATTTAAATATATTTGCTCCATCTTTAATTTTAACTACTTCTTGTTAATCCAATCCCAAGCTTCTTTAGGTAAAAAATCATTATAATCTTCTTGTTTATCTCTATTATTATAAATAGAAATATCATACGTTGTCAATTTGTAATCCATATTTTAGATATGTTTTTTGGTGATTAAGAAAGAATGTTGCTATCTGTTATTTGCAATCTCTATTGCTACTTTATCTATATTTTCAAGTATAATTTTAGATGAAATGCTATTATTTGCAAACGCTATATTATTATTAGAGATTATTAAATTTTCATTTTCTTTTATATTTTTTATTGTATACAATATCCAATTTTTAAACTCTACAGCATCTTCAAAATTTAAAAATTGAATGGTTTTTTCATTATTTACTTTTAAAGCATATGTTTCACCATTTAATTCTATTGAGATAAAATAAATTGGAATTAGTAAATCTTTTTTATTAATGAGAGTGAAATTGACTTTCCTACTTCCTTTTATATATTGTATTTTATCATCAAACTCAGGATCGGTTTTTGCTCCCTTCATTATATGTCGAACAACATAATTATAGATTAAGCTCCCCACAATTCCATTTTCAATCTTCTCTATATCAGGTATGTAATATCTATTGATATCCAGTTTTGTAGATTTTGGATCTCTTGGTTTAAAATTCTCATCATATAAATTTTTGAAAGATGATAGGAATACTTCAGTTTTTGGAAGAGTCAATTCCATGTCAATACTAACATTCCCCGCTAAGTCTATTGTCTTAGCCCCTTAAAGAGTTGGACTGAATTTATAAAACAATTTAGTAATATCTTTAAGAGTAATGAAAAAAGCAA
>NZ_JACVEL010000022.1 GCF_014518315.1 Taishania pollutisoli
GGCGGCCCATACTTGTTCGGCGGCCGGTGTTACGAAATTAGCGTTAACGTTGGTCGACAGGGTTTTTACGTTCCAGTTAACTTCATAGTCTGAAAGCTCACGGGCATCGGCCAGTAGCTTCTCATACCACCCAGACGTAATCCCGTTCAGCGCTTGCTCAAGTTCCCGCAGCATGGTGGTAAGTCTCGCCGCCGTTCTGCTGTCATCACCAAACAACAACACCTGCCGCTTAACCTCATCGCGCATCTGCTGGATGAATGGCGCCAGGTCTTTTACTTCGCTACTGGCGTTGCGTTGCAGCCATATTTGATGGCTGATTAATGATGTAAGTAGTGGCATATATCCCTCCTGTTTGCGTTGTTGATGCATCTTAGCATGGCATAGGTTATTCCTACACAAACACCTAAAAAAGTCTAATTTGCTATAATTTTGCGTATTAATGTTTGCATAAACAAAGAAATTAGGAATATAATTTAAGTGAGGCAATTAACTGAGGAAAAAGATATGAAAGCGCAGACTTTAGAGTTCCCCTACGGTGAAATTGAGTTCACCAGCGATGAGTATATTGATGCGTCAACACTAACCATTCAAATGAACCAATGGAGATTTGATAATGGTCTTCAACCAAGAAATCTTGCGCAGATACTGAAAACGGACGACTGCAGAGACTTCATGCGTGTTTGTGAAGAGGAGACTGGCGTTGTTCCGCTGAAAACAACGAGAGGGAGGAACGGGAAAACGTGGTTAAGTCTTCATTTGGCGGTATATATTGCTGAGCAATACAGCACTTATTACCACTTCCTCGTTATAGACCGTTTCTTAACTCAACGGCAGGTAGAACTCCGTAACATTGGTGCTGTTAGTTTTGTAGAACTTAATGCCGCCGTTAGCCGGATGATTGAGCGTACGGAGGGTAGGATTGGGCGTATCGGTCACTTCATACATGTGGCGAATGCGATAAAAGAGTCTATAGATATCCGTGAAGTAACCGGTTTTGATACTTGGGACTCTCAGGACGCCAAAACTAATCAATTACGGAGTGATATTCAAAAGGCTATGGTGACGTTGTTGGATATGGAAGCAGTCAACTCATGGGATGAGCTGAAAGAGACGATACCGCGGGTTGTGCGTAAATGCGCGGCTAATATCCGCTAAAACTAAGGCCCCGTAATGGGGCCTTTTTCTTTACTCCTGTTGTTGCGCCGCTTGCGGAATCTCCCCTGCTACCTGAGTAACAGCGCCCAACGGTAAAGGTGCATCTTCAATAGCGTCCTTAATATCAGCGTCTGTCCAGTCGGTAACACCGGCCTTACGCAATGCCGCATAGTAAGCCGTAGCAGGCAGCAATCCCGCATTAATATCCGCCATCCATGCAGCCCTGTCTTGAGCTGTCATAGGTTCCAGGAAGAAGTCCATATTAAGGCGGAATTCAACCTCGGTATCTTCGGGTTTACCCAACATTACCGCCACCCAACGTAAAGCATCTGTATATGCCTGGCTTACGTTACGCGCAATTGTCGCCATGACGGATGTATCGGCACCGCGCTGGATTCGGGCAGATTGTGCGGTGATTTGCTGAGTCGGGGTGATAAGCTGCGCACCAATCTGGATAGCTTGCTGTTCTTTGTCCAGCATATTCTGGCGGGCAAGGTTGTTCTCGCCTGCCTGGATAAGCTGAGCGCTACCGCCGTACCCCAGGTTATGCCCACGCCGACTACCAAATTTGATACCGTTAGGGTTCGCTTCCTTGAATGCTTGAGGTGTTAAGTTCTCGCCTGGGTAGATAAACAGGGTCGGCTGCCCAACAACGAAGCTGGATTCTTCGTTGTCCGCGCTGTTCCTGTAGTGCCCGATGTTAAGTTCCGCGAGTGGTAGTAGCGGAGCGTCGTCGATAGTGGCGTCGTTATTGGTCGCCCCAATAAAGGTAAACGGAATTACCCCTCGTAATGATTCCCCTAAGTCCGGGTAAATCTCCACGACGTCTTCCTGCGCAACACCTTCGGCATCGAAACGAAAAAGACGTTGACGGTAATTACCATCAGTGTCAATGTCCAGGACGCGATACTGTTCTCCGTATTTAGTTTCGAACTCGTTTCCAGGTTCGTTGTACTCCCATGTCTCGCGCAGCACAACCATAGTTACCCGGTTTACAGAACCTACGCGCGTGAGTCGCCAGTTAACGATATTCTCGGTAGTGTAGAAAGCGATTGTAGGGTTAAGCAAACCTGCGTTTTGTTCGGCGGCCGTAGCTGCGCCGGTTTCTGGGGCGTCAACAAGAAGACCACCACGACCTACTGAGTCAATCTCCATGAGCGTGTCCTGCGCATGCTGTATTAGGCCTACACCAGACCCATCTGCATTTTTAAGCAGGTATTCCAGCTCCTTCGGAATATTGATTTCTGGTTCTTTGCGCATGACGCTACCGACCATTCCCGACAGCGTTCGCCGGGTGAAGTTGTATACGATGCCGCCCGCCTCGTATTCTGCCTGACGCGCTTCGCCGTATGCTTTATCTGGTTCATTAAGGCCGACGTTGCGTAAGTAGCCAACCAGGTCCCCAGCAAGCGCATGGCGCACCTTCTGCCATTTCGGTGCGTAGTGCAGCCATTCGCGGTGCTTGGTTTTTACGCCAGAACCCTGGCCGTTTGCTGTTAACATTTAATAATCCTCTTAAAGTGCAAAAGTAACCGGGATATGGGAAACAGGTTTAACCAACGGCATTTCGTAGGCGATAGGGTATCCTGTCGCGTCGTTCTGGTGGTCGTTGCCGCTTGTCTTATCCGGTATACCGTTTTTATCGTAAGCCTGTTGCTCCAGGCAACGTGCTGTAACCGGGCAAGCCTGCTCGTTGACCATTAATCTACCAGACTCCAGCGCTTTATTCACCGATGCTACACGGTCTTTAACCGCAGGGTTAACTGATTTCGCACGTATCTCGAAACCCGCGTTCTGTAATTGGGCAATATCTGACGTACTGGCATCAGTCGATTTACGGTTCTTGCCGCTGGCGTCCGGGTACATGACGATGTGGTGGCCGTGTCGTTTCCACCGCTCGGTAATCTCCCTGACCACATCCGGGGTGTCGAACATATCCACCAGCTCGGCTACCGCGTGCCAGACATACTCACGCTGAACATACACGGTGCTAGCCATATGCCCGACGTTAAAGTCCTGCCCAATATACAAAGTTTCACCCGGTTGTATAGTCTCCCGGCTGCTGTTCTTACGTCGGTCGTAAGCATAATACACGCTGCCGGATGTCAGGTTGACAAATTCGCCGTCGATGTAGGCATCAATTAACTGGCCTGGATACGTATCCCGCAACGACTGCACATAATCTTCCGGTAGAAAGGGATTGGATGTTGTCGAGGCCTGAATCATTTCATAGCCTGGTTTCTTTTTTACAGCCCATCTGTCGTGCACAAAACGGAAGCCTTCTGGCGTCGTAAATACCGAAACTGTATTAGCGGGCTTCGGGGTAATTGGACGATATGTACGCGGCAACTGACGGTTACGGGCGATAACTTTGTTCCAGGCGTGCTCGGCGTGGTCTTTATTTAACGTGTCCAACTCGTCGATTTTTGCGCGGAACGATTCGTAGCCAACAATTCGTGCTGGATTATCCAATGTGCGAAGGACAAAATCCCCGAATTGCCCGGATGAGGTATAAATGATGTTGTCGGATTTATTATACTTGTAGCGAATACCCCAATCAGACAACTTCTCTTCCATACGCGGAGCGAGGATAAGGCGCACCAGGTCGTATGTCGGTTCATACATGGCGATAAGTGAATCACTACCACCTTCCATGCTGTCTAACAGGGCGGAGTTGCACATGACTTCCGATTTACCTGTGCCGAAGCCAGCGACGAAGGCCGGGAATTTACAATGCAGATTAAGGAACGCGCCTTGCGGTTCTGTAGCCGTTATATCAACGTTCACCGGACACCACCTTAATAGTTACTTCGCTAATTGGTTCGTCGCGCGTTTCTTCCACAACAGTTTTATTAAGCCCAAGCTTTGCTGCGGCGAACGTAGCAGATATCCCGGCGGCACCGGTCTCCGTGAAATACGCCTCTTCCAGGGCTTGTGCCGTCTCGTATGCTTCGGCGAATGCGGGAACCTCTCGGAGCCATAGCTTGATAATCGGGATGGTTACACCGATGTGTAATGCGAAGCGGGCCAGCGACGGCGGTTTGTCCTGGATAAGCGGGCGTTCGTCGCCTTTAGACGTGGGTGCGAGTTCCCATGACGTGCGGTCGAAGAACCGGATTAATTCGTCGCAATAGTCCGGGTCCCATAGTTCGGCGGAATGTCTGGATGACTGATACAGGCTTTGTTTACCACGCGGACGTTTACGGCGACGGTTTGCGTTAACCGCTTCTTCGTGCGCGGCAGCCACTACTTCGGCGTCAGGCTGTTTTAATTTGAGTTTCATGCAATCCTCTCTTAAATGCGTATGACCATCATAGCGCATCAGACACCCCCTGAGCGTCTATTAAGGATTGTATAGGGAAAGATAGGCCTGTGTACAGAAAAGCCCGCATATGCGGGCTTGTGTCAGTTATATAGGCCGTGTCGTAGTGCTCTTCTACCATCGCCGCCGTAATGGTCGTTAGCTGCGGCGATAACCCAGGCGTTCGGGATGATTAGTAATCTCATTTGAAAAACCACAGCAGGATGCCGGCCGCTCCTGATACACCCAAGCCTAAAAACATAGGCCACCACAGATATCGGGGAAGACTGTTAAACACAGTCGGTTGTTTTATTAGCGCACTGAGAAAGGCAAACCAAAACATCAGGTCGCCAGTGGAATCGGTAGCCTTCAAAATCTCAATCATTCTCCACTCTCCTCTTTATAAACCCACCATTTACCTACGGCTTCCCATCGCCACCCGCGACTATGTATGGCTTCGAACCTACGACCAAATACTGTTTCAGCATACCACGTAAAGAATAAACGTATCGTACGCCAGGCACCTCGCTTGCACCCATTAATGCGCCAATACTCTCTCATCATCCTTGTAAGACTTACCGCCTCAACAAATGGCCAAAGAAACAAAATCCACACCAGGTATATGACCACAGCAAGGAGCAAAGTTGTAAACCCGATACCCATTAGGACTAGAAAATCATTCATAACCCCTCCAGCTTCATGCGGTCGTTGCGAGATACTCCGCGTTTCGTGTAGATTACCGGTGATGTTTTCGTATGGGTCATCAGTCTGTTGTTATAGATAACATGTTGCTCGCATTTTGTATCATGGCGGTACTTAGATAACGTCATCTCGTTAAGCCCAGTCTCGCGGCACGTATCCGCTAATGTGCCGTGGGCCTCTATTAGTTTTGGGATACTGGTAATCATTCCTGTTCGCTCTCCTTCTCAAGTCGTTCCAGCAGCATCTTGTATGCTTCTAACTGGAATTCTTCGTTCATTGACAGGCCCAGCTTACTTACAGACTCCAAATACGTGATGCGTTGGCGCAACGTTTCTTTGCATACTCGTTTCATCGTTTAATCGCCCCGCACTTAACACACTGTCCGCACATATCTTTAGGATTGTAATCAAAATCGTGCGCACACTTATTCAGGTCATAACGGTTGATAAGCTCCCGCCGATGCTCATTAAGATAGTCCGGCACGGCTTGGTGCGCCTCGATTTGCGCGTCTACAGCTTCAATCTTAAACCTGCCGTTGGCGGCTTCTACCATCATCTTTTCATATTCGTTGTTAGTCATTTCTTCTTACCCCACATTCGATTGAGATACTTATTCTTGTCGGGCCCGGGGAAACTGTTGCGTTTTAACAGTTCCTCGCGTGTTGGGAATGGCGTATTGCCTACTTTCCCGCCCACCTTTAACGTTACTGCTACCTGTCCGTTGTCGCTCATTCCTTCTCTCCTGCATAAACTGCTTTAAGTGTCTGCATCGCGGCGAACCAGAACGCATCCGCTGGAATCCGTGTACTTAGGTTATTAACGGCAATGCGTGCCATCAGTTGTGCGTCTTTGAATGCTTCGGTGTCCAGTAGCGGTTTGCAATGGTAAAAAACTTTATCGCTTTGTAAGTTCATCTTCTCCACTCCGTTCTCGTTGTCAATGAGCTAAATATAATAGGGTTAATGTTACTCGTCAACTATTATTTCTGGATACAGATAAAAAAAAATCCCGGTAATGGTCAGTTACCGGGATAAAGGAGCTAGAGGGATGAATCAACAGGAGCAGGTTTAGTATCCCAGGAACTCCCCTATGTGTCAACCTACTTAGCAGCGCGCCCTACAGCTTCGGCCTGTTGCCACAGCATACCGTCGAACAGTGCAACACGACCAGCAGCTCGGCGCCGCAATCCGAGGAGTGATTTGCCGTTCTGATAATGGAACTGAGTTAACTTATTACGCAGTGTAGATGCATCGCCTTTGCGCAGCGCCTGACCTGTTCCGGTTGACACAGCAATCGCACCTGCACCAGCGTTATACACCAGGTCACACACGGCGTCGAACTGTGACTGATTTAGAGACGGATGCGCTACGGCGTCTACAGCAGCTACGGCCTTAGCCATATCTTTATGCAGAAGCAGGAGACCCTGGCCTTCGGTAATCTTCTGACCTTCTTTTACATCTGCGCCGTTGTGGCCGTAGCCAATAGTAAAGTATTTTTCTGAAGGTGTCGCGCGGTAGGCGGTCCCNGCGGAACCCCTCGAACGCGGCGGTGAAGTGTAATCCGTTGTCACTGATGTTTCGGTTTGACATACATCCTCCGGTATTTGTAGTAGCGGGCGCCTTTCACGCAAATATGACGCACCGATTTAAGCGCGAATACGGCGACGAGAGTCGTAATTATGAATGGCGGGATGCCACCGGTAAAGAGATGAGCTAGCCCACCGGCGGCGGTAACAACGGACGCCATATACAGCAGCCGCCCGAAAAGACCGTCTTCAATCCAGTGGGCGTAGATATTAATTAACGAGGTGATGATGATTGCGACCAGGCAAATGGCGCCGATTTGTGAGTTGAGCATGTTATTTCCCCCACGGTAACTTAAAGTTGCTGAGGGACGAGTCGGCGGCCTCAAATAATTTAAGCCAGAACATACCTACGCCAAAAGGAACCAGGTACTGACCCTCAGATTGCGATAATTCATAGTAACTTATAATGATGGGGGATGCGTACACTGCACAACAGGCGGAAGCGGTGAGATGGCACAATCGCAACCATGGCGAAATAGCCTCACGCTTCTTAATCTGAGATACGGCACCCCCGGCGAGGCCCGCCACACTAAGCCAAAGGTATTTATCGTCCACAATAAAAAATCTCCGAAAGTTAGTTTACCTTCGGAGATTAACATTTATACGACAATTTTAGTAACAGATAATTCGGATTTATCCTAGTCTATGCGTTATCACTCTTCCATCGGTACCAGGGTCAAACCTCTTCGCAACATCTACTGCTTCCGTTGCCGTTGCACCCAGAAACATGGCTGTAAGTGCATACGGAGCACCTGTGCCTACGGCAGCAGTGTGGTCTGCAATTGGTATAACCGAGCTTAACGGTGCGTCCCACGCCCTGCAGAATTCTACCGCGAAAATACGCTTATCCTCTTTAACAAACACCAGCGCCGAAAAGTCGAAGTCGTAGTGCTTGGGCGTCAATATCTCATCATCAGCAACCAACAACATACCCACCCCAGCGTCCCCGGATACCCCTATAACAAAGTGGTCGTTCTCGTAAATCTTGGTATCCGTGTGGTATTTGTAATTGCCGGTGACACAGGTATCACAGGCCATGGTTTTGCCGTCGAAAGCTATCGTAGTCATATAAGTTACCTGAACGTATAAAGTCGAATAGATGGCTTGTGCGGGATTTCGGAATACCCGCGTTTACGCCACAGTTTGTACAGTTTAACCGCCATATGCGCCCGGGCCTGGCTACTGAACTCACCGAGGTTTACCACTTTCTTACCGTCGTAAGAGTGCGCGCGCCACAGACCTTTGCCAACACAATACTTCGGCTGGTGTACACCTGGTATGCGGGGGTACACATCTGGCATCTCATTAGCTGGCTTTACTCGCGGCTTAGGTTTACGTTTACGCTTGTCTTCTTCCTTAGGTCGAGTAACCTTCTTTGTTACCGCCGATGAAGGCGGTGCGAGGTTAATTCCGGCGTGTTTCAGGATATCGGTCGCGAGACTCATAATCACTTCTCCTGTTTACCAAGTCGCTTAGGTGAGCAGATAGCGCGTACTTCTGAATCATTTGGCTTGTCGCCCTGAAACAGGAAGTGTGCATTCTCGGCGGCGCGTGCCGCTGACTGACAAGCTTCTAATGTGTAGAACGTCTCCGATGCCGCAAGTTGCATCTGGCCTGCGGTCAAGACCCAGATGAATAATACGCTTGTCATCTCTTCATCCCGCATTTCTTGCACATCATCGACGCACTTGTATCGTAAAAGTACCAATCGTGCTCGCATTCCGATGTATCATTTTTCGGTTTATATTCCCCGTCGTCCCACTCACGTTTACCACATTTAGAGCAAAGCTCACTACCAGGAACGTTGTTCGGATTGCCTTCGCTGAGAAACAACCCAGGCATAATAATCCAAGAGTGTTCACATCCCTGCACGTCTTCCTTACGGCAACCAGATTGCTCAGGTCCGTGTTCGCCTACTACGTAGCTCTTCCCTTTAGGCAGTGGGCCGCCGTGGTTGGTTACACGGTCGAAGTCCTCATTCATTAGTTTTATTGTTTCCTGCAACTCAGCCACCAGCGCCGACGCATCCCGTAACTGATTCTTAAGTGACTGCACCTCATGCGCCAGGTCTTCGCACTGGTTGTTATTTACCTGTTGCCGTAGTTGGTCAATCAGGTACTCGAATACTTCGTTTTTGTTACTCATCTTCTAACTCCCGGTAAACGCATTGATTGTCGCCAACACACACCAGGCAAATACCTAAATCGTTAGTAATCCGGTACGCCTCTTCAACTGTCAAATACTGATACATGCCACGCCCTCTATCTCGTTTCGATGAAGTAATAGTACACTATTATATTTGGTTACGTCAATACTATTTCACGATTAATTTATCCTGGCGCATCAGAATGCGACGTGGCTTCTTCGCGTAGGCCCGCCACCACTCGACGCGAGCATAGATGCCGTGAAGCGATGTTATTTTGCCGTGTTGGGTCTCTCCGTTACTCCCGGCCCAGGTTACGAGGTCGTTCGGTTTCATTGTTGCGTCTCCTGCAATAGTTGCTTCGATTGTTGCATTTCGTGAAATAGAAAAATATTAACAAAAATGGTACGCTGCTACTCAGCAGCGTAAGTCACTCAGTAAAATCCTAAATAGTTGTTACACTTCCGGCGCCGCAGGCACAGGCATCCTGTGCGTCACGTACTTATCGTAGTGATTCCAGAACGGCTTTCTCCCGTCATCAGGAACTATGTAATAATCGTGCTGAACTGCGTTATTCAACGCCTCATACACCAGGTAATCTTTCTTCAGACCATTGTTAACCGGCGGGCCCTCGACTACGGCCCAACGTTCGAATGCTTCTCCCATACCAACCCCCTCAATGCATGCACCGCGTAAACGGCGCTGACAATTAAAAATAAACGGCAACCTCCTTTAAGATTCACGGCCCGACGACTCAGACTCTTTAGAATCTTTTGCCGTGTAGTTATTTCCGATTAACGTTACATACCGCACGTCCATAAACCCGGCACACCCCCAACTTACACTCCTGACAGCTAACATCTTTCTTATCTGGTCAAGAACTATGTAATATTCGTGAGAGATAGTACACCGCACTAACTGGCCCTTCTTAAACATGATTCATCCTCTTGTCTCGTTAACCCGCAATAGTAGTACTCTACTATATTTGGTTACTCAAGTGCCTTTCTATTCTTGTCTCCCGTCCCTCATCAGGTAAGCGCTTGCCGTAAGGCAAGTGCGTTAATCCCTGAGTAGTAGACTAAGAATCTTTCGGCATTTTAGTTACGTTGCCGTTGTGGTTCTTCAACCAGGGTTGTGCCTTTATTCTTATTACCTGGTAACTAAAGGGCAGGCCTTAAGCCTGCCCACTAATCGTTACATTTTACGGTTGCGAATCTACGGCACATCAAGGAAATCAGATACTTAAGAGATATGCTGCCGATGAGAATATAGCTCGCCCAAGGCAGTTCAGATACTAAGGAAGGGAAGTTACTGAGTTTTAAGTTTGCGGGTTTCAGTAAGCCTTAACGCGTTTCCGCTTAGGGCGGAACCGCTAAGCTCTCACAAAGTGAAACAGAAACTTAAGTAACTTGAAGTTACAAGAGACAACTTACACGAAAAAAATGAAAATGTCAATAGGTGTGTTTATAGTTGATTTCCCATTATGCCGTGGGTATACTTGCTTTACTAACTGAGATGGAGGGTTTGATAATGACACAGAATGAAGTAGCTGAGCTTATTGGGGTTACCCGTCGCACGCTGAATAACTGGTTAAGAGACGGCAAGTTCCCGGATTGTTGTGTCCGGATTATGGGTCGCCGGATGCCGGGAACATTCGACAGGGAGAAAGTGGAAGCGTGGATTAGGGAGAATGTAAAGTGACCGCTTTCCAGAAAAGAGTATTTAGAGCTGTAGCTGCTCTTACATTTAAAAAGGGGTCATGTAGTGTTCTTGACTTGCGCCGGGCTTATTTTCAGTACTATAGTTCCTCTCTCATCGAGAGGTCGCTGGAGGTTTTGGTTCGGGACGGAGCAGTTAAAAGTAAGGCCGGTAAATATTCGGCAGTAGCTGAAGTTAAAGGCTCTCAGGCAACACCAGAAGACCTTGAATAAAAGAAAAGCCCCAACGCGCGAACGTCAGGGCCTTAAACACTACAAAGGAAAAGCACATGTCAACAGGTAATTTAGCATACTCATGGTCGCGTAGCAATCGCCGTGAGGAACGCGCTGACATTAACGTTTACACCACGACTTCCGGCACCTGGGATGAGTTCGTTGAACTTATGCAGCCGCTTAAACGTTCGCGCCGGAACCCCAAGACAGACCCCGGATATATCACCGCCGCGTGTACCGCCACGGTAAGCTCTACAGGTAAAGAAGCCGCCGAAGGTATGTTTTATCGCTGCAATGCGTCCGTAACGTCTTCATCCCTGGCTTACGCCGATGTGGATAGTGCGACTCCGGAAGAGTTCGCCACCGACTGTGAGATGGTGCGCGAGTCACGTTTCGCAATGATGCTCTACACCACGGCATCCCACACCGAAGAAGCGCCACGATATCGCGTCGTTATGCCGGTACGCACTCCTGTAACAGGTGGGGACATCATCCGCATTCGGTATGGTCTGCTGACGCATTTCCTTAAAGGCCGTGACGTAGATAGCGCGGGCTTCACCCTGTCCCAGCCGATGTACCGCCCGCCCGTAGGAAGCCAGGTCATCGTATCTGAAAGTAGCCGCATGATTACGGCGAGCAAGCTTATGGAGGGAATTCCTGAAATTAACGTTACCGGTGCTTCTGATTATAAAGTGCCGGAGGGTGAGCAATCTGAGTTAACTGACCTGTTTGAAGAATTCGCCTTTGAGTTCGGCGGCCGTATGACCGACCGCGGCCTGCAAATGCCCGCGACGCCGGAACATGCTGCCCAATACTCAGCGGGAGAGCCGAAACAGGACGACTTCCTGTTCTGTTGGCCCCGCGATGGCTTCGAGCGCCCTAATGTAACCATGTACCACGACACAGACCTGGTAGCTACGGGCTGGATGACCCCCGGCGGACGGGATATGTGGGCTTACGCTTGCGCCGCTACCGGTTTGCCGTTTGACCGTGTAGAGGCGGCGCTTGGGTGGGCCGAGGGGGTCACTTGCGACGAAGAAGACCTGGCCGACGAAGAACCGCCAGCACCACAAGCGGACTTCATCGTCGAAGGGTACATGCCGTCCAATTGTATCTGGGATATCGTTGGTGAATCCGGGACGTATAAATCGTTCTACACACTCGGCATGATGTATATCAGTGCTGCCGGGTATCGGTTCGCGGGGGCGGACACCCGTAAAGCCCATCATTTCTATATTGATGGTGAGGGTGGGGAGTTCACGCACACCCGTATCGCTGCGTTGGCCGCTAAATACGGCGATGAAGGTATGCGATATATGCATGTTCTGGATGCCGGTGAGTTCGCGGATACGAAGAAACTGGTGCGTAAAATGCGCCAGCTAGCAGGCAGTGAACCTGTCGGGATGGTCGCTTTCGACACTCTTAACCAGACCTTCGGGAACTGGATAGACAAATTTAACGAGAACTCCGCGGGCCAGGACGGGATGGGGCGGGTAGTGGCGATGCTCAAAGAAGTACGCGACGGTACTAAAGGCGCTGTAGGCGTTGTCCACCACACCCCGAAAGGTGGGAGTAAGGCGCGCGGAAGTGGGGCGCTGTACGCCGGTGTCGACGTCGAACTTACGCTTGTACGGGCGACCGAGAAACAAATAAACGTTGCACATACCAAGAACAAAAACGGTATGCAGCAGAAAACAATAGGTATGGTGCTGGAACCGGTACAGTTTCGCGAAGCTCCACCACCGAAAGAGTTCCAGGCTGTAGAATTCGTTGGGGGCGAGGGATACGGGGAAATCGTTAACCTAGACCTGCCGGAACCGCATAAAGCTCTTGTACTCATGCCGTGGGGCTTCCAACCGTTCGAAACGGACGAGGAAAAAGAGCGCAACGAAGGACTGGACGGTAAAGGTAAAGATTCCGTAAAGGATACAGTTAAACGGTCTAAAGATGCTTCCGCACGAGAATCGGTTATGTCTGCTCTCGAGGATTTACAGCAAGCCGATGATACCGGACGAGGTTTCACACAACGGCAAATAGTCGCCAGGGCTGGGGACCACAGCATAACAAACCTGGTGCTCGAGAAGATGCTACGAGAGGGTGAATTGATGCTTGGTTGCGATGAGAATGGTGAAGTTGTAACGAATACTTACAGGTTGCCGACGGGTATAGATGACCGTAAGCGGCCAAAGAACAGGTATGAACCTAACGACAACATAAAGACAACAGAAGGGGATTTAGAGTAAAAAGAAAGGGGCCATCAGGCCCCTGTATCACCAAAGCTTAACCATCGAGGGTCAACACCGAGAGCATCGGCAATGTGGAAGATTTTAAAACAGTCTACCTTACACACCCGACCGGTTGCCAGATGGGTAATAAGGCTTTGGGATACGCCAGCTTTGAAAGCAAGCTCAGTTTGACCCATGCCGATTTCTTTGCGGCGGCGCTCTATGCGGGCGCCTAATTCGGATTGCTGCATATGTTTACTCCTTAGTTAGATATGTAGTAATAGTACAGTAATAAAATACACGACGCAATTTACGAAAAAGTGCTTGCATAAATAATAGAGCACGATTATAGTTCTTATCACCAACTAAACAGGAGAACAAATAATGTTAGAGAAATTCTTGGTATTACTTGAACGTTTCGTAGTTGCCCATGAACTGATTGCTGCGAATAGCGCGAAACAGACTGTGTACCAACTTAAAAGTGATATCACTGCGGTAAACAAAGAGTTGATAGAAAAAGCGGTAGAAATGGCGACGCCGGATGAGTATCAGACTAATTCCGCGGTACGCAAAGCGCTAGAAAAAGAGATTCCGGTCGAAGGTGAAAGCATTGTTGACACTAAACCGGCAGAAGAGGAGAAACCAAAACGTAAGCCGCGTAAGGCAAAAGTAGAGGAACCAGTACCGGAAGAAGAGAAGGAAGAAATTGATTACCAGTCTCTTCGCGACCAGATTCAGGCTATCGACGATGCAATTAACGAAGGCCCTAGTGATGCTGCGTGCGATGATTCCGATGAACTGCTGGAAGAGTTCACCGGTAAGAAAATGAAGATTGCCGCGATTAAAGACGAAGACCTTGCTGAATACCTGGAACGTCTGACAGCAATCAAGAACAAGTATTTCGAAGAAGAATAATTATCCCGCGGCCTTCGGGTCGCCTTTCAGGAGGATGAATAATGATTCTAAAAGAACGCGGCGGTAATAATGACGTGCACGCCCTTCTGTCACCGTCAGGAGCTAAAAAGTGGCTGGCGTGCAGTGCATCGCTGGCCTGTGAAAAAGATATACCCAACACATCTGGTAAAGCTGCGGTATTGGGAACGGCAATGCACACACTGGCCGAGACTCATCTTAACCAGTACATAAAAGGAACTGAGCTGCCGTTAGAACGCGATGTAGGTGCGTATGTGCTGGAGGAAGGTAAAGGCGCTGTTAAAGCATTAATTAAGCCGATGAAAGGTGCGGTACTGATTACGGCAGACATGATTGAGCAGGTGCGCAAGTACACCGACTACTGCAAAGCTATAATCGACGTAGCAACTTACGCCAAGCTGGAAATGCGTGTCAATCTTACTGAGGTATTACATCCAGGATACGAAGGTGTTGAGACGTTCGGGACCGCCGACCTTGTTGCCGTTCGGGAGATGGCGAACACAGACGAGCACATGCTCATTATCGGCGACCTGAAAACAGGACGGCATCGTGTTGAAGCGAAAGAAAACAAACAGCTTATGCTTTACGCTCTCGGTGTTTATCGCAGACTCAAGAGACGCTATAACATAACCGTTGTTCGTCTGGTCATCTTCCAGCCGTACGCTGGCGGTGCGTCGGAGTGGGACATCTCGGTTGAAGGTCTGGAACTGTTCGCTAAGTTCGCGCAGAAACGCGCACTGTTGGCTCTTGATGCATATTTCCGTGGCAAGAAGAATCTGAAAGCGTCGGACTTCAAGCCGTCTGTCGATGGTTGTCAGTGGTGTCGGTTCTCGGAACAGTGCCAGGCAAGGACTAGAGCGGCCAATGACGTTCTGGCCAAAGAACTGGAGAATGATGCAGATGTATATCGGCGGGCCGTAGAACGGGTGGCTAAGTTCTGCAACGAGGCGGACTATATGAGCGTTTGGGAGGATGTTCAACCGAGCGATATCCTTAAGTTGCTGCCCGACGAGACAGATTTACCTAAGAAGCCAGTTAGAGAGGATGACTTTGCGTTAGAACTTACCACTAAACAACTAGTGGCTGAGTATGAGAAGTTGCCGTTTTTGCGTCAGCACATCGACAAAGTAGAAAAAGCGATGGCGGCCGCGCTTCATTCCGGTAAAAAAGTGCCGGGGTACAAGTTGGTTGAGGGTCGTCCAGGTAATCGCATGTGGAAAGATGAAGATGCTGTAAATAAATTTAGGGAAAACCATGTAAACGGCTATCTGCTGGATAAGACTGTTCCTGTATCGCCGACCGAAGCGGAAAAGATCATCGGCAAGGAAGACCCCGAACTTTGGGTTGAGCTATCTAAACTAGTAACTCGTAAGCCGGGTGCGCCATGTGTCGCATCGGCGGATGATAGGCGACCTGATTGGAAAAATATTACGGAGGATGATTTGGAATGAAGAAATTGACGTGGTGGTTGCTTGCCACCCCGCTAATACCGGTGGCTTTTATATACTATTTAATGAGAGCGTTAGAGAAAGTTGGTGAAACGTCGGCGATTTTAGCTGACAGGATGCTAGACTCAAAAATGAGGATGAAATATTTAGCATGGCGTAATCGAAAATTTGGTTGACAAGTTAATAGTACTCTATTATATTCTTAATCACTGGCCGGGCAGCTTCCCGGGTAAACTCTAAAACGCGAGAAAACTAAAATGGGAATCAAACTTAATCTTCGTAAAGTACAAACCGCATGGCTGAACGTATTCGAACGCGCTAAAGACCGTGAAAATAGCGATGGCTCCATTACTAAAGGTACGTATAACGGTACTTTTATTCTTACGCCGGAACATCCGCAAATTGAAGAACTCCGCGATACAGTATTTGCCGTAGTGTCGGAAGCATTGGGGGAGGCCGCCGCCGAGAAATGGATGAAGCAGAACTACGGCGAAGGTAAGCATATGGATAAATGCGCCGTGCGCGACATCGCTGAACGTGATAACCCGTTCGAAGACTTTCCGGAAGGTTTTTACTTCCAGGCAAAGAACAAGCAACAGCCATTAATCCTGACTTCGGTTAAGGGCGAAAAGCAGGTAGAACCAGACTTCAACATCGACGGTGAACAGATTGAAGGCAAGCAGGTATATAGCGGTTGTGTGGCTAATATCTCAATCGAAATCTGGTTTTCCGAGCAATATAAAGTTTTAGGCGCAAAGCTAAACGGCATTAAATTTGCCGGTGAAGGGAAGGCATTCGGTGGTTCCGCGGTTTCTGCCAGCGTCGACGACCTGGAAGATGATGAAGACGGAACACCGCGTCGCGAACGCCGCCGTAACCGTTAATATCTTCTCATTCCATTTAAGGCGGCTTCGGTCGCCTTTTCTATAAGGGTCAAATAAATGAATCTGCTTTATCTCGATACTGAAACATTCTCAGAAGCCGATTTGAAAAAAGTCGGTTCCTATGCTTACGCCGAACATCCGACTACCGAAATTGTTATCTGCACCTACGCTTTCGATGAAGGCCCTGTGCAAGTATGGGACGCCACCGACGGCAGCGATATGCCGCGCGATTTGCGTCGGGCGATGCTAAAGCTGCAAAAACCAGACAGCAATCTCAAACTGGTAGGCCAAAACTTCCTTATGTTCGACCGACCAGTTATTAAGCATTGCTGGGGATTCGAACTCCTGGTAGAAAACATTATAGACACTATGATAGTCGCGTTCCGACACGCTCTCCCTGGTTCACTGGCTGCGTTGTGCGAGGTTTTAAACATTGACGCCAGCATGGCTAAGGATAAACGCGGTAAGGCGCTGATACAGCGATTCAGTAAGCCTACGCCCAAGAACTATAAGATTCGACGTTATACTGCCGATACCCACCCAAAAGAGTGGGCAGAATTTATTGCATACGCAAAAAGCGACATTACGTCCATGCGTGAAGTGTATAAGAAAATGCCTAAGTGGGGGAATTCTGAGTTCGAAGACCGCGTGCTGCACTTAGACCAGGTGATTAATGACCGAGGATTTAAGGTTGATGTGGCATTGGCGGAAGCAGCGATTGAAGCAGTCACGCGCCATAAAGAAGAGTTACAGGAAGAAGCCCAACGTAAATATGGCGGTTCACTAACCGGCAAAGACTTCTTGCCTATTTTACAGGAACTAGCACCGGCACACCGCATCCACAACGCACAGAAGTCGACGCTTAACGACTTGCTGGCAGATGAGGATTTACCGGACGACGCCCGCACTATTATCGAGATGCGTCTCGGGGCTGCTTCTACCGCATCGACGAAATACGCGCCGTTGCTGTTAGGCCGTTCTTCAGATGACCGCCGCCGTGGTTGCCTGCAATACGGAGGAGCGAAGCGAACATTGCGGTGGGCGGGGAAAGGTTTTCAGCCGCAAAACCTGGCGCGCGGGTATTATCACGACGATGAACTGGATAGGGGTATTGCCGCGTTACTTAAAGGCCGTGCACACCGCCGCTTCGATGTAGCTAAACTAACGGCATCGACGGTGCGTAGCTGCATCATCCCGGAAGCAGGACATAAGTTTGTAGTTGCCGATTACTCTAACGTAGAAGGCCGTGGTTTAGCGTGGCTGGCGGGCGAAGAAACCGCGCTTGATACGTTCCGCGCCGGGCGGGATATTTACTGCGTAACCGCAGGTAAGATGTTTGGCATGGAGCCGGATTACATTAAGAAAGAACGCAAAGACTTACGCCAGATTGGTAAAGCCTGCCTTCACCGCCATACCCAAGTTTTGACCGATGGCGGATTTAAGGATATTATGGTGGTCACATCGACAGATAAAGTATGGAGTGGCGAAAAATGGGTGAATACAAAAGGCGCGCACCTTATGGGATGGAAACCGGTGATAAATGTGGACGGGGTGCTAATGACCGAAGACCACAAAATCTTGACGCATTCCTGGAAGCAGGCAAAGCAACTCGTTTCAAACAAATATATGATGGACCGCGCCCTGGAGATAGGTATGGACGCCTGGTTATCCTGCGCGAGTTACCAAAACGACAAGGCCAAAGACAGCTACTCGTCCAATGTGATTGCGGAGAGATGCCGGGGCGGGTCTATTATGACAATGTCAGGGCAGGTAAAACCACTCAATGCAACCGTTGCGCCCTTGAAGCAACAAAAAAATATCGTAAACAATATTTCTGCTACGAAGACGCAATGCCGGATGATGTGCACAGAACGCGATTACTCAACCGGCTATCCGCGGCAATCACGCGAACAACAAGCCCCAGGGATAAGGGTTATAAAAACTATGGGGCAAGAGGCATCACGGTATTTGACCAGTGGAGGACTGATAAAAGGTCTTTTCTTAGATATGTTCAAACTCTGGAAGGCTGGGATGACCCGAACCTCGAAATGGATAGAATCGACACAGACGGTAACTACGAGCCTGGCAACATTCGGTTTGTCAGCCGTTCTGAAAACTGCCGTAACAGACGTCGAATACCTGAGCTTCAACGAAAGTATGATGCAGCCGTTGCCCGCATTGCTGAGCTTGAACGGGAGATTAACCTACTGCGAGCCAGTTTACGACCTGATTGATGTGGAAGACGGCAACCGTTTTCTTATAGCCTCAGACTCGGGCTTTCTTGTGGCGCATAACTGTGAGCTTGGCCTCGGCTACGAGGGAGGTGTCGGAGCGTTCGTTACGTTTGCTAAAAACCTGGGTCTTGACCTTATTGAGATGGCAAAAACAATGGACGGGACTTTCCCCGACCACATCTGGGCTGCTACTGCACGTGGGTATGAGTGGGCGCGTATTCAGGAAGCCAAGAGACCACCGCATCCCGGTGAAAAGGATGACAGGCCGTCGTATATTCTGGACAAGAAGGTGTGGCGCACATGTGACGCGATCAAGCGTATGTGGCGTGAGTCACACCCTGAAACAGTAGCGTTCTGGCGCGACCTTAAAGACGGAATTTTAGCTGCTGTTCGTAATCCTGGTCGTGAATTTTGGGCTGGGGCACACTTGCGCCGGAATGGTGAAAG
>NZ_JACVEL010000023.1 GCF_014518315.1 Taishania pollutisoli
CCGGCGTCATCAGGATTCCGGTAGCTCGTTGGTTAAGCATGGGTGTACCTGTTTCCGCTGTGAACACTCCTTTCTCTTGTGTGAGTGTTTGCAATTCATATACCACCGGCCCATCGCATGGGTATGACAGGTCCGTGCTCACGTAACGCCGGAAGATGAATTTGGGCAATTCCTTATTATCATAAGGGATGCGGTCCATTTCCTCGTCCAGTATATTAAGCACATCCGGCAAAGAGAAAGAGGCGGTCTGGTCCATATCGTTATTGTTGGCGGCGTTCTTGGCCTCCATCGGCGTACCCTCGAATGTAACAACCTCACCCGTCTCTAGAGTAGCGGTCAAGTCGTTAGCCCCGCGCACAAGCAACCAGCGCTTCGAAAGAAGAGGGTGGGATATCTCCAGGGTAATAAAATCCATCTCGCCATCGGGATTGGACGCCAGCTTACGCCGGTATGCCGCTTCTACTGATTCCTGACTCATTGCATTGGGTCCCAGATTCGAGGGAATGTAGTTTGGTACACTCCGTAAGTTTTAAGAAATTCACCAAGACAATCGCCGTAGCATCCATATAAGTCGGGCAGATTCTGGTTAAGACAGGCGCTGCCGGCTTCCTGGAATGGTGATTTCTCGGCTGTGGCCGTGAAAGTTATTACCCAGTTCTTCCCGTCGTCGGTGGACTCGTTCCACGTAGATGTTAGAGTAACCTGGTAATCCTCGATACCCTGACCCAAGTCGTGTTTCATCCAGAAACTGGAAGCCCCTCCGTCTACCTTCTCCATGAAACTGAGGAATGCTTGCCGCCCCAACGGTGATACGACCAGGGTAACGTTAATCGGGAACATATCAAAGTATGTATCACGCCCCTGGCGAACCCCGCCACCGGCCAGGTCTACTCGCCACACGTTGTTACCTCGCGTCATCGAGTAGCCTTTCGATACTATAGGCCTCAAAGAGGCCGGGAAATGGTAATCGCTCATATCAATATCCTGGTTGGCCGCGTGTAGCGCGACGTGATTTAGAAATGGCGCTGTTACTATCCAGCAACGCTGAACTTACGGTTTCACTGATTATAATACGTAAACGACCTTCGTCGTCGCGTTCTGTTGCAGCCGAATCAATTCTTCCAGTGGTGTTGTTCACGATAGTAACATTATCTCCACCGGATTTAGCGCCGTTCTCACCCATAATCTGTCGCATCTGCTCCGCAGTGCGGACACGTGACGCGCTAGCTGGCATGATTACTTCCGGCTTACCGCGTTCAGCAATAGTAGACATCTGCCCTGCGGCGAGGTTACCGCCCTGCTCGCGCGCGGAGCGAATCTTACCCACGTTGGCGAGACCTGCGGCTACGGCAGCAGCAGCAGCAACCGGTGCTAAAAATGGCCCTACTACTGGGATAGCCGCCGTTGATTTATACGCTTCTACTGCTGACGTGTACGTAGCGATTGTCGCCTGTGCGATGGCAAATGCCTTGTACGCGGTGGACGCTTCCCCCAGTGCTGACCCGATGTTGCTCGCCATATTACCGAAAGCCGCGCCGGTTGCCTTCGCCCGGTCTAATGCGTAAGTATCATTCATTGCGTTTAGGGTCTGCTGGTATGTTTCTTCCGCGATTAAACCCTGCGCATGAAAGTCGTTAAGTTTTTGTAGCTTGACCTCGTACTGACGATCTAACTCGGCGAATTCTCCTTCAGCAAGGGCCTGCATCTGAGCGACGTAGGCATCTGCGGAGAATTGTTTTTCCAGGCGCTCTTTCTCGCGTTTATCTAATTCAGCCTGGCGGGCCGTATCCGCCTCGAGCATAATCTGCGTCTTAGCGGTTTCGTATTGCTGGTCACTAAGGAGACGGTTGCTGTAGAACTCCTGTAGCTTAGTAAGTTGCTCTTCCTGGTTAGCTTGTATCTTCTGGAATACGTCGTCGTTAAGGTGGATTGACTGATAATAGAAATCCTCAGCGGCTTTCTTCTGGCGTTCGAATGCGTCGACGGATTTCTTAGCGGCCTTGTCTGCGGAATCACCTGTAGAACCGCTGTCCGTACCTGATACCTTAAACTTACCTAACCCCTCGGCCTTGGCCGCTTCTTTATCGATGTCGTAAGCCGCGCGCTTCAATGCGATAAGGTCTTCCTGAGCTTCTACCTGTTCACGGAAACTTTTACGTGTCAGGTCAGTCACAGCTCTTTGGGTATCCATAGCAAGCGCTAACTGGAAGTTAAGGTTCTTGGCCTCAGCTACCGACTCTCCCGGCGTCAATGCGGCCTTTACAAGACGTCCTGCATCCTGAGCACCTTTAACCATATCTTCAAAAAACCGCTCCATTGCCGTAAATTCCTGGGCAATGAAGTCCAGCGCATCCGCCGCTGACTCAGCTATCGTAGATGCGGTCTCCTCTCCGCTTCCGGTAATGCTTTCACTGGTGTAAGTCCAGGCGGAGTTCAAAGCGTTTAACGCGTCTGCAACCATCCCAAACGCCGCGTCGAATGAAGCCTCTATCGCACCCCCAACATCGGATGCCATGTCACCCCACATCCGCATCTCGGCTACTAACTCACCGGATGCGACCTGAGCGTTTATCTCCTGTATCAGGTCGTCAATATAACGTAAAGGTTCCGCCAGCGACCCTACATCCAGACTAGTAGCGAGAGTCATCTTCAACTGGGACCATGAGTCCTCCGCACTAGCGATAGCTCCGTTCAGGGTATTAGCCTGGTCAGCCATCGCCCCGGCGAAGTTAACGTTGCCTATGTTGAGGAGATATTGCTCAATATCGGCAGCGTTTTTCTTAACTACAGTAGTCGTCCCCTGGAAGGTAAATTCGATATCACTTTGGTTCTGCTTGGCTTTAATGCCGAATTCTTTCAGACGTTCGAATTCAAAGGTGCTCGCATCTGCGACGGCCTCAATCATCTGGTTAAGGTCTTTACCCATCGCTGATGCAGTATTGCCGTAAGAGCGTAGCGCTTCTTCTGATGGGGTGAGGCCTAGAGCTACCAGTTTACGGAACCCTTCTACCGCCTGTTCAAGGCCGTAAGGTGTGTCACGAGCGAAGTCCTGTAATATACTCAGGGCCTGTTTTGCACCTTGTGTGCTTCCGGTTAGTGTTTTCAGGCTGGCCGACATCTTATCCAGTTGCCGTTGTGACTCGACTAGTTCCTGAGCCGCCTTATAGGCTGTAGCGGCTACAACGGCGGCCAGGCCGGTAACAGCGGCGCCCGCAACTTTTGCGGATTTAGAGAGGTTATCAAGACGGTCTGATGTGGCCTTCGCGCCTTGTTCGGTTACCTTTACTACTAAGCTAGCTACATCAGCCATCGTTTCTGCCCTCAAAAATGGCGTCTAAGCCCATGATAATTTCAGATTCAAACATCCCTATATTCTGACCTGAAATAGTGCTATATGCCACTAAATCCGACCAGCTAAGTTGCTCTCTCGGATATAGCTTTACGCCGTCGTCATCGACGCGGCGGGTAAATTTAACATCACGATACTTCTCAAAAGTGGTTAGTAGTTCAGGGGGGCATTCAGGCCCGGCGTCCTGCGTTGTTTCTCCCGCGTCTTTTATTACCCCCATAGCGATAAGCGCGGCTTTGTGCCCATCGGCGATACTGTCAAACTTGCGCCTTTCGTGGCGGGTTATGAAGTTCCAACGGGCAAACTGAAACAACGCGTCTACTTTTCCTGCAATTGACGCAACTGTTCGTGGTGGAATACGACTACATGTTCCGCCAGGCGCTTATATTGGGTGAGAAGAGTCTTAAGATTTTCCTTAGTGAACTCATCATCGAGACTCCAGCCATTCACCAATTCGAGAGCCAATTGTCGGTTTAGGTCTCCTGCCGCGTCTTCCATTTTTAAATTGTATTCTGAGAAGTCTTTTTGCTCTTCGCATTTATCCCGAAGCGGTTTTAATTTACCTACCGCCGCTCGGTACGCCAGGGTGAAGGCCCGCATAGCTTTAACCGCAACATCAGCCTCAGGAGAGACAACGTTCAACCATTCCCCTGAATCTGTACCATCTTTTAAAGGAATCGGCATACGCGCGCCTTTCTCGGCTTCTGCTTCGTAGTAAAAATCGCTAAGTTTCATAGTAATACCCTTTGGTTAGTCGGTTACTGGTTGGTAGTTGCGCCAGGCGGGAACCACCCGCTTTTCCGGTGCGACCGTAGGCGCCAAATAAGAATAACAAAATAGCTTGCATAACCGTTAATAGTGGCCTATTATCCTTACGTCAACTAAACAATATGAGGTTAAGAACATGGGCGTTTCTATCGGTGTTATCGCGTTTATCTATTTCATCCCGTTCCTGGTGGCCTTACTGCGTAATCATAAAGCTAAATTAGGAATCTTTGTATGCAATCTTCTACTTGGGTGGATTCTTCTGCCGTGGGTAGGCGCTCTCATCTGGGCCTGTAACTCTAACGTTAATGGTAAATAATCTGGCTTAATTAAAATTACATTATTAGAATCAGATTTGTCTTAAACAATCAGGAAATAAGCATGGTCACTCGCAAAATAACAGATGAACAGTTACAGCAAGAACTAAATGCCGGCCTTGGCCCCACAGAAATAGCTAAAAAGTACAATATGTCCCGCCGTAATGTTCAGCTTCGTTCCGCGCGCCTGGCAAAGAAAGGAGTTGGTCACGGTCGCGACGTAAGTCACCTTGTGCCGGATGGGTATAAGATTAAAGGTACGTCGTCGCTGGTAGATGAGTTTGGCAATACGAAACTGCAATGGGTGAAAACCGATACCGACGCGGAACGCCAGGTCGAGTTGATGAAAGCCGTTGTAGACGAGATGAAAAAAGATTTACCTAAGTATAAGCCTGTCACTTTGCCCAAAAATGGCACAGATGACGACTTACTCAATCTTTACACAATAACGGACCATCACATTGGGATGCTGGCGTGCCAAGAAGAAGGTGGAGATGATTACGACACCACAATCGCGGAATCTCTCGCAGTTGACTGGTTCAACAGTGCGGTTTGTATGAGTCCTCCGAGTGGTGAATGTATCATTAACTTCTTAGGAGACCAAATGCACTACGACGGCATGAAGGCAATGACCCCTATGAGCGGTCATATTCTTTCAGCGGATAGTCGCCTGTTTAAAATGATACGCACGGCCATTAAGGTTATCAAGCTGGCTGTCTCGCTGTGCTTACGAAAACACAAGAAGGTTAAACTTCTTATCTGTGAAGGTAACCACGACCTTAGTTCTTCTTTGTGGCTCCGGGAGATGTTCTATGAGGTATACGCAAATGAGCCTCGCATCGAGGTTAACCGGGAGGTGTCGCCGTATTATGCGTACAAGTTTGGGGCTTGTATGATTTCAGCACATCACGGGCATTGTTCTAACTTTACTAAGGTAGAGCAGGCTATAATCGGTAAGTATCGGGGGATGTACGGGCAGTGTAAGTTCACATATGTCCATACGGGCCACCTCCATCACAGGGCGGTTAAAGAGACTAATCTGCTAATTGTTGAGCAACACCAGACATTAGCGGCTAAAGATGAGTATTCTAGTAAAGGCGGATATTATTCAGGTAGAAGCGCAAATGTGATTACGTACCATAAACGATATGGTGAGGTGTCCCGTATAAGTATACCTGTTGAAATGCTGCGAGATATGAACCCCAAATCAACATACTAAAATACAGGTGAAAGGATGGATTGGAGTGAGGTTTTTAGCTACAAAAACGGCGTCCTATACTGGAAAGTCAAATCATGTCGCCGTAACGATGTGAATGTAGGGGATGTGGCCGGGAGTTTGTGTAAAAACGGCTATTGGTATGTCATGTTCGGTAACCGTAAGTTTAAAAGGTCTAGGGTGGTGTATGAGATGTTCTCAGGTAAGATTCCAAAAGGATTTGTCATAGACCACACCAACCATGATACCTGTGACGACAGAATTGAAAACCTGTCATGCAAATCCAGAAGGGACAACATGGTTAACGTGAAAAGGCGCAAAGATAATACCTCAGGAGTTACGGGTGTGGCGCGGAAAGGAAAAGCTAAGTGGAGAGCTTATGCCGTTGTCAACGGTAAGCAGATTAGTAAAACATTTGACAGAATAGAGGACGCTTTCGCGGAAAGAATTTACATGTCTGTGGCTAATAGGTTCCACATAAATCGTGGACTGACAACATTCAAAAACGGCTATAAATAGGGCATAAAGATGACTAACAAATACAATCGCACAATGACAAATACTGACGGAGATAGTATTACCTGTGATGTGTACGACGTTCTGAGGGCATTTGATATCCGCGACCCGGCGCTACAGCATGCGTTGAAGAAACTGTTGTGCATGGGCTTGCGGGGGCACAAGGACACAGGAACCGACTTAGCAGAAGCAATTGAAAGTCTGGAGAAGTTACGGAAATACCGTAGTAATATTGATGAGTGAGAAAAAGGCCCCTTTCGGGGCCTTTTTTTTATCGTCACGATAAAGAATCTGATTTGAACGATAAGCATGTTCGAAGTTAAATATATCTACACCAACAAGAGGGGATGAAACCATGAACGCATTGATTAGTGTTAGTGAAGCACAAACCATGTCCAGCCATGAGATTGCGGAACTGACAGGAAAAGAACACGACAACGTACGACGCGATATATTAAAAATGGCACAGGAACTTTCCCTCAATTTTGAGGAAAAGGTTTTGCCTTCAAACGGTGGCAGACCAAGTAAGGTATTTCTCTTAGACAAAGAAAATACATTAATCCTGATTTCAGGGTACAGCATCAAAATGCGCGCTGCCATCATCCGCCGTTGGCAGGAACTGGAGTCACAAGCGAGCAAACCATCCTTACCGGTGCCCAAGACAATGGGGGAGGCTTTAAGGTTGGCTGCGGACTTGTGGGAGGAGAAAGAACGCCTTGCGCTTGAGAACAAGGAAATGGCACCAAAAGCTGATGTCTACGACCGCATCATCGACAGAAATAACTTGTACAACGCGACGCAGGTTGCCCAGAAGTTCGGTCAATCTGCCGTGTGGATGAATAAACAACTTGAACAATTTGGTGTATACAATCGTTCCGTTAAGCGAGGACGTGTCTTTCAGCAATGGTTCATCGATAAGGGTTACGGCATTATGCGTGAAACAGAAACTGGGCATTCACAGGCCATGTTCTTTGCAGAAGGTGAAATGTGGATTATCGGTAAGTTAACGGCGGAAGGCTTGATTTAAAACTAAGGCCCCTTTCGGGGCCTTTTTCTTAGGCGTACTTAATGCGCTGGATAACAATTGAAGACTGGAACTGGTTACCGGTTGCCTGTCCCTCAAGAGAAAGGGTGACAGATTCGGGACCACCGATTTCCGGAGTTGCTGATGTCAACGAAGCGCGTTTTAAGGTGAAACTCATGGCACCGTCTGGGCCGTTCAGAACAGAAGATACCTCCATTTGCGTTTCGTTCAGGAATTTATTCAATAACGTCATGTCGTACAGCTTACCCGCCAGCGAGAAGGTGTTAGCCGCGCGGCCACGTTCGACAAATGCCACGCTGTTATTTCCTAACTCGAACTGTGCGGACGCGCTGTTGTCGTTAGTAATGGTGAACGTGTCGATAAGTTTAAGCGGGGCGGCGCCGTCATAGGCGGATACGTCAACCGATGCAAACGGACGGGCGCTAAAATTGGTCGTGAAATCTGAACCACTCGGCGGTGCTTGTAGGATTTCCTGATTCAAGCCAATGAACGGGAAAGAGCCGGTCACCATCGCGTTAACGGCTTGTTCGATGGTGAACCCTGTAAATTCAACACCACGAGTTATGATGTACGAATCAGGATTTCCGCATTTACCTTTCAACCATGTCAGGATTGAATAGGTTTTACACAAGTTACCAGTTTCAAGTTTATCTGCGATACGCAAATCGG
Source organism: Taishania pollutisoli (assembly GCF_014518315.1). Taxonomy (GTDB): domain Bacteria; phylum Bacteroidota; class Bacteroidia; order Flavobacteriales_D; family Crocinitomicaceae; genus Taishania; species Taishania pollutisoli. Next base: position 7,878 of record NZ_JACVEL010000023.1, read on the forward strand.
CTTGAATATCTGATTCGGCGGTAAGGGTATGCTGGATGCCCGTCCCGGTTACGACTGTAGCGGTTACTGCGGTAACGAGGAAAGCTTTGTCGTTATTCCCGGATAAACCATCGAATTGCACCAGGTCACCTACTTCAACGCCGTCTGTCACAAAGCTACCGGTAGCGCGTGTAAAAGTTTTCGCTGCTGGGTCTACGGTGATACCAATGCCGGATAGAGTTGACCCGGCCACCCATGAACTAGTCATCGCACCGGCCAACAGCTCGTCCTGACTGGCCGCGCTCAGTTCAATAGCGTATTCACCTGTTACCTGACGGTTACCGGTGCGGATAGATGATGTTTCACGGCTGCCGTCCAGTTCATTAGAGATGAGGGCGTCGCGGGTTACGGCGGGAATACCCCCAGTGTTGCGCAGTGGTTGCCATACCGGGTTAGCTGGCGTCACCCCCGGCGTCGTCTCAAGAACGTAAAATTGCGCGGTCATCGCGCCCTTATATGGTTGTAACGCCATTATCTAATCCTCGCTGTAAATGCTATGAAATTAATTGAGAGAGGCCTCTTCGCCCATCCATTCTCAACAATAAGAGGACCGAGGCTTACTGATTGTACCTCAGCACAGATTTCGTTACGACTAAAACAGTTACCGGCGGCGAAGGCGGCGTTTAGCTTATCAGCTAATCGGTTAATAGGAGCGCTACCCAAGGCCGACCCGACGTTAATGTCTACCTGATAAACACCCGCCCGTTGTTCAGTCCAGAACAAGTCAGCTTGTTCAGTATCTGACAACAGCATATAACTCGCAAGATATGGGGTATCTGTAGACGTAGGTGCGTCTATGTTCTCCAGTGCGACCTTTATCCCGTTGTTCGTGCCAAATGCTACCAGTGCCGTGTCGAATGCTTTTGTTAAATCCTCGAAATATGTTGCCATTATTTCACCTTAGAGGCTTCTTCATTTAATAATTGCTGGAACCTGCTGACATTAACCCTAACGAAGCCTTGAGGCGCCTGTTGCGACCAACCATACTCAAGGCGCTGCGCATACGGCAAATTGTTAGTTAGAGTAAACGTGTGCCAGTCAGCGGCATTTAGCACGAAATTAGCGGCATTACTGGTCGCCGTGGTGCCAGCTTTATCGGTAGCGTCCGTAGTTCCGTCAGCGGGAGTGCTTCCGGAAGCACTCCAGTTCATTCTGAATCGCCCGGTATCTACCGGACTAGCTTTAATAATCGCAGAAAACAACTTTATAGAAACCTGGCGCATCACCTTCTCGGGATTCTTTTTAGCCTTTTCCACGAACCTGGACACATCAAGCGCAAAACTCATTTTCTCACCTGAATAAAGTATGCCACAACGTCATCGTTAACCATCTTCTTCTCAATAGCAACTACAGACCATTGTTCTCCGCTAAACTGCACTTTGTCATCCATCTTCGGCACTACGCTATAATCTGCTTTAACCATCATGTCACCCGCCTGTATAGTAGTTCCGTTTACCAGACCAGCATTAACCGGTACAGGAACGGATTTAAGAGGGACCGTCGTGTCCGCCCCCCAAACGTACTCACCTAAAACAGGGTCCCATGTTTTTTGACCTTTCTGAATCAAGATTACGGTACTGCCGTATTTTGTTAACAGGCGAGTTCCTACACCTTGCATCCTTTTACTGAAAGCGGTGCTCATTATGCGGCCTCCAGTCTTGAGATGACNCAGCAATGCGGATGGGGCTACGCCCCAGGAAGTAACCGTTGCTGTTTGAGGGTACAATCCACCAAAGTTAGACCCGGCCGCGTCTCGCATAATCTCTACCGCGAAGTTTTGCCCAGCGACGGCGTTAACTACCACACGCGATTCAATAGGAATCGTGGCGTCTGCGCTTGCCAGTTTAGTAGCGGCTGGTGAACCGAATTGGGCGCCGCCGAGAAGAACACGCGACAGAAGGATGGATGTTCCGCTCGCCCCGGTGCGCCCAGCCTGCAATTTAACACGGATAGCGTAGTTACCAGCGGCGTTGAACGTAACTACCCCGGATGCATTAATCATCACAGGGTCAGCGCTTGTTTTCTGCGCCCCACCAAAGGATACGGTTAACGCTGTACCTGTGGTAGTTGGCGCCTGAATATCCGTAGACGACGCGCGAAGTACCTCTACTTCCTTAACGCCGTACAGCGTAGAATCCGCCATCTGAGTGGTAACTTCGCGCAACTTTTCAGGTGTAATTAGTCCAGACTGGTTATCAGGGAAGTTGGCACCGATAAGGGAAAATATTTCTGATTTAGTCTTAGCCATGATTAACCCCTGAAAACATTAAAGGAGTAGGCGTTATTGCTACCGCATAAAAGAGGACGTAGCGCATCATCGGCTGCCGTGATGCTTACTGTGCTGCCTGAGTAGCCATTTTTAAAGTAGGACACGGTTACCGCACCCTCAACTCGTTCGGTCTGAACCTCTCGCCCGTCTGTAGACCCTCGAACGTCGGTACCCGCGCCATACTCTACGGCAGCCATTACCTGAGCCTGAACAATTAACGGAGGGATAACGTTGGACGGTTGAGGGAACCCGTGTAGAGTAATACCGGTTCTCGGGAACGCCAGCGCCTGGCTAGCGGATACACGGCGCCCGCACATCTGAGATTCAAAAAGCCCAACATATACAGCGCCATTACGGAGAGAGGCCTCCGCTGCGATATCATCTTCCGGTAGTTCGAGACCGTACTTAGCAGCCAGTGCGCGCCCGTCTTCCAGGCTGACGTAAGAGTCAGCATTTGGGAGGCCTTGCCCCGTTTCCACGATAAGCGGCATAAATTATTCCTCTACACTTTTACGGCGACGACGCTGCTTAGGTTCACCACCGCCGTTGTAATTCGGTTCTTCGGCCGCTGGCTGAGTTTCGATTAATGCTTCCGGGTTCGCTTCTTCGCGCATCGGGACTAACTGCCCGTCAACCTCGACCACACCCTTGTATTGTTCCCGTACTACGTAATTATCTGTCATGTCCAATCCTTAAAGCGGCCCGAAGGCCGCGCGTATTTAACTTACGGTTACTACTGTGCTATCCGAGATAATGTTGCCATATCCGTCTTGTGCGACAACTTTATATGCACCTGAGTCCGCGGCTACGGAGTTAGCCTTCGTGTAGGTAAGGTCGGTCGCACCGGAGATTGCGTTATTATCCTTATACCATTGAACCGTTTTGGGGTCCATTCCGTTAGCGAGTACAACGGTCAGGGTGATAGCCTGACCTGCGGTTACCGCAGTAGTATCATTTAGACCAGTAGAGAAACGCAACGGCATCACGTTTTCCATATCAATCTCTACCTGCCCGTCCTGCGGGCTGTCATCAGATACTCCAACAATACGACGTTTAATTACATCAACCATTTTTATCCTCCTCAGGATACAGTACCAGCGTTTTTAAGGGCAGTTAACAGATTAGTAACGGCAGTGCGCAGGGAAGTCACATCGGTGCGCAACTTATTGTAGTTAGACACCAACGCGTCAAACTCTTCTTTCGTAGGAGCGGCTGCTGCGGCTGCGCCACTACCGGCACTAATCGCTGGCGGTGCGGCTACAGTAGCAGATTTTTTTAACCCCTCCGATTGCCGTTGTGGTGGCGGCGGGAATATCTAATTCCGCGTTAACCAGACTGCGGGGCAGCCCTTTACCTGTCTTTGACATTATGTAGTCTCCGTATAAATGAAAAGAGGGACCGAAGTCCCTCAAGAGTATACCCTACGATTAAGCACCGACGCCAGTTACCAGGAACGCAATCGGCACATGCTTGCGGTCGACTACACGGTTCCAGTTGGCGGCGTTAGCCAGGTCCTGCCAGCTAGCGGAACGGGCGATAGTCTCGGTGCCGTTGCCGGTGATTACAGCGCTAGTGAAGCTGTAGCCGAACGGATGCAGCAACCACGTTTTACGCGTCCACAGGGTTTCAACACCGCCGCCGTTGCCGCGGGACGCTTCGCGCTCGTATTCCAGCGGCATCTCAGGATTGCCTTCGCCGTAACCGATAGCACCCTGGCCGAAGATGATGGAGATGAATTTACGGCTAGTGCCCTGACCAACTACGGTCATGCTGTCATCGACGATGACGCGGTAACCCTGGTAGGTGGCGAACATGGTGTTGTTCTCAGCGTCACGGATGAAGTCGATAAGCTGAGCTTTACGCGCCTGCGCATATACGAAGCTGTGCATCGCGATAGCACCGAGAACCTCGCCACCATTACCCATCAATGCATCACCCATAGTCTGGGTAGCATCGATGAATGCACCTGCGTCGAAGCCTGAAGTTGCAGAAACATCGACCACCATGTCGTTCCGCTCGTGATATGCATCAGTAGCGGATACGTTGTCGTTGTACAGACCGAGGGCGGTAGCAATCAGACGACGCTGTGCCTGGCGCTGCCAGAAGTTATCCAGGCGAGAGGCTACAGACTGCAATGGATTCTGGCTAGTCAGTTCGACAGTCAGGTCGGCCTGGCCGAAACCTTCGTTCAGGTAGGCAACGCGGGCCATCATTTCACCGGTCTGAATAGCGCGCGGGGTAGCAATATCCTGATACACATCGTTCGAATAGTTAGGTTCGATAGAAGTATCGATAGCTTTCCAGAACGGCAGGTTAGCGATGTTAGACGGGCCGCGGGCAATCTCAGCAGCATACGGAGTTGGAGTCAAAATTCCGGAGTCGAAAAACGCGGTTTTCTCTACCGGGTCTTCGGTCATGTAAGACGCCAGCACAGGGATATTGCCAGTTACGATGTTGCCAATAGTGGTAATTGCCATTATTTATTTCCTCAGGGCTTTAAGTTGCCGTTCAAATTCGGCAGGGTTTGATTTATAGAGAGCCAATCGCTCACTTTCACTCATATCTTTAAACGCTGGTGCGGCCCCGCCGCCTTTATTCCCGGAAGCCCCGCCACCGGAAGCTGCATTTGCTTTAATCAAATGCGAAAAAGCTTTATGTTCGCGCAGGTATTTGCGGAACTGCTCAGGGTCGGTAGTAACTACGTTACCATCCGCACCCATGAATTTAGTCACTACGTCTTCACCTTCAAATTCAGTCTTAACGAACGGTGCCAGGATTTCTACCGCTTCTGGGGTGATAAAATCACCAGCGAAAGAACCTAAAACAGCCTTACGTTCGCTACCAAGAATACGCGCCGCTAAAGATGCGTAACGCTCTTCTTTCTCTTTCAGTACAGGTTCATACTGACTACGAATCGTCTTTTCAAATTCGTCCATTTTACCGGC
>NZ_JACVEL010000024.1 GCF_014518315.1 Taishania pollutisoli
AGACGCTGAGTTCATCAGGTCTTTCCAACAACGGGACGGCGTATGTGTATACGAATGTATCGACGAGCTTAGCGGAACCACTGGTTTTTTGCCAGGGCTATGATCCGTGTAACACCATGAATGACATCTCCAACGGTTTTGTGAATGTGTTTCAATCGATGTTAGATCAGGGATATTTTTATTCAGGTGGGAGTTATCTGACAACAAATACGGCTTATCAACAAAGTGTTTTACCGGATTATTTTGGTGCGAATGCTAATTTCTCTGGAGTGAATCCGGCCGGAGGAGAAGCTACTTTAGCAGGAGATAATAAAAATATCAGTTTCTCTTCCTTTCCATCTGACATGGAGCAAATTGTTTCATTTGAAATGATCGATGTTCTTTCAAATTCTGCGTATTCCGGTACATTTGCGATGGTCTATCTGGACAACACCTCACAAACACAGACCATTACCGGGACTTACATGCTGAGCATCTACGGTATGAAACCGTCGCCATTTACTCTTTGTCCTGAAAACACGGTGTGTGTACCTCAGGCGGTTGCTCCTGTGAGCTGCAACACTGCTTATGTGGATTACGATGCAGCAATGAACATCGTCGACAATGCGTACTGGGGAGCAGACGAAGTACTGTTCAATGACCTGCACCGGCTTTCGGAAGCGGATTTTTGTGCGGGGAACTATGCGTATATCGCAGGCGCCTATTTAGAATACATCACCACGTTTTGTTCCAACTCCCAGGGGGTGGAAGACGCGATGTATTTATCCATTGCGAATTTCGGGAGCACACCCATTGGTTATTCGAATGCAGAACTGCTAACAGTGATCGGGTTGTACGAAGCATCGAATGCCTCGAATACGGCTCATGCCGATTACATGCCCTGGAATGCCTTTGCGGCAGCGTACATTGAAAACAGAGACGGAGTGTACTGTCCGCCGCTACTACCCAATCAACCGATCCCGGAGGTTACACTTCCGGAGCCGGATCCGTGTCAGTGGGTGAACAATGTGATGACGGTGAATGCATTGCTGCAGCAAGAGATTTACCTGGATCAACTGGCGGATGCCTTTCAACAGGCGTACATCCGTCAGGCGATCGCCTCTGTTGAAGAAACCCTGACCCAATATTACTACGACAAAGAATACCACTATACACTGTATTATTACGACCGTGCGGGGAACCTGATTCAGACGGTTCCGCCCAAAGGCGTGAAACGTTTTGAATACACCGATTCCGGCAGCCCGATTGTATCCGAAGGATCACCAGGACACACCGGTTCCAGCCATACAGACATCAACACAATGCGTCTGAGTAGTCCGGATGCGACGGATCTGTTGAATCCGCTCAACAGTGCTCAGAACGTGGCACCGGAGCATACCTATGAAACGCAGTACCGCTACAACTCCTTGAACCAGTTGGTGTATCAACGAACGCCGGATGGAGGAGAGAGCCGCTTTGCGTATGACAAACTGGGACGGTTGATCATGAGTCAGAATGATCTGCAGCGTGCCAACAATCAATACAGCTATACGCGCTACGATGCACTGGGACGGGTTATTGAGGTTGGAGAGCTGACCAAAGCAGACCACAGCATTAACGACCTGGGACGACTGATAAATAGCAACGGTGTGGAGCAAACTACGATTGTAAACCATGCGAATTTCCCCAACAACTTTTCAACAGTTCGGGAAGAGGTAACGCGTACCCTTTACGATGAACTTCCGGGAGACATTGTGGCACAAAACACTCCAGGCGGATTACCTGTAGCTTCACAGCTTACGAGCCTGTTTGAGAACTACGCGTATGACAATACCCGCAACCGGATCCTGGGTGTGTTGTACCTTGCGAACCTGTCTACTTCCAATCCGAACAGCAATGCCAGCTATACGAACGGTACGTTTTACAATTACGATGTACACGGCAATGTGAGTGAGCTTGTGCAGGTGCACCACGATGCGGTCCTGATGAGCAAAGAACAGGCGGTCAAGCACCTGAAATACGAATACGATCTGGTGAGCGGGAATGTGAACAAGGTGATCTACCAGAAAGATCAGAAAGACCAGTTCATGCACCGCTACACGTATGATGATGACAACCGGATTACGATTGCAGAGACCTCCAAGGATGGTTTCTTGTGGGAAAAGGATGCGAAGTACTTTTACTACGACCACGGACCACTGGCACGTGTAGAGCTGGCAGACAAGAAAGCTCAGGCAATGGACTATGCCTATACGATCCAGGGATGGCTGAAGACGGTGAACGGAGAGGAGATCAATGCCGGGTCCATGATGGGTCGTGACGGAAAAGGAAACACATTGAATGAGAAAGTAGGACGAGATGTATTCGGATACAGTTTGAGTTACTTTGCCAACGATTATGTGGCAGCCAATATGCAGATGCTGGATCATTCGACTGCCTATACGACCGGAGCTTCTCTTTACAACGGAAACATCCGTAGTATGTTTACCGCGTTAAGTGACAACAGTGAAACGGCACTGGGAACACACCAGACGAGTTATACGTACGACCAGTTGAACCGCATCAAATCGATGGAAGGATTTAATCGGGTGCTTCTTCAGAATCCGACATCTTCGGGTTATTCTAGCAATTACAGCTTTGATGCGAATGGGAATTTAAAAACCCTGAGACGCTATATTGGAGGAGTGAGCACGCCAATGGATGATTTTACGTATGAGTATGATCCGGGAACAAACAGGCTGAATCATGTGTTAGACGAAGCCAATCATATGGTGAACAATCTGGGGGATATCGGTTACCATTCTCAGACGATTGACAACTATGGATACGATGCCATCGGTCAACTTGTAAGCGACGATGACGAAGACATCAGTTCCATTGAATGGACGGTGACTGGCAAGGTGAAACAGATTACCAAGACCAATGGCATCACCATCCGTTTTGAGTACGATGGACTGGGCAACCGCATTGCCAAGCATGTGACAGAGGGAGGAGACGTGACTTCTACCTACTATGTACTGGATGCCCAGGGCAATGTGATGCATGTGTATACAGGAAATATCCGTGCAGCTGATGGTGGAGGTACGGCATATTATTTGTATCTTTCGGAACGCAACCTTTATGGATCATCGAGATTGGGACAAGAGCAGGTAAATATGGCATTAACACAGGCAGCACCGTTTAACTACAGTGGTATATTGGATAATGCCTATGGTGACAAGCGGTATGAACTGTCGAACCATCTGGGGAATGTCTTGCAAGTAATTACAGACCGCAAGCTTCCGGAGAATGACGGAACAAACCATGTAGCACACTACACCGCTGATGTGGTGAGTTACAGTGATTATTTTCCATATGGTATGGTGATGCCAAATAGGTCTTATACTGGTGATGACTACCGATATGGGTTTAACGGCTACGAAGCAGATAATGAAGTCAAGGGAACAGGAAACAGCTACACAACAGAGTTTAGACAATACGACCCGAGGATAGGACGTTGGTTATCATTAGACCCACGAAAAGATAAATATCCTGATGTATCTCCTTATGCTGCTTTTGGCAATAATCCTGTTATATATGGAGATAAAAACGGTGATACTATTATTGTGTTAATATGGAAAACAGGAGATGGTAGTTACGGTCACGCAGCAATCGCAGTTCAAAATTATAAAAATGTTGAAGTAACTTTTAATGCGTTAGGCGTGGAGTTCACGACACAAATGAGAATTCCTGATGGTACTTATACATATTATGATTTATGGCCGGGTGGTGAAGGGGTAACGGACCAAAAGTCAAGTACAACTACTCCTGTCGAAGCTGTTTATAATCAATATAAGAAGATGGGAGGAGGTACAATAATTACAGAGGACGAATTATTGAGTGGGGACCCTAGCCGTGGGGAAGGACGACCTGCTGATGGGGTTCTGAAGTTATACTCTTCTAGGAAAATGGATGGAAAAATCAAATCTGTACTTCAACAACATATAGAAAAAAATCCTGATTATATAGGATCAAAAAATAATTGTTCCGATTATGTTAGGTCAGCAATCGAAGCATTTTTTGAATATAATGATGTGGAAAACAATTTTGGCAAAGAATCTTTTTATGGTTCAACTTTTACAACCCCAAATGAATTATTTAAAGATACCAAAACAAAAATTGAAGATACAGGTAAAGGGGAAATAATGAAAGAACAAGGAGATTTTGACGAACCATTCATTAATAATAATAATTCCGGTGGTTTGGGGAAAAGCAGTCCGGCTCTTAGAAATAGTCAAAGTGGTAAACCTAGAGGATGATGCGATTAATATTACTAATAATATCTATTTTATTTGTTGTTTCTTGTAACTTTAAGAAAGAAACACATGTTGCTAAATTTAATGAAAGATACCCAAGTTTTTTTGATATAAAATATGACAGTATAGTCCTTCAAAATAAAGATAATAAAACAAATAAATTAGATTATAGTTTTATTGAAAAATGTGTAGGGGAATCCGATATTACTAGGGCAAAATTTATCGTTGAAAGTAATCTTCTATTTTATAAAGCTGAAAAAATTATAAAAACCATAGGGGTCAATAAAAATGGATTTTTTATAAAATATGAAGGCACTACTTTTAGGATGCAATGCAAACTATAGGTAGTGTTCCAAACTTGTACCTGAGTTCTTTTGGTAGTGTAGTCAATAAATTGATATGAATCCAAATTGTTCTTTGAATATCAAATACTACATGAATGGTGTTTTGAAGCGTACCATTGCAGATGCCAACCCGACAGCACCCATGATTGTTGACTTCTCGATTAATGGTAGTGGCAAGAAAATTTCTAATTTGAAGATTGCAAATCCATCTTACACAGCAGATGTGGTACAGCAAACAGATTACTATCCGTATGGAATGGTAATGCCGAACAGAAATGGAAGTGATAATTCTTATCGATATGGCTTCCAAGGACAAGAGAAGGATGACGAGGTGAAAGGTGCTGGAGAATCTGTAAATTATAAATACCGCATGCATGATCCTAGAATCGGTAGGTTCTTTGCGGTGGATCCGTTGGCATCAAAATATCCATATTATTCACCGTATGCATTTAGTGGAAATAGGGTTTTAGATGCTATTGAGTTGGAAGGATTACAACCGGGGATATTGTTTAGTAATGCCGATCAAGCAGCAGTTAATTTTGGTAAATACTATAACGATAATTCCATAAGAGAAAATGTAGAATATGTATCCCAGATTTATAAAACTGTTGATGCGGACGGGGGGTAGTGTGTCAAATGGCACTTTTGATGATTGTAAGACTTTAATCATTTAAAAATCAATAAATTATCATTTTAAGGGTTTGGAAATTAGATGAGATTTTATATGTTTGAAGTTGCTAAAGTTCATCATCTGTCTTTAAAATAGAAATTTTGAACCAGCTGTATCAAATGGCGCTTACTTATGAAAACTTGTCACTATTGTTCATCTAATTCATTGATCTGTAAAGGCAAAAGAGGATTGATTCAACGTTATTATTGTAAATCTTGTCATAAATATCAACAGGATATGTACCGATATCGATTATATGATCCAAAAGACGATAAAATGATAAAACTGTATCACTGTGAAGGATTAGGAATACGTTCTATTAGTAGGATTTTGGGATATTCTTCTAATACGATTATGCGTCGAATTCTGTTTTTAGGATTTTCAGTAACGAAACCTGCCTATTTGGAATCCAATCAAATTTATGAAGTAGATGAATTATGTACGTATGTAGGAAGAAATCATTCATCTCATCATAAATGGATAATTTATGCGATCAATCGTTCTACCAAAACAGTTGTAGACGTTGCTATCGGCTCACGTTCAAGAGACAATATCGGGAAAGTAATCGGAACTATAAAATCATTAAATCCGCGTAAAATTATAACAGATAAATTACCTGTGTATGTAAATTTGATACAACCAATAAAACATGATACTCACAGGTATTCAAATAACCATATTGAGCGTGGAAATCTGACTTTACGTACACACATCAAACGTCTTTTCCGTAAAACAATTTGTTACAGTAAAAACCTGAATATGCTAAAAGCAAGTATTTTATTATATTTAGATCATAGAAATTGGAAGTTAGATGCCTTATAACCGTCCAATGATTTAAAAGAATATACAATTCACGGATACCCATCGTTAACTAACATAAACAATGCTGAAATACTTTTCGTACCACTTATTATTCCTGTTTTTTCTATCTTCATTTTCATCACAAGCCACAGAAGTTCAATGGACGTCACGTTTAGTCGGTTCAGAGATTGCAGGTGGAGAGTTGGACATAGA
>NZ_JACVEL010000025.1 GCF_014518315.1 Taishania pollutisoli
CTATACCCTTCACCATTCTCCACATGTCTGCCTGGTAGGTACGATCCATACGGATAGTAATCACTCCATTCCAGCTGTTGGTCTGTGGTTACTACTGTAAATTCATTGGTGTTTACAACAGTCACCGTTTCCAGCACACGCATATCTCCGATCACATACCGCACGTTCCCCAGGTGGTCACTAAGCTCATAGCGTTTGTATCCAACAGCACGTGTCAGCACCACATCACCCCTCGATGCCATGATCACATGCGGCTGCACCGGTAGGTGTGAGAGCAGTTCATAGCCCGTCTGAACAGGTTGGGTTGGCAGAACAGGAACTCCCGCTCCGTAGTTCGCCCATTCGTTGTATACCACAGCCTCACCTTCCGTTGGAACATACATCAGCTGTGTCTTCCCGCGGCGTACCTCCCAGTACTGGTGGTCTCCCGCCGCCGCCGCATAACCAAGGGTCTGCGTCAAAGGATCATAGTACAACATCTGTTTGGCAGAACCATCCTGCTGGCCCACCGTGTTGTTCTGTTCATAAATTCCATGCTGACTCGCATACAAGCCGCCTGCCGCTGTAAAATCCAGCGATCCCTTTCCGTAGTTCCCCGCATAGTCATTCGGGTTCATAATCGTTGACAGGGTGGTCACCTCTGTATGGCTGCCATCCAGTCCAAACACCTCTACGGAGGCATGACGGTGTGCAAAACCTGCAATGTTTTCCCTGTGGTTGTAATACATGAGCATCGTACCATCAGGGGACAGTTGCAACTCTCCCTCTCCCAGGGAGTCCGAACTCTCCACCCGGCTCATATAGTGCGGAAGCGATGCTCCCTGATCCGTGATCTCAAAGACAACCAACTCCACCTCGCCCAGACACGCTGCCGTGTCCTCTGAAGGAACATAACGCGTGGCATAGACCAGGTTTCTTCCGTTCAGCTGATCTTCCAAAAGGGCCATGTGACTACCATAACGGTAGGTATCATCCAGAAGGATATTTCCTTGTGTAATTTCTCCCTTCGGTCCTGCCAGTGTTCCCCAGCCTGCGGCATGCATGTTCATGCGGTGCATTACCGGGTGGCGGTCTTCATTGAGGGAATACAACTGGTAGCGGCCATCCAACAGCGAAGGATCCCGTCCGATTACCGGTTTTACATGCCGGTAAGGTTTATTGAGCGATTCCGTACCCTTGATCAGTTCATTGTCTGTATTGAAAATCAGGGATACCGTTTGGTTGCCTAAATAATGACCTGCAACCGTCGAGTATACCTCCAGTGCTCCTGCCGTCGTCTCTCCTACCGTTACCCCATTGTCTGTCTTACCATAGTAGCTCACCGCTGCTCCGCCGTCCTTCATACTATACGTATCATTTTGCACATCGTGTTCAAAATACGTATGGCGGATCTCACACTGACACAATGTTGCATCTCCTGAGGTGGTGGTTTTTAACAGCGGGGTAATCCAGTTCGTGAGCTCTGATAAGACCTGCGTGCCGTCTGAGCTGAACTGTCCGATGTTACTGCCGTTGAACTGCCAGGTGTGTAACACCTCTTCCCGGGTGTCCGTTCCCAGGCGTGCCGCACCATAGATCGGACGCTCTACCAATCGCAGGGTCGCCTGGTGGTCAAAGCCGTCTCCTTCCTCTATGGTAATCTCATACACCCCCAGCGGGTTCCCCTGGGCATCGTGCACATAACGGGTATAAGTCGCTGTGTGAAGCGGATTACTCAGATCCGCAACATAGGTCTTCCCGACACGGATACCCATCGGATCGTAGTGGAACTTACTGGCCTCCTGGATCGTGTTCCCATTATAGCTCCGGGTCTTCTTCACCTGGCTCACCTTCTGATCCACCGTCCACTCAATGTCCAGTACCACATCCCAGATCTCGTTATTACCCAGGTTTTCTTTCCCCGTGTCTTTCACCAGGTTCCCGATCTCATCGTACGCATACTGGTGCGTATCCATCAAATCCGTCTTAGAACCCGCATTCGTTGTAATGTGGTCTGTAACCGATTTCAACGTATTGGTCGTACGCGGTGTATAAGGCGTATTGGTGATCGCTGCGCCCGAGGCGTTCTGATAAATGTAATCCAGCTCATCCATCTGGTTTCCTGCATCATCTTTTCTGTTCAAGGTCAACAGGTTTCCGTTCCGGTCAAAACTGTAACTCGTCGCAAAATGCGTCGTTGCTGCATGCAGTTGGGAGCCGATGTCATACGTATAGCTGTTCATCTCCTTGATGCGCTGCAGGTTGTCATAGCGGTAGGCCATCGTCAGGCTCTGACTCGTGGCTGCGCTACCCGTGGCCGTCTTCCAGTTCCACGAACTGATGTTCCCGTTGAACAGGTCATTCGCTCCGTAGATGTTGCCGCTGGCAAGGTGCTCATTGGCCGTTCCCGCATCATTGCGTGTAAAATCACCCTGGTAATACCCCAAACTCATTCCAAAGGCACTGCTCAGATACTCATGCTGAATAGAAGAACCCGTTACGTTACTGCTGCCACTCGTTTGGGTAGCAACCTGGTTCGGGTTGTTGATTCCCTTCATCCAACCCTGGATCGTGTAGGTGTAATCCACCTGTTGGATCTTGTCCTGACCGATGCGAAGTGAGCGCAACGGCCCATGGTCGTAATAGTCATATGCTCCGTCTGCATCCCACAATACTCTGTCACGGGATGTTTCTGCCAAAATCAACTGGTTGTCCTCATCGTAACTGTAGCGGTGGAAGAAACGATCCTTGCGGTGCTCGTTGTAAGCCACATCCAGCACGTTCCCACTCACCAGATCGTAATTATACTTAATGTAGTTCTCTCCAATGATCGGATCCTGCTGTACCAGCCACTCAACATTCCCATGCACATCATAGCTGTAATAGGTCGTGTAAATATCTTCTGTTGTACCCGGATCGCCGTCCTCATCCCGCACGATATGCGACACCCGGTTCTGCAAATGCTGCTGACCCTCTCCGTAGTAATCCATTGCCGTCAATGTGCTGTAATACGTTTGAGTCACCTGGCGCAGCGCATACGTCCCTGCATCCGGAAAGGATGGATCATTGGCCAGCGTCTGGTTGATTCCGGCAAACACATTCGTAAAGTCAATGCCCGAGCTTGCTGTATTGCTCTCTCCTGCCTCATAGACCCTGCCCAACTCGTCATATTTGGTGTACGAGAACGTCCCTTGTGCTGCCTGACGGGCATTCTGTGAGAACCGCAGACGCTGTAAGCCGTCGTAAATAAATTTACCTGTTCCCCCATCAGGTGTGGTCTGCTCCTTGAGCTGGTTCAAGGCATTGTAATCGTAACGGGTTGTCAAACGATGATTCGGAACCCATATTCCAGGTGCATTGTTTGCATCGCCGCTCTTGCGGTGCAACTTGATCGAAGCAATGTCTGTACTATCCAAAAACTCTACGCCTTCCGGTGGAACGGTCTTCGTCAGATTCCCTGCCCGGTCGTAATAATACAGGGTGTACTGCTCGTAGCTGACATCGTAGCGCAGCGTCATCTTGTCCGTATAATGTTCCAGGCTCTGGCAGTGGTCCTTGTAGGTACTCATTGCAATGCCTGTCTGGTAGTTCATACATTCTGAAAGCTGCTCCAGAAGGGCGTCCGCTGCCTCGGTCATCGATTCCGATAGTAAATCGTCCTGCTTCGGGGTCGGTTCTTCTTCTACAGGTTCCGTCGGTACGTTTCCAAATACAAAGTGAAAGCGAAGACCCGCAACCAGGTTCGCACCCATTTCAAAATATGTGTATTCCTCACTACAGCCGTTCTGGTCCGTCACCCGTACAAGGTATCTCCCCTCCGGAAGACCATTGGTAACAAGACCGCTGGCATGGGTAAAGCCACTTGCTGTAAACGTGCTGCCCGAAAGTGTACCCTGGATCCAGGTAACCGTAAAAGAACCATTGTTCATCTGAGTAGCCAGTTCCGAAGCGTTGGGTGAAGAAAGTACGACACTCACGTTGCATCCCGAGTTCGATACCGAGGAGATATCCCAGATTTTCGGGTTCTCAATAAGGGTACTGCCCCAAGCACTACAACCCGTAACAAGGTCTGTAACATTCACCGTATAGGTAACCTCGGCTGTAATATCCTGACGAAGCGGGGAGTCGTGAGAAGGCAGATCATTCCAACTATAGCTGTAAGAGCCGCTGCCACCATTCACTATCGCTTCGATTTCTCCGTCTTCCAGTGTCTGACAGTTGATTGGTCCCTGGCCGAAAGCAACGGTAAGACCCTGAGAGGAAGCAACTGTAAAGGTATGTGTGGTGCTGCAGCCTGAACTGTTGCCCGTAATGGTAACCGTATGGCTGCCTTGAGAAAGGCCGCTGAACGTAGCGCTGCTTCCGCTAATGGTTTGGGAAGAAAGCGTAAAGGTGTAATTTTCTGAAAATCCGGGGGTTTGTGCCGTAATCGTAACTGATGCCGGTGATGCCCCGCAGGTATAAGCCCCGCTGTGGCTCGCACTGATCGAATAGGTACCGATCTGGTGGTATTCGCTGGTCAACTGGCAGCCGTTCACAAGACCGCTCACGTGGTAAACTCCTGTAGGGAGGTTTGTCATGTTCGTTCCTGTCTGCGAAGCATTGTAAGCATTCGTCCAGCTCAGGTTACTTACCGTACTCTGATCCGATGCACTCACCGAAAGAGAACCTGTTGAGCTGCCACAACCGCTGGCCTGAGTAGATACCTCAAGGGTTGCTCCGTCGTAAGTGATCGAGCCGTACCCTGTGTAGCTACACAACGGATAATCCGTGTAGGTAATCGTATAGGTAACCGTGCCTTCTGAAAGGCCCGTGATCGTATGAGTGCCGGCATTGTAGCTTCCTGAACTGCTCCACACATCAATACCTGCAGCTAACAAGCCCGCAGAAAGATCAAGGGCGATCGAGCCGTCGGATGCTCCCGGACAGCTAACCCCTGTAATAGCTGTGTTATCTCCCGAGGAAGGAACAGCTAAGATCGCTGCTGAATACGTCGCCTGGGCTGTATGGGAACACGTCTGATCCGTTACCGTCAACTCGTAGGTGCCTGCCTGGTTAACCGTTACTGTGGAACCGGTACCAACCACTGTGTTCGTTTCCACGTGGCGCCATACATACGTATAGCTTGATCCGCTCAACGGGTTACTCAGTACGCCCTGAAGGGTCATAGAGCCGCTGCCGCAGATGTAGGGAGTGCTGCTCTGGATGGTCGCTCCCAAACCGCCTCCGATCGTAATGTTTTGTGTGCTCTGCCGGATACATGCTCCGTTTGTCGATTGAAGGGTAACCGCATACGTACCTGCGCCGCTGAAGGTATGGGTAACAGGCGTTGGGGTGATTGTTCCCTGGGTAACAGGTTCTGAAAAAGTCCAGAGATACGTGATCCCCGGTCCGCTTGTGGTACTTGAAGGGGTAAATGTATACTCTGTATAGGTGCATGAACCGGTCAATGCGCTGGTGAAAGTGGCATCAATGGGTTTATAAACGCTCACGGCCTGGGTGTAGCTCGAGGTACATCCGCCATAGGTAACCGTCAGGGTCACGTTGAACGTGTTCACGTTTGAGCTCGTAAAGTCCGTAGTGAAAGTGTGGTTGATCAAATAACCCGTCGCATCTTCTATGCCGTCGGTAGTAAAATCCCAGCTGTACGTATCTGCCCACAAGGGAAGGTTCTGCGGAACAAAAGGGGTGCCCTCACACAGTTGAGGGGAGGTGAAATAAGGGGTCTGGGGGCCGGCCTGAACCTGCTGGGAAACACTCGAGGTGCAGCTGCCGTTGCTGGTCGTTAAGGTAACTGTGTAAATGCCTGCCGTGGCATACGTATGGGAAGGGTTCTGAACGCTTGCCGTCTGGCCGTCTCCGAAATCCCAGCTGTAGCTCAAACCCGATGACTGTGCGTGAAAAACAACACTGGTGTTCGTACACGAACCCGTCCAGCTGTAACCCGCAGAAGGATAGCCGCTCACCGTAACCTCAATGTACGAAGGACAGACCGTCGGGTCTTCCGCATCCTGTAAGGTCACAATGTACGTGCCGTTGCTACTGTA
>NZ_JACVEL010000026.1 GCF_014518315.1 Taishania pollutisoli
TCATCACAAGCCACAGAAGTTCAATGGACGTCACGTTTAGTCGGTTCAGAGATTGCAGGTGGAGAGTTGGACATAGAGGATGGCGAGTATTTGGATTTGAACCAGGGATTGTTTGTGGACGCACGTTCATTGAGTTATGTTCGGTTAGGTTTCCACGAGCTGGAGAACCTTGATATGATGAGCATTCAGACGGGCGGTGATGTAAACGTTACCCTTCTTTTATACCTGTACAACACGACGGGTTCCCTGATTGGGACACAAGAAGAGATCTTGAGTTTGGAATACGCAGCTGGCGGCAACAGTACGGGATTGAACATTGATGCATCTGATTTTCGGATGCCCGGTGTTCACCGTTTTTATGCCAAAGTAGAATCGGTTTATGTGAACGGTGTTTCTACGGCGAACGTTCCCAATTATATATACCTGGAAGGCGGATTTAACGCAGAGCGGTATTACACATTTTCCCATTTGACAGTTCCATCTGCCAATGCCCAGCTGGTTGAATACCTTTCAGACGGGAGTTTTACGCCTTCTTCGGGCGCTGTTTCAGGTGCTGTGCTTCAGACGTCATCTACTACGGATGAACTCTACATCAGTTGGGATTACGTGAATGGAGCAGAGGAATACGAGTTGGAATGGACGTGGATCGATAACTACCCGGAGAACACACATATTTCCACCTCGCCACTAGCAGCGATCGCCTTGAATTTAACGGACGAAGCCTTTAAAACGAATTGTACACGTATCCGCACAGGTGATCAGTTTTACCGGATTCCGCATGTTTTTGCCAAGGGGTACGTGGTGTACCGTGTTCGTGCCGTTGGCCGCTGGTCGGATGATGTGAGCAAAGAACGCTTCGGGAAATGGAGCAGTGATGGTGCTGTGAACAAGACAAAAGTTGCGAACTGGCCTAACTACATAGAAATCACCCACAAGCACGAATCAGAAAAGAACTGGCAGTACCAGGCTACGTATGCCGAGAGTGGGAAGAAAAAAGAAGTGGTTCAGTACTTTGACGGGAGTTTACGGAACCGTCAGACCGTTACGCGTATCAACAGCAACAACCAATCGGTTGTGGGAGAAACGATTTACGATAACGAAGGGAGGGGAGTTATCCAGGTGTTACCTGTTCCGCAGGCCAACCCCGGACTTCATTACTACCCTGGTATCTCGATGAGCAGCATTGACAATGGGGGCAGTAGCTTTACGGTCCCGTACACCCACCGGCAGTTTGACTGGACTTCCTCCACAGAAGCCTGTGAGGTAGGTGCCGCGCCATTGGATCTGGGCTATGGTCCGGGTGCTTATTACTCGGCAGCAGCCCATACGACGGACACAGACTGGCAGCAGTACGTTCCGGAGTCAAATGGTTATGCATTCACCCAGGTGGAATACACCCCGGACAACACGGGACGCATTCGTCGTCAGAGCGGAGTAGGGGCAAGTCACACGATCGGCTCGGGACAAGAGACGATCTATTATTACATGCAGCCTTCCCAGGAAGAACTGAACCGGTTGTTCGGTTACAAAGTGGGTTACAAAAGCCGCTACAAGAAAAACATGGTGGTGGATGCCAACGGTCAGGTGAGCGTTTCGTATTTGGATGCCCAGGGGCGGGTAGTTGCAACGGCTATGGCGGGTGATAACCAGACGACCTTTGAATCCCTTGAATCGGAGCAGTTCGGACTTACTTCCCATCACAAGATGACAATCGATTTACTGAACCATGACCCGGGAGTGTTGGTCAATACGCTCAATGACAACAATGAACTGTTCAGCACCGGCGTGTTCGGGCCGGTCAATGACGGGTTGAAGTACACCACCCAAATCGGCGTTCCGATGGCAGGCAACTACCAGTTTTATTACAGTGCTACCACCGGATCGTATAGTGAAAGCTGCACAGCAGGCACGGTGAGTTACCCGTTTATCTATGATTTGACCTTGAGTTTAAGAGACGACTGCGGAAACAGCAAACTTTCCGTTGAAATCGAAGGCGTTCCTGTTGGAGACATTGCCCAGGCGATCAGCACCTATGAAAGTTCATTCGATCCGACACTGTTAGAGGCAGGTACCTACACACTGTTCAAGGAGTTGAAGGTAAATGAACAATCCCTTTTGAATTACACACAGCAGTATCTTTCGACCTCCAACGCATGTTTACCGGATCTGGCGGAAGCCTTTGGGGTGACCCTGCAGATGGACTGTGGAATGACGAGCTGTGAGGAGTGTGCGGAGAACCTGGGAACCCTTCCGGCGTTTTTAGCCCAGGCCGCCCTTGACAACTTTGTAGAAGAATTAAGTACCGAACAAACAGCTTATTTTACAACTCTGCATGCCCGGTTACTGGAAGACTGCCTGGAGCCGTGTGAAGAACTGACACCGTGTACATCAATCCGGGGGATGATGGCAGCAGACCTGCATCCGGGGAATCAATACGCGCTGTATGGAGCCTGGGTATTGGATGCGCCGAGCGGGGAGTACGTTTATTCAGCTTCCACGGATCCGACTTCGATTTTTTACAGTACCGGTTTATTTGCGGGTACGTATCCCGATGGACAGGGTGGCGAGGTAACGTTTTCCAATACCGATCACGACCGTACGGCATTCATTCAGAATTTCAGGGAAGAGTGGGCAGAGCAGCTGTTGGTACACCACCCGGAATACCCGCTTTTAGCATATGTAGACCAGATCTGTGAGCAGGCGTATACGATCACAACCGCTTCGGACCCGGTTACGATCTCGAGCGATGAGTTTGATACCTATTTGCGCAACTCCATCAATACCCTTGCAGCAGCTCAGGGAACAAACAGTCTGGGGATTAACTTTTTGGGAACGACTGCCAACCGGGAGATTTATGGAGTCGACCCTTTTTTCCACCAGAGCTATACGGTGCATGAGATTGACTATAACAATGGAGCACTCATCTATAACCTGACCTCCCGCAAATCGGCGTTGATGGAATATGCATTGGACGCTAACTATAACAATACAGGAGATAAGTTATTTGAAGTGGCAGCGCGTGCGGTGATTTGTGGATCGAACACTGGCTGTGCCATTCCTTCCGACTGGGCAGCACTTCAGAGCAGCAATTACTCGGATGAGATTAAAAACCAGGTGTGGAATACCTACAAAGGCTTTTACTTGTCATTTAAGGGATACATCAACCAGTATTTGATGGACATGTATGGTTTTGCGCAGACTTCAGCGAACCCGTATGTTCCGACTGCTAACTGCGGATTTTTTAATGGAGCAATCGGTCCGGGTGGCGTTAGCCTGGGAGGAATCAGAGCCTTCCTGTACATTAGTTCTCCTGTCAATCCAATCATTACTCCCCAGACGATGCTCTCAGAGCAACTGGCTTTGTGGGATTTTCCGAACAACTATCCGGTTAAGCTGACCGAGCCGAAATACGACAGCAAGCAAATCCGTGTGGTTCGGATGGATAATTTGTACAATGCCTCCCTTCCTACAGATGTTGCCATGCAGCAGGTAGAAGACCAGGCAGATTACGGTGTGTGGGAGGCAACGGGGTTATGTCCCCAGACCTTTGACATGGAACAGCTGCTCAAAGAGTTATTGGTGAATGGTGAACAGAACTTGGCTTCTACGTACCAGATGACGGGACTGACCTTTTTAACGGGTGATATCTTTGAGGCAATGACAGGTGGAAACACGATCACAACTAATTCGGGTATGACCATTACACCGAGTGCCTCTTCGACGCAGTTGCAACTGAGTTTTCAGGAAACGGCAGGCGGTTTTAATACGAGTACCCCTGGACAAACGATTACTATTCAGGCCCCTTCTACAGGACTGACGTGGACGAGTTTTGGCGCAAGTGGCTGGCACATTTACAATGTATCCAACAGTTATCCTGTTACGGGAACCAATAGCACACAGCTGTTGATTACCGCAGGAACGACTCCGGCAACAGCCCAGCAGTATGTGGTGAGTTACACGAGCAGTGTGAACTTAAACGCGTGTCAGGAAGGAACATCCACAGACAATTATGTAAACAACAGCAGTAACTCCTTTGAGTGTGAGGTGAAGGATCAGTTTGAGGGAGCATTATTAGCATTGCTTCAACACCTGGCCATGAACGGAACGATTGGCAATACGAGTGTTTCCGTTAGTACGAATCCATTTTACCAGGGATCAGTTCTTTCTAATTTTCTGGGTTCTACGGCTTCCTGGGATGGAGTCAATGGCGTGTTGAGCGGCAACCTTTACAGCCTGGATTTAAACTACGGTTTTTCGGGTGTTGATTACATTGCCGGAGCAGCCTTTTTTGATGGAATGTTTTATTCACAGACGCTGAGTTCATCAGGTCTTTCCAACAACGGGACGGCGTATGTGTATACGAATGTATCGACGAGCTTAGCGGAA
>NZ_JACVEL010000027.1 GCF_014518315.1 Taishania pollutisoli
CTCACTCCATTCCCATCTTTTGCATAGCGCTGCAGGCTTGCTAAATTCCCGTTGGCATCAAAACTGTAATTGCTCGAGTACCCCGAAGATGTCGGATTCTGGGAAAGCACCCGGTTATATCCTTCCATCGATTTGATGCGGTTCAACTGATCGTACGTATAATTCGTTTGGTGTGTTCCCAATGTCGATTCGTTTTCATCTGAAAGTGCGGTAAACATACTGCGGATGTTTCCGTAAAGATTGCTGGCTGCCTGTTCCGTCTACGGGTTATAGTTGCTCGGTCTTTGCTAGTGTTTTTACTGGCTTTCCACTGGTAAATTTACTCCCTCCAAGCCAAAACAAACAGCAAATTCCTTCGCAAGCTGCCACCCTACGGCGGGGCAGGTATTTTGTCTTCGAAAAGTTTATTAATACCTTTATCCTGTATAATCACATTACAAAATGACGGAACAAGAATATTGGGATTGTAAAGATCAATTTCGGGAAACATTGGAAAAAATGAAAGATGATTTTATCAATCAATTAGCGTTTTCAGAGGATACAAAACGAAAGTATGAAGGAACACTTTGGTGGATGATTGAATACCTGTACGGATATACAAAACACCTGGAAATAAAAAACATTTTGCCCGGTGACGTTGTTAGCAGATTTTATAATCATACACAGTATGACTTTGAATTTCCTGCTCCATATAAAAAATACATCCTCCATTTTTTCTTGTTCTTAAAAGAGGAAGGCTACACAAATGAAAAAGTTATTAAACACCTTTCAAAAAAATGATACGGGATGATCAGTTCTTTTTAAGAAAAAAGTATGGATTTATTTCTCCCCAAAAATACCATTTCAACCGCGCTTTCAGCATCTCACTGTTTTTTGAATAGCACATTGTTTTCTGATTCAAACAAGCAATGTCTTTTCGAAGATTTACATGCTGCCGTTCAATGTAATTTGCTTTTCGTTTGCCTTTTCTGTGATTGGTTTCCTTCAATAAATTCGGGTAAGCGACGTAATTATCTGTATTTACGTTCGAGGGAGATAATGCAATGACTTTGGAGGTTACATTTCGCAAATCTTCTGAACTTATGCTTCCTACATGTAACGCAACTGCTATTCGTCTTTTAACATTCCAGCCGTAAGTAATCCAGATTTTATCGGCCTTTCTTCCAACGCATGTTTGGATTTCATCAATGTCATAAATACAACCTGATTCTAAATTTGATTCAGGTTGTAAATTGTTTGCTTTCCCAATCCACTTTTGTAACGTATTGATGCTGATTTTCAAAAAAGAAGCCATCTTGTTTATACCACATCCCAAACGTGACATTCTTGAAAATTGATC
Organism: Taishania pollutisoli; assembly: GCF_014518315.1. Taxonomy (GTDB): domain Bacteria; phylum Bacteroidota; class Bacteroidia; order Flavobacteriales_D; family Crocinitomicaceae; genus Taishania; species Taishania pollutisoli. Next base: position 1,340 of record NZ_JACVEL010000027.1, read on the forward strand.
GTGAATATCATACTTGTATGCATTATAATTGTATTCCTCTTGCAAATAACGGGAGCATTTTTTGCAGTAATAACGTTGCTTCCCATTTTGTTGCTTTCCTGCTTTTATACAGGAAGACGAACATCTCAAACATTCCATATTCTTTGGGGTTCATAGTGTATTCGTGAATTCCTACCACCTGTTAAATGATTTCACCTGCTAATCTGATACACTTGATAAAAAATTTGCAAATAAATCAATTTTAACGAACGAACTCCATACAAAATAAGTTAAACCCCACCTGAAAAAATGCTTTTTGGGGTCTTTTTTGGCTTTCAAAGAATATAAAAATTTGTAAAACAGGAAATTAAATTTTTACCTGCTAATCTGATACGCGACCCCCATTTGACACACTACCCCCATTACCTGTCCAAAAGTGAACTTTCGTCCAGTCTTTTTTCTTTCATTTGGATAAACAGATATAAATTTAAAGCGACAAAACCTGTTCCAATATATGGAACGACAATTTCCATTCCATCATTCAGATCAGTCAAACTCAATAACATAACAGTAATTAAGAATAAAATGGAATATAAGAGTAAGGTTAAATTTTGAATAAAAAATCCCATTCTGCTTGATCTATATCTGCTGTAAATGTATCTCATTAGAAGCATCAATGGCGTCGAAAGGATTATACTCAAAATAAATAAGATTAAAAAAATCACTATTGAATCTGAAAAATTAAAACTAAATGCCCCGCTTGAATTGATATTCTTTGTAAACAAATAGCTATAAATTGAACTGGCAATAATACATGTCAAAAACCAATATCCCCACCCTTTAATTTTCATAAATTATTTCTCTTTTTTAAATTCTCTTCTATCTTTCATTTGTCCAACCTTTTCTTTTATAAAATCACCCAGTTTTTTGTTTTTTGTTTTATCTCCCATATTAATATGAGTATCAATACTACCTTCATTAGGAATATAGTCTTTGCTAACTTTATAATTAATGCTCGATTTGTTGTTATATGTCTCATCGGCTCCAGCCATAGCGTCTACACCGTCATATTCTGAATATAAATGGATATGCCTTAAAATACCTTCTTTTGTTGCCGGATCTTCCTGACTTTCATCATTATATGCTGGGGTGGCAACTGTTATTATATTGACCTTTATTCCTGATAATTCATAGATGTAATCTGCTGCTTGAATCGCAACATTTCCTCCGTGGCTATAACCTACTAAAGTGATGGGTTCATCCTCCGTTATCTTCCCTGTTTTCATTAGTTCATTCCTTTGCTCAATAACATGATTTGCCAAATTTATCGAAGCTATTTTACGATGGAATTCTCTTGTATTAAGTTGCATTGAAAATCCTCCCCAGCTGAATCCCTTGTCTGTAGTTTTATTTCCGCCAACACGTTCCAACTGTTTTATTGTATTGTCATCGAAATTGTCACTTTTTGATTGTTTGGTTCCATGAATAATAAACATTTCTAACCCTTCTAATTCAATAGCATGAATAACATTATTCTCACTAAACGCATACGGACTATTCCAAGGGTAGTCCCTTGCAAGTGGATCCACAGCAAAGAACCTACCGATTCTAGGATCATGCATTCTGTATTTGTAGTTTACAGAGTTTCCTGTTCCTTTAATTTCGTTGTCAATTTCCTGATTTTGGAATCCATACCTGTACCCATCCCCATCATTTCCATTCCTTCCTGGCATTTGCATACCATACGGAAAATAATCACTGTAACTCACCACATCCGCCAGGTAGTGTGCTACATGGTTTGTTCCGTCATTCTCCGGAAGCTTGCGGTCTGTAATCACCTGGAGAACATTCCCCAGATGATTCGACAGTTCATACCGCTTGTCACCATAGGCATTATCCAACATACCACTGTAGTTAAACGG
>NZ_JACVEL010000028.1 GCF_014518315.1 Taishania pollutisoli
ATAACGGTAAAAGGCCAGTCGTCTTTGCCGTAGTAGTCAATAAGCCATTCTATAACTTCGTAATTTGTGCAAACCACGTTAGCGTCTGACTCCAGCGCCGCGATGCGTCGCTTCTCAGAACCAGTTGCATCTACTACACTCAGACACGGGAAGTTCCATTTCTCTTGTTCTGCGGGCCACGTACCTGACGCAACGCGCAACGGGGCGAGGATTAACACTCGGTCGTCGTCATTAAGTTGCCCATTACGGAACAGTCGGTTGAGGACCCACATTGTCGAGCTTGTGTTGTGCGTTACGGTGAAGTCACCTAATAGAAACCGGTGGTCACCGTCGATGGTGAAGCCGTAATAATCATCTACACCGACCGGGGTTATAGATTCTATCCCGACGTTAAGTACGTTTTTATTAATATTACGCTTCGGTAAATTCTGGTGGCGGCCGCGCACGAAAGGCACCTCAGAAAAATCGCCTGATACCGATACGCGGAAGTAATCCCCCCAAACATCAGTGTTTGCGCAACGCTTACGAGTTTTCTTCTTGTAAGCGGCGAAACCAAGAGAACGGCATAGATAGCAAAAATCATCAGCGAGTCGCTCGCTTACCGAAATCCAGTCAAAACCTGCTTTAGACAAATCACAATAACCGTCACTATCAAGAAGCCCCGCCAGCAATTCTAAACGTTGTTGCCGGTCGCCGCATTTGTAATTATGCGGTATATGCTTATGGTTCAGGACCCCCGCCGACCTCAGCGCGTTCGTAAGCCCGTGCTTCCTGTTGCCTGTATTGCCGTAAGATATGCTCCATGTAAGCCCTTCTTTTCGTATTTGCATCCCATTACGTGCTGCGTACGATTCAAGATACTCCCTTATTTCCTTTTCGTTTTCCCCTGATGTTATGGCCCCAGACGACGAAGTGCCGTCGCCCAGCCATAACCCCATAAGGTACGGTGGCAATAAAGCCTCGTCCTGCTCTTTCCTTGTAAAATCGACAGGTACCCGCCAACCCTTAAGATACCCATTAGGCCCGGTTACATATTTCGGCAACTTAAGCCAGTCGCGGACGCTTATGTCGAAAACGGTATTATCTGGCCATGAACCTTTTGCTATCCCTGTAGTAGTTCGCAGGGATAGTATGTGGCTTTCGTTGACAGTATAAGACTCTCCTTTTCGCGGTTTAACCTCATACATCATCTCCCGGCCTCTACCGAGAGAAAGTACATTTCTCGGCGTTGAATCCGGGCCCATAAGAACGTCACCGACTATAACGTCTTCTACTTTCTTGGTTGTGCCGTCAAACATAATAACTTCAGTCCCGCGTTTCAGGCACTTGCCGCCGCCCATACCGCACCAGATATTGCAACGTGGGTGCTGTAGCATAAACGACGTCATTATTTTCTGATATTCCCTGCGCCTAAACTTACTCATGCCTTGAACTCCCCGAAGTATATTTCTGCGGCTCTTTGGTATACGCGCGACGCTTCTTCTATAGTGTCAAAATAGCCAAGGTGGATGTATCTGTTATTGACGCCTATTCTGGCGCGCCACCTGCCAGATGGTATTTGGTAAACCCCTATCGCGCCGCTGGTGTTATGCGAGGTGCAGTCGCGGTTCTGAATCTGTTGGCTCCTTGTTGCGGGCCTTATATTATTTATGGCGTTATTGGCCCTGTTACGGTCTTTATGGTCAAGCTCACCATTGTGATATTCCCCGTAGACGAAAGCCCATGCCAGATGGTGGGCTTTTATTCTTACACCGGAGACTGTAATAACTATGTATCCTTTGTCGTTTGGCCCTCCGGCTACCTCCCCAGCATTTCTCCCTTTTATGCTTACTTTTCGTGTGAATATACCTGTTTCGGGGTCATAGTTAAGAAGACGTTTCGCCTCCTCAATATCGGGTCTTCTAGTGAATTTACTCATTTCATTTCGCCACCAGAACTAACTCTTTACGCCCGAACGCCGTAACGTTACCAGTTACATCTTCGATAACCAGTTTACCGTTTGACTCAACAAATACTGTATCTACGGCAACAGGGCTACGTGTCCTAACGTTGAAAATCATGTCACCCGGTACGATGTCACGTGCTGGTTTGCGGTCATATTCGTATTTCATTTCTCAATTCCTTATTTGTGTTTGGTGTGAACTAAATATAATAGTGTTCTATTAATTTATCAACCTGTTTCTTCGACCCGACAACAAAAACATTTGCACCTCGCTTACGCATCCTCTCGTGCTCCCGTAACTGGTGCGGGTCTGGCTTCGTGCTTTCGTCTTTCTTCACCTCAACGAACCAGATGACACCACCGGGGAGAATTACCAGTAGGTCAGGCGCTCCCACTCTATTTTCGTACGACAATTTGCGTACGAGGCCCCCCAGGGCCTCGAATCGCTCTTTTGCGTATTTCTGAATATTGCCCTCAGGAGTACTCATCTATGCACCCCTCACGTTTCGTATGCTCAATGCCGCAGCGCGGACAGATTCGGCAGTCTTCTTCCCGGAAATAATAAATAATAAGTTTACTTAGCATACCGTTTTAACTCCGCACCTTCCGCTACAAGAGGAAAACCATCAGCCCACTCCGGCAATGCACACATTAGTTTTTCCAGTTCAGCTACCGTGTAATAAGGTGTATCCGGGGTCTCGCATACCAGTTCATCATGAACCGAAAGAACTATAGGGTACCCGCCAGCCTCAACATTAAGCATTGCGTAGGCCAATAAGTCACGACAAAACGCCTGAACGATGTTCTCACAAGCCTTTCCGCCGTGTGTGTACAGGGTAGTCCACTGCCGTGTTAACTGGTTCTCGCCCTGGTACTTAATTCTTACATTGGTGTTTACCCGCCCGTCTTCGTCGGTTTCCTTTGTCACGCTGACGCCTATTCCTGGATATGATAGGATTCGCCCCGACGGCAGCTCCATGCATAGCCACCATCCTGGGATGTTTCTACCGGATGAATCAGTTTCTACTGTTCTCCAGATACGGATAGCTCTTTCACCATTCCGGCGCAAGTGTGCCCCAGCCCAAAATTCACGACCAGGATTACGAACAGCAGCTAAAATTCCGTC
>NZ_JACVEL010000029.1 GCF_014518315.1 Taishania pollutisoli
CTGGTGACGGCGATTAGCGGCCCAGAAAGCCTGCTTATAGTTGCGAATACCTTTAGAGTCATAAGTCTCCGTTTTAACCCCACCAGTTTCAGGTATTGTTATTGTTTCTTTAACGTTTGTTTTTGGGTCTATGTACGAGAATTTAAGACTATCGAACACCTGAGCATCGTTAAATGTCCTTGTCCATTTTTCAGAAGTACCGGCCTTGCTTCGGTGGGTGAACACCATCTCCGGGCCCATGCGAGGGCGTTCAAAATCAAGAAGGATATCCGCCCCTTTCCGATATGGGGTGCAGAATATAGCGTCAGCTATAGTACTAACTATGTCCTGCATAGTGGTTTTATAGTCATCGAACGTGTAGCAAAATTCCCCCGCTTGCTTGTCGCCGAAATAATCTTCAATCTCTTTCTGAACGGCAAGTAACTTGTCCATGTTTCGCACTGTCAGGTTTAAGCCACCCACATCTGGGTCACGTGCCAGGCGGATAAGAGATTGCACAGCCTGAGTATTAGGGGTCCTCGTGTCTTCGAAAACACCGTTACCAAGGTATTTGTATACCATTTCGGTGGCAATCATACGCAACTGCGGTTGCTTAACCTCCGCAGCGCGCGGTGTCTGCTTGCGCATCGAGTGTACGGTTGTTCTGTTGCCGTAGTGCGGGGTGTTATCTCGCGTCTGTCCATACAGGTTCACATACGTTATTTCATCGACTACAGACCCTTCAAAATTGAAGTCAAGGTCCGTAACCCTACGGGCCCTAACCCTTACACGAGATACAACCGGCAGATCGGCATAGATAGTGACTCCGTTGTAGTCCGGGGTGCGTCCGGACACGGTTCCTTGCGCAGTGTATATCGGCCCGTAAGGGGCACTATTTTCATCAAGTAACTGGTACTGTATCTCAGCGGTGACCGACGCCAGTGTTTTCGATTTGCCGTTGTCTTTATACATACCATTCGCGGCGGCGATATTGGCTACAATGCGCTCTACTTCGGTACGGTTTATTGAAACCCAATCGGTTAAAGTTTTCTCATACGTGTTGTCTGGTTGCAGCGAGGCCTCTCCGTCACCACGGAAAAAGGAACCCGGTCTTATTTCTTGCCACCTACCAATGAGACCGCCAGGTACTATAAAGGTAACAGTCCCTTCGGACACGCTGACTACCTGATACCCGCCGCCGGACAGGTCAACGTCTGTATTTGTCCACGCGGACACCAGCGAAAACGTGTCATTAGGCACCAGTACTCCAGAAAAATCCGAGCCGCCTGTTGGGTCGTATATAGTGCCAATGTTTCCTGACAAAGACGGATACCCTGACATGTAAGAGAAAGAAATACCCAGGCCGTTAGGTGCTTTCAGAACCACGCCGTCTACTTCGTTAGATTCTACGGTGATGTACAGGCCTTGCTCTATCGGGTCGCCAACCATGACCTGTGGTGTGGATGTATTATTTGGTGACGTATACGGCGCGTACACGGCAACCGACGTACCTGTTATATCTGATACACGGGTATCCCCGTCCGTTATACCGTCCGGGTGGATGTCGAGGTAGCCGCGCCCGGCGTCGTAGTAGCCGTACTCTACAATTTTACCAGCGGCGTTAAACACCTTATAAGTAGACATAAGGTTATTGGGTATTGTTTGTACCGTCCCGCAGATATCGTAGCTGCGCTCGTGCGGACGCGCCTTGTTGTTGCGGTCAGTAAGACTGTTGTTTGGGGAGTCTGCCTGCGAGTTCGCAAGGTTCGAGGACGCACCTTTCACGGACGGCGACAAGAGCTTCGCCAACGGTTTAAGAATAACGCTAAAAATCTTCATGACGCCTTTAATAGCGCCACCACCAGCGGATTCCACAATATGAAAAGTCGCGTCTTCTTTCAGTGCTTCGAAGTCTTCTGTTACGTCGTTATCTTCTCCAATTTCGTCAATGAAAACGCGAACCGGCACCCCGTCGGGAACGTGGTTCACGACGAAGTTCATCGGATTATCGCGATAACGTTTAACGTCAAATGTGCCGTCTTCGTTTCGTGTGTAGTGAATTACTAGCGCCAAAATTCAATCTCCGAATAAGTATCTTTAAGGTCTTCCAGACTATCCAGTCTAACCTGTCTGGACGCCAGCTCACAGTGGCTAACCATCCCTTCGTAATATACCCCAGCGTGCCACACTATCCGCCCTCGATGTTTCACACCGAGTAGAACGGCGTCAAAATTCTGCGGAGTAAGCACTCGCCTAAGACCTTTAGGGTCTGAATGGCCGTCATCGAAAGCTGCATCTATTGCCGTTGGGCTTGTTACATCGAACATTGGAGTTGATAACCCCGCGTCAGCCCGGACGTTGCGGACGTGGTGCCAACAATTACGGCGGCGGAAGTCATACGGCAGGCCAGTGTAATCGTTAATATTCACGATGTCAGTATCCCTCGAAGTAAAGGAATCTCCCCCGGCGTCATCAGGATTCCGGTAGCTCGTTGGTTAAGCATGGGTGTACCTGTTTCCGCTGTGAACACTCCTTTCTCT
>NZ_JACVEL010000003.1 GCF_014518315.1 Taishania pollutisoli
AGTCTCGAGTTTCAGAAACTCGAGACTTTAATGTAGTTTTGCTTTATTAACCTGTCAACTATTTTTAGGACTGGTCAGGTGTTTAATTCAAATATTATTCTGGAAATAGACTTTCGTCTCATCTACGCAACTTTTCAATTCTTTGAAAAATTCACTTCGCTTTTCTTCAGGAATCAAATCCAATGGGAAACGCAGGTGCAGATCATCTTTAAAATCAAAGAAAATAGTTTGTTGTTGTACGGAAACACGTCGCAGACCTTTGAAATAAATCAATGCTACATCCCGGTCTCCTGCCAGCAGTGCTTTGGTTGTTATTCCAACTCTGAACTTCTTTGCTGCTGCACCGTAAAAAGCAAAAAACAGCGTATCCAGTGCTCCAATTACCAATGAAACGAAGGGCATCCATGCTTCTTCTGTTAAGTAATAAACACCGTACCCAGCAGTCAGCATGACAACTGCTTCCAGGGAATTGTAGGTATAAATGCGTTGAATGCGGCTTGTGCTAACGGCCGTGTTCCATTTATACTTAGGCAACTGGTTTACCAACCTCAATGCAACCCAACGTCTGACACTTCTCCTGATGGTAATAAACAACAAAAAGATGCCCAGCACCAGAAATGCTTCCCGGCGGTACATCAGGTTGGCCCCGGACGTGTGCAAAGATGTTAGCGGAATATCAAATCCGACAACAATAGCCAAAAGCATTGTCGGAAAGAAAACCAGTAACAGTAAGACGTTAAAAAATTTATTCATTTGGAATCAGCTTGATTTTCTGACGAATTGCTACGATTTCGTCTTTCGCTTTTTCAATCTTTTTCTCTACTTCTTTTTTCAATGCATCCGCTCCTTTTGACTTTGCAAAGAAGCCCAGATTGTTTTCCAATTGCAGGATATCGTGATTCAACTGATCGATCCGCTTGCGTAAATCCGCTTTTTCGCGAGCAAACAAACGTCCTGAATCCGGACTTCCCGCCAGGGTATCCAAACGTGCCTGGAACATGACCTTGTTTTTCTCATCTCCTTCCAGCTTCAGCTCCGCATAATGTTTGTCCAGTGCCGTCTTGAATGCGTTGTAGACAGTATCTTTCTGTTTCATCGGAACCTTTCCGACAGCATTGAAGTCACTTGCAAATTGTTTCAGGTCGTTCAATGCCTGTTTTTTATCTTCGGGAATAACATACGCGTTGATTTTTCCGATGATGTCATTCTTCGCTGCCAGATTGGTTTCAAATTCCGCATCAGCCGCTTCAAAATGCTTTTGTCGGTTGTCAAAGAATACATCGCAGGCACCACGGAACTGTTTCCACAAACGTTGTTCATTACGTTGTCCGGCATTTCCAATTTCTTTCCACCGTTTTTGCAGTTGAACCAGCTGATTGGCTGTATTTTTCCAATCTGTTGATTCTTTCAACTCATTCGCTTTGGCAATCAGTTCTTTTTTCTTTTCAGCGATTTTGTCAAATTCTTGCTGAATGTCTCCGAAAAATTCTTTTTTCAGTTCAAAGAAACGATCACATTGCGCGCGGAATAACAACCAGATTTCTTCATTTTCTTTTCGCGGTCCGAACCCGATTTTCTTCCAATCTTCCTGGAAATGAAGAATTTTCCCCGTTGTTTCTTCCCAGAACTTCAAATCCGTCGTCTCCGGAATTGCAGCAACAACGGCCGTGATGGTATTCAGTAATTCTTGTTTTGCCTCCAGGTTTTTTGTCAGAACCGCCCGTTGTTCCTCATAATGTGTGTTGATTTTGGTGTAACATGCATGTACCGCTTTCCAGTATTCATCTTTCAGCAGTTCCCATTCATCATTGCTGACAGGTCCGATGTCCTCCCAATCGTTTTGTAGTGCTTTCAGCTGGTGTTCAATCTCTTTGACAGAAGCCAGTCCGGAAAGCGTTTTCAGTTTTTCAATCACTTCCTGCTTCATCTGCGTATTGCGCTTCAGGTCGTGATCTTTTAGCTGTTTATAAATGTTGATATTGTAGAAAAAATCTTCGATCAAACGGGAATACTCGGTTTGAATTTCATCGCGTTTTTCACGTGGAATGTCTCCGATTTCTTTCCAGGATTCCTGTATTTCTTTCAATGCACCGAAAGCAGCTCCGATATTTTCTTCGTTCTGGATGGTTTCTCTCAGTTTGTTGATCAGTGTTCTTTTCTTCGCAAGATTGGTAGATTCTTCTGCGTTTTTAGCATCAACAAGTGTTTTTCTTTTCTCACGAAAAGCTCTTAATTCTTCTTTGAATGCCTCTTTCAGTTGCAACAATTCAAGGTTTTCGGGAATTTCTTCTCCTTTTTCTTCCGCGTCCAATTGCGCAATTTGTAATTTGCGTTCTTCTTCGATCACATAGTCCTCGAAACGAGCGTTCAACTCATTCACTTCTCGACCAGCCGAAATCACATCTTCTTGCGAAGTCAGGGCTTTCAACTCTTCTAAAAATGCAGTACTTTCCATATCTTGTTTATTAAAATCCGGTCAAATAGTCTGCAGCATGTCAAAATTGGCAAGCTGCACAAATTTTTCAATTCGCTTATCCACGTCTTCGCGTGAAATGTTTTGCAGTTGCTCCGTTCCAAACTTCTCCACACAGTAAGAAGCCAAAGCGGAACCGGCGATAATTGCACGTTTCATATTCTCAAAAGAACTATCATCCGTTGATGCAATGTATCCCATAAATCCTCCTGCAAATGTATCTCCCGCTCCTGTCGGATCAAATACATCTTCCAGCGGAAGTGCCGGAGCAAAGAAAACCTTATCTTCATGGAACAACAATGCGCCGTGCTCTCCTTTTTTAATAATCAGGTATTTCGGCCCCATTGCACGAATGACTTTCGATGCCTTCACCAATGAATATTCGTTTGACAACTGTCTCGCCTCCTCATCATTGATGATCAATACATCTACCAATGCCAATGTCTGTTTCAAATCATCCATGGCGATGTCCATCCAGAAATTCATTGTATCCATTGCGATCAGTTTCGGACGTTCGTGCAAACGCTCGATCACCTGTCGCTGTACCTGCGGACTCAGATTCCCCAACAGCAGGTAATCCACCCCCTGGTATGAATCCGGAATCACCGGGTCAAATGTTCCCAATACATTTAATTCCGTCACCAATGTATCACGGGAATTCATGTCGTTGTGATAACGCCCCGACCAGAAGAATGTTTTCTCACCCTTTTTGATCTGCAATCCTGTTGTATCTACTCCTTTCGAAGCAATCAGGTCAATCATTTCCTGCGGAAAGTCCTCCCCTACTACAGAAACAATTTTCTGGTCTTTTTCAAAAAACGACGCAGATAACGCAATATACGTTCCTGCACCACCAATAATCTTATCTGTTTTTCCGAAAGGTGTTTCAATTGCATCAAAGGCTACACTTCCGACTGTCAATAAACTCATTCTTTTATTTTTTAGGATACAAAGATATGTTATTCATGTGAGGTAAGGTAAATTTTTGGAAGTTTTGATCGTAAAAGTCTTCGTTTCGCCATATCTCTTTCTATTAAAGCATTGAAAAAAGTGTTGCTTTGTTTTTTATTTATCTAACTTTGTCCTGAATTTAAGAATATGTTAGTACAAGTTGTAAAGTCAAAAATCCACAGAGTACGGGTAACACAGGCTGATTTAAATTACATCGGAAGCATTACCATTGATGAAACATTAATGGAAGCTGCCAACCTGGTTGAGGGGGAGCGGGTGCAAATTGTTGATATCAACAACGGAGAACGTTTTGAGACGTATGTGATCAAAGGAGACCGTGATTCAGGTACGATTTGCCTGAACGGTCCTGCTGCGAGAAAAGTAGCGATTGACGACATCATCATCATCATCGGTTACGGATTCATGGACTTTGAAGAAGCGAAGTCATTCAAACCGTCGCTTGCATTTCCGAATGAAACAACCAATCGACTGGATTAATAATTAATTTATGCTGAAGAAAACGATCTTAACACTTGTCAAAACACTACTTCCTTTGGGGATTGGTGTTTATTTGTTCTGGTTGTTTTTCTCCAGTATGTCTGAAGAGCATATTGCCAGCTTCAAAAAAGCATTAAAAGAAGCCAATTATTTCTGGGTGTTCCTTGCAATGTTGCTGGAATTTATATCACTTTGGTCGCGTGCCGTTCGCTGGAAATACATGTTGGAACCCATGGGGTATCAATCTCCGTGGAAACACCGTTATCACGCAATGATGATCGGTTATCTTGCCAACTATACCATTCCGAGAGCCGGAGAACCGACCCGCGCAGCGATGTTATTTCGGTCAGACGGTATTCCGTTTGCCAAATCATTCGGAACCATTATTGCCGAACGTGCGGTAGACGTAATCATGCTCGGACTTGTTACCTGTCTTGCCATGCTCATCGGCTACAGCGACCTGATGTCCATTTTCAATGAAATCGAACACCAATTAGGGGGAGGTGATACTGCCGCTTCCGGTGGTGTCGGATTGAAGCAAATCATTTACGGAGTCATCATCAGCATTGTTGCCCTGGGGCTCCTGGCTTACTTTTTCAGTAAAAAAATCCGCGAAAAACTGACGTTGTTCATCAAGGGAATTCTGAACGGGGTCTTCGCTATTTTTAAAACAAAAAATCCGGGAGGATTTATTGTACATACATTTATTATCTGGATTTGCTGGGTGCTGATGTTTATTGTACCGTTTTATTCCCTTTCGGAAACCAGTAATATTCCATTTACCGGGATGCTGATCGGCTTTGTTGTCGGATCGGTCGGAATGTCATTTACCAACGGAGGAATCGGTGTCTATCCATTGCTCGTCGGTCTGGTTGTTTCCTTCTACTTACAGGGAGAACATCCAGATGATGCAAAAGGACTCGGAAATGCGTTGGGAATGATTATCTGGTTGGGAAATACAGCAATCATGATTTTACTGGGATTGATTTCCCTTGCCCTTTTACCTAAAAATTACTCAACAAATGATGACACGTCAGGAGAACCTGCAGAATAAGATTGTTACCCTGGAAGAAGCCATCCGACGCGTCGGGATCTGGCGTAACACGGGAATGAAAATTACCTTTACAAACGGATGTTTTGACATTCTCCACACAGGCCATGTAACATATTTGACTCAGGCTGCAGACCTGGCCAACAGGTTAATTGTCGGATTAAACTCCGACGCATCTGTAAAAAGACAGGGTAAAGCAGATAATCGTCCGATCAACTCAGAAGCATCCAGAGCAATTGTATTGGCCGGATTGAGTGCTGTTGACCTGGTTGTAATTTTTGATGAAAATACCCCGTATGAACTGATCAAAACCCTGCAACCCGATATTGTAGCGAAAGGAAGTGATTATGATGCTGACGAGCGGAACACTGATTCCAAAACATATATTGTAGGAGCAGATCTGATGGACGCAACAGGAGGAAAAGTTGTTTCCATTCCGTTGGTAGAAGGTTTTTCCACAACCAATCTTATCCAGAAAATAAAGCAGTAAGAATTGCATCGGGCAGCAATGTCAATTTTCTTTTGTGACGTATTTATTTCTCCTTTTAATAAGGGCCAACAATAGCGTACCTTTTTCATTTGCGAATTACACGTATTCTCTCTTTTATAAAATCCCAGATTTAAACACGATGCGTTATTCGATGCTTCACTTGTTCTGTTGATGAAATTCTACCCTTTCTTCAGGGTTCTTTTCTCTCTTTCTATTGCATAAAAAACCGCTCTTTTGAAGCGGTTTTAAAATTTGTTTTTCCATTAAGATTAGTAACGAACACCAACCTTTAAGAATCTTCTGTTGTCAACGATATTTGATTTTTCACGAAGTGAATTAATCGCATCGTTTTGAATAGAAGATTTTGCCTGTCCAAGCATTGACTGAATCTCAGTTTCGTAAGATGTTGTTGCCGGTTCTGAAATTGTTTTATCCACACGTACAACATACACTGCGTTTCTTCCTTTCAACGGCAACGTTGTCGTTCCGTCTTTGATTCCTTTTGAGAACAATGATCCTACAATTTCCGGATCGTAACCACCACCCATGATGGAAGGGTTTGCAAACGTAATGTCTGCTTTCTGAACCTGGATATTGTTTTTAGAAGCGATTTCCTCTACGGATTTCCCGGTCATTTTACTTTTCAGGATATTCGCCTTCTTGTCGTTCATCAATTCTCTTCTCATTGCAACTTCAGCTGCTTCAAAAGAAGGTTCTCCTTTCTCACGTTTCATTGACAACATTGCGATGATGTATCGGTCTTCGTCTTTCAACGGCGTCAGGTTTACCTGTCCCGCTTCATTTTTTTCTCCGAATGCAAGAGCAATCAAGCGGTCTTCCGCCATGGATGTCTTCATTCCGTATACCTGGATGTTTTTCTCATCAATTGTCAGGCTCAACGGAGTGTATCCCTTTCTGTATGCCAATGTATCAAATGCATCATTTTTATCTTTCAGCGTTGATTTTTTCTCAACTGCTTCTACTGCATCCGACACCAGGTCATTTGCCAACAAGTTGATGTCATCCAGCGTAGTTGAACTTGGTTTTAACGTTTTTTCCACGATAACCAGGCTTGGTACTCTTCCGGATTTCTTTTCCAACACTTCAATGATGTGTACACCAAAATCTGATTGTACCCGTCCAATTTTTCCAACAGGATTGTTTTTCGCAAACTCACTGAACTCCGGAACCATTTCATTGTAGATAAAGTTTTCAATTTTACCTCCGTCTTGTTGCGACCCCGGATCCTCGCTGTATTGTGCAACAAATGTTTCAAAGTTGTCTTTGTTGATTTGCGCAATCAGGGAATCTGCCATTTTCAGTTTCGCCTGGCTTCCTACTGTATCTGTCTTTTGTGCTCTTAATAAAATGTGACGAACAGAGTAAATGTTGTTGTCAATCGCGATCACTTTTGCCAAACGGTATTTTCCTTTATCCAGGTAAGGTCCTACAACTGATCCCACTTCTGCTGTTGAGAAAACGGAATCCATCAATGCAGGATATGTAAATGTCGGATTTGCTTTCGGTGTGTTCTCAGAACGGTATCCTGCTTTCGGAATATAATACGGCCACTCACTGTTTCGAACCACAAAAATAGAATCTGCTTTTGCCGTACTTTGTTTTGCAAGTTCCCCTTTCAATTTGTTCATGTCGTTGAAGAACGTTGTTGAGTCTTCTTTTGAAGGAGCAATATTGACCGCAAAATATTTAATGTCACGTGAATTTGATTTAACACGGTACTTCACGTCTCCTTTGTTTTCTTCATAGAATTTTTTCAACTCTGCATCGGTAATCTTGATATCCGCATCCGGAATTTCAGAGAAACGTTTAATTGCAAATGAAATATTCTTAATGCGTTTTTGAGCAACATATGTATCTTTTGCTTCCAGCTTTGTTACATACACTCCCTGTCCGAGTAACTGGAAATATTTTTCCTGCAAACGTTGCAATGTCAGAGAAGTTTTGGTTTGCTCCCATGCGCGTTGCTCATCTGCATTGGTTGAAGACTTCAGTTCATCGACACGCTTACGCAGCAATTTTTCACTATATAAACCGGTAGCCGGATCTTTAAAGTTTTCTGCGATACTTGGAATTACAGAAAATCCTTCGTGACCATATAAGTAAGCGTCAAACTCACGATCACTTACAGATATTCCGAGTGCATTGAATTCTTTTTGCAATAAAATAGAGTCTACGATTGCATTCCACGCTTTGTTCTCAGACATCGCCTGATCACGCACAGTATATTCCCGTTGCTGAGCACGGAATTCCTGCTCATCGGCCTGTTGGTAATTCTTACTTGCCAACTCGTATAATTTCGGGTCAATTGCCTCTCCGTCGATGGAACCGTAACCTATTTGTTTTGGCTGACCAAACCAACTTTGATAGTCAGTAAGAATAAAAGCAAACAATGCAAGTCCGATCAGACCTACCAATAACCATGATTTCTCACGTATTTTTCCTATAATTGCCATAAGCTGTTAATTGTTACAAGGGTGCGAATATAGTTAGTTGAATTGACATATAAAAATTTCGCTTTGGTAATTTTTTTGTGTATACAGCAAGTTCATTAAAAATTGACCGGTTATTTTCATTTCACACCATCATATCACCTCCGGTTTTTCTCTATAAACCGACTGTTTTCAGGCATGTACGTCAATTTATCTGTTTTCTTTTTTGTTTCTATTAAAAATATTCATACCTTTGCACCCTTAAAATCAAAACCGTACCCCTCCTGCGGTATGTAAAACACTTTCGGAACGGAGGGATTCCGAAATACAATTTAATAAAAGCCAAGATGGCAAATCTTAATCAAGCGCAAGGAATTGCGGACTTCAATTGGGAAGCATTAGAATTGGACGGGTACAACAAAGTACAACGTTCAGAATTATCCGACAAGTACGAACAAACATTAACTTCTATCAATGAGAAAGAAGTAATTGAAGGTACAGTTGTCGCAATCACAAAAAGAGAAGTAATCATCAACATCGGGTACAAATCCGAGGGTGTTGTTCCTTCTTCTGAATTCCGTTACAACCCGGAATTGAAAGTCGGAGACAAAGTAGATGTTTACGTAGAAGTTCAAGAAGACAAATTTGGTCAATTGATCGTTTCTCACAAAACTGCACGTATGCACAAAGCATGGATCCGCGTGAATGAAGTATTGCGTTCAGGGGAGATCATCACAGGATATGTGAAGTGCCGTACGAAAGGTGGTTTGATCGTAGACGTATTTGGAATTGAAGCATTCTTGCCAGGTTCTCAAATCGACGTGAAACCAATCCGTGACTACGATGTATACGTTGGTAAAAACATGGAGTTCAAAGTGGTTAAAATCAACCAGGAATTCCGTAACGTTGTTGTGTCTCACAAAGCGCTTATCGAAGCGGAATTGGAAGAACAAAAGAAACAAATTATTTCAGGGCTTGAGAAAGGTCAGGTATTGGAAGGAACTGTTAAAAACATCACTTCTTACGGTGTATTCATCGACTTGGGTGGAGTTGACGGTCTTATCCACATCACAGATCTTTCATGGGGACGTGTTAACCACCCTGAAGAAATTGTTGAATTGGATCAGAAACTGAACGTCGTAATCTTAGATTTCGATGATGATAAGAAGCGTATTGCTCTTGGATTGAAACAATTGCAACCACATCCATGGGATGCATTGAATGCAGACCTTGCTGTTGGAGACAAAGTTTCAGGAAAAGTTGTTGTGATCGCTGACTACGGTGCGTTTGTTGAAATCGCTGCCGGAGTTGAAGGATTGATTCACGTTTCTGAAATGAGCTGGTCACAGCATTTACGTTCTGCTCAGGATTTCCTTTCAGTAGGAGATACTGTTGAAGCAGTTGTATTGACTTTGGATCGTGAAGAAAGAAAAATGTCATTGGGTATCAAACAATTGTTCCCGGATCCATGGAATGACATCGAAAACAAGTACACAGTTGGTTCTAAGCACAATGCTAAAGTTCGCAACTTTACAAACTTCGGTGTATTCGTAGAATTGGAAGAAGGAGTTGATGGATTGATCCACATTTCTGACCTTTCATGGCAAAAGAAAATCAAGCACCCATCTGAATTCTGCAAAGTAGGAGATGAAATGGAAGTGGTTGTATTGGAAATCGATCGTGAAAACAGAAGAATTTCTTTGGGGCACAAACAATTGGAAGAAAATCCATGGGATGTGTTTGAAACAATCTTCGGAGAAGGATCTGTTCACCAGGGAACAATCATCGATACAAAAGACAAATCAGGAATCGTTGCATTGCCGTACGGTGTTGAGGGAATTTGCCCTGTGAAACACTTGCGTAAGGAAGACGGAACAAACGCGAAAGTAGATGAGACACTTGATTTCAAAGTGATCGAGTTTAATAAAGAAGCGAAGAAAATCGTTCTTTCTCACACACGTACATTTGAAGAAGGAGATGACAAACCAGCAGCTGCTAAAGGTGGTAAGAAAGGTGGATCGTCTTCTGCTGTAAATGCAATTAACCAAAGTAATGAAAAATCGACATTGGGAGATTTGGATGCATTGGCTGAATTGAAAGAAAAATTGGACAAAGAGAAGTAATCTTCTCCCGATAAACTACGAAGGGATGTCTTTTCAGACATCCTTTTTTTGTGTTCATCGGTAAAAAATAGCAATCTAAGAGTAGCAGGCCGGAGCATTCTGTTGCTCACTAATGACTTTATTCGTAGGCTCTGTTTAAAAGTTAGGTGATGAAATCGTGTTGAATAAATTTCACACATCCCTGACTGTATTGAAGTTGTTTTTTCGCAGTGCCGCTCGTTGTCCCATAACCACATTCACGGATTACCTCTGTTGACTGTTAAGTCGGTGTCATTTTTTCGTTGTTTGTTCCTTTTGAATACATGTATCCGTAGTGAAAATATCACCTAATTTTTAGAACAGGGTCTATTCGTAAAACACCAAAAAGAGGATAATTGCGATCACAATCCAGAATAATAACAATTTCGGATTGCGATACAATGGTTTCTTTCCTCTTTTTGTTAATTGTTCGTATTGGTGGTGAAGGCGCGCAAAATCTTTCTGACGCTTGATCTGTTCAGTCGTCGGTTCGATTTTTTCGTTGTTTTTATGTACTCCAAACTTTCTCATTGCCCCCACTTCGATTTTAATTTTTCTAAAATCCGGTATACACGCATTTTAGCGTTCGCTTCGGTTATATTGTAAATTTCGGAAATTTCCCTGAAACTGATTCCCTGGAAATACCTCAATTCAATCAGGTCGCATTGCTCCTGATCCAATTCATTCAGTAATTGTACCAACTTCTCCTGTTCTTCCATCGACATGCCGTGCGAAGCCGTTACTTCATCCAGTAATCCCAACACTGCCTGTTGCTCTACATTCACCGTAATTGTTTTTTTCGCCGAACGGAAGTGCATGGAAACTTCGTTTTGGGCAATCCGGTACAACCAGCTCGAAAACGGTAATCCCATATCGGTGTACCGATCCATATTGGCCATCGCTTTTATAAACGTTTGCTGTGTCAGGTCCCCTGCCGTTTCTTCGTCTCCGCTCAACCGTTTGAATACGAAGCGGAAAATCTGTTCAAAGTATTTCTCATACAGCACTCCGAAATATTCCTGCTGCTTCTTTGCCAGCTGAATGATTTCCGCTTCTGTCAAATTGCTATGTCGTTTTCGAAACAAGGGCGAGAGTTTATAAAGAGAATACCAATTGCAATAAAAGTAACAAGATCCGGAGAAAAAATTTGATTTTTATTTTCAAAAGCAGGCACATCCGACAATTTCACCTTATTTTTGAACCAGTAATTCCAGTTGAAATGTCATCAAAAAAAGCGCTGTTTGAAGCCATAATATACGCCCGGACGCATTCTCCGTTTTATGCTGAAAAGCTCAGTAGTTACCACATTACCGAAGATTCAGTAGATACGGACCTGCAAAGGTTACCATTTACAACAAAAGAGGATCTTTCTGAACGCAACCGTGATTTTCTGGCTGTTCCTGTATCCCGGGTTGCTGAATACGTTACGACTTCCGGAACTTCCGGTTCTCCCGTGACGGTATTTCTTACGAAAAATGACCTGCTGCGACTTGCACAAAATGAAAAAGCTTCGTTGAGCTGCACAGGAGCAGGCAGCGGGGATGTGTTTCAACTCATGACAACCATCGATCGCCAATTCATGGCCGGACTGGCTTATTACCTGGGCGTACAGGAAATGGATGCCGGCATGATCCGTATCGGTCCCGGTGTTCCGGCACTGCAGTGGAAGTCTATTCTCGAAAACAATGTCACTGTACTTATCGCTGTTCCGAGTTTTATCATCACCCTGATTGATTATGCCAAGAATAACGGTATTAACTACCAGCATTCAACCGTCAAAAAAATTATCTGCATCGGGGAAGCGTTGCGGGAAGATGATTTGAGTCTGAACATTCTCGGCAGAAGAATCCGGGCGGATTGGGATGTTGAATTGTATTCCACGTATGCTTCAACGGAAATGGGGGCTGCGTTTACAGAATGTGAAGCCCGGAAAGGAGGACATCTGAATGCTGACTTATTACACCTGGAGGTATTGAAAGAAGATGGTACTCCGGCTCAAAACGGGGAATCGGGTGAAATTGTTATTACCACGTTGGGAACAGAAGGAACTCCTCTTGTTCGCTACCGGACAGGTGATCTGGCTCGTATCTATACAGCACCGTGCAGCTGCGGAAGAACATCTCCGCGCGTAGGGCCGATCATCGGAAGAAAAAACCAGATGATTAAGTATAAAGGAACCACGATTTTTCCCAATGCAATTTATGAAATTTTTGACGGTCAATCAGCTGTAACCTGCTACAAAGTAGAAGTTTCCAAAGATTACCTGGGGAATGATGCCATTACCGTATTACTGGAAAAGAAAATTGAAAATTCAGCCGTGATGCAGCACATTGTTTCAGATTGCCAGGCGAAGCTGAAAGTTGTTCCGCACTTTGTCTTTCTGGAAACGGATTACCTGCGTAGCCAGGTATTCAAGAAAAACATCCGCAAACCCGAAAAAATTGTGTTTAAATGATTTTTCTTTTTGATTTAACTGGGTTGAACGAATAAATAATCCATAAAAAAAGACCGTAGAATCTACGGTCTTTTTTAAACTCACCTAATTACCTAACCTTACCTAAAAAATTATCATCTATCAACTATTATGTAAACTCGAAACAGTTTTACACTGTTGCTAATCCTGTTTTCAATTTATATGCCATCCGGTTAAAAAAACACAAAATCACTGTTTTTAAACGTTTTAACATCGATTTGGTGTGTGCCAAACGTCGACAACCTTTCTATTTTGAAAAATCAATTTTCATTTTGAATCCGGATGTCCGGTAATTAACAGAGCTGATCGCTCAAAAATTTTCAATAAAAAAGGCTGTAGAATCTACAGCCTTTTTTTAAACTCACCTAATTACCTAACCTTACCTAAAAAATTATCATCTATCAACTATTATGTAAACTCGAAACAGTTATGAACTGTTACTAATATTGTTTTCAATTTATATGCCATCTGATTGAAAAAACACAAAACTGCTGTTTTTAAGGCGCTTAACAATTATCCAGATTGTGCCAAACACTAAAAATCATTCTGTTTTGAAAAATCAATTTTCATTTTGAAAAAATCAATGGCTTTTAATCGTAACTTTCGGTTCAAAATCCGAGTCATGTCTCAACATCGCTTTAACATTCGCGTATACGGTCTATTAATCAACGAAAAAAATGAAGTACTCATTACGGATGAGTACCGGAGCGGTTTGTTTTTCACAAAGTTTCCGGGAGGAGGTTTAGAATGGGGAGAAGGCACCAGGGATTGTTTGATCCGTGAATTCAAAGAAGAATTGTCGATTGATATCGTACCGGGAGAATTATTTTATTGCACCGATTTTTTCGTTACATCTGCCTGGAAAGCGACAGATCAGTTGATTAGTATCTACTACCTGGTGGAGTATCCGCTGGTGAATGAATTAATGTTTGATTCTTATCCGCTTCCTTCCCGTGAAGAGCGGGAATTATTCAGATGGCTTCCGCTGGATCAGGTCGGAGCGCATCAATTTACCTTTCCAATTGATCAATTGGTTGCTGAGAAACTGAAAAAAGATTAATTGCTTACTGATTGATCACTGTCAATGCACTGTACTTGTTGATCGCTTTACCGTTTTGGTCTTTTACCGTCACAATATAGATGTAATTCCCCGGCTCAACGGTATTACCATACAAATCCGTTCCTCTCCATTCAAAATCAGGATCGTCACTTCTGAAAACAACATTGTTTCTATTGTCCATGATTGTAAACTGGAAATCACTGTATTCTCCTTTGTGGCCGATGGAGAAATAACCACTTGCATTCAACACGTAAATATTCGGCAATTTTGTAATTTCAAATGTCGCCTGTTTCTGTTCTTCGAGTCCGGAAGCTGGCCTGTCTGCCACCTGTTCTTCCTGTTTTCGTATAACGTGACGCTCCTCTGTTTTGACAGGAGTTTTTGTTTCGGGGATCATCACTGCCGGCTTTTCTCCGATCAGGTTGGGTGACGGTTCATTTCTATACGGCGGCATCATTTCATGTGCACGTGAAGTCGATTTCTCTTCTCCCCCTTTTCCAACGACAGGCGGGGTAGTTGCTTCCGACGATTTATATGCAGTCGTTTTCTTATCTTCTTTAATCGTTTGTTCGGAAATGACAGTTCCACCATCGTCTGCGCGTTTTTGTTGATCCGAAGAACCATTGGTTGTCAACTCCAGCTGTTTGGAATCGGTATTGTCTTCTTCACCTGTATTTTTTCCTGTCAACTGTGAATGTTGTACCGACTCTTTTTGCTGATCGGAATCAGCTGCTCCGGACAGAAAATACACTCCTGTACCAATCACGCTTGCTGCGGAAATACCGATGATGATTTTTGTAACAATAGATAATCCGGTGGAAGTTACCGTCGCAGCGGTTCCCAGTTGTGAAGCAATCGCGTTCCACAATTCAGGGTTCACCGGAGCTTCGTGTGCTCCCAGTTTTTCCGCAAACAGTTCTTTTATTTTATCTTCCTTGTTCAATTTCTATCTTTTCTAATTTTTCTCTCAAATAAGCTCTTGCTCTTGAATATTGCGACTTGGATGTACTTTCTGTAATTTCCAGCAAATCTGCAATTTCTTTGTGTGAATATCCTTCTATTGCAAACATATTGAATACCACTTTATACCCTTCAGGCATCTGATTGATTAATTTCATCAAATCCTGCGCCACTAATCCCTCAAACGCAAAATCATTGTTCTCAATCTTGTACCCGACTTCGGTAACGTCTTCCGTGTAACCGAATTTAGCATTCTTCCGAATCTGATCCAATGCCGTATTAACAACAATTCTCCTGATCCATCCTTCCAGCGAACCGGTACTTTCATACGCTCCCAGTTTCTGAAATACTTTGATGAATCCATCCTGAAGAATATCTTCCGCTTCCTGATGATCTTTCATATACCTCAGGCATACGGACATCATTTTGGGCGCGAACGTTTCAAACAACTTGCGTTGAGCGATGGGGCTTCCCTTCAAACAATCTCTTATTAATGTCTGCTCATCCATCATTCAACTCGTGTTATAGACTACATTTTTTTGAATATAGTTGCATGCTGTTTGAAAATTTGTAAATTGCGTTCCCAAAATACTAAATTAGCATTCCAAAAAAATAAATGAAACTTCTTCTTCCATTATTTATTGCGCTCTTCACAGGTTTTTGCGCATTATCACAAAAAATACCTGTACTGAAAAAAGGAAGATGGGTGGGATGCCTGGAGCTTTCTGCTGATGATCATTTATTTTTCGAGTTGGAACTCCATCGAAAAGATAATACGTATTCATTTACGGTACTGAATGGAAAAGAAAAGGTTCCGATGAATCGTCCTTATGTGGAAAAAGACAGTATACATATCTTTTTTACTAATTTTAATTCGGAACTGGTCTTCCGGGTAAAGAATAAAAACAGTGTTGAAGGAAAATGGGTCAACCATCTCAAAACAAATTATTCGATCCCTTTTTGGGCATCGTTGAGTAATAGTAGTATTTTTCCTGTCGCTGATACAGAATCCCCTGCTGATTTTTCCGGAAAGTGGAAAGCTGTTTTCTCTCCGGGAGAAAAAGCATTTGATGCCATTGGTGTATTTGATCAAAAGGGAAACAGTTTAACCGGTACTTTTTTAACGGAAACAGGTGATTACCGGTTCTTATCCGGAAATACAGAAGGTCAACAAATGTATTTGTCTGGTTTTGACGGTAGTCATGCGTTTTTATTCAAGGGAAAGTTAACTGCTGACGGAACAATTGACGGAAGGTTTTTAAGTGGTAAACATTACAAAACAAACTGGCAGGCCGAACGGAACGAAGTATTTGAATTACGCCATCCCGACTCACTGACCCGATTGGTTGGAGATCCGAATGATTTGTCATTGCAATTCAAACACCTGGACGGAACAACTTTTTCATACCCCAATGACCAGCTAAACGGAAAGGTCGTGATCATACAAATTCTGGGCACGTGGTGTGGAAATTGCATGGATGAAACAGCGTATTTTAAAGAATTACACAAAAAATACAATGAAAAAGGACTGGAGATCATCTCTGTAGGATATGAATTGGGAGAAGATTTTGATGATTTTGCCAGACACCTTTCCAATTACAAAAAACGGTTCGATCTGAAACATACGATTGTTGTTGGTGGTTCAGCCAATAAGTCAAGTGCTAAAAATGATTTTGGCTTCTTGTCGGATTTTACTTCCTTCCCCACTTCAATCTTTATTGACAGAAGCGGCAAAGTTGTGCGCATTCATACCGGTTTTTCAGGCCCTTCCACCGGGAAATATTACACTGATTATAAAGAAAAAACGGAGCAACTGATCGAATTATTGATCAATGAATGATATTTCATCCTGGTTTTTATTGGATAGTTATCAAAATCTGTCTACTTTTATCGATGGTCAAAACGGAAATAGTCAAGAAGCCGTTTGATAATGTTAACATATATCTTTATCAATTATACGTATGAAAAAAATAGTTGTTTTCGGATGTTTATTTTCGCTGTTGTACGCTTGCAGTTCTGATTCCGAACTAAAAGACCTGAGAGGAAAAGACGTTTCCAGCACCATTGCAGCAGACGAACTGTCTCAAAAAGAGTTGGAAGAAAGCCTTGCGAAAATCCGCCAGAAAGAGGAGGAAAAAGAGCGCAAAGCAAAAGAAGCACAAACAACATTGGAATTTGATAAGCTGAAGCACGATTTTGGAAATGTAAAACCAGAGACTCCGAATACAACCACGTTTAGGGTAAAAAATACCGGAACAAAACCATTGATTATTGAAAATGTAGAAGCCAGTTGCGGTTGTACCACGCCCAAAAAACCGGAGAAACCGATTTTACCGGGTGAATCGGATGACATTACCGTAACGTTCAAATCCAACCCGGGACAATCCGGAGAACAAAAGAAAACCGTTACTGTAACAGCAAATACGGAAAATAAAACACATTTACTCGAGATTCGCGCGTTTGTAAAATAAAGACGTAATTCATGTGGTATGAGTAGGTAAAATCTGACTGGTTTTCTTTTACTCACAAAGGCGCAATATTAATAATAAACAACTCACTTGGCGACTTAGCGACTTGGCGAGAGAACCTCTTCTTGTACAAAAGCAAATTATACCCATACTTAGATGGAATGAATCAATACCTTGCTCTGTTTCTGGGAATTTCTTTTGGATCGCAAAGACGCAATATTAATAAATAGCTCACTTAGTGACTTAGTACCTTGGTGAGATACTTCTTTGTTACAAAAGCAAATAATAACAAAATCCAGATGTGATGAATCGGTAGAGTGAAAATAACTAACTCTGTTTTCTGGACTTTCTTTTTAGCTCGCAAAGACCCAATATTAATAAACAACTCACTTGGCGACTTAGCGACTTGGCGAGAGAACTTCTTCTTATACGAAAGCAAATAATACTGATGCTTAGATGGAAGGAATCAATAGTGTGAAAATAACTAACTCTGTTTCTGGGAATTTCTTTTGGATCACAAAGACGCCAAGGCGCAAAGGTATCATTTGATAGTAGTCGCTTTTTAGTAATTTGGAACTGAATGCACATTAAATAAAAAACAGGGAACCAAAATTGATTCCCTGCTTTCTTTGAGTGATTATCTATTTGTCTAATCGACTAATTTTCCTTTGTGTTTACGCACTTGTCTTCTCAGTGCTTCTACTGCTAAATCCGTTGCTTCTTCAAATGTCTTGCATTGTTTTTTAGCAAACAACTCTTTCCCCGGTATCAATATTTTTATCTCTGCCAGTTTATTTTCTTTTTCCTGGTCTTTATCTACCCGGAGGAAGACTTCGCTTGCAATGATGTTGTCAAAAAACAGTTGTAGCTTATTTACCTTGTCATTCACGAATGTAATCAACTTTTGATCTGCTGTGAAGTTTACCGAATTTACTTTAATATCCATGGCTAACCTGTTTTGCGCCCACGAGGATGGGCAAGTGAATAAATATTATTTAATTGCGCAAAAGAATTGTGGGTATAGACCTGTGTGGCCGCCAGGTTTGCATGACCCAACAGTGCCTTAATGGTTTCTAATCCGGCTCCGTTGTTTAACATGTGTGTCGCAAACGTATGACGAAGAACATGAGGACTACACTTTTGCAATTCCGTTGCCGAAGCAAGATAAGCATTTATTTTACGATAGACAAATTTTGGATATAATTTATTGCCCTTGTCTGTTAAAATAAGTGAATTGCTCTGAAAGCCGTTTTCTGCACATTCTTTACGGTATGTCTCTATGTGTTCCTGCAGAGATTTTGAAACAGGAATAATCCGTTCTTTATTGCGTTTTCCCTTTACTTTCAGCTTTCCGTCATTGAGGCTGGCTGTTGTCAATTCAATCAATTCATTCAAACGCATTCCGGTCTGGTAGAAAAGTTCAACAATGAGCGCGTCGCGCAATCCGAGTGTCTCTGTGAGCTGTTCTTCCTCCAATTCTGACTCTTTGGCAAACTGGGGCAACCGTTTTTCCACCTTGGGGCCATTCAGTCCCGTAAGCGGATTCTTATCGACGACTCCGGTTTTTTTTAGGTAACGGAAATAGGTTCTGAGTGCAGATAGCTTCCTGTTGACACTTTTGTTGGTGTATCCCTCGTTGACGAGTGCTACCATCCATCCCCGGATTACTTTTGAGGTAATCTCCGGTAATTCGTTTCGGTGTTCAATTCCGGTATACTCAAAAAACTGCGCCAGGTCGTTTTGATACGCAATGACGGTATGTTCCGAATATCTTTTTTCCGATCGGACGTACGTTTCAAATTCTATGGAAAACAAAAAAGGAGCCATATCTGACTCCTTTTACGAATATAATTTAAAAAAGTTATATTTTAAATTTCTATTGCCTGCATTTTTTGCTTGTAGATCGCTTTGATTTTCGCTTGACGCTTAGTCACAGACGGCTTGATGAATTCTTTACGGCTACGCAATTCCTTCACAACATTTGTCTTGTCGTATTTTTTCTTATACTTCTTAAGCGCTCTTTCGATGCTTTCTCCTTCTTTTACAGGTACAATCAACATATCTTTAAACTTTATTTATTATCTTTTTGTTCTAAATCGGACGGCAAAGATATAATTTTTTTCAAACAATCAAGTGTTTATTTCAAAATTTCTCTCGAAATAACTAATTTTTGTATTTCGGAAGTTCCCTCACCAATGGTCATCAGTTTCGCATCGCGCAAAAACTTCTCTGCCGGGTACTCTTTTGTGTATCCGTATCCACCCATGATTTGTACTGCTTCGTTACCACATTTCACTGCCACTTCAGAAGCGTAATACTTTGCGTAAGCTCCCTGACGTGTCAATGGTTGTTTGTTATTTTTCAAATACGCCGCCTGGAATGTCAACAATTCAGCTGCTTCCACTTCTGTTGCCATATCCGCCAGTTTGAAACCGATTGCCTGAAACTGACCGATTGGCTTTCCGAACTGTTCACGTTCTTTCGCATATTTCACCGATGCTTCATAAGCACCACGTGCTACACCACAACTCAACGCTGCGATGGAGATCCGTCCTCCGTCCAGGATTTGCATTGCCTGAATGAATCCCATACCCACTTCACCGATCACATTTTCCTCCGGAACGCGTACATTGTCAAAAATCAATTCCGCTGTTTCAGAAGCACGCACTCCTAATTTATCTTTGATTTTTACAGCAGAGAATCCCGGTGTTCCTTTCTCAATAATAAAAGCAGTGATTCCGCGGCTGTCTAATAATTCTCCTGTTCTCACCAAGACAACGGCAACATCTCCTGAAAGTCCGTGTGTGATCCAGTTTTTCGCACCATTGATCACCCATTCGTTTCCTTCTTTTTTTGCTGTCGTTTTCATGCGCATTGCGTCAGAACCTGTGTTTGGCTCTGTCAATCCCCATGCTCCGATAAATTCTCCTGATGCTAATTTCGGAAGGTACTTGCGTTTTTGTTCTTCACTTCCATGGTAGTAGATATGACCTGTACACAATGAATTATGTGCCGCCACACTCAATCCGAGTCCGCCACACACTTTCCCAAGTTCGATCAATGCCGTTACGTACTCGTCATAGGAAAAACCGCTTCCTCCGTATTCTTCCGGGATGTAGATACCAAGCAAACCAAGTTCACCTAGTTTTTTCATAGTTTCAACGGGGAAATACTCATCGGCATCCCATTGATTCAGATAAGGTTTTACCTCTTTCTCTGTAAAATCACGCACCATTTGCGCGATCATTTTTTGATTTTCGTTTAAACCAAAGTCCATCTTTTTATCAGTTTTGGGGTACTTAACTGTGCCTAATTTCGATTAATAGGTCGCTAAGTTAATAATATTGTTTGAAAATTCCTTTAATTTTGTTTTTCCCTCCAAAAAATCCAATCCCACCAGGAAATTGAATCCGGCAATTTCACCGCCACACTTACGAATCAGGTGTGCCGCAGCCGCAGCGGAACCTCCTGTTGCCAGTAGATCATCGTGAATCAGAACGCGTTGCCCGGGCTTTACCGCATCGACATGCATTTCGATGGTTGATGTACCATACTCCAACTCATAATCGTGACTGATTTTATTGTAGGGTAATTTCCCTTTTTTGCGAATTAAAACGAACGGAACTCCCAACCTGATTGCCAGGGGAAATCCGAATAAAAATCCACGGCTTTCAATCCCTGCAATGATATCAATGTGTTGATCCTTGTACAATTCCACCAAATGATCCAGGATTTCTTCTGAAACTTTCGGATTGAGCATAATCGGTGTGATGTCCTTGAAAATGATTCCCGGTTTCGGAAAGTCAGGAACGTCACGAATGACTGATTTTAATGTTTCTTCTACTGTCATTTTTGAATTATAATTTATCACGGATGACGTCAGCTACACACCTATCCGTTTGTTTCTTCATTCTTCTATCGCGAGATACGGCTTTATTTTTCCGAGCAACTCTTTGTCGATCAGCTCAGATTCTAAAAGCGCGTCGAAATTAGTATATTTTTGAGTTTTTAGACGCATTTTCACAATAGAATTTGCGACATTCCAACTGATGTAGGGGTGTTTTGCCAGTTCTTCTGTTGTCGCAGTGTTGATATTGATGTGTTGGATGCGCTTGTTGTCAATGCTAATGTCGGAGCTGATCTTGTTCAGTTTTTCCACATCAAATTTCCACAATTCCAGTAATTGTTCTTTTTGATGATAGCCCCCTAATTTTTCTCTGTACTCAACTATTTTATTGGCATAAAACGTTCCTATTCCGGGTAGCGCGATCAATTCTTCTGCCGAGGCAGTATTCAAATCAATACGGATTGTTTCTGACTTTTCGGGTGTAATTTTTTCCTGCTTCCATTTCTTTTTTACGGGATAGCGTGTTGAATCTTTGATCAGTTGAAACAATGCCGCATCGATGACGAAAATTTGCTTTAACTGTTCATTATCCGCAATTCCCCTTTGGGCAAACCGCACCACTACAGCCGCTTGTTTTTCTGATAATCCCAACGCCATCCATTCCTCTTTGCGGTACTCATTGGGATCAAAACCAGTCGGTGGAATTTTGTACCGCTTGTTGTTCGCGTATTGTTTTTTTGAATTGGATGAAAACGGTTTTAATTCCAGCTCTGCAACACCTCTGTTGAGTTCTTCCACACTTACCTGAATAGGTTCGCCTGCCCGGAACCAACTATATACCCTCGGTGCCATTGTGATCAATGCCAGCAAGCCAACCAGGACAACAAGCCCGCGAATATTCCTTTTGGATATTTTCCTGGGAAACATTAATTATCAAGTGTTTAAAACAAATGTAATGTTTCTTCAATAGTTTTCGGGTGATAATTCAATTTATTTTTCGCTTTTGTCAGGTCAAATCCTGTTTTAGGAGGTCGTTTTGCAGGTTGATTCAATGTAGCACTTGCAATCCGGTTCAGTGAACGCGTGCCGTACCCGTAGTGAGCTGCTACTTTCTGAACAATTTCAAAAATTGAATATGTTTCCGGTCCGCTCAGGTGATAAATTCCGGTCGCATTTAATTCGCAAATGCGGATACATCCCCAGGCGAGGTCATCTGCCCAGGTAGGTGCCCGAAACTGATCATCTACCACGTTCATCTGTTCGCCTTTCGGCAAGGCTTCCCTGGCCCATAAAAACAAGTTGGAGCGGGACAGGTTATGTGCTGTTCCATATACGATGATCGTCCGGACAATTGAAAAATTATGGTCTGTACCTTTTAACAATAATTCCTCTGCATCTACTTTCGATTGTGCGTAAACGCTCAAAGGGCCTACCTCGTCTTCTTCCGAATAATTTCCCTTTTCCCCGTCAAACACAAAGTCGGTTGACAGCAACTGGAAATGCGCCCCGACGGATCGTGCTGCATCAGCGACATGGCGGGTTCCTTCCACATTGACTTCCCGGCATGCTTCCGGGTTTAGTTCACATGCATCCACATTGGTCATGGCCGCTGTATGAATGATGTGTGTTGGTTGATAGGTTGCAACAACTGCCGCTACTTCTGCCGCATTGCAGATGTTCATTGTTTTGTAATCGGCATCCGGACAATCCGGGTTGCGATTGGCGCCATTAGAGGTTGCCAGGAACGGAATGTTTCGCTTCACTAACTGCCCTGTAATTTTTTGCCCTAAAAGTCCGTTTGCCCCGGTAATCAGTATTTTCATTGTGTGATTTCGATTGAACTATTTACAAATCCCAGATGGATGTTTTCGGTTTTTTCCGTTGCAACTTAAAATAGTGTTTGTGTTCCAGTATCCATGCCATGATCAGGTAGATGATGAGTGGCGAACCAAACGTAAAAAAGGAGGCATACACAAAACCTACACGTACGCGATCTGTTTGAATTCCCAGTTTCCTTGCCCACCATTCGCATACACCATAGGAACGCATTTCAAAGAAAAAAGTAAGTTTTTTGATAAAACGCATAATGAGGTTTTTAGCAAAATTACGTATTTTCAGTTGAACCAATCCCTTTATCCGTTCAATAGTTTTACACCCACCTGGCAGTTCAGACATTTTTTTCGGGAGCAGTATTCATTGTACAGTTCTATCAGTGCCTGACTTTCGTAGGCATTTGCTGCAAGAACCCCGATTTTACCCCATTTTTTCAGAATAAAATTATCTTCCGGCCGAAGCTGCTCCATCAATTCTAACACAAATTTCTGCAGGTTTTCATCGCTCATACGAAGTGATTTGAACCAGAAATAAGGCAGAATCGCGTTGATAAGTAGTTGGTTCAACAGGTTCTCCGATAGTACTTCTTCCGGGTGTTGATTCATTTTCCCGGTGAATGCTACCAGGTAATTGTATGCTTCTGCGGGAAGCAGGTATTCTGCCAACAGCTCAAAATCGCAAGCGGCGACAAATGCTGAAAACTGTACGATTCGCTTTTCAGGGAAAGAAGGAGGACGAAGTCCTTTCCGTTTCCATACGGACGGGTGTAGTTTTTGTGTTCCAAAGCAATCAGGTAATCCCGGCGCATCTTCCGAAGGGTACAAACCACTTGTCTGTACCAGTAAGTTTCGTTGCAACGTTTTATTCAGGCGCTTCAACACCACCAGAGGCAATTGATTGGTCAGCAGTTCAAACGGAACAGCATTTACTTTTGTTCCGAATGCACGGGCAATAAAATTGTACAAAACTGCCTGGTTGTCGAGTCCGTCGTACATGTACAGCACTTGATTTACTTTTCGGTCGAACCGGTCAGCGACAGCGCGGTGAAGCATTACTTTCAAAAAAACCGGGTCAACCTGGTGCAATGCATCTTCACAGGGAATGGCTTTCATTGCTTTTGCAAATTGTTCCCAGTTGTTGTAATGTGCTGTATCAATCAAGTGTTTTACCTCTATGGTCGGTAGCTCCGTTCCGTTTACGATCACTTCCCGGTCGTGCTCGTACACTACGTGCAGCATTACATTGTTGTAGGCTTTATCCCGGTGGTGTCCGTGAAGGTACCAGTCTGAACTTTTGATGTGCATCTCTACCTGTCCGGCCCATTCCATGTGGTCGTAGTGCATTCTGGCATTGAAAAAATCAGGACCTGACTCGGAGATGTTGTGGATTCCATTATTGAGGATGTAAACCGGTTTTCCTTTGGTCGTTTGTAATGCATGAAAAGGGAGTCGTTTTAACTTCCAGATGAAGTGGATATACGTTTCTGTCATTGCGTAAAAGATAGATTTTCATGAAGTTACAAAAAAAGATGCAGCCAATCAAATTTTTTATGAATTTTGTACCTGTTCACCTGTGCAGGTGTCATACAGAAGTCGTATTCACAATTCAGTCATGTTCGTTCAATTTCCTGATAGCTTAAAACAAGGTCGTCCGTTTCTTTCGATTCGCAGGATGGAAGATTATGAACAGTGCTTGAAAAAGGGCGAGCATAAACGTGAACTGGAACAACGTGGTGTACGTACATCTCTTTTGGAACTGGGGTTCGATACTTCTGTTTTGTATCGCGAGAGCGGACAACCCTACCTGGAACATTACCCGGAACTATTTGTTTCGATTTCTCATTCCAAAGGATGGTTTGCTGTTTATGTGTCGAGTCACCCTGTCGGGATTGACATTGAAGTAGAAAATCCGAGAATCAAAGAGGGGGCTTCTTATTTTGTAAACGAACAAGAGCAATCATTTGTTGGAAGTTTGACAGATCTGCACCTGATTTGGGGAGCCAAGGAAGCATTTTACAAATTAAAAGAAGGAATGATTCCCGACCTGAAAAATGAGGTTACTCTGTTGGCTATTGAACCGGGCAACCGCTTACAGGTAGAATTTGGAGAAGAGGTGTACACCCTGTATTATCACCGGGAAAATGGTGTTACGCTGGTACTGACTTAATTTTCAATTACCGCTTTTACCTTTTTGATCTTCTTTTTGTCGGACAATTCCACAATCAATTTGATGTTCCCAATCGTCAGGAATTCATTGTTCTTCGGGATTCTACCGGCTGTCTGAACAATAAATCCGCCCAGTGATTCAGCATCTTCTTTGATTTCTTCAAACGCTGTGCCGTCAATATTCAGTGCCCTGTAAAAATCAGTTAGCGGAGTTCTTCCTTCAAACAAGAAAGTAACATCATTCAACTGGGTATAAGTCACTTCATCGTCATCATACTCGTCAATAATATCGCCTACAATTTCTTCCAGTACATCTTCCAGTGTCACGATACCGCTCGAACCGCCATATTCATCAATTACAACCGCGATGTGTACTTTTTTACTCTGGAATTCTTTTAGCAGTTCGTCAATTTTCTTGTTTTCAGGCACGAAAAACGGCTCCCGGATCAATGTGCGCCAATCAAACGCATCTCCGATTGTCAGGAGTGGTAACAAGTCTTTCACAAAGATAATTCCTACTACATCATCAAAACTTTCCCGGTACACCGGCAACCTGGAATATCCTGCATCAACAATTACCTTCATCACTTCAGTCAGGCTGTATTTTTCGTCCACCCCGACGACATCCATGCGTGGACACATAATCTGTTTTACATCCGTATTTCCGAATTTCATCACTCCCTGAAGAATCGTATATTCTCCATTTGATTCACTGGCATTCTGAGAAAGCGTCAATACCGTCTCCAGTGTATCCGGAGACAGTTTTATTCCTTTTCGCTTCGCCCTTCGTTCCAATACACCGGAGCTTTTCGCCAGTGGAATCCGCAACCAGGAAAACGGGGGTAAAATCTGGAAGAAATAAATAGAGTATGCCATGAACCGAGCATAAGCTGCTTTGTTTTTAAATGCCACCGTCTTCGGAAAGGATTCTCCGACGAACAACAGAAACAACGTAATGATAATGATATTCAACACCTGCGCAACAACCTCATTCATTTGCAACAACAGGAACAGTTTAGTCAGTTCAATGGCTGAGAGCAACACAAATGCAACATTCAGGAAGTTTTTCCCGATGAGTATCGTCGCCAGTAAATCTTTGGGTTTATCAAGTAGTTTTTCCGCAATTTTGGCTCCCCTTGCTTCACTTTTTTTCAGTTGTTCCTTCTCGGATTGAGTAATTGAAAAAAAAGCGACTTCTGCTCCGGCAAACAGCGCCGAGGCTGCCAGTAGTAGTAAAATGATCACAACCAGAAGCACATCATCACTGCCAAATGTAATGAGTGCGGTGTTGGCCAGAGGTTCGGGGGAAGGGTCTGCGGGTGCTGTCATTCGTTGTATTAAAAGGGTAAATCGTCTAATTCGTTGCCGGTATTCGTTGCCGGATAATCCGGTGATGTAATTGTTTCTATTGGTGAAGGAGCCGAAGGTGTTCCCTGATTTGAATAATTCGGTTCGTTGTAAGAAGAAGAATTGTTGTCGGCACGTGACAGCATCGTCAGGTTATCGGCAAGTACTTCTGTTGTATACCGCGTATTGCCGTCTTTGTCTGTCCATGAGCGCGTCTTCAATCTTCCCTCCACGTAGAGTTTCGTTCCTTTCCGCACGTATTTTTCTACTACTTCCGCCAGTCCTCTCCACACGACAATGTTGTGCCAATCTGTAATTTCTTTTCGCTCCCCGGTCGACCGGTCGGTGTAGCTTTCCGTTGTTGCCATTGGAAAATTTGCTACAATTCCTCCGTTTTCCAATCTTCTGACTTCCGGATCTCTTCCAAGGTTACCGATAAGAATTACTTTATTTACACTTCCTGCCACTGTTCTTTTGTATTACATCAGACATTTTTACTGTCTGCAATCATTATTAAACAAAAATAAAAAAAAATTGATACAAACGCAATTCAGGAGGTCATAGCCCCGCATCTTCGATGTACCGGTGAATTAAACGCGGCAACGGTATTTTTTCCAATGCCGTCAATTCGATTGCCAATGGGTGCAGTTCTTCCGGAATGTGTGAAAAATGAATAAACCGTGTGGTGATTCGCTGATGAGACAGGATGTGTTTTACTTCTCCTGAAATGTACTCCGGTGTCAACTGACAGGTTTCCAGGTAATGCGCTGTCAATTCCTGTTCGGTAAGAGGAGAAGCAGCTTCCAGCAAAGGAAATTCAAACAGGTGCTGCCAGATGTCTGCTTGTGTTCGCTTCTGAACACAAATCTGATTCTTCTCCATAAAAACAGCATAGTAAAAATAGCGGTTACGTACTTTCGTCTTCTTTTCCTTTACGGGACGAGCCGAAACAGTTTGATTGATCAATGCCTGGCAGGAATCATTCAACATACAAGCTGTACAATCCGGGTTGACAGGTGTGCACTGCTGCGAACCGAATTCCATAATTGCCTGGTTGTGAAGATCCGGTTGGTCTGCAGGAATCAATGAGTCGGCGAGTAACTGAAATTCTTTTTTCCCGCTTGTGGAGTCAATCGGCGTGCTGATATCGAAGTAACGGGACAATATACGGTAAACATTTCCATCGACAAGCGCCTTTACTTCTTTGAAAGCAAAACTGGCGATTGCTGCTGCTGTATACGGCCCGACACCTTTCAGCCGGATAATTTCATCATACGTTGCCGGAAACTTCCCACCGCATTCCTGTGCTATGAATTTTGCTGTTGCATGCAAATTGCGTGCACGGCTGTAATACCCCAGTCCCTGCCAATCATTCAGCACTTCCTGTTCCGACGCGGCTGCCAGGTCATTTACTGTCGGATAGTGCTCAATAAATTTCAGGTAATAATTCATCCCCTGGTCGACCCGGGTTTGCTGCAAAATAATCTCCGAAAGCCAGATTTTGTAGGGATCTGTTGTATCTCTCCACGGGAGATTGCGTTTGTTAATTTTATACCATGCAGTTATCTGGTCTGAGAACATCGTCAACAATCAATTTTGACGACAAAGATACATTATAAAACGGGGAGAAAAACCGGTCAACAGCCCATTAATTTTAAATTCCCTACCTTTGTAAGAAGTCGAAAAAAATCAAAATTCATGTTAGTAATCAAGACATTTAACGAAAAAAACAAACCATCCACACAAGAAAAAGAACAAATTGTAGATTTTTTATTTGCCAATCTGGAGCAATACGGAGATCCCCGTCAGGACATTCTGAAGTGTGCTGATTATGCACTGAAAGAGGGTGATTCATTTGGCGGTTGCATCAATGCTGCATACCAGGACAATGAAGTTGTCGGTGCAGTGATTGTCAACAAAACGGGAATGAAAGATTATATCCCGGAGAACATCCTGGTGTACATTGCTACCGATGCACAAAAAAGAGGTCAGGGAATCGGAAAAACCCTGATGAAAAAAACAATCGATTCTGCTGAGGGAGACATTGCGCTCCATGTAGAACCTGACAATCCGGCGAAAGGTTTGTACGAATCATTGGGGTTTACCAATAAATACCTGGAAATGCGTTTAAAAAAGCACTAACAGATATGGCAGTTATCACATTAAACAGAGAGAAACTCCGGTACAATTACGAACGATTAAATTCCTTTTTCAAACACAAACACATTGAGTGGTCCGTTGTCACAAAAATGTTATGCGGTAATGAACTGTTTTTAAAAGAAGTATTGGCATTGGAACCAACACAAGTCTGTGATTCACGGGTGAGTAATTTAAAAACCATCAAGAAGATCAATCCGGATGTAGAAACCATTTACATTAAACCGACTCCCAAACGATCGGTCGCATCGGTAGTAAAATATGCCGATATCAGCATCAATACGGAGATCAACACGATAAAGGCGCTCTCAGAAGAAGCACAAAAGCAGGGAAAGAAGCACAAAATCATCATTATGGTGGAAATGGGAGAACTGCGGGAAGGCGTCATGCGGGAAGAATTGATCCGGTTTTATGCACAGGTCTTTGAATTAAAAAATATTGAGATTGTGGGGATCGGAACCAATCTTTCTTGTTTGTATGGTGTTTTACCCAACACCGATAAGCTTATCCAGCTCACGTTGTACAAGCAGCTGATTGAAGCAAAATTCAACAAAAAAATTCCTTACGTGTCGGGAGGGAGTTCCGTTACCATCCCACTGATCTTTACCAATCAGCTTCCGGGGGGAGTCAATCACTTCCGGGTAGGGGAAACATTGTTCCTGGGAACGAATGTCTACAATGACGAACCCAGTTCGTTGTTGAAGCAGGACATTTTCACACTGAAAGCAGAGATCATTGAATTGATTGAGAAGCCCCGGGTTCCGGAGGGAGATTTTGGTACAAACCTCGAAGGAGAACGTTTTACGTTTGACCAGGCAGATCTTGGAAAAACATCTTACCGCGCCATTCTTGACCTGGGAATTTTAGACATTGACAAATCGAGTCTGTTTCCTATTGATAAAGATATTGAATTCTTTGGTGCCAGCTCCGACATGATTGTTGTGGATTTAAAAGCAAACCCCAACGATTATATGGTTGGTGACTTTTTGGAATTTTCACTCAATTACATGGGTGCGTTAAGAGCGATGAATTCATTTTACATCGAAAAACGGGTCATTTAATCCTTGCTTTTGCATCCCTGAATGGCTTTATACGTCTATAACAGCTGTATTTTTATCGTACTTTTTTAGTGCGTTTGTCTATCCCAACCGCCAGTTAGTAGATGAAAACCTGTTGTTTAGGCTAAATTGTGAAAAAATAACAAACAAAAAAGCGTGTTTGTTGAATATCTGCTATACTTTTGTGGTTGAAAATCACAATATTGAACAATAGTAATTAAATTTTAAAGAAATGACTAAAGCAGACATCGTTGCAGGAATTGCAGAAGAGACAGGATTGGAAAGAGCAGAAGTATTAAAAACTGTTGAGGCGTTTATGACTTCTGTAAAAGGATCTTTAGCAAAAGGAGAAAATGTTTATTTACGTGGATTCGGAAGCTTTATCGTAAAAGAAAGAGCTGAAAAAACAGGTCGTAACATTTCAAAAAACACGACAATTATTATTCCTGCACATAACATTCCGGCATTCAAGCCATCCAAAACGTTCGTTGAGGAAGTTAAAAATAAGGTATCTGTAAAATAACTGTTGTTATTTTTGTTGATAAATTTATTGTTATTCAACAGAATTTGTTAGCTTTGCACTCCCGTTAAATTTACGGGAGTGTTTTTTTTCGGTAAAACGGAGATAAAACGTTGATAAGAAATTAATAATTAAAAATATAAAGTTATGCCAAGCGGTAAAAAAAGAAAAAGACACAAAATGGCGACGCACAAGCGTAAGAAGAGATTAAGAAAAAATCGTCACAAAAAGAAGAAGTAATTCTTAAGATATTCGTTTAGAAAGACTTAGCGAGATTTCCTTGCTAAGTTTTTTCTGTTTTATTAACATTAAAATTAAGCTTTCGTGAGTTTAGAACTGGTAGTCGATGTACGTTCAAACGGCATCTGGCTTGCTCTGTTACGGGATGGAAAGCTGGTGGAATTACACGAGGAGCAGGGAAATACTGATTTTGCTGTCGGGGATATTTACCTCGGGAAAGTAAGAAAAGTAGTTCCGAGCCTGAATGCTGCATTTGTTGATGTAGGATATGAAAAAGATGCATTTCTTCATTACCTGGATTTAGGCCCTCAATTTAATTCTTTGAACAAGTTTACCAAAGATACCTTGCGCAATAAGCAAGGTGTTGCGGATTTGTTGTATTTCAAAATAGAAAAAGACATTCCCAAAGATGGTAAAATTGCTGATATCATTTCTTCGTCTTCCCCTATATTGGTACAGGTAGCAAAAGAACCTATTTCCAGCAAGGGTCCACGTTTAAGTGCAGAAATAACATTGGCCGGAAGGTATCTGGTGTTAGTTCCTTTTTCGGATAAGGTCTCTATTTCTCAAAAAATCCGGGATCCCAAAGAAAGAGAACGTCTGAAAGAGTTAATGGAAGCCATCCGTCCGAAAAATTTCGGAGTGATCATCCGTACAGTAGCAGAAAAGAAAAAGGTCGAGCAAATAGACCAGGATTTAAAAGATTTGCTGAGCAAGTGGCGCACAATGCATACAAACCTGAAGGTGGCCACTCCGCCAAAACGTGTATTGGGTGAAATGGACAAAACAACGTCTATTTTACGCGATATGCTGAACGCTGATTTTACACATATCCATATCAATAACCAATCAACTTTTGATGAGTTAAAAGAGTATGTGAGTGGAATTGCACCGGGACGTGAAAAGATTTTAAAGTTGTACGACGGCAAACTCAGCATGTTTGAAAAGTTCGGTATCAACAAGCAAATAAAAACGCTTTTCGGAAAGAAAGTACCGCTTCAGAGTGGGGGATACCTGATCATTGAGCATACAGAAGCAATGCACGTGATTGATGTCAACTCCGGAAACAGAAAAGGAGCCGACGGACAAGAAAGTAACGCGCTTTCCACAAATATGGAAGCCGCTGAAGAAATTGCACGTGTACTTCAATTGCGCGATATGGGAGGAATTGTGTGCATCGATTTCATCGATATGCATGATAAGGCCAACAACAAAGCACTGTTTGAGCACTTGAAAGCGGTCATGAAAACGGACCGTGCAAAACACAATATTCTTCCTCCGTCCAAATTCGGAGTGGTTGAAATTACCCGTCAACGGGTGCGTCCGGAAACGGATATCAACACTTCGGAAACGTGCCCGACATGTAAAGGAACCGGGGAAGTACAGGCAAGCATCCTGTTTGCAGAGGAAATCGAAAACAACCTGAATTTCCTGGTCGCGGACAGAAAAGAAAAAAATGTCACCTTATTGGTACACCCGTACCTGGAGTCTCATTTTAAACGGGGATTGATTTCAAAACAATTGAAATGGTTCTTCAAGTACAAAAAATGGATTCCTGTCAGAGGAGTTACTGCTTATCACCTCTTGCAGTATTCCTTTATCAATAAAAATAATGAAGAAATTGCGCTTTGATTATGTCGGAGCGCAATTTTTCTTTCTTAGAAGCCAAACAAAAAATAGAAGCCTATTGTGCTTACCAGGATCGTTGCCACTATGAAGTAAGTAACAAACTTACCCAATGGGGTATTTCCGGGGAACAGAAAGAGCAATTGATCGCCGATCTGATCGTACATCGCTTTTTAGATGAAGAGCGCTTTGCGGAAAGCTATGTTTCCGGTAAATTCCGAATCAAACAGTGGGGAAGAATTAAAATCCGACAGCACCTGAAAGCGAAGTTTGTTCCGGAATATTGCATTCAAAAAGCAATCGGGCAAATTGACGGAGATGACTACTACTCCACTTTACTGCAACTCGCAGAAAAAAAGGCGGCCGCATTAAAATCAGAAAAAGATTCCTTCAAAAAGAAAGCTAAAATTATCCGCTACCTGGTATCGAAAGGGTATGAAATGGATTTAATATACGAAGCATTGTCTGAAGAATAATACACTTTTTCATTTCCCTGTTGTATCAAAAAATCAATTTCAGAGAAGCAAATACTTATCTGTTTTCTGTATACACAATTCAATTATGTACACACAAGGCTCTGTTC
This sequence comes from Taishania pollutisoli, assembly GCF_014518315.1. GTDB lineage: Bacteria > Bacteroidota > Bacteroidia > Flavobacteriales_D > Crocinitomicaceae > Taishania > Taishania pollutisoli. The sequence goes on from NZ_JACVEL010000003.1 coordinate 32,392, forward strand.
TATAAATCGGGTGTTATTTTCACCACGGACACCGATTAAAAAGGAACGAACAAAGAAAAAATGGCACCGATTAACAGTCAACAGAGGTAATCCGTGAATGTGGTTATGAAACAGCGCTGTACAAAAGTAGTTTCAATACAGTCAAGCATTTGTGCAATTTATTCAACACGGTTTTATCCTACAACTTTTAGAACGGAACCTTACATAAAAAAAGAGGCCTTCTTTCGAAGACCTCTCTAATTTTATTTTTTCTACTTCTTAGAAGTGGAACGTCAAGTTCAAACGTCCAACTGGTCCGAACAATGGATTAACGATAGAGTTATCCAATCCGAAAGATGTTGTTTTGTTTCCTTCAGCAGAAAGTGTTTCAACAGTAGCATCTGTTGCACCGTCTCTCAAACCAACTGTTTCAGCAGTTGTGCTTGATTTTCCGCTCAATGTCAAACCAAGACCCCATCCGAATTCACCACCGATAGACAGTTTAGGGATGATGAAGTACTCAGCTCCGATGAATGCTCTCAATCCTAAAGAGAATCCTACTCCTGACTTAGACTCTAAGATACGTGTATCAACTGCGTTACCTTGTCCGTCAGTTGCAGTACCCAAGTTTGTACCGAAGTTGTCATCAGCTGTAACTACTACAGGAACTGCAGCTGTACTTGCAGTCAATGCGTTTCCGTATGTGTACTTAGCAGATGTAGAAGAGATCATGAATCCTAACTCAGCTCCGTAAAAACCTTGCAAACGAGTGTTTCCTTTTCTTTTCTCAATACCTACAGTCAAACCTACATTTGTAGCACCCATTTTTGCTGTGTTTTCAACTTCAGCAGCATTTTCCGGCCAAGGGTTTGTTGTAGGAGCTGCTGCCTGACGGTCTGCAACCATTACACTTTGTTTTGTGCTTCCGAATCCTAAACGAATTCCTCCACGGAATGCCAAATCCTCTTCTGCGAAATATTTCCCTGTAATTACCAAATTCGGGTTGCTTGGTGTCCAGATGTTACCAGCGTGCATGTTGTCACCCGCTTTTCCAAAGAAGTTACCAACATAGTTCAATAATGGAACTGCATCAATACCGATTGCCCAATCACCAGCTTCTGGCAAATAGTTCTCTCCTTTTCTTGATGTCAAATCTTGTGCGAAAGTAGTAGTTGCTCCTAATACAACCGCCACAGCTAAAATAGACTTTTTCATATTTTTCTTTTTTTGTTTGGTTTCGGCAAATGTACTTATTTTATCAGTTAAAGGTTACAAAAAATCTCAACATTTTAATGTTTAAAATGCTACTTCAAAATATAAATTGCTGAAAATTAGATGTTTGTCTATTTTTTTATTTTGCCGATATTTGCCGATATTGACAGCATATTATTGAATCCTGCACGTGAAAATGTGGTAAATCCGTAGTCGATGGAGAATTTTTTAAAGTACAACCCGAATCCGAACGAAAATCCTGCGATTCCGGGTCTGCTTTCCAGCTTCATAGATTGACGGGTATAATAGTCAAATCCGGCCCTGATGTGGATGTTTTTGGTGGCAAGTACTTCCAGTTGATAGGTAAAATGTTGACCCAACTTTTCAAAGAAACCCGCACGCTTCACAGGAATCGTATCTCCCGTCAGCATATCAACTGTCGGTTGGGCATTCGGATCGGTATATGTCAAATCCCATTTATTCAGGTGATGCGCCAGAATCGAAAAGCGGAAAGGTGCATGTTTTAAGCGATAACTGACGCCCAACTGGAAATCTGCCGGCAGCGGAGCACGTTTATCATTGTATGCATTGAATTGAAATCCTACATTCTTAAACAACGCTGTCACTAAAACTGTTTCCGACTTATTGAGATATGTTCCTGACAAATCAACAGAAGTTCCGTAGGAATTGTATACTTCCAGGTGTGAGCCGATGATGTTCAGGTTTGCTCCTACCGATATGCGCGGGTTAAGCTGATGTCCGTACCCGACTCCGATGATGTATTCGAATGGATTAAATTCTCCCATCTCCACTCCGTTCTTCTCTGTACGGGTCATTTTACCGTAGGCAACGTAACGAATATGGGCAGACAAAAACTGTTTTTCATTGAATGCATGTCCGTAGCTCAGCATTCCGTAATTAATGCGTCCTGCATGAATTGCCTGACTAAGACTGATTACCTGGTGCATTTTGGCATTCAGCAAAGAAGGGTTTGCCACCCCCATATTGATATCCTGATCTTTTGCCGTAATGAAGTTTCCTGCAAGGCCTGAACTTCTCGCATTATAGTTCAAGCCGAGAAGAGCGAAAGTTGTCTGACCGCCTATTTGTGCAAAAATGACATTTCCGATGAGTAAGGAAATTAATAATAAGGATGTTTTCATTGACATTTCAAACGCAAAGAAACGATAAAAATTATATCTCACACTCTTTTTTCCAGTTCAATTACTTCTAAATCATGAATTCTATCGCCTGTAATGCGAAACCGAAGCAATGTTTTTACCTGGTGAAATCCTTTGTTGCCACATGCCCCCGGATTCATCCATAACATGTTGAATTGCGGATCAAACTTCACCAATAAGATATGTGAATGTCCGCAGACAAATAATTTCGGGGCCCCTTTTTGCAGTTCTTCGTAGGCGGGTTTCGCATATTTCCCCGGTTTCCCGGCAATGTGTGTCATCAGCACATCGACTTTCTCTACCCGGAAACGGTTGTGCAACGGGGTTTCCATTCTCACTTCATACCCGTCAACATTTCCGTATACGGCACGCAGCGGTTTGAACGCACGCAATTGATCGATTACCTCAACCGTTCCGATATCACCAGCATGCCAGATTTCATCCACATCTTTAAAATAATGAAAGATTTTCGGATCCAGATCGCCATGCGTGTCAGAAAGTAACCCAATTTTTACCATGTAACAAAACTACTAATTTTCTACCGGCACCACAATCAAAGTAATTACCCCCGGACTTGTTATGCCTTCAGCAAATATTCAACGCGTACCGATTTTTCAATTATTTTTGCAGGGAGATGGATCAGCAACAACATTTTGATGATTGGTTGAAGAAACGCCGGCAGCGAAAAGCTGAATTAACGGTTGAAAAACTCTATGAAGGAATTCTCAATCATGAGATTCCCATGCTGAGCAGTGCCATCACGATGATTGAAAGTACACTGGATTCCGATCGTGTCAAATCTGAAGCCTTAATCAAACGTTGCCTTCCTCACACAGGTCAATCCATCCGCATCGGGATAACAGGGGTTCCGGGGGTAGGGAAAAGTACATTCATCGAATGCTTCGGACAACTGTTGGTCAATGCCGGGCGAAAAGTAGCCATCCTGGCCATCGACCCTTCTTCGGGAACTTCCGGGGGAAGCATTCTCGGTGATAAAACGCGGATGGAACAACTTTCTCAAATGAAACATGTATTCATCCGTCCTTCTGCCGCAGGAGATACGCTGGGTGGCGTAGCACGCAAAACACGGGAAAGTATTTTCTTGTGTGAAGCAGCGGGGTTTGATACGGTACTGGTAGAAACAGTCGGTGTCGGGCAGTCGGAAACACTGGTGCATTCCATGGTTGATTTTTTCCTGTTGCTCATGCTTTCAGGAGCAGGAGACGAATTACAGGGAATCAAACGGGGAATCATGGAAATGGCAGATGCACTCGTCATTACAAAAGCAGATGGCGACAATATCAAAAAAGCGAACCTGGCACGAAGGGAATACCAAAATGCCATGCATTTATTTCCCCCGAAGAAAAACGGTTGGACTCCGAAAGCCCTTACCTGTTCGAGTATGGCAAACACCAACATGGAACTGATCTGGGAAGCGATCACATCCTTTGAAAATCAAACGAAAATCAACGGGCACTTTTTTTCCGACAGAAAAGAACAGGACAAGTACTGGCTGCGTGAAACACTCAATGAACATATCCTGCGGAGTTTTTATGCAAACGAAGAGCTGCTGCACCAGCTCAGACAACTGGACAACGCGGTAATTGAAGGAAAAGAAACTTCGTTCTCTGCTGCAGAAAAATTGTACACCTTATATATACAACAGCTATCCAATGGAAACATTTAAAATAGAAGGCGATTACATTGAACTGATCGGGTTATTAAAAGCGACGGGAATTGCCGAAACCGGTGGTCATGCGAAATTCATTGTGGATGAAGGAATCGTGATCCGGAACGGAGAAGTGGAATTGCGCAAACGTGCAAAATTGATTCCCGGTGATGTCATTGAGGTAGAGGATATCACCATCAAATTAACCTGACTTTCATAGAACAAAACAGGGCAACCTGAATGATTGCCCCGTCTTTTATTTTTTAGGATTAAGGTAGTGCCGTAACTTCTTATTCCTGAATTTGCATGTATTCCTGCATGGTGAGGTTGTTGTGCTTCAACCGATCGTTTATTTCCTGTTTTTTGCTTTCCGGCATCGTTGGAAATTCCTTCAGTATCTGTGTATAATACTCCCGTACTTTTATACTGTCACGCGGAGTAATGCCGTTGTCATACAAAGCAGCAATACTTTCCAGCAACATCTGTCGGTTAGGGTATTTCGGGTATTTTTCTTCGACCACCAGCGCCCATTTCAATGCTGACGGGGCATTTCCGACTGTGGAATACCACATGTGTACCCGATCCAGGTATTCCGGGTTCTTCGGATTGTCCGGCTCTTCCTCGTACGCTTCCAACAACGTGTTGATGTAATCATCGGCGAAAGAACTGATGTCTTCTTTCGTTCCAGATCCTCCTCCCCACTGCCGGATAGAGTCTTCATATTGTTCAATACGTGTGTGGACAGAAACGGCATCCTCGTTTTTCGACCCGCAGGCAACCAACAGAATGGTCAGTACACTAAATAGGATTGTTTGCTTCATTATCTTCCTTTTTTGACTGCCGGAAACTTCATTTTATAGCTGACAGAAATATCTCCTTTTGAAATGTTCTGCAGTTTTTTTGCCAGCATTTTCTTTTTCAACACTGACAAATGGTCCGTAAACAAAACTCCTTCAATGTGATCGTATTCGTGTTGGATAATGCGCGCTTTGTAGCCGGTATACGTCTCCTCATTCAATTTCCAGTTCTCATCGTAATAAGAAATACGGATGGTTTCTTTCCGGAATACTTCTTCCCGGATTTTAGGAATGGAAAGACATCCTTCATGGAATCCCCATTTTTCTCCGGTTTCCTCTTCGATGATTGGATTAATAAATACCTTCTTAAATCCGTCTATGCCTTCCGCTTTGGGATCCGGTTCTTCGTCTTCTTCATCTGCAAAAGGGGAGCCGTCAACCACGAACAACCGAATCGGCAACCCGATCTGGGGTGCAGCCAGTCCAACTCCCTGAGCACCATACATGGTTTCAAACATGTTGTCAATTAACTCCCGCAGATTCGGGTAATTTTCATCTATCTCTTCTGCCTGCTTTTTTAAAACAGGATCTCCGTATGCTACAATCGGTAAAATCATTCTAACTTGTCAATAAGCTACAAAGTTACAAAAACGGATGGCATTTTTAAGAATGCTTTGCTATAAAAAAGGGAAATTATGTCTTATTCGTAAGAAATGACAAAGATGTCCTCGTCGTCTTTCTTAAATAATTTTTTTTCGCGGGCATATCGCTCCAAACCACCGATACTTTCCAGTTTTTTAAGGGTTTCCCTGGTTTCTTCCAGTTGCTGCTGTGTGATTACTTTTTGTTCTTCCAACTCACTCAGCTTACTGTTCTGGCGGATCACCGTAAAAACATCCACATCATCTAAAAACAGGGTATAGATGACAAAAAGGCCGATCGCGACCGCATATTTGTTCCTGAAGTATTTCGGAATTTTCATCTTCACAAAGATAAAAAGGAAATAGGAACATCCCCAAACTATTCCAGGGATAGAATTGACAATATAGAGTTAATAAGTACATTTGCATTCGTAAACGAACATCATTATGAGGAAGGCATTGTTCTTTCGTTCTGCTATTATTACATCGCTTTGTATGACAGCATGCACGGAATCGCATACGACAAAACAGGTACTTACGTTTCCGGTTAAAAAAAACCTGGATGCTGACTGGATGTTGGGAGAATGGGTCTACGAAGAGGAAGGAAGTGTGCTTCATGAAGATTGGAGAAGGGAAAACGATACGGTATTCGTTGGTGAAAGTTATTACATTGAGAACGCGGACACCGTCTTTTTTGAGCACCTCCGGTTGACTTTAAATGGAGACAGTTTATTTTATGAAAGTCTCGGTGAAAAACCAGCAAACCTGGACACGAAGGTGTTTAAAGGGCGGCTACATTCATCCGGTCAGATCGCAGTAGAAAATTTACAGCAGTCTTTTCCCCGTAACGTCCGCTACAATCAATTGAATGACACGTTAATGATCATTGAAGTTTCAGGATTCATTGACGGATCGGAAGAAACACAACCGTACCAGATGGTCCGAAAAAAATAACGATGAAAACAGATTACCCGCACATCATTGAACAGTTAAAAGCCGGAGCAACGATGCTCTACCCCACCGATACGATCTGGGGGCTTGGATGTGATGCGACCAATGACGACGCCTGTCAGCAGGTTTTAAAGCTAAAAAACAGGCCGTCCGAAAAAAGTTTTATTGTCCTGGTAGACGGTTTTCCGATGTTGGAGCGTTACGTGCCGGATTTTCACCCGATCTGTTACGACCTGGCAGATCTGGCCACCCGGCCGCTTACCATTATCTACCCGAATGTATCCGGACTGGCTCCCAGTGTACTTGCAGCAGACGGAAGTGTCGGCATCCGTATCACCAGCGATCCGCTCTGTTTGAAATTAATCCAGGGACTCCGAAAGCCTATTGTAAGTACTTCTGCCAATATCAGCGGGGAAAAAAGCCCGGCCTCATTCGGAGAAATAGCACAGCAGATTAAAACAGGAGTAGACCTCATTATTGAAGAACGCACAACTGAGCAAATGAATCAAGCGTCACAGATCATAAAAATAGGTTTGAACGGACAAGTGGAGGTGATCCGAAAATAACACAATGCCGGGGCTTCCGATTATTTGTCTCTCCAATCATTCATTTTTCAATGCTTCTTTTTTACTTTTGCCGGGAAATGCTCATCTAATCAGGAGATCGTGGAAAAAACAGGAATAGAACAAATCAATGCATGTGTGTTGATTCCCACATATAACAATGAAAAAACACTGCAACGTGTAATTGACGGAGTTTTGGAGTTTGTTCCTGCACATACCGTTATTGTGATCAACGACGGCGCGACAGATTCCACACCGGAAATTCTCTCTCGTTATGAAAACCGTATTACCGTCTTAAAAAATGAGGTAAACAGCGGAAAGGGGTATTCACTCCGTAAAGGGTTTCACCATGCCTGTGAAAAAGGATACGCTTATGCGATTACCATGGATTCCGATGGTCAGCATTATCCCAGTGATCTTCCGAAAATGATCCGGGAATGCTCCGAAAACCCGGATACCGTTTTGATGGGTTCCCGGAATATGGAACAGGAAGGTGTTCCCGGGAAAAGTTCCTTCGGAAATAAATTTTCCAACTTCTGGTTCAAGGTAGAAACATTGATCAGTCTGCCGGATACCCAGACAGGTTTTCGTGTCTACCCGTTGAAACCCTTGAAAAAAATGCGGTTATTTACCACCAAGTTTGAATTGGAAATTGAAGTAATTGTACGGCTTGCCTGGAAGAATGTTGCGTTTAAACCGGTCCCGATCCAGGTAAAGTACGATCCGGATGAACGGGTTTCTCATTTTCGCCCGGGAAGGGATTTTTTCAGAATTTCCGTTTTGAACAGCGTATTATTCATCTGTGCACTGCTCTATTTCTATCCGAAAAAATTAATTTCTAAACAGACATGGATTGCCATTAAAAATGAAGCCATCAAACCACAGGAAAGCAATCTGCGCAAATCACTTTCACTTGGATTTGGTATATTTATGGGTATTTTCCCAATCTGGGGCTTTCAGCTCATGATTGGTATTCCGTTGGCGATTCTGTTCCGGTTGAACAAAGTACTTTTTATCACTGCCGCCAATATTTCCATTCCCCCCATGATTCCGTTTATTGTCTATGCCAGTTTCCTGGTTGGTCAGTATTTTACCTCCAATTCCATCGATCCTGCACAATTGCTGCATTTTGACCTGGAAACAATAAAAGCCAATACCGTGCAGTATTTCATTGGCGCCATCATCCTCGCATGTATCGCATTTGTAGTGACAACAGCAATCAGTTACCTGTTATTTTCCCTCTTCAGAAAAGAACCGAAAGCGATTGAAATGGATTGAAAATGAGCGAAAAACCTCTTTTTCTTCCTGTTAAAAAACGTTAAGTGTATGATTTAGTGTTTCCTAACTTTTAAATTCGTAAAAAACTAAAGTGTGGGGAAAATCAGGGTCAATGTAATTATTGCGTTCGTAGTCGTTGCATCCATTGCATTGTTGATCATACAAGCGTTTCAGACGCGCCAGTTGTATGACAAAAAATCGGGACAGTTCAGAGCAGAAGTAGAAACAACACTTGAGCGCATTGCCGTGCGTCATGAAAAAGCGGAAGATGTCCGGAAATTTTTCCGGATTGCCAACACAAATTTCAGCGGACATTACAAAGATATTCTCAAAGAAGAGTTTCAAAACCTGTTATCGGCAAAGGAAACGATTTCCGTAAAAGATACGATTATCTGGGAGAACGGGCAGCAGGAAAACTACCTGGTAATCCAGGGACAAAGTATTGATTCACTGGTCGGGGTGAAAGCAGAACAACGTGTACTCGCAAAAGATGTACGGCAACTGAGGGATTTTTATTACGGTAATAAAACTGCCGGCGATTCAACCGGGGTTTCCATTCAGCTGGATCAGAAAGTAATTAAGAAGATGTTTGAAAAGGCAAAATTCGTCAATGATATGATGATGCAGGCATTCCGGGATAATGTATTTGAAAGCCCGGAGAACACCTTTGACATTGCATTCCTGGATTCGGTAATCCGCACCGAGTTTAAAGACGATAAATTGCCGGCAAAATTCAGCTTCGTTGTTACCAATGAATCCGGAAAGCCTCTAAAATCCAAAGTTTTTGTAGAGCATTACGACCCGAACCTGGAAGTCGACAAGTCTTTTTCAACGCATTTGTTCCCGAGCAACCTGTTTGATAACAATTTACAACTACACATTGTTTTTCCGCGGCAGAGCACCATTCTGCTGGGAGAATTGTGGGTACCGTTGCTGGTCAATCTTTCGCTGGTATTGCTCATCTTCTGGGCCTTAATCTACATGTTCCGGACTATTCTGACGCAGAAGAAACTGGCAGAAATGAAAAACGACTTCATTTCCAACATGACACATGAATTCCGTACACCGATTTCAACGATTTCTCTTGCGTGCCAGGCCATGAGTGACCCGGATATGATGGGAACGGGAACCGAACAGGCGCAACCGTTTGTAAAAATGATCGCAGACGAAAACAACCGGTTGGGAACGCTGGTCGACGGAATTTTACAAAGTTCCACCATTGAGAAAGGAGAGGTACGCCTCAATATCGAAAAAATCCTTGTCAATGAAATCATCTATGACATTGTACACCGGGCACAGTTCCGCATTCAAAACGGGGGAGGTAAAATTGAGGTGGATATTTGTACGGAGCTGGTGTACATTCACGCGGACAAAATGCATTTTACCAATGTGATTTCAAACCTGATCGACAATGCGATCAAGTATTCGCAGGAAACTCCGGAAGTAAAAATTGAAATGAAACAAAAGTCGGGAATTGTTCGAATAGCAGTCAGTGATAAAGGGCTGGGAATAAAAAAAGAGCACCTGAATAAAATATTTGATAAATTATACCGTATTCCAACTGGGAACGTTCACAATGTAAAAGGATTCGGTTTGGGATTGAGTTATGTGAAGGGAATTTGCGAAATGCATAACTGGAAAATTAATGTGCAAAGTAAGTTTGGAGAAGGATCTACATTTACAATTGAAATAAAACAATAACTATGGAAAAAAAATTAGCTGTTCTACTAGCAGAAGACGATGTCAATTTAGGACAACTATTGTCCACGTATTTAAAATCTAAAGGATTCAATGTTACATTGGCTACTGATGGTCAGATCGCACTGGATACATTCAATAGCGGGAAATTCAATTTTTGTATTTTCGATGTCATGATGCCTAAAATTGACGGTTTCAGCCTGGCAAAAGAGGTACGTGAGTTAGATAAGAAAATTCCGATTCTCTTCCTGACAGCAAAAGACATGAAGGAGGATAAGCTGGAAGGTTTCGCAACCGGGGCAGATGATTATTTGACCAAGCCTTTTTCCATGGAAGAATTGGTGGCAAGAATCAACGCAATCGCACGAAGAACAGGTTCGGACGAAGCTGAAGTTGCCGGGGATTTATTTGTCGGTACCATCAAATACGAGCCGGAATTGCGTTTGTTGCATACGGAGGGGGAAGCCAAAAAGCTGACAACAAAAGAAAATCAACTGCTGGAATTACTGGTAAAAAATAAAAACGAAGTGCTGGACAGACAGGCAACTTTACGCGCTGTATGGGGAGATGATAATTACTTCAACGGAAGGAGTATGGATGTCTACATTGCCAAATTGCGTAAATTATTAAAAGAAGATCCGAACATCGAAATCATGAACATTCATGGTAAAGGATTTAAGTTATTAATTAAGTAAAATCGCAGTTTTAAGCCGTATTTTTTGTACATTTAGGGAAACAAAAGCCGTACAAATGAAATTTACAGAAAAACCCCTTACGGAAGTCATAGCGATTTTGCGCGAACGAGGATATACAGCAGACTTTAACCTGCTTGAAGAAAACATTTCTTACATCGCAGGAGGAGAGAAAGTTGAATTGACAGATATTGTTATTGACAGAATTTACCGGTTTACCGGTTTAAGTGATTTGGATGATGAATCCATCCTGTATGCCCTGCGCAATACAAAAGACGGCGTGAAAGGAATTTTTGTAAACGGTTATGGAATATATTCCGATTCAAAAGCACATGAGATTATCCAAAAAATCAGCATTGCAGAACACGATGGTGACGATTGGGGGATTTAATGCATACAATACATAGTAAAAAAGAGGCCACTGATTCAGAGCCTCTTTTTGTTTTCTGGCACGGCACTATTCTATAAGTCGGGTGATATTTTCACCACAGATTCCTTTAGGCATAAAATACTAAAAGGTATCTGTGGCTATGGAACAACGAACAGAGCTGTACAAAACAGCTTCAACACACTCAAGTATTTGTGCAATTTGTCCAACACTATTTCATCAGCCAACTGTTTAGAACAGTATCTATGATAAATAACGTGTTATTGCTGTTATCTTGACATTTGTTTTTGTTTATCCGATGGTTTCTTGTTGAGCAACACAAAATCAATCACACCTTTCAGATAACCTAATCCATAGGAAATATGTAGAATGGAAAATGTTTTGAATATATCTCCGAACCGGAGTTGATGGTCTTGCTGAACAAGTCGGTTGGTGGTTATTGCCGTTAAAGCAAGATAAACAATCAACGGGAAGGAACCTGCAACGCCGACAGTGGCGCCAAACAACCAGGTGAATAGAAACAGCAGGAGGTACATGACAAACAAGGGCGGAATCAATTGCCGTACCGTCGTGAATGTCCGGTGTTTCCGGTTCACGTATACTTTCCAGTAACCGTATTGGTAAAACTGTTTCCACAGGTTTTTATAATTGCCCCGCACATAATATTTCAGTGAAATGTCCGCATCAAACCAGATTTTTCCTCCTGCTTGTGTAACGCGAAAGTTAAAGTCGTCATCCTGGTTCCGAATTAGTTCCTCATCAAAAAATCCTATTTTTTCAAAGACACCATACGGATACATGGGACTTGTCACGGTATCCGTAAATCCGGATTTACTCAACGTTCTGAAGTTTCCTATTCCCATCCCAAGTTGTGTCCCCATTGCCAAAGCAATCACCTTTCCCGTTTCATTGACATATTCATTCTCCAATCTCCCTCCGACGCACCAGATAGAAGAGTCCTCATTTAGTTTTTGCAAACAGACGGAAAGGTAATTTTTAGATATTATATGGCGTGCACCTATAATCTGTACATAATCACAAGAAGTTGCGTGGATGCCTAAATTGAACGCAAAAGGTGTTAATTGTTGTACATTATCGACAATTTTCAAGGTCAAAAATTCTTCCTGCAATTGCTGAATGATCCTCCGCGTTCCATCATTACTCATTCCATCAACCACAAACACATTGATTTTAACTTCATCGGGAACCTCCGCTGCATATATGGCATGAATACACTCTTCAATATAAAGAGCTTCATTACGGCACGGTATTACAATTGAAATTTTAATCATGTGCTTTTTTTTCTGATTCTACATATATATGGATGATCATTAGCAGAAGGGGATAGAATATAATTCCCGATTGCTGCTGTAGCATTGATTCAAACAGACAATTAAACGTCAGGTTTGCTAACAGGATAACAGCCATTATGTTTTTCTTTTTGATTCCCCACCTGATTCCTGCCACAAGGATAGAGATCAATATGAAAAATCCGGCAACTCCTATTTCCAACCAGGTATGCAAAAACTGATTGTGGGGGTTGTAATTATGTGTTGCCAGCTCATTCAATCCTTTTTCTTTTAGGTTTCCTCCCAGGTAATAGTCTACATTTCCCGTCCCTACACCCAGCGGATGTTCCTGTATTTCTTCAATAGAAGCAAGCCACAAAACTAGCCTTACCTGACTGGACGAAGGGGTTTCGGGAAAATGATGGACAAACTCCTCCTGTGAAGAAAAAAACAACTGAATATTTTGTTCCGCTTCGTATATATCTTTTTTCAAAAACGGAGTAAATAAAAACAACCCTGAAAAAAAAGCAAGGAGTACGATTACCATTGAAACAACAAAGCGACGGCTCTTTCGTTGTGCGATTTTAAACAAGATATAGGTTGCTGAAAGCAACAGGAAAAATAAAACGCCGGAAAGTGACATCAACAAGAACGTATACACAACCAGCAATGTAATGATACTCATTGCCATCTTCTTATTCAGTTCTTTCTTCTTCAACAATAAAAAAACGGATACAATGGCCATTTGAGCTCCTGCTGCCATATATGTCGGATGAATTGTAGAAGATAAGTGACTTTTCATGAAGCACCAGGGAAATGACTGATAATGCAGATAGCACGGTATTCCCTTTGCAATTCCCCAGAAAAACGCAAGCAGGATGGAGAGAATCAATCCCTTTAGAACAATTGAAAAATTAAACCCTGATTTCTTAGAAAACCCAAACAGAATCGGGATAATGACGAACGACAGTTTGTTTTCCAGGTAAAATCTGGACAATTCCGCATCCTTTGTCCATACAATGCCAAGTGCATATGCACCGTACAACAGGACAAACCCTGCTGCCGGATAGTTGGGTTTAAAAACTAATTGTTTTCGGATCGCAGCAACAAGAATCCATACAATTGTCAGCGCAAGAGAAACAGGTGCAAATTTAGGAACGTTGAACAGACAGATAAAGACCAGGCAAAGCAATAATTCCAACGCGTATCTTACAACAAACTGTTTCATATTATTTTGTTATTGATGCATACAAACCTAATAATTTCTCCCGTTGTGATTCCCAGGAGAAGTCATTTTTCACGGCATGTCGCGCCCGATCTATCTGACGGGCGATTTCCGGATCATCTGATAACAGATACTCAAAAACCTTTGCAATTCCATGAGTATCAAACGGGTTAACACAAGCGCCTATTTTTCGCTCTGTCACAAAACTATATAATGGAAAATCAGACACAACAAACGGAAGTCCTATTGCCATGTACTCAAAAATTTTTGTCGAATATGAACGAATATAATTGGGTGTTGGATGCAACAGAGAAAGTGCCATTTTTGATTGTCCGGCCAACTGATATGCCTCAAACAATGGTTTTCTTCCATAAAAAATAATGTTTTCTTTCACATCATTATATTCATCCAATGCTTTTAATTTAGATATTATTCCATCTTCGATGGGCCCAACACAATGAAACGTAAACGGGATATTTTTACGCTTCAATATACCCAATGCCTGAATGATTTGCATGATTCCCCGTATTTCGGAAACCACACCAACATATAAAATCCCATTTTGGTCAGACCGGGTATCCTGTGAAAATTGTTGTAGTTTTTCCACTTCCGGGAAGTTGAATACCGGTGTCAACGATTTGGCTTGTTTCTCAAACAAATAACGGTACGATTCTTCTGCTATAACAATATGGAAGTACCGGCTTGCAAAGCGTTCCATGCGACCATACAACCATGCAATAAGTCGCTTGAATTTAAGCCATTGTTTATCTTGAATCTGAGCAGTAAGGTTTTCATGTACATCAAAAATGATTGTTTTTCGGTAAAACAACCGAAGAATAAAGCCTATCCAAATTAATTCAGGATCGTGGAAATGGATAATTTTTGCCTTTGTTGTCAATGCTTTCCGCATCACTGCCCACGCAAGAAAGCTGGCTCTGTATATCCGCGATTTACTTTTTCTGGCAACTGATAAAACCGAGACACCGTTGTGTATTCCTTCTTCCGCATCTGGTGCCACTAAACTAACCTGATAACCCGCATCCGCAAGCGAACAGCATTCCTTGTAGAAGATTCTGGTATCATTCCAGTCATGTATATTTGTGATGTGACAAATTCGATCCATTCTTAGTTGAGTAATTTATCGTACAATGCAATAAATTTTGCTTTATTGGCTGCTTTTGTTCCATGTTCTTCTATAAGTAGGGCGTTTATACCCGCAGCATCTTTGAAATCCAGTTGCGTTGCATCTGTCAAGAAATCACTGGTCACATCTTTAACAACTGACCCGTTTTTGGTATCTTCAATCCATTCACGGTTGGCAGGTAAATCAGATACCACAGGAATACATCCGCACGCCATTGCTTCCAACAGGCTAATAGATGTGGCGTCTGACATAGGGATAGATACCCAAAAAGAAGACCGTGCATACCACTGTGCATTTGTTTTGGCATCAACCCACCCGACAAACTCAATTCCATCGATTCCTTCCGTACCGACGATTTTTTTCAGTTTATCCGTTTCTTCTCCGACAGCTGCTATTATCAACTTCCAGTCCTGCAATGAATCATGTTGTTTCATTTTTTTATAGGCTTCAATAATTGCATCTATTCGATACAAAGGTTTGTGTAAACGGTTGGAGTATATTATTTTTTCCTTTTCAACCTGCTTCGGAGGAGTAAATCCAATTCCGAAATTGGCAATCAAAATGGACCTGGAGAGCGGTTGAATCCTTTTGATTTCGTCTGCCATGAATACAGAGTCCGATGTAATTGCATTTGCCTTCCGAAGGTTGTATTTTACCATTTGTTTTAGTAAAAAACTCTGAGACGGAATCAACAAGATATCGCTCCCCCACGTAGTTAAAACACACGGGATCTTTGGGTATTTTCCCAATGCGAGGTTGCTGAAAAAAGCAACACTGTTTGCTTGATGGATATGAATTATCGTTGGTTTAAATTCCGCAATTATCTTACGAATTCGTTTCGGTGTACGGATAAGGTTTCTAAGTGTTAGGTTAAACTCAACAATTTCAACAGGAATATCCACCCCTTCCCGTTTTTCATTGGTGATTACCAATACCGCATCAAAATAATCCTTCACCAATTCCAGGTAGTTGTAGGTATGGACAGTATTGGTTCCTATTAAAAGTAACTTTTTCATACACTATCTGTATTTGAGTCCCTCAATTATTCTTTTCCCGTTCTCATAGATGTTCCAGTACCAGCTCGAACGCCAGTGTTTGGGATGTATCAGTATATGGATGACCGGATATTGTTGATCGATTGCCTGCAATACGGAAGTATCACCCCGGTATAAATTGGGATATCCGCAATCTGTTATATTAATTGAATAATTAGTTACAATCTCGGGTTGGTAAGTCTCAAAATCAATTCCGCATTGTTCCATTATGGCTTCTGTTATAAATTCTCTGTTGGGAGTATTTAAAATCCTGTTTGCAAAATCCCCATGACTGGCAATTGACCTTATTTTAAAGCCACACTCCTGTTCAATTTTATTGAAGTTATTAATGAATTCCATCCTGATCTCAGGGTACAGTTGTTCTATTTCTTTTTTTGTAAGAATCTTCTTTCGTTTAGCAATCGTGGCCAATTCTTCATAATGATAACCACAGTCAGATTGTTGGTCATGTACCTTTCGCATTACGGGGTAATCCAATGTACACAATCGAAAATAAAAAGAAGTTCTCACTCCATATTTTTGATTAACAGCAAGCCATTTCAGCACATACGCCGGATCTGAATCTATATCGTGCCGGATGAGCAAAATCTTTCGTCCCGCTAATCGGTTGTTTCTGGCATCGTTGAAAAAGTCAGATAAAGGAAGGACTTCGTAATTGTTATCACGTGCTGTTTTTATAATTTGCTCGTAGTCTGCTATTCTATTAAAAATAAAAAAATCAGACCGGATTCGGTTGATTATTCCTATAGCTCTTCGCTGAATTTTTTGAATCATTTTATTTCATATATAGGTTGACCAACTCCGGATACTGCTCCAGGTATTTTTTATCGGTATCTTTCACTCCTTTTACAACTTGTGCCGGGTTGCCGGCAATGACCGAATAATCCGGAAAGTTTCCCTTCACCAGGGAATAGGCTGCAACAATACATCCTTTTCCGATAATCGTACCCGGCATAATTGTAACATGAGGACCTATAAATGTAAAGTCTCCGATTTCAATTGTGCCTTTTTCATATCCTATTTTTTCATCAACACTTCCATAGCTACTTCCATAGAGTCGGATGGCATGATGGCTGGAATGCGAGGTGATTGAAACAAATGATGTGATCTGACACCCTGTTCCTATTACGATTTTATTACTAGCCTCTATAAAATTATGATGTCCGATGTACACATGATCTGTTAGGAACAATTGTTCCGGATGATCAATAAAAGTAGATGAACCAATCCTTAAATTTGCAACTCGTTTCCCTTGGAAGTTCCGTTTTCTATAGAGCATTTTAGGCCTGTAAATACCCTGCAGAAAAACGCTCAATCGATAGGAAATATGTCGACGTATTTTATTCATCTGCTTTTTGTTGTTTCTTGTAATACAAACTTACGCAGTATCCAATAATTAGAGCGATTATAATTAAAAATTTTGGGTTACTGAAGGGATTATTAGCCAAGGCGATTGTCAGGAGCATCAACAGAAAAGGAATAATAAATTTGTTGATCGGTTTCGCTCTGAGTAGCAATGCAGCAGGAATAAATAAAATCAATAAATAAAAGATCAACCCGATGATACCATACCTCCACAAATAAAAGATATACTCATTTTCAGGGTAGATAAAGTTGGAATACATAAATTCTTTATTGGGACCGTAACCAAACACCGGCTTATTCATCCACATATCGATCAGATAGGACCAGATCTCAAACCTACCCCTTACAGAATTATTGTCACCAACATTCAATACATTTGTGTTTCTAAGATACTGCATTCCTCCCGCCTCTTTTTCAAATGAGAAAAGAAGTGCTATGAGCAACACGAAAACAAATAAATGAATCAGATAAGACTTTATTGATTCCATTGTTTTTGATCGCATAAAAAATCCTGCAAAGAAAACGACAAACGTTGCGACAATACCTGTTCTCGACTGACACAATATAATCATGAGAAATGCACCATAATAACAGCATCTGTACAGCATGTTTTTATTCGAATGTACCGTTACAGATAAGTACTGAAAATAGACGAAGTAAAATAAAAACAAAATGGCATTATCATTTGGATTCCCCATTGTTCCTACAATTCTTTTGGGGCCGGCCTGCCCGATTGAATTGAGTCCGAACGAACGAACATCCCGGCCGTCTGAGTCATAAAGTATTGTAATGTTCTTATTAAAGTCAATGATATTAAAATAGTGCATAACATTGAAAAAAAACAAAATTAAAAAGCTGACTAACAAGTATTTGTTAATGGCTCCATGGTTTCTTTCTTCCAGGAAATAATAGATAGCAAAAACATATATGGTGCCGTATTTTAAAATCTTGTACACTTCAAAATATTCTGAAAGATGTGTACGATTCGGGTTAATCACAATCACTACTGTTGCATAAACAGCAAAGGCAATAATAACGAAAAGGTACCTGTCCAACCAAAAGAATTGTTTCTGCAATAACCGGGCACCGATTAATACAACAACCACCTCTTCTAATGAGAAAAAGAAGGAAGAGGAGAGGGGTATAAACGGAAAAAAGAGAATGCTTGTTAATAATAACAGCAATAAAATTGAATCTAAAGCTCCCGGTTGTTTCCCGCGAGGTTGATGAATAAAAAAACGGTTGTTTTCTTTCGTCAAAATATTGAGCATAATTTGTTAAAATAATAGTATGTTGGGTTACTTATAAAATATCTCTTTCTCGTAAAAGTAACCATTTTAGCTGTTTTTATACATCAATGATCCCTCTTGCTGTCTTGTTTTACAAAATTCGCTCCTACACGGAAGGTCTCACTCTGAATTTTGTTTGGCGATTATCTGTTTTTTTAAGCCTGAATCTTTGTTGTTTCTTCTGTTCATCAACAGTTTTACGGAACTTCGTAAACACCTGATCAAAATTCTTTTGATCGCTAATTCATCTTTCTGTCCAACACATACATGCTTACAATCCGTAGCGTGGCCATCGTACCATGTCCTAGAAAAGCAACCATACAAATCATTTTACAAAATGAATGGTATATGGTTTAAACCCTATTCTGTTTTTAAATAAAACAAGTCCATTTTTTTTAGCCCCGAAGGTATCGTACATGATAATTTTATGTTCGCCCAGATGAATTTCATTGGCTATTGTTTCAACGGCTAACAGGTACATGATGTTTTGCTTTAAATGATCATTATGTCCAAGGATTCGATTCATCAGTCCTAACTCGTTTGTTTTTACTAACCAGATATACCCGACTAATTTGTTTGTACTATTAAAAACACCGAACCAATTATTTTCATGGTCATTCGGCCACCTTTCAACTTTCACAAGATAGCTTTCTTCCATTTTTCGCCCCTGCCTTTCCGAAGCAGAAGTATGTATTTCAAAAATATCATCTATGAATTGATTCGGGTCTATTTTCTGAAAGGTATAGCCTAATTTTGTGCATCTTCTTGCAAAATAATCTGCCGAATTTTTCCCTTTGATTGAATTTCGGTACTCATCAGCATCTTTAAATTTATCTAACCTGATTACCGCACAGTTATATTTTTTATTCTTGATGCCGCCTTTTCTTAAAATACGCTTGTTAAAGTACTTCAGTAAACCTTTTGCCAGCGATGAATCTCCTAAATGAATCGTTAATTTACCTTCCGGTTTAAATACATTATTTATGATGAACTTAAATTCCATGCCAGAGAATATCAATTTGTATTACTGTTTTTTAATCCCGGATTGTTGTTATTCATTTTTTCTTTTACTGTTTTTTCACTATTATTTATTCCTGGTGAAGGATAATAACTTCCTGGTCCTTGGAACCTGGAACGGGAACAAATATAATTAAAAAATTATGTCTTTTTAAAGCTGTATAAGCCGATGGTCGGTCGGTCAAACAATAATTGTGTGTCTGTATGAATTGCCCTGTAAAGTAAATTTTATTCCCGTGTGTTGTTGATATCTTTTCCCCGTTTCTCAACTCTATTTTATAGGCCTCATTCCACAAACTACTCCTTCTCCATTCCACTTAATTTAGCATACCTCACAAATATAAAATACGTGTATACCATTATTAATGATTGAGCAATGGTAACAATCCATAACAACTTTACAAAGTTTATATCCGTCTTCAAGACAAAAAGTGGAAGTAACCCAAAAAACACTAATTGAATCAATGTGTTTGTCAAACCGATAAAAAAATAGGTTTTTTGACGTTTTAGAATAATAGGTAAGTTTGAAATAGGTGAAATCATGAAATTAAAAAACATGTAAATTGCTAATATTTCAGAATAATAACCTGCCTCAGACCATTTTTTTCCAAAGACAAATGTAAAAATTGGTTCTCCATAGAAAAATAAGAGTGTAAACGGCACAATAGAAATGGCAAAAAGCATTTTCATCGTACTGGTAATTAAAGAAATTACCTCTTTTTTATCCTTTACTAAATCTGAGCATTTTTTGAAAAATACCTGACCAATCGCCTGCCCTATAATTGCAACAGGTACATTTAACATAACTAAAGAAAAACTGTATGATCCAAATATTGTTTTCCCAAAATAAAGAATGACCAGAAAAGCAATGA
Organism: Taishania pollutisoli; assembly: GCF_014518315.1. Lineage (GTDB taxonomy): Bacteria > Bacteroidota > Bacteroidia > Flavobacteriales_D > Crocinitomicaceae > Taishania > Taishania pollutisoli. The sequence goes on from NZ_JACVEL010000003.1 coordinate 52,697, forward strand.
TTAAATCTCTCCCGACATCCACCAATACATGTGGTAAACTGACAGACGGAAAGTCTTTGTATTCCGTTACTAATACAATTGTTTTATGCCTGGATTTATAGTTGGAATAGATTGTTCTGTTCTCCAGATAATTTTTAATGAAACCTAAGCTTGAAGCAACATACCCGATGAATGTTGCCAATATAATTCCAAAGCTGCCCCATCCGATGTATCCGAATCCAATTCGGAGCGCATTTGAAACAATAGAATTGGAAATTCGGGAATAAGATATTGTTGAAAATTTTCCTTTTCTTATAGACCAATTGGTGCCAAGGTTAATAAAAACAACAAAGAAAGTACTTAATAAAACAAGTGTTCCAAACACAAAATAATATCCGGTCGTCGCAGCAAAAAATGAATAGATCAGACCTCCGACAGCACAGACCAATAATGTGATGACGGTTATTCTTAATGATAAACGAAACAATAAGTAAGAATGAGAATCTTGTTTTGGCAGTGGGAGTGACAATTCGAATCTGGCTGTTGCTAAGGCAGAAATAAAACCAATCACCCGCATAAATAAGTTGAGATCACTCATAGCAGCCGGATCATAAAGCCTTGAGATAATCGGAGAAACAGCATAACTAACGATTTGTGCTACCAATGTTCCTGTCATCAAAACAGCAACTGATTTAATAAAATCGTGTTCTTTTATTTTTTGCAATAAGCCCATTGGTTACAAAGATTTCCGGGTGCTTACCTGTTGACAATTACACTGTTGATCAACTGCCTGATTCCTTCATCAAAATCGATCAATCCTTCATACTGTAATTGATCTTTAGTTGTTGTGATATCGGCCAATGAATTGCGGATATCACCTGCACGTTCCGGTCCATTGACTACTTTTGAATCCGGGTGTAGCAGACCTTTTTCTGCCAGATTTTTTCTCAGGCTTTCAATGACATCATTCAAGGATAAATACTTACCGCAGGCAACATTAAATACGGAACCGAATGCCTGTGAATTGGTTGTCGTCAGCGCCAGGAAATTTGCTTTTACGGCATTTGCAACATAGGTAAAGTCGCGGGTTTGATTTCCGTCACCGTGGATGGTTACTTCTTCCCCCTTTATCAATTTGTCAATGAATTTCGGAATCGCTGCCGCATACACACCGTTTGGGTCCTGTTTGGGTCCGAACACATTAAAATAACGCAAACCGATGGTTTCCATACCATGCAAACGATGGTACACACCGGCATACAATTCATTCAGGCTTTTGGTAACCGCATACGGACTCAGAAGGTTTCCCTCGGAACCGATGGTCTTCGGAGAAACAGTAGAATCGCCGTAAACAGAGCTGGAACTGGCATAAACAAACCGTTTCACGCCTTTTTCGCAGGCGGCCTGCAACATGTTTAGAAACCCGGTCGTATTTGTAGCATGTGTGGCATGTGGAAACTCAATGGAACGGGGAACAGATCCCAACGCGGCCTGGTGGGTAATCAGTTCAATCCCTTCTACCGCTTTCATACAATCTTCTACAAAGCGGATATCGCCTTCTATAAACGTAAAGTCAGGGTGGTTAAGAAATGCTTCTATGTTTTTCCGTTTCCCTGTCTCCAGGCTATCCAGAACGGAGACGGAAGCTCCAGCTGATAAAAGAAACTCAACAAGATTAGAGCCGATAAAACCGGCTCCTCCTGTTACCAATATCTTTTTTCCCTTCAGCTGGTTTTTAGTCATTATTTTGCGTAATTAACAGCTCTTTTCTCGCGAATTACAGTCACCTTCACCTGACCCGGATACGTCATTTCAGTCTGGATTTTGTGCGAAATATTGAATGACAATTCATCCACCATCTGGTCGGACACTTTTTCACTTTCTACCAATACACGCAGTTCACGTCCCGCCTGAATAGCGTATGCGCTCGCAACACCTTCGTACGAAAGGGCCAGTGCTTCCAGTTCTTTAATCCGTTTGATATATGATTCAACAATCTCTCTTCGCGCTCCCGGACGTGCTCCTGAAATGGCATCACATACCTGAACGATCGGTGAAATTAATGTGGTCATTTCAATTTCATCGTGGTGGGCGCCAATTGCGTTCAAAACATCCGGTTTTTCACCGTATTTCTCCGCTAATTTCATTCCCAGGATTGCGTGCGGCAATTCCGGTTCTTCGTCCGGAACTTTCCCGATATCGTGGAGCAATCCGGCACGTTTCGCCAGTTTTACATTAAGCCCAAGTTCAGATGCCATAATAGCACACAAGTTGGCTACTTCACGGGAGTGCTGCAATAAGTTCTGACCATAAGAAGACCGGTATTTCATCCGCCCGACCATTCGCGTCAATTCCGGATGTAATCCGTGAATTCCCAGGTCAATACATGTTCTGCGACCTGTTTCTGCAATTTCTTCTTCCAGTTGTTTACGTGTTTTTGCCACCACCTCTTCAATTCTCGCCGGGTGAATACGTCCGTCGGATACCAATTGGTGTAATGCCAGTCGGGCGATTTCTCTTCTGACCGGATCAAAACAGGAAAGGATGATCGCCTCCGGTGTATCGTCGACAATAATCTCCACTCCTGTAGCAGCTTCCAGTGCACGTATATTTCGACCTTCACGTCCGATGATGCGGCCTTTTACCTCATCCGAATCAATGTTGAATACAGATACCGCATTTTCCACCGCTTGTTCTGTCGCAACACGTTGAATACTCTGAATCACAATTTTTTTCGCTTCCCTGTTGGCGTTCAGTTTTGCTTCTTCCGAAATTTCTTTAATGTGCGCCAACGCAGCTGTTCGCGCTTCGTCTTTCAATGCTTCTACCAATCCGTTTTTCGCTTCTTCAGGGCTCATTCCCGAAATTTTAGATAATTCGGCAACTTGTTTCTGGTGGATTTTATCCAGTTCCTGCTGACGCAAATCCAACGCTTCTTTTTTCGCTTCCATTTCTTTCAGCTCTTTTTCCGCGTTTTTCTCCTTACGACTCGCCTCTTCTATCTTTTGTGAAAGTTGTTTCTCCTGGTTTCGGGTTTTATCTTCCAGTGACTGCAACTTGCGTTCGCGTTGTTTGATGGTTTCTTCGTGCTCTTCTTTGAGCTTCAGAAAACGTTCTTTTGCCTGGAGAATCTTTTCTTTTTTAAGTGACTCTCCTTCATTTTCGGCATCTTTCAATAATTTCTCCCGTTTGTTTTTTAATGCAGTATTCAGCAATACGAAGACAGCAACACCTCCTCCGATAATACCGATCAACAATCCAATGATTAAATTCATTTTTTCATTTTGAGTTTAAAATAAAACAAAAACCCACCGACCTCTCCTCTCCCGGTAGCGGGAACGGACAAATCCGGTGGGGAATACTTATTTTGAATACCGCTACTGATTGTCAAATTCATCTGACAACTCTTCCAACGCCTTTTCAATCGCACTGTAATCAGCTGGAAGCTCCACTTTTTCAATTTTGGGTGCTGTTTTTGTTGCCAATTGTAACGCCGTCATTGCAAGCAAATCCTGCATATCTTTTACAGCATAATTGTCCTGTAAAGCTTTGATCGCTTTGTTGATATCATCCGCTGCACGTTGTACCTTCTCCTGCTCACTTTCATGCACAGTCAAAGGATATGAACGCCCTGCAACTACAACTTTGATCGACAACTTACTCATGCATTATTTTTTAACTGACCAATGCAGTATTCAATTTCCCTCACCAATTCATCAATCTGTTCGTGTCTGTTCGTTTCAGGCACGTTCGAATTGATTATTTGATTTTTGGTCTCTTCCAGCAACGATTGTAACTCCGCATTGTCCTTGCTGAGACGGGAAATCTCCGACTGTTTACTCTCATTATCCGATTTCAATTGCACGATTTCCTGTTCCAGCTGATGAACTTTTTGCTTTTCCTGATTCAATACCTCATTGACCGCATTCTTTTTCCTGCGAATATCCTGAATGATATGTTGAATTTTCTCGTTCATAAAATTGACCAGATACAAAGTTAATATACTAAAACGTATAAACAACATTTTAGGGGGACAAGATTAAAATTTTCTTCACCAACCGGTAAAAAACAAATCCCCTGGAGTAAACTTCCAGGGGATTTGGGTTCAAACTCAGGCAGGCAGGACTATGCTAATTACTATTTTGACTGTTGAATTGAAACTAAACCGGACCTAACTAGCATTTTTTGTCTCATCTAATCTATCTGCGATATGGTATTATACTCAAAAACTTATTCTATTTACTCATCTATCTAAATCGCACCTGTCACCATTTGCGAATTTGAACGATACAAAATTATTATTTAGAATCATTCTAAACAATACCGTTTTTGTGGTATTTTTCCTGCTCCCGTTCAAAATAAAATTTGGATTCGCTCTCTAACAACCTATATTTGTTGCGTTTTCTCAAAAAAGGTAGCAATGATGTCATGAGAGTCAGGCCATTTGTAGTCATCAAAGAAACCGTAGAATGGGCACACCACCGGTTAACTCAACGCCAGTTTTTATTACTGGCGAGTGTTTTGGTGGGTGTTTCTGTAGGATTTGCTGCAATTGTCCTCAAGTTGTTTGTGCACCTTATTTTTTACATCGCAACGTATGATAAATGGGGTGATTTTAAATACCTGTACCTCGTTCTACCTGTCATCGGCATCTTTCTGACTGTTTTAATCAACCAAAAATTACTGAACGGGCAATTGGTAAAGGGGCTGGGACATCTTCATACGGTCATTGCATCCCGGTTGAGTTTTGTTCCCCGCCGCGAGATGTACGATCAGATTGTGACCAGCTCTGTGACGGTTGGTTTCGGCGGGTCAACAGGACTGGAAGCCCCCATCGTCATCACAGGTGCTGCGTTCGGTTCCAATTTTGCCAAAGCCCATCGCCTGAATTACAATGAGCGGACACTATTGCTTGCCTGTGGAATTGCAGCAGGGATCGCTGCTGCGTTTAACGCTCCGATCGCAGGAGTCTTGTTTGCCGTCGAGGTTTTTATGATTGACATCACCATTTCCGCATTTATCCCTTTGATTCTTGCAGCGGCAACCGGAGCATTAATTTCGAAAGTTGTATTGGGAGGACATATTTTGTTGTCTTTTACACTGAAGGAACATTTTCAATACATGAATGTCCCTTTTTATATCTTGTTGGGAATTTTAGCCGGATTCGTCGCCGTGTACCATTCTCGGGTTTTTTCAAAAGCAGAAGGTTGGTTTGCCCATAAAAAAGCCAATGTATATGTAAAAGTCCTTTGGGGAGGAATCGGTCTGGCTGCATTGATTTTTATTTTTCCAACCTTGTTTGGTGAAGGATACCAAAGTATCATGGACCTGGCTGAAAAGCGTCCCCAAAACATATTGGATCAAAGTGTGCTGCACAGTTATCAGAGCAATGAATACATTTTACTGATGTGTATCGGGCTTTTGATTTTTGTCAAACCGATTGCAACGGCTCTGACAATCGGATCCGGTGGAAATGGAGGGAATGTCGCTCCTTCTCTGTTTATAGGTGCCTACCTGGGTTATCTGTTTTCCCGTACGGTCAATCTTACCCAATTGGCACACATTCCCACCAATAACTTTACAATTGTAGGAATGGCGGGTGTGCTGGCGGGAATTTATCATGCGCCGTTAACAGCGATCTTCCTGATTGCAGAAATTACCGGTGGTTACTCCCTGATGATTCCCTTAATGATTGTTGCCTCGATCAGCTATGCCATTTCCAGGTATTACGAACCTTATTCAATGGACACAAAAAAGATGGCCACATCCGGGAAAATTTTTACGGAAAACAAAGACAGTAATGTGCTTGTCACGATTAAAACACAGCAACTCATCGAAACGGATGTTGTTTCACTCGAAGCAGAAAACAACCTCGACAGCCTGGTACAGGCTATTTCTCAAAGTAAGCGCAGTATTTTTCCCGTGTTGGAAACCGACGGAACTTTTTTGGGTGTAATTTTACTGGATGACGTCCGGGAAATTATGTTCAAACCCGAACTCTATCAACAAATTCTGGTGCGGGAATTAATGACACCTGCGCCCGCTATTTTGTCTTCAGATGATACCATGCTCAACGTCATGAAACGTTTTGATGAAACCAATGCCTGGGCCCTTCCGGTCGTTGATAACGGAAAATTTGTCGGGTTGATCACCAAAACGGGGGTTTTTAACAGTTACCGGGAGAAATTGCGGGACAGCTCGTTTTAATCCGGTTATCTTTTAAGTAAAATCAATTTCTTTTATTTTCAACTCCCAGACTTCTTTTCTGGTTGTTCCGAATGTTTTGGTTTGTGGTTGAAAATTGACATTCACTTTCATGGTTGCAGTTTTCTTTTTTCCGTTTATGGTATAATTCAATTGGTAAGTATAAATCCAGCATGAATTTTTCAATTCCGAATCCGTCAGTTTCATGGACGTAACCCCCACATGTGCATCCTTCCAGTCTTCCAGCCATTTTGCTACTGTGTAAACCGGTTGCTTGTTCTCAATTCCGGATAAATGAACTACAGATTCCGAAAACAATTGTTCAATATTCATTGTAAGCTGCCGGTTGAACTCTGATGTGTTCGTTTCAACTGAAGCAAGCCGAAGGTATTCAAATAATTCCCGCACTTTCAGTTCTCCCTGCGCAGCATACGACTGAATCGTCAGGTTGTCAAATGAATTACTGATTGTCAACTCCCTGGTTTCCATAACCGATTGTGACCAACTGCTTGTCAGCAAACAAGAAAACAATAAAAAAATGATCCACCTTCTCATATCAGTTTTGTTTTATGCGGATTTTTATGATCCGTTGTGTCGTATCCTGTTCCAGCGACAGCACCTGCCAACGTTTAATGGCCTGTGTGGGAATGGTTAACTTCTGCGTAAATTCTTCTTTGTTCATGTATTCAATTCCCAACCCGTTTTGCAGATGGATAAGTACTTCCAGATCCGGGGAAAGAATGGTATTCAGCTGCACTTTTCTCGTTTCCCAATCTTTTATATCCGATTGCATAAACGCTTTGAGCATCATTGCATGGTCGTCCGGTTTCAGTACAATGGTTTTCGTTTCTTCTTTTATAGCAACAATCGCTTCCGAATAAAACGGACTCTCTACAATGAGCTCTGATTTTTTCTCTAAAACAGTTGCCGGAATGTCATTTATATTCAATGGTTTCAATGTGTTCTTTTCTTTTACAAACAATTGAATCGTCGAATCGTTAATGTCTTCCTGTGTATAAAAATCTTTCACCTTTACTTTTTCCTGCTTGTTGAACGCTGCGATTCCCTTCGGTTGTTGCAGCTTCCAATAAAACAACAGTCCCCCGCCGAGCAGGATACCCCCCAGGAGCAGGAGCAATCTTCTCTTCGTCGGTGTTTGTTTTGTAACCGTCACAACTTCTTCCGCTGTGTGTACTGTATGTACGAACGCATCCCAGGAATCAAAGCGGCAGTAAGCGGAAAGAATATCCAACATGTCCTTTCGGGGAAGTTTCTCATTTTCGGCCGGTTTTAAATGGGTATACATCCATTTTTCGCTGACCCGTTGTCTTGTTGCTTGTTCAATGTCGTCGATCAACTGTTGAATGTCCTTGCTGCTAACTGTTTTCCACTCTGTCGACGCATACGGATATACCTCCCGGTAGCGCAGAAGCACCCGTTCTTTTAATTCGTAAAATGCCGTGAGTTGATTCATTCCAAAACGTGTGTAAATGTAGTTTCAGCATGTCAAAATAGTACTGTAAAACCTCTGTAAAGTAACAAAAAAGTTTTTACAATCAATTGCAAGTACTTATACAGTAAGGCTCCTTGGCAAATGAGTTATCCTTGCTGAAAAATAAATGCTATGAAAAATATAAATGCTATTGTAGGGGGAATTACTCTTTGTTCCGCTCTAAGTTTTGGACAAACCAATGTCATCGCGCTGAAAAGCCATGCGGGAACTGCTGATGAACTTCTTGAGAAAGAAGACAATTTCGGACTTCCGGACCCGGCTTATGAATACCGGTATGTTGACTCTGTGAAGTATGTAAAAAAAGAGAAAATCGTCATTAATTACAGAACGTATGGTGTCGACACTTCTTTTTATACCCACGAAGAAGATTCCATGATACAGGAACATCTGAAAGCGATCCGGTTGAACCCATTGTATCCTGAAAAAACAACGTTTATCGGTTTTCCTAAGGAAATTGAAAAGTTGGCAACTGAAAGAGGTGTAAAACAAAATTCCTTTTCTTTTTTATTCATCTTAAGTATACTGGGTGCCGGAGGATTGGTTGTCAGAAAAACCTTTTGAGGATTGTTTGACAATCAGTGGTCTTCCCCTTTTATCCCCTTCCGAAGGAGAAGAGGATATCAGTCATAAAAAAACAGGTTGTGCAAATTAGTGCGGTATATGGTTCTAATCAATCATCTTTTTCCCTATACCGGGAAAACTCCTCCCTTTGGAGGGGATAAAGGGGAGGATATCCATTAATCTCTAAATCATCATGCGTAACATCATTCTATTCTGGGTAAGTAGCTGGCTGGTTTTATCCTTCCTGTTTTTACCGTTTTCATTTTCCTTTCTTCCCCATATCGGTATCGGGTTGAGTCAGCTGATTTTACCAATCAACACGGTGATTTGCTCTTGGTTTGGTGTAATCATCCGGGAATCATTTCTCGTTTCGGATTCATTGGCGTTCTATTCCACGGGGGTTCTGTTGTTCTTTCTGTCAGGAATAATCACACTTTTTCTATCCCGGAAGGGAAAACACCTTTTGCAAACCACGCAAACCGTCTTTTTGTACGGGTTGGTTGTATTGCTTGCTTACTTTTTAATCCGATACGGGTTGGATAAATTAGTGGGCAGGCAATTTTACCCTCCTGCGTCCAATACGCTTCATACACCTGCCGGGCAATTGGGGAAAGATATTTTATTCTGGACGAGTATGGGGACCAGCTCATTCTATAATTCCTTCATGTGCATTACAGAACTATCAGCAGGAACTTTTTTGCTCTTTAACCGAACCCGGTTTTTAGGACTCATTCTCAGTTTTGGTATTCTGCTTAATATTTTTGCAATCAATATCGGGTTTGATATTACGGTCAAATATCTTTCCGGATTGTTAGTGATTTCCTGTATTGTTTGTCTCTTTTTTTATGATTCCAGGTTAAAATTTCTGATCTATGGAAAAGTATCCGAACAAGTGCAGCCAACTTTGGCAAAGACATGGACCTTTCTTCTATTTACGCCCTTTTTAGCAGATCTAATTGCATCGTACTGGCAGAATCCGCCTAATGAAAGCGGGAAAAGTTATTCCGTACAGTCTCTGGTAACCGGCGCAGATTTTATAGCTGCGAGTGAAGTTACCCGAATTCATTTTCATCCGAGGGGATACTTCATTACTGAAAATCAGCAGCAACAATTTATGTCCTTCAAATTATCCGAAGACAAAAGATATCTCCTCATCAATCAACAGGCTGTTTCGGTTTCGATTACGAAAGAAACACTCTTGTTGAAGTATGGTAATGATTCCATTGAATGGAAAGTAGCAGAAATAAACCTGGATAAACTCCCTCTAAAACAGGACAAAACACATTGGTACTTCGAACTGATTCGTGAATAAATTGTATATTTCGTTTCAAAATATCCATTCATGAAATTAGTTGCATTTATTTTATCCGTTTGTTTTTGCGCAGTAAGCTATTCCGGTTCAGCTCAGGAAGTTGTTTATATGAATGTATCTGAATACCTCAAAAGTATGGAGATCGAAGTAATCACTCCAAAAAATGAGCATGAGCTGACCTTGGTTGAAGCCACAGCTGATAATCAGGTGAAAATAACCAATCCGAATAAAACCACTCAATTTCTGAAAGACAATACAATGGGACATTCCGTAGTAATCAAAATGGAGTTGGAAAAATGGATCAAACAAGGTTTTGATATTCAGACATCTCATATTGTATTTGGAAAACCTGAAGAAGGAACCTATGTAAAACACACTGTATATGTGTTGGTAAAAAAATAATTTTCTGTTGAATCTAATTTACAAAGCTAAACCGTTTAGTGTTTGATTTTTTAACATTTCATTAAGAAATTCTGGCATTATTTTTCGATTGTCGCTATTAGAACAATTAAAATTTAGTGTCATGAGAACAATTTTTACTTTCGCAATCGCATTTGTCCTGTGTTTCACAAGTACCGCATCCGAGTTATTCATTCGGGTAAACGCCACCGGAGAGTATTCCGTTACCGTTTATGATCAGACACATCAAAACAGAAACAATGTATATCAATTTGCAGGGCTTCCCGGTGGTATTACTTCCGTGATGATTGTCAACAAGCATACCAACACGCTTTTATACAACGGAACATTATCACTCATGCAAAATGAGCGGGTCATCGTACAGGTCAACGGGTTTGGAAACTTGTCCATTCTCCAGCGGGTTCCGATTCAGGAAGTCAATTGGTATACAACTGTTGTGGCAAATGATCCGTATGCAGGAACATGGCCGGGAACAACATGGCCTGGTAACCCAAATCCGGGAAATCCGTATCCTGGTTATCCATATCCAAACGGCCCCTATCCGGGCGGAAACTTTCCCGGACAAACGGTTGGCAATACAAGTTCATATCACCTGTTTTTAAACACATTGAGAAACGAAGCGATGGATAGCAATAAACTGAGAATGGCAAAGAACTATGTTGCTTCCAATCCGCTTACAGCAGAACAAATTGCAGGGATCAGTAGGGAGTTTTCTTTCGACAATAACCGCCTGGATTTTGCAAAACATGCTTATGCAAGCTGTTACGATAAGAATAATTACTTTCTTCTGAAAGACACCTTTACCTTCTCCTCCAACTACAACAATCTGTTGAACCACATCGGCGGATAAAGAAGAAAATCACCTCTTTATTACCATCCCTCTGAGAGATTATCAGGGGGATTTTTGTTTTATGGTTTCAACAATGCCAGTCTTCTGTAGGCCTCTCCCAAATCGTGGATCTCTTCCGAAATGACGCGGAGCTTATCATTCTTCTCACTCATTTTAAAACGGGACGGATTGGATGTAATGGCAGTCAATACCTGTGTAAAGATAGGGGTTTCATAAAACGGACTCTGTGGGTTGGAAATGAAATAACCGATCATTTTTCCTCCTTTCAGGACAAGTTTTTCCAGCCCTAACTCCTGCGCCATCCAGCGCAATTCGAACGATTGCAACAAATCCTCCACCGCTTCCGGAATCGGACCGAACCGGTCGATTAACTGTTGTTCAAACGTTTTCAGCTCATCCATTGTTTTGAAATTATCCATCTCCTGGTACAAACTCAAACGCTCTGCAACATTATTTACATACGTGTCCGGAATTCTCACTTCCAGGTCGGTTTCCAGAATGGTATCGTTAACAAATTGCAATGGAGAATCCGTGTTTCTGTTCTCGAACAATTCTTTGAATTCAGATTCTTTCAGTTCTTCAATGGCTTCATTGAGAATTTTTTGGTACATCTCAAAACCGATTTCTGAAATAAACCCGCTTTGTTCTCCCCCCAACATATTTCCTGCCCCACGAATATCCAAATCCTTCATGGCAATGTTAAAACCAGCTCCCAGATCGGAGAATTGCACCAATGCCTCCAGACGTTTGCGTGCTTCTGTTGTGAGTAACGAAGATTTCTGGGAAATCAGGTAACAGAATCCTTTTTTATTGGAACGTCCGACGCGACCTCGTAACTGGTGCAAATCACTCAGTCCAAAATTATGTGCATCGTTGATGATCATCGTGTTGGCGTTGGAAATATCTATTCCGGATTCAATGATGGTAGTCGCCAGTAATACATCATACTCGTGATTGATGAATCCCATCATGATTTTCTCCAGGTCTTTTCCGTCCATTTGCCCATGTCCGATCGCCACGCGGATTCCCGGACACAATCGTTGCAACATCCCGGAAACTTCCTTGATATTCGCCAACCGGTTGTGCACAAAATATACTTGTCCTCCACGGCTTACCTCGTAAGCGACCGCATCCCGTATCTGTTCTTCATTAAACGGAATGATTTCCGTCAATACCGGTTGCCGGTTGGGTGGTGGTGTATTAATAATACTCAAATCACGCGCCCCCATCAATGAAAACTGCAATGTTCGCGGAATCGGAGTTGCAGTCAATGTGAGTGTATCAACCGTTGCACGCAGTGTCTTCAACTTATCTTTCACGGCTACACCAAACTTTTGTTCTTCGTCGATGATCATCAGTCCCAGGTCTTTGAACTTTACTTTATCTGCTGCAATGGCATGTGTTCCGATCAGAATGTCAATTTTCCCGTCCTTGAGGTCCTTGAGTGTTTCCGTAATTTGCTTGGCTGATTTAAACCGGTTGATGTAATCTACCCGACACGGGAAATCTTTGAGTCGCTCGCGGAAGCTTCTGTAATGCTGCAATGAAAGAATAGTTGTCGGCACCAATACAGCCACCTGCTTGTTATCAGCTACCGCTTTAAACGCAGCACGCATAGCTACTTCCGTTTTTCCGAATCCGACATCTCCACAGATCAGACGATCCATCGGAACAGGTTTTTCCATGTCTTCTTTTACTGCTTGTGTCGCTTTCAACTGATCCGGCGTATCTTCATACATAAAGGAAGCTTCCAGTTCATTTTGCAAATACGTATCCGGTGAAAACTGGAATCCGGGTTGACTTTTACGTTTTGCATACAGCTGAATGAGGTCAAATGCCAGTTCCTTGATTTTCTTTTTCGTCTTATTCTTGAGCGTTGTCCACGCCTGCGTTCCGAGTTTATTTACTTTCGGAATACTTCCCTCTTTGCCGGTAAATTTTGAAATGCGGTGCAAGGAGTGAATTCCTACGTACAAGACATCTCCGTCTTTGTAGACCAGGCGGATGGCTTCCTGTGGCTTCCCATTTACATCAATGGTTTCCAACCCGGAAAATTGTCCCACTCCATGATCGATGTGTGTCACGTAATCTCCTTTCTGGAGGTTATATATTTCTTTCAATGTCAATGCCTGCTTTGCCTGGCGGAATCCTTCTTTGAGTTTGAAGCGGTGGTAACGCTCGAACAACTGATGATCGGTAAAACACACCAATTTGTTGGAGGGGGAAATAAATCCTTCGCTCAACGCAAAATGCATGGGAATAAATGTGGTCTTTTCCTGTTCTTCCGTACCGATATCGGCCAGAATTTGTTCCAGTCGTTCTAATTGTTTTGGCTGGTTGGAAAAAATCAATACTTCGTACCCGGATTTTTGGCGTGCCAGGATATCATCGCGCAGCAATTCAAAATTCTTGTTGAAAGAAGGTTGCGGTTGGAAATCAAACGTACAGGTTAACCCGATCTTAAATTCCGTATCTGTTCCCAACTCAATGGTTGAAAACGTTTTAAGTTCCGATAAAAAGGTTGTCTGGTCAACATAAAGGTTACTCGGAATCGTGTGTTTCACCGTATCCGGTAATTTTGAATGAATTTCAACGGATCTGGTGTATTCTTTTTTGAGGATTTCTTGTGTTTTATCTACCGAATCAATCCAGATTGTTGTGTTTTTTCCTGCAAACTCAAAAAAGCTTCCATTCCCTTCCTGGACCATTTTCCCCTGTACATTCGGAACAATGGAAAAATGCTTGTGCGTATTGATTGACAGCTGTGTCGCCGCATCAAATGTGCGAACCGATTCCACCTCATCTCCGAAGAATTCAATCCGAAAGGGATTGTCGTTGGAATAAGAAAATACGTCCACAATTCCTCCCCGGATGGAAAATTGCCCGGGTTCATAGACAAAGTCAACGTATTCAAAATGGTATTCCATCAACACTTCGTGAATGAAATCAATGGAATAGGTTTTCCCTACTTCTAACCGGAATGTATTCTTCGAAAGGTTTTTCTGTGTCGGAACTTTTTCAAATAACGCCTCCGGATACGTAATAATCCACGCATTTTTACCGGAATTCACCTTGTCCAGTACTTCTGCACGTGCTACCACATTGGCATTGTCCGTTTCCTCCAATTGGTAGGGAACACGGTATGAGGCCGGATAAAACAAAATGTTTTTGTTTTCAGGGAATAAGCCTTCAAAATTGTTTAGAAAATAGGCTGCTTCCTCTTTGTCATTCAGGATGAACAAGTGATTTCCGGGCACCTGCGAGCAGACTGCCGCTGCGCAGACTGACTTAGAGGCTCCTGCCAGCCCTTTCCAATGAATCCGGGATTCGTGGAATTGTAGTTGATTGGCTGTTTGTTCAACCAATGGTATGTGTTCAAAATGTTTGCGGAAATCTTTTATATTCATTGACAAATGGTATGAGTGATCTAAACAACAACATCGTGTTGCCCCAGACTAAAATTCAATTTTAAGAGGTGCAAAGATAGGGAAAGAAAGGCAATCCTACTGATCTGAATACAAGAAAGAATGTTATCTTTTTCCTATAAAACCAGGGTATGAATTTGTACAGCATGTACCTCATCAATTACAGGAAAATACTACTTTCTCATCAGCTGACACAAAAAACCCCGGGAAATAAGTCATATCCCAGGGTTCTCTCTCTTTTCAGTTGGTAATATTATCAGCGCTTCAGATCAAAACGATCGGCGTTCATTACTTTTACCCAGGCATTCACAAAATCTTTTACAAATTTTTCTTTTGCATCGGAGCTTGCATATACTTCGGCCAGCGCACGTAGTTCTGAATTGGAGCCAAAAATCAGATCCGCCCGTGTTGCGGTCCATTTGATAGTGCCTGTTGTTCTGTCTCTTCCTTCAAAGACTTCTTTTGTGTCATCTACTGCAGTCCAAACAGTACCCATGTCGAGCAAATTGACAAAGAAATCATTGCTTAATGTTTCTTTTTTGTCTGTGAAAACACCGTGTTTCGAGCCGTTATAATTCGCTTCCAGCATACGCATTCCACCTACCAAAACTGTCAATTCAGGTGCTGTGAGGTTTAGCAATTGTGCTTTATCAATTAAAATTTCTTCTGTCGACATGTTGTATTTTCCTTTCAGGTAATTGCGGAATCCATCACCCATTGGCTCCAGTAATCCAACTGATTCAACATCTGTCTGCTCCTGGGATGCATCGGTTCTCCCTGCTGCAAATGGTACGATGATGGCTACTCCTGCATTTTTTGCCGCTTTTTCAACTGCCGCAGAACCTCCCAGAACAATCAAATCTGCAATGGAAACCTGTTTTCCTTTGGATGCCGCATTGAATTCTTTTTGGATTTTCTCATACACTTTCAACACGTTATCCAATTGGGCAGGATTGTTCACTTCCCAGCTTTTTTGAGGTTCCAGGCGGATACGTCCTCCGTTGGCTCCTCCCCTTCTGTCCGAACCACGGAAGGTGGAAGCAGCCGCCCAGGCAGTCGTCACCAATTCACTTGTCGTCAGACCTGCTTTTAAAATTTCTGCTTTTAATTTGGTAATATCCGCAGCATCAATCGGCGTGTAATTTGCTTTTGGGATCGGGTCCTGCCATACGAATTCTTCTTTCGGAACTTCCGGTCCCAGGTACAATGACGTCGGCCCCATATCGCGGTGTGTCAATTTAAACCAGGCGCGGGCAAATGCCACCTGGAATTCATCCGGATTTTCCAGGAATCTTCGGGAAATTTTCTCATACACCGGATCCATTCGCAATGACAGGTCTGTTGTCAGCATAGTCGGTAAATGTTTTTTATTCGGATCAAATGCATCCGGAATATTCTGAAGACCATCTTTTGCTACCCACTGATGTGCTCCGGCAGGGCTTTTGGTCAATTCCCATTCGTTACCAAATAGTGTTTCAAAGAATTTATTTGTCCACTTCGTTGGTTCGGAGGTCCATGTTACTTCCAATCCCGAAGTAATTGCGTCCTGTCCTTTTCCCGATTTGTAATCACTTTTCCATCCCAGTCCCTGCTCTTCGATTCCTGCAGCTTCCGGTTCTGCACCAACGTGTGTTGCCGGCCCCGCACCATGTGTCTTACCGAAGGTGTGTCCACCTGCAATCAACGCAACGGTCTCTTCATCGTCCATTCCCATCCGTGCAAATGTTTCTCGGATATCGATTGCTGCTTTCAACGGATCGGGATTTCCATCCGGACCTTCCGGGTTCACATAGATCAATCCCATTTGAACGGCAGCCAACGGATTTTCCAGGTCACGTTCTCCGGAATAGCGGCTATTGGATTCATTGCTTGTTGCCAGCCATTTTTTCTCTGCTCCCCAGTATACATTGGATTCCGGTTCCCACACATCTGCTCTACCTCCTGCAAAACCAATGGTTTGGAATCCCATTGATTCCAGTGCAACGTTCCCCGTTAAGATCATCAAATCCGCCCATGAAATCTTGCTCCCGTATTTTTGTTTGATCGGCCACAACAATCGCCGGGCTTTGTCCAGGTTTCCATTGTCCGGCCAGCTGTTCAGTGGTGCAAAGCGTTGTTGTCCTTCTGTCGCTCCGCCACGTCCGTCCCCCGTACGGTAGGTTCCGGCACTGTGCCAGGCCATCCGGATAAATAAAGGTCCGTAATGTCCGAAATCTGCCGGCCACCACTCCTGTGAGCTGGTCATTAACTCGCGTAGATCCTTTTTCAATGCCTGGTAATCCAGGCTGCTGAATGCTTTTGCATAGTCAAAATCTTCTCCCATCGGATTGGATAATCCGGAGTGTTGTCTCAATACTGATACATCCAATTGGTTGGGCCACCAATCGCGATTTGTTGTTCGTTCTGTGCCGGGTTTTTGCTCCGCGGCAGCATTTTCCTGATGAAAAGGGCATTTACTCATATCGTCCGATTTTTGTTGTGCAATGGTGCTGTTAGCAATAAAGATACTAAATAATAGGTACAATTTATTCATGTTCGATTTAATTAATTATTGATCTTTTGTATGTCCGGTTCAAAGGTAACGCGCAATTAACCATGACTTTAATCGATGTTTTCAATAACTCCATTGTTTTTATTTATAACTCACCGGAGAATGAATGAACTATGTGTTACTAGTTGAATCTAACAAGTCTATGTTCCTGTGTAGTTAGAGTTTTTTGAACCACATAGATTACATAGGTACATAGTTGTTGTATGTAGTAGAGATAGTGACACATAGCTGCTAACTTTGTCAGCGTTTGATAGTAGTCCTATTTGTATTGTTTTTTATTCTAAATCAATGTGTTTATTTGTTTCATTCATGTCTATGAATCAACTATGTGTCACTAGTTGGATCTAACAAGTCTATGTTTTCTATGTCCCTATGTGGTTAGAGCTTTTTTGAACCACATAGATTACATAGGTACATAGTTGTTGTATGTAGTAGAGATAGTGACACATAGCTGCTAACTTTGTCAGCGTTTGATAGTAGTCCTATTTGTATTGTTTTTTATTCTAAATCAATGTGTTTATTTGTTTCATTCATATCTATGAATCAACTATGTGTTACTAGTTGAATCTAACAAGTCTATGTTTTCTATGTCCCTATGTGGTTAGAGCTTTTTTGAACCACATAGATTGCATAGATACATAGCTGTTGTATGTAGTAGAATGAGACATAGTTGCTTTTAGTTGAAACATGATTAAATAGAGATTTCATTAAGATAGGATAAACCCATTCAGGTGAATTATCTGCTGATTTTTAGAAAAAATTGCATTTTATTGAACCTTTTTTCAAGTTCTGAGTATTCTTGTCAAACCATACTTTTTTGCGCAATAAAAGTTTAAACGAAATAGAACATGAAAAAAATAATTTTTGCCTTTATCTTGATCGGTTTTCAGCACGCAACTGCACAGAAACCGGAATTGGTTCACAGTATTGCAAAAGAATGGAAAGAAGAAAGCTGGTACCTGGATCAACAAAAAGCATGGAAAAAAGAAATCGATAAAAACAAACAAAACCAGGAAGCCTGGATGAATTACTATGCCGCAACACGAGCATTAAGCAATATAACCGGTGGCAGTTACCCGAATCCTTATCATCAGCAACGCAAACAAATCGTGGAAGAAGTCAATAAAGTGATCCCGAAAACATACGCGGCTTATTTTCTTACCTATTCTGAAAAGGATCTCAAGGATGGTGGTGAAGAATTGCTGAAGGCTGCTGCAATCAATGACAGAGATCCCCGGATTTGGGATGAACTGATGATTTATTATAAAATTGAAGGGGATGAAGCAAAGCACCGTCAGTATGCGCAACGAATGTTCCAGGGAAATGAATTGTCTGCTTCTATTTTGAACTGGGCATATAATTTACTGGCAGAGCTTGAGCCGAATGCGATCATCGTTACACATGGTGATAATGACACCTACGCCACCTGGATGGTGCAGGCGGCTCTTAATTTCCGGACAGATGTCACGGTCATCAACCAATACCTCTTCAAGTCCACAGATACATACCGCAACCGTTTATTAAAGTCATGGGGATATCCGGCATTGGCAGTAGAAACCAACTCATTAAAAACAGAGAGCGAGGTAGCAGCAGCAGATTTAAATATATGGAAGCATGTGTTCAACGGAAACCGGCCGGTGTATATTGCCACAAGCGGCATTCGTTCATTTGAAGAAAACTGGAAAGACAAGTTGTACCTGACTGGGCTTGCATACCGTTATTCCGAATCTCCGATTGACAACCTGAGCATTATAAAACGCAACTATGAAACGCGTTATTTACTGGATCACCTGAAGCAGTCGTTCGAATACCATATCATGAGCCAGACAAGTGATTTTTTCCTGGGGACATACCTTCCATCTATGATCCGGTTGTATGAGCACTATAAAATCAGTGAAGATGTAACGATGAAAGAAAAATATGCGTCTCTGATTCGATTGGTTGCCGAAAAAAGCGGGCAACAAGAGGAAGTAAATAAACTGCTCAATTAAATTAATGCATCACCTAAGTAACCAAAGTGATGAAGCTCTGATGATCCTGATTAAGGATCATCAGTCTCATCCTGCCCTGACGGAGCTTCACCGAAGATACAGTAGAAAACTGTTGGGTTACTTCATTAAAATGTTGAATCGGGACGAGTACCTTGCACAAGATTTTGTTCAGGAATTGTTTTTAAAAATCTGGGAGAAAAACCAGCTTTTCCAGGAAGACAAAAAACTGTATACCTGGCTGTTTACAATCGCTTCCAACATGTGTAAAACGCATTACCGGAATTGTTATCGAATGGTACCTGAAGACATGGAACGTCCTGTTTTTGACCGCAAGGTCTTTCAGGAAAATATTACCGATAAAACACAGTTTCAAGAAGCACTTAAACTGGGAATCGACTCATTGGAAGTGAGCCATAAAACCGTTTTTATTTTGCGGTACCTGGAACAGTTTTCGTTACAGGAAATCGCCGAGATTACCGAAACCCCTGTCGGAACGGTTAAGTCCCGGTTATTTTATGCAACACGAAAAATGACCGAAAATCTGAAGGCTTTCGACCCGAAGTATGAAGAACATTTATTTAAAATCAGTTGATTATGGAACACATCCCTGTTGAACTAGTTGATTTACTGGAATCCCTATCATTTGATGCATTGTCACAGAAACAACGCCAGCTCGTTTTGAACCAGATGACCGAAGAAGAATACCGCGCACATCAAAAAATTATTCTGGAGGCAACTGAGTTGGACTACGCGATACCGGAAGTAGCTCCTTTGATCATGCCCAAACCCAGTCAACCGTTTTGGAAAAAACCGATTCCATTGTGGCAGGCTGTGAGCAGTGTTGCAGCGGTCCTCTTGCTCTTCTTTTTTCTCCCCCGGGACTCTGAAGCTCCCGTTACGATCTCGAAAACATCACCAGCAATTCAATTTGTACACGATACGGTTGTAAAACAACTTCCTGCAGATACGGTTTTTACAGTTGCCACACGTTGGATCATCGATACGGTTTACATTGGTTCTACCCTGGTACAGGAACTGCCGCAACGAATCCTGGAAGCACCGAACAACCTGTACATCCCTCTGAAAGACGCCTTTTCCGGGATTTCGAGTGTCTCATTAAAGGAAGAAAAAAACAGGATTTCAATTCCGGAAGCCATTCGGGTTGAACTCTAACCGTTGTGTTTTTCAAATTACCGGGAATTTTTTCAATTTGAAAAATTTGATTTATTTTAAAATATTGATTTTTAATGTTTTATGTTTTAGGGTTGTTGTTTGCATATCCTTTTTTGGTTTATTAAATTAAAGGTAATAGTATGAAAGCAATTGTTCGTATAGCAATCGGAAGTGTGATTATAATCACCGGATTGATGGGGTGTAAAAAAGAGGAAGGGGGAACATCACGGTTAACCGTTAAGATGATAGATGCACCCGGAGATTTCCAGCAAGTGAATGTGGAAGTGTTACAGGTAAAAGTTCACCACGAAGTGGGCGGATGGGTTGATCTTCCTACCAATGCAGGTGTATATGATTTGCTTACACTACAGCATGATGTTTCTGCCACATTGGTCAACGGGGGAGATCTTCCTGCAGGGAAAATCAATCAGTTACGGTTGGTGCTGGGTGAAAATAATACGGTAATGGTAGACAGCATCATTCATCCGTTGGCAACACCTTCTGCCCAGATGACGGGATTAAAAATCAATTTGAATCACACTTTTTCTCCCAATCATTTGTATCAACTGGTTGTTGATTTTGAAGCAGGAAACAGTGTCGTAGAACAGGGTAACGGGTCTTATTCCCTAAAGCCTGTCATCAAAGTTGAATCAATTATTCCGTTGTAGTTATTCTTTTTCCAGGAGGCTTAACGCTTTTTCTACCATCAGTTTTGAACCGACGAAGTAAGGAACACGTTGGTGTAATTTTTCCGGTTGGACAGATAGAATCCGTTCAAAGCCGGTTGAAGCCAACCCTCCCGCCTGTTCTGCAATAAACGCCAATGGGTTGCATTCGTACATCAAGCGCAGTTTCCCGTTCGGATCATTGGTTGTAGCCGGGTAAATGTAAATTCCTCCTTTGATCAGGTTTCTGTGAAAATCGGCAACCAGCGAACCAATGTAACGACCGGAATAAGGTTTCCCGGTTTGGTTTTCATCGCTTTGGCAGTATTCCACATATTTCTTGATCCCTGGATTACAAATGTGAATATTCCCTTCGTTCATGGCATAAATGCGTCCGATCTCCGGCATTTTCATGTTCGGATGTGACAGGCAGAATTCACCGATGGAAGGATCCAGCGTAAATCCGTTGACACCTCTACCAGTTGTATAAACCAGCATGGTAGAAGAACCATACAGGACATAACCTGCTGCTACTTGTTCATGTCCCGGTTGTAAAAAATCTTCTTCTACGGCAACGGTTCCCACTTCTGATTTACGTCTGTAAATGGAGAAAATCGTTCCGATGGAAACGTTTACATCGATATTAGAAGAACCGTCCAATGGGTCGAATAATACCACATATTTCCCGTTTCTTCCTTTTTCGTCATCGAAAATAACACAATCATCATTTTCTTCGGAAGCAATTCCACAGACTTCCGCTCCGTTTTTGAACACGTGAATGAACTGCTCGTCTGCCACAACGTCTAATTTTTGTTGCTCTTCACCCTGTACATTTGTATTTCCCTGAGCACCCAGAATGTGATCAACCAGGCCTGCTTTACGCACATCTCGGCTGACTACTTTGGAAGCAAATACAATATCGTACAATAAGCGGGATAATTCACCGGAGGCAAACGGAAAATCTGCCTGTTTTTCCATGATGAATTCCTGAAGTGTTACAACTTTAGACATAAGAATTTTTTTTGCAAAGATAGGTTTAAATTAGGAAGATTGAAAGATTGTAATGAATCAATGCTGAATCATCAGAATGCCTCTCCGTTAAAGACATAAAAGTTGAGTCCTTCTTTTGTGAAACCGAAATCCAGACGGATATAGATGTCTTTTTTAGGAAAGACCAGGAACCGGAATCCGACTCCACAGGCAACCCGCAGTCGTTTGATTTGAAAACTGTTGATGTCCGGAGCAACCGTCCCTGCAGAAACAAAGGCAACCGCTCCGAATCGTTTACTGAATGGAAATGGCAGCATCCGGTATTCCAGCTGCGCAGCAATCAGGTTTTTATCCCGGTAACGCCCGAGGTAGTACCCCCGCATCAACCGGTCTCCTCCCAGTAATGCCAGTTGATTGAATGGAACGTCTCCATGCATAAATTGCCCTTTGACCTGCCATGCAAGGACACTGTTTTTTCCCACCGGGTGGTAAGAACGCACATCCAGGTTCACTCCTCCGAAACCATATTCACTGCCAAACCCTTTGACCGTTGTCAGGTAAGCAATTTCACCAAACAATCCTTTCCGGACATTGAGTACATTGTGCCTGCTGTCGTACACAAATCCGAGTCCGAACCCTAAATTTTGAGTTCCGTCTCCCCCCAACGGTATTTCATGCAGGTTTCCATCGGATGGTTGTTTAAATGTAACATTGGACAGTAATTGATAATCTACTTCCGGGCCAAAAAAGAAGTTCTTATGAATTTTCCGGAGTACCCGTTGCTTCAGTAAAAGTTGAAACGCATCTACATAGGCCGGATCGTTTCCGGAGGTAACAGGACCGACGCCATAATAGGAGAGCGGAAAGCGCTGAATCTTTGTTTCTCCCAGGAAAAACCACTTATCTTCGTTCCCGTAAATCGCATTTTCAAAAATGATTCCGTATTGTCCTTTAATGGTAAAAAAAGGAAATGCCTGCAGTTCGCTCAATCGGTTGAGTGTATCTTTTTTCGCATAAAAAAGACGTAACAGGGAAGCTCCTATCTGCAAACCTGTTTCGGGAGAAGAGGCAAAGGTAGGGTAGACAATAAATGTAGCCTTACTGGCTTCTGATGTATCATTGAGAATGGAACTTGCATAGCGCCAGATTTTGGTCTCTCTGAATTTTTTTTGCGCGCTCGCGGAGGGTGTTGCAACAACAAACACCAGAAAAAAAAGTGCAATTATTTTAACTTTCTGCACCTTGTCTTTTGGGCAATTGATTTGTTGTGTAAAAGAACGTCGCAGCGACACAATTGTAGGGTTTGATGTTAAAATAAATACATAATCAATTCATAAATCCATGCGAGGATCGTGAATAGCAGGTAAAAAACCAGGAAAACAACCAGGCAGAAAATGATCACAATCGTAAGAATGATCTCCCATCCCGACCCGTTGTTTGTTCCCTCAAAATAATGTGATTTGAGCAAGTCAATATTTTTCGTGTTGGCTTTGAAAAAGAAATCCCCGATTTTCCCCAGTAGCGGAATAGCACCGATAACGGCATCCAGGAAAGCATTCAGCAACATTTTGATCACTACTTTGGGACTTACACCATTTCTGGCCATAATGACCACCAGGGAAACGGAAATAACAAAACCGATCACATCTCCCAGAAAAGGAATTAAATTGATGAGCGGATCTAATCCAAATCGGAATCCCAGTCCGGGAATCCGGAATTTTTCATCCAGCCAGAATGATACCTTTTCAACGAATTCAAAATCCCGCCTGATCTGGTCATGACGTTCTTTGTATTTGTTGTAGTTTTCTTTTCCCATTTACTGATACTTGCAGTAAATTGTTCTCTACCGCACGATAATGATTGTTGTTGAACGATTTTTTTCTTCAGAGAATTTCATTCCGTGAATTGCGACAAACTGACGGACTGCGTTTTCGTCCAATGCATTTCCGTTGACAAGGTTATAATCCAGAATGTACTTCGCCAACTGTTTTTTAAATCCGTTGACGGGTATTTCGCATTTATCCAGGGTTTCATTCAAAAACGTGACATCAAAATAAGCAACTCTTCCTTTTGAATTCGAAGAAGAAATGTACCTGGAATCATAGTAATCCATCACTTGAAAAACTGCTAAGCGTTGGCCATTCAAATCTTTCAGGATTTGTGTATTCCCTATGTTTTGCCCTTCAAGGATAAAAACCGAAGTTCCATCAACGGATACAACTTCGGTTTTTTTATCAATTTCGATTTTTTCCTTTTGGGCCATCAACAAGCTTGATCCAAACAGAAATAGCAGTATTAACAGTGACTTCATATAGATGAAATTACTTGATTAATTTTCTATACTTCACACGTTTCGGTCCTGTATCACCCAATCTCTTCTTGCGATTTTCTTCGTATTCTGAATAAGATCCTTCAAACCAATATACCTGAGAATCTCCTTCAAAGGCAAGTATGTGTGTACAAATTCTGTCGAGGAACCAACGGTCGTGGGAAATAACAACCGCACAACCTGCAAAGTTTTCAATTCCTTCTTCCAGCGCACGCAGTGTGTTCACATCGATGTCATTCGTCGGCTCATCCAGCAACAGGACATTTGCTTCCGTTTTCAGGGTCATCGCCAGGTGCAGGCGGTTTCTTTCTCCTCCGGAAAGCACTCCCACCTTTTTATTCTGATCCGAACCGTTGAAGTTGAATTTCGAAAGGTACGCACGGGAGTTGACTTTTTGTGAACCGATTTCCACATATTCCAATCCGTTTGAAACAACTTCAAACACGGTTTTATCCGGGTGAATGTCTTTGTGTGTCTGATCCACATAACCGATTTTGACTGTTTCGCCAACTTCGAAATTTCCGCCATCCGGAGTCAATTCACCCATGATCATTTTGAAGATCGTTGTTTTACCGGCACCATTCGGTCCGATGATTCCTACGATTCCCGCAGGTGGTAACTTAAAATTCAGATCGTCATACAGCAATTTATCTCCAAATGCTTTGGCTACATTGACTGCATCTATAACATTGGTTCCAAGGCGTGGTCCGTTCGGAATCGGAATTTCCAGTTTTGCTTCCTTGTCTTTCGCATCTTCCGCGAGCATTTTATCGTAGTTGGCAATTCTGGCCTTGTTTTTTGCATGTCGTCCTTTCGGGTTCATGCGCACCCACTCCAACTCCCGGGCAAGAACTTTCTGACGCTTGGATTCTGTTTTTTCTTCTTCTGCCAGGCGTTTTCCTTTTTGCTCCAGCCAGGAAGTATAGTTTCCTTTCCATGGAATTCCTTCTCCTCTATCCAATTCCAGGATCCATCCCGCTACATTGTCCAGGAAATAACGGTCGTGGGTCACGGCGATAACTGTTCCTTTGTATTGCTGTAAATGTTGTTCCAACCACTCGATTGATTCTGCATCCAGGTGGTTTGTCGGCTCATCCAGCAACAAGATATCCGGGTTTTGTAACAAAAGTCTACACAGGGCAACGCGCCGTTTCTCTCCTCCTGAAAGGGATTCAATCAACTGGTCATCCGGCGGACAACGAAGCGCATCCATCGCACGCTCCAGTTTTGTATCCAGCTCCCAGGCGTCCAATGCGTCAATTTTATCCTGAACAACAGCCTGACGCGCAATCAATTTATCCATCTTATCCGGATCGTTCAGAATTTCTTCATCCATGAACGAATTATTGATTTCTTCGTATTCCTTCAGCACATCCACCGTTTCCTGGGCTCCTTCCATAGCGATTTCCTTCACCGTTTTCTTCGGATCCAGTTCCGGCTCCTGTGGTAAGTATCCTACAGTATATCCCGGTGAGAAAACCACATCCCCCTGGTACGACTGATCCAATCCTGCAATAATTTTCATCACAGTTGACTTTCCGGATCCATTCAAACCAATGATTCCGATTTTCGCTCCATAGAAGAATGAAAGGTAAATATCTTTTATAATTTGTTTTCCTTGAGGAGTCTGTTTCGAAACTCCAACCATTGAGAAAATGATCTTTTTATCGTCTGACATAATTTTTTACACTTTCTACAAATATAGAAAGAAAGCCCGTTTATATGAATAAATGAGCTTTTTCTTTGAATGAATTAAAAGAGAGGAATTTTAATCCAGAATATCTGCATTATCTGAGATTCTGACACCCTTACCCGCTTTCGGAAGCATTCTCAGTTTATTTTTAAACTCGGCTGTTCGTACCCAATAAATAATCAGTAGAATAAAATTTCCCAACCCTGCAATACTTCCCACTACCGGAAGTACACCACAGATGTTTAAAATAGCCATGGTCAGTCCAATACTTTTCAGATAGTCTCCTTGTTGTGGATTACCTCTTTCTTCAAATTCTTTTTTGAGGCTCTCACTGATTTTCGGATACAAAATGAACGGATAAACAATGTTAAAAAACGGAATAAGCATCAACCAAACATTTCCCGGAGGTACTTGTTGATTTCGGGAGGAGCATTCCTTTAACACGTCCTGTAAGTTTTTCAAATAAAAAATGGCTATCACAATAGCTCCTATAGCCAGCACAAATAAAAAAAGTAATTGATCATCTCCTATTCTTGCCATAATAAAAATAATTTGTAGCAGTTTGTCCTACTCTTCGGATTTTCGGTTTCTCCCCTTTTCATCATATAGTTTGGTCTATTTTAATGTTTTAAATATAGAAAAAACCCGATTATGATCTACAGTAAGTGATTGAAATTAAAAAAGAAAGGAGATTCATTACTGAACCTCCTTTCTCCATAAATAATATAACTATTAAATCTATGTCTTATTTTTTAACTACGTTAAATGCAGACTTAGATCCGTTGTCGTACGCAACATTGATCACATACATACCACTTTGCAATTCTGCCAGGTCAATTGATGCCTGGTTACCCATGAAAGTTACTTCACGGTTTGCAACTGTTCTTCCAGAAAGATCTGTAACAGAAACAGTTGCTTTACCATCCAACGGAATGTTCATGTTGATAACATCGTCTGTCGGATTCGGGTATGCTTTTCCTTCCAAATTCAACAAGTTTTCAACTGCAACAGTTGTTGCATCAATTGCACGAATTCCGAATGCAGGTGTCAAATCCGGACCAAAACCAGCACCATACCATGTTACTGTTTGTCCTTCAACAACTTTCAACGGGTTGATCCACTCTTCCAACAACTGTCTTGTTGCGTTGAAATTAACTCCTCTGTCATAACCGATGTTCAATCCTTGTCCAAAATCTGTAATACACACCATGTACATTACATTGTCCTGCAATACATACGGAGTTTCAAATTCAAAATATGCTTCTTCCTTGATCACATCATTTGCAAAGTCGTAATTAAGTGTTGCTCTTGAAGTCAGATCATACGCCAATTGTGTGTTTCCTGCATTTGCCGCATAAACAGCATCTGCATTTGTCCATTCATACAAATCTGCGAAAACGAACTTTCCTTCCAACGTGCTGTTCGCATCAACTGAGTCTACAGATACAGTTGCGTTGAATCCACTAACTGCTAACCTTGAAGCGTTTGCATTTCTGAAAGAAGAACAATAAACAACCTCTGCATATGAGCCTCCTCCTGTTGGTGCTGCCGGTTTTACCTGAGACATTGTAATTGGTTTCAATGTTGTTTCATCCAGTCTTGCTCGTGAGAGGTATGAATTATTTACAACAAATGTTGCCATATATGTATTGTCGCTGTCAAAATCATCAGCAATTCCATCTAATAAAATCGTATATTCAACGGTATATTTTCCTGCAGGGTATGTTGCTAAAGAGAATTGCGGGAACGCATTTGCTTCTCCGGGGAAGATATCAATACTGTCTCCCTGATTCAAACTGACCATCACATCTTCATCATAAACAGTTGCTCCGGAAGGATTTTTAACTGTTGCATTTACTGTTGCATTTGACTGGTTTGATCCACCAAAATTGTATACTCTCAGCCCCAGATCAAAGTTAAACTCTGTTCCATTTTGTGCAAGTAGTGAGTGAACTCCATGGTAAGGAGGCGTCATCACCAAATCCTGGTTCAAAGAAAGGTCATTTTGGAATGCTCCTGTTTTATTCCCGATAAACATCACCACAGGTCCGTTTGCCATTTGATTGATCAGGTGGTTACCATCTGACATCGAAATTCGCACTACCGGAATCGTTACCAATGGTCCGTTCGGATCTGTATCTGCCGCACTCATAAAGTTGTTTGCCAGGTTTGCGTCATCGATATTATCAACAACGATTACAGCAATCGCCCCTGCATTTTGTGCATACAACGCTTTGTTTACAAATGAACATGTATTTCTTCTTAAAACAGCAATTTTCCCTGCATAAGGGTTACCTGCAGTCGGGTTACATCCTTCCTGGGAAAGCGGATTTCCTAAGTTTGGGTCTGTACCGGCCGTACCGTCATTTACCAATACCAATGTGTCTTGAATATACGTTCCTACTACACTGAAATCTAAAGGCATCCCCCAGTTTTCGCTATCCGGAAACTGACCGGGTGTATAGGAAGGCCACCCCGCGTCTGTTTGTACTGCGAAAGTATAATTCCCTTGCACTGCTGCGGGGCTAACTCCGACTACTACAACCTGGCTCGAAGCAAAAAATGCCGTTCCGCCAATTAACATTGAAAGTATTATTTTCTTCATAAGTCTAAAAATATAATTATATAAATTTAACGGAAAGATAAAACTTATTTGACTATTACGCAAAAAATATGATAAAAAAACAAAGGGTGCACATGTATGCACCCTTTGTTTCACAATACATTAACTGTTATTTTTTAATTACATTGAATGTAGATTTAGACCCGTTATTGTAAGCAACGTGAATTACATACATGCCGCTTTGCAATTCTGCCAGATCAATTGATGCCTGATTACCCGTAAAATTCACTTCACGGTTTGCAACTGTTCTTCCAGAAAGATCTGTAACAGCAACCGTTGCTTTACCATCTAACGGAATAATCATTCTCACAACATCATTTGTCGGGTTAGGATATGCCTTTCCTTCCAGTTTTAACAAATCTTCAACCGAAGCAGTTTCCACATCGATTGCTCGGATTCCGAATGCAGGTGTTAGATCCGCTCCGAATCCTGCTCCATACCAGGTTACGGTTTGACCTTCAACTACTTTCAACGGATTTATCCATTGTGAAGTTAACTGTCGCGTCACATTGTATCTCACGGCTCTGTCGTAACCAATATTCAAATCCTGTCCGAAATCTGTGATACATACCATGTACATTGTGTTGTCTGCCAAAAGAACGGGTGATTCAAATTCAAAATATACTTCTTCCTTGATCACATCATTTACAAAGTCGTAATTAAGCGTTGCTTTTGAATCCAGGTTATACGCCAATTGTGTGTTTCCTGCATTTGCCGCATAAACAGCGTCGGCATTTGTCCATTCATACAAATCTGCGAAAACGAACTTTCCTTCCAACGTGCTGTTCGCATCAACTGAGTCTACAGATACAGTTGCATTGAACCCAAGCACTGCTAATCTCGACGCGTTTGCATTTCTGAAAGAAGAACAATAAACAACCTCTGCATACGATCCTCCAGTTGTTGGTGCTGCCGGTTTTACTTGTGATTCAGCTATTGGTTTCAATGTTGTAGCATCCAAACGGGATCTTGAAAGGTATGAATCGTTAACAACAAAATCGATCGAATAGGTATTGTCATTCGGAAAATCATCATCTACACCTCCTCCGTTAATCAATGTATATGTCAACGTATATTTACCTGCAGGGTATGTTGCCAGCGCAAATTGCGGAAACATCAGGGTCTCACCCGGGAATATGTCCACACTGTCGATTGCATTTCCTGATACTCCATTCAGAGAAAATGTCACATCTTCATTGTACACTTCTGCTCCTGAAGGTCCTGTAATAGTTACGTTGGCCATTGCGTTTGTCTGTGTGGCTGAACCAAAGTTATAGACTCTCAATCCCAGATCTACATTGAACTCTGAACCATTCTGAGCCAGCAAAGAGTGTACTCCATGGTACTGGGGTACAGCAATTAATTCTTCATTCAATGCTAAATCATTTGGATACAATCCCGCTTTGTTCCCGATAAATACCTCTACCGGTCCGCTTTGCATGGCGTTTGTCAGGGTCAATCCGTCCAGGCTTGACAGCATCACTACAGGAATGGTCACATTCAATCCTTCCGCGCCTCCGTTCATTCCGATAACTTCCGGATCGCGGTTTAAGATAATCACAGCGATCGCACCCGCATCTTGTGCATTCAGTGCTTTTACTCCGAAATTACATGTATTTCTGTAAATAACAGCTATTTTTCCGTTTACTGCAGCGGCATTCACCAACGTGTTACATCCTTCCGCAGAAATCGGATTTCCTTGCGGGTTTGTACCGGTAGAACCGTCATTAACAATGACTAATTCTCCCTGAACATACACTCCCGGGGTAGAAAAGTCCAATGCCGGAGCCCAGGATTGGGTGGCATCTCCAATTGTAAAATTGTAATTTCCCTGAACACTTGCCGGTGAGATTCCCGTCACCGCAATTTGTCCGTTGACGATGCAGGTAATTGCACCTGCCAACAGTGAAAGTAATATTTTCTTCATAAGTAAATTTTTAAAACCAGTATAAATATATACAAATAAATCATATCAACAAAAAAGAGGACACACCATGGTCCTCTTCTTTATTATTATGAGAAAATTAAATCTCCGTTATTATTCAGCGGTGACTGCTGCTTTCAAAAATTCTCTGTTCATTCGGGCGATGTTTTCCAACGAAATTCCTTTCGGGCACTCCACTTCACACGCTCCTGTGTTTGTACAGTTTCCGAATCCTTCTTTGTCCATTTGCTCTACCATGTTTAAGACACGTTGTTGCGCTTCCACTTTCCCTTGAGGCAATAATGCAAATTGGGATACTTTTGCAGAGACAAACAGCATCGCAGATGCATTTTTACAGGTCGCTACACACGCTCCGCACCCGATACACGTTGCCGCATCAAATGCTTTATCCGCATCATTTTTCGGAATCGGAATAGCATTGGCATCTTGCGTGTTTCCGGAAGTATTTACAGAAACAAATCCCCCTGCATGCTGAATTCTGTCAAATGCAGAACGGTCAACAACCAAGTCTTTGATTACCGGAAACCCTTTTGCACGGAATGGTTCTACGTAGATTGTATCTCCGTCGTTGAATTTACGCATGTGCAACTGACAGGTTGTAACTCCTCTGTCTGGTCCGTGTGCTTCTCCGTTAATAAACATCGAACACATTCCACAGATTCCTTCACGACAATCGTGGTCAAATGCAACAGGTTCCTTTCCTTCGGAAATCAACTGCTCATTTAAAACGTCCATCATTTCCAGGAAAGACATGTGTTCACTTACATTATCGATCGGATAGGTTTCGATTTTTCCTTTGTCGTTTCTATCCTTTTGTCTCCAAATTTTTAATGTCAATTTCATTGCCTTTAGATTTTAGAAGTCAGACACTTAGATGTTAGACAGGTTTTTACTGTCTAAGCTATTCTTTAATCCAACAATCATTTTTTGTAACTCATGTAATTTTTCTACAATTTCCTTTACTTCTATCTTAAACAACCGACCTGCCAAAATCATTTGGGTTTCCAGTTCATAGGCAGATGATAAACTTATATTTAAGAAATGGGCGAACTCTTTATCTGTTGTTCTCCCAGAACCTTCCGCTATATTTGAAGGGATAGAAATTGCACTTCTGTTTATTTGGCTTACAAGAGAAAAACGTTCTTCAGCGGGCAAATTTGATGAAAGGACATAAGAATCTTCTACGATTGTCATCGCATTTTTCCACACATTCAATTCTCTAAAATTATGCCCCATTTTGTCTAACGTCTTTCTTCTGATAGCTAACGTCTATTTGTATGAACGTTGTTTCAATTCGATTTCTTTAAACTCCAGATGCTCTTTGTGCAAAACCGGTTCCTGTGGATTTCCTGTCCATTGCCATGCTGCAGCATATGTAAAGTTGACGTCATCACGCATCGCTTCACCATCTTCTGTTTGTGATTCTTCACGGAAGTGACCTCCGCATGATTCTGTTCGGTGTAATGCATCAATCGCAAACAACTCTCCTAACTCAAGAAAGTCTTCCACACGTGTTGCTTTTTCCAACTCCGGGTTAAATTCATTGATGGTTCCGGGAACAAATACATCTCTGTGGAATTCTTCACGAATGCGGCGAATTTCTACGATTGCTTCTTTCAATCCTGCTTCGTTTCGCGCCATTCCTACGTTGTCCCACATAACTTTCCCCAATGCTTTGTGGAAGTGGTCAACTGATTTTGTTCCTTTATTGTTGATGAAATGTTCCAATCGGCGACGTACATCATTTTCTGCTTCGACAAACTCCGGAAGATCTGTTGAAATTTTTCCTGTCCGGATATCCGCAGCCAGGTACCCTCCGATGGTGTATGGCAACACGAAGTATCCATCCGCCAACCCCTGCATCAATGCAGAAGCTCCCAGTCTGTTTGCTCCGTGGTCTGAGAAATTCGCTTCTCCTGCGGAGAAACATCCTTCTACGGTTGTCATCAGGTTGTAATCTACCCAAAGTCCTCCCATTGTGTAGTGAACCGCCGGGTAAATCATCATCGGTGTTTTGTATGGATTGTCGTCAACAATTTTTTCATACATCTGGAACAAGTTTCCGTATTTTGATTCAACTACGGCTTCTCCCAGTTCTCTGATCCGCGCTTCCGAGGCATTCGTTTCATGCAATAAGTTTGCTTTTTCCTGTCCGTAACGCATAATTGCAGCATCGAAATCCAGGTAAACCGCTTCTCCTGTTTTGTTAACTCCGTATCCTGCATCGCAACGCTCTTTTGCAGCACGTGAAGCAACGTCACGTGGTACTAAGTTACCAAATGCAGGGTATCTTCTTTCCAGGTAGTAATCCCGATCTTCTTCTTTCAGATCTGTTGGTTTTAAACGCCCTTCGCGAATCGCAATTGCGTCTTCCATGTTCTTAGGAACCCAGATACGTCCGTCATTACGCAGTGATTCTGACATTAATGTCAACTTGGACTGATAATCTCCTGAGCGTGGAATACACGTCGGGTGAATTTGTGTGTAACAAGGGTTTGCGAAAAATGCTCCTTTCTTATGTGCTCTCCACGCTGCAGAAGCGTTGGATCCCATCGCATTCGTTGAGAGGAAAAATACGTTTCCGTACCCACCTGTTGCCAACACAACAGCATGTCCGGAATGACGTTCCAACTCACCTGTTACCAGGTTGCGTGCGATAATTCCTCTTGCTTTTCCGTTTACCACGACCAATTCAAGCATTTCGTGGCGGTTGTACATTTTAATTTTTCCTAAACCGATCTGGCGGTTCATTGCGGAATATGCTCCCAGCAATAATTGCTGTCCTGTTTGTCCTTTTGCATAGAACGTACGCTGTACCTGTGTACCTCCAAATGAACGGTTGTCCAGCAAGCCTCCGTAATCACGTGCAAACGGAACGCCCTGTGCAACACACTGGTCAATAATGTTTGCCGAAACTTCTGCCAGACGGTGAACGTTTGCTTCACGCGCACGGTAGTCACCTCCTTTAATTGTATCATAAAATAAACGGAAAACGGAGTCTCCGTCGTTTTGATAGTTTTTTGCTGCGTTGATTCCTCCCTGTGCCGCAATAGAGTGCGCACGACGCGGAGAATCCTGGAAACAAAATGCTTTTACATTGTATCCCATTTCAGCCAGCGATGCTGCTGCAGAACCTCCTGCCAATCCGGTACCAACGATAATTACGTCGATTGAACGTTTGTTTGCAGGGTTTACCAGATCAACATGACTTTTATAGTTTGTCCATTTATCTTTTAACGGTCCTTCCGGAATTTTAGAATCTAATACGTTTGACATAATCTCACTATTTTTAAATTATTTCGTCAGGTAAATAACTACCGGAATGATTGCAAATAATAACGGAACAATGATCGCGAATGCTGTCCCTGTAATTTTAATCAGTTTGTTGTATTTTCTGTGATTTAATCCCAGTGACTGGAACGCAGAAGCAAATCCATGCATCAGGTGGAACGCAAGAACCGCCATGGAAACAACATACAGGATCACAAACGGCAAGGCGTACTTGTTGGCAGAAAGACCAACTTTATCTGTTGCTGTCACTCCTTCATCCGATTTGTTGTGCCCAAAGAACGCATACACCAATGAATGTAAATCTTTGTAACCTTCACCGATTTTCGGATTCTCTCCTTTTGGCTGGTAATTCGGATCGTATTGATTTTGGATCTGTTTGATCTGTTCTTCCATATTATTATAGAAATCCTTTCCTTTCACCGTCACTTCAGCAACAGGAACATACGAACCGTTTGTGGTGTAATACACTTTTACAACTGTGTCCTCTATCACTCCCTGGGAAACCATTCGCGGTTGGTACATATTTTCCGTATGCAAGGGCATCGGTGCAGATGAAACTTTCATCTTGTACCAGAAATGCTGCATGTGCAAGACGATAAAGATCAGAATAAGCGTTCCTAAAACCGCCATGCTGCGGGAATACCATTTACTGTTGGTATTCGGTTTTTCATAGGCATACTTTACCGGACGTGCTTTTTTGTTTTGCACCGTTAATAAGATACCATCAATAGCGTGGAATAAAATTGAAATGTACGTAAGATAACTTAATACTTTGATGAAAATGTTTGTTCCCATGAAGTGCGCATACTCATTGAAAGCGCGCTTTGCTTCTACCCCATCTTTCAATAGTTGGAGATTCCCCGCAAGGTGCCCGATCAGGAACACGCACAGAAACAACCCCGTTAATGCCATCCACCATTTTTTGGCAATCGAAGATGATAAAATTGCAGATTTGCTCATAAATAATAATTGTCTGAAATAAATACTAACCGGCAAATTTAACAGTTCTGTGACTTTATTATTCACATGACGCCTAATTTAGACAGAGTTTAAATTAGTGACTCATGGAACTCGTTTATATATTTAAAAATAAATCACTGAAAAACAGCTGATTATTGGCTTGAATTCTTCCTTTTTAACAAATTAGGGGGAAGACTAAGATTGTTTTAACATTTTTTATCGTTATTTTATAGCTGAATCCCCTTACTTTTACCATTCCAATGAATTTCTACCTGATGATTATGAAAAACACAATTGTTGCTTTTACCGGAATCCTGCTGTTAAGTGCCTGTTCTCAAAATGCTTCTGAAAAAACGGTACAGAAAGAGGTCACAGTTGTTGAAACAGAACAAGTTTCCAATGTAACACCTACGAAATTGCTTTCTATGGAAATAGGAGGAATGTCGTGTGAAATGGGATGTGGAAGCGCTATCCGCAAAGGATTATTGGCAACAGGAGCCGTTGAGCGTGTTCAATTCGATTTCAAAATGGGTCGGGATATCAATACAGCAACAATATCTTTTGACGACAGTAAGATTTCAGAGCAGGAACTTTCGAAAATTATCTCAGAATTAAACGACAAGCAGTTCTCCATCGGATCATCTACGGTTTCGGATTATAAAGCGGAAGAAAAGACAACGACTTCATCCGAAACAAAATCCAGCGGAAGTGTTGGTGCACAATCTTCTTTCTCTGATTTGGAACAAGCAACATTTGAGATTAAAACTCCCAACCTGATTGATCTGTTGCTTTCAGCATTGGTCAGAGGGTAATCAGACGGATCGCAGGGATAAATAAATTCGCTTAATTTATAAACGGTCAAAGTTGACCATTGTATAACCTGGTTATTCCGTTACTCCCCCGTTTACTTTATTAAAACACGTTCTGCAAAGCGGTTTGTATTTCTCAACTGCACCCACCAATACCTGTTCTTTTTCTGCTGCCGTACGATGTGAAAACTGAGCCAGATTCCCGCATTCAACACAAATAGCATGCACCTTTGTAACATATTCGGCAACTGCCAGTAGATGTGGAATCGGCCCGAACGGCATTCCTTTGTAGTCCATGTCGAGCCCTGCAATGATAACACGCACACCGTTTCTTGCCAGCTGGCTTACTGCAGCAACTATTCCCGCGTCAAAAAATTGTGCTTCATCAACCGCCACAACTTGCTCACCGTTCCACTTTTTTAACAACTCCGAAGAATGGTTGACCACAACTGCCTGAAAATCGCTTCCCTGGTGACTTACAACTTTATCTTCGCTGTACCGGTTGTCAATTGCCGGTTTGAACAGGATCAATTGCTGATTGGCAAATTCCGCCCGTTTCAGGCGACGGATTAATTCTTCCGTTTTACCGGAAAACATAGATCCGCAAATTACTTCTATCCACCCGTTTGTTCGTCCTCCTCCCGGAAATTGCTCTAAAAACATATTTCTTTACTCTTGACAGTTATTAACAATCCGTTTACCATAAAATTTACCCGCCATTACCCCGAAGTAATTATATCTGGTTATTTTTACACCATAAAAGTCGTTATTCCGGAGCAAAAAATACGTGCTTCGTTGGCAACTTTACCGAAATGTTGAAAAATCAAAAGGATTATGGCAGAATATCTTTCTCAAAAAGAGCTGATTAAAAAAATTGAATCAAATTTGAATCAATTAGAGGCAGGGGCACTTGACTTGTTATCGATAGAAGCACATTTAGACCTGGTTCGTGAATTATACGAACGGACAATTGTACTTCGTTACAAAGCATTTGAGCACCACTCTTCCGTTCAGATTGCTGTTTCCGAAGCACCTTTGGTTGAAGAAATCGCCCCGGTGATCGAAGCTCAGGAAGCACATGAAGAAATAATTTCTTCGGAGCGAATCGATTCACTTGAATTTTCAGATAATGTTTTTACCGAAGAAAAAGAAACCGAGCCGGAAATTGAATTTGATTTTTTTAGTTCCCCGGAACCGGAAATTCCTGAAGAACCAACAACCGAAGCACCTGCAACTGATTTTTTCTCTTCCGAAACAACCGATTTATTAAAAAATGAAGCGCCGGAATCCACCTATGAAGAACCGGATTCAGAGCCAACCGAACCAGCTGTAATTCCGGAGGATCGTTTTGTAGCAGAAGAAATTAGCTCGCCGGAAAGTTCCGCATTTGTCCATAAAGTTTTTGAGGTAGAGCGTGAAATCCGCAACCAGATTGGGTTTAATTCACTTCCGTCACTGATCGGATCGTTTGGATTAAATGAACGGTTATTGTATATTAACGAACTTTTTGATGGTTCAAGTGAATCTTTTTCGGAGTCGATCAAGCACCTGGACGCTCGCTCTAACCTTTCAGAAGCTGCTGATTACGTGGAAAACCTTGCCGGAAAGTTTAATTGGGATATTGAAAGTGAAACCGTTGAAGAATTTATACAAAAACTCTGTCGCCGTTACGCATAAACTAACGTTTGGCGTTCTTATTATTTTTTTAATCGCTGCTGTCAGTTCTTTTGCACAGGTAGAAGATGCAAAACGGGTTGTCAAGCAATTGTGTTCTCCCGAATTTCACGGGAGGGGGTATGTCAATGGTGGCGATTCGATTGCTGCGGAATACATTGCCTCTGAGTTTCAAAAGGCCGGACTCCACAACCTGACCCCCGGCTATTTCCAGTATTTTTCCTTCCCGGTAAATACGTTCCCCGGAAAAGCGGAGTTTTTCGCCAACGGACAGAAGCTGGTAGTCGGCAAAGACATTATTGTTGATCCCGCGTCTCCTTCTTATGACGGACTGCTAAAGTATACCATCCTTCCCGCATCTACTATTTTAGATGCCGACAAGGTGATTGAGAAACTGCAGCAAGCGATGTCCGGAGAAACCTGTAACAGCATCGCGATTGATTTTAGAAATGTACACCCGGACACCTTTAAAATCATTAAAGATTTTCAATACGAACTGGTACAATTTGTCCCCGTCATTATCATTACAGATAAAAACTTTGTCTGGTCAGTTGCCGATAAACAACTCGCCCATCCGATCTTTGAATTGCAGTCAGCGATCGCAGATGGCACTCCTATACAGGTAAAACTGGATGCGGTTCTAAACAAAGAACACCGTACAAAAAATGTCATCGGATACCTTCCTTCCGCCAAAAACACAAAAAAAACCATTGTCTTCACTGCCCACTATGATCACCTGGGGCGACTGGGACAGGAAACCTATTTCCCGGGGGCGAATGACAATGCCAGCGGGACAGCCATGTTGATTGCTCTTGCCAATTATTTCCGTCAGCACCCTGTTGATTATAACATCCTGTTTATTGCTTTTGCAGGTGAGGAAATCGGACTGCTTGGCTCCAAGTACTATGTTGAAAACCCTGTCAAACCACTCAAAGAAATTTCCTTCCTGCTGAATCTGGACATCTTCGGGAGCGGTGAAGATGGTGTTACGGTCGTCAATGGAAGTGTTTTCCTGGAGCATTTTGACCTGTTGACAGCTATCAATGAAGAAAAACAACTGCTGACCCAAATCAAATCGAGGGGATACGCAGCCAATTCCGATCATTATTGGTTTACAGATGCCGGCGTTCCTTCATTTTTCATTTATACAATGGGATTAAACCGCCACTATCATGACACCTCCGACACATTCGAAAATTTGTCCTTTGCGGAAGTCAATGACCTGACAACACTTCTTGCTACTTTCATCGAGCGGTTAGATACTGTAAAAATCGGTAAGAAGAAGAAGTAACCGATCTGCTCTCTCCTGCGCCGTAATCTCGCGCACGCAAAAAATAAATCTATTTTTCTTTGTTCATATACCACAAAAAAGGTATTTTTGTGGTGAATTTTACGGTTATTTATATTTAATCTAAATAATTAGATATTAGAGGGGTTATGATTACGGTTACAGAAAACGCTAAAAATCAAGCGATTCGTTTGATGAGCGAAGACGGAAAGGATGGGTATTTCATCCGTGTCGGCGTAGAAGGTGGCGGATGCTCCGGTTTGCGCTATCAATTAACGTTTGACAATCAGGAAACAGAAAACGATAAAAGTTTTGAGGACAACGGAATCAAGGTTGTTGTGGATAAAAAAAGTTTTCTCTACCTCGTTGGAACTACACTTGATTTTTCAGGTGGTTTGAACGGTAAGGGGTTTATTTTTTCAAACCCGAATGCAGAACGTACGTGCGGTTGTGGAGAGTCGTTTTCTCTCTAAGAGTTGAAAAAGAAGCAAACGTGCTTCACTGATAAATGTAGTATGGGATATACAGAAAATGAATTAGCTGAAGATCTGAAGAACCAGGAATATAAATTTGGTTTTACAACAGATATAGAGTCAGATAAGGCGCCAAAAGGGTTAAATGAAGACATCATCCGGTTGATTTCTTCGAAAAAAAATGAACCTGAATGGTTATTGGAATACCGTTTGAATGCGTTCAAAATCTGGCAGGGGATGACTGAGCCTGAGTGGGCGCATGTAAGGTATGAAAAACCCGACTTTCAGGCAATTACCTATTATGCGGCGCCGAAACAAACAAAAAAATACGAGTCGTGGGATGACGTGGATCCGGAATTGAAAGAAACCATGAAAAAACTGGGGATTTCAATGGAAGAACAAAAGCGTCTTACAGGCGTAGCCGTTGATTTCGTTATGGACTCTGTTTCTGTTGCTACTTCATTCAAAGAAAAGCTAAAAGAACTGGGAATCATTTTCTGTTCATTCTCCGATGCCGTTCAGGAATACCCGGATTTGGTGAAAAAATATATGGGGACAGTTGTTCCGACAACAGACAATTTCTACGCGGCATTAAACTCAGCTGTATTCACTGACGGTTCATTTTGTTATATTCCAAAGGGAGTAAGATGCCCGATGGAATTGTCTACTTATTTCCGGATCAATGAAGGAGGGACCGGACAGTTTGAGCGCACATTGGTTGTTGCAGACGAAGGTTCTTATGTTTCTTACCTGGAAGGTTGTACTGCTCCGCAGCGGGATGAAAATCAGCTACACGCAGCAGTTGTTGAGCTGATTGCACTCGAAAATGCAGAAATCAAGTATTCAACAGTTCAAAACTGGTATCCGGGAGACAAAGAAGGGAAAGGAGGTGTCTTTAACTTCGTAACGAAACGCGGAATGTGCGAACGCAATTCCAAAATTTCCTGGACACAGGTTGAAACCGGATCAGCAGTTACCTGGAAGTATCCGTCTTGTATTCTGAAAGGAGACCATTCGGTAGGTGAATTTTATTCCGTTGCCGTTACCAATAATTTCCAACAGGCAGATACAGGTACAAAAATGATTCACCTGGGGAAAAACACGAAAAGTACCATCATTTCGAAAGGAATCTCTGCAGGAAAATCACAAAACTCTTACCGCGGACTAGTTCAGATTCACAAAGGAGCGGAAAACGCCCGCAATTTTTCTCAGTGTGATTCACTGCTGATGACAGATGAATGCGGCGCGCACACTTTTCCGTACATTGAATGTAAAAACAGTACCGCGAAAATTGAGCATGAAGCAACGACGTCAAAAATCGGTGAAGACCAGATTTTCTATTGTTTGCAACGTGGTATTTCAGAAGAAAAGGCAATCAGCCTGATCGTGAATGGGTATTGCAAAGATGTATTGAATCAATTGCCGATGGAATTTGCTGTGGAAGCACAGAAGTTGTTGGCTATCAGCCTGGAAAACTCGGTTGGGTAATTAATTTTGAAGGAAAAATAAGAAATAAACTCAGGTTGCAGGCATCAACGAATCTGCAATTTGTAATTTGCAACATATGATTAAAATAGAAAACTTACACGCCTCTATTGATGGCAAAGAGATATTAAAAGGATTGAACCTGGAAGTAAAAGCGGGAGAAGTACATGCGATTATGGGGCCAAACGGTGCCGGGAAATCTACGTTGGCATCTGTTCTGGCAGGACGTGAAGAATATGAAATTACAGCAGGATCCGTTGATTTTAACGGTACAGATTTATTGGAATTGAGTACGGAGGATCGTGCACGTGAAGGGTTGTTTTTAGCGTTTCAGTATCCGGTAGAAATTCCGGGTGTTTCCAATATCAATTTCCTGCGCACAGCGTTGAATGAAATTCGCGAATACAGAGGAGAAGAAGCTGTTTCTGCAAAGGATTTCATGGCAATGGTAAAAGAAAAATCAAAGTTGGTGGAACTGGACTCTAAACTGGCGAACCGTTCCGTGAATGAAGGATTTTCCGGAGGAGAAAAGAAACGAAATGAAATTTTCCAAATGGCCATGCTGGAACCGAAACTGGCCATTCTGGATGAAACAGATTCCGGGTTGGACATTGATGCACTGCGGATTGTTGCGGGGGGTGTGAATGCCTTGAAAAGTGATCAGAATGCAACGATTGTCATTACACATTATCAGCGCTTGCTGGATTACATCGTTCCTGATTTTGTGCACGTACTTTACAATGGAAAAATTGTAAAATCCGGGCCGAAAGAATTGGCGTTGGAGTTGGAGGAAAAAGGGTACGACTGGATTAAAGCTGAATTGGGAGAAACGGTTTAAGAACGGTTTTCCAAAAAGAAATACACAATGACTGAAGTTATTCAAGAAAGCAAAATCGCGAAATTCAGAGAGGGGTTGCCAAAAACACGTCTCCCGTTTCGTGAAAACATATTGAAAACAGCGGAAAATACGCTTTCCACACTTGATTTCCCGACAACAAGAAACGAGCGCTGGAAGTACACACGCGTTGCTAAAATTGCCACTAAATCATTCACCGCAAAGGAAGGAATCATCGGAACCTTGCACCTTCCTGTTGCAGATGCCTATACCATTGTTTTCGTCAATGGATTCTACAACCAGGAGTTGTCTTCATCAGAGAGCCCTGAAGGAGTAACGATCACCGCATTATCATCAGCAACTGAAGCAACTGAATTATTGGGAAAAAATGTACGCGTAGATACTGCTGTTTTTCCTGCATTGAATACGCTTCATGCAACAGATGGAGCATACGTGCATCTGAAGGCAAAGACCATCGTTGAAAAACCAATTCAGATCGTTCACGTTTTAACGGGAGAGCATACTATTGCCACAACACGAAATGTGATCGTAAGTGAACGTTTTTCAGAAGCTGAAATCGTACAGGTGTTCCTGGCCGGGAATGCAACTGAATCGTTTTCAAACAACGTGACGGAAATTTTCGTAGAAGAAAATGCAACCCTGTCGTTTGATAAATTACAAAATGAAACGGAAGGAAACTTCCATATCTCAACGGAGCACGTCAAACAAGCTGCACATTCCAATTTCAAGATCAATACCATTACACTGAACGGAGGATTGGTTCGCAATGACCTGTTCATCGACGTGGAAGGGGAAAATGTGGAAACACACCTCAACGGAACGTATGTTCTGAAAGGAAATCAGCACGTAGATAACCACACAACGGTTGACCATTTGAAGCCGAATTGTGAATCCAACGAACTGTACAAAGGTGTCGTTGATGAAAGCGCAACAGCGGTATTCAACGGAAAAGTTTTTGTTCGGAAAGATGCGCAAAAAATCAACGCATACCAATCCAACGGAAATGTATTGTTGTCCGATACTGCTTCGGTCAATTCGAAACCGGAACTGGAAATTTATGCAGACGATGTGAAATGTTCGCACGGCTCAACAACCGGACAGTTGGACGAAGATGCTGTTTATTACCTGCGTGCACGCGGAATTTCTGAAAAATCAGCCAAGGCATTAATGGTCACGGCATTCATCGGAGATGTAATTGATAAAATTGACAACGAATCCGTTGTGGAATATGTACATGCTGCATTACACGAACGATTCGGGTGGGATTTTTAAACCAGGAAAGCAACAGGGTGTGCAGGTACCTGACATCCTGTTCTGTTCTTTTCATACCTATCTTTTTCAGAAGTAATTTATTTACTACTTTTCACCAATCTGGCGGCGTCATCCGCAAAAAAAACGCAACGTATAATCATACGTCTTGTTGGTTACATTTACGACTCTGCAATGGGAGATATTCGCAAACTTATTCTCTGCTTGATGGTTTGTGAACCAAACAATTGTTATTTTTGATTTGTTTTTAATTTCCCGTTTATGGATAGTTTACTGCTAAATATATCCTTATTTTGCGTGTCAGGTATCATCATTTGGTATTGCTCAAACAAGCTTTCAGACATTGTTGATTATGTTGATGACAGATTTAAGTTAGGTGCAGCTTTTGGTGGTACAATCATTTTGTCTATTGCTACAAATCTTCCTGAACTTGCAATTGTTGTGCAGGGTGTTTTACAGCAGGATACCTCTCTGGCGATCGGAAATATTTTAGGTGGTATTGCATTGCAAACAATCTTACTGAGCCTGTTTGATTTTGCTTCCGGAAAAAATGAACAGCGACCGTTTTCCACGCTGGTCGGACATCCCGTTTCTATTTTACAAGGCGTTTTTTTAGTTTCGATTTTGGCTTTCGTTATTATGGGCACACAGTTCAACAAAACCAAAATCAGTCCTGATTTTCCAGTTGCTGAAATCTTTATTTTTATCTTTTGGCTGCTTAGCTTGTACTTACTTCATAAAGGAAAAAAGACAATCGGTACTCCTCCCGCAACAGAGATCAACGAAAAAGTAATTGGCATTCAACTTACACCGACAAAAGCGCTGATTTTACTCGCTGTTTTGAGTACATGTATCCTCATTTTTGGTTACTTGCTTGGAGTCACAAGTGATGCGCTGGCCAATCACTATCATATAGACGGTGTTATTTTTGGTGCAACCATATTGGCATTTGTCACAAGTTTACCTGAAATATCCGGAGGCCTGGCTTTTATCAAACAGAAAAGCTACCAACCCATTATAAGCGATATATTTGGAGGAAATGCATTCCTTCCGGTATTATTCCTTATCGCTTCCATTATCAATCACAACACCTTACTCCCGGACGCAGGGCATTCGGATATCTACCTGACAGCATTATCAATTATTTTAACCTGTATCTACTTAATCGGGATACTTTTAAAACCCAAAAAACGAATACTGGGTATGGGAATCGATTCCTGGTTTGCCTTCATTATTTACATAATTGGAATCATCTGTATAACAATTGTTGCCTGAGATGAATAACTGAATTCCGTTTAAAAAATACTTTTTCGCCTACAACTCCCCGTCTCTGAATTTTCTTCTCCACTCCATCTTCTCCTGTTCCCGCTCAATCAATAAGCGAGCGATGATTTCTCCGGCAGAAACCGTTCCGGATGCATCTGCAAGGGCGGCCCTTACTTTTGATTCCGAAACATCCATGCGGTACAAAATAGAAACCAGTTGATTAAAATCGGAAAGGACAAGCTCATTGAGATAAGCACTCAGCTCAGCAAATAAATCAACCTGTTCAGATCGGATCAATGTGTCCGGTAAGCCAACAATTGTGGCTACTGCAATGTGTGATTCATTCTTCATTTCCGATATTTTACCCCCCTCATCCGGAATACCTCCCTTATTTATCTACTTCATTATCCCGGAATGCAGAAGGAATCAATGTGGGAAGTACTTTCAAGATCAACGGCAACAAAATCGCTCCTCCGGGAAGCATAAAGATCGCGAGGGCAGGCATGGATTTTACAATGTCCATAAATTGCATTTTAACTTTTTCCTTTTCTTCGGAAGTCAGTTCCTGCGTAGCAGATTTTTTGATCAGGCCAACAAGTTCTTTGCTTTGAGAAAGTTCTACCGCCAGTTTATCTTTATTTCTGAGAATCACCTTTGTCCACCGGGAGGAAAGGCTTCCG
Organism: Taishania pollutisoli; assembly: GCF_014518315.1. Classification (GTDB taxonomy): domain Bacteria; phylum Bacteroidota; class Bacteroidia; order Flavobacteriales_D; family Crocinitomicaceae; genus Taishania; species Taishania pollutisoli. The sequence continues at coordinate 96,972 of NZ_JACVEL010000003.1, forward strand.
TACACTTTCTCATATACATTTTTATTGCTGAGAAAACTGTTTTTTATATCGCTGTACAGCAGGAAATGTTCAATGATTGCCATGGATTCCTCCATGTCATAATCTTCCAATTCCAGTTCCCGCGACAAGCCATTGATAAACTCCATTTCCGTTTCTTCAACCTCATGATTTCCAAAGATGGTCAGCAGCGATAAATCGAGTAAAAACCGGCAGAACAGTTTGTCATTTTTCGGTAGATCCGTAAAGGAAGCATATCCTGCACCATGCTTGAGGTGGTACAACGCATTTTCTTTGTATTCTCCTTCCAGGTTAGCAGAAGAAAGGAATACGTTGAACATGGATTGTTCTTTTTCATCGACCAAACCATCCGAACCGGCTGCCAGCAAAATAGCGATCAGTGAATTGTATGCGTATTCTGAGTAACTTCGTAATGCTTCGTGATCGTCATCATTCAAAAAGCGGTCAAACAAAATGACATCCAGGTAGACAAACACATTGCTCATGGTTTTAAACCACCAGCGGTTGTCAAAAATTCCCTTTGAGACATCAATGCGTTTTGAAAAAATATTTTCCAGCCGTGTAATCTTATCTTCTTTTACCCAGAACAAAAGCCAGCTTTGAATGCTTTTGCTGTTGTATTTTGAATAATAGGTATACAATGAATCGATAAAATCCGCTTTTAGGGTTGGTGGGGTTCCGTTTTTTTGAATATAGACCAACAACAATGTTTCAAACAACAAAAACTTCAGTTTTTCATCATCTGTCCATCTTGAACTGTCCTCCTTGTTAAAAAACAAAAACCGGGAGGCATATCCGAAAACAATTCCTGTTTTCCCGCTCAACAAGTGCAAATGATGCTGAGCAGTAATTCCATTCATGTGCGCATAGTTCAAAGATACTTCTCCCTCTTCAATCAAAGAAAAGTACTTGTTTATCCACCCCTTAGAGCCTGGTAACAACATGTGTTTCTAACTTTTTCCGTTGCAAATTTAGGACTTATATTTACAGCTGCGCTATCTAATTATCTCTTTTTCGGTAAAATATCTTCTGTTGTTCCAAAGTAACTGTCCATCACTTCCAGGATCGATTCATAGGTGTTGGAACGGATTTTATCCAGTTTGGACTTTTTAAACCATTTCACCTTGGTAATTCCTTCTTCTTCCTGTGGAATTAACACCTCATCACCAGAATAAGTCATTCCGTACCAGGATGTTTTTTTCAGGGTTAATTTGTTTTTTCCTTTGTGGTTATCCCGATACGTGTGGTAAGTTTCACAAATAAATTGTTCTATCACAGGACCGGAAATTCCGCATTCTTCCTCTATTTCCCGAATAGCTCCCGTTTGCGGGTCTTCTGTCTTCGTTAACTTTCCCTTCGGAATGTCCCACTTTCCAAAGCGTTTAATAAACAAAAACTCTTCTCCTTTTCTGACAATACCGCCGGCTGCATAGATCATGGCATATTTTGCAAACAAGCGTTTAAATTCTGTTTCCGGAGACGTGGTCAGTAAAACAATCGGGGTCTTGGGAGAGTTTTTTTCAAAAAGAGGAAATACATCTTTTTCAATGGAGTGAATGCTCTCGGAAAACAATAGTTTGCTGTCAAATGCGAAGGTGTTTTTTTCGCAAATAATTATCGGTCTATTTTCAACAAAAACTTTGTACATTTGTCGCTATGATTTTGAATAACGATAGGGCTGTAAAAGTAGCAGAATTTTTGTTACAAATCAAAGCTGTAAAGCTGCAGCCGAAAAATCCTTTTACGTGGGCTTCCGGGTGGAAGTCTCCCATCTATTGTGACAACCGAGTAACACTCTCTTATCCAAATATCCGCACATTTATCCGCCAAAATTACAGTGATTTAATCCTGGATCATTTCGGAAAGCCGGATGTGATTGCCGGAGTGGCTACAGGAGGTATTGCACAGGGTGCCCTGGTTGCCGAAGAACTCGGATTGCCGTTTATCTATGTCCGGAGTTCTCCGAAAGGGCATGGAATGGGAAATCAGATTGAAGGGCACTTTGAAGAAGGACAAAAAGTAATTGTGATTGAAGACCTGATTTCCACCGGAGGAAGCAGTTTAAAAGCTGTTGAGGCGTTACGTGAAGCGAAACTGGATGTGAAAGGACTGGTTGCGATTTTTACATACGGGTTTGAGGTGGCTGAAAACAACTTTAAAGAAGCAAAATGCCCGTTTGTTACACTGACGAATTATGACGTGTTGCTTGAAAAGGCACTGCACGATACCTATATCTCAAAGGATGATGTCGAATCACTGAAGGAGTGGAAAATCAATCCTTCTCAATGGATGCAATAGTATGAAAATAGAAAGTACAAAGGTGGACGTAAATGCGACACCATCGATCATTTATAACTTCCTGAAAGATTCCAACAACCTGGTGCACCTGTTGCCGAAGGATAATATTTCCGATTTTAAGGCAACAGAATCTGAGTGCTCCTTTAAAGTACAGGGTGGCGTTACCATTACGCTTGTGCAGAACGGTGGTGAAGAACCCAATAAATTATTTTTGAAATCCGGAGAGAAATCTCCGTTTCCTTTTAATCTGACGATTCACATTGATCAGATCGGCGAACAATCAAACGGTTTCATTGCGTTTGACGGAGAGGTTAACATGTTCTTAAAAATGATGGTTGAAAAACCGTTGACGAACCTGTTCAACTACATGTCCAACAAATTACAGCAGCACTTTGCATAAACAATGAATTTTCTTCCGTCTATTTTTGTTACCGTCGATGTACTGCTTTTTCGAACGGTCAACGGAACCCGGGAAATCTTGCTCATTGAGCGCCTGAAAGAACCATTTAAGAATTGCTGGGCATTGCCCGGAGGTTTTGTCGATCCGGGAGAAGACCTGGAAGATGCCGCCAAACGGGAACTCCTGGAAGAAACGTCTGTTCACATTCCATCTCTCCGGCAGGTAAAGGCATACGGTCAACCGGGACGTGATCCGAGGGGACATACGGTGTCAATCGTTTTCAGCGGAACGGTAGATGAAACAACAGTAGCAAAAGCACGGGATGATGCCAAATCTGTTCATTGGTTTCCACTAGACGACTTGCCCCCATTGGCATTTGACCACCGGCTTATCATTGAAGAAACAATTAAAAATGCCCTTTAGAATGTATCCGAAGGGCATTTATTTTTCATTTGTTTTTGATTCTGCCTTCTGATTTTATTTCGATTCAATGTATTTCAACAGGTTATTGTAGTTGGAACTGAATGAGAACGTATCTTTCAGCAAAAAATAATTGGATTTGTCAAAACAATAATCGTATGCATATTTTGCAAATTCAAGCCGGTTGCTGTCAAATGAAAGTTGTCTGCTGATCTGTGCAATCTGATCTGCTGACAGTGAATTCGATTTTACAAAACTTTTTGCCATTGTCAATTTGTTCCCGTCAATCGATTCATTTTTCAGGGAGGTCATGAATTTTTGAAAAACCTCCGCATTTCCTGCCTGATTGCCCGGATATGGATTCGTCGGGTTGGGGTATGGGTTATTCGGATATCCATCTGTATTTGCAATAGTGGTATACCAGTTCAGTTCCTGAATTTGTACCCGCTGGATAATTGTCAATTGCCCGAATCCATCAATCTGAGCAACAATCCGCTCATTATTTTTCAACGATAAACTCCCATTGTACAGGATCGCATTTGTCATCCTGTTAAACACCTGTATGGTCGCAATTCCTCCCGGAAGGTCAGAGAATTTGAAGATATTATTTGCATTGTAATGTGTCTGAGTGGAAACCGAAGCAAAGTATTCTCCACTGGCATTCACACGAATATACAACTCGGACGCACTTCCTGAAAAATGCAGCACAACCGCGATTAGAAATGTAAAAATGATTCTCATGATCTTTAATTTATCGTTTTAATTGGTAACAAATATACAATCTAAAAATAATGCCAACATTTGTTTGTCGTTCCTTAACATACGATCTGGTTGATAATGCCTATTTTTGTGCCAAAAAATAGATGGTTTCCCTGGAAAAATACGATGCTGTGATCTTTGATATGGATGGTGTTCTCATTGATTCTGAACCTTTGTGGAAAATTGCCATGGAAGAAACGTTCCGGGAAGTTGGTTGCAATCTGGTCAAACAGGATTTCCAAAAAACATCCGGCATGCGGATCGATGAAGTTGTCGCATACTGGTACAATCACGTCGGATGGGGGGGAGCAACGCAAAAAGAAGTGGAAAATCGCATTATTCAACGGATGATTACGTTAATCGAGGAAAACGGGAAACCGCTGACAGGTGTAGTCGAAACATTGAATTTTTTAAAGCATTCCGAAAAACGCATCGGACTGGGAACTTCTTCCTATTCCATTCTGATGGCGGCAGTTCTACAGACATTGAATCTGGAAGATGCATTTCACTTCGTACATTCCGCTGAGCATGAGCACTATGGGAAACCCCATCCCGCCGTTTACCTGACGGTGGCGGATAAGCTGGGTGTGCATCCGGTAAAATGCCTGGTGATCGAAGATTCGTTGAATGGTATTATCGCCGGGAAAGCTGCAAAAATGAGTGTAGTCTGCATCCCCGAAAAAACCCACCATCCGGAGCCGAAATTAATTGTGGCGGATTACCGCTATGACTCCATGATGGAATTTTTCCTGGAAATCAGCCGTTGATCATACGGCGCTTCTTTTTTATCAGCAAGAAAATAAACAGACCGTTAAGCAGCACACTCAATGCGAAAAGTGTATATTTAATCGTCTTTTCAACATCAACTTTGGTTTTTTTTTGTTTTAGTTCTGTCAGCGTTCCGTTCATATCGACGTTCATCAGTTCGGGAGCATAGCATCGTTCATTGTTTCCTATACCTAACTGACCGGAAGGGTTGTCACCAAACGTAAATATTTTCCCGGAAAGGTCCACAGCAATGGATTGAAAGCATCCTCCACCTATATCAACAATATTCTTCAATGATGGGATTTTTACAGGTAATGACCGGCTGATGGTGTCGTTCAGTCCCAGCATCCCGTAGTGATTTTTACCCCATCCCCAGACTTCATTGTTTTCATCAATGGCCAGAGAGTGCCAGCTCCCGCACGCTATTTTTTTGAATTTCGGATACCTCTCCAGCTTCACGGGAGTTTGATACTGTTTTTCCGTTCTTTCGCCATATTGAAATGCAGGATCCGATCCCCAGATCCAAACAACTCCGTTACTGTCCAAGCCGACAGAATGGTGCCAGCCAACAGCAATTTCTTGCATTCCGGGTAGCCCGTTGATTCGTTGCGCATAGGGTTGGTTTTTTTCTGTTCCGTCACCGATTTCACCAAACGTATTGGTCCCCCACCCCCAAACAGAACCATCTCGTTTCAGTGCCAGTGTATGACAACCAACAGCAGCAATTTTAATCACAGATTGCAATTCTGAAATCCGTGATTCTTCTTTTTGCAATACACGGACCGGGTATTCCGTGTGTTCTCTGTTTCCGGTACCCAATTCCCCATAAAAATTATGTCCCCATGACCAGACACTTCCATCTTTTTTCAAAGCTACTGTATGCCAGTATCCTCCTTCTGCTGCTATAAAATTTGTATGATTGGGTAATTTATAGGGTTGAAGCTGGTCGCTCAGTAAGTGCTCTCCGATTTGCCCGTAATTATTCCGTCCCCACAAGTACATATCTCCTTTTTTATCAATTGCGATACTGTGATCATACCCTCTTGAGATCGCTTGAATATCGGAAAGATCCTTTACTTTTTTCGGTGTAGACGAATTGATTCGTGTACTGTCACCAAGCTGTCCGTAATTATTTCTTCCGATTGCCCATACGTGTCCGTTTTTGTCAAGAATAAGTGCATGTCCGTTTCCTCCATCTATTTGTTGGGAATAAATTGTGGTCAAATATCCGACGCACCAGATAAGCATCGTTATTGTCTTTGTCATGTATTTCTTTTTTGCATTTCAAAGATACAGAACAGATATCGTAAAACAATTTTTTTAAACCAAAGGAACTTTGTAACTTTGCATCAGAAAAATTTGAAATAAAGAAATTGAATATGAGTAATACAACAGAAAAATTGGCTTACAAGGTAAAAGACATCAGCCTGGCTGAATGGGGAAGAAAAGAAATCAAACTGGCAGAGGCGGAAATGCCCGGATTAATGTCACTGAGAGCAGAGTACGGTGCATCCAAGCCATTGGCCGGAGCACGTATTGCAGGATGTTTGCACATGACCATTCAAACTGCTGTATTAATTGAAACATTGGTGGAATTGGGCGCGGAAGTAACCTGGTCTTCTTGTAACATTTTCTCAACACAAGATCATGCTGCTGCTGCAATCGCTGCTGCGGGAATTCCTGTTTTCGCATGGAAAGGAATGAACGAGCAAGAGTTCGACTGGTGTATTGAGCAGACATTGTTTGCATTTGAAGACGGAAAACCATTGAACATGATTCTGGATGACGGAGGAGATTTGACAAACATGGTGTTTGACCGTTTCCCTGAATTGACAAAAGACATCAAAGGTCTTTCTGAAGAAACAACAACAGGTGTTCACCGTTTGTATGAGCGTGTGAAAAACGGAACATTGGTAATGCCTGCAATTAACGTAAATGACTCTGTTACCAAGTCTAAATTTGATAACAAGTACGGATGTAAAGAATCATTGGTTGACTCTATCCGTCGTGCAACAGATGTGATGTTGGCAGGAAAAGTAGCGGTTGTTTGCGGATACGGTGACGTTGGTAAAGGTTCTGCTGCTTCTTTGAAAGGAGCCGGAGCTCGTGTAATCGTTACGGAAATCGACCCGATCTGTGCGTTACAGGCTGCAATGGACGGATTTGAAGTGAGAAAACTGGATTCTGTTGTTCACAATGTAGATATCGTTGTAACAACAACAGGAAACAAAGACATCGTTGTCGGACGTCATTTTGAAAAAATGAAAGACAAGACAATCGTTTGTAATATCGGACACTTCGACAATGAAATCGATATGGCATGGTTGAACAAAACATACGGATCTACAAAAGTGGAAGTGAAACCGCAAGTGGATATCTACAACGTAAACGGAAAAGAGGTAATCATCCTGGCTGAAGGTCGTTTGGTAAACTTAGGATGTGCGACAGGACACCCTTCTTTCGTAATGTCTAACTCATTTACGAACCAGACATTGGCGCAATTAGAGTTGTGGACAAACGCAGCTGCATACGGAAATGATGTATACATGTTGCCGAAGCACCTGGATGAAAAAGTTGCGAAACTGCACCTTGCTAAGATCGGTGTTGAATTGGAAACATTGACAGAAGATCAGGCAAATTACATCGGTGTGAACGTGGAAGGTCCGTACAAGGCTGAACACTACAGATATTAATCAATAATTGATTGATTTAGGAAAGGAGGGCGGTTGCCCTCCTTTTTCATTTTATGATCATCTTATTAAACACTCCCCAATCTCTCCAAAAGAAATTTCTTACGCTACATTTGTTTTTGAGTGCTGCGTTACTCTTTATTTCATCTGTCCGGTTGGATTTTATTGTATAGAATGTACCGGGAAATTAATCGGGGCGTTTTAGCGGAAAATAAAAAAGGAGCTTTTAACAAGCTCCTCCATCACAATTCGTATGTGTAATTAATTACTTCAAGTATTTTTCAAACACCAGGTCGCGGTTAATTGTTTCGCTTCCGACGGTAACGTTTTGAACTTCACATCCTGCAAGAAAACGTACAATAATAGCGCGTGAGCGTTCATTGTTATCCACCATATTAATGGTTGCTACTTTGCTCTTTTCATCAAAGTCAACCGTAAAATAAAGTGTATAATACTTTGCCTTACTCTGAACTTCTTCTTTTGTTAGCCGTTCCGGTAACGTGATATACCCTTTTCCTGTTTCCTTGATGGAAGTCAAATCGGAAGGAGCTTTAACGAATGCCGTATTTTGTCCGAAAGCAAAATGGAAAGCAAAAACGATGAAGAGAGTTGAAACGATTGTTTTCATTTTCTATGTATTTTATTTTTAAGACGCTTTTATACATCCAAAAGTTGTACCAATATACAACAATAAATTATATTAGCATAAAAATTTGCCTGAAAATGTCGTTACAAGTTTGTCATACAAAAGGAATTATCGAAGCAGGATGTGATGAGGCCGGAAGGGGTTGTTTGGCCGGTCCGGTTGTTGCAGCAGCTGTGATTTTACCGGAAGATTTTTCACATGCCCTGCTGAATGACTCCAAGAAAATGACAGATAAACAACGGTATGCCTTACGTCCCATTATCGAAGAACAAGCAATTGCCTGGGCTGTCGGAATCATTGACAATACAGAAATAGACGAAATCAATATTCTCAAAGCAAGCTTCAAAGCCATGCACCAAGCAGTCGATCAACTGGATGTCAGGCCGGAACAGCTGCTCATCGACGGAAACCGGTTTATCCCCTACCCCGGAATCCCTCACCTGTGCATGATCAAAGGAGACGGAAGATTCATGAACATTGCCGCAGCTTCTGTCCTTGCAAAAACATACCGCGACGACCTGATGAATGCATTACACGAGCAGTTTCCAGTCTACGGCTGGGATCAAAACAAAGGTTATCCGACCAAAGCACACCGCAGCGGGATTGAACAATATGGCGTTACTCCTTTTCACCGAATGAGTTTTACACTCCTTGCTCCCACGCAGTTGAATTTATTTGAATAATTGCAGCCCTCTAACAATCACCTGTTGATTTCTTTGGGAAAAGGAATCCATGCGGAGGCTAAATTCCGATAACTTTGAGGACATGTTTGGACGCGTTTTTCTGGGATTATTGACACTCATAAGCCTGTTGTGGCTGGGCTATGCTACATACGACCGTGTGAACCAGGGAAAACAGTTTAACCCGGAATATTTGTTCGGACAGGAAGACGGAGAAGTGCTGATTGTACTCAACCCGGCGAATCTGCAATTGCTTTCAGAGCAATTCGGGATTCAACACACCGAAATGATTGCATTCCTCGAACAACTGAATCCGGACGCAATTGATGATCTGTATATTTCAAAAAAACGAGGGCAGGTACTGATTACCACGAAAGAAACATTGGACGAAAAAACTATTCTGACTGTTTTCAGCAATCAATCCGGTATTCGTATCAACGATCAATCCCTTTCGTTCGGTAAACTCAATGGCCTTTTCTCAAAACATGCCATCTATTTTTCCACTGAATCCATTGAGTTGAATAAACATCCGTGGCAGGGACTTCACTATGATAAAAACAGTGATGCGTCTATCCTTCAATTCAGCAATAAACAGCAACAACCATCTGTTACAGATATTTACATCAAGGAAAATGGGATTATTGAATACAAAACCGCTGTTAAACAGGCGGTCTTCGGTTCAAAAGTAAATGACAAGGTTGTTTTTTCAGCTGTTATTCCGGCGACTGTTACTTCCTATGAATTTTATGAGACAGATTACCTGCGGTTCATCGACCCCGAATTGAAAAAAAGCCCGATGAATACCTGGTTAAAGTATGGATTGGTTCGCGTTACTGTTAACGGGCAGGAAGCAATTATTACAGATTATATTGAAGGGCAGGAACCCATCCAGGTGCTTTATGATTTCTATAAAAAAGAATCCACAGATACCGAAAGTGAATATTTTGAAGGAGAGCCGTTAACACAACTCATGAAAGCAACCAGGAGATTTTATTGTTATCAGGTAGATGACTTTGTTGTTATTTCAGGAAACCGGGCTGTTTGTGAGACCATTGTCGGTGATTACAAACTCGGAAATACATTGGCGCAACGCTCCGATCGTGCCAACGAAATTTACGGACAGCTTCCGCAGAAAGTAAATCAACGGACGGTTTCAGGTACTGTCAAGCAATCCGTTTCTGTTTATGATACCAACTTACTGACCACCGTTGTCGGAGGAAAGGCGGGATCAATTGAACCAACCAACCAGGCAACAACCGGTTCAGCAACTTCATTCGTAGCAGGAAATATCAAGGACATCCACATTATTGATGAAAACGCATTTTTTGTCACCACCAACGATAACAAAGTGCTGTTTTTTGAAAACGATAAAAAGAAATGGGAACAAACACTGGACGGAGCAATTGTCGGAGATGCTGCAATCATTGATATTTTTGCCAATGAGAAATACCAGCTGTTGGTTTCTTCCGGGAAAAAGGTACACGTATTTGACATCAACGGGAATGAACCGGGTGGTTTCCCGATTGAATTGGATGACCAGACAAATGTGCAGACACCGTTGTTTTATCGCTGGAAAGGAAATGGCTTTTTCGCTATAGCGGGAACCGACGGAAAATTATTGCAATATGACAACCAGGGGAGGGAACTGGCAATCGTGAGAAATCAACTTTCAGAGATCGGGCAACAACCTGTTGTCTGGGTAAGTGCCGGAAAACCATTTATCGGTCTTTACGGAAACGGACGTTTTGAAATGATCCAGGCCGACAACCGCCGATCGCTGCGTATTTTTGATGCAAGAGAAATGACCACAATCATCAAACTTCCAAACGAAGTAAAATTATTTGGTGTGGTAAATAATCAGCTGGTTTCCTATGATCAACGCGGAGGAATTACACGCTATGAGAAATTTGTCAATGCGAAACTTCTACCTACAATCAATGCGGACAAAGGAATTGTTGTAAAAGATCAGCAGCAGTTGAAATTATTCAATTCCGGAGGAATCCAGTGGGCGACACTAAAACTGCCGTTTTCGGATGTCTCCGATGTACAGGTCTTCTCCACAAGTAACGGAAATACGATTATCGCCGTAATTGATGCACTGGAAAACAAAGTATATCTGTGGAAATCCAACGGGGAATTGTACAGTAAACAGCAATGGGACGGTAGCAAGATTGTCCGTTACCACAACGGAGCATTGTTTACGGTGGTGGATAACCTGGTAGTGAGGTATTCGGTGAAGTAACTACGAAATTCCGTTTTTAATGATTCCGAAAAAAGACCGGAATTTGATAGGTAGTCTTTACTGTTTGATTTTTAATGGTAACTGCCGGAGTCCATTTGGGCATATTCTCAAGTAATCGGACCGCTTCTTTATCACATTCCGGACATCCCGACATACCCCTTCTCACAAACACATTTGATATTGAACCATCCGGCTCTATTGAAAATTGAATGATTATTTTTCCTGATACTCCATATTCCATTAACTCATCCGGATAGACAACATTTTCTTTGAAGTAGTTTGCAAAAGCATTTTCCCCTCCCGGAAATGATGCTCCACACACAACTGGCCATGGTTGATTAATCGTAGTCAATTTGCCTGAATATTGTTGAGAATTGTAAATAAACCGATCCGGTTTCTGTGAGAGACCTACAGAAGAAATATACAACATAACGATCAGTACAACCTGTCTCATAAGATGAAACTAATTCATTCATCCTTATTATTTCAGGTAATTGAGCAAACCCCTTCTTTTATTTATTTTTCTATCGGAGATTGTAAAATTTTCATTTTTACTGGTATGATTGGTTTATCCTCCCCTTGCCTCTCCAAAGGGCGATTAAGGAGGAGGATGTAATTATCTCAATCATTTATTCTCCAATCGGCATCAGCCCTTCATATTGCTGGCGCAGCAAAAAACGGTACGGCTCTATTCCATGATGATAATAGGGTGATTTATTGTCTTTGTAAAAGTCAAAATAATTTTGTTCCGGAACGAACGAAATCGGCACTCCGGGACGGAGAAAGTATGCACTGTTTACCGGATCCGGTAGTTGCAATCCGGGTACCATTCCGTTGATAAATTTACCAACATATCTCCCTAAGTATTTCTGGTAACTTTTTGCCGATTTGATGGCTTTTTTATTCATTTTATTGTATGCGGAAGACAAAAACATACGTTTGATCAACGGTTGTTTTTTCAACCCTTGTCTGGCATCCACCAACGGGTTCGGTTCATTCATATCCGGTGCGAGCTGTTGCGTGGTAAACGGCATTTCGGGCACAGGATCTTTGGAGTTTGTCACGCTGAATGCCCATTCCGAGCGCATGATGTGGTCGTAATTGTATACAAAATACATATTTCCCATTTTCGGAGGAGCTGTTGCATATGCTTTTACCTGCATGTCCGGGTAGACACCATCTTTTTTCAGATAGTATAACCAGGCACTTACATAATAGACCAACGAACCTCCCTGGCTGTGTCCTCCGACCAGGTAGTTGTGGTATCCGGCCTTGTACAAAGAATCGATTTTCTGTTGCGCGTCGTTGGCAATGTAAGCAAATCCGGCTAAAAAACCGGCGTGTACGGCTGCCTGCTCATGTTCTGCTATCTTATACTGAAAGGATTGTGTTTCTGACAATTTTACTGTTCCTGTTGCGGGCATCATGGCACAATAGAAATCGGCCAGCAGTGATTTCGGATCCCCGGTCGTACCGCGAAGCATCAATACAACCGTAGAATCGGAACGCACCCACAAATCCCACAAATTGTCTAATCCCATTGCCGGAGAACGGTACACAAACCGATAGTCTGTAAGTCCTGCTGAATCGGCAAAACGTTCTACCGGAACTTTGTTCATAAACGCATCATTCAACTGCAAAATTTCATCACATTCCTGCGGAATAAATCCCGGTGAGAATGTGTAGGATAACTGTGCTATTACGTTGTTGAAAACAAGTAATGAAAAAATGACGATGATTCGGTACTGTTTCACGGTGTCTGAACAAAAAAGTTATGCGTCTGTTTATTCCACTAATTCCAGATCAATCTGACGTTTTCTCGGGGAAACCTCATAGATGCGTACTTTCACCCGATCACCAAAATTGAATTCATTCTTGTATTTATGTCCGATGATTCTGAATTTCTCCGGATCAAAATAATAGCGGTCACCCGGAATCTGGTTCATCGGTACCATTCCTTCGCATTGATTTTCATCCATGCGGACATACATTCCCTGCTCGGCAATTCCCGAAACGGTTCCTTCAAATTCCTGCCCGATCTTGTCCAGCACAAAAATTGTCTGGAAGTATTTGGTTGATTCCCGTTCTGCTTCTGCCGCTTTTCGCTCATTGCGGGAAATGCGCTTACAAACATCGTCCAGACCACTTCCGTAGATGTGTTTTTTATGCGTCAGTTCTTCCATCAGAATCCGGTGAACAACCAAATCGGCGTAGCGGCGAATGGGTGACGTAAAGTGGGTATAGTATTCGAATGCCAATCCGTAATGCCCGATGTTTTCCATTTCATACGTCGCTTTTGCCATGGAGCGGATCGCCATGGATTGAATAATCGAATATTCATTTTCATAGCGTATATCATTTAACAATGCATTGATACTTTTGGATACGGTCTTCTGATCACTTGATTCCAGGTCATACCCGAATTTGTCAATGAACACCTTGAACAATTCGATCTTTGCCAGGTCCGGTTCATCGTGTACCCGGTATACAAACGGAATCGGATCACGGTCTTTTGAAGGTTTCCCGATAAATTCAGCAACGTGGCGATTGGCAAGCAACATAAATTCTTCAATCAGTTTGTGTGCATCTTTCGATGTTTTGATCAGCACCTCAACCGGGTTCTTATTCTCATCCAGCTTGAAACGCATCTCTTCCGATTCGATGTTCAGCGCTCCTTTTTTTAATCGCTTTTTTCGGTAAACTTTTGCGATTTTGTCCAGCATCAAAATCTGTTCTTTCAACTCATCTTCTTTTCCTTCGATGATCTCCTGTGCTTCTTCGTACGCGAAACGACGATCGGAATGAATTACGGTTTTTCCAAACCAGACATCTTTAATCGCTCCGTTTTCATCCATTTTGAACACAACTGAGAAGCTGTATTTATCTTCATTCGGACGCAGTGAACACGCAAAATTTGACAATTGCTCAGGCAACATCGGCACAACTCTGTCGACTAAGTAAACGGAGTTGGACCGGTGCAATGCTTCTTTGTCCATCGGCGACCCGGGACGCACATAGTGACTTACATCGGCAATGTGTACCCCGATTTCCAGATCACCGTTTTCCAGTCGTAAAAACGACAGGGCGTCATCAAAGTCTTTGGCATCAAACGGGTCAATGGTAAAGGTAAGGACATCCCGCATATCGCGTCGATTTTTGATTTCCTCTTCATCCAGGTCCATGGTGACTTCTTCCGCCTGTGCAATGACTTCCTGCGGAAATACATAATCAATCCCCTGGTTTACCAGAATGGAAATCATCTCCGTGTCATTGGCTGTTCGCTGGCCTAATCGCTCTACAACTTCTCCATACGGACTGGCTGCAGATTCCGGCCAAACGGTGATTTTCACTAATACTTTTTCTCCGTCTTTGGCACCGTTCAGTTTTTCCTTTGGAATAAAGATGTCGGTTCCTACCCGTTGGTTATCCGGAACTAAAAACGCAAACGTATCGTGTAATTGTATTGTCCCCACAAAATGTGTCCGCTCACGCTCGATAACCTCAACAACTTCTCCTTCTACCCGGGTTTTACCAAAGCGTGTCAATCGTATTTTTACTTTATCCCCACCGATGGCTTTTCCTACCGACTTCGGATCGATGTAAATGTCTTTTTCATGTCCTTCCACGGTTACAAATCCAGCCCCCCGATTGTTTAAATCCAGGTATCCTTCCAGGAAAGCAGCCGTTTTGTTCAACGTATATGTGCTGTGGCTCACCGCCCGCAAAAATCCTTGTTCAACCAACTCCTGCAACACAGAATATGCTAATTTTCTGAGAGCTCCGTCCCGCATGTCCAGTAATGTGCACACCTGCCGGTGTGTTAATTCGCTTCCTTCGTTTTTCTCAAACAACTTACGAACCAGTACTGTAAGGCTTCCTTTGAGGTTGTTTTTCTTTTTTCCGTTGGTATTTTTATCTTTCTTTTGTTTTTTTCTGTGACTCATAAGTGCTAAATTACATTCTTTCATTGGTTTTAACTGTTCTGGTGATGATTAAATTTTCTTAAAAGTCGATCGGGAGAGTGCTTAATTGGAATGAGGAGGTTCATTTCTGTACATTTTTCTTACTTTTAGTCAGCGATAATTCAGGAAAATGGAAAAATCAGGATTTATACAAAGTGTAACGAAAGACGGAGACGAACATAAACTGTTTTATACCTTATTTGAACCGGAAGATCAACCTGTCAGAGCGACATTGCTGGTATTACACGGAATGCAGGAACACAGTGGCCGCTATGCTGCGTTTGCCCGCTTCCTGAAAAACCGTGGAATTGTTGTTGTGACCTATGACCATCTGGGACACGGAAAAACGGCACAGCGGAAAGAAGATCTCGGATTTTTTATCCCCCGAAATGCCCGTGAACAAGTGGTCATTGATGCGGAAAACTTAGCTGCATACCTGGAAACAAAATACCCGTATGTTCCTCATTTTGTGCTGGGGCATTCCATGGGTTCTTTTATTACACGCTGTTTATTGCAACAAGCACATCAACGCTTTGATGGTGCTGTCATTGTAGGAACGGGTGGGAAAATTAAGGGAATCGCGATCGGGAAAGTGCTGATTTCCGTTTTGAATGCAATTGCTCCACGCTACCGCAGCCGGTTGATCAATAATGTGTTTGCGAAGATGAATAATTCCCGTTTTAAACAGGAGGGGAATTATAAAAACACCAATTGGCTGAGTGTCAGCAAAGAGAATCGGGATGCTTTTCTCGCCGATGAATTGTGCGGAATTCCGTTTACAAACAATGGATTTCACACCTTGATCTCTGTCAATATGGATGCCACAAAAAGGGATTGGGCGGAAACGATGATCCGTAAGTTCCCCCTGCTGTTTGTAAGTGGGGTTGATGACCCGATCGGAGCTTTCAGCAAGGGAGTTTTACAAACGGTTGATCAACTGAAAAAAGACGGATTTGAGGATGTAACGGTGAAAATCTATCCGAACATGCGCCATGAAATTTTAAATGAAACGGAAAAAGAGACGGTATACGAAGATATTGGAAACTGGCTTTCCGACCGATTAAGGTAACTGCCATCCCGCCACTAATCAACAGACCGATAAAATCGCTATATTCGTGCTTGTAATTATTTTTCAATATGTCAAAATTACCTTCTGTAGGAACAAGTATCTTCAGCGTGATGTCGAAAATGGCGTTGGAGCACAAGGCCATTAATTTATCTCAGGGTTTTCCCAACTTCCCGATTGATGAGCGATTGACAGAAATCCACAGCAGAATCGTCCTGGAAGCTCAAAGCAATCAATACTGCCCGATGACAGGTCATCCGCAATTACTGGATGGTTTACAGAGATTGATTTTACAATCGTACGGCAGAACCGTGAATCCTGCAACTGAATTATTGGTAACCGCAGGTGCTACACAAGCGATTTTTACCATTTTACAGGCATTAGCCGACAAAGGTGATGAAGTCATTGTGCTCGATCCGTGCTATGATTCATACGAATCCGCAATAATTTTATCGGGCGCAAAACCGGTACATGTCGCCCTGAATGAGCACTATCTCCCGGACTGGAACGCTATTGAAAAGGCCATTACACCCAATACCCGTTTTATTCTTACGAATGATCCGCACAATCCTTCGGGGAGAATCTGGTCGGAGCGTGATTATGAAGCGTTGGAAACATTGGTAGAGAAAAATCCGCATTTACTGGTTCTCTCGGATGAAGTTTACGAGTACATTACCTTTGAAAAGAAACACATTTCCATCAATCAACGATCTAAATTGCACGAAAGAGCTCTTTCAGTGAGTTCGTTCGGAAAAACGTTTCACATTACAGGTTGGAAGATTGGTTATATTGTTGCTCCGCAACACCTGATGGATGAAATTAAAAAAGTACATCAGTTTCTGGTATTTTGTGTGAACAGTACTGCACAGGCAACATTAGCCGCTTATCTGGATGTAGTAAACGTGAACGAATTGGGCCGGTTTTACCAACAAAAAAGAGATGTATTCCAATCGTTGATGAACGGCAGCCGTTTCGAACTGCTTCCTTCGGAAGGAACATATTTCCAGTTGGCCAGCTATGCCAACATCAGCAATGAAGATGATGTCACATTTACCAAGCGGATTTTAACCGAGCATCAGGTTGCAACGATTCCTGTTTCTGTCTTCAATGCAGACGGGCGGGATTTGAAACACATTCGTTTCTGTTTTGCAAAAACAGATGAAACATTGATTCAGGCTGCTGAGAAATTAAAACACATCTAACACCTCTTTTCAATTCCAATGAAAGATTTAAACGTAACACTTGTACAGGCTGATCAGATCTGGGAAGACAAAGCTGCAAATTTCCGCAACTATGAACGTCTGTTATCCGAAATTGATCAGACAGATTTGATCTTGCTCCCGGAAATGTTCAACACCGGTTTTTCCATGAATGCCCCGGCATTGGCGGAACCGTTCAATCATTCTACTTCGGTTCAATGGTTACAAGAACTTGCCCGTACAAAGGATGCGGCTATTTATACATCATTGATTATTGAAGAAAACGGCAACTATTACAACCGTGGCGTATTTGTTCAACCGGACGGAACGATTTCGGTATATGACAAACGAAAAACGTTTGGACTTGCAGGAGAAGACAAAGTCTATTCCAAAGGAGAGCGATCCGTTATTGTCAACTACAAAGGTTGGAGCATTCGTTTGCAGATTTGTTACGATCTCCGCTTTCCGGAAATTTCACTCAATCACCAACTGGACAATGCTCCTCAATACGATTTATTACTGTATGTAGCCAACTGGCCGGAACGACGCAGTGTGCACTGGAGAAGTTTACTTCCAGCCCGGGCGATTGAAAACCAGGTATATGTCGCTGCGGTCAACCGTGTCGGAAATGATCAGGCTGGTTTGACCTATTCAGGAGATAGCTGTGTGATCGACTTACTGGGAAACCGATTGATGGATATTACGCAGGAAGAGCAGGTGGTCAGCATCCGTTTGTCGCACAAAAAATTACAGGATTTGAGAGGAAAATTACCGTTTCTGAAAGACCGGGAAATTTGAATCAACTCAGAAATTTTGAACTGACCGGAAGGAATTTAAACCAGTAATAAAATTTATACCTTTGTTCCATGCAGAAAAAAACAGGCGTCGCGATTTTAGGATCAACCGGTTCGATCGGAACGCAGGCATTGGAAGTCATTGAGGCCTATCCGGACAAATTTGATCTGCAGGTCATCACCGCAGGAAAAAATGCTGCTTTATTGATTGAACAAGCCATCCGGTTTCAACCCAATACGGTCGTCATTACGGACGAAAGTCAGTACCAGTACGTCAAAGATACGCTCTGGTCACACGACATTCATGTGTACTGCGGAGAAGCAGCTTTGTGCCAGGTGGTAGAAGCAACAGAAATTGATGTGGTGCTGACGGCTCTGGTTGGTTACGCCGGGTTAAAACCGACTTTACACGCCATTTGGGCAAAGAAAAACATTGCGCTGGCCAACAAAGAAACATTGGTTGTTGCCGGAGAACTGGTTACTACCGAAGCACAGCGAAACGGTGTGAATATTTACCCGGTGGATTCTGAACATTCGGCCATTTTTCAGTGTTTAGTTGGTGAGTTTCACAATAAAATTGAAAAAATTTACCTGACCGCTTCCGGAGGACCGTTCCGCGGATTCACCTACGAGCAGTTACAAATCGTAACAAAAGCACAGGCATTGAAGCACCCGAACTGGGACATGGGTGCAAAGATTACCATTGATTCGGCAACGATGATGAACAAAGGACTGGAAGTCATTGAGGCCAAATGGCTGTTCGGATTGAAGCCGGAGCAAATTGATGTAATTGTTCACCCGCAATCGGTTATTCACTCACTGGTTCAGTTTGAAGACGGAGCCATGAAAGCTCAAATGGGGGTGCCGGACATGAAGCTCCCGATTCAGTTTGCTTTGACTTATCCGAATCGCTGGAAGACGGATTTCCCGCGTTTCAATTTTATGGATTACCCGCAGCTGACATTTCAACAACCAGACCGGCAATTGTTTAAAAATTTAGACCTGTCATACCAGGCGATGGAAAAGGGAGGAACTGCTGCGTGTACATTGAATGCCGCCAATGAAATTACTGTTCAGGCATTTTTAGAAGAAAAAATTGGTTTTTTAGACATCGCTGCTATCAACGAACGGGTAATGCGCGACATGCCGGTTGTTTTTAATCCGACATTGGACGATTATGTACGGATGGATAAAGAAAGTCGGGAACTGGCCGTGAAAAATATATCCCGATTGTGAACTAACTGTATAAAAAACATGCTATTATGTACTACTTGAAATCGCTTTTTGTATTGTTTTCTCTCTTTGTTTCGTTTACAGCCACTTCGCAAAACCTGGACAGCCTTCTGCAAGCGCTTCCGACCATGAAAGAAGATACCAACAAAACGATTGCACTGCAAAAGATTGCTTCAATATACCTCTTTACAGATCTGGAGTATTCCAAAAAATACACGGATACACTCTTACGGCTGACAACAAAAATTTCGGACAACAAAAGAACAGGTCAGGCATATCAGTTGTATGGAGAATATTACTATCGAAACAATGACTGGCTGAACATGAAACGTTCACTTGAAAAAGCCAAAACTTTTTTTAGTACTAAAACCGATAAGGCTGAGTTCATCCCTATTAATTCGCTATATGCACAGTATTACTCAAAAATGGGTGATTCAGAGACTGCAATTAATATGTATTTAAAATCATTGCGCTCCTACGAAGAGTTAAATGATAAAGCAGGAGAAGGAAAAACACTGTCCTCAATTGCGTTTTTAATGGGAAAAAATAAACGCTACAAAGAAGCTGAAGACTACTACTTAAAAGCCATCCGTATTCGAAAAGAATTGGGAGATAAACGTGGTGAATCTCTGATCTATCTTAATTTAGGATCATTCTACTGTGAGCAGGAGCAATATGAAAAAGCGTATCCTACTATTCAGGCAGCATTAACCATTCAGAAAGAACTGGGAGATAAAATCATTATTGCAGGGTGTGAGGCCAACCTGGCCAACCTCTACAACAAGAAGAATGAATATCAGCAATCATTAAATTTAACCGATAAATTGCTGTCATTTTATATTGAGCAAAACAATACGCAAACCCTCATTATTTTATACATCTACCGGGCTGCTTCCTACACCGGATTGAAAGATCAGGAAAAGGCACTCAAACAATTGGAATTAGCAGACCAATTGTTGATCAGTGGCGACAAAATAACGGAAGCCTACATCAACAGTGAATACTACAAAACATACAAAGCATTCGGAAATACTGCACAAGCGCTGAAGTATTACGAAAAAACCGTTGAACTCGAAAAAGAAAACAATACACTGGAGATGCAAAATAACATTTCCAAACTAAAAGAACTCTACGAAACGGAACAGAAAGAACAAGAAAATAAAGAGTTAAAACAAGCAAATGAAATCAATCAATTACAATTAAAAAACAATCGGTATTTATTGATTGGAAT
The DNA here is from genome assembly GCF_014518315.1 of Taishania pollutisoli. Lineage (GTDB taxonomy): Bacteria > Bacteroidota > Bacteroidia > Flavobacteriales_D > Crocinitomicaceae > Taishania > Taishania pollutisoli. Next base: position 117,378 of record NZ_JACVEL010000003.1, read on the forward strand.
TCTATCACTTTCTGTCTTAATTGTTTTGGTCTCCTTACTTATTATCCGAACCAACAGAATTAAATCACGGGAAAAAAATGTGCAGTTGCAACAGAAATTGTTGGTTTCCCAGATGAATCCACACTTTATCTTCAATTCACTGAACTCCATCCAAAATTTCATTTATAAACAAGATGCGCTCAACGCCTCCACCTACTTAAGTCGCTTTTCCGAGTTGATGCGCATGATTCTCACCTTCTCAAGAAAAGATCAGATTACCCTTGCAGAAGAAAAACAATTGCTGGAACGTTACCTGGAGATACAGAAGCTCCGTTTCGGAGATAAATTAACCTGGGAAATCACATCCGATGAATCAATAGACGAAGAAAATGTATTGATTCAACCCATGCTGGCACAACCATTTATTGAAAATTCTTTGGAACACGGCTTGTTTAAAAGTCAAGAAACCGGAATCATTTCCATTCGTTTTAATAAAGAAAAGGATTACCTCATTTTTGAAATAGAAGACAACGGAACCGGATTGGATACAGCTGTCAAAAAATCCGGAAGTCACGAATCCCTCGCAACAAGAATTACACACGAACGGATTTCCGGTATCAGAACACTCACAGGGAAAAATACTGTTTTTGAAGTAATTAATTTAAAGGACCTTCACCCGGAGCAGCACGGTGTAAAAGTTGTGTTCAAAATTCCTTATCAAACCTTATTATAACTCCATGAAAGCAATCATTATCGACGACGAAGGAAACAGCCGGGAATTACTCGAAAACATGTTGGGGTTGTATTGTCCTACCATTCAGATTGCAGGAACTGCCGAATCTGTTCAAACAGGATATGCCGCTATTCAGAAACATCAACCGGATGTAATTTTCCTGGATGTACAAATGGGGGACGGAACGGGTTTTAACCTACTTTCTTTGTTTGATACGGTTCCGTTTCATGTGATTTTTACCACTGCTTACCAGGAATATGCCATTCGCGCCTTTCAATACAGCGCTGTCGATTATCTGCTCAAACCCATTTCTCCCGAGTACCTGGTAAAGGCGGTCAACAAAGTACAGAAGTTACATCACTCAGAAGCTGAAATTCAAACCCTGCTCGACAACCTCAAACAACCGGAAGACAAGAAAATTGTTGTTAAAACCCATGACCGGATCTATGCTCTGTACATAAAAGACATTATTCGCTGTGAAGCAGATAGCAGCTACACCACTCTTTTCCTGCAAAACGGCCATAAAATTGTGGTTGCCAAACAACTCAAAGAATTTGATGAAACACTTTCATCGGATGGGTTTATGCGCGTGCATCAAAGTCACCTCATCAATCTAAACCATCTCTTCTACTATCAAAAAGGAACCAACCTTGTGATTATGAACGATGAAAGTTCCATTCCTGTTTCTGCCAAGAAAAAAGAAGAATTACTGACTTTCATCGCTTCCAAATAATCAATACCAAACAGTTCCCTGCAAATACCAAACGAATGTGTTCAAACACGAAGTACTCTCCTTTCTTCTGAATGAATTTGAATAATTTTACACCGTTTTTAATTAAAAAAACAGTGATTATGAAACAACTCATTACAGTTGCATTGATGTTTATAACGGGTATTTATGCATTTAATCAAACACCTCAGGCGGATTGGGTGCATCAATATGGGCGTTCCGTTGAAGGAATACACATCGATGCGGTTGGAAATATTTTTTCCGTAGGAAGATTTACTCAAACGACATTCGGAAGCATCCCGCTTAATTATCAAACTGGTGGAAATTGTTTTCTATACAAAAGTGACGCAGCTGGAAATGTATTATGGGCGAAACAATACGCACAGACTTCATCATTACCTATTAATGTCGTTACCGATGTGCAAACAGATGTAGCTGGAAACATCTATATATATGGGCTTTTTTCAGAAACAGTCGAATTCGGATCGACAACATTAACTTCATCCGGAGCAACGGACTTATTTCTCTGCAAGCTGGATTCCAACGGTAATGTGATTTGGGCAAAGAAATATGGAAACAGTGGATATGATATAGGATATAATGGGAATATGGAGGTAGATGACAACGGAAATGTATACATCGGAGCACGTTTTCAGGTTTCTATCACGATCGGATCGACAACCTACAACTCTGCAGGAGCAGAAGACCTTATTTTTATGAAAATTAATACCGCCGGGAATGTTGTTTGGAGTAAAAAATTCGGCGGAATAGGAAAGGATGAAAACCATGGTATAGCCATTGATGCATCCGGAAATAGTTACTATGTCGGTTCATTTGCCAATACGGTTGCATTCGGATCAACCTCCCTGACGGCAACGGGAAGTTCGGATTTTTATATTGTAAAACTCGGCCCTACCGGAGATGTTATTTGGGCAAAAAAAATGAACAGTACCGGATCAGGGACAGGGATAGGTATCAAACTAACTGATGACGGAATCGTTTATGTTTCCGGAACATTTATGGGAACGTTATCTTTTGGAGGTTTTAGTGTGAGTTCCTCATCTTCTTCAAATATAGATGCGGTCTTTTCAAAATTAGATACCAACGGAAATGTGCTCTGGTTAAAAAAAGTAGGATCAACTGTAAATGCATATAACAGTTGTCTTGCGGTAAAACCAGATGGAAACATTGTTTTAAGCGGGGAGTTTACCGGGACGTCTGTTGCAGGAAGTTCTGCAGGAAGTTTTGATGTGTACGTTTCCGAGTACACACCCGCAGGATCATTTGTCTGGGCAAAAAAATTCGGATCAACGGGTGGCGATTTGAATAGAAGCCTTGCCGTAGGTCCGGACAATGCTATTTATGTAGGGGGATCTTTTACAGGAACCGTGTCATTTGATTCCTATACACTAACAGAAACATCAAATGATGAAGCATACTTGGTGCGCTTAAGCAACTGTGATCCGACAACGCACACGATTACTGAAACAGCATGCGGAAGTTTTCAACTCAATAATGAAACTTACACAACAAGTGGTACTTACACACAAGTGTTGGAGAATGCTGCTGGTTGTGACAGTACAATCACATTAAACCTGACAATCAATCAGCCGACAAGTGCTTCAATTGCTGTTACCGAATGTCAATCGTACACATGGCCGTTGAATAACCAGACATACACTTCTTCCGGAACATACACACATGTAATTCCAAATGCAACTAACTGTGATTCGACAATTACGTTGAACTTAACGATCAATCAATCGACCAACTCTTTGGTTGCAATTACAGAATGTGAATCATACACGTGGCCGTTGAACAACCAGACGTATACAACATCCGGAACATATACACACGTGATTCCGAATGCGAATAACTGTGATTCGACGATTACATTGAATTTAACAATCAATCAACCAACTTCATCAACAATGACACAAGCAGCATGCGGAAGTTATACCCTGAACGGACAAACATACACCACTTCCGGAACGTATACGCAGGTTATTCCAAATGCTAACAACTGTGACAGCACCATTACATTGAATTTGACAATCATTGAGGTGAATACAACCGTTACTGCCAGTGGGATTGTTTTAACCGCAACTCAATCCGGTGCAACATATCAATGGATCGATTGCGACAACAACGATGCACCAATCGCAGGAGCAACGTCTCAGTCATTCACACCCACTCAAAACGGAAACTATGCAGTAACAATCTCTGCGAATGGATGTTCGGAAACCTCTGATTGTGTGTCGGTTAATTCGGTTGGAATTGAAACAATCGAACAAAATGACTGGTCCGTTTATCCGAACCCGGGTAGTGGGGTGTTTACTGTTTCGCCCGCGCAGGTATTCAATGATGTTTTAATCGAAGTTTATTCTTCTTTAGGACAATTAGTGTATGAATCCACCCATTCCGGAAAAGAAATCATAATTAACCTGAATGAACAGCCAAACGGTGTTTATATTTTGAACATCAATAAGCAACCATTTAGAGTAGTAAAATTTTAGTTTAATTAATTATTTATACAATGAAAAAGATTTTGTTGAGTATCATTTTCTTACAAAGTATCATCTTATTTGGGCAAGCTCCTTTAACAGCTTGGGTACATAATTATGGTGGTGCTACGGCTGACGATTTAGGAAGGGCCGCATATGTTGACAATAACGGCAATGTATACACAACGGGGCATGTCAGTGGTGTTGCTTCGTTTGGATCAATTGGTTCTTCTCCCATCGGAACAACCGCCGATGTTTTTATTTCAAAAACGAATGCAAACGGAACTGTTGAGTGGGTTAAACGATTTGGAGGAACCGGAAGTGGTTATAGTTTAGGAACATCCATTAAGGTAGACGATAATGGAAATATTTATGTCGTTGGTCAATTTTCAACGGCCACAATTACATTTAATTCTTATGTTCTCACTCGTAATAGTGCCCAAAGTGGATTTGTGGTGAAAATGAATGCTTCCGGAACTGTTCTATGGGCAAAAGGTTCATCGGGGACTACAGCATATGGGGGATGCTATGACATTGATGTAGATGAAAACAGCAATGTTTATGTTACTGGAAGTTATAATGGTTATTCGTTTCAGTTAGGTGGTATTAATATAACCTCAATGGGTGGACAGGAAAAAGACTGTTATATCATCAAACTTGGGCCAAATGGGACTGGGCTTTGGGGAGTAAGTTTTGGAGACGTGACCGGAGATATAGATGTTGATGGATCAGTAAAGGTTGATAATACGGGTAATATTCTGGTGACAATGACCACATATGGGAATTCAGTTAAGATCGGTACAATCACCTTGAATCCAACAGAAGGAAGAGCTGCCTGTTACTTTAATATGGATGCAAACGGTAGTGTGTTGTGGGCCAACACGATAGAAAATGGAAATCTTATATCATCTAACCTATCCGCCCAGAGTTTAGGAACAGATGCTGTTGGGAATATATATATAGGAGGTGCTTTCGAAATATCAACTGTAATAGGAACTACCTTTCTTTCTTCTGCAGGCGGATACGACTGTTTTGTAGCAAAAGGAGATCCCGACGGAAATATCTTGTGGGCAAAACGATTGGGATCAACCGGTACAGATCAGTTCTATGCGATCTCAACAGACAGTGGTGGGAATATTTATGTTTCCGCATCATTCGCCAACAGCACTACAATTGCACCTGGAATTACTGTAAGTGGCTCCCAACTTATAAAAATAGATACAAATGGGAATATTCTTTGGGCTAAAAGTATACCTATCAATGAAATGTTCTTAGCTAAAAACAGTTCAACACATGTATATGCAACGGGGACACTAAATGGCACAAAAACATTTGACACATTTTCGGTAACCTCTTCCGGGACTAAAGATATTGTTTTGGTGAAACTAAATCCGGACTGTTCTCCTGTTACTCATACTATTTCACAAACCGCATGTGGCAATTTCACCTGGACAACAGGAAACGGACAAACTTATAACACAAGCACGACAGCAACACATACAATTGTCGGCGGAGCAGCGAATGGATGTGACAGCATTGTTACGTTGAACCTGACAATCAATCAGCAGACTAATTCCTCTGTTACAATGAGTCAATGTGAAGCTTACACGTGGCCGATCAATAATCAAACATACACAGCTTCAGGAGCATACACACATGTCATTCCGAATGCGAATAACTGCGACAGTACGATTACGTTGAACTTAACGATCAATCAGCCAACCAGTTCTTCGGTTACTATTACTGAATGTGAAGCTTACACATGGCCACTGAACAACCAGACGTACACAACATCCGGAACGTACACACACGTAATTCCGAACGGAAATAATTGTGATTCAACGATTACGTTGAACCTGACAATCAATCAGCCAACTTCATCAACATTGACGCAAACAGCATGCGGAAGTTATACCCTGAACGGACAAACGTACACCACTTCCGGAACGTATACGCAGATTATTCCAAATGCAGCAAACTGTGACAGTACGATTACGTTGAACCTGACAATCAATCAGCCAACTTCATCAACATCGACGCAAACAGCATGCGGAAGTTATACCCTGAACGGACAAACGTACACCACTTCCGGAACGTATACGCAGGTTATTCCAAATGCTAACAACTGTGACAGCACCATTACATTGAATTTGACAATCAATGATGTGAATACAACCGTTACTGCCAGTGGGATTGTTTTAACCGCAACTCAATCCGGTGCAACATACCAATGGATCGATTGCGACAACAACGATGCACCAATCGCAGGAGCAACGTCTCAGTCATTCACACCCACTCAAAACGGAAATTACGCAGTAGCAATCACTGCAAACGGATGTGCGGAAACATCTGATTGTGTGCCGGTCAATTCGGTTGGAATTGAATCCGTAGAACAAAACGGATGGTCTGTTTATCCAAATCCGGGGAACGGGGTATTCATGGTACAAGGAGAATCCGTAAATACTGCAACCATCAAAGTAATGAATTCTTTGGGTCAGGAATTAACACCTGCCACTACTTTTTCTAACAATATCCTTACGATCGATTTGGGTCAGGAAGCATCGGGAGTATACCTGTTGGAAATTTATGACGGAAAGTCATCTATCACTATTCGGTTGCTTAAGCAACGGTAAATTTTAGGTTCATATGATAGCAAAATGCTCCTGCCACAAAGCAGGAGCATTTTTTTTGTCGCGGGTTGAATGGTTGTAACCCAAATAAAATTCCATACATTTAAGCACAAGTATGCACTTCATTCTTCCTTAATCAACTGCTAATAAATATGCTGGCAATTGATTATATAAAAAACCGTAAGTGTTATGAATCCTATTTTTAGAACAAAAACTTCATCGATGGTTCGCTGTCTGATAAAAATTATTTCCACATGAATTTTTCTAAACTCATTGCGTTACTCTTGTTTTGTTTCGTCTGCTTTATCTCCAAAGGACATGAAATAGATCAGTTACTTCAAAAAATACCGCACACATCCGTTGAAAAAGAGAAGATAGAATTGTGGGAACAAGTCATTAACCTCAGTATCTGGCAGAAATCAGAAAAAGAAACCAAAGCATACATTGACCGGCTTGATCAATACAGCCGGGAACGAAACAATGCGTATGGCGTTGCTACTGCCGATTTATTGTATGCAAAATACTATGAACGGCAGCAAGAGATGGATAAAGCAACGGAATATGCGGATAAGGCATACACCTATTTTCTCCGTCACAACAATCAGTTGGGAATGTGTAAGTCGTTGCGTCAAAAAGGATTCAATGCATTTAAAGTCAGCAACATTGAACAGGCAACTGAATTTGCTTATCGCTCATTGGATCTGAGTGTTTCCATCAACAACAAGCTCCAGGAAGGCTTGTGTCTGAGTCAGGTCGGTCTGTTTGTTTTTGGTTCACAACCTGAAGAAGGTATAAAATTGCATAAACAAGGGTTTGAATTGTTAATAAAAATCGGTGCAAAAAGGGAAGCCTCTATCACAGCAATTACACTCTCCACACTTTATCTGAATAGTGGTGATGACGTCAAAAGTCAGCATTACATTGATACATTTTTTATACTTCAGCAATCGTTCAACGACGTAGGATTACTGGCAGAAGGAAAAGCAAATGCGGCTATTCTTGCGTTAACTCTTGGAAGTCCAAATCAGGCAGAACGACTGTTGGAAGAAAGTGGTGCTTACTTTTCACAAATTGACAGTGAGGTCATCCAGGCAAAATATTTACGGATAAAAAGTGTTTTCTACCGGGAAAGTAACCGGTACCCGCAGGCAATAGAGGCAGCAAATAAAGCATTGACACTTCTTGAATCCAGGCAAGGGCTGGACAATGAAAAAGGAATGTTACACTACTCTCTTTTTGTTTGTTACAAAGCATTAAGACAATATGAGCAGGCAATTTCAGCTTATGAGCAGGCTGTTAATCACGAGTTTGCGATGTACGATGAGCGGACGCAGCTGGGAATCGCCGACATGAAAGAAAAGTATGAAACAGAAAAGAAAGAACTCGAAAATAAACAACTGAAAAAAGCAAATGAGGTCAGTCAACTGAAATTAAAAAACAACCAATACCTCTTGATTGGTTTACTGTTACTTTCACTATTTATCGGGATCGTTTCGTTGCTTATTTTCCGAAACAGTAAAGTAAGGGCACGGGAAAAGAACCTCCAGTTACAACAAAAATTACTCCGCTCCCAGATGAATCCGCACTTTATGTTCAATGCCCTTTCATCCATTCAGCATTATATGTACGCCAATGACAGTGACAAAGCAGGAGATTTTCTTTCTTCTTTCGCCCGCCTGTCGAGAGGAATCCTGGACCATTCACAGGTGGAAGCAATACCGCTGGAAAAAGAGATTCAGTGGTTGAATGACTATGTAAAACTGCAACAGCTTCGTTTTGAAAATGAAGTTGAATTTACCCTCCACATTGATGAAAACATTGATTTGTTCAGTACGTTGGTTCCTCCTATGTTGGTACAGCCATTTGTAGAAAATGCGTTTGAACATGGATTCAGGAACCTCAACCACACCGGTGTTTTAACAATTGACTATACAAAAGAAGGCCAGCGCATTATCATCCGGATTCAGGACAATGGCCGGGGATTCTCTCAGCAACAAATAACCGAACAGGACGGTTCTCATGTTTCACAAGCCATGCGGATTACCCGGGAGCGACTGACTTTATTAAACAAAGGAAAAAGTAACAAAGTCCAGATTACCGTTGAATCACAACCTGAACAAGGAACAACTATTTCGTTTAGCATTCCCCTTATCACACTAAAATAGCACGCACCATGGACATACTGATTGTTGACGATGAAAAAAACTCACGCGGAACCATCAAAAAAATGTTGGAGCGAATGGAGTTTGACAACCTTAGCCTGAGAGAAGCCGAAAGTGTTGCAACTGCGGGGGCAAGTATCAGAGCACAAAAACCGGACTTAATCCTGCTGGATATTCAGCTAAAGGATGGAAACGGATTCGAGGTACTCCGCGACATGGTGTACACAGACATTCCCGTTATTTTTATCACCGCTTATGAGGAATTTGCTGTGAAGGCATTTAAGTTTTCGGCGTTGGATTACCTGTTGAAACCGATTATGTTCGATGAATTTTCAGCAGCGGTAAAACGGGCCGGAAAAAGAATTGAACGGGAAAAGATCGCAGACAGAATGGATCTATTCATGCAGCATTTTCGAGTGGAACAACCCAGTGCCACTATTGCATTAAAAACAACCGAAAGCATCCACATCGTACCCATTGACGATATTTTGTACTGTGAAGCAAGCGGATCATACACCAAATTTTATCTCAAGGACCAGCAAAAAATAATGGTTTCCAAAACCTTGTCTGATTACGAAGAACTGATCAACCGATCGTACTTTTTACGTGTCCACCAAAGCTTTTTAGTTAACATGAAACATGCGATTCGCTACGAAAGAGGTGAAAACGGTGTATTGGTCAATAGCAATGGGGATAAGATTCCGGTTTCTTCCCGACGAAAAGAATTGGTGTTAAATTACATTCAGAACATGTAAAAAACAAATGCTAATTTTTCGGTTATAAAATAAAGACAGACACTTATTAATTATTCACCGACGAATCTCCTCACCTGTTCCTGTGCATGGAAAGAAGATACTATCTTCGCCACCGATTCACAAGGAAAAGGAAATTATAAACTACAACTACACAGATGAAATAAGGGCAGCTTGTTAAGCTGCCCTGTTGTTGTTTAATCATTCCGCTAAATCGTATTCGTTTTCTTTTACATCGCCCGTCATTCTGAAAGAAATAACGTAAGATTGTTAATCTTCGGTTATCAAATTGTTCACCAAAAACAAAATCATTATTTTTGAGAAAACATTTTGCATGAAAATCTCATTGGTTGTTTCCCTGGTTGCGCTCGTACTGATTTCTGCCTGTGGTTTGCAGTATACTCCTACAGAAACCCGGGAAGACCTTTCCCAGAAACGAAAAAATGCCGTCAGCCAATACATTCGTGATTCTTACAAAGATTCCAGTGTTGTGTATCAATCACTGGTTTTTGCTCCTTCAACATTGATCAAGCCTTACCACCACCGACTATTGGATTCACTGTATGAAATCAAGTTTGAAAATGAGCAGTCGGGAAGGTTTGACAAAGACCTGGAAGAAAAAATCAACAACCAGAAAAATGTGATTGCCAACAGCAAGGAAAAAATTGCATACATTGAACACCACGTATACAGTATTCAAACGCAAGGAACCTCTAATGTTTATTATGCGGATGTAAATTTCGGAACCAGTGATACGGTAACGGGATTTACCATTACACAATCCTACGAATTCCCGTCGGATCTGCTCCGGATTTTTAAATCCTACATCACCCGGGAATCGATTCTCTATCCGAATTATGGTCCGACCGAGGAAGAGAATGAATTTTATACGTTTTTTGATGAGGAAATGTCCCGACGACCTTCGTACGAACAAAATGAATTTTTGACGCACATGCTCAATACCTTTCTCATTGCGCGAACCATCCGTTCACTGGAAACAAAAAAGATCCTGGAACAGTTTGCTGTTATCCAGGTGGAAAACCGCAAATATGATCCCTTGCTGGATGTCATTCACAGCGTCAACGGTGTATGGGAAAACGATGAATTGTTGAAATACGAGGTTAGCTTTACCACACCGAAAGGAACTTTTATGGCAGAGTTTAATCCTTACTTTGAACCGATTTCTGTCAAAGGAGCGGCTGCTTCTAATTGATTTGAATTGTGCCGGGGACAAGTATCCAGGATTCTTACCCCCGATCACGAATTAATAAGACATTTTCTTCAGGGTTGTGCCATCGGAATAAATGTAAATTTTCAATCCTTTATAGGATTCATTTACCGTTTGCCCCATATTATTTACAATCTTTAATAGCGTTTTCCCGCTGCCATCTTCTGCATTATTGATGTAAATAATTTGTGATTTTTCTTCATTTCCGTCGTAATCTACAGAAATAACCTGGTAATAATTCTGGACATACCTGTAATTTTTGTCCGTTACCTCGTATTTTTTATCTGACTCAAACACCCCTTCGCTGGGAATCGTTTTTACTGTTGTCCAATCTGTTCCGTTTGTACTTCTGTTTAGAACATAATGTGACACGTTCATTTCATGGTCTACTTCCCAATACAATTTATTTTCTTCATTTTTATTCTCCCCTGTAAATTGTAATATATCACCTAATACAACAATATTGCAGTTTGTTGCAGCTGATCCACCTGTTTGTGAGAAGCTGATATACCCCGGATCTCCATCATAGTTTGTAATCATAACAACATAGGTGTTTCCTGCTGCTGCTGCAGGAGGAGTTGTTACCCCGATACAGCCTGTATTGCTCAAATAGCTTCCTCCCTGAACCCCTAGCCCAACAGTTTCAGTAGCAGATGCTGAATAACCTGATTGGATTGGTGCTGTTCCCGCTTCAATTGAATTACAAGCTGCAGTAGGGCTTGTAAACGGTCCCCACATCGTAAAATCCACATCAATACCTGTTCCGTTAACATCTTCCTGGGAAATAGTCAGTTGCAGGTTTCCACTTGTTTGAATTTCCATGTAATACCACACCGGGTTATATGTTGATGTCACACAACCATAATTTGGTCCTGTTTGTGCCGATGTAACACCTGTTATATTCGGGAATAAGATCGAAGCATCTGTGCAAAACGGTTCCGCATCATCACAAACCTGCCCTCCGGGTTGAGCAATATCAGGCGCTTGCATACAGGATCGTGAAATGGTAAACGGACCAGTATTCGTCGATGTTCCACTTGTACTATAATAGGTTACGTATACATAATAGGATGTGCCGGAAACAGTAATGAATGTATATGTCTCCGTTCCGCCGGTTCCGTCATCATCTTTACATATAACATTCGTAAGCGCACCACACGAACCTGAATAAATAATCAATTCATGATCCCAACCAGTTGCCGGAACCGTTATTGTCGTCTGTTGACCATCTCCCGTAAATTGATACCACACACCATATCGGCTTGCACATCCGGCCGGGTCAACAGGGCCCTGTACCGCAAAATTGGTCGTTCCTGATAAATTACTCGTTCCGCATGGTAAGCTCGTCGCATCTGCACACGCATCATTGGCCGGTGGTATTACCGGCACACAGGTTCTGGAAATGGTAAAAGGACCGGTATCTGTTGATGCCCCACTTGTGCTGTAGTGGCCCACATATACATAATAAGTAGTACCGTTAACCGTTACAAACGTATAGGATTCTACTGCTCCCGAAGAGCCTCCGTCCCTGCAAACAATATTTGTAAGTGAACCGCACGAACCCGAATATACAACCAACTCCGGATCCCATCCTGTTGGTGTCACCGAAATCGTTGTTTGCTGGCCATCTCCGGTAAACCGGTACCAGACACCATACCGACTTGCACACCCGGCCGGGTCAACAGGGCCCTGTACCGCAAAATTAGTTGTCCCTGATAAATTGGATGTTCCACACGGTAAACTAACCGCATCTGCACATGCATCATTCGGTGGTACTGTTATTGCCAAACAGGTTCTGGAAATGGTAAAAGGACCAGTATCTGACGCATTCCCATTTGTATTCATGTACGCAATATATATCAAATAGTTTGTACCGTTAACCGTTGTGAACGTGTACGTTTCTGTTCCTCCTGACCCGTTATTATCCCTGCAAACAATATTTGTAAGTGAACCACAAGCTCCTGAATAGATAACCATTTCATGATCCCATCCGCTCGCTGTTGATGAGATTGTTGTTTGCTGGCCATCTCCGGTAAACCGGTACCAAACACCCCGGCGACTTGCACACCCGGCCGGATCCGCAGGACTTTGGGCTGCCGATACAGTTGTACCTGCTAAATTAGTTGTGCCACATGCTAATGTTGTGGCATTTGCACATGCATCATTTGCCGGTTGGGCAATGACGGTTGTTTGTACCAGACAAACCAGAGAACAAAAAAGCAGTCTCGTTTTTTTGAACTTCGTTCCTTGTTTCATAAAGTGGTTTTCGTTTGTTTTTGAACTTGCGTTGTTATTCCTCCTCCTTAAAGGATAGAACTGTCAATCCTTTGTCATTAAAATAATCGGATAGTGATTCTTCTGAAACCTGTTGTTTGGTTTCAACTTTGTACGTTTTTGTATCAACGTAGAATTTAAATCTGACCAGGCTGTTTCCTCCTGAATTAAAAAAGGGATGTACATAGTCCCCCATTACCTCTTTTCCCCTTACTGCATCTTCTACACCTTCTATTGAAAAGCTATATTTATAGCTTTGCGAAAATGCACTGATACTTATTAAAACCGCAGAAAAAAGGAGTGTTAATTTCTTCATAAGCTTCGAGTTATCGTTTTATTTTGTTATAAAGTTAATCAAATGTTAATATATCAATAAAAATTTAACGAAAATTTCTTTTGGAACAGAATAAACCGCTTATTCAACCACTCAACACCGTCATTCAACCATTAATATATTCTTTTTCGCTTGTTTATATTGAATCGCTACATTTGTTTCGGTAATTTCAACTGAACATGTTAAACAGACTTTTAATTATATGTACGACTTTGTTTTTATCGTACACCTCTTTCGGGCAGGAAATGCGTATTTCCGGTGTGGTCGTTGATACAAATGGTGTCACTCCCCTACCCAATTCACTTGCCATGGCGGTTCGTGTAAAGGATTCACTTTTGCTGGGTTTTCAACGAACAGATCAGGACGGAAAATTTGAAATGAACAACCTTCCGATGGACACGTTCATGTTAACCATCAGCCATCCAAAATACGATGAGCGTAGTTTTTTCATTATCGGTAATCCTGAAAACCTGGAAATTGACATCCCGCTTATAAAAATGCCCAACAAAGCTACCGAGATTGAAGAAATGGTTATTTACGCCTATAAAGATCCTATTTACTTTAAAGGTGACACCCTCGTATATATTGCCGACTCATTCAAAGTAGGACCGAATGCCGTTGTGGAAGATTTATTGAAAAGACTTCCCGGAATTGAAGTTGACCAGGATGGAAAAATCAAATCCCAGGGACAGGAAATTTCAAAAGTTTTAGTCGACGGGGATGAATTCTTTGGAAGCGACCCGACCATTGCCACTAAAAACTTAGGTGCCAATGCCATTGAAACGGTGGAAGTATATGAGAAAACAGATGTCGGGCAATTTGGAAGTGAAGATAAAATAAAAGTACTCGACCTGAAACTGAAAGACGATGCCAAGAAAGGGTATTTCGGAAAAGCATCCGCAGCCTCCGATTTCGGACTCGCCAATATAAAACGTCCGTATTACGAAGGAGAATTACTCTTCAACCGGTTCAACAGTACACAAAAGTTGTCCGTATTTGCGTTGGGAACAAACACCCCCCGGTCCAATTTCGGATGGGGAGACGCCAACCGGTTCGGACTCGACAATGAATCAACTGACGGCAATCCGTTTAACCCGTTTGAAAACAATTCTGCCAACGGGATTCCAAGAACATTGAAAGCCGGAATCTATTTCTCCGACAAAATCGGTAAAAAGAAAAATACGAAAATCGGTTTCAACTATACGTATTATAACACGGAACTGCAAACGTATTCCGGAAGCCGGACAAAATTCTTTTTGACAGATACCACTTACTTTACGGATGATTCAACCAACAATCTTTCGCGAAATGAAAGTCACACGATTAATTTCTCATTGGATTCTCAACTGGATTCACTCACCAATTTAGTTGTACGTCCAACATTTCGCTTTGACAAAGGATTTACAGACAACAATACCCTGACGAGCTATCTGGGAGAGGACAGTATTCCTTCGTTGCAGTCATTCGCCAATACAAAAAACAAATCTACAGGAATTGACGGTGAACTGACCATGAGTCTGACACGAAAATTCATGAAGCCGAGACGCGAAGTAAAAGTGGATTATTACTTTAATTATGTCGATAACAAAACTGCTGGAAATCTGTTGACTCGTACAACCATTCCTGCCATTCCAATGTTGAACGACACGGTCGATCAGTCGAAAGGAAACCTGAATACAGAGATGACTAACAACTTCTTTGCATCCTATACCGAACCATTGGGGGAACTGTTCAAAGGAACGATCATGTACAACTACAAAATTGAAAATTTTGACCAGGATAAATCCACATACGATTTTGCCAATGGAACGTATTCGGAGTACCGCGCTGATTTATCCAACATTTTTGAAACCAACAGAAATGAGCACAAAGCAGGATTGAAATTCCAGTTTGACAAAACCAAGCACATGGCATTCATTCGTGCAGATGTGAGAAATGTGGATATTGCCAACATCAATATGGTCAACAATAACAGCATTCACCAAAACATCACCAACATTTTACCAAGTGCCCGTTACCAGTTCAGGCCGAGCATGAGCAAACAATTCCAGGTAACATACAATACCTATTCCAACCAGCCTGCCATCAATGATTTGCAACCGGTACAGGACAACTCCAATCCGAACAGGTTAAAAATCGGTAACCCGGACCTGGTTCCAAACTACGGACACAGCCTGAATGCCTGGTTCAATTCCTGGAACCCGATGAAAGGAAGTTTTATCTGGGCAGGAACAAATTTATACCTGGATAACAATGCATTTGCAAGCTCAACCACGTATGACCAATTCGGACGGATGGTGACACAAACAGTCAATGTGGACGGAAACTTCTACGGAAGCGTATATGGGGGTGCAGGGATTCCGCTGAAAGGAAAAACAATCCAGGTACATCCGAACATTATTGCGGGATACAACCACTACTCCAATTTCATTAACAACGAGAAAAACATAACGGATAACATCAACATCGGAGGGGGTGGAGAATTCCGTTTCTTCTGGGATTCACTGGAGTTTAACATCGGAGGGCGTTACGACTGGAACAGTCCGAAGAGTTCTTTGAGCACCGCGTCCAATACCCCTTATGGTGTTCAGGTCTACAACGGACGCATTACCTGGCGAATGCCATTAGGGTTTATTATTAAATCCGACTTCCGATACACCATCAACGGTCAGCTGGCAGATGGATACAACCTGAGTTATTTCATCTGGAATGCTGAGATCGGAAAAACATTCCTGAAAACGGAAAACCTGTTGTTGTCCGTCATCGGAAATGACATTCTGAATCAAAATGTGAACGCAGGACGTACCGTAACCGGAAACATGGTTGTTGACAACAGAACACAAGTAATTACACGTTATTTCTTATTGAAACTGACGTATCGATTTAACAATAATAAGACACGAGAAGATGAACCGAAATTCCCTTTCTAAATCAATAATGTCAGCGGGCTTTTTCCTGTTGACCATCACCCTTGGATTCGGACAATTTATCGAATCAGGAAAGATTGTGTATGAACGCAAGACCAATTTGTTGAAAATTCCGAACCTGCCGCCGTTCCTGAAACAGATCGCAGAGGAAAAGAAATACAACGTCGATGAGTTTGTGCTGACTTTCAATGAAAACGGATCTGTTTTTGTCCCAAAAGCGGCCATGACAAACAATCCGGCTGATATGTTGAGTACTAAAAACACCGTTTACTCAAACCATGTCACAAAAGACCGGATGACCATGCTCGACATGATGGGAAATAAAATTTTCATCCAGGATACGGTCAATAAAATTTCGTGGACAATGACAGACAACACCCGAAAACTGGCCGGTTATGAATGTCGCATGGCTATTTATCGCAAGAACGATTCCACTAACCTGTATGCGTGGTACGCGGAAGAACTGGTTCCTTCTGTCGGACCGGAGACATTTAGCGGCTTACCCGGAACAATCTTAGGATTGGCAACGGAAGACGGAGGGGTTGTTTATTTTGCTAAATCCGTTGAATTCACAAAAGTGGAAGACAGCGCGTTTAAATACGATACCGGAAAAACAAAAGTCTATACCAAACAAGGGTTTGCTGATGAAATTACCCGCCAAATGGGAAATACCCCGATGGCAAAGGGGATGATTGCCGGATTCTTCAGGTGGTATTAACCGTATTTTCACCTTCTGAACACCTTGGTTTATGAAATTTTTGTGCAAACAACCCTTAACGGTTTAATAATTTCACATTCATGCATCCTTTAAACAGCATTTTACGTCTGTGATGGTATAACCCATCTATGAGTGAAATGAAAAAGCAACTATTAACTCTTATTTGTTCCATCCCATCTGTTTTTATACATGCGCAAACCATCTATTCAAACGGCGGAACACTACATGTAAGTACTGGCGGAGTGTTGTATTGCAATGGTGGCATAACACTCTCCAATGCAACACAGCTAACCAATCAGGGTACGCTGACAGCAACAAAAAATTCTACTTTTGCCCAACCCGGAAATTTTGAGATCAATTCCAATTCCATTGTTTCGGGAAACGGGATCTACCGGGTAGAACAAGACTGGATCAATGATGCTACATTTAACGGAAATGCCGGTGAAGTGATTTTGTTCGGAAACACTGAACAATTGATTACATCCACTACAGGAACGATGACAACGTTCAACAACCTGACCCTTTCCGGGAACGGTACAAACACCAATCGAAGAAAAACACTGGTAAATGTAAACGCAACGACCGGAACAACAGGTGTGTTGAATTTAAATGACCGGGAATTACATACCGGTATTCATCTCTTCATGGTTGACAATACTGCCCCGACTGCGATTTCAAATGCAACAACATTCAACAATGAAGGCTTTGTAAGCAGCTCAACCAACGGTTTTCTCATTCGAAAAACCAATCAGCAGACAGATTACCTGTTTCCTGTAGGTTCGAGTGATGGTACACGTCGCTACCGGCCGGTGATGATGAATCCGAATACAGCGGCGGAACAGGTATATGAAGTGCGTTTCAATAACTTCTCCACCGACAATGAAAATTATTTCCTGGCACAGCATGAATCGACCATTGATGTGGTAAACCCGCTTTTTTTCCATTCCATTGACCGGGTAAGCGGTACTTCTGATCCGGATATTAAACTCTTCTTTGTTCCTGCAGCAGATAATGACTGGACAAGTTTTGCTCACTGGTATGGTTCCGAACAACAATGGAAGGATGTTACCAACACCTCTGAAAACACTTCCGGTAATTTCAAATTTATCCAGAAGAATAGCTGGGGGTTTCCAACAAGTGATTTTCAGTATGCCTTGATCAATACAACACATCCGTTTAGCATTCCCAATGTGTTTACCCCAAATGGTGACGGGGTCAACGATGTTTTTTTTATTACGTCCTCCGGTCTGACGGATTTTAATTTGTTCATTGCCAACCGGTGGGGGGAGCTCGTTTTTGAAACCAACGATCCGAATCAGGCATGGGATGGAACGGTTAATGGAAATAAATGCAGTGACGGTGTTTACTTTTATTCACTGAAAGCAAAACAAAATACAACGGATGTTGTTAAACACGGCCACATCACAATAAACGGAAATAAATAATCTATTAAATAACGAATTATGAAAACCCTGAAACTTTCACTATACGCACTTGTTCTTGGTCTGACAACATCTGCTGTTTTCTCACAAAACAATGTCGGTATCGGAACAACAACTCCAAACCCGAATGCTGCATTGGACATACAATCAACCAATCAGGGAGTATTGGTGCCTCGTTTGACAACCGCTCAACGAACAGCAATTGCAACTCCCACGGAAGGATTACTTGTTTACGATATCGATGTAGATTGTTTTTTCTTTTACGAAAGTACTGCTGCAGCCTGGCAAAATTTATGTAATTCCGGTGGAACCGGCCCTCAGGGACCGGCAGGACCACAAGGACCCGCTGGTGCGACAGGAGCGACAGGAGCAGTAGGCCCACAAGGACCGGCAGGGCCTGCCGGAGCGATTGGAGCAACCGGACCGCAAGGGCCAGCGGGGACAACAGGAGCAACGGGTGCACAAGGACCGGCAGGACCACAAGGACCAGCAGGTGCAACTGGAGCTATGGGACCACAAGGACCGGCGGGGCCAGCAGGAGCGAATGGGACAAATGGCGTTGGTGTTGTTTCCACTGTCGATAATGGAAATGGTACGTTTACCATTAATTACAGTGATGGAACCAGTTTTACGACGGCTAATTTAACAGGGCCACAAGGGCCAGCAGGAGCGAATGGGACAAATGGCGTTGGTGTTGTTTCCACTGTCGATAATGGAAATGGTACGTTTACCATTAATTACAGTGATGGAACCAGTTTTACGACGGCTAATTTAACAGGGCCACAAGGGCCAGCAGGAGCGAATGGGACAAATGGCGTTGGTGTTGTTTCCACTGTCGATAATGGAAATGGTACGTTTACCATTAATTACAGTGATGGAACCAGTTTTACGACGGCTAATTTAACAGGGCCACAAGGGCCAGCGGGGGCTACTGGAGCTGCTGGACCAGCAGGGGCAACCGGACCACAAGGACCATCCGGAGTTATTCAAAAATACCACGTTTATTCAACTGCGGGTAGAACAAATATAGCGTCTACTGCATTAACACTACAACCTGGTATGACGCAAACTTTTACGTTAGCTGCTCCTGCAACAGTAATTGTGTGGGCAAGTATCGGGGCATTAAACACAACGATGACAACAACTGGTTACTCGACCGTTGATATGGTTGTGCATGTGAATGGAAATCCGTTGGCAAATGGTGGGTGGAACCGAATGTTTATAACCAATACATCTGCTACAACAGGGCTTGGTATCTGTGCGCTTAACACAATGATCAGCCTTCCGGCAGGAACGCACACTATTGATCTTAGAACAAACAGGTCTTCGGGAACATCTACTGTAACGATTGGTGGAAACCCTTCAACTGATGTTAACCCCGGAGAAATGACAATTATGGTTTTAAACTGATGATTATGAAGACGATTATCTTGATGGGTGTTGTATGTATTTGTTCCGCAACATCTTTTTCTCAACAAACCTCCGGCAGTAATCGAAAAGTTCCCGTTTCGGAAGAGCATTCGGCAGTTGGCACACCGGCAGAAGAAAGTCCGGCAACAGCAGTCCCTTTAAACTCAACCCGTAAAACAATTCAGGTACAGCAAACGGAATCAAAAGAAAATACCGGAAGTACCAGTGAAAAGAAACCTTCCGCGATTTCTTCAAAACGGCAACAAGCTGAATAGAATAACCAGCTTATAATACTATTGTCAATTGTGGGTTATTGATTGAAACAGATTGATAATTCACAATTGACTTTTATTCCAATCCCACATTCCAGGTAGCATCTAAAATCAATTTCCCGTTCTTCGGTTCACTGCTTCCCGGAATCACAAACCCCTTTATCTGGTTTGTTTTTCCTTTCGTTATCAACTGAATTAATTGTGCTTCGGTTAATTTTTTCCCCAATAATTCAAATGGTATTTTAAACCCACAAACGTTAAAATCAGAACATCCCACTGCCGATTTACCTTTCATAATTTTTGCCGATTTACACTTCGGGCAATCCAATTCTTCCAGGTTCACTTTTTCTGCGGGTTTTCGCTCGCGCTTGGGAGCCGTTTGAGCAGGTGCAGCTTCAATATTGAAGGACTGCGCACTTGTATTAAAAATTACCTCATCGGTCAGTTCACGTACCATTTGGTACAACTCCTGTTTGAATACATCCGGCTGGTATTCTCCTTTTTCGATCAATCTCAGTTTTCGCTCCCATAATCCGGTTAGCTCAGCACTTTTCAACAACTCATTCTGAATGGTATCAATCAATGCGATTCCGGTTGGTGTGGCAATAATATTCTTTCGTTTTTTCTCGATGTATTTTCGTTTGAATAACGTTTCAATGATATTTGCCCGCGTAGACGGACGCCCGATTCCATTGTCTTTCATCAGTTCCCGCATTTCCTCATCTTCTACCTGTTTACCGGCCGTCTCCATCGCCCGCAGCAATGTTGCTTCCGTGTAATACTTCGGCGGAGTCGTTTTCCCCTGGTGAATGAACGGTTCGTGAGGCCCTTTCTCCCCTTCGGTGAATGCAGGCATAATCTTATCTTCTTCCGCTTCCTTTTTTGCCTTCATATCAGCATACACTTCCCGCCATCCCTGTTCGATGATTTGCTTTCCGGTTGCTTTGAACTGTAAATCACCAACTTTACCCATGACGGTCGTATTTGAAACTTTACATTCCGGGTAAAAGACCGCAATGAAGCGTCGTGCAACCAGGTCATATATTTTCTGCTCATCCGGAGTAATGCCGGAAGGTACGATTCCCGTTGGGATGATGGCGTGGTGATCCGTTACTTTCTTATCGTCGAAAACGGATTTCAGTTTGGGGATCGGTTGTGTGAGCAGACTTTCCGTCAAGCGGGAATAATAAGTCATTTGACGCAGGATTCCCGGAACTTTCGGGTGTAAATCTTCTGACAAGTAAGTTGTATCCACACGTGGATAAGTCACGATTTTCTTTTCGTATAAGCTTTGAATGTGACGTAGTGTCTCATCTGCCGAATACCCATATTTTTTATTGGATTCCACCTGTAAAGACGTCAAGTCATACAAGCGCGGATTACCTTCTTTTCCTTCTTTTTGCTCAAAGGATGTTACTTCAAATTCTTTGTCTTTGAGGTATTCCAGTCCCTTTTCCGCTTTTTCCGCCGTTTTCAACCGGTCGATCTGACACAGAAATTCTGTTTCCCGGTAATTGGTTTTCAATTCCCAGTAGTCTTCTCCCCGAAATGCATCAATTTCTTTCTGCCGCTGCACAATCAATGCCAGCGTCGGTGTTTGTACGCGTCCGATAGATAAGGTTGATTGTCCTCTTCCGAATTTAACCGTGAACAGCCGCGTTGCATTGATTCCCAACATCCAGTCACCAATAGCACGGGCGCTCCCTGCCGCGTATAAATTATCGTATTGTGTGGAATCTTTTAGTTTATCAAACCCCTCCCGGATTGCTTCTTCTGTTAATGAAGAAATCCACAAACGCTTGATCGGAACCTTGCATTTTGCCTTCAGCAACACCCAACGCTGGATGAGCTCTCCCTCCTGCCCGGCATCCCCGCAGTTGATCACTTCTTCGCATTGTGCGACCAGGTTCTCAATAGTTGTAAATTGCTTTTGGACTCCATTGTCTTTGATGACTTTAATTCCGAAATTAGGGGGGATAATCGGTAAATCCTCCAACCTCCAAAACTTCCAGGATTCTTTATAATCGTGCGGTTCTTTGAGGGTGCACAAATGTCCGAAGGTCCATGTAACCGCATAGCCGTTTCCTTCGTAGTATCCGTCACGACGGGTTTTTGCCCCGATAATTTCAGCAATGTCTTTCGCAACAGAAGGTTTTTCGGCTATACAAAGTTTCATTCGGGGAATCTGTATTCTATAAAATTATCTTGATAAAAGATTTACTCAAATTCAATAATCACCTGCCCTTTTTCAACCACTTGTTCCGGTTTTGCAAAAATTTCTTTTACAATTCCTGTTCCTTCCGCTTTCAAAACGTTCTCCATTTTCATGGCTTCCAATGATAAGATTTCATCTCCGACATTCACTTCCTGCCCGACTTGCACAGCAATATTAACAATACGTCCCGGCATTGGAGCCTGCAGTTCTTTTAACTTGCGAACTTTCGGCACGTCCATCCCAAGGGAAGAAATCAATTCATCTAACGGTCCTTTTTTACCAACGGTAAAAACGCGGTGGTTGATTTTTAACTTTAAGAGGTTGCTCTCTGTATTTTCCTCTAAGATCTCTCCGAAAAATGTATTCCCGTTGTAGGAGATCGTGAAAAAAGTCTCATCCTCCCATTTAATAACAGCACCATCGCTTGCAAGTGTTTCCTGTCCGTCAAAGTTCCATTTCGCGTGTGTCATTTACCTGTGTTTTTTTGTCAAAGATAAGGAATCATTGCTTTCATTTTATACTGTCATCCCTGTATTTGAGAATTTCCGTTGTTTATCGCTAAAAACAAACCCCGAAACAGAAAAGGACCTTTTCCACAACAAATCCTGACCATTCGTCACATTTTTATCTGCTGTTCTATTAATTTTTGCATTTTTGTCCATGTAATTTACTTTTGAAAATGAGAAAATCATATTTTGCAGTTGCCCTATTAGTGCTCACAGCATGCGGAGCAAAGAAAACGGATGCTCCCATCAGTCCTGTTGCGACAGTTCCGACTCCTCCTCCGACCACAGAGGTGGCAGAGCCATCCAAGAGTATTCCTACGGAACGTGCTGTTTTTCACGCCTCTGAAACCATTCTTACCAACCTGATCCACACCCGTCTGGATGTAAACGTGGATTGGGCAAAGGCATATTTGTACGGAAAAGCAACCATCACTGCAAAACCTCATTTTTATCCTTCCGACAGCTTGATTCTGGATGCAAAAGGAATGACGATTAACTCTGTTAAACTCGACGGAAAGGATTTGACATACACCTACAAAGATGATTTCCTGAAGATTAAACTGGGAAAAACATATACCCGCAATGAGCAGTACACCATCGTTGTAGACTACATTGCCAAACCGAACGAACGTAAAACGGGAGGAAGCGCAGCAATCACTTCTGATAAGGGATTGTATTTTATCAACAATGACGGCTCAGAAGCCAATAAAATGCCGCAAATCTGGACGCAGGGAGAAACGGAAGCAAGTTCTGTCTGGTTCCCGACCATTGATGCACCAAACGCAAAAACCTCACAGGAAATTTTTGTGACCGTTGAAGATAAATTTGTAACGCTTTCCAACGGAAAATTGGTAAGCAGCAAGAAAAACACAGATGGAACAAGAACCGACCACTGGAAACAGGAATTGCCACATGCTCCGTACCTGTTTATGTTGGGAATCGGTGAATTTAAAATCGTAAAAGATACGTATACCCGAAAGGACGGGAAAAAAATCGATGTTCATTATTACGTAGAACCGGAATGGGAAAAATATGCCAAATCCATTTTCGGACATACACCTGAAATGATTCAATTCTTCTCTGAAAAATTAGGCGTTGAATACCCATGGGATAAATACCACCAGATTGTTGTGAGAGATTACGTTTCCGGAGCAATGGAAAATACCGGAGCGGTTGTGTTTGGTGATTTTGTTTACAAAACGGATCGTGAATCACTGGACGGAACAAGTGAATCCATTATTGCACATGAATTATTTCACCACTGGTTTGGCGACCTGGTAACCTGCGAATCCTGGTCCAACCTCCCGTTAAACGAAGCATTTGCCAATTATTCGCAATACCTGTGGGATGAATACAAACACGGAAAAGATGAAGCGGATTTTCATGCAAGTTCTGAGGCAAACGGGTACTTGCAACAAGCACAGATGCAGGGTTATCATGACCTGATCTGGTATGATTACGACGAAAAAGAAGAAATGTTTGATGGTCACTCTTACAACAAAGGGGGACGTATCCTGCACATGCTGAGAAGTTACGTCGGTGATGAAGCGTTTTTCCTTTCACTGAACAAGTACCTGACTGATAACAAGTATAAAGCTGCCGAGTATCATCACTTGCGATTGGCATTTGAAGAAGTTACCGGTGAAGACCTGAACTGGTTTTTCCAACAGTGGTTTACGGCTTCCGGTCATCCGACATTAGACATCAATCAACGGGAAGAAAACGGGCAGGTCATTGTTTCGATTGCGCAAAAACAAAACCTGGCGGAATTCCCTATTTTTAAATTGCCGATGCAAATTGCGGTTGTTGATTCGGAAGGAAAACAGGTTCACAATGTGACCGTTGATAAAATTGAGAATGAATTTCGTTTCCCGGTAAGAGGAACACTTAAAACAGTGATCACAGATTACCAGGAAGCATTGCTGGCAGAAGTAAACGAGAAAAAGCCACAAGCTCAATTTGTCGAGCAATACTATAATTCCGAAAAATGGAGAACGCGGACACGTGCATTGAACTTTGGAACGAAAAAGATAGACGAAACAGCACAAAAACTGATTCTGGACGCCTTGAAAGATCCGTTCTGGTCTATCAGAAGTACGGCCATTGAAAAGGCTGTCCGATTGAAAGATGCAAACAAGCAGCAGGCAATTGAACTCATCAAAGCATTGGCAACAAGCGATCCGGAATCATCGGTACGTGCTGCGGCATTGAACTTTATTGACAGAATGGGTGTAGAAAATGCTGAATCCATTTACCTGGCTTCACTGAAAGACTCCTCGTACAGCGTCGTTTCCTCTGCGCTGAAATACCTTGGAAAGGTGAATCCGACATTGGCGATGCAAAAGGCTGCTGAGTTGGAAAATGAACGTTCCACAAATATGATTGTCGGAATTGCCGGGTTGTACGCCGAAAACGGAGATGCAGGCAAGTTCTCTTTCTTTCAGAAAAACCTGACCAATGGAACCATGTCCGGATTTGACGAGCTGGGAATGATGAACCTGTTTACCAGCTATCTTTCAGGACAGGATAATGCATTAATGGAACAATCATTTGATACATACAATTACTTGAAAAACAGTGGCGGGATGTACACCAAAATGTTCTTTCCTCAAAACGTTGACTTCCTGTTGCAACAAATTGATGTGCGTTTAAATGCAGAAAAGGCTGTACTTGCGGAAGTGGAAAAAAACAAAGACAATGCGGGAATTGTAAAAGCAGAAAAGAACATTAAACAATTAGAAGAATTGTCTAAAAAATTCAAGGGGTTGAAAGACTAGTTTCTGTTCAACTATACAGATCATCTGAACCACGGATATTTTATCCGTGGTTTTTTGTTACTCCGTGTTTTAGAAAAGCAGACAAAAAATACTCCTTCTTTTCATAAAAAACTCAATATTGTGTATCTTCGTGCGTTCAAAATGCTTGTTGCATGTCTATTGAGGTAAAAAATTTATACAAATATTACGGTGAGCAAGCCGCGGTAAAAGATGCTTCCTTCACGGTTAATTCCGGAGAAATTGTTGGTTTTTTGGGACCTAACGGTGCCGGGAAATCCACAACCATGAAGATCATTACCGGCTTCATTCCTGCCAGCGAAGGAGAAGTAAAGGTGTGCGGCATACCGGTAGATGTCGATTCGCTCGAAACGCGTAAAAAAATCGGCTACCTGCCCGAACACAACCCGCTGTACCTGGACATGTACGTAAAAGAATACCTCGAATTTGTAGGGAACATCTACAAAATCAAAAACGTGCGGCAACGTGTGGAGGAAATGATCAAAGCAGTTGGCCTGGAAGTCGAACAAGGGAAGAAAATCGGAATGCTGTCCAAAGGATACCGTCAACGGGTTGGTTTGGCGGCCGCCATTATTCATGATCCGGAGGTGTTGATTTTGGATGAACCGACTTCTGGTCTGGATCCGAATCAATTGGTGGAAATCCGCGATTTGATCAAGTCCATCGGGAAGAAAAAAACAGTGATGCTCTCCACGCATATCATGCAAGAGGTGGAAGCAATCTGCGACCGGGTGGTGATCATCAACAAAGGAGAAATTGTTGCCGATAACAAAGCTTCCGAATTGCAAAAGCGGACAACTGTTCAAACTGTTTATGTTGAGTTTGAAGACCAAATCAGCAAATCACAACTGCAGAAAGTTCCGCATGTGCGAAAAGTGGAACAGGTAAGAGGTGGATGGTTGCTGGAAACAATTGAAGAAATCGACCTGAGAAGGGTTATTTCCAAGTATGCTTCTGACAACAACTGGTTGACACTGACATTAAAAATTGAAGAAAAATCATTGGAAGAAGTTTTTAAAGAACTGACGACCAATAAAAAGTAAATACAAATAAACAATCACAATTAAAATCTGACAACATGAGTTTTAATGCATGGCATGATGTTTCTTTCGGAGAAAACGCACCAGAAGTAGTAACAGGAATCATTGAAATACCTAAAAATAGCAGAGCAAAATATGAACTGGATAAAGAAACGGGAATGATTCTGCTGGACAGAGTGATCGCGTCTACCATGTCCTATCCTGCAAATTACGGGTTTATTCCACGTACTTATTGCGATGATAAAGATCCATTGGATATCCTTGTTTTGTCTGATATTGAGATTGTGCCATTGTGCCTGGTTGAAGCCAAAATCATCGGTGTGATGCAAATGATCGACGGAGGAGAAATGGACGACAAGATCATTGCTGTTGCAAAAGGTGATAAAAACTGGAATCACATCAACGATTTGTCGGATTTGAATCCGCATGTTTTGGATGAAATCCGCGTTTTCTTTGAAGATTATAAAAAACTGGAAAAGAAATCAACAGAGGTAAAAGGATTCCTGAACAAAGCAGAAGCAATTCGCATTTTCGAGCAAAGCGTTATTGATTACAAAGAGAAATTTGCTGTAAAAGCATAACTAATAAATCGTCCTCCCATTCCTCCCCCTGCCCCTCCAAAGGGGGAGTTGAATCTATTTTCCTCGTTCAACATGAGCACTTTTCGGACATTGAAATGAGGAATCAAACAGGAGGATCAATACCGTTTCATCAATGAAAAATTTTATAGAAGAAGTAAGCTGGAGAGGAATGCTCCATGACGTAATGCCGGGTACGGAAGAACATTTGCTGGAACAAATGCGTTCAGCATATGTTGGAATCGACCCGACAGCGGATTCATTGCATGTCGGTCACCTGGTAAGTGTGATGTTGCTGAAGCATTTTCAAAATGCAGGGCATAAGCCTCTGGCGCTGATTGGTGGTGCTACCGGGATGATCGGAGACCCTTCCGGAAAATCCGACGAACGCAACTTGCTGGATGAGGCCACATTGCGTCACAACCAGGAAAGCATTAAAAAGCAATTGGAAAAATTCCTGGATTTTAATTCCGATGCGCCCAACGCGGCAGAATTGGTCAACAATTACGACTGGATGAAGGAATTTTCATTCCTGGAGTTCATCCGCGATGTCGGAAAGCACATTACCGTCAATTACATGATGGCGAAAGACTCCGTTAAAAAACGTTTGACGGGAGAGGCCAACGACGGGATGAGTTTTACAGAATTCACCTACCAGCTGGTTCAGGGATATGACTTTCTGCACTTGTACAAAGCAAAAAACTGTACGTTGCAGATGGGTGGTTCCGACCAGTGGGGAAATATTACTACCGGAACGGAATTAATTCGCAGGAAAGAAAGCGGAAAAGCATACGCCCTGACCTGTCCGTTGATCACAAAGGCAGACGGAACGAAATTCGGAAAATCCGAAAGCGGGAACATTTGGCTGGATCCGGAAAAAACCAGTCCGTACGAATTTTACCAGTTCTGGTTGAATGCAAGTGACGCTGATGCAGAAAACTACATCAAAATTTTTACATTCCGCCCAAAAGCAGAAATTGAAGCATTGATCAGCAAGCACCAGGAAGAACCGCATTTGCGTTTGCTTCAAAAAGCACTGACAGAAGATATCACAATTGCCGTTCATGGAGAAGAAGCGTTGAGAACAGCTATCGCCGCATCCAATATTTTGTTTGGAAAATCGACGTCTGACGATCTGAAGGCCTTGTCAGAACGTGATTTCTTTGCTGTTTTCTCAGGAGTTCCACAGGCAACGATCTCAAAAGAAGAGTTCCAATCCATCGGAATCCTCGATGCACTGGCCGGAAAGACAGGTTTTCTGTCTTCCAACAGCGAAGTGCGCCGAGAGTTAAAAGCAGGTGCCATTTCTGTTAATAAGGAAAAAGTCGGTGAGGAATTTGCCTTTTCCGATGAGCACCTGATCAATGGGAAATATGTCTTACTTGGAAAAGGAAAAAAGAATAATTACATCTTAATTGTGGAATAAAGCATAAAATTCTGTTAAAAATTTGTTGAAAACACAATTAAAGTATACATTAGTAGCACAAAACTTAAAATTAAAATTATGAAAAAGATCGCATTGGCATTGGCTCTTGTTGTAGCTGGAGGATACGTTTCTAACGCTGTTTACGCTGCAACGTCTTCTAATTATACAGTTGTAAACAACGGAGATAAGGATAAAAAGAAGAAAGACGAGAAAAAGTCATCAACTGCAACAACAACAACTTCAGGGAAATCTTGCTCTGGTTCTACATCAGCAAAGTCTTGTTGCGCAGCTAAGAAATAATTCAAGCAAAACGCTGAATAAAAACCATCTGTGAAAAACACAGGTGGTTTTTTTATGCCCTATCGTAATGCAATCATAACAAATGATAAAAATCGGCGTTACTTTTCCTGTATTCTGTATTGTGTTACTAACGGAATCAAAATAATGAATACATTTAACGAACAACTTTGTACGAAAAATACTTATGGAAAAAGTGCTTGAAATTGGCCACCTGACCAAAAAATTTGGAAAAATGACTGCCGTTGACAACCTGAGTTTCTCCGTAGAAAAAGGCAATATCTACGGATTGCTCGGGCCAAACGGAAGCGGAAAATCAACAACATTGGGAATCATCCTGAATGTTGTTAATCCGACAATCGGCTCCTGGAAATGGTTCGGAGAAGATCCTACGACCAATTCCCTCAAAAAAATCGGGGCCATCATCGAACGTCCGAATTTTTATCCGTACCTGTCTGCTGAAAAAAACCTGGAAATCGTTGCGCAAATCAAAGGTGCTGCAAAACATAAAATTGACGAAAAACTAAAACTCGTTGGCTTGTTTGACCGAAAGCACGATAAATTTCGCACGTTTTCACTGGGAATGAAACAGCGATTGGCAATTGGGGCAGCACTGTTGAACGATCCGGAGGTATTGATCCTGGATGAACCAACCAACGGGCTGGATCCGCAGGGAATCATTCAGATCCGGGAACTTATTCTGCAGATCGCATCCATGGGAACCACCATTATTCTCGCCAGTCACTTACTCGATGAAGTGGAAAAGGTCTGTTCACATGTCGTCATCCTGGAAAAAGGAAAAACGCTCTACAGTGGTCGTGTAGATGAAATGACTGCCGGGTTCGGGTATTTTGAAATCAGTTCCGGTGACAACCACCGCTTGCAAGAAGTACTGCTTTCCCTGCCCCATTTCGACCGGGTTTCTTCCGAAAACGGAAACGGTTTGCTGAAAGCAATTCTGCGAGAAGACCTGAGCGGGGAAGTCCTGAACAAGCAATTGTTTGAGCAGGGGATTGTACTCAAACACCTTGTGAAACGAAAAGAAAGCCTGGAACAGCAATTTTTACAAATTACCAAAAATCAAAACGGATGAAACGACTACTGAATATTGAGTGGAACAAGATTTTTTATTATAAATCAGCCCGCATTTTTACAATCCTATACTTCCTTATGTTGGCTGCTGTTGGTGTAGTATTGGCCTACATTAAACCGGAAATCGGCGGTATAGAACTGGACATCGCTCAACTTGGATTTTTCAATTTTCCGGACATCTGGCAAAACATTGCGTACGTCGTTGCCATCGGAAAAATCTTCCTGGGGGTCATTGTCATCATGAATGTTACCAATGAATTTTCCAACGGAACACTTAAACAAAACCTCATCGACGGATTGAGTAAAAAAGAGTTCTTACAATCTAAACTCCTGACAAATTTTATTTTTGCAGCCGTTTCCACCCTATTTGTTTTTGCGATTTCGTTGATCCTCGGATTTGTTTTTTCCAATTCGCAGGATGCTGTTTTCAGAGGTGTTGAATTCATCGGTGCTTACTTTATAAAGTTAGCTTTCTTCTTCTCTTTCTGTTTGTTCCTGGCCTTATTGCTTCGAAAAAGCGCTTTTTCCCTGCTGGGACTGTTTGTCTGGTGGGTCGTTGAAGGAATCATCAGTGTTGTTGAAGTACTGATCATCATGGCGCGCAACAATGGAAATATAGATCCGGAAGGCTTTTTTATAAGTAATTTTTTACCGCTGAAGTCTTCTGCCAACCTGATCAATTTCCCGACAATGAATCCACAAGGGTTTATCACCGGAAAATCGATTTTTGTGTCCTCATCCGTCGATTGGATGTTTGTCCTTTCTACCGTTTTCTACACCGCGCTGTTTATCTGGCTGTCGTACCGGTTACTGAAAAAACGCGATTTGTAATCACGGCCGGATGTATTCCCAATCTTTGATCGGAAGGAATGTTTGATGTCCTTTCTGAATGGAAGGGTGATTCAAGACCGATTCGACGCTCACTTCCGGGATCAGCTCATCGGCCAGTCCGTTTTTGACAAAAATAAAGTTGGATCCCAGTTCATTGGCTCCCACCAGGCGGTATCCTTTTTTATTGGCCAGTTTGGTCATCGCAACGGGTGACGCACCGTGATAAACAGGATGTTTTCCCGGGTAAAAATAATGTGGATCATACGGAACCACGATGTTTTCCATCCCGAATTCATTGTGTGTTTCGATGATCACCACTTTCGGATCAACAACAGTAATTGCGTCCCATACCCAGTAATCGTTTCCGTCGATGTCAATGGATAACAGCCCGATTTCACCCCTGAAGCCGGCACTTGTTATTAATTCATTGACATTTTCCCGGTTTACCTTTGAACAAACAAAGGTCGGTTGGTAAAACCATGTGTGCGGATACTTGCTGAAAAATTTTTTTCCCCGTTTTATCGCTTTGGGATTTCCGTCAATGAATAGCCCGTGCCATCTGAAATTAAAATACAGGTTAGCAGAATTACTGTTCACACCATCGTCTGATCCAATTTCCACGAATTGTTTGTTTTCCATACCAATTACAGAAAAGATAAACAACAACAGTCCGTCTTCTTCAAACTGGGAAAACACCCGGAACCCGGTATCGGAAAATGCCGGCAATTCATTCTTTTCCGCCCGCTTCTGATAATCCAGGAATAATTGTCGTTGGGTAATCTGAACAGAAGGGTTGAATCGATTCCTGATTTTTAGAATAAGAAAATGGTCTTTGAGGAAATTTTTAATCATTACAATGCATTGGTTTTGTTAGCCGAAATTAGTAAAAACTATCTACATCAGGTGTATTTCACGAAAAACCCGGACGATTGCATCTGTTGTATCGTGTTGCGCTAAGAATGCTTCGATCTGCCTTTTTCGATCTGCTAAATCAATCGGTTTATGAAATTCCCGCTGAATTGCAGCGACAAATTCTTCCGCTGAATCAACAACAATACAGTACTGCCCAAGGTCATTTCCCTGAATCATGTTGGAGTTGACAATTACGGTTCCCACTGTCTGTAATGCCGCCAGCAATTTCAACTTTAATCCTGTTGCCTGTGTGGAAGGAAGCACGTGAATCCGCGCTTCGGCAATCAATTGATTCATGTGTGCTTCCGACGGATTGACAACGATATTTACACGCCATTTTTTTGCTGCTTCAACCAACTCCCGCCCCGGATTCTTTCCGGCAATCACAACTGGAATCCCATTCAGTTTCGGAATTACATGTTCCAGTAACCACCGGGCGGATGCATTGTTTTCTTCAACGGATAAATTTCCATGAAACAAGCAATAGCCCTTTGGTTCGGTTATCTCTTGCTGTTCCATTTTCGGAAGCGAAGCCGGCAACACATATGTGTTGCTATTGAGGATTTCGAAATACGCCCTGTCCCCCTCTTTTATAGCCAGCAGATAATCGGCCTGTGATAAAATGGATTCGTAACGTTTCAACTTCTTGTATTCCGAGCGAAAAAACAATTTTTTGAATCCGGCAGCAGACTTCATCAGCTCCTGGTAATAATCGTGTTCTACATTGTGCGTCCGGACAATCGTTGTTTTCTTCCGTATTTCCGGATGTTCCAGGTACCAGCAACAATGCAATCCTTCCAACAAAACAGGGTGATCATCTGCCAGTAATCGTTTCAACAGATCGTCTGATCTTCTGGTCTGGACAACAAACGGACGGGATGAAAAGAAATCCGACATTCGTTTTTTTCGTTCATAAAAATGAATTTTCGAACAATAGTTTTTCAATTCTACCGGTTTTCCTCTTCCATAGGTAAAACAATGTAAATGAATCGAAAACCCGAGTTTATGTAATGCTTTGATTCGATAGAAAACATCAATCATTCCACCATAATCCGGAGGAAACGGAACGTCCAGAGAAACGATATGAATGACCTTGCTATTCAACTTTCGGATAGATTTGTTTCAATACCTCTGTTTCATTTTTCCAGTTCAACACTTTTTTTGCCTGCTCACAATTTTCGCATATTTCAGTTAATTCCTGCGCATCAGCGAGTAATTCATTGATGGTTGCCGCCAGTTCTTCAGGGCTTAGTGTTTCCAGCACACGCCCGACACCATACGTTTCCACAATT
The DNA here is from genome assembly GCF_014518315.1 of Taishania pollutisoli. Classification (GTDB taxonomy): domain Bacteria; phylum Bacteroidota; class Bacteroidia; order Flavobacteriales_D; family Crocinitomicaceae; genus Taishania; species Taishania pollutisoli. The sequence goes on from NZ_JACVEL010000003.1 coordinate 150,457, forward strand.
CGCTTTACTTCAACCAGTGATGTACAGATAACAGCTGTATGTGTATGGATGTAATCAAAGAGTTTGTTAGGCAATGAAAACCGGTAATTGATATTTGTGTCTTTATCGAGTGTCAGTCCGATTGTTGCATGGTGGGTATAGTTCATCATTCGCTGATACGGTTGCTTTCCGAAAAACAGGACTTTTTCCTGTAATCCGTTTTCCGTCACGTATTCTTTCAGCTGCGGAACAACATCCCCGTCTCCGACAATGGCCAGGCAGGCATTTTCCACATATTTCATTGCTTCCACAGCCTCCTCTCCTCCCCTGTCGATGTTGATTCCGGCGCCCTGCATAATGATCACGGGACGATCTTCCGGAAGACCTAACTCTGCTTTTCCCGACAAATCCGTTCCGTTCCAGAGCGGAGATACATTTCGAACGACGAAAATTTCTTTTCCGTATTTTTTACGGTACATTTCTGCAATGGATTCATTGACCGTATAAATGGTTTTCAACTTCGGAAAAATAAAGCCCTCTATCTTTTCCCATACTTTCTTCGCCCTTCTCCCTTGTAATTCCGGAACTTCCGTAAAGTACTCGTGTGAATCGTAATACAACCCGGTACCGGGCTTAAACACTTTTGCAGTGTAATTTGCCAGCAGTGTATCCAGGTCATTAGCGACAAAAATGGTTGCCTTCCGGACCAACAAAAAGAAAAACAAGCGCAGGTTATATTCTGCATAAAACAATGCACCTTTATCAAACAATAAGTGCATCCGGTGCATCCGGTAATTGCGTTCCGGTAGTTTCAAACTGTTTTTGCGATTTCTTCCAACCAAAAGCACATCATATCCACGACTCACCAGGAACGTACATACCTTATCCACACGTTGATCCGTGTAGAGGTCATTGGTAACAGAAACAATTGCCCTTGGCTTTCGCATGATTGGTATTAGAACGACTAAATCTTGATAAAAGTACTTTTTTATCCGTTTCATCGCCGTATAATTTCCCTTGTTTTTACGTAAAACAGCGTATTGTATCCGCATTTATTATTCTCTTATTTTGTATAAATCATTTTGACAATGAGTGTGCTTCAACAAGAGATAAAAGGTGTTTTCAGGCTTTCTTTTACCGACTTCGAATTTAAAGTCATCAAAATCATTGTTTTTGATCTCTTCGGTAATGCCTTAATCATCATTGAACATCCTGCTGATTGTGAAGAAATCAACTTATCCCGTCAACCGGACGGAATTTATCTCGTTTCCGCTATTTTTGATTCTGAATTGCCTCCGCTACGCTTGAAAATCTACAAAAGCTAACCCTTACCATTCTTCCGTTTTTACCTGATCGACACACATTCAGGTTGTTAGCAATCGTAAAAAATCTGTTAATTTCTACTTTTTTGTTTATATCCCGATTAAATCATTTACTTTTGCCAAAATTAACCATTTGGTTAAACTATAAGGTTAAACAATGAAATTGAAAGACGAAAAAACGGAAGTAAAAATTTTAAAAGCAGCAAAAGAGGTATTTACCAAGCATGGTCTGTATGGTGCCCGGATGCAGGAGATAGCAGATATCGCCGGTATCAATAAAGCCTTATTACACTATTATTTCCGGAACAAAGAAAAATTATTTGATGCGGTATTTGAAGGTGCGCTGAAAAAATACTTTGAGCAAATGATGGTCATCGGAGATACTTCACTTCCTGTAAAAGACCGGCTGTTTGTATTTGTCGACAATATGTTTACGTTTTTAGAAGAATACCCGATGATGGCGATCTTCATTCTCAAAGAAGTGACGCTCAACCAGGATGTATTCAAACAAAAAATCAAGCAAATCAAAAGCAATCAACCCTTCCTGATTGATGTATTACAGGATGCCATGGATAAAAAAGAAATCAAATCCTTCGATCCGTTTGTCTTCATGATCAACCTGCAATCGCTGTGTGCTTACCCCTTTATTGCGGGGCCCATTTATAAAAACATGTTCATTTCACACGGTTATGAATGGGGAAATACACACGACAACATCGAAAAAATAAAAGATTCGGTAAAAGAGTTCATAACCTTTAAATTTCAATGATGTATGCATAAATTAATTCGTGTCATCTGTGTTCTTGCCATCAGCAGTGCCACTGTTACCGGACAGGAAACCATTACGATTGACTCCTGTATTCATTGGGCGAAAGAAAATTATCCTTTGTTCAGGCAAAATGCGGTTACTTCTCAGCTCCTCGAACAAAACGAAAAAGCTGTGCGTGAAAATTGGCTTCCAAAGCTCTCTTTTATGGCACAGGCGACCTATAACACGGAAGTTGTTCAATTTAATTTTCCGGGAATGAATATTGATTTTCCGCACGACGCTTACATGACGGCGCTCAGCCTGGAGCAAACCCTCATTGACGGTGGAAGAATCAAAGCACAGGGAAACATAGAACGGACTTCTTCTGAAATAACCATTCGGCAAAATGAAGTTGAATTGTACAAACTGGTTGAACGGATCAATCAGTTATACATCAATATTTTACTGGGTAGAGAAAACATAAACGTCCTGCAGTTGTACAAAGAGGACCTGGAAAATCGCGCTAAAAACATCCGATTGGGTGTTGAAAACGGAATGGTACTGCCCAGTGCACTGGACGAACTGTCTGCGGAAATATTAAAAACCGAACAAAACATTGATCAGTCTGTTTTTCAATTGCTGGGATTGTACAAAACGCTTTCATTGTATACCGGAAAAGAAATAAGTGATCAGACAGAATTGATGGTACAGCCGATCGGAGGGGAGGCCATTCAACTGGAAATCAACCGTCCTGAAATGAAGTTATTTGACTTGCAAACAACCCTACTGGAACAACGCTACAAGCTGATCAACAAAAATGCGATTCCAACACTTTCATTGGGTGCATCCGGGAATTACGGACGACCGGGACCGAATTTCATCAACCAGGATTTGCGCTTCTTCGGTAGCGCCAATCTTACCTTGAGATGGAACATCAGTTCACTGTACGGGTTGAACCGCGAAAAGACAAAGTTGGAATTAAATAAAAGCCTGGTAGAACTTCAAAAAGAAGCTTTTTTATTCAACATTCAGGCATCATTGAACACACAAACATCCCAATTGGAAGCTTACTCCCGCATCATTGAAAAAGACAATGAAATCATCGAGAAAAGACAACGGGTAACCGCAACCGCTTCTTCCCAGATGGAAAACGGGAAAATAACTGTCGTCAATTACCTCTCACAACTCAACGCCGAATTACAGGCAACATTAAATAAAAAAGTACACGAAATACAACGGATGAACCTGATTTCTTCAATCAATGCAACATCCGGTTCATTCAATTTTTAAATCGCTCGAAAATGGAAAATACAAACGAAAACAAAAAAGGAAAACGAAAAAAGATCATTATCATCGGTGCGCTTGCTGTCATTGCCATCACCGGTGCCTTGTTTTTTATGAGCGGCGGAGAAGAATCGACCAATAACGCCCAGATCGATGCAGACATCATTCCCATCCGGACAGCCATTTCGGGCTATGTAAAAGAAGTACATTTTACAGACAATCAACCGGTAAAAAAAGGACAATTACTGATCACCGTTGATGAAACGGAGTTTCTGACAAAAGTTGCACAAGCCGAAGCAGCTCTCGAAAATGCAAAAGCCAACCTGGATGCTGTAAAGAATAACGCGAATGCCTCCCGGGAAAATGCCCTCGCATCCGTCTTTTCTACCGAAACGTCACAGTCATCCATCAACTCTGCAAAAGCCCGTTTAACAAAGGTTCAGGAAGATTACAAGCGCGTGCAAAACATGTATAAAGAAAAAGCGGCGACCAAAGCAGAATGGGACAACGCGACCGCTGAACTGGAAGTTGCACAGGCACAATATGATTCGGCATTGAAAATGCTGAAAGTTTCTCAATCTCAATCTGCAGGAAGCCAATCACAGGCAATGGGACAGGAAGCAATGGTGTCACTGGCACAAGCCATGATTCGTCAACGGGAAGCAGAATTAAACCTGGCTAAAACACAACTGGATTATGCAACAATAGAAGCTCCCTGCGACGGAATTGTTACCAAAAGAAGCATCGAAGTCGGGCAGTTTATTACTACCGGATCACCTGTTTGTTCTGTTATTGACAATACCAATCTGTGGATTACTGCCAACTTCAAAGAAACACAGATAGAACACATGCAAATCGGGCAACCGGTAACAATCAAGATCGATGCATTCCCGAAACTAAAGATCAAGGGAAAACTCAATTCATTCGTCGGTGCAACAGGTGCAAAGTTTTCATTGCTTCCTCCGGACAATGCAACCGGAAATTTTGTAAAAATTGTTCAACGGGTGCCTGTAAAAATTACGATTGATCAGTTATCGGAAAAAGAGGCAGAAGTTTTATTTCCGGGACTGAGTGCCTACGTATCTGTAAAAGTTAACTAAAAACACACCGTGAATAGTATCGCATTAACAAAAGAGGCCATCACCTATCCGAAAGGAGCGGAAAAATGGATTCTGATCGTCACTGCTATCAGTTGCGCTATTCTTGAATTATTAGACACAACTGTTGTAAATGTTTCGCTGCGGGAAATCAGTGGGAGTGTGGGAGCAACAACAACAGAAATTGCCTGGGTGGTTACTTCTTATGCCATCTCCAATGTAATCATTATTCCACTGACGAGTATGTTCAGTGACCTGTTCGGTCGCCGGAATTACTTCACCGGGTCAGTCATCGTTTTTACATTTGCTTCCCTGATGTGTGCCCTTTCCACCAGCTTGTGGACGCTTGTATTCTGGCGGTTCATCCAGGGATTAGGTGGTGGTGGATTACTTTCGACCGCACAATCAATTATCGTCGAGGCGTTTCCTCCGGAAAAAATTTCCACGGCGAATGCCATATTCGGAATGGGATTGATTCTCGGTCCTACATTTGGTCCCACCATCGGAGGTTATATCACTGATAACTTTTCCTGGCATTGGATTTTCTTTGTCAACATTCCGATCGGAATCGTTGCAACTATTTTAAGTTACAACTTCGTCAAAGACCGACCGGGAGCCGTCAAACCGAAAAAAATAGACTGGTGGGGAATTATTTTCTTGATCGGAGCTGTCGGCTCTTTGCAGTATGTGCTGGAAGAAGGGACATCCGAGGATTGGTTTGAAAGTCATGAAATTACCTTCTTTACAATCGTTTCCATTGCTTGCCTGGTGGCCTTTATATACCGGGAACTGACCATTGATTATCCGGCTGTTAACATCCGTTTGTACAAAAATTACAACATGGTAATGGGTTCAATCATGAATTTTATGCTGGGATTGATGTTGTTCGGAACGGTATTTATTTTTCCGCTGTTTGTGCAGATTTCCCTGGGTTGGACAGCAACCCAAACCGGTTTGTTTATGATTCCCGGAGCTTTGTGTTCCGCATTTGCCATGCCGATTGTCGGAAAAATGCTGGGATCGGGTGTCAATCCTAAATCCATCATCATTTCGGGTGTATCTATGACCTTCATTTTCCTGATGATGCTCGCCTTCTCATCTCCTGATTCCGCAGAAAGTGATTTTTACCTGCCGTTTGTACTGAGAGGAATCGGTATGGCATTCATGATGTCACCGATTTTAACCCTTGCCGTTTCGGGCATTGACGGAAAAGATGTTCCGCAGGCAATCGGACTTTCCAATATGATCCGTCAGTTAGGGGGTTCATTTGGTATTGCACTCATCAATTTATTTTTAACCAATTCAAATGGAGTAGTAAGAGGCGACATGGTGGCACACATTAACCAATACCGGGATGTTGTTTCCGACCGCATACAGTTGCTCATTCAAAATTTTCAATCCAAGGGATATTCACTGATTGAAGCACAACAGATGGCCAACCAGACCCTGGATAACTTACTGACCCGGCAACAAATGATTGTGAGTTATGACCAGGGATTTTTCATTGTGGGTTGCCTGATTTTAATCTGTATTCCCGTTGTATTCCTGATTCGCCATAAAAAAGGAGCCAAGGTTGTCTCCGGTGGTCATTAATCGTTATTTTTTGTGAATAATTTAGAGATCAACCAACTAAATGTTGTAACTTGCGTCATTAAAACCAAGAACACTAAACAAAAATCGTCATGAAAAATTTATTTGTCGTTTTTACATTTTTCCTTACTGCGCTTACAACCGGTTTTTCCCAACAAAAAGAATCGGTTGCCCTGGAAAGCATTCCCGCTGAAATCACTACCTATGTGACACAACATTTCCCGGCAACTTCCATCAAGGATGCTTATAAAGAAAAGGAGTCAACACCTTCTTTTGTTTATGAAATAAATTTGAAAAATGGTGTGGAATTAACATTTAACAGTATTAATCAAATCATCGAAATAGAGTCAAATCAAGCCCTTCCTGCAAGTGTTATTCCGGCGCAAATAAAGCAATACGTTGCTGCCAATTACCCGGGAGCAGTCATCAAAGAATGGTCATCCAAATCAAATGATCGGCAAGAAATCGGGCTCAACAACGGAAAAGATCTTATCTTTGACAAAAACGGAACGTTTTTAGCTGTTGAAAAATAACAACAGGTTAGATTGAACCAAGAAAGTCATTCAGAATGATCTGAGTGACTTTCTTGTTTTTACAGCTTTTTCTAACTTGCTTCTAATTTACTACCTTTGCACTTTATTTTGATTTGTGAAGACAGTTTATATAACAAGAAGGGAAACATTCAACGCTGCACATAAGTTGTGGAGGGAAGATTGGTCAGAAGAGAAAAATTTTGAAGTATTCGGAAGATGCAGTAACAAAAACTGGCACGGGCATAATTTTACAATTTATGTTACCGTAAAAGGATTTCCCAGTGAAGAAACCGGTTTTGTGATTAATCTGAAAGACTTGAGTGAAATTATCAAACAGGAAGTAATTGAGCCGTTGGATCACAAAAACCTCAATTTAGATGTTCCTTTTTTACAGGGAATGCTGGCATCTACTGAAAATATTGTGATTCAGGTTTGGGACCGGATCAAAGAACCGATTCATGCCGCAGGGGGAGAATTGGTAAAAATAAAGCTGGTAGAAACAGAAAATAATTTCGTTGAATACTACGGCGGTAAGGATATCTATTAACTTTCAATCAACCATCAGTTTATGAAAGAGAAAATTGAATACAACGATCAGCTCACTGAACGCATTGCGAATCACTATACGGATATTTTAACGCAGCTCGGAGAAGACCCCAAGCGGGAGGGATTGGAAAAAACACCTGAGCGTGTGGCTAAAGCATTGCAATACCTGACCCATGGCTATGACCTGAACCCGGATGAGATCATGAACCAGGCTATTTTTCATGAAGAATATTCGGAAATGGTCATCGTTAAAGACATTGAGGTATACTCGATGTGCGAACATCACATGCTTCCGTTTTTCGGAAAAGCGCACATTGCTTATATTCCGAATGGAAAAATTGTCGGTTTGAGCAAAATTCCGCGCATTGTTGATGCTTTTGCAAGAAGATTGCAGGTTCAGGAGCGCCTTACACTCGAAATCAGAGATTGTATTCAACGCACGTTGGACCCGGTTGGTGTTGCTGTTGTAATTGAATGTGCACATATGTGCATGCAAATGAGAGGTGTTCAGAAACAAAATTCCACCACTACAACCTCCGCTTTTACGGGTATTTTCCTGGATAGCGATGCTACCCGGAAAGAATTCATCAATTTGATCCAGGCAAAGCTGCACTGACGTATTGTGCACTAAAACCGATTCTTTCAGCTAAAAAGCAGGTCTTTTTGTCAGAGATCAGTGTAAAAATGGCATGCCAACATTCTTTAACAGGAAAATGTATGGAATTTGCTGTCACTGTTCTATATTTACGTTAAATTAAAATTTTAGAAAAATGACAGGATTTTCTTTCGGACCGGCAATGATCATTGGATTGGTCTTTATGGGGCTGGGTTTGCTCGTAGGGTTCATTTTGAAAAGAAAGTTTCAGAAATACAGTGAAATTCCTTCTCAACGGGGACTTTCAGGTAAGGAAATTGCAGAAATGATGCTCCGCGACAACGGTATTTATGATGTAAAAGTGATTTGTGTGGAAGGGCAATTGACAGACCACTACAACCCGATGAATAAAACCGTGAACCTTTCACAGGATGTATACAATGGAAGAAACGCAGCAGCAGCAGCAGTAGCGGCACACGAATGTGGTCACGCAGTACAGCATGCAACGGCTTATGCTCCGTTGAACTGGCGTTCCAAAATGGTTCCGTTGCAACATGCAAGCGGTATGATTTTGAATGTCATTATGATGGCAACAATTTTTGGAGGTGCTTTTTTACACAACTTATTCCCAATTGATACACTTTTATGGATTGTATGTATTGCTTACGGAGCCATTGCTTTGTTTAGTGTTGTTACTCTTCCGGTGGAGTTTGACGCATCCAAACGTGCATTAGCGTGGATCAAAGACAGCGGTATTTCCACACATGGTGAATACGAACAGTCAAAAGATGCTTTGAAATGGGCTGCAACAACTTATGTAGTAGCTGCATTGGGTGCCATCACAACTGTGATTTATTACCTCTCCATGTTACTGGGAAGAAACGACGATTAATACAAACAGAATAGATTCATTCAAAAAGAGAGTTTAAGCAGTTAAACTCTTTTTTTATTTACAAGAATAAAAATGGAAAATGCACTGGAAGCACGCATTCATGCCGGAGAGGGACAACAGTCAGAATTTTTACTGAATACGGAACATTTACACGAAATAGCCGATGTTTTATGTGCTTTTGCCAACACGGAAGGAGGATCTGTTTTCATTGGAGTAAAGAAAAACGGAAAAGTGATCGGAACTGAACCTTCTGAAAGTTACAGTACATTGATGTACATTACTGAAAATTTGTGTAAACCTGTTGTTCCTTTTGAAATCAATGTGCATCAATCCACTTATAAGTTTGTTGTTGAAATCAGTGTTGCAACAAGTAAAAACATCCACTCCAGTCAGGACAAAGAGGGAAACTGGAATGTGGTTATCCGGAGCGATAAAACCATTTTTAAAATAAATTCTGTTCTCAAAAAATACCTGGAAATTGTAAAAAACAAAGTTCCGGCTGAGACTGAAATGACAGCTGAAATGAATGACCTGGTTGATCAACTTGAAGCACAACAGCTATCGCTAACAAAATTGGTTAAACAAACTAAAATCAAGCGGGAAAAACTGGATTATCTGTTGGCACAACTCATTTATTCCGGAAAAATAAGCTACACATTTCAGGGAGATAGTATCTTCTTTTCCAAAGCGTTTTAAGCACAAAATATGTTAAATATCCTTTGAAAATTCATGAATTTTTATAAATTTATGGCAATTACGGTTACATAAATAAATTGTTGAAATCATGGGAAGACCACCTTCAAAACCTGCCAGATTAAAAAATGGATTTTACATTGAAGTGAAAAATCCAGGTTCAGGAGCAATCATCATCAGAAGAGATACTCAAGAGCAGATGTTAATGGCTGCTGAAGAGTATGCAAGAACAAAAGAAGTTGTTGTTCTTGGTGAAATGAAAAATGATAAATGGGTAAACTGATTTACCACTCTAAATTAAACAAGAAGCCTCCGTCAATCGATGGGGGCTTCTTTATTTTAAGTTTTTTCTAAAAGTTGAGTGATAAAATCGTGTTGAATAAATTGCACAAATGCTTGACTGTAGTGAAGCTACTTTTGTACAGTGCTGTTCGTTGTTCCATAACCACAGATTCATGAATTACCTCTATTAACTGTTAAGTGGTGACATTTTTTCGTAGTGAAAAATACCTCTGAACTTCCGGAATAGAATCTAAAAACAACCCTTTTATTTATATAATCTGTTCCGAATATTAACAATCATTGCCAATCAACATTCGTCTGTACTTTTCAACATTACTGAATCCAGTCCATCTGTACAGCCATATTATTCAAGGGGTTTAAAAATAAATTATCCACCTGAATTTTTATAAAATTGTTAATTAGTGTTTATAAAAATCAAAAAGTAATGTTAGGAAAAGTAAACTATTTTACCATACTAAATCAAAACGCACATATCAAAGAAAATTAGCAGGTTTTTTAGTGTGACTTATTCACCATGTTTCTACATTATTAAGGCTATATTTCAAAAATATTTAATCAACATTGATATACGATTAATAATTGTTGATAATCCTCCTAAAAACCTATATTACATAGTATTTTGAACGAAAAATTCCGTTGATAACTCACTAATAAGTTCCGCTTTTTAAGAATTAAAAGGAAAATTCAAAAATTCTTTGAACATATTAACAGCCTTAATAAAAGGAATAAAAATTTTAAATATTTAAATTCTTTCTTTTTATTCTTTATCAAGAGTAGGAACTTCTGAAAATCATCTCATTGAAATTATTTTACTTAATTTTATCCAAACGATATAGTTTGTTCAGTAATTCTATTCTGATAATCAGATAAATGTTTAAATTTTTAAAGAAATTAAGAAGTAACGAAATAGATTTCAGACCCTATCGTCAGAAAGAAAATGATTTTAAGCGATTGGCATACATTAATTTGGTGGTATGCCTGCTCATCAGTCCTTTCTTTTGCTACCTGGTTAAAGATACTGAAATATCCATCACCTATTTTTACCTGGGGCTCTCGTATACACTGATTTTTCCGTTGTACATCGCTTTTTGCTGGTATGTGCCGTATTTCAGAAATAAATTGTTCTTTTTCTTTATTTTTCATGTATTCGGGATGACATTTTTTGCATTCCTGGATCTTGTTGAACACAATTTCAGAATCATTGATCTGTACAGTTTTTACTGTTTATTTGCGATCAGTATTTTTGTCATTCAGCGGTTCTATTTCGGAATGGTTTATATTGTTTTTGTATTGACCATGCTTGTTTACTCGTTCCAGTTTGTCAATGATGAACAACCGATTTCGAAAGAGCTGATGCTTGGTTTTATCAGCGCCCTTTCGTTGTCCGGACTTCTGGCATTGTATGCACGTAACAGGATGCTCTTATCCATTTTTGATTTCAATAGCTACCTGAAGAAACTTTCACAAGGAGATAAATTTGGTTTTTTCTTGTTTAAAGTTGAAAATGACCGGGTGAAGATCCTTGATTACGATGAAAATATCGGTGTAACCTTAACTGGTAAGGAGAACAATACCAAAGATGAATTTTCTGAAATTTTCAATGAGAAACTCACGAAGAATGATATCAAAAACCTGCTTTCTCTGAATGAAGATCAGTACATCACCAAAATTGTTAAGATCAATGAAAATAATTTTGAGCTGATTCTTTCCACTATCAAATTACACAAGAAAGATTACTTCCTGGTGAAAACCAATAACGTAACTGAACGAATCAAAGAACAGGAAGAACTGATCCTGAGCGAAGAAAAATACAGAAACCTGTACAATGAAAACCAGGCCGGCGTTTTTACACTGAATCTTTCATTCAACCTTGTCAACTACAATAAAACCTTTGAACAGATGTTTGAAGGAACATTCCAGATAGGAACTGTCTTTGTTGACGATGACGATGAAATGAAGGAGCTGCTTGATATCATTTCACAAAAGCAACGATTCAACAATTATCAAACACATTTTACATTAAAGAACGGAACCATTAAATGGCTTGTTTTTAACTTCTATTTTGATACCCAGAATAATCTGATTGAAGGTTCGGTAGTAGATGTATCAGAAATTCAGAAGGCCTCTAACGCACTTCGGAAAAGTGAAGAAAAATACAAATTGATTTACGAAGAATCCAACGATGCCATTTTACTCCTGGACGGCGATAAAGTAATTGATGTAAACAGAAGGGGAATGCAGCTCTTCGGTATTCCAAAGGAAGAATTTCTTGCAAGTGAGATTTGGGACCTTACCCACATGATGACGGATGAACTACAATCAAAACTTAAGCTCTATAAAAATAAGTTAAAACATTCCGGAACAGTTAAGTTCAGCTGGATTTTTAAAGGAAGATTTAACCCGATAGAAGCAGAAGTAGCGATCGTTGAATTAATTATCGGAAGACAGGTGATTCACCAATGTGTGATTCATGATGTAACAGAAAAGAACAATACCATTCGGGCACTGGAAAAAAGTACACGTAACTTTCAATCCGTATTGGAAAGTACGCCGGAAGGAATTTTCATTTTAAAAGATGATACGATTTTATATGCCAACAATGAGGTGTATCAATTAACAGGAAAAGATTACATTGATGTTGCAACACTGTTTATTCCGGAAGATCAGGTGCAGTTTGAACAGCTTTTACAGCAAAAAATAACAAGTAGAAAACCGATTCAAAGTCAGCTGAACCTTCAATTGAATGATGGATCCCTTTTGGTGGATCTGACAATTGTGAATACCATTTTTGGTGCTACGGAAGCGTTACTGATTATTATGAAAGACGTTTCCCTGCAGGTGAAATTATCCAAAGAAGTACTGCGGGCAGAGTTGGCCGAAGAGAATACTAAAAAATTAGAGAAGGAAATCAAGGAGCGTATAAAAACGGAAAAAGAGCTGGAAAACCTGTTGTTGAAGACAAAAGCTATTTACGATTCTTCTTCAAACATTTTCCTGATGACATTGGATTTGGAAGGAAGAATTACTTATTTCAACAAACACAGCCAGAATTATTTTGAAGGAATCATCGGTGAGGCAATTACGCAAGGGGTGAAAATCACAGATTATTTCAAGTCGTTGTTTAACCGATCTGAAATTCTTGTTTTTCAGGAGCTCCTGATCAAAGTGTTGAATGGAAAATCCAGGCAAATTGAGATTGAATTCAATAATAAAATTGAATCCAAATGGATTGAAATATTTATGAACCCGATTTATGATATTGAAGGTACGATCTCTGAAGTTTCACTAATGAGTCACGATATCACAATCAAAAAGCAAGCAGAGAAAGAAACATTTGAATCCCTGAAAGAAAAAGAAGTTCTATTGAAAGAAATTCACCACCGGGTGAAAAATAACCTGCAGGTGATTTCGAGTATTCTCAACCTGCAAAGTTCATTTGTATACGATCCGAAAACATTGAGTATTTTGCAGGAGAGCAGAAACAGGATCCGTTCGATGGCCATTATTCACGAAAACCTCTACCGGACGACTAATTTTTCATCCATTGATTTTGCAGGATACATTAAAAACCTGGTAATTAATCTCAGCGCACTTTACCAACGGGAAGATTACAAAATAGACATTATTTACGACCTGCAGCAGGTTGAAATTTCACTGGACCAGGCGGTTCCTTCCGGTCTAATTATGAATGAACTGATTACTAATTCACTCAAGTACGCTTTTGTAAATAAACAGGTAAAAAAGAACCAATTGATCATTTCCATGAAAGAGGAGGAAGGTATTATTTACCTGCGTGTAAAAGATAACGGTATCGGGCTTCCCGCCAATTTTGAAATAGGAAGAACGGATACACTGGGACTACAGCTGGTTGTAACGCTTGTTGAACAATTAGATGCTTCTTTGGATTATAAAATTGATGGGGGAACTGATTTTTTAATTAGTTTTGAGAAGCTTTAGGAATAAAATAAATGGGAAAAATTAATGTTTTAGTCGTTGAGGATGAGTCAATTGTATCAAAAGATATTCAAAACAGCCTTACAAAATTAGGATATTGCGTTGTGGGTGCTGCTCCGAGCGGAGAAAAGGCCATTGAACTCGCAGAATCACTCCAACCGGATGTCATTTTGATGGACATTATGTTGAAAGGACAGATGAATGGAATAGAAGCGGCAGACCATATTAAAAATGAATTTAAAATTCCCGTGATTTTTCTGACAGCTTATGCCGACAGCGCGACACTTTCAAAAGCAAAAATAACGGAGCCATACGGATACATTATCAAACCTTTCAAAGAAATAGACATTCACACTTCCATTGAGATGGCTATTTACAAGCATGGTAAAGAGCAAGAGGTCATTAAGGAACGTGATTTTTTGCATTCCCTGGTTGAAAATAAAGAAGCAAATACGACGGATTCCATTTTTATCAAAGCCAATAGTAAATTGATAAAGATCAATAAATCAAATATTTACTACATAGAAGCGTTGAAAGATTACGTAGTTATTCACACAAAAGATACCCGTTACACCATCCATTCTACTATGAAAGACATTGAAATCAAAATGGGACTGGATGAATTTGTACGTGTTCACCGTTCATTCATTGTCAGACTGGACAAAATAGCATCGATTGATTTTCCAAATCTGTACCTGGAAGATGAAAAGAAAATGATTCCGATAGGTGGTTCTTACCGCGAAGAATTGAGCAACCGGATTAATATGATTTGAGTAGTGTAACTTTAAATTTTTCTTAAATCTTTTATCGTTCGTAAAATACTTCATAACTTAGTAAGTTTATATAAGTTATACGTAAACATATATGTCTGCTGCCGCGTTCGATAGACTGATTGACCAGATAGATTTATTTATCCGTAAATTCTATAAAAATCAGATGATTAAAGGAATTATCTGGTTCATAGGAATTTTATTGGCTACGTTTTTAATTACAACAACCCTGGAATATTTCGGGCGTTTCGGAACTCCGGTGAGAGCAGTATTGTTTTTTACATTTATCCTGACAAATGTATTCGTACTCATTAAATTTATCGTTGTTCCTGTATCAAAGCTGTATGCATTCGGAAAACGAATCAATCGCTATCAGGCGTCACAAATCATTGGTACGTTTTTTCCGGATGTTTCCGACCGGTTATTGAATACCTTGCAATTAAATGATGACCTGACCGGACAAACAGGAAATATAGAACTCTTGCGTGCAAGTGTTCTGCAGCGTTCGGAAAGTTTATCCGCCATTCCTTTTTCGGATGCGATTGATGTAAAGGAAAATTTGAAGTATGCAAAATGGGTCGCTCCTGTTTTCTTATTGTTTCTGATCCTTGCTGTTTTTTCTCCGGACTTGTTTACAGAAGGAAGTAAACGTGTGGTAAATTATTCGACAGTCTATGTTCCGGAAGCACCATTTAAATTTCAGTTACAGGATTTTAAAAAAGAAGTAGCCGAAGGAAGTGACATTGAACTCCAATTAAAACTGGTAGGGGAGGAGATTCCTCAAAAAGTCTATTTGATCTCTCCCCAGGGAAAACAATTAATGAACGTTTCAGGAAGAAATACATTTACTGCCGTTATACCAAAAGTGAGCGAGTCGGGAAGTTTTTACTTTGAAGCAAACGAATACACGAGTAAAGATTATGATTTTTCTATTTTTGGAAGGCCTGTTTTAGGACAATTCAAAGCAGAAATTATTTATCCGAAATACTTAGGGAAAAGCAATGAAATTATAAACAATGCAGGAGATATGATCGTTCCGGAAGGAGCAGTGGTTATCTGGAATGTAGTTACAAAAAATACACAACATGTTTCCGTTCAGTTGGGTGATTCAGTGATGAATTTCAGCAACCAGGGGTTCCGTTTTCAGAAAAAATTTAAAAACTCTTCGGTTGTATCATTGAAAATGAAGGGAAGTCAGATGAATGTAACCGATTCACTGAACTTTAATGTCAATGTCATCAAAGATGCGTATCCTTCCATTCAGGTGGAAGAAGTAAAAGATTCCTTGTCGAAAAGCCTGCGTTTTTTCTCCGGAGTGGTCAGAGACGATAACGGACTTACTTCTCTTAAATTTGTATATACCATTACTTCAAAAAATGGTAAAAAACGAACTGAAACGTTACCGGTTCGCTCGGTTACCGGTCTGGAGATTCCATTTGATTTTGGAGTTGATTTTATGCGTGAAAACGTTCAACTGGAAGATCAAATAGAATATTACTTTGTTGTTTCAGACAACGATGGAGTGAACGGAAGTAAATCGACACGTAGCAGAACGTTCCTGTACAAACTGCCTACATTGGAAGAATTAAACCAGGAACGGGAAAAAACACAGGAACAGGGAAAGGAAAACCTGGCTGATTTACTCAATAAAACGAAAGATTTTCAGAAAGATCTGGAGCGTTTGCAGAAAGATTTATTGAATTCCAAAGCTTCTGATTGGAAGCAAAAGAACCAGTTGAACCAATTGAAAAATCAACATTCCGATTTATTGAAATCCCTGGAGCAAACCAAAGAAATGTTGCAGCATAGCTCAGAAGAAAAACAGCAACTTTCCCAGGAAGATGAATCTTTTCTGGAAAAACAACAGATGATAGAAGAACTTCTGAACCAGCTCATGGATGACGAACTTCGCAAATTACTGGATGATCTTGATAAATTACTGGAACAAAATAACAAGGAAGGACAGCAGAAAGCACTGGATGAAATGAAAATGTCTTCCGAAGAAATGAACAAGCAATTGGACAGAAGCCTGGAAATGCTCAAAAAGATGCAGGTGGATGAGAAAATTGATGCGATCGAAAAAGAATTGCAGAAGTTAGCCGAACAGCAGGAAAAATTACAACAAGAAATTGAGTCAAAAAAATTGACAAAAGAAGCTGCTGAAGACAAACAAAAAGACATCAATGATCAATTTGATCAGCTGAAAGACGATTTGGATAAGTTGGATGAGCTAAATAAAGAACTCAACCGACCAATGGACTTACCTTCTACAGAAGAGAAAGAACAATCTATTCAGAAAGAATTAAACGACGCGAAAGAAAATTTATCAAAAGGAAAAGAAAGTAAAGCGGGACAAAACCAGAAGTCAGCATCTGAACAGATGAAAGAACTGGCCGAGCAAATGGATAAAGCGCAGCAAGATTCAAACAAACAGCAACAGGGAGAAGACATGGAATTGTTGCGTGAAATTCTGGAATCACTCGTTACCTTGAGCCTGGATCAGGAAGCAGTCATGAATCGTTTTTCTTCCATTCAGCAGAATG
Source organism: Taishania pollutisoli (assembly GCF_014518315.1). Taxonomy (GTDB): domain Bacteria; phylum Bacteroidota; class Bacteroidia; order Flavobacteriales_D; family Crocinitomicaceae; genus Taishania; species Taishania pollutisoli. The sequence goes on from NZ_JACVEL010000003.1 coordinate 167,306, forward strand.
ATCCGAATTACCGGAGATATGCACGTGAACAGCGAACGATTGTCGACAACACAATTCCTGTAAGCGATAGTTTGTATGAACTGGCTAAACGCCAACCGATGCTTTCTAAGTTTGTAGATGAGGAACTCAGAGGGATTAAGTCCAATCAAAAATTAGCGTTGGATGGAATAGGAGAACGTAAGATGAGAGAAATTTCTTCCCACCAGCAATTGGCAATGACTTCGTACAATAACCTGGCTCTGATGTTGAATGAATCTCTTCAGAAGATGCAGCAGCAAATGCAGCAAATGATGAAACAGCAGGGATCAGGATCTTGTGAAAATCCGGGAGGTAGTGGAAAACCAAGTCCGGGAAGCGGGCAGGGGATGGGCAACATGAAAGAAATGCTCAAAAAACAATTGGAGCAGTTGGAAAAAGGATCGAATCCGGGAGGTAAAAAACCGGGAGATGCACCTGGTGAAAAACAAGGAGAAGGAAGTGGTTTTGGATTGGGGAATAAAGAAATCGCTAAGATGGCAGCTGAGCAAAGTGCGATTCGTCAGAAGCTGGAGCAGTTAAAAAATGAATTAAACAAAGAAGGAAAGGGTGCCGGAAATCAATTGAATCCTTTACTGAAAGAATTGGAAAAACAACAGGATGATTTGGTGAATAAACGATTCTCTCCTGAATTTATCCGTCGCCAGCAAGATATTTTAACGCGTTTATTGGAATCCGAAAAAGCATTGAGAGAGCGTGGCTTCGAAGAAAAAAGAGAATCCAATGAAGGAAAAAATCAAAATAATAGTAACCTAATTCGTTTTGATCAGTATAACAAGGAGAAATTGAAGCAAATTGAATTGTTGCGAACAGTTGATCCGGTTTACAATAAATATTACAAGGACAAAGCCAATCAATACTTCAATTCTGTTTTGTAGAATAGTTTGTTTGATTTATACGAATAAAAATGAAGGAAGGCTTTACCGTAATAGAAGAATTATCCATTCCGTCCAATTTTGAATCCATGCCAAAAGTAGAAACACTCATCGATACAGTTTGTTTCAAAATGGGAGTGGGAGAAAGTTTCGGAAATGTATTGATTGCAGTTACTGAAGCTGTCAATAATGCCATTTTACATGGAAATAGAAACACAACCAACGCCCAGGTATTTATCAAGTCTGCCGAAAACCCGGGGTCTTTCTGTTTTAGTGTGGAAGATGAAGGAATGGGATTTGATTATACGACATTACCTGATCCGACGGCTCCTGAAAACCTGGAAAAGGAAAATGGACGAGGCATTTTTCTGATGAAAAACCTGGCAGATGAAGTTGAATTTGAAAACAACGGTAAACGGGTAATCATCTATTTTAATAAATAAACTGCGTTTCTTACAGTGATAAATAGAATACTCCTTTTATGATAGATATTTTTTTTGAAGAAATAGAGACTTTAACAGAACTGAACCCCGATTTTTATGAATCCTGGTTGGATCAGGTGGCAAACCTTGAAAAGAAAAAGTTGGGAGATATTTCTTTGATTTTTACTTCTGATGAACATTTGTTGACCGTTAATCAGCAATACCTGGATCACGATTATTATACAGATATTATCACGTTTGATTATTCGGAAGACGACTTTGTAAGTGGTGATTTATTTATTTCTGTCGATCGCGTGAGTGAAAATGCAGTAGAAAATAACGTTTCTTTTTTGCATGAATTGAATCGGGTAGTGGTTCATGGTGTTTTACATCTGTGTGGGTATAAAGATAAATCAGAATCTGAAGAACAGATGATGCGTGCGAAAGAAGATCAAATGTTACAATTAATTTAATTGTAATGTTTCACGTGAAACATTACTATGCATAAACACTGTTTTTATTCTGTTCGTTTTTTATTTTATCTCTTGGTTTTTATCTAATTTTGTACTTTATTTTTCACGGGAGATTGTTTCACGTGAAACATTTTAAAATTTCGAATGTTAAAAGAATACGATATAATTGTTGTGGGTGCCGGTCATGCCGGTTGTGAGGCTGCAAATGCTGCTGCTAAGATGGGATGTAGTGTGTTGTTGGTGACAATGAATATGAATACCATTGCTCAGATGAGCTGTAACCCGGCAATGGGTGGAGTGGCAAAAGGACAAATTGTCCGGGAAATTGATGCATTGGGAGGAGGTTCTGGGATTGTTTCCGATTTGAGTGCAATTCAGTTCCGAATGCTCAACCTGTCAAAAGGACCTGCGATGTGGTCGCCGCGCACGCAAAATGATCGTATGAAGTTTGCAGAGGAATGGCGTTTGTTGCTGGAACGAAATCCGAATGTGGATTTCTGGCAGGACATGTGCAACGGGTTGATCGTGGAAGGGGATAAAATTGTGGGAGTGAAAACTCAGATGGGAATTGAAATCCGATCAAAGGCCGTTGTGTTGACAAACGGTACATTTTTGAATGGATTGATTCACCTGGGAGAAAAACAATTTGGCGGAGGACGTGCAGCAGAAAAAGCAGCGACTGGAATCACTGAAGATTTGATTCAGTTCGGATTTGAATCCGGAAGAATGAAAACAGGAACCCCCCCCCGTGTGGATGGACGATCTCTGGATTACTCTAAAATGGAAGAACAACCCGGAGATGAAAATCCTTCCAAATTCAGTTATGGAAATACAAAAGCATTGGAAGTACAACGACCATGTCACATCACGTACACCAATACGGAAACACATGAATTGTTGCGAACCGGTTTTGACCGATCACCAATGTTCAATGGAGCAATCAAAAGTACGGGACCAAGATATTGTCCGAGTATTGAAGATAAAATCAATCGCTTTGCTGACCGGGACCGCCACCAGATTTTTGTGGAACCGGAAGGGTGGAATACCGTCGAGATTTATGTAAACGGGTTTAGTACCTCCCTGCCGGAAGAAGTGCAGTTGGCTGCGATGAAAACAATTCCCGGATTTGAACAAGTGAGAATGTTCCGACCGGGATATGCCATCGAATACGATTATTTTCCGCCAACGCAATTAAAGCACACACTGGAAACTAAACTGATCGAAAATCTTTATTTTGCCGGACAAATCAATGGTACTACCGGGTATGAAGAAGCAGCAAGTCAGGGATTGATGGCAGGAATCAATGCGGCCAGAAAAATCAAAGAAGAAAGTCCGTTTATCCTCACACGGAACGAAGCATATATCGGTGTGTTGATTGATGACCTGATTACAAAAGGAACGAAAGAACCATACCGGATGTTTACCAGTCGTGCGGAATACCGGATTTTGTTGCGTCAGGACAATGCAGATATTCGTCTGACACCTTTGGCGCATGCCATCGGACTACAGGATGATGAAGCATTGAGAAGGGTAGAGGAGAAACTCAAAGGAACGGAAGCATTGAAGCAATCGTTGAGAAAGGAAGGAGTAACCCCGGATGTGATTAATCCAGTGCTGAGAGAAAAAAGCAGTTCGGAAGTTTCCCAGCAGGTGAAACTGAGTTCACTGATTTCACGCCCGAACATAGGGATGGAAGATTTACTGCCCGTAAGCAATGAATCAAAGGTACTGGCTCAGGAATTGACGGCTGTACACCCGGATATCGTTATGCAGACAGAAATTCAGTTGAAGTATGAAGGATACATTCAGCGGGAAGAAGAAGTGGCTGCAAAAATGAGTCGACTGGAAGATGTCAAAATTCCGGATTCGATGGATTATTTTTCCTTGAAAAGTATTTCATCCGAATCAAAAGAAAAGTTGACAAAAATCCGACCGGCAACCATCGGACAAGCATCACGGATTTCAGGAGTGAGTCCGAGTGATATTTCTGTTTTGTTGATTACTTTAGGAAGGTAATATTTTCCCACCCCCATTTTCTTCCTGCGATAGATTTTATTTCCTTTTTGGAGGGGATAAAGGGGGGAGGATAACCATTTTTTATTTAACTAACTGATAATTAATTTATTAGTTGTTTTTAATTACTCAAAAAACACGTCCTCCAAAATCGACGAACGACACCCTTCTAAGGTGTTTTCCTTCCGAGTGTCTTAAAGTGTGCTTAAATCGAAAAAAAACGCTGTTTTGGTTCTTTCAGGACCAACTTTTAAGATCATTTTTTCTTTTCCTGCTAAAAATGAAGTGCAGGTTTATTTTTCACGTGAAACAGGTAATGCTCCATTGATTAAATTGAATGCTTTGTCTTTTATTTCTTCTACTGATTTTTCCTGAATTTCTTCCGGTTCGATAATCGGATGAAGAACCACTTTCGAAAATCCCGGGCGACAAGAACCTGACAAATCGGTCGGGTCTGTAAACAAACGATAATTGTTTACAAATGTCACGGGCAAAATCGGAACATTCATTTCTTTTGCCAGTATAAATGCGCCGTCCTTAAATGGTAGCATATTCGGGCGTACATGATCGGGAATCCCCCCTTCCGGAAAGATAATCAGTGACCATCCTGCTTTCAATTTTTTTCGTGCTACAATCAATGATTTCGCAGCTTTTATTTTATTATCACGAAAAACAGGAATGTTGTAATTCTTGAAATACGTGCGGATCAGGGGATAGGATAAAATTTCACTCTTTCCCAGAAACAGGTGTGGGTGGTGTAAAAACAAGGAAGGTGTGATGAAAATATCGGCATACGAAGCATGATTGGCTACAATGATAAACGGTCCTTTCGGAAGGTCTTTTTCGGAACGATTTAATTTCAAGGGCCACAATGCAAGAATCCGGAATAAAATACTCCAGAAAGCGAATCCGTTAAAAGCAGCTTTGTGATATTTTTCCCGGGTAGTTGTGAATGCTAAAAACGGGTAAAACAACAATGCCGTCAATGAGAATAGAATTCCCAGATAGAGTTTGTAAACAAAATAGATTATTCCCAACACGATTTTCACATGCTAAAAGTACGTAAAAAAATGTTGTTTACTCCTTTTATTGTTGCTGACGATACTTTTTCAATACCTGAAAATTAAGCCCCAATCCTACAGAAAACATTAACTCGTCTGACATCCCGTTAACGCGGTCAAGATTGTTCATTTTTGAATGGACATAGCTGATGTTTGTAAAGAAATGGAAGAGTTTCCATACATAAAAGCGCGCACCGAAATTGAACTGGGCAGACGGGGTAAATTCTGTATTGGATGGATCAATAGTGGATTGCATAACAGAAAATCCGGGAGCAAACCCCACGTGTAATTCAAAATTACCGAACGGAATTCCATACTGAATCCCAAATGTGCTGCGCAGGTTATTTTTCAGGAATTTGTCATTGGCATTTCCAAGCATGTAATGCAATTCTCCCCGTAAACTGATGTGTTTGTCGATTCTTCCTTCCAAAAATCCGGTTACGTAATAATTAACCTCACTTCTGTTGAGCATAACGGCCGGAGAGAGGGTTGTCGAAGCACTCAACAATCCCGGGTTGATATAACCAGGCTGCTGACTCATAGCCGTTGATCCGAATAAGCAGAAAAGAAGCAAAATCCGAACGCTTATTTTTTCTTTTTTCCGTGCCATAAGTCTGCAATTTTATAGTTAATACCAAGATTTAACAACAAGTGCCCTTCTATTCCGGTTCCTTTTTCCCGGTGAAGCATGACCTGTTCATTTTCAATGTGCGCATGCACATCCGGACCGAGGTGAAACATGTATTGGGCAACAAATGTGATATCCATCCGCTCCGTTATATTGAAGTGTACACCACCACCGGCCTGAATGGCAGAACTGTTTTTTGAGATTCGGTTACTTCTGTCAGAATTATCCACCAATTCCGTTTTGTCAAAGCAATGTCCGGCAATGATATAAGGTTTTACGGGTGGCGCCACTTTATCGGTAAAGTAATACATGACACTCCATCCGATGTGATAATCCGTGCGGCTAGCCAGGTTATTGATATTACCCCGCATATAATCGGCAAACCATTCTGTATTCAGGCGATTGGCAAACTGTAGTCTCAATTGACCACCATAACCGAAGCCATTAATTCCGAAATCCTTGTGTTCAAAAATACTGGTGGTAGAACGAAGACCAATAGAAAATAAACCTCCTTGATTGGTTTTGATAGGTAATTCCTGTGCATAGGAATTCTGACAATGCACTCCGAGTAAAAGCGCAAGCATAAAAGATAAGACTTTCATGATGAATGTTTTAGCGATGGTTCTATTGTAACGGAATCAACAACAAACTTATTGTGCTATTTTGTAATATTGAACCATTCTAAACATCTATCCAGCCCACGAAATTAGGGGCTTGTGTCACAAGTTCTATTATGTACAATCTTTGGTTGGCCCATTTTTTAACCACGTAGAGCCATAGAAAAAAATGATCTTCTCTTAGCTGACGAAGTTAGCTACTATGTGTCACTATTTTCTCCTACAGACTTTCTCTATGTACTATGTGCGCTATGTGGTTTAAATACACAGCTCATTCAAAAACAAGTTTTAAAGGAGATTCAATACCTTTTCTACATCTTCCGGAACGTCAATATTGGGCGTTTCAATAGAGGTCTCTATCACACGAATGGAATAACCGTAATACAACCAGCGAAGTTGCTCCAGCGATTCAACCTGTTCCAGCTTGGATGGCTCCAGGAGAACTAATTCCAACAGGCAGGACTTTCGATAGGCATATAGCCCGATGTGTTTTAAAAACGGATAAAAGGTTTGTGCGTTTCCTTTAAAATGAAAATCGTTCGGAACAGCGCTGCGGGAAAAGTAAAGCGCATTACCAAATGCATTGGTTACGATTTTAATGCGGTTGGGATTGGTTAAATCGTCGGAAGAGATGTTCGGGGAGCCAAGTGTTGCAATGTGTACCGCGGGATCGTTAAACGCGCTTAAAAGGGCATCTAATTGGTTGGGATTAACCAGCGGTTCGTCTCCCTGGATATTGATAATGATATCGGCTTCGATTTCCCTGGCAACTTCACCACACCTGTCTGTACCGCTGGGATGGTGCTCCGCTGTCATGCGTACTTTTCCCCCGAATCCGAGTACGTGATCATAAATCCGCTGGTCGTCTGTTGCAACAATTACCTCATCCAATAACGTTGCTTTGGATGCATTTTCATATACCCGCTGAATCATTGATTTTCCTTTCAGGTCGATAAGGGGTTTGCCCGGAAACCGGGAAGATGCATAACGGGACGGGATAATACCTACTGCTTTCATTGGTTAAAACGTTGCTTGAAATTGAATCATAAAACTGCGGGGAGCCTGAATGTCTCCCGGCCGTGTAGTGTATTCGGCATTTAAGAAGTTGTTGACAATAAACGAAAACCGGTAGTGTTGCAAAAACTTATAGGCTACACGTGCGTCAAATGCCAGAGCCCCGTTGTCGTAATTTTTACGGTATTCTTTCAGACCCGGTAGAATTTCGGTACCCACGATGCTTTCTTCAAACACCCGGTCGATATTTACGACCCGGCTATTGTAGCGAGCAGAGAAACCTAAGCCGATTCCTTTCCAGGTAACTTCAATGTCGCCGCGGAACAGATGACGGAAACGGTACTTCAGTGTATTGTCCCAGGTTGGTGTTCCGTCCTCAGCAATCTCATAGCTTGATAAACTGGTAACATACGAAGAATCCCGGTTCAAAGAAACAGGATCCATGTAGGTATACCCGATCAACGAAGCAATTTCTACGTTTCCGATGGTTCCGATAGAAGAAAATGAAGTTTCGAGCCCTGTGATCCGTGCGGATTCATTGTTGGCAGCCCGAAACCCGATCCATTTTCCCAGAAATCCCGGATCACTGGGATTGATGCTCAACGGAATGGTGTCCGGATTATAGATACCGAATTCAAACTCCATCATGTTTTCATAATGATTGATGAATCCTGCTACGTCAATAATTCCTTTCCAGTTCCTTCCAATCGGAATGATTTGTTTGATTCCGATCTCTGCCGCCCATCCTTTTTCCGGTGTCAGGTTGGCATTCGGAAAAATATTCAAAGCCCCTACATTGGTTACGGTATAACGTTCTGCTACAGATGGGTAGCGAATTCCCTGTCCATAAGAAGTACGGAGATGGGTTCCTTTGACGGGCTCGTAATGAATGCCAGCTCTGAAAATCGGGTAAACAGGAAGCTTGGCTGTAGAATCTTTGAAATAAAAATGGGAATCACCCTGTCTTCCGTCCTGTTCAAAATATTCAGCACGCACACCGGCCGTCAGGTCGAGTTTTTCCCAGAGTTTTTGTTCCAATTGAAGGTACAAGGCACTGTTAATGGAATTGTGCTGACCGTACAGGTTGGAATTGACCCAGTTGTATACTCCTGTTAAACCGGTCGTCAGCGTCATGCCAAAAGCATATTTACGTTGAAACTGGTAGTCAGCGTATGAAACAACGGAAGAAGATGTTTGCCCCGGGTTGTAAATGTTTTTATTTTGTACATAATACATCCGTGTCTTCAGGGAATGTGTGTTGTTGTATTTGTCGACATAGCGCACATATGGATCAACATTGATGCGGATTCCCCGGAAATGACCCAGTGTGGAGGCGGAATCTCCCGGAACAGCACCTCCGCTTGGCTGATAACCCAGTGAGTCACTCTGCCAGATAATGAAATTCGTGTTGCGTTGCAATTGAGCATTGAATCCGATTCCGGCCTTTAATCCACGCACTTTTTGCGGAAGAAAAAACAATGTTCCGGTAATGCGTCCGCGGTCCTCATCCTCTCCTTGTCTGTATCCGTCGGCACTTACTCCGTTAGCAGAGACAGTAAAACCGAACTTCTTGTACATTTTTCCATGGTAGATCTCCGCCATGTGAAATGTCGGGTTTGAGCTCCACCATTTCAGAGATGCCCGCTTGGGGTTGTCGTAAATTCCATGTTGAATTTTTACCCGTGTTTCTCCTTTTGTTGTTGGTTCCCGCTCACTGAGTGAAATGATGCCGTTCAATGCACCACTTCCATATAGCACAGAGGAAGCTCCTTTGATCACTTCTATTTGAGATGCGGATTCCATTGGTACGGAATTAAACTTTGCGTCACCGGCATCAGCTGTTAATAAGGGCATTCCATTCCACAGCAACATGACACGGCTTCCCGCACCGTACGCAAATCCCGATCCGCCACGAATGCTGACCTGTCCGTCCATGGTGTGTACGCCCGGAGTCTGACCGATCGCATCTTCTAAATCCCGGAACCCTTTATTGTCAATTAATTCCGGTTTTAAAACATCCATTGAAATCGTTACTTCTTCTATTTTTTGCCCCCTTCTTCCTGCTGTAACGACAATGGTTTCGATTGTTTTTGATGGTTCCGAAAGATAGATAATAATGTCTCCTGCCTGTTGAACAACCAACGTGTCATTTTCATAACCAACCATCGTTGTCACCACCGTTAACGGAAAATCCGGAAGAGTTGTCTGAATCACAAATTTACCGTCTACATCACTTATCGACTGCTGATTGTTGGAAGCAAAAACCTTGGCTCCAATAAGGGATTCTCTCGTCGTTTTGTCTTTTACAGAGCCAGTTACCTGTGAAAATAAAACAAACGGACTTAAGAAAAATAATAAAGAGAGTTGTTTCATATTTTGGTAATAATGATTATATTCAAGGTGCCTAAAGTATACAAAATTTTGATTTACACGAAACCACACTATCAAATTGCACTGACCCAATTGCATGGATTCGGTTCCATCAAGACAAAACAATTGCTTCAATCAGTAGAAAATGAGGCAGCTATTTTTAATCTTCCATTAAAAAACCTTGCGCAACAAACAGGTTTTTCACTCAATGTGCTGAAGAAAATGAAACGGGAAGAAGCGATACAGGAATCCGGGAAACTGCTGGATTTATTGGAACAACATAAGATTGAGTTCATCTTTTACACCGATCCGCGATACCCGAGAAGATTAAAACAATGCGAAGATGCTCCGTTAATGCTTTATACAAAAGGAAACATTGATTTGAATAATACGCGTTTTGTGGCAATTGTGGGAACCCGGGATGCGAGTGAATACGGAAAGCGCATCTGTTCAGAGTTGATCCAACAATTTGCGGGAACGAATATTGTAGTTGTCAGTGGCATGGCGTACGGAATTGATATCACCATTCATCAGCTCTGTCTGCAATACGGAGTAGAAACGATAGGTGTGATGGCACATGGATTGGAAATTATTTATCCTCAGTTGCACCGTTCAACAGCCATGAAAATGTTGGAAAAAGGAGGTTTAATTTCCGAATACCCGCCTACTACCAAGCCGGATCGGGAAAATTTTCCGATGCGGAACCGGATTGTTGCAGGAATGTGTGATGCAACGATCGTTGTGGAAAGTAAGGTAAAAGGAGGATCTCTGATCACGGCTGAGTTAGCAAACGATTACAACCGTGATGTGTTTGCTTATCCGGGAAATATATTTGATGAAAACTCAGAAGGTTGCAATGTCCTTATTTCAACAAACAAAGCACACCTCATTCGATCCGGGGCCGATTTTCTGAAAAAAATGGGTTGGGATCTGGAAGTTAAACATCCTGTTCAGCGGTCCGTTTTTCCGTCTTTAACACAAGAAGAGCTGCACATTGTCCGGTTATTGGAAACCCAGGGGCAAATGAACATTGATACTATGGCGATGCAACTGAATGTACCTTCCTCTGCGTTAAGCGTTTTGTTGTTTCAATTGGAAATGAACGGTTTAATTGCTTCTGTGCCGGGAAACAGGTGCCGGTTGGTTTAAAGGATTGTGTTGAGAAGTGATAGTACTTCTCCGGGTTGCTCAAATAAAGACATATGACCTGAATTTTTTACCACGTGAATCGTTTTCCATCCGAAACAGCGTTCTTCCATTGCAGACAAAGGAATTAAAGCATCCTGGTCTCCCTGGATAATTTCAACTTTTTCCGGATGTTCTCTCAAAAATGAAGTGAAATCGCGTCGTTCCCGCATGGCAAGTGAAGCATACGCATACCATTCCGCGGTTCCTGTTTTTGCCTCCTGGATCAAGGCATCAATCGTTTCCTTGTGCTGTTCAGGATTTAAAAACAAATTGGGAATAGCCTCAGAAACAAACAAATTTTTTGATTTCAGAAGAATATCCGCAACACGTGTACGGTCTTTCTTTTTCTGATCGGAATCGGTCCAGAAATTGGAGTTGAGTAGCGTTACTTTTCGAACACGTGTTGTTTTTTCCAACAGCTCCAAACCAATATATCCTCCCATTGAATGCCCGATAATCTGACAAGTATTTACCTTATAATCTGTTAATAAAGCGTCAATTTCCTGTGCAAAATAAGCAATGGATGGATGGTTGTCGTCTAATAAATCACTTTTACCGAAACCCGGCACATCAAGAAGAAGTACCGGTCGGTTTAATTTACTTAATGGCAGCTGATACCAAATTGTATGGCTTTCCAGAAAACCATGAATCAATACCAACGGATTTTCAATGCTTCCTTTGTTGGGGACCCATTTGTGAAACAATTGAGAATTATGCATTCATCAATGTTTCAATTTCCTCTGCTTCGATCGGAATGTTTTTCATCAGGTTGAACGGAGCTCCGTTTTCCTGAACAACCAGGTTGTCTTCCAGACGAATTCCCAAGCCTTCCTGCGGAATGTAGATTCCCGGTTCACATGTAAATACCATTCCTGCTTTGATCGGTTCGTTCCACAAACCAACATCGTGTGTATCCAACCCGATGAAGTGAGATGTTCCGTGCATGAAATATTTCTTGTAAGCAGGCCATGCCGGATCCTGGTTTTTAATGTCTGTCTGATCAATCAATCCGAGTTGTACCAACTGATCCTGCATGATCAATCCCACCTCCTTGTGGTAATCGGCCATCATCGTTCCGGGAACCAATAGCTTTTCTGCTTCTTTTTTCACGTGAAGCACTGCGTCATACACCTGGCGCTGACGTGCCGTGAATCGTCCGCTGACAGGAACAGAACGGGACAAGTCAGATGCGTAATTGGCATATTCCGCTGCAACATCCAGTAAAATTACATCTCCTGCTTTACACTCCTGGTTGTTTTCAATGTAGTGAAGTACATTCGCATTCGGTCCTGAAGCAACAATGGGAGTATAGGCAAATCCTTTGGAACGGTTGCGGATAAATTCGTGCAATAATTCCGCTTCAATTTCATATTCCCAAACTCCCGGTTGGATAAAGGAAAGTAATCTTCGGAATCCTTTTTCCGTAATGTTGCAGGCTGTTTGCATCAATTCCAGCTCAACCGGATGTTTGATGGAGCGGATTCTGTGCATGATCGGAGCACTTTTACGAACCTGATGAGCAGGGTATTTTGCCAGTAATTTCTTTGTAAAACGATCTTCGCGTGTTTCCACTTCTGTGTTTGCACGTAAGTGTTCATTCGTATTGATGTAGATTTTGTCTGCCTCTGCCAATAATGTGTTCAGGATGTTGTCCATTTGTGACAACCAGTAAACTGTTTTAATCCCCGAGACCTCGAAAGCAGCGTCTTTTGTCAGTTTTTCACCTTCCCAAACAGCGATGTGCTCGTTGGTTTCACGTAAAAACAAAATTTCACGATGTGCTTCATTTTTGCAATCCGGGAATAAAACCAATACGCTTTCTTCCTGATCTACACCCGACAAATGAAAGATATCACGGTGTTGCTGAAACGGCATCGTACTGTCTGCACTGATTGGATAAATATCATTCGAATTAAAAATTGCAAGGGCATTTGACTCCATTTGTTCGGTGTAACGCTTCCGGTTGTTAATAAACAAATCCTTATTGATACGGTGGTATTTCATAACTTTTTTATTTATAAATTCAGCTAAATTTTCAGAACGTAATAAACTTACGTTGTGGTGGTGGAACTTTGTACTGTAATCATTAAAAACAACAGTATGAACACACAGCCGGCAACAATAAGAATAGCGTCTATTATCTTTGATAATGCAGATACGAAAGTATTAATTAAAGGCGAAACATTCAAGGGACATTTGTCATATATGAGTGAAATGTTTATATCTTTTACGGAATTGAATACGCTATTGAACCAATTGCAACGCCAGAATCCCGATATTTCTGTTTCAGACTTGTTCAATGAAGAATATTTAGGAAATGATTATTTTCAAACTGTTTTGGATGCTGAACAGCTGGAAAATCAACAGGTGGACTTGTCTTTTCTTTCATTCGGAAGCTTGAAAAAATTAATCAGAGCCTAATAATATTCATTTGTTTGTAACTAATATAAAATTATTTCGTACTTTTAGTTCGCGGAGTTGCCTCTTTATGAGTGGTAATGCCCTTATAATACTAAAAAACTAGAACGATGAAATACTGTATGCGACTTTTTACTATAGCAGCTTTGGGTGTGTTGATTTTTTCCTGCAACAAACGTGAAATTATCCCGGCTCCGGAACCCAAGGTTGATTTAAAAAATCATTTTTATGCAAAAATTAACGGGTCGGATCTTGAACTAACACAGAACGTGAACGGGTTTTCGGGCACATCGGGTGTTGACTTAATTATCAATGCAAGTACGCTGGACAGTGCAGTATACCACTCTATTTTTGAATCAACACAAACATCACAGAAAGTAAATATCGGACACGGAAGTATTGTTTTTGACTGGAATGCATCCGAGCGTCCTACATTGAACGCATTTGAAAGTTTTTATACATCCGGGTTAAACCAAACTCCTGTTTTCAGTACAAACGGTCTGTCCGGTTTTGTTTTCACATACACAGACGGGGCGGGAAGAGAATGGAAATCGGGCACATTGGGTAATGTTGCTTATTCTTCGATGGCCATCGAATCAGACAGTTCCGGAGATTACGCGAAGTTTAAAGTTAATTTTGACACGGAGGTTTCTTATACGTATTACGATCCGGTACTGCAGGTAAATGTTACAAATACGATGACAGTTACAGATGCAGTATATACAGGTTGGTATAAAAGATAAAAATCAGAGCCGTTCTTTTTGAGCGGCTTTTTTTCATGCTCCATGAGTCATGCGCTGAAAATAGCAATTATAGGTGATTACAATTTTACCTATTATTCACACCAGGCAACAAATCTGTCGCTGGATCATTCCGGTTTGTTTTTAGAGGTTGATGTCAGTTATTATTGGTTGAAACTGAATGAAGCAGTATTGCTGAAAACCAGCCGACTGGAACAGTATGACGGTGTGTGGATCGCACCCGGACCGGTAAGTAATCCATTTTTTCTGCATGGAATTATTAAGAGCTTGAGTCAATTGAAAATACCGACCTTACTTACCGGAGAGAGTTTTAAATCTTTTGTTGAGGTATTGATCAATAACGACCAGTTGAACTCAGGGAAGGAAAAATTAATCTCAGATAACCTGGTAGAGGGAAATACATTTGAAAAAGTAACAATTGTCCCTCATTCAAAGGCGTTTATAAAACTACTGGAGAATCATACGACATTTGAGTTATCGTCATCCAGGTACAGTATTTATCCGCAGGTAATAGAACAGCTGGTACAGGAGTCAATAGATATAGAAGCATATAACCAATTTGAAGATCCGGAGATTATCAGCCTTAAAAATCATCCTTTTTTTGTAGCCTGTGGTTATTGTCCGCAAATTTCATCCACCCGGGAATTGCCCCATCCGCTCGTCTATACCTTTATCAAGGCATGTATGGCCGTGAGTGAAAAATCGGTAGATAAGCTCTATTAACAGCAGGTTTAGTCATTAAAACCGGCCGCTTCTGCACGTTCAAATTCTTCATCAATAAGTAAACCGGGACTTTCAGCTGCAGCAACAGCCAGGCGATCGCAGCGCTCGTTTTCCGGATGTCCGTTGTGACCACGAACCCATTCAAAACGAATCTGAAAAGGCTTCGCTGCCCGGAGGTAACGAAGCCATAAATCTTTGTTTTTTTTACCTTTGAAATCTTTTTTAACCCAACCAAACAGCCAATTTTTAGTTACGGCATCCACAACGTATTTGGAATCGGAATAGACAACGACAGGATAAGTGTTGGATTTCAAATTTTCCAGGGCAACAATCACTGCCAGCAATTCCATCCGGTTGTTTGTTGTTCTCCTGAACCCCTGAGACAATTCCTTTTCTTTGTTTCCAAACCGTAGAATGGCACCGTAACCACCGTTTCCGGGGTTTCCTTTTGCTGCTCCGTCGGTATAGATTTCAACGATCACGTCCTGTTTGTCTAACTTTTTGTAAGTGTAATTCTGGTGTCTGCCTCTTGCTCCAGGTCGATGCTCAATGCTTCTCCGTTCAATGCTTCAAATTGAATATCAACGGCGAGTACTTCATTGCAGATGTATACTTTGTTGACATTCAATGCACGTTGAATGGTTTCAGACGTATCGATTTTTAAAACAATTTTATCCGTTACCTCCAGCCCGGAATCTTTACGCAGGTTCTGTACCCGGTTGATTAATTCCCGCGCAATTCCCTCCTGCTTTAACTCCTCGGTAATGGTGCTGTCCAGGGCTACGGTGATTCCGTCTTCTGAACTTACCAGCCATCCGGGAATGTCCTGAGCAACGATTTCGAAATCGTTCAGATCAAGGTTGATTTCCACTCCTTCAATCACTCCTGTCCACCCTTTATTTCCTTCTACGGCAGCAATATCATCCTGGGAGAATTGTCCCACCATTGTTGCAATGGCCTTCATTTGTTTTCCGTACTTCGGTCCGATGGTTTTGAAGTTCGGTTTGATTTGTTTCACAAACATCCCGTTTCCTTCTTCCAGTAAATCCAGTTCTTTTATGTTTACTTCCGATAAAATCAAATCTTTCACGTGCTCCAGGTCGGAAGCAAATGTCTTGTTCAAAACCGGAACAATGATTTTTTGAAGCGGCTGACGCACTTTCAGACGCTCTTTCTTGCGGATGCCAAGAACAAGCGAAGAAATGCGCTGAGCGATGTCCATTTGAGCTTCTAATCGCTCGTTGATGACTGCTTTGTCCACTTTCGGAAAATCAGCCAGGTGAACAGAGACAACTGAATGGCGATTGGTTACGGCATTCAGGTCACTGAACAACTGATCCATGAAGAATGGCGCAATCGGGGAACCAAGGATTGCGACGGTTTCCAGACAGGTGTACAACGTTTGATAAGCAGAAATTTTATCTTGTGAATCTTCACTTTTCCAGAAGCGACGACGACCCAAACGTACATACCAGTTAGACAACTGATCGGTTACGAATTCCTGGATCAAACGTCCTGCACGTGTTGGTTCATACGTTCCGAATGATTCGTCGACTTCGTTGATCAATGTGTTCAATTTGGATAAAATCCAACGGTCGATCTCCGGTCTTTTTTCCAATGTAATGTCCGCTTCCCGGTAGTTAAACCCATCGATATTGGCATACAATGTAAAAAACGAATAGGTATTGTAGAGTGTACCAAAGAATTTGCGTTGTACTTCTGTGATTCCTTCTGTATCAAACTTCAGGTTATCCCACGGTTGTGCATTGGTAATCATGTACCAGCGTGTGGCGTCCGGTCCGTATGTCGAAAGGGTTTCAAACGGGTCCACCGTATTTCCTACACTTTTCGACATTTTTTGTCCGTTTTTATCCAGTACCAATCCGTTGGAAACAACGTTTTTATACGCTACAGAATCAAAAACCATTGTTGCAATCGCGTGCAGGGTATAGAACCACCCACGCGTCTGGTCAACACCTTCAGCAATGAAATCAGCAGGAAAACTTAAACTATTGTCAATTAATTCTTTGTTTTCAAACGGGTAGTGCCACTGTGCATACGGCATTGATCCGGAGTCAAACCAAACGTCACACAAATCCGCTTCCCGTTTCATCGGTTTCCCGGATTCGCTTACCAGTACAATGCTATCAACGTAGTTCTTGTGAAGATCTATTTTCGCATAGTTTTCATCTGCCATGTTTCCTGCTTCAAAATCAGCCAGTGGATTCGAAGACATGATACCTGCCTGAACAGCTTTGTCACATTCGTTTTTTAGCTGTTCAACAGATGAAATACAAACCTCTTCCGAACCATCCTCCGTTCTCCAGATAGGAATAGGAATTCCCCAGTAACGGGAACGGGATAAATTCCAGTCATTTGCATTTTCCAGCCATTTTCCAAAGCGCCCTGAACCCGTAGATTCCGGTTTCCAGTTGATGGTGTTGTTCAATGCGATCATACGTTCCTTGACATTGGTCACACGAATAAACCAGGAGTCCAGCGGATAATAAAGAACCGGTTTATTGGTTCTCCAGCAATGCGGATAGCTGTGTACATATTTTTCAACCTTAAAGGCCTTGTTTTCTTCCTTTAGTTTAATGGCAAGTTGTACATCTGCAGACTTTTCAGGAGCTTCACCGTCATTGTAGTAGTCATTTTTGACATACATATCGGCAAATTCTCCCATCTCAGGACGGAATCTTCCCTGTAAATCAACCAATGGAACAGCTTTTTCATGCTCATCCAGTACCAGCATTCCCGGTACGCCGGCATCTGCAGCCACTTTCGCGTCATCTGCACCGAATGTAGGGGCTGTGTGAACGATTCCCGTACCGTCTTCTGTTGTAACAAAATCTCCCGGAATTACCTGAAATGCGTTTTCAGCGTTTTCATACGGTAATGCATATGGTAATAATTGCTCGTAACGGATCCCTACCAGATCCGCTCCGGTACATTCACCCACGATGAGGTAAGGAATTTTCTTGTCCTCTTTCGAATAAGCTGTTAATTCTTCTTCTGTTTCAGCAATGGTATATTTTCCTCCGAATTGATAATTCACCAGATTTTTCGCAAGAATCACATGTATTTCACGAAAAGTGTATTGGTTGAACGTCTTGATCAAAACATAGTCAATTTTCGGACCTACGGTCAAAGCGGTATTTGACGGTAGCGTCCATGGTGTTGTTGTCCAGGCAAGGAAATAAGTGTCTTCCCGGAACGTTCCTCCTCCAAACGGGGAAACAGTTCCCCCGACAACCTTGAATTGAGCAACAACTGTTGTATCGGTTACATCCCGGTAGCACCCTGGCTGATTCAACTCATGAGAAGACAATCCTGTTCCGGCTTTTGGTGAATAGGGTTGGATGGTATATCCTTTGTACAGTAAATTTTTCTTGTATAACTCACCCAACAACCACCATACAGACTCCATGTATTTTGGTTCATAGGTAATGTAAGGGTGATCCATGTCTACCCAGTAACCCATTTTTTTCGTCAGGTTATTCCAGATATCAGTATAGCGCATGACGGCATTTTTACACGCCGTGTTGTAATCTTCGACAGAAATTTTTGTACCGATGTCTTCTTTGGTAATCCCCAATTCTTTTTCCACACCTAATTCAACCGGTAAACCATGTGTATCCCAGCCGGCTTTTCGTTTTACCTGGAAGCCTTTCAAGGTTTGGTAACGGCAGAAAATATCCTTAATAGAGCGGGCCATGACGTGATGAATTCCCGGAAGACCATTTGCCGAAGGAGGTCCTTCAAAGAAAACATACGGTTTTTTTCCTTCACGTGAAGTTACGGATTGTTCGAACACCTGTTGGGTATCCCACTTTTCCATTACGGTTTTTGCTACATTGGGCAAATTTAACCCCTTGTATTCCTGGTATTTTTTGCTCATTTAATTAATTGGAATAATTCAAGCTACAAAGATAATCATTTATTGTTTTTTAACGGGTAAAAAAGCAAGAGGCGAGCCTATTGACCCGCCTCCCGTTATAAAAAATAGGCTGTTGTTTTTTTATTTGATAGCAATCATTTTTGTAAATGAAGCTCCTTCCTGAGCAACACTGATTAAATAATTTCCTGTTTTCAAAGCGCTTGTGTTCAATTCAATTGACTGAGCACCGGATAAATTTGTAAACGCTTCAGAAACAACAATTCTTCCCTGAAGATCCGTGATTTCAATGGTGTAATTTCCTCCTTTTGCTTCAAATCCAACATTCAATTTCTCAGACGCAGGGTTCGGGAAGACAGTCATATCGATTGTTTCAACATCCTTAACACTTAAACCACTATTACCTGCAGGGAAATCAATTTTATTCGCATTGATGATTTCTCCTGTTGCATTGTCAATTACAACAGCAACACCATGCATGTTGTTAATGTTAGATGTTGACGGAACGTTGTATGTAAATGAATAATTTACTACTTGCCCGTCCGTAATTGATGTAGGAACAGATCCGGATTGTCCGTTGTATCCGCCCAACAAAGCTCTTCCCACGTGGTTGTATACCATTTGAGCAGCAGGTACAGGGCTTGGAAGGCTTTCGTAACCACCCATTGCACCATTTGCATTATTAGCATAATAGTTTACCTGGTTGTAACCGCTTCCTGTTCCGGTAACACCATCTTCCACAACAATAACTCCTAATCTGTAATTAGCAGAAGGGAAGTTGGAATAGAACGTTGCATTTACATCTACAGTAACAGCAGATCCGGAAGCAGTAGCTGTACCGGCAACGGCAACAGGAACCACTAAATCTTTTCTTGCATTGTAATAAGAAACAAAGCTGGCTTGTGAAACTCCTACATCCAACATTGACCGGTCAACATTTGCAGAAGGATATCCGCCAAAACTTGCCCCGTTGTCATAAGCAGAAACGGTCATCGGGTCTCCGTTGTGAACCGCAATTCCAATGAATCGATCCGGGTATGTTGCTTCCATGTAGTCCATTGCAACGGCACCGCGCGGACACCATCCACACCATGTTCCCGTACCTTCTTCAATGATTACCTTTTTTACAGGTGATTGAGATAATGTTGTAATGATTGTGCTTCCCGTATTATCGCTTGGATTGGAATCCGCATTTCCGTTTACCTGTGATATTACAACATCAATATCGTATGTGTTAGCCGTCGGATAATTAACCGGAGTAGTGTGGTTAACATTCGCTGATGCTCCCGCAGCAATATTTACCGGAATGGTAGCTGTATGAGCCGTTCCGTCATTCCAGGAAACTTCCAACGAAGTAATTGCATTTGAACCGTTGTTGTTTACATTCAAAGACAATGTGTTATTGTTATTGATCAACGAATAGCGATTCACAGATGTCGAAACTAATTTCGCATCATCTGGTTGCGGAATGAAAACAGTTACGTTATCAACCCCCATTCCAAACAACCAGCCTGTTCCGTCGTTGTACAGAAAGGAGATCTTTACATCACTGTTTCCGGCATACGTGGATAAGTCGACGGATTCCACGCGCCAGTCTTCAACTGCTGTAAGATTTCTTAATACGGTCCAGGTAGCTCCGCCATCTGTAGAAATTTCGATTGTTCCCACTTCTGTTTTTCCCTGGTACGTACCTTTTTGGAAATAAAGGTCGGCGCTCAATCGGTAATTTCCGGGACTTGTAAAGTCCATAGAGGGGGAAATCAGCCGATCCGCACTTTTATTACAGTTGCAGGCATCATCGTTTGTTCCCATAAATTTAGTTGCGTTTGTTGTACTAAATGCATAATTAGAACTTGACAATGCAGCTGCGGCTCCATTCTTCCATCCACCATCGGTGGCGAGGGTCGTTTTAGACCAGGTTCCCGGAAGACCTGATTCAAATGCCTCGTTCAACAGAACTTGTGAGAACGAGTTTCCGGCTATTGCTAGCGAGGAGAGAATAAGTAATTGTTTTTTCATAGTTTTAACATTTAATAGGTCTGAAATTAGTGATTTTTTAACAAATCAATAACAAAATGTATTTGAAAAAATGGTGTTAAATTTGGATTACTATTTAACAGGAATACATGAAAAACAAACAGCAGATTGTTGTTTTCAGTGGAGCTGGAATAAGCGCAGAAAGCGGGATAGCTACGTTTAGAGACTCCGGGGGGCTTTGGGAAAACTACAAAATAGAAGAGGTTGCAACTCCTGATGCTTGGAAAGCTAATCCGGATAAAGTTCAGCATTTTTACAACCTGAGACGTGAAAATATCAGAAAATCGATGCCGAATGAGGCACATCTCGCAATCGCAATGTGGGAATCGGACCATGCATTAATTGTTATTACTCAAAATATTGATGATTTGCACGAACGTGCAGGGAGTAAACAGGTAATTCACCTGCACGGAAATATTATGCAGGCGAAGAGTAGCGGACCCCGGCAGGAAGAAAAGTACTATCCTGTAAGCGGGAGTCTGGACCTTAAAAAAGATGTGTGTGAGGAGGGTTATCCGCTTCGCCCTCATGTGGTTTGGTTCGGAGAGGAGGTTCCGAATTATGAAAAGGCGCGTGCAATCATTCAGAAAGCAACTGTTTTTGTTGTTATCGGCACATCGTTAAACGTATATCCTGCAGCCGGTTTGATTCATTACACATCGCCTGATTGCCGGTGTTTTTTGATTGACCCGAATGCAGCGGAACTCAACGTTCCCCAACACTTCACAGTACTTAAAACAGGAGCAGCAGAAGGAATGAAAAACATTATGGAGTTGTTCAGTGAAAAATGAAAACATTAAAAAAGGAGGGTGAATCTTTTTTCACCCTCCTTTTGATCGTATTTTATGTTACCTCAATTAGATTTTCACCATTCTGATGACGGTTTTTCCTGCAGTATTGCTTTCTATAGCAACCTGGTAGACACCGTTTTGCAACTTACTTATATCAATTGTTGTTTCCAGGCCGTTGGGGGTGGTTGTTTGAACAACTTTCCCATTGATATCTGTAATTAAGATGACACCATCCATTGATGTATCACTTTTTAATGTAACACTTGTGTTGGCAGGGTTAGGATATAAGCTTACCATCATTGTTCCCTTGTCTTTGATGCCCAAAGCGTTATTGTTGTTAATGAGGTCAAACCGCTCGTTTTCGAGTACAGCGCGGATCAAGTTCATTTGTTGGACAGTAAATGAATTCTGGCAATCTTCTGCGGAATAATCCATGTAGTTTTCAACCATATCCGGTAAATCGACCCCGCCGATATTATCCACACACGTATTTTTAGTGGTATTACAATCCTGGTCAGATTGCGCATTGGCGTTTGGCGTATCAGAAATCCCGTCATCCTGTGTACAGTCTCCGTCTCCCCAAATGTGCCGAAGCCCCAGGTAATGACCTACTTCGTGTGTTACCGTTCGTCCTTTTACAACAAACGATTGTCCCTGTACATCTAACGGATTCGGGTTGTTGCTTCCGAATGCCTGGTATTGTATTACAACTCCGTCACTTAACCCTTGTACAGAACCTGCCGGCCAGTTTGAAAGTCCGTCCGGAGGAGTGGCATATCCCATCAACATAGGAATCTCACTTCCGCCAAAACTAACAGCCATATTGCAAATCCAGATATTCAGGTAACGCGACTGATTCCATGGATTCATCCCGCCATCAGCAGTTGATTTTACTTTCTCCATGGATGACATATCTCCTGTGAAGAATCCCATGGCGTCCATAAACGACCCTACTGTTGTTTGTGTTCGGGTAATTCCGGAAGTAGGATTCCCATTCGGATCCAATTCCGCAAGTTTAAATTGAATGTTCCCGGATCCGACATACGGTTGAAAAACGGCGCGCATGTTAACAGAATCGGCATTTAGCCGGTTAAAATCTTCATTTAAGATGCGAATCTGGTCATGAATCACTGAATCGTGCAGGTTTTGGTTCGCCGTATTGTATACAACGTGCACGACAACAGGGATGGTATACATTTCATCCGATTTGGCAATGTTTCCGCTTTTGGATGCTTTCGCCGCATTGAATACATCCACCGTAGATTGAATGTATCCGGGTTGTTTGGATTCACGGTAGTTCATGTATTCCACCGTTGCACATCGCTGTGTCGTCACATTCTGAGCTACTGCACTCATTGATAGTGCAACAGACCCAAGGAAAAGGAGCTTGTTTTTCATGTTTAGGTATTATTTTCGATTAATTCTTTGTTTAAAACGGTTTGAGTTATAAACAGGTTGGAAAAGAATTAATTAATCGCCAACTTTTTCTTTAATTCTTTTGATAAACCATCTTTGTGCAGGTAAATGTTGATCGTTTTATACTTGAAATAACTTTCGGAAACGTATAAATATCCTTCCGGGTAATTTCCGGTTCCCCACGAGTTTTTCACCAGGAAATACTTTGTTCCGTTTTGATCTTTGAACAAACCGACAATGTGCATTCCGTGGTCATCGGTTGTTGTTTTGTTGTCGTATCCTTCTTGTCGCAATTCTGTAGTTATCGTCAACTCTTTTACAGGTGTTTTAAAGGCGTTAGAGGTACGCTCTGCTCCTCCGTCGGAAAAGTTGGAGTTATCTTTTCCTTTTACCTGAATAGTAGAAGGATCTTCCGGAACAATTCCCAATCCATTGCTGAATGAGAATCCTTTTTCAGAAACATCCGCTCCCCATGCTACAGTATAGCCGTTTCTGAGCGCTTGTTCCGTTGCACTGAAAAGATCATCCAGCGAAACATTATAACTAGTTCCCCATGCCCAGTTATCCTGGATTTCCAACATACAAACTTTGTTCAATTCGTGATTGGTAAAGGAAGTCAGCGAAACATAATCATCCATGTTCAACCCGATTGCAGTTGCATAAGACTTCGGTGTATATTTCTTTCCTTTCCATTCAAACTCTTTGATGTCAGGTCCCAGATAAGCATCCAATACGGCATTTACGGCTGTTTTCCATGCAGGAGAAAGCGGTGTGTTTCCACTTCTTTTCGACACACCTTGTACGATTCCTTCCAATGCATTAAAAAATTCCGTGTGGTTGTGCGTATCAGAACCATAATTCAATCCTTTGTAGATTTCTTGTGGAACAATACCATATTTTTTGATTACAAACGGAATATCGTGGAATGCCCCGCCTTGTGAGAAATTGATTTTTCCATCCATTCGAATGTATTTCTCTGCTTTGCTTTCGTATGCTTTTCTGACAACATACATTTCTGATAACCAATCAGGGTTTTTCACTCCCAATCGCATTAATTCCGATTCAAAAAAGGACAAAGCGGAAAAACTCCAGCAAGTACCTGCCTGTCCCTGACTTTCAACCGGCGTTGCGTCTAAACGGGCAATTTTGGTGAATTTATAATCACTGTCAGGGGCATTTTTTACAGGTTCTGTATATGAAAACTGTGCATTGATTCCCGAAACGGAAAGGAATAAAAATAAGGATAAAGTAATTTTTTTCATGATGTATTTCAATTAATAAAATCACAGGGATTTTATGTAAGCCGTTCAAAAATAGAAAAAAAATAATTGACAACTTCACTTGTGAGATCCCGAAGTTTCATTTTCGGAAAGAAACAAAATAAAAATAAAAAAAGGTTTTCGTTAAATTTTTCATCCTTTTGTTCGTTTAACAGATTGATAGTATATTTGTTGCAACTTAAAACAAAAACTTATGAGACACTTATTTTTTCTCTCTGTTATGACTTCTGCATTGATCTTTTCGTGTAAGAAGGAAGGATGTACAGATGAAACAGCTCTTAATTACAATAGCAAAGCAAAAAAAGATGACGGATCCTGTGAGTATGCCCAGCCAACGGAAACAGGTCCTTACCTGATTGTAAAACTGGAATTCGACTCCCTGCAACCACGGCTGGACAATTTCGGGCAACCGGCTACAATTCCCGCTAACCATTCTGCCCAATCTCCGAAGTTTCATTCCATGAGTGCACACTACATTGAATTGGCTCCGAATCAATGGACTGCCCTTCAAACCGGTGAAATTATCTACAGAGGTAAAGAAACGACGGCCGGCGGATCAATGGCGGCGGATTTTGATAACGCAGTGATCAAAGGAAACGGGGAAGTATTTGCTAAAATCCCGTTGAAGAATATTGCTGCCGGATCATATGAATGGCTCCGTGTTTCGGTGACGTATCAGAATTTTGATCTGAAATACAAGTACCAGAACATTGTATCAACCGGACGTTTGGCATCATTTGTCGGTTGGAATACATACATTAAAACACACACCATTCGCAGCATGAGTGAAACGATCAATGCGAATAAACTGCAGGGATACTGGGCATTTGAAGACTTTGGCATCGTTATCAACGGGCAAGCTGCCGGAACAACAGTGGTGAACCCGCTTCACAATACCAGCCCGATTCCTCCGGGATCGTGTATTGTTACCGGAAATTTTAATACACCGCTTGTAATTACCGGGAATGAAACACAGGATATAACAATGACGATGTCATTCTCTACCAACAAAAGCTTTGAATGGTACGATGATAACCAGGATGGATTGTACGAGCCGGGAGCAGGAGATTACCCGGTAGATATGGGATTGAGAGGATTGAAACCAATTGTGGAATAATCACACAGAACGAATGAGAAGCCGGTAACCAGCCGGCTTTTTTATAGCTGATAGGAAACCCCTACATGTGCAATGAAATTCTTCAACCGCACATTGCTTTTCCCTGAAATTGCCATCGGACGGTATTCCGGTTGCAGGAAGATGGAAACATGTTCGCTCACACGTGCATTCATTCCCAGTAAAACAACAGGAATCGCTTCCAGACCTGCTTTTGCATTTCTTTTCGTATTGTCAGGAATATTGTTGGTTTTTATCGTGGTATAAAACCACCTGTTTATGCTCACCCCGATTCCAAAATATACCTGAATTTTGTTTTCGGGATTTAAGATGTATTGAAACTGTACGGGAACTTCTACGTGAAAAGAAGTGTGTTTACTTGTTTCCGTGAAATCGTTACCAAACATGTATGTTCCTGCGGCCCCGACTCTCAATTTGGCAAACGGACGGAAAGAATGTGCGTAAAAAAGACCAAAAGAAGCGACAGTGTTTTTTTGATTATTAACCTTGTAAGCTAAATTGACGACCGCTCCGTCGGCTGTAATCCGGTTAAAACCGATTCCGCCATAAACCCCGATCTCATTCGTTTGTTTTGGTTTTTCTTGTCCCCATGTAGTAGAAAAAATAAACGATAAACAGTAGGTAATGATTACAACGTGTTTCATAATGGAGAAAAATTTTTTCGGTAAAAAGGCATAAAGATAAGCCAAATACTTGCTTTTTCCAACTATAACCGATAGATAAGCCCCAATTGTACATTTATTCCGTGCCGGATCGCGTTACTGAAGGAGGAGATACCTGCAATGCGATACTCCGGTTGCAAATAGATAGAGAAGTAATCGCTTGTCCGGTAGTTTAACCCTACAAAAAATGCAGGCATGTATTCTAAGCGTAATTGATTGTTTCTGTACTCAGCCATAGATGTGTTTTCGTCCTGGGAGATCTTATTCCGGGTGTAAAACTCTCTCCGAATTCCGATGCCCAGACCGGTGTAAAATTGCAGGTTATTTTGTGGATTGACGATGTATTGAAATTGAAGGGGAATTTCAAGAATAAACGTTGTAAATGTTGATTTTCCTGGGTTTCCGTTAATCAGTATATCACTTCCGGATATTTCATAAGTTCCGGTTGCTCCCAATCGCCACATAAAATGGTTAGAAAGTGGTTGCTGGTAAAAAGCACCGAATGAAATGCTGTAATTGTATTTAATCGGACCTAATAATGCCGGTCCGGTGAGAAAATAGGTTCCCGGTGATACAAACAAGCCGATTTCATGTGTTTTTTCATCATGCTCCTGCGCAAAAAGAAGAGTGGAAGATAAAACAGCACACATAAGAATGTTCAGACGTTTCATGCCATAAAAATAATAGAAATTGTCCAAAAACAAAAGCTGCTCTATAGTATAAAGCAGCTTTGTCTGTTGTTAAACTTTACCTAAAACTTACCTATTCTGAAATGCTGGTGCTTGTTTACACGTATTGTGTACATACCGGATGGTTGTTCTCTCAAATCAATGAGCAGACTCTTTCCGGAAAGGATTTCACTGTAAACCAGCTCTCCCAATGCAGAATAGACTTCTATAACATGGTTATTCAATTCGAATGATGAAGAAACCGTAAATAGACCGTTAGACGGATTGGGGTAAACACTCCAGTTCTCTTGTTGCAGCGATTCAATTCCAACGGAACTTACAGCGATACAGTCAGAGGTTTCCGTACAATTATTGAATGTGACCCGGACAGCATAATTTCCATTTGCTGTTGGAGTAAACGATTGAGATGTTGCTCCCGGAACAGGGGAATTGCTGTTATCACAATCAATCCATTGGTATGTCGCACCGGATTGATTGGCTGTCAATGAAGTTCCACTTACTATAATAACTGCATTTACCGAATGAATTGTCAGGTTCAATGTGATGGTTGAGTCACAGTTATCCATGTTTGGAATGACATGTGTGTATGTTCCGGAAGCGGTATATGTCTGGTTGTTCGCCGTCCACGTATATTGCTCACATTCCGTCACTGTTGTTGAAGAAGCAGAAGGTTGTTTGATCGTCAGGTTCAGTGTGATGGTTGAATCACAGTTGTCCATGTTTGGAATGACATGTGTGTATGTTCCGGAAGCGGTATATGTCTGGTTGTTCGCCGTCCACGTATATTGCTCACATTCCGTTACTGTTGTTGAAGAAGCTGAAGGTTGTTTGATCGTCAGGTTAAGTGTGATGGTTGAATCACAGTTGTCCATGTTTGGAATGACATGTGTGTATGTTCCGGAAGCGGTATATGTCTGGTTGTTTGCCGTCCATGTATATTGCTCACATTCCGTCACTGTTGTTGAAGAAGCAGAAGGTTGTTTGATCGTCAGGTTCAGTGTGATGGTTGAATCACAGTTGTCCATGTTTGGAATGACATGTGTGTATGTCCCGGAAGCGGTATATGTCTGGTTGTTTGCCGTCCATGTATATTGCTCACATTCCGTCACTGTTGTTGAAGAAGCTGAAGGTTGTCTGATCGTCAGGTTCAGCGTAACGATACTATCACATCCATTGGCAGCACCTCCTGTAATGGTATACGTAGCAGTCATATTATTCGTGTTGTATGTGTTGCCGTCTATCCAGACAAAAGGAGCGCATTCCGAGCGCATATCTGTACTTGTTACAGGATTACATTCGGGTGAAATTTTAAGCGTAAAACAGGCGCGTTCGGAAGTAAATAACGGCATGTTTCCACCACTAAAATCAATGTTCATGTTGTTGGTAAACGTTCCGTTCAGATATAAATCTCCTGTTGCTTTGTGAACACCTACTGCAAAACAAGCGTCAACAGTAATACTTCCGAATCCTATTGCGGAATTAATTGTTCCGTCCGGAAGAAAACTAACAATGTATGCATCTGAACTACCACTATTTGTGAAAATAGCAGGAGAAATGCCCGGATTGAAAGCCGTAGAATCACCTATTGCACCAACCATGTATACATTTCCGTTGTTATCTGTGGTCACAAACGACCCATTGGAAGGATTAGGAGAGTTCGGGTTTTTACCCCACATAAATCCACCGGAAGCATTTAATTTAACAATAAATGCAGCTGTTGCTGTAGTCGTTAAGTTATGAACCGCTGAACTTGGATCTAAGTCTACAGCAGTATTAAAATAACCACAAATCAGGATGTTATCATTTATATCTACAGCGATTTCACGGGGATAAATATTGCCGACAAAGGCTCCAACCGATACAAAATCTCCGCTGTTGGTTAATTTTAATACATATCCGTCTTGTGTACCACCGGCTGTCATATTGTGAACACCTGCCCCCAAATCAAAATCCACAGTGTCTGTAAAATAGCCTGTTATCAGTAGTTCATTCGTAGAGGTATGTGCGATCGATTTTGCAAACGCAGGCAAGTAACGTGCCCATAAAAAGTCTCCGTTCGAATTGAGGCTCACGATGGAGGAATGGTTAAGGCTTGTAGATGTAAAATTGCTTACGCCCGCTCCCGGATCAAGATCAATGGTTCCTACAAATTGACCCAGTAATTGAATGTTTCCATTGTTATCAACGGTCAGCTGACTACCATAGGCACCAAAAACTCCGGTAGCACCCCATTGTTTTACCCACACGAAGTCCCCGGTTGCATTTAGTTTCAACAAAAACTGATCCCGGTAATTGGAACGTTGTGTCAGGTAATGAACACCCGGGCCTAAATCAAAATCGACTGTTCCTGCGAAATTTCCCGAACAGTAAACGTTTTGCTGATTGTCCACAGCAATATTCATTCGGAAAGAAGGAGCGTCATTCATCGGAATTAATTTTCCCCACACAAAATTTCCGGAGGCATCCAGTTTTTGAAGAAACGCGTGAGAACGACTAATATTAAATGGTCCAGTTACATTATATACACCTGGCCCCGGATCCAAGTCCATTATACCATCAAATGTACCAATGGTGTAGACATTTCCGGAATTGTCTACACACATATCCGTTACCCTAAAATCATCCGAAGAAGTGATGGATTTCCCCCAATGCGTTTGATACTGCGCATGGGCCTTAGACAATAAGGCGATGCAACTCGCAACGATAAAAATAATTTTGTTCATAAAGAAATTAAATAATTGATAGATAAAATTTAGTGTTTCACAACGCTGAAGTAGGATTGATTGCCCATGTTGAAACATCCATTCTACTTGAGAATTTTGTGAAAACGTTTTGGTAATAGTGATTCATATGTCTATTGTTTAATTAACAGTAAAATTATACTTCCCGCTTTACAAAGGAAAGCCTATTTTAATCAGGTGAAAACACCAATGCGATGTGTTTCATCTTACATTACAGGGCGCAAAAATAAACAGTTAATACACGGTTTAAATAACCGACCCCCCTCTTTTTATCGGTTGGTTGAAAATCGAGTACACTTGGTAAAGCCTTTTTATCAGGCAATAAAACCGGTGCTGAAGAAATGAGAAAAAAAGACTACGATTAGAGGCGTCTTTTCAAAAACAATGGCATCAAATACTATGGTTCGACACCCTGTTCGAAGTAACCCTTATTTACAATGCTTTTTAAACCATCCTTTTCCAATTGCTAAATCTTCTCAATCTTATTTTTACCTTT
Source organism: Taishania pollutisoli (assembly GCF_014518315.1). Lineage (GTDB taxonomy): Bacteria > Bacteroidota > Bacteroidia > Flavobacteriales_D > Crocinitomicaceae > Taishania > Taishania pollutisoli. The sequence continues at coordinate 197,050 of NZ_JACVEL010000003.1, forward strand.
GCAACAAATAGAAAATACCATGTACAGAACACATACGTGCGGCGAATTGCGCATCGAACACATTGGACAAACGGTTACCCTCTCCGGATGGGTACAAAAATCAAGAGATTTAGGAGGAATGACCTTTGTTGATTTGCGGGATCGTTACGGAATTACACAGTTGGCATTCAACGAAGTTGAAAATGCGGATTTGACAGCACAAGCACGCAAGTTAGGACGTGAGTTTGTGATTCAGGTGACGGGAGAAGTGATCGAACGGGCAAGTAAGAACAAAAATATTCCTACGGGAGAAGTTGAGCTAAAAGTAACAGGATTAACGCTGTTGAATGCATCCAAACTTCCTCCGTTTACCATCGAAGATGAGACGGACGGTGGTGATGAACTGAGAATGCAATACCGCTACCTGGACATCAGAAGAAACCCGGTGCTGCAGAAATTGACATTGCGCAATAAGGTTGCACTGGAAACCAGAAAATACCTGGATGCCCAGGGGTTCATGGATGTGGAAACACCTGTTTTGATTAAATCTACTCCGGAAGGAGCCCGCGACTTTGTTGTACCGAGCCGCATGAACGAAGGACAGTTTTATGCATTGCCACAATCCCCGCAAACATTTAAGCAATTGTTGATGGTATCGGGAATTGATCGGTATTACCAGATTGTAAAGTGTTTCCGGGATGAAGATTTACGCGCAGATCGTCAACCGGAATTTACGCAAATCGACTGTGAGATGTCATTCGTAGAGCAGGAAGACATTCTCAACACGTTTGAAGGATTGGTAAAACACTTATTCAAAACCGTTCGTGGAGTTGAATTTGAAGGGGAATTCCCTCGAATGACGTATGAACAAGCAATGGAAACATACGGGTCGGACAAACCGGATATTCGTTTTGGAATGGAATTCGTGGATTTGTCAGGTATTGCAAAAGGAAAAGGGTTTCCGGTGTTTGATAATGCTGAAACCATTTTGACCATCAATGCCAAAGACTGCTCAGAATACACCAGAAAGCAATTGGATGCACTGACGGATTGGGTAAAGCGCCCTCAAATTGGAGCGACCGGGTTGATTTATGTAAAATTCAATAGCGACGGAACAATTAAATCATCGGTAGATAAATTCTTTTCGGAAGCGGATTTAGCCGAATGGGGAAAATTAGCCGGAGCAGAAAAAGGTGATTTATTACTCGTTCTTTGCGGAGGAACGGACAAAGTGCGTAAGCAGATGAATGAACTGCGTCTGCACATGGGGAATGAACTGGGATTGAGAAACCCGAACGTGTTTAAACCTCTGTGGGTATTGGATTTCCCGTTGTTGGAATGGGATGAGAATGCACAACGTTATTTTGCAATGCACCACCCGTTTACATCTCCGAAGAAAGAAGATTTCCACCTGATTACTACCAATCCCGGAAAAATTCGTGCAAATGCATACGATTTGGCAATGAACGGAGTGGAATTAGGAGGAGGCTCCATTCGTATTCATGATAGAGAATTACAGTCTCAGATGTTTGATTTATTAGGATTTACAAAAGAAGAAGCACAAAACCAATTCGGATTCCTGATGAATGCGTTTGAATACGGAGCTCCGCCACACGGAGGACTTGCATTCGGATTAGATCGCCTGGTGGCGACAATGGGCGGGTCCGATTCGATTCGCGATTACATTGCATTCCCTAAAAACAATTCAGGAAGAGATGTGATGATCGATGCACCGTCACCGATTAACCCGGATCAATTAAAAGAATTAGGTATTTCAATCGGATAATTGGAAAGATATAATTGATAAGGAAACACTGGCAACTGTCAGTGTTTTTCTTTTTATAACCACATAGAAAATAAAAGAGGGAATACAACACTTTAACCAGATCATCAGCAATCAACCCAGCTGACGGAGTTAGCTGCTATGTGTCACTAAATCTACTACAAACATTTTCTATGCACCTATATAACCTATGTGGTTCAAAAACAGGCTTGCAGTTGAAATAAATGATTAAAAAAACCGGCAGGCAAATACCGCCGTGTCATCAACAAGCGGTAATTCTCCCCGCCATTCATCCAGTTTTGAGAAAATCAGGTTGTTCATGTCTTCCATACTTAGCGGATAAAAGGAATGTACTGTTTTAATGAGTCGTTCCAGCCCGAATTGCGTTTCCTCTCTGTTTTCAAGCTCTACAACGCCGTCTGTATAGGAAATAAGGGTTGTATTGGGCTTTAAGGTAACTTCTCCGATATTAATAAAAGGCAATTCATCCAGCATTCCCAAACCAATTGTTCCCTCTTTGAGCATGGTCACCTCTTTCCCGGTTGTAAGAATCGGGTGATTGTGTCCCGCATTGACATACTTCAATAACCGCGTTTCTGCATTGAAATGCGCGATAAAAAAGGTAATAAATTTTTCTCCTTTGGCACTTTCCATGACTTTTTCGTTCAATTCCGTCACCAGGAACTCCAGGTCATACCGTTGATATATGAACAAGGTTCGAAGTGTTGCCTGAAAATTCGCCATCAACATTGCCGCCCCGATTCCTTTTCCGGAAACATCACCGATACACATGATGAATTCATTGTTTCCAAGTGGTATAAAATCATAATAATCACCTCCTACTTCGTGACGTGGAATATACTTGGCGGAAATGTCCATTTGCTTGTTGGAGGGCAGATCGGAAGGGAAGAGCAGTTTCTGCATTTCACTCGCCACTTCCAGCTCTTTTTTGATGCGCTCCTGGATTACCCGTTGCTTGGCCATTAGTTTATTCTCAATAGCAACGACGATGATATTGGTTAACGTTTGGATAAATCCAAGGTTGTTGTGCGTATCTTCCTGGTAAAAATCAATGGGTGTGTTGACCTTCAGCAATAGGTACGCCAGGGGCATTTCTTTGTGGAAAACCGGTACAACAATATCAAATGTCCGGAGCACTTCCGAAGAAGAGGATGCAATGAAGGTAATTTCCCGGAACCGTGCCAGTTCTTGCTGGACATCAATGTCCAGCAATTTTCCCCGCACCCCTTTCTTGATCAGTAAATCCCATTGATTTTCGTCCTGTCGCGTAAACAGGATAAACCGGGAAAACCCCAGTTGTTCTTTCAGGATAAACGAATAAATCTCCCGCAGCCGGTCTACCCCGGAATTTGCATTAATGGCCGTCGTAATCTCAAGAAGGGAGTTGAGCTTAAACTCCTTCTGAAACAACTGTATTTCCAGGTCATTTATTCGTTTGTCGTACATTACATGCGTTCCAATAATTCAGGTAATCGCCTCAATGCGGCCAATTCCCGGAACTTTAATTTTACTTCACCACACGGACTTCCAAAGTAGGTTTTTCCTCCCTCCAGGCTTTTTGCAATTCCCGATTGGGCCAATACAATTGCTCCCTCGCCGATGACAATGTCCGAAGCACAACCCACCTGCCCCCAAAGAATTACACGGTCTTCCACCGTGACACATCCTGCTAAACCAACATTCGCAGCAAGCAGACAGTTTTTTCCGATCACCGTGTCGTGACCAATGTGTACAATGTTGTCGATTTTTGTCCCTTCACCAATCTCGGTATTTCCCGAAACACCGGCATCAATGGTACAGTTTGCGCCAATTTCCACGCGATCGTGAATTTCCACCCATCCGCAGGTATGCATTCTGTCGTAACCTTCCGGTTTTCGCTTGTAATAAAACGCATTGTGGCCGATGGTGGTGTTCGGTCCGATGATCACATGGTCACCAATAATTGTACGGTCCATGATCACAGCTCCCGGAAGAATACGGGAGTTCTTACCGATACGTACATTGTTGCCGATAAATACATTCGGATAAATTACAGCAGAAGGGTCGATCACCGTATTGATTCCAACTGTTTCAGATTGGTCAATAACAGGACAAAAATGCCGTGTAAGGCGGTTGTAATCATCAAACGGAGCAGTAGAGATGATCAATGCCTTTCCTTCCGGACATTCTACTTCCTTATCGATCAGAATCGTTGTCGCTGCACTTTTTAATGCTTTATCGTAATACTTCGGATGGTCGACAAATACCAGGTCGCCATGTGTAACCTTGTGAATTTCATTGATTCCGGTCACCGGGTGATTTTCATCTCCCGAAAAGGTGCAATTAATCAATCCGGCAATCTCTTTTACGGTATATGTCTTGTCCAATCTCATAAAATGGTGTTGTTTATACACAAAAATAGAATGAAATGATACGCCCTGAAAGCGGGTGGAACAATGTTATCCCCTATTGATTGTTGATAGGAGACATGCTCTTACTTACTCAAAAACACCGAAACAGATTGTGTAAATACAGCAAAAGACCGGTCGACTTCGACAGCGTGTTTGGTGGCGAGGGGAAACGGAACCATATGTGAATAGGGATGTGAAAAATCTTCAATCTGCACATCGACAAGGATGTCCCGGTATCCTCCTTTTAATGTGTTGAGTGCTTCGATGGGTGGTGTTACCCGGTCTTGCTTCAACACCAGCGATTTAATCTGATGTTGTAATTCTTTGATCCGGTTTTCACGGTCTTCCTGGTAGAAATTATAGCGCAGCATGGTTTTAAACCAACTTTCGTTTTTGTGTTCACTACTGTTTTGGTAATGCGCCAGACGTGCATCATTGGAAAAATCAGTACTCAATAGTTCGGTAAATGACTTCTGCATGGCAATTGCTGCCCGGGAATCCATAATGTACCTGGAAATAGGATACATTCTGTCGATGGTCATTCCTCCGCAAAAACAAAATAATTTGGAATTGGAAAAAATTCCTTTCGGATTGGCCATCAGTAAAATCATGGACAAAAATGATCCGATGGAATACCCGAACAAGTCAAAGGAAGCATGGGAGGAGATGCCGCCTACGTTCCCTTTTCGAATTGCATAAACCAAACGGATTACATCGCAGTAGGTTTGTAAACCTGACCAGAAGATCCGTTGCGGGTTTTCTTCCAGACGGGAGCTGATGGCAGCATTCACGTATGAACAGTCGGAATTATCAATGTAATCGTTTTTTCGTTTTTGGGCAACGGTATACATTTCATTTCGGAGACTCCACACTTCCGGAGCTCTGTCCATGTGAAATCCGATCGGGAAAAGCACAACCGCTTTTTTCGTTTGCCGGGCTATTTCACACGCCCAGGGCAGGTATTTGTCCCACTTTTTTTCATTCAACCCGTGAAACATGATGACTATACCTGTTGCTTGTTCAACAGAAATATCCTGAACGATGTGGTATTGAAACTGCTTGTTGCATTCAATGTTAAAATCAGATGTTTCAAGGAGTGTTTTACCTTTAACGGTGGCTTCTTCAAAATAGATCTGATGTTCTTTGCAATACAGCAAATTGCTTCCGGGAAGAAAGTACTTGGCATCTTCGGAAGTAAAATCAGCATGTGTAATGGAAATGTTTAGTTCAGGAATGTTTTTCTGCGTTCCGGGAAGTTCAAATGAATGCTTCAATAATTGGTGTAACTGGTAATAATGCATGGTAGTGTTTTCAATTGTTGGAAAATGAATACTGTTTAGTCTGTTGTTGTGTAAATCACCTTCTTCTACAACGTTAAAATCATTCAAATAGTATGTGGTGTGACAGAAAAAGCCGCCTTTCAATTTCGGGAAGTTTTTACTTTCTTTGTAGGTAATAGGAGGCAAAAAGTATGAAATTCGGAAAAGTTGAGAATCCTGGCGAAGTAGATTTTACCTTCCCTGCAGATAACCCGGAGACAAAACGGGTATTGAGCCACTATCGGAATGAAGCACCGTTTGAAGTCTATGTGGGGTGTGCCAAGTGGAATAAAACCGACCTCAAAGGGTTTTACCCGAAGGGAATTAAAGATGAATTGACCTACTATTCCCGCCAGTTCAACAGCATCGAACTTAATGCCACGTTTTACAAAATGCCGGATTGGAAACAGGTGATCACCTGGAAAAATAAAACCCCCGAAGGATTTAAGTTTTTTCCGAAAGTGACCGACCTCATTACACATTACCGACGCCTGATTAATGTACAGGAACCGGTAGAAAATTTTTGTGATGCGGTCAGTAATTTTGAGGAAAAGCTGGGAATGGCATTCATGCAGCTACATGAGAATTTTCACCCGAAGGATTTTGAACGCTTACGGGGGGTACTGGAGAATTTCCCCAAAGCAATACCCCTGACGGTAGAAGTGCGGAATGAAGTCTGGTTTTCAGATCCGGAAACACTGCAAAAATTTTGCTCCCTGTTGGAAGAACAAGGGATGACAAATACCATTGTCGATACGGCTGGAAGAAGAGACATGTTGCACATGCGGTTGACCAGCCCGACAGCATTTATCCGTTATGTAGGAGCGAATCATCCATCCGACAAACAGCGACTGGATGACTGGGTCGAACGAATCAAACAATGGCGGGAACAGGGGTTGCAGCAATTGTACTTTTTCGTTCACCAGAATGTGGAACTGGAGTCTCCTTTACTGGCAGCATATTTTATCCGGCGCTTGAACAACGAACTGGGGCTTTCATTGCACGTTCCGCAAAAACCGGGAGAAGAAAGTGAAAGCGATCAGATGTCGCTGTTTTGATTGTGTTATCCTTTGGAGGGGATAAAGGGGGAGGACTTATGCAATGAACCGTTAAAAAATGCATCCCATTCAACCTGCTTTGCAGCAGTATATCCCCGTGCAGGAGTGATGAGGTAGTGAAAACAGATACCATGTTCGTGGCAATACGACTCAATTTCCTGTAACCGCTTGCGGATGTGCGGGATTCCGGAGAAGCTTTTCCGGGTAACACACACCTTTTCCAGATCCGGTAATTCCTGAAGTTGCCCGATCACATCGGTCCATTCCACAACACACCCGTCAATGTAATCGTCGCGGTAATCATCCGGTTTTTCTACTTCTACAGCTGTGATAACGTCTGTAAACTCAATCTTGTACCGGTGCATGAACTGTTCCTTTTCCTCTTTCCCCTTTTTTTTCAGCGAAGAATGCCCGAATGCTCCCGGAAGTAATGTCCACAAGTGGTTTTGTACCCTTCCGTAAAAGAAGTCCGCTGTATTTTCCGGAGTTTCAGGATTGAACGTTCCCACAAGTACAATGCGTGCCGTTTTAGAAAGCAGACGATGAGCGAAGCGGTGATGAATGAGCATACGACCAAGTATTATAAATCCTCCGTGAAATGTCTTCTGTCTTTGTCCTGTGAAAATTTCCGATTGTTGTAATCAGCTGATTGATTCCGGGCAATGGACAAGGTTTTCCAGTGCTCATTCTGCAACATTTTGGCAATGAGTACCAACTGACCAATGTGATAGGGATAATGTGCCAGTTGACGGTTAATTGCCTCTGTAACGGTATGTCCGTCGTTGCGGATATAGACAATTTGTTCCAGGTCTTCTTTTTTCAATTGATTCAATGCGTTCATCAGGCAACTCCATCCTGTGTTCCAACGCTCCATTAATTCACCCTTGTTGTGGAACGGGTTCACAAATTCTGCATCCCGGTTGCGCCAGGGCTTTTCACCGTCCGTTGTCAGGAAATCAGTGAACCGGGACAGCATATTGCCGGTAATGTGGTTAACCAGGATCGCAATGCTGTTGCTTTCACTGTTGTATTGCCAGAATAATTGTTCTTCCTGTAGCTGGTCCATGGCTTTTTCTCCCAGCATCTTGTAGTACAGGAATTGTTTTTTTACACTTTCGAGGTAATCTTCCATACTAATTGGTTTTAACGTGTTTAACAATCCTACGACTGTTTTTCAGCAATCTCTTCAGAGCTTAGCCCGGATGTTGGGGGCTGTTCTTACAAAGAACGGAAAAAATACCGAACGGAAACAGATGCAGATTTTTCCTTTTTGATGAATACAGTTTGTTTAGGTGTCATAAAATGTTCTATTTTCGTCAACAGGTCTTATTCGGATCATTTTACCGGGCAATCAATTATATGTTTCACAATAAACTGTACATCGAAAACAATTGGGGAGTGTTTGTCGGGCAACTGAATGATAACAAGTTGCACAAACATTATGCACTGCAAATCAGTGTTGCTTCTGAATCATCCCTGTTGATAACAGACGCCACAGGCACCGAAAACACGTATGTTTCCAGTTGGATTAACAGCAATGTACCACATCGGTTTTACTGCGAAAAACCAACTCTTATTGTGCTTATTAACCCAGCAAGCATGATTGGTCACCATTTGTTGAATGACTATGGAACAACGGAGATCACTTGCCTGAAAAAAGAGCTGAATAACACTCTGCACCAGGCATTTGATGATTACCTTTTGTCACAGGATGCATTCACAGTATTTGTTCGGAGGTTAAAATCCTATCTTCAGGGGTATCAATGCGACTGCGAATCGGCAATTCACTTTGGAGACGATCGGATTTACAAGTCCGTTCAGTACCTCGAAGACAATTTTGACCGCGTTGTATCGTTAGAGGAAATAGCTGATGTTTGCCACCTTTCACAAACCAGGTTTCTACATTTGTTCAAAGAGAAAACCCGGTTAAATTTCAGACGTTATCAGCTGTGGAACCGGTTGGTAAAATCACTTTCGTATCTGAAAGAACATTCCATCACGGAAACAGCCCATCAATTTGGTTTCACGGATAGTTCTCATTATACACGAACATTTACAGAAACCTTCGGGCTTTCCCCAAAAATTCTTACAAGCCTAAAATAGCCGGTTTATACAAGTTTGCTACCACAGTACTACTCATCTTTGTTCCAAATAATAACACATTATAAAATGAACAAGTACCTGAAAGAAACACGGATACTGGATTATTCAAATCCATTGATTCAACAACTTGTACATGAACGACAATGGAACCTTCCCGCACCGGTTGACCGCATAAAAGCGGTGTATAATTTTGTCCGCGATGAAATTCAATTCGGTTATAATCGTGCGGATGATATTTCTGCATCCGAAGTGCTGAAAGACGGCTATGGACAATGCAATACAAAAGCAACATTGCTCATGGCACTTTTAAGAGCGGCGGGAGTTCCCAACCGAATTCATGGATTTACAATTAACAAGGAATTGCAGAAAGGAGCGATTACCGGGATCTGGTACTTGCTTTCTCCAAAAAACATCCTGCACAGCTGGGTAGAAGTGCTGGTAAACGATCAATGGTACTTTCTGGAAGGAGTGATTCTTGACAGCGCGTATCTGACTCGCTTGCAGGATAGAAACAACGAATGTAAGACCACATTTTGCGGTTATGGGGTGTATACGGACAACTTTAAAAATCCACCTGTAGACTGGAATATGAACAACACATTTATCCAGGACAAAGGAATCAATCAGGATTTTGGTGTATTTGATACGCCGGATGCATTCTATGCACAACATCAACAAGAACTCAGCCCGTTGAAGAAATGGATGTTCAGAAATATTGTACGGCATAAGATGAATAAAAATGTAGCAAGAATAAGGAAGGGGTATTGATTGCCTGCCAATGATATTGTTGCCATGCCGTTTCATGCAAAAGACTTTTTTTATTCAATGTTTTTATATCTTAGCACACAACTGCAGGAATCATTTTTCGGTAAAAAACCGGCAAGTGATAAAAACCAGGAAATTAAACTCGCTAACAGGATACAATTATGAATCTAACGAAACAGGTAAAGGAAATAAATTGGTTGAGAATCGTTTTGTTTTATGGAATCGTGCTCGGAGGAACTTTTTTAGCCCGAAAACTTCCCAACGTGTTAAATCTGCTGTTAGAAAAGATTACCGACATCCGTTTTCATTTAATTTCAACCACGGATTAGTCACATTAATTGTGGCGTTGCTGTTTTATCAATTCAGCGGTGTGAAACAGTCCATTACACTGTTAGGTGACAAAGGAATAAAAAGTCTTTTGTTTCCGGCTGTCTTGTTTGTGTGCTATGGCATATACGGAATGGGCAACGATTATGAAGTAAACCGCCACCTGTGGGCATTATTGTTTTGTGCTTTCGCCCTTGTTTACAATATCATGGAAGAGTACGCATGGAGAGGTTACCTGATTGATAGCCTGGGAAAGCTGAACGTTGTTTTTAAAAGCATTCTTTCAGGAGTTTTCTGGAGCGTCTGGCACCTTCTGGTGTTCAACAATTTTGATCAGTACGGAGGCTTCTGGATTTTCTTCGCGTTCTGCATTGTTTTTTCCTTTTTACTGACACTGGCTGTTTTCCGGACAAAATCAATCCTCGTTGCCGCGACGATTCATGCATTTATCATCCAGATCAATCTTGCCGCATTGATGTGTGTGATCCTCTTTGTCCTGCTATTGTTGACATGGAACAAACAATGGGTTAGAAAGTAACCATTAAGGGAAAAAATGAGTGGATACACATGCATAAATTGATTTCTCAGATGTATCTTTACCGGATCGTTTGACACTAAAAATCAACGGAATCATGTTTACCATCGAACAAATACAGGAGGCCCATAGCAAGGTAAAATCAGGAGCAGATTTCCCTGCATACATCCAGGAATTCAAAACATTGGGTGTGACCCGTTATGAAACATATGTAACGGACGGACATACGGACTATTTCGGAGAAAAGGGATATACAGCAATTGCCCCGGCGAAATATGCAGCATTGAATATTGCGGAAATGTCGGACATGAACCAATTCACCAATGATCTCAAAGCACACCAGCAGGGAAAAACAGACTATCCGACATTTTGTAGGGACGCAGCAAATGCTGGTGTTGAAAAATGGCTGGTGTGTATGGATGAAATGACTTGTACGTATGTTGACAAAGGAGGAACCCTTCTGTTGATGGAGGTTATTCCCCGGTAAAACAGGAAATAAACAAGGTAACAATGCAGGTGAGACGGAAAAGGATTGTTATTTTTATCGGACATTGTATAATAAAAGATGCAGTTAAGAAAAGCAACAATAACGGAAGTCCCGGTAATCTGGGAAATTCTTCAGTATGCCATTGCGCAGCGAAAAGCAGACGGCAGTCAGCAATGGCAGGATGGATACCCCAATGAAAACAGTATTCGTAACGACATATACAATGGATCTGCTTATGTACTGGAAGATAATGGTACCATTTTGCTCTACGCCGCGGTTATATTCGACAAAGAACCGGCGTATGAGAACATTGAAGGAAAATGGCTGACTGAAGGAGATTACATGGTGCTGCACCGGGTAGCTGCTTCACCGCTTGCGAAAGGAAAGGGAATTGCAACACAATTCTTTCAAATAATAGAAGATCTGTGTGTACAAAATAATGTGTTCAGCATCAAAATAGATACCAACTTTGACAATGTTCCGATGTTGAAAATCATTGATCGGCTGGGCTATACCTATTGTGGTGAAGTGTATTTTCGCGGCAGTGCACGCAAGGCATTTGAAAAAGTATTGTCCGGTAAATAATTTTTAAGAAAAACAGATCAGGAAATGGAACACATCGAACGAAAAAAGCACTGGGAAACAATCTACCAAACGAAAGCATTAAGTGAGGTGAGTTGGTACCAGCCAACCCCTGTGACGTCATTGGATTTTTTTCAGCAACTGGAGATTCCACTGACGGCAAAAATCATTGATATTGGAGGAGGAGATAGCTTTTTAGTCGACCACCTGCTCGAACTGGGATACCGGAATGTTTCGGTGCTCGATATTTCTGAAACAGCCATTGAACGGGCCAAACAGCGATTGGGAGAAAGAGCAAAGGATGTAAAATGGATCGTTTCCGATGTTGCTGATTTTCAACCGGAAATAACTTACGATTGTTGGCACGACCGCGCAGCATTTCACTTTCTGACCAAAGATGCTGAGGTTGAAAAATACATCCAGACAGCTTCAACGGCAATCACGCCAGATGGAGTAATGATCATAGGCTCCTTTTCGGAGCAAGGACCTAAAAAATGTAGCGGAATTGACATCCGGCAATATTCTGAAACGACGATGACCAGGCTGTTTAGCAGCTACTTTCAGAAAATAACATGCATCACAACAGACCACTCTACACCATTTAATACGACGCAAAATTTTGTGTTTTGCAGTTTTCAGAAGCGGTAAGACAAGAACCACTGTGGGGTCAGAGAATTTCCCATTTTTAAATCTCATACAAATAAGTAAAGCTGAAGTCCCCGGAGGAGTGATTACCGGCTGTTATTCCGTTTTAAAATGATCCGGTAGAAAAAAGGGACAGCATGACATTGATTACGAGGGCCTTTTACAAAACAATTAGAATGATGTAAAGGGATAAAAAAATAGGAGAAAAATTTGCGAAACCGAAAAGTTGCGCATATATTTGCAATCAAACGGATTCACATTTTAATTGTTGACAAACATGAGAAGAGATATTTTTCAAGCCATAGCAGATCCGACGAGAAGAGCAATCATTGCACTCATCGCCATGCAGGCAATGACACCCAATGCGATTGCAGCACATTTTGATACAACCCGGCAGGCGGTTTCCAAACACCTGCGGATTCTTTCTGAATGTGAATTAATTGATCAGCAACAGAACGGCAGAGAGATTTATTACCAGCTCAAAATCGACAAGATCAAAGAAATTGATCAGTGGTTGGAACCGTTCCGCAAACTATGGGAAGATCGTTTTGAGAACCTGGATAGGTACCTGGCAAACATTCAAAAGAATAAAAACTAAAAACCAAATACAATGAAATCAAGTCTGTTATTTTCGTTTTCCGTCGATAAGGAAAACAATACGATTTACGTGAAACGTGCGTTCAATGCCGGTCTCCAATTGGTGTGGGACGCCTGGACCAAAGCAGAAATCCTCGATCAATGGTGGGCACCGAAACCGTACCGGGCTGAAACCAAATCGTTGGATTTCCGGGTAGGTGGAACCTGGTTGTATGCAATGGTCAGTCCTGAAAATGAAAAACATTGGGCAAAAGCGGATTATACGGCAATTCAACCGAATCAATCCATTTCCTGGGTGGATGCATTCTGTGATGAAAACGGAGTGGAAAGCCCTGGTAAACCCCGCTCTGTGTGGGAGAATCAATTCACGGAAGATACCGGCATAACGACCGTCAGTATAACACTGAAACACGACAGCCTTGCCGACCTGGAATTGATGATCGAAATGGGATTCAAAGAAGGATTCACAATGGGACTGCAAAACCTGGAGGACTTACTGAATCAATCCCGCAAATAAATAAAGAATACAGCTTTTTTGTATTTTAGACCATAAAAAAGCCATGAAAATACCTGATAAACCTGTCGGATTGACAAAAGATGCCGGGTGGCAGTTCGGATTGCGAAAAACGGTTCCGTATTCGCTGGAAGCGGTGTGGGATTTCCTGTTTTCAGCAGAAGGATTAAAACACTGGTTGGGAGCATTGGAGGAGGAGTTGGAAATCAAAAAACCGTTCAAAACCAACGAAGGTGTGGAAGGCATGATCCGCCTCCTGACGCCGTATTCGCATGTTCGGATGAGTTGGAAGAAGAACGGATGGGAGAATATATCAACCGTTCAGGTGCGGGTTTTGAATAACGGGGAAAAGACAACCATCAGTTTTCACCACGAAAAGCTGTTGAATGAACAGCAAAGGGAAGAAGTTCAAGAGTATTGGAATGAAAAAATGACTGCATTGGAAACAGCACTTGCGAAGACTTTTGAGCCTAAATAGACACAAAAAACAGCGTGAAAAAAGTAATTTTAGATCTGGCAGTAACCCTGGATGGGTTCATTGAAGGACCAAACGGAGAAATTGATTGGTGCATCCTGGATGATGACATGGATTTTGAAGGCTTTTTGGCCGGAATTGATACCATTTTCTATGGAAGAGTGAGCTATGAAGCATGGGGGAAATTTCGTCCCGATTCGGATGCAACACCTGAAGAACAGGCATTTTGGAATGCGATTCACTCCAAAAAGAAATATGTTTTTTCCCGTCAAAACCGGCGGGAAAACGATGTGACGTTTATTTCTTCAGAACTCGTCAGTACGGTTAATGAATTAAAACAGCAACCCGGAAAAGATATCTGGCTCTATGGAGGAGCAGGTCTCATTACCACTTTTATTCAGGAAGGGTTGATTGATACCTACCGGATTTCTGTACATCCTACTGTTTTGGGGAGTGGCAAACCTTTGTTTGAAAACCTGAAAAATCGTATTTCCTTAAAACTGGTCGGCACAAATGTGTTCCGGTCAGGAGTTGTGCAGTTGATATATGCGTCCGGACATTCTGTTTAAATTACCTTCAGTTTTTCATACACATGTTCCCGGTAATTGAGCCCGATCGGGATACTTTTACCGTTGGTGAGTGTGATCAGATGGTGTTCCAGGTACTTGATCTTGCGCAGGTTGATAAAAAAGGATTTGTGTACCCGGATAATCTGATCGATGTGTCGCAGGCTTTCTTCCATTCCGTTCAATGTGCCGTGTACGATGATGCGTTCGGTTTCCGTGTACAGGCAAATATAATTGCGCATTCCTTCGATGTACAAAACGTTATCGGGATCAATTTTAATAAGTTTCTTGTCACTTTTTACAAAAAAACTCTTGTCCTGCTGTTCTTCAACGGCTTGCACAGGTTGTTCATGAACCATCAAAAACTGTTGTGCTTTCTGTATGGCTTTTGAGAAACGTTCCAATGATATAGGTTTCAGCAAATAATCCAGTGCACTCTGGTCAAACGCATCCAGTGCGTATTGATGATAAGCCGTTGTGTAGATGATTGCCGGAGGATGATGAAACATATTGACAAAATCTGTTCCGCTGATTTCAGGCATTTTGATATCCAGGAAGATGAGGTCAATGGTTTTGTCTTTGTTGAGAAAACTGATGAGTTCAAATACATTGTTGCACACCCCCGCTAATTCCAGCACATCAAACTTTGCAATGTGGTGGAGCAGGACTTCCTGAGCAAGTTTCTCATCGTCAACAACCAGGCATCTTATTTTTTTATTCATCTCAGAGTTCAATTAACAGGGTCACTTGATGGATTCCTTCTTGTTGTTTTATATTCAGTTGATGACGCGAAGGGTAGAGTAATTCCAGTCGTTTCCGGATGTTTTGAATTCCGATCCCACCCACTTTTGACGTTTTGGCTACTTTGAACGTGTTTTCACAGGTAAAAATAAGCCGATTTTCTTCTTTGTGAAGTGATGCGTGGATGTAGGAATGATCAATTGTTGAATCCACCCCGTGTTTGAATGCATTTTCAATCAGCGGCAGTAGCAGCATCGGAGCCATCTTTGCATCAGCAATGCCACTGTGCCGGAAAGAAATATCAGTCGTATCGGGAATCCTTATTTTTTCAATGGCGATGTAGGTCTCAATGATAGCTACCTCTTCCGGAACCGGGACTTCTCGTTCCTGCGCTTCATACAACGAATAACGCAAAATATCAGATAATTGTAAAATCACATCCGGAGTTTTGTCGGATTTACTGAGCGATAGCGCGTATAAACTATTCAACACATTGAATAAAAAATGCGGACTGATCTGTGATTTCAACAGGTTGAGTTCAGCAATCGCCTGTTCGTTCTGAATGTATTTTTCAGTTTTCAGTTTTACTAAAAACTCCTGGATGACATAACCGACCAACAGGGTTATCAGAATAATGATCATGGCAGGAAGTGCATCAAAATAGTACTGATAATTTGTCAATGCTGAAGGAGCCGAAGAAGTAATCCCCAGCGGAGTGAATTCGGTGAGTTCTTGTGTGGCATAACGGATTTGCAACCAATGCAGGTACTGTCCTAAAATAAGCAAGGAGATCAGGAAAACAACCACAATCGAACCGACGTAGATTCCGGCCTTTTTATTCCGGCGCAAACGGGGTAATAATCCGAAATTATTGATCCAACCGGGAACAAACAGCAAGGTGTTATACAGCAAAACATGCCCGATGGCAACCTCGCTGCCGTGATTGTTGGTAATCGCTGCCCAGAAAATTAAACCCAGATAAAGCACATTCAAAAAAAGCCTTACCAGGTGATAGCTGCTTATCGCTTTCATGCTAAACCGGATTGGAATCGTAAAGTTAGTGATTCTTGTGCGCGCTCCCGTTTTTTTACACCAACATACTAAAATCAGGGACGAATGTGATTCGGTTGCTCTGAAAATTGTTGGTCCCCGGATTCCGCCGGTACGTCAAAAAAGCAAAAATCCATTGCTGTAACCGGGTTTACTTTGCAACATCGTTCAGGCAATCATGCCGCATTTATTTAAAATCATTGATTATGAAATTTACACGTATTGGTTCATTAATCTGCTTTTCTCTGACCATATTCACCGCATCGGCACAAGATCTTCACATTGCTAAAGTAGATAGCCTTGTTAGCCTCATCGAGGAGAATAACAGAAGTGTCGGCTCGCTGGTTATCTGGAAAAACGGAGAGGAAGTGTACAACCGGGATTTTGGCCAGGATAAAATTCCGGAACAGCAACACGATCAGCAGACCAAGTATAAAATAGGATCGATTACAAAAACCTATACCGCTGTTTTGATCTTTCAACTGGTAGAAAATGGTCGTTTGTCGCTGGATGATAAACTGGGGAAGTTCTTTCCGGAAATGCCGGGTGCCAAGGAAATTACCATCCGTCAGATGCTGAACCACACAAGCGGGTTGGGTGATTATACATGGAAAAAAAGTAACCCGGACTGGCTCCACAAAAAAGTAACGGAGCAGCAAATTTTAAAGGAAATCAAACGCCAGGGACTCGTTTCTAAACCGGGAGAAAAAGAAGAATACTCTAATTCAGCCTACTACTTACTTGCAAAAATTTCGGAGCAGGTGTACAACACGGATTACGGAACACTCATCCGCAAACAGATTTGCGAACCGCTTGGATTGAAAAATACCACATCCTTGTTGACAAACCCGGGGAATGTTTATGAATCCTTTGAATACAACGGAGAAGGAAAATGGGTGGAAACGGAAGATTTCTATTTTCCCAATACAAAAGGAGCGGGAGACATCGTGGTAACACCGGAAGATATGCTGCAATTTATCAATGCATTATTTCACTATCAACTATTGAAAAAAGAAACCGTAGAATTGATGAAACCATTGGTTGAGCAAGATGAATATTTCGGAAGAGGACTCATGCAGATTCCGATGAGAACACAACTGTTGCTCGGACATGGTGGTGATACAAAAGGGACACACTCATTGTTGGGTTACAACGAAAAGGACAGTGTTTCAATCGCGCTTTTAATTAACGGACAACGGTATACCCGGAATCAATTCTTGTTGGGGGTATTGAGTTGCATGTACGAAGAGCCGTTTGATTTTCCGGAGTTTAATCAGGTAGTGGTATCAGCAGCGGAATTGGATCAATACGTTGGTGTATACAGCTCTCCGGAGTTGCCGATTAAAATTACGGTCAGTCATCAAAAAGAACAACTGTACCTCCAGGGAACAGGGCAGCCGGCAATTCCAATGGAAGCATACGACAACCGCAAATTTCAATTCGAAAGAGCGGGTGTGAAGGTTGAATTTGTGCCGGAAACAAATACGATGCATTTTCAGCAGGGAGGAATTAAAATAGAAATGAAGAAAGAAAAGTAAGTGTGCAGACGTAGTGTAACCCACAATTATTCTCAACAATGAAAAGTAGGTTGCGGTAAAAACAGTACTTTCAACACATGAAATTGAAGGTCATTATTACCGGAGCAACAGGAATGGTGGGGGAAGGCGTTTTACAGGAATGCATCGCCAATCCGAAAGTGGAAAAAATCGTACTCATCAACCGGAAGCCGTGTGGTTATACTCACCCCAAAGTGGAAGAAATACTACACGGCAATTTCCATGATATAACGCCCATAGCAACGCAGCTCTCAGGATGTGATGCCTGTTATTTTTGTCTGGGGGTTTCCTCGATCGGGATGAATGAACCGGATTACACGAACGTAACCTATGACCTGACCTTGGATTTTGCGAAAACACTGGCGGAAAGCAACCCGCAATTAACATTTTGTTACGTTTCAGGAATCGGAACAGACAGTACGGAAAAAGGGCGACAGATGTGGGCGCGGGTAAAAGGAAAAACAGAGAATGATTTGCTGAAACTCCCTTTCAAAGCCGTGTATAATTTTCGTCCGGCAGCACTGAAACCGACCAAAGGTGCACGCAATATAAAAGGGATCTACAAAGTAATCAATGTACTCTTTCCACTCTTCCGGTTGTTTAGTAACACCTATTTCCTGAAGCTCGAAGAATTGGCCAAAGCCATGATCCATGTATCCGAAAAAGGATATGAAAAACCGACGCTTGAAGTCCGCGATATTGCAAAACTGGCACGGTTGTGATAGAATGAATGAACGCAATAGTCGAAACAAGACACAATGGGAGTAGATTTAACAGGAATTATTGGTCATTCTCTTTCGAAAGAAGAAATTCTGGCGTTGCCCGGACAAATTGATCAGTGGGAAGAGGTGCATCGTTTTTTTGCTTCCTATAGCGGTGATTCGTATAGTCAGGCAAAATGGGATGGTTACATGGATGAAGAACAGTTGGAATTGATCTGGCGTTCTTTCGAAAGCCCGGAAATGGATCAAACGTCAACGAGTAAATTAATGAACGTTGATAGTGTAATTGATTGTACATTCGGCACATTGGCTATTTATAGAAAAACACTACTGATTACACACCGGAATCACAAGTACAGTAACCTCCGAAACCCGGATACCGCAAAGAATATACTTATCCTAAACCGACTTATTGCTAAGCGATTCAACCAGCAAGAGATTATTTACTGTGCGGATTCAGGCTATCCCACACAATCGATTGAACATACGGCTCTTTTCGGAGCGGATTTTGCAGAAATAAAAGCACATGCTTTTACCCATTTTGGAATTCCACCGCTTGGGCTTGAAGAAGCGCGAAAGTACATGTTTTTCATTGATCGGACAGATGCGGAACCAGGTGAAATGACTGTGTGGGAGGGAGAGAGTCCATACTGGCGGTATAATGAAGAAGCAGGTGATTACCAGTTGATAAGAATCCCGGATGAAAAAGAATAACCCAACACATCAATTTTTAAGACAACCTATTCCCTCTCAGCTATTATTTAATAAATTAGCCGGATAATAGCAACAAAAACATGCACACTGGAAGACGATACACCCCGCTTGAATTTTTTAAATGGACCATGAGGGATACGCTCTGGCTGCTGTTGATCTCTATTGTCCCTACCGTGTTGTTTGCAGCAGGATGTGAATTTGTTGCACTGCCCTGGCAGCCTGTAGCAGTGCTGGGTACAGCGTTGGCATTTATTGTCGGATTTAAAAACAATGCCAGTTACGGACGGATCTGGGAAGCGCGCCAGATTTACGGGGCCATCATCAACGACAGCAGAAGCTTTGGCTATACCCTTCGGGATGCATTGGGAGAACAGCATACGGAGACTACACGGAAGCTATTTTACCGTCATTTTGCCTGGCTCACAGCCTTACGGTTTCAATTGCGGGAGCCCCGGAGCTGGGAAAATATGCAACGAACAAGCAATCTGGAATTTTTGAAAGGAAGGTACCATGTTGCTGAATGGGAAACAAAACTGGAAGATGAACTCCGCAAGTACCTTTCAGAAGAAGAGTTGAATTACATCCTTTCCAAAAAGAACAAGGCGACACAATTAACAGCATTGCAGTCGGAAACGTTGGCAACCTTGCGGAAAGATGGAATCATCAATGACTTTCAATGGAAGGAATTGCAAGACGGAATTATCAAATTTACAGACGATCAGGGAAAAGCCGAACGCATTAAAAACTTTCCGTACCCGCGGAACTTTGCTTCGGTTACTACTTACCTGATGTTTTTATTCATTATCCTGCTCCCGTTCGGACTCCTGCGCGAATACAGCAAACTGGGAGAAGACACGTTTCTGGAAGGATACAGTATTTGGTTAAACATCCCGTTTTCTGTGCTGGTATCCTGGGCTTTTCATGTCCTTGACAGCGTTGGAGAGAGTTCCGTCAACCCGTTTGAGGGGAGCGCGAACGACATTCCCATTACCCAGATCAGCCGCACCATTGAAATTGATCTGCGGGACATGCTGAATGAAACAGATCTTCCGGAACCGATTACACCGAAAAATAACATTGTGTTATAACCATTTTTTACACCCATGCTTGAACATTTCCCCTTTTATTTGTCCCTGATCATTGTGATTGTCCTGCTGATTATGCTGGCCAACAAGATCAAAGTAGCGTATCCTGTTTTACTGGTGCTCGGAGGACTGGTCATCTGCCTGATACCCGGAACACCCGCGTTAAAAATTGACCCGGAACTAATCTTTATTATTTTCCTGCCGCCATTGCTGTATGAAGCAGCCTGGTCCAATTCCTGGAAAGAACTCTGGCACTGGAGAAGGATTATCAGCAGTTTTGCCTTTGTCGTGGTATTCCTGACGGCAATTTCCGTTGCATTGGTTGCCAATTCGTTTATCCCCGGATTTTCGCTTGCCCTGGGTTTTTTGCTCGGCGGAATTGTTTCTCCACCGGATGCCGTGAGTGCTGCTGCCATTCTTCGCTTCGTGAAAGTTCCCAAACGGATGTCTTCTATTCTGGAAGGTGAAAGCTTACTCAATGATGCTTCTTCACTGATTATTTTCCGCTTCGCGATGCTTGCAGTAGCTACCGGTCAGTTTGTCTGGTACGAGGCTTCCCTGACTTTCCTGTGGATGGTTGCAGGTGGTGTGATCATTGGTTTGGTAACAGGATTTATTTTCATCAAAGCACACAAGCGACTACCAACGGATGTAAACATGGATATCATTCTCACGCTTGTAGCTCCGTATGTGATGTACATGCTGGCAGAAGAAATGCATGCTTCTGGTGTCCTGGCAGTTGTTAGCGGCGGGTTGTTTGTATCGTATCACCGGCACAAATTTCTCACAAGTTCGTCCCGTCTGCGCGCGGAAAATGTCTGGCAAAGCTTTGTATTTCTGTTGAATGGTTTGGTATTTATGCTCATCGGACTGGATCTACCTGAAATTGTGGCCGGTTTGCACGAAGAAGGGATTGATATTTACCAGGCTACAGGATACGGACTCCTCATTACGCTTGTGTTGGTTGTCGGGAGAATGCTGGCGGCTTACGGGGCATTGATCGCTACAAAAATTGCAAGTTATTTCATCACCGTTGCCGACAGTAATCCGGGGATGAAAGCACCACTGGTTCTTGGTTGGACAGGTATGCGCGGTGTCGTTTCACTGGCAGCGGCCTTGTCGATCCCTGTCGCATTGGAGGACGGAACACCTTTCCCGCAGCGCAACATGATTCTCTACATTACCTTTATTGTCATCCTGGTGACACTGGTGGTGCAGGGATTGACGCTTCCCCTTTTGATTAAAAAAATAAAGATCGCAGATTTCAATGACCATTTGCCGGAAGAAGAAACGGAAATCTTGTTGCGCGAAGAACTGGCGAAAGGATCATTGGAGTACCTGAAAATGCATCATCCGGATCAACTGGAGAAGAATGTCTACATTCAAAAAATGGCCCATCGCTGGGAACATCATGTACATTCGGAAGAAGATCGGATTCTTTCCCGGGAAACCAAGCAACTCTACATCACTATTCTGGAACAGCAGCGACAGATTCTCATCAAAAAGAACAAAGATGAAAAACGCATTGATGAAGAGATTATTCGTAAATTTCTGCACAAGATTGACCTGGAAGAAGAAAAATTAAAACACAAATAAATGGGGTTTGTAAAAAAATTCGGGAAGTATCCTGATGCAAAACGGGAGACACATTTTCAAACTCTTTCCAATTACCGACAGCATAAGTTTCAGAATCCCATCCCCACGCCACCATTGGCGGAAGGAGTAAATATGTTGAAGATTCTCTGGAAATTTTTCCGAAAACAACCCGACACAGCTCCGCAACAACCCATCCCACATATTGTTACAGATTTGAAAAACCTGGATTCGGCTGAAAATGTGTTGGTCTGGTTCGGACACAGCTCCTATTTTATCCAGGCAGACGGTCGTCGTTTTCTGATTGATCCCGTTTTTAGCGGGAATGCATCTCCGGTTCCCGGGTCAGTAAAAGCATTTCCCGGAGCAGATGACTACAAAGTAGAAGATCTGCCGGATATAGATGTCTTGCTCATTTCACATGATCATTGGGATCACCTGGATTATCCCACCATTCAACAGTTGAAAAATAAAATAGGTAGCGTTATTTGTGCCCTGGGTGTTGCCCGTCATTTTGAATATTGGGGTTGGAAGCAGGATAAATTAATTGAAAAAAACTGGTACGAACACGTAGATCTGGGAGCCGGTTTTTCAGTAACGCTGACACCCGCCCGTCATTTTTCCGGTCGCCTGTTTAAACGAAATGCATCGTTGTGGACTTCTTTTGTACTCAAAACCCCGACAAAGAAGCTATTTTTGGGGGGAGACAGCGGATACAGCCCGCATTTTAAAGCTATCGGAGAACAATTCGGACCGTTTGACCTGGCCGTGTTGGAGTGCGGTCAGTACAATTCACAATGGCCTTACATTCACTCGTTCCCGGAAGATTTACTGATTGAAGCAACAGACCTGAATACCCGTCATTTTATACCGGTACATCATTCCAAGTTCAAGTTGTCGAACCACCCGTGGTATGAGCCGTTGCAACGAGTAACGAATGCAGCAGAAAAAGAGAACAAATCCGTTACAACGCCGAAGATAGGAGAAAAAGTAAACCTGGATCAACTGGATAAGAGCTGGGAAAAGTGGTGGGAAGCACTCATTAATTTAAAAGAATAAGTACAATGAAACAATTTTTCGTTTTACTGGTCGCACAATTGATCTGCTCAGTCACTTGCCTGGGCCAGGTTGATTATACACATGCATCCAATGTAGCATTGATCATTGATCCGCAGGGTGACGATAAAGATGGATTCTTCGCGTTGTCTGATCAGTATGAAGAATTGTAGAAAATGCACCCTGAACACATTACATTACTGCACTACCCGGAATCCGGACATGCCATGCATTATGAACAGCCGGAACGGTTTAAAACGGATCTTATTCATTTCTTGCAGAAGATCCGTTAACGTCATGACATTCACGATTACATTTCGATTAAACAATGACACTTCGGTAACGTCTAAAGATGTGATCCAAACTTCTTCTACCTACCAGCAATCGTTGATAGAGCGATACAATTTAAGCTGTACGCTACAACTTCATCACGCTGCCGGTACATGGGAGATTGAAGACGAACTACCGGTACTGATCGCCAATTTTTTCCTCCGGTCGGTCCTCATCTTATTAAGAGAAACTTCAGCAAGCTATGAGTACTTCGAATATCAAGGCCAGGTGGCATTAGAATTAATTGATGGCAATGTATGCATTAGCGGAGATTTTGTTGAGGACCTGATGATTGCATTCAACTCATTCAGAGAATTTTCCATTGAATTAGGAAAACATGCTGTTGAACTGCTTGAACAACTTGATCATCAAAAATTTCAACCGGATCTGGAATTTATTCGACAAGTTCTTGCGCAAGTAACGGATTAATTTAAAATAAAAATTGACTCTTAGAAATTGATGACAGAAAATAGTATCTTTGGTAGTAAACGTTTTCGTCAGGTGACAGCCCGGATCAATGAACCGGATTTTTGCTGAAAGCCAATCGGATAACTGTTGAATGAATAGGATCAACGGAACCTTAATCAACAGTTTGACTGCAATTTGTAAACCTATAAATCAACACATATGAACGGAGCACATTTTCATTTAATCGTCAATCATTTTCCGATCATTTTACCACTGGTCGGTATACTTATCCTGCTGACCGGTATAATTGCCAGGTCGGAGGTGGTTAAACGCGTAGCCTATATGCTTTTCGTATTGGGTGCTGTCACAGCGATGATGGCAATGGCAAGTGGAGAAGAAGCGGAAGAGGTGGTAGAATCAATCAGTGGAATTTCTGAAAGATACATTGAGCGGCATGAGGAGGCGGCAGAATTGTTTGCGGTACTTACATATGTACTTGGTGCCGTATCACTGGTTGGACTCTGGATAAGTTTTAAGAAGCAATCACTTTCAGGATTCTTTGCTGTTATCACACTTGTGTTCGCGGCGATTGTCCTGTTTTTTGCGAAACAAACAGGTACGACAGGAGGAGAAATCCGCCATACCGAGATAAGACCGGGATTTGTTAGTGAAGACCAGAATTAACGGGGTTCGCAGAAAGAAAAATGAGTGAGAATTATTTCATTTTTATTGCCCTGGCGTTTGTTTCTGAAATTTTGGGAACAGTATCCGGGTTCGGTTCTTCTATACTATTCGTTCCGGTCGCATCCGTCTTTTTTGATTTTAAGACAGTCCTTGGAATTACGGCCGTATTTCATGTATTCAGCAACCTGTCTAAAATCGCGTTGTTTCGCAAAGGAGTCCGGAAAGATATTGTTTTGAAGCTTGGAATCCCCGCAGTCTTTTTTGTGATTGTCGGTGCATACCTTACCACCTACTTGCCAACGAAGAAAATTGAACTGGCAATGAACCTCATACTGGTTGCGCTGGCTGTGTACCTGCTGATTAATTTCAACAAGACACTGAAACAAACAAATGCCAACCTGTATCTCGGAGGAACCGCTTCCGGCTTCATAGCCGGTATTGCAGGAACCGGAGGAGCCATACGAGGAATCGTATTGTCTTCTTTCGGACTTCCGAAAGCTGTTTTTATTGCCACTTCCGCATTGATTGACTTAGGAGTAGATGCCAGCAGGGCGGTAGTTTACCTGAGCAGTGGCTATTTGACAAAAAGCTATCTCTTTCTGATTCCCGCCCTCATTGTGGTAAGTGTTTTGGGAAGCTATGCAGGGAAATTGATTCTCAAAAAGACATCTGAAAAAGCATTCAGGTATATTGTACTGGGAGTCATTATTGTAACAGCTGCTTTCCAGCTTTTAAAACAAATCATACATTAGTTGAAAGAATAACAGTGAATCAATAAAAATAGGTTGATTTAAATGAGAATGTGGGTATAAAAATAGCACGTGATACACGGAAAAATTTGTGTTAAAACAGGTGCACAAATAATAAAAATGAATACATTCGAGTGATCTTTAAACCGACACAACCATGTTAAAAAAGGAAAAGCTGGCAATTATCCGCAACTATTATCCCAATGCAATGACAACCATCGATACCGTCAACCGGGTGATTGACCTGGTAGAGGACGATCTGGAACTGGACCCGACGCAGGTGATGATGGCAGACAGTATTTGCAGTGACGATGTAAACAGTATTCAATACCCGGTGCGTTCACAGGAATTTCTGGGACCATTCAAAATGGGCGGGTTGGACGGGTTTCCATTTACCGGAGTCACAGGAATGGGAGCGTTTGCCAGTCATGTTCCCGACAATGGAGCGGTCTACATCTATTACGGCCCGCATATCGGAATCTCAAAAGAAGGAATAATCGGGGAAATTCACCGCTTTGGTCAGCACGATACTTCCAGTTGTTGCGGAGCAGCGAAAGGAGCTTTGGGGAAATTACAAAACAATGCCATTGAACCGGGTAAGATCACCGAAATGGATTACCAGATGAACACCATCGAACAAATTCTATACAAACAAAAGGATAGAATTTTAAGAGCTGAACTCCCTATTTATGAAGCAACAGAGGTCATCTATGAAGCAATTGACCAACGGATACATGAACTCATTGCCGCAACGAATTACAACTGCCGGTACATTCTTCTGATGGGTGCCGTACTGATCAACAGCGATAAAGACGTGGGTTCGTTCTCTTCGGCAAAACGTTTTGATGTGATTGATCTGAAAAAAAAGACAACAACCGACTTGTTGTCTCTGTTCGTAGTTTAATTTGCAGAACTAACCGGGAATACCGTTCTTTGTCCGGCAACAACAGTGCATGAAAAAAGCAGCAGCAACGCGATTGAACATTCTTCAAAAAGCATTTGAACTGGTCTATGTGAAAGGATACCAGACAACCAGTATCGATGAAATCCTGGCCACCACACAGGTGACAAAAGGAGCGTTCTATTACCATTTCAAAAACAAAGACGAAATGGGGATTGC
The DNA here is from genome assembly GCF_014518315.1 of Taishania pollutisoli. Classification (GTDB taxonomy): domain Bacteria; phylum Bacteroidota; class Bacteroidia; order Flavobacteriales_D; family Crocinitomicaceae; genus Taishania; species Taishania pollutisoli. The sequence continues at coordinate 223,004 of NZ_JACVEL010000003.1, forward strand.
CATCATTAATGAACTGCTGAAACCAACTTTCAAAATCAACTTTCTGGAACCACTACAAAATCTGACCGGAGATCCGTTGGTGATGCTTTACGAAATGATGTATGCGATTCTCATGGAAAATGACGTCATGAAAGTAGAACATGGTTGCCCCGCATCTAATTTCACACAGGAAATGGCCCCCTGGAATGTGGATTTTACTGCCGCCTTGAATGAGCTTTCCAATCAATGGAAACAAGCAATCGCCGATTCTGTAGAGCGGGGGAAGCAAAATGGTTATGTGCGACAGGACGTAGCTGGTGAACAAGTGGCTGTTTTTGTTATGTCAGGATATTGGGGGGTGCGAAACATGGGAAAACTGGTCAATAACACATCTGTTTATGTCGCTTATTTGCAACAGCTTAAATCTTATCTCAACAGTCTGAAATAATTTTTTTCTCTAAAAACATACTAATTAGTATGTTTTGCTTTACCTTTGTCGCATCTCATTAAAATGCGTACAAATGGACACACATTTTACATACATAAATGCACTGGCAGCAGTAGCGATAGCACTTGTTTTTATCGCTGTCATGTCATTGGTGAAGGAACCGCATCGTCAAACAATCAATGCACTCGCGATTGCGGCAGCGGGAACCATTTACTGGAGTAACGGATTGGGTTTTTACGAATTCCCGTTGGGAATTATCATGCTCTTTCTGGCGTACAAAGGATTGACAGATTACACTTACATTGCTATAGGGTGGCTGGTACATACCGTGTACGATGTGCTGCACCACTTTTACGGACAACCGATCATCCCGATGGACCCATCTTCCTCTGCCGGTTGTGCCGTGTGTGATCCGATCCTGGCCATCTGGTTTTTCTTCGGAGCACCTTCAATCTATACCGTATTCACAAAAACACCTAAAACAGTACTGTGATGTATTCGACATTGATTACTCTGCATTCTTTGTTTCGCTGGTTGGTACTGGTCACGTTGCTGATTTCCATTTACAGAGCCTGGAAAGGAATGACGACCGGAGCTGTATTCTCCCGGACGGATAATGCATTTCGCCACTGGACAGCGACCAGTTCCCATATTCAGCTGATGATCGGGATGATTCTGTATTTCCAGAGTCCGCTTGTTGACTATTTTCTGAAGCATTTCCGCATCGCGATAACTTCGATGGAATTCACGTTCTTCGGAATGATTCACAGTCTGCTGATGCTGGTTGCAATCATTGTCATTACGTTTGGCTCCGCCCTGGCAAAACGAAAGACAACAGATCGTGAAAAGTTCAAAACCATGTTGTACTGGTTTTCCATTGCGTTGATCATCCTCCTTATTGCTATTCCCTGGCCGTTCTCGCCTTTGGCAAACAGACCTTATTTCAGATAATTATGATTCATTTATTCAAAACACAAACCGGTCGCCTGCGCATCATCGGATTTTTAGAAGGAATTTCACTGTTGGCACTTGTATTTATTGCTGTTCCGTTGAAATACTGGCAACAGGCCCCGGCTTTTGTAACATTCCTCGGACCTGTTCACGGAGCATTATTCCTGCTGTTTATTTTCAATGCAATGAGTGTCGGTGTTGCTCAAAACTGGAAGTTCAGCAAAACAACCTGGAAAGTAATCGTGGCTTGCTTTATTCCTTTCGGAACATTTTACATTGATAAAAAGATCTTACGGGAGATAGAGGAGAGATAGTTGTTTTTTACTAAGTTTGTCTGTAACAGTTCGTTTACGAAACGAAAAAACACCTTTGTAATGCGACACATTCACCTTATAGAAACAATCCTGTATGTGAAAGACCAACAGCTCAGTACAGATTTTTATACGAAATTATTCCGTCAGCAACCCGATCTGAATGTTCCCGGAATGACCGAATTCAAATTGGCCGAAAATTGTAAACTGGGATTGATGCCCAATTCCGGAATTGCAAAAATCCTTTCAGATAAAACACCACACCCGGACCAGGGAAATGGTATTCCACGCTGTGAATTGTACTTGTATGTGGAAAATGTTGAACAGGAATTTGAACATGCCGGACAGAGTGGGGCGATACTTATCAGCCCGTTGAAAGCCCGGAACTGGGGAGATAAAGCCTGTTATTTTGCTGATCCGGACGGACACATCATCGCATTTGCTGAAAAACTGAAGTAACAATTATTTGATTGCAATCAGAAAATCAACTTCTGCATCTGCCGGATTGTGTGCTTTCTCTCCATACACTTCATAATCGGCGGTATATGACCGGTTGAGGTCTGAATTCCAGATTTCGTACCATTTGCTGCCAACAAATCCCTGTTGCATATCTCCCCGTGCGGACAATTGTACGTACGTTCCTCCTTCAATTCGTATACCTTTCATTCCATCGGGAATTTCGTTCAGATGTACGACTTTGCAACCGATAATTGTGGTGTAAGGACGTGTATGGTCACGTTCATATTCCGTATAAATGGAATAGATGGTGTCGTCTACTTTATTCGGAATAGTTTCCAGCACCTGTTCACCGAAAAATCGTCCCCAAAGTCCGCCGATATCTATGGCACCCTGCCCGTTCTCATTTGTCGTTCGTACCGAAATACCGATCACACAGAACGGTTCTGTTTTAATTGTTTTCATCTTTTTTAACTCCTTTTTTATATTTACTCAGACACCAATATGCTAACACCTTTCTTTGCGCCTTCGCGAAAGTTCAACCGACAATCCAACTAATTTTTTATGAATTCATCCTCCACCAACAACCTTTGCGTCTTCGCGCCTTCGCGAGACAACAAACACCACTCCACATTCCCATTTCTACTTATCAAACATTAAATGCTACTTATCTCTTTTCACAAATTCATCCTTCGCCAACAACCTTTGCGCCTCTGCGAGAAAAAATAACAATCGATTATCGAAATGGATGTGGTTGCTGCTGTTGTGCTGCACTCAGTGCAATTTCATCCACCCGCTTCTTTCTTGTTTCAGGGCGTTTCGCCAATACAATCCATTGCAACAATATCTTTTTAGCGGACTTGCTCAATCCTGAAAAATAAACTTCCGATCCCGGGTACAATTGAAAAGCCGCTGCTAAATCTTCGGGAACAATCAACTCCTCCACTTCATCCAGAATCGTCCACGAACCATTTTGCTTTGCCCGCTCAATGCTCGCATAGCCGGCTTCCATCATCAGCCCTTCAGCAATCAACACCTCTACCTTTTGTTTATTGATTTTCGACCACGTACTACCGGGTTTTCGTTTACTGAAAAATTGAATAGACCGTTCTTCATCCAATGTTTTCTTGGTACTGTCAATCCACCCGAAACACAAGGCCTGATCGACGGACTCACTCCACGTAATGGTCGGTTGCTTTGCTTTTTGTTTGTAAAAAATAACCCATACGGATTCCTCCTGCAGGTGATTTTCCATCAGCCAATTCCGCCATTCCTGTTTGCTTTTCGGGTAAATAATACGGTTTTCGTCGATACTCATGTTGCATTGAAATTAATGAATTTTCAACAAAGCTACGGCAAGAGAGTGACAACCCTATGTCAGGGGTTAACAGTCATCAATAATAGTTATCAAAAAATTCCTGCAAAGTCATTTTGTGAGGAATAAAATGCTCAGAAAGCACCGACATGCGTTCGATCCTGTCAACCCGGAAATACCGGAATGCCCCCCGAAGGCGACACCAGGCAATTAATAACCAGTTGTCCTCCTGGGTGCTGAGTAATGCAAATGGCTCCACCAATCGTTCCGATAAATCACCTGCCTCGTCAATGTAGCGCATGTTGATGATGTAAAAATTAGTAATGGCAGCCTGCAGATCCGAGAGGAGGTTACTGGTTCGTTCCCGGTAAGTATTGAAATCAAACCGTGTTCGTTCAGCCAGAAGATTGGTTTTGTCTTTGAGGGTATTCCGCAATACCGACTGGATTTTTTCGATTGCTTCGGAATAATCATTTACAAAAGAAGCGTCTTTACTTTTTAATACCAATTGCTGCGCGAGAATCAACGCGTTGGCTTGTTGTTCGGTAAACATCACCGGAGGGATACGGTACCCTTCCATCAGTGTATATCCTTTTCCTTCTTCTGTTACAACAGGAATACCGGCTTCCTCCAATGCGCGGATATCCCGGTAAATGGTCCGGATACTGACTGTGAATTTTGCTGCCAGTTCACTTGCTGTAACCAGTTGTTTGGCCTGTAATTGCGTCAGAATCGCTGTGAGTCGGGAAAGACGTTTTGTATCGTTGGACATCATTTCAAAGAAAGAATTAGTTTGGGGTATTCATTTCCCCGATTACTCTTTCTCGATGTGCCATTCCCCACTTGTGCATAGCTATAATAACCTCTGACAAGGTTTCGCTGTACTCCGTCAGGGCATATTCTACCGTTACCGGCTTCGTATCACACACCGTTCTGCTCACGAGCCCGTTCGCTTCCAGTTCCTGAAGTTCTTTCGATAAAATCCGGGGACTTATTCCAACTTCTTTGGACAATTCGTTGAACTTTCGTTTCCCGTTTCTCAATACAGAAATCAATACCAGTTTCCATTTTCCACCTACAACATCCAGTGTATCCTGGATGGCCAGTCGTGCTTTTTTACAAGAGGTTTCCGTATGCCGGGTCATTAATTCTTCCATATTGCTATTCTTTTTGTAACTACTATCCTTTATGTAACAGGTTACAAATATATAGTTATCACATTTATTTTTGTGCTCTAAATTTTAAAAAGATGAACAATAAGACAGGAAAAATAATCGGCTGGGTACTTACAGCATTGGTAACAATTGTGTTCGCAGCAAGCGGATTGGCAAAACTGGCGGGTGGAGAAGCCGCTGCTGAAATAGCGCTGGGTGTTGGTGGAACGACCAACGTCATGATTCTGGGAATTTTAGAACTACTGATTGTTGTGGTATTTCTGATTCCGAAAACAGCATTCGTCGGATTGTTATTGATGATCGCCTACATGGGTGGTGCTATCGCTGTACATTTTATCAATCATCAGCCATTGGCAACAGTAATCACGATCCAGGTACTGATCTGGGCAACAGGCTTCTTCCGTTTCCCGGAATGGAGTAACCGTTTATTGAGCAATAAGGCAACAGAATAATAACATCAACTAAAAGATTGGTAATCAATTTTTACCAGAGTTATAGAAACTATGTGATTTAGAGACATAGAAAACATAGAGTTGTTAGATTCAACTAGTGACACATGGTTAATTCATTGGCATAAATAAAACAGGTAAACACATTGATCAGAATAAACGGCAAGCAATAAAACATAACTAATATCAAAAGCTGACAAAGTTAGCTGCTATGTGTCACTACATTTACTGCATGTAATGGGGCTATGCCTCTATGTGTCCTATGTGATTCAAAAAGACTTTAACCACATAGAGACATAGAAAGCATAGAATTGTTAGGTTCAATTAGTGACACATAGTTATTCATTAACATGAATTAAAGAACTCAACACATTGATTAGGATAACAAGCAAACAATACAAAGATGACTACTATCAAAAGCTAACGAAGTTGGCTGCTATGTGTCACTACATTTACTGCATGTAATGGGGCTATGCCTCTATGTGTCCTATGTGGTTCAAAAAAACTCTAACCACATAGAACGTAATTGACACACATGATCATACTGAGCAGTGACAGGTAAAAGGGTTATCGCTTTTTTAATTACTTTCCTTCCAGCCACTCACTCACCACTTTCCGATACGTTTCCCCGATCGGAACAAATTCCTGGTTGTGCAATTGAATCTGGTTGCCTTCAATCAGTTTGATTTTATCCGTTGGAATGATGTACGAACGATGAATGCGGATAAATTGATCGGAAGGTAATTTTCCCAGGATGTCTTTCATGTTGTCCAACACCATGATTTTTTCGTTTTTGGTATGAATCCGGATGTAATCCCTCAATCCCTCAATGTATAGAATGTCTTCAAACGCAATTTTATAATGCTTGCGGTCGGCGCGAACAAATAAATGATCGGGTTGTGATGACACACGGAATGTTTCCTGCCACCGGGTAAACTTCTCCACACTCTGGTAAAAACGATTGAACGTAATGGGTTTCAATATAAAATCAACAACGTGAAACTGGAAGGCGTCCAGTGCATACTCCGGATAAGCAGATGTAATGATAAAATTGTGTTCCCGGTTGAACAACTGCATGACTTCAATTCCTGTTAGTTCCGGCATCTGGATGTCCAGGAAGATCAAATCAACCGGATGGGTATTGACAATCTGAATGGCTTCATACACATTGCTTCCGGCATACAACACCTTCAGAGACGTGATTTTCTTCGCGTAATCTTCAACGAGTTGCACGGCTAATGGTTCATCGTCGATAATGACGCAGTGAATGAGTTGTTTCATTGGAAATAAATAACAAGGTGAGCACTGAAAAGACCTTCTTGTTCAGTTGTCTGAAGTGTATGTTTTTCCGGGTAAAGAATTTCAAGCCGGTTCTTCAGGTTATCAATTCCAATTCCACCCAGCTTATCTTTTTTTTGGTTTCCGATTCGATTAATTACCTCAAAATCCAGTTGCTGATCATTGCAGGAAAGCCGAATAATGATGGGTATTTCAGCCGTATACGAACCATGTTTCAAGGCATTTTCAACCAATGGAGAAAGCAGATAGGGAGGAATTTCATGGTTATCACTCTGTACTGTAGTTTCCCAACTGACAAACGACTTGTCATAATGACGCAGTTCCTCCAGTTCAAGATACGCATGGATGTAATTCAATTCTTCTCCCAGCCGGATGAAATTACGCGGTGCTTCATACGTGGTAAACCGCATAATACTGCTGAGTTTCTCAATCGCAGGGAGTGCGTTGGGTGACTGAAAATGGACCATCGAATAAATATTGTTCAGTGTATTGAATACAAAATGCGGGTTGATTTGCGCTTTGAGGAATTTAATTTCCGTATTCTTTTGCTCTTCAATGATGTACTTATTGTAATCCAGTAGCCTTACTAACAAAACAATGAGCCAGAATGCACTGCTCAGAATGATGGGACGTGCCGCATAAAATGTATTGTCATAAATGTAATAAAGAATCCCTGTTCCGGGATTGTAATTCTGCACATTAAATAGCTGTACGGTTAGAAATTGTTCAAGAAAATAACGAAGAGCAGCAAAGAAAAGGAAAATCACGACGAGCCCCGCGATGGCTTTGATCCATTTAAACGGATGGAACACTTTCGGTAAAACGAACAAATAATTCACATAAAACGTCACAACATAGGTAATGCACCAGGTGGAGGAAAACAAGTCCATTTCCGCAAAGTGAATTCCGTTGGCATCAACTACTGCCAGTGTAAAATAAACCCAGATCACCCAGAACAAGAGGTGTAGCGCGATTTCTTTCTTTACGGATAAGGTGCTTTTATACATCACATAAAACTTTTTGTAAAAGTAGGAATATCGTTACGAACCCAAATCAGGGTTTGCAGATAAACCGGAGGGATTTGCAGATAAAGTTTCTTCACCCGGGCAAAGCACACAATTTTTGTACAAAAAATGAAACAAATGAAAAATTTAAGTTTATCACTGGCTGTAGCAATAGCTATTTTTACAGCTTCCGCACAAGACATTCAATTCAAAACAAAATTTGATGATGCTGTTCCTGTATTGAATTTAGGAACCTTTCACATGGGTTATACCAACGATGCCAATAAAACAGAATTTGATGAGCATGACAAAGAAAATGTACGCCAGATTCATGAAATCGCCAAAGCAATGGCTGCCTTCAAACCGACTGTCATTATTGTAGAAACAACGCCCGAATATCAAGAAAAACTGGAGGCATTGTACCAGGAATATCTTAAAAATCCGAAGATGACTTTTCAACATCCTGATGAGGTGGAACTACTGGCCTATGAAATCGGGCGATTGAGTGAAACCAAACGCATCTATGGAATCGATTACAAGGAAGGATATAATTATTCTATTTATTACCAGCTGAAATATAAAGTCGACAGCACGACTTACCCGCGGTACGGAGAAATGATGGATGCCAATGAGGCTCAGATTGATGAGGAAAACGCTTCGGTACTGGAATTATTGAAGGTGACCAATCACCCGGACTATCTGGATTACCTGATCAACGTAAATGCAGACATGCTCACGTACGTGTCTACAAAAGGAAAAGCGGAAGGAGCAGAGCAGGCGACGAAATTTTACCACCGCAACCTGGTAATGTTCTCCAACTTCAATCAGATTGAACTGAAAAAAGACGACCGCGTGTTTATCTTGATGGGAGCAACACATACGGCTTTTTTCAACGAATGGATCAAGCGCAGCCCAAAATACAAACTGGTCAATGTCTTTGACTATTTGAAATAGAAACAAATAACTTAATTATCAATGGTTTAATTATCAATTATCAAAGGGGGTGAATAGCATTCCAACCTTTGATAACTCATAAATAACGCAAAAACACACCATGAATCATCTTCATTCGATCATCGTTTTGATGTTGGGAATCTTCTTCAGTACAAACGGATCCGCACAAACACTCCGTCTTTCGGGGAACTTAATCAACCAGGACAGTATACCTGTAGAGTTTGCAACGATTCAACTACTTCGTAGCGACAGCACTGTGCAAAGTCGGGCATTGACAGACAGCTTGGGAAGGTTTCAGTTGGAGGTAGAAGCGGGAACTTATCTGCTTTGTGTTCAGTTGCTAGGTGAGGAATTGTATGAGCAACAACTCTTGTTAACCCGCACGATGGATCTTGGAAGCGTAATTGTCAACGAATCTTCCGAATTGGAAGGATTGGTTGTCACAGCCGGAAAAAAAATTATTGAACGAAAAGCAGATCGTTTGGTATACAATGTCGAAAATTCAACTGCCGCTTCGGGTGGAAATGCCCTGGATGTCTTGAAATCGACACCATTGGTACGCGTACAGAACGATGTGGTGTCCATTGTCGGAAAAGGGGAGGTATTGGTAATGATTGACAACCGCCTGCAACGCATGTCTTCGGATGAACTGGCGGTATTGCTTCAGTCCATTCCTTCGGAAAACATTCGTAGCATTGAAGTCATTACCACACCTCCTGCCGGGTACGATGCGGAAGGTAATGGCGGATTGATCAACATTCGCCTGAAAACAGCAAAGGAAAATGCGTGGAATGCAACGATCGGAGCAACCTACCGGCAAAAGACCTATGCAGGGGGGACAGTGATGGGAACATTCCATTACAACCATAAAAAATGGGCAGTAAATGTTGCGCTGAACGGGGGAAAACAGGATTATCTGACAACCTCCGAAAGCAGGATTTTGTATCCGAATGAACACTGGCGATCGGAAGTGAAAGACCGTTCTGAAACACGTGGATTCAGCGTTGGGGGAGGAGTAGACTATAAAGCGAATGAAAAATGGACAACCGGTTTCAAGTACATGGGGAATTATACGGGAGAAACAAGTGTGAACCAACCATTCACAAGCAGAATAAACCTGTTGTCAGGGAGTGCAAACGGCTTTATTCGCTCTGATGTAAAGGCAAGTAATCGTCCTGAGATGTATTCTGTTAACTGGTTCAATGCGATTACCCCGGATTCGACCGGAACCCGCATTACAACAGATGTGGATTACTTCAGCTACCACAAGCGCGATGAACGATTTTTTGAAGGAAATGAGCTGGATGTGCACCAACATGTTTTTCCTTCTACTTATTTTTCATCCAACACCACCAATAGGAATCGGATTGATAATATTTCTGGAAAAATGGATGTTGAAAAACCAATGAAATGGGCGTCGCTGAGCGTCGGAGCAAAATTTTCGTATACACAAACCAACAACAATCTGACAGTGACAGATTATGAAACGGGAACGCCGATACTGAATACGGATCAGTCCAATGTCTTTCGTTACCGGGAATACAATGAGGCAATTCATGCATCGCTGAACAAGAAAATAGGTGAACGATGGGAAGCACAAACCGGTTTGCGTGCAGAAGCCACACAGACAGAAGGATATTCCCGAAACCTCGACCAGACCAACCGGAATAACTACATCAAGTTGTTTCCAACGGCTTACCTGACCTATACACCCAATGATAACCATTCATTGTCATTGAATTATAGCCGCCGGATCCGGCGACCGGGTTTTGATTACCTCAATCCGTTTATTATTCGTACAAGTCCTTACTATTATTCGGAAGGAAACCCGTTTTTGCAACCATCCATGATCGATAATGTAGAGTTTTCCTATACGTACCGTCAAAAATGGGTGTCTTCCGTATATTATTCACAGGTATCGGATTTTTCACAGCAATTGTCCATTCTGGATGCGCAAACGAATGTCACACGAAGCACACCGCTGAATTATGCCAATACTTACCAGGTTGGAATTTCCATGTACTACAATCTTAGCAAGTGGTCGTGGTGGAACAGCTTTTCCGGGTTCAATGTCAACTATCAAAACGTACGTTCTCGAACAGCAGCCATTGCTTCTATAGACGGATACAATGCATACCTGTATTCCAATAACGACTTTACACTCAACACTTCTAAAACGTTGTTTGTGAGTGTCAATTACGGATTGCAGTTACCGGGGCGTTACCAGATTTTTTACATCTCTACGATGCACCAGCTAGATGTGTCAGTCAAGTACTTACTACTCAACAAAAAACTCGCGGTGACATTGACTGTACAGGATGTGGTCAACGGACAGCGACCATTGATTTCCTATTCTTCTAACGGAGTGGAAACCAATTTCCGCAGTTATGATGACACCCGTGGCTTCAGAATCTCGTTGAGTTACCAGTTTGGAAACAACAAGCTGAAAACAACGGAAAAAAGTTTCGGAAACGAAGAAGAACGGGAACGGGCGGAATAAATGAAAAATACGTGGGGGAGTGTACATGATTTGTGACTCCTCCTTTTTAGGTATAAAACGATACTGTTATAGTTTTTCCAACGTTCGTTTGGTTAGTTCACTTTCTGCATCTCCTGTATTTAGTGTTGTTGCCGGTTCAAACAACATAACCGATACTTCTTCTTCCGCTACGGGTTTGTGTTCAACACCTCTGGGAACAATCAGAAATTCATGTGGATGCAGTGTTACGGTTCTATCGCGGAACAGAATGGTTAACGTTCCTTCCACTACATAAAACAATTCATCTTCGTGGTCGTGCTTGTGCCACACAAATTCCCCTTTCAGTTTTGCCAGTTTGACCTGCTGTCCGTTGAGTTCACCCACAATCTTCGGAGACCAGTGCTCGGAAAACAAGGATAATTTTTCAGCGATGTTTACCTTTTCCATATTATTCTTTTCGGGTTGCCTTAATGGAATACACCATCGGAATCTTGTTGTCCAGGTGAGCGATCCGGTATTTTTTCGGTGCAATTTCAACCGTTTTTCGGAAGCAGTTGTAAGGAGAATAATCAAACTCATCCAGGGAGTTGATCTCCAACCCGTTTTTGATCAGGTTATTGACTACTTCACTGATACCGTGATTCCACATAACGTATTCAGCATGTAAATCGGCATCCCTGTCAGCATACGTTCCTTCATAAGATTCAACGATTGCTCCTGAATTAAAATAATTGTAACCAATTTTATCAAAATCATCATCAAACATCCAGACTACCGGATGAAATTCGACAAATACAAATGTTCCTCCCGGTTTCAGAAAACGGGCAACCACTTGTGCCCATTTGTCCAGATCGGGTAACCAACCAATGGTTCCGTAACTGGTAAACACCAGATCAAATTGTTGGTCCAGGTGCTCGGGAAGCTCATACACATCGCAGCAGATAAATTTCGTGTCGACATTCATTTCCGCTGCAATTTTTCGGGCGTTGTCAATCGCATTGTCTGACAAATCCACGCCAACGGCTTTTGCTCCCAACTGGCTGAGGGAAATAGTATCCTGGCCAAAATGACATTGCAGGTGCAGCACGGATTTACCGTTGAGATCGCCAAACAGTTCCAGTTCAATTTCGTTGAGGGATGTATTTCCCTTTCGAAAACCTTCCATGTCGTAGAAGGCTGATTCCAGGTGAATGTCCGTCTTTTTATTCCAGGACTGACGATTGATCGCTATGTAATTGTGTTCTTCGCTCATTGTTTAACGTACTATAAAAAAATAGATTGTTCCCCAAATACCAATAAAAAATAATCCCGGAAGTACAGTTGTTCGGAATTTTCTTTTCAATTGCTTACTGAAAGCCAAATATAGCACATAAATAAGCAACAGTGCTGTGAGTCCGATGGGAATGTAGAGGTAAAACATACTTGTTTTTTTTTTTAGTTGATAACCTCCCGAAATATATGCTGTAAATCGGGAATGTAAGCCTAATTTAGACAAAAAAATGGATGTTTCATTGATTTCGGGAAAATTAAGAAGAGTTTGTGTCTAATCAGGTCCGGTATTTCCCCTCACCATCTCAATGTGCTCAATCCCGTCCTCATCGTACGGCTCACCTGTTTCCACAAACCCACAGGAATTGTAAAATGCCAGCAGATAGGTCTGTGCCCCAATCCGTATCGGTTGATCCGGATAGTATGTCTGCACTGCTTCAATACTGCGTTGCATGAGTGCTTTCCCGAACTGGCTTCGGCGGTGTTTCAATGCTGTCAACACCCGCCCGATGGATGGTTCTTCGTAGGAAATTCCCGGCGGAACAATGCGTGCATAGGCTGCCAGTTCTCCGGTTTCCGGAATGCGTCCCATCAGGTGATAACAGTGCTGGTCTTTGTCATCCGGATCGCGGTATATACACTGCTGTTCGATCACAAATACATCGGAACGTAGCTGTAGTAGCTCATACAGTTCATTGACGGTGAGCGAAGAAAAATGCCGGATGGTCCAGTTGAGTGGATGCATGCTTGTCTGTTTTTAACTATTACAAAGGTACCATGCAATTTGCTACGAATGCTTTCGGATGAATTTTTTTACAAAAATTGCTTGTCAGCTCTGAAAAAATATTCATCTTTGCAGTCTGCTAATCGCAAGAGGCTGCCCAAGTGGCGAAATTGGTAGACGCACCGTCTTCAGGTGGCGGCGCCGCAAGGTGTGCTGGTTCGAGTCCAGTCTTGGGCACTAAAAAAGAGGGAGAGTACATACTCTCCTTCTTTTTTTGCTCTCTTCTCTCACACTCACTCTAAAGAAACCATTTTCTAAAAACATAACTTATTGAACCTCTTTTAAATCGCGCAAGTATTTCCAGTCTTAAATAGAAATCTTAATTCTACTATTCACGTTCGATTTCGAAAAATTAGATGTTTATCAAAAATCAGTTAAGAAGAGCGTCTTTGGACCGAATTTTACACCCTGACAAAAGCAGAAAGCACAGCCAGCAGGGAAGATTAAACTACGGATTTCAAACAAATAGCTACGAATATATAATAACAAACTGCAAATGATTGTGTGGAGAAGTGCAGATACGTGAATTTGATTAGTTTTGCCACCAAAATAAATTGTTTTAACATGTTGAATAAAAATATTGATTTTGTTATCTGTGAAAATGCAAGTTTCATGAATGCAAAAGCGCCTACGAGCATTACTAAAGGAATTTGTGTGGGCACAAAGAATTACCTTTTTTACATCCCAACCCAGACTGTCGGGTTTTTTCCATTGCTTCAGACGTTTAAGAACCACCGTTTCTTTGAAGGTGTTTCGATATTGGAAGGAACAATGAAATTGATCAACAGCGCGGAATCTGTTCAGCAATTGGAAGAATCACTCACCGATTTGCTGGAAAACAACGAAAAATATGTGCACGAAATAGCATCGTTCAATACGTTTGTGATTTCAGGTCTTTTCGTTAAAAACAATGTGCGCCTTATCCGCAGCCGATTCGATTTTTATGCTTGCGTGGTGAATCCAAAGGCCGTGGCAAAAGAATTCAGGGATTTTTACGGGAAGTAAGATGTGGTCGGTCAGATACAAGACTGTAAACCGCAGACAAGGCGATAAAGCGTCCCGATGCCGTGTTTGCAAGCAGGAAACTACCAAAATGCATGTAACGGAAAAAAAGATCGTGTCCGTTTTGTGGCTGATCCCAATCCCTTTAAACAACGAATATTTTGAAATCTGCTCCGGTTGTAAAGCCCGCATTCGCGTAATTGCCGATCCGGAATTGATTGATGCTTAATTTAAAGAAACGCCCGCGATACCGTGGGCGTTTATCTTTTGTTAATTTTGAATTACTAACATCTCAAATCACAATGATGCCCCGAATTGTAGTACTAATGAGTCTTCTGTTATTTCTGACAGCCTGTGACCCGTCGGAACGATCCTTTTCTGAACAAATAAAAGTTATTCATGACCAGTCTGAACAACCGATAGAAGGCAATGTTGAACCGGACACAAAGGAGAAGGTAACACATCCGATTGCAGAAAAATACATCGGAACATTTTCCGTAGGAGTTGAAACGGAAGCGACCACTACGGGAATGGCAAGCATTGAATACACATTTACCATTACCAATGAATATGTTCAATTGGAAACAAACACATACCATGAACCGATTCGATGCAACGGGAAATACACGGCAGTAGAAAAAGAGAACATCCTGGAGCTGTATTATACCGGCGACGAAGAATTTTGCGAGACGGAGAGTCCGATGTTCTTTCTCAAAGAGAAAAGAGGAAAACTATATGCTCAAGGACTTGGTGGTGAAGGAACGTATCATGATTGGATTAAGCTTGAACGGAAGTAATTGATTGAGAGGGAGTGTTATCTGGTAATACCATGTTTTCTATTCCCCACCACCACCGTCACCCACACAATCAACAGTCCCCAGAAAATATAAATCACGTGCAATAACCCAATCCCATTGATCAGGTACATCTGAATCGTGATCCAGCCGATGAGCAGAAAACCGATGTACAGCGAGAAACTATACGACCAGTGTTGATTCGGAAATACATTCAATGTTTCTGTGAGCTTCCACGGTCGTTTGGTAATCAGTCCGAAAGCGGTAATCAGCGGAAGGATACCAAGGAGAACAAATAAGATGATTCCCGGGATCAGGAACGAGGTAAACGGCGTTTCGTTCAGAAGCGAAAAGGGAAGTTGAATGAGTGCTCCCGTGGGGTCGATAATCATCCCGCCACCACCGAACAGGGCGCCGATACCAAGTAATACATGAAGCGAGATAAGTAGAATAGAAGCAATGGATGTTTTGTTGGATGCATGCATGTTGAAAAGTGTTCGTTTGTACGGTTATCCGTATCGAATGTAGCAGTTTTTGATCTGATTCAAAAGAAAGAATCGGATTATTATTGGTTAAAAAATCCTGAATGTATCGATTCACCATCTAAACAATTGCAGCGTTCAATCATCCTGATACTTCTATCAAATCCGTGCATCCGTGGTCAGAAAACAGCACTCGATGTTAGAATTCCCTGTAAGCAAATAATTGTAGAAATGGAATGAATAACAGTCCTTCTTCTGAAAATGCCACAGGAATTTAGTTAAATTACACTTTTTGCAATTGATACCCCCGGTTGATGTAATAGACACCTCCCAGCGTTACGATGAGTGCCAGTCCTGTAATCCAGGTAATCGATTCCCCGAGGAACAAATAACCGAGAATCAATGCGATAAACGGATTGACGTAAGCGTATAACGATGCGATGCCGAGAGGCAACTTGTCAAGCGCGTATACAAAACACGTATAAGTAAGAATCGAGCCAAACACCGTGAGGTAGACCAGCGCCCAGATGCTTTCCGTTGTAACAGATTGCAGTTCCGAATAGTCGTCCATGAACAAGCTCAGAACGAACAAGCCGACTCCTCCGCTGAACATCTGGATGGCTGCGTTTGTTAGCACGTTGGCAGAAGAAGGTCTGGATTTTGCATAAATACTTCCGAATGCCCACGCCAGGCATGCTGTAAAAGCCACCAGCATCCCGATCAGGTACTGCGGATTGATGAGGTCCTTCAGATTGTCTCGGAACATCAGGAAAATACCGGTACAGCCCAGGAATAATCCGAATAGAATAAACTGATTGGGTCTGCGTTTATCTGCACCAATCAAAAAATTGATTCCCACGATGTAGACCGGAAGAATGGAAACGATCAAAGCGGCTAACCCGCTCGGGATGTAGCGTTCTGCCCAACCGATCACCCCGTTTCCAAGTGTAATCATCAGGATTCCGGGAATGGACTGGTGAATGAAATCAGATGCGGTAAACTTTAATTTTCCGAATAACTTCAATGCGATCAGCAAAACGAGGCCGGCGGTTAACTGTCGGATTGCGGAAAATAGGAACGGCGGAAAGGTCTCCACCCCGATCAATAACGCATAATACGTTGTTCCCCAAACCACACATACAATTCCTAATGCAATATAAGCACCCCATAATGAACGATCAGACATAGTTTCTACTGAATTTAGAATACTACAAAAGAAGTATAAAAAAACACATGGTTACAGATACAATTTTATTAATTTTGTTGAGTACAGTTTGCGTAGCTATGAAAGAAATTCTATACCAGAAAATTGCCATGACAATGGGCAGTCAGATTCGACAGGGGACATTGAAAACAGGGGACAAACTACCATCGCTCCGTACGGTTTGCCGGGAATATGGAATCAGCATGAACACAGCGACACAAGCTTACATTGAACTGGAGGCAAAGGGATTGATTGTTTCCCGCCCGCAATCGGGATTTTATGTCAACTACAAGCCGGTACATTTGTCGGTACCTGCAACCAGTCAGCCGGTTGCAAAAGCGGATGAAAAATGCGTGGAAAACCTGATCGCGAATGTATTTCACTCCCTGAACGATAAAAGTGTTACACGTCTTTCGCTGGGTGTACCGGAAAATGAATTGCTTCCCATTGCCCGCCTGAACAAAGAACTCGTCTCTGCAATGCGCGGATTGAAAGGAAGCGGAACGGAATACGAAGAAATTCAGGGAAACCTGAAACTGAGAAGAGACATTGCCCGTTTGACCTATACCTGGAACGGAAATCTCAACGAAGAAGACATTGTAACGACTGCCGGTGCAATGAATGCCTTATCCATTGGATTGATGGCGTTAACCCAGCGGGGTGATACGATTGCGGTGGAAAGTCCGGTGTATTTTGGAATCCTGCAATTGGCAAAAAGCCTGGGATTAAATGTCATTGAATTGCCAACCCACCCGGTGACCGGAATAGAAATCGATGCGTTAAAGAAAGCACTTCCAAAAATAAAACTGTGTTTGTTGGTGAGTAATTTCAACAATCCGTTGGGAAGTTGTATGCCGGAAACCCACAAAAAAGAAGTCGTGAAACTCCTGGCAACCCACAATATCCCATTAATTGAAGATGATTTGTACGGCGATGTGTATTTTGGTAAAAGTCGGCCTAAACCCTGCAAAGCCTTTGATGAAGAAGGATTGGTGTTGTGGTGTGGTTCCGTTTCCAAAACCCTGGCACCGGGATACCGCGTCGGATGGGTTGCGCCGGGACGATTTAAAGAAAAGATCATTCATCAAAAACTCATTCATACGGTTTCCTCCACCACAATTACACAGGAAACGGTGGCCAACTTCCTGGAAAACGGCCGGTACGAACACCATTTGCGCAACCTCCGACGTGAATTGCATGCCAACAGTTTACATTATATCCGCGCGATTGCCGAATATTTCCCCGAAGGGACAAAAGTCAGTCGTCCGCAGGGAGGGTTTATGTTGTGGGTGGAACTGGATGAACGCATTGATACAGCAGAGCTTTACGAACGGGCAATTCGTCAGAAAATCAGCATTGCACCCGGAAGAATGTTCTCACTGCAGGATCAGTTCAACAACTGTATGCGCCTGACCTACGGACAACGGTGGACAGAACAGTTAGAAAGTAAACTGAAGTTGCTCGGAAGCATTGTAAAAGGAATGTAGAGAAAACCAAATGCATGTGTGAATCAAAAAATTAAACAGTGATAATCAAATACACTGCACGAAAAATTTGATACTAACAAAAATTGTTTACCTTTGCCACCCACTAACCAAAATAATAGACTGAAAAAGTTCACGGAGAGGTGTCCGAGTGGTTGAAGGAGCTACCCTGGAAAGGTAGTATACGGGCAACTGTATCGAGGGTTCGAATCCCTCTCTCTCCGCCACAGAAACGAAAGCCTGGCTGCAAAGCCGGGCTTTGTTGTTTTTTGGGACTTTTATAAACAAGTTGTTGAATAAAATCCTAAAACCAATAAAGAGCATGAACGAAGTGAATCGCTTTCGTTTCTGTGAAACCTCCCCCATTTGGGATCATGTAATAATCCTTCTCTCCGCAAAGGATTTGCATCACAGCAAGTCCTTTTTTTATACCCTGAAACTTTCAATACTGTTTTACCAGAGGGATGAGAACCATCGGGTTCGTGCCGTAGCGTAAGCGAAGACCAGCGCAGCTAATCCCTCTCTCCGCCACAGAAATAAAAGCCTGACTGCAAAGTCGGGCTTTGTTGTTTCTACTTCCTCCCTTGGGGGAGGAATGAGGAGGGAGATGTGTTCTACAAAGTCAATGAATTATTTTCCATAAATAATGGAATCACAACTGTCCCAAATACGAATCGAGCTTGTCATTGGTATCTAACCCTAATTTTTGCTTCAGGCGGTTTTTTGCTTTCTTAACACTGGAAACTTCAATAATAAGTAACTCCGAAATTTCTTTATCGGAAAGATTCAAACGAACCAGTGCTGAAAGACGGAATTCATTGTTCGAAAGATTGGGATGTTTCCGTTTCAGATTATCTGCAAAATCAGGGTAAAGCAATTGTAACTTTGCAAGAAACTGAATCCAGTCGGTATCTGTAGACACCAAACTACCAAACTGTTCTTTTGAAATCAGGTTTTGTTCGTTTTCCCGCAACAAATTATTTAATTCCCCGATCATGGCATTTTTGTTAATCAACTGATCTTTTACAATATTCAGCTCTTTGATGGTGCGGTTTTTTTCCCGTTCCAACTCCTTCACTTCAGATTGAGCCAGTTTTAGTTCGATTTCTTTCAAACGTGCGCGCTGTACAAACAATCTTCTGAGAAACCACCCCGCTATCAAGACCATCAGAAGCAAGACTCCGAATAGCCATTTAACCTCTTGTTCAGCCCTGATCTTTTTGTTTTTCAACGTTACTTCTTTTTTCAGTAATTTGTTGGTCATTTTTTCCATGCGAACCTCGTAGGAAAGATTTAGTTGTTCAATATTGTTCTGAAGATCCAGTTTGAGAATCTCACGCTGTTTCTGTGCGAAAAGTTGATGATAATGATAGGCATTCCGGTAATCACCCATCCGTTCGTATGTACTGTATAAGTATTCATAGCAATATTCCTGGCTGATGATATCTTCGTTGCTTTTCGCCATATCCAAAGCTTCTTCCAGGTAGCTCAGAGCTTCTTTGTAGTTTCCTGTTTCATAATCTTGACGCCCCAGATTCAACAACACATTGATAACCCCGTGTTCTATTCCTGCGTTTCGCAAAATTTTCAGGGCCTCACGATTGTATTTGTCGGCACGCGAATACTCTTTTTTGGTCAGGTAAATATCACCCAGTTCCTGTGAGGCGTAACCGATAATCTGTTCATAATTGGCGTCACGTGCCGTTTTCAGTGCTCTTTCAAAAAAGGGAATGGCCTTATTAATATCCATCGCTTTAGTGGCGGTTCCCAGGTTGTACAATGCATGTGACAACACGGCAGGTGAATGTAATTTTTCAAGAATCGCAATACTTTTTTGATGGTACATGATCGCTTTGTCATATTTTCCCACAGTGGTGTAGATAATGCCAACCCGGTCATAAAATCCACCTTTCAGAACGGTACCGTCTTCTAAGTATGGTTCTTGTTTATAGAGGTAATAAAGAGCAGAATCATATTGGGCCTGGTAATGATAGGCGTTATAAAGTCCGTTGAGTACTTTAACTGTTAGTTTATCGGATAAGGAAGCGGGTCTTTTAAGAAAGATGTTGTATGCGGTCATTGCCTTTTGCTTTGCCTGCGCATAATTTCCTTGTGCAATGTCGTTTGAACTCAGGTTCATATACAGGTTGACCAATAGTTGATCTGAAAGCCTCGGATGATTATTTAAAAAGTCGTTGATTAACTTATTGGATTCATCAAAGCGATTGGTCTTGTAATAAATCAGTGAACGGATCCGTACAAGTTCACCTTTCAGTTCGACATCCTTTTTTTGCTGCAACTTTTGTTCCGCCTTTGCAAGAACTATTTCAGAAAGCTTAAATTGATTGTGATAACTGTAATAAATGGCCTGATTGAGATCATACCGAATTTTTTCCTTGTGAGAACGGGAATGCGTTCGCTGGTATTCCAGTTGTGCCTTTGCTTTTGTACTGTCTGTTGTCAGATAGTTGTTGAACAGCTCTTCGGATTCATCAAAAGATGTTTGGCAGAAACACGTAAATGTGAGTAGAGCAGCAATGACAAGTATGGGATATTTCATGCCAGCAAAATTAAATAAATTGCCGAGACGCCTTTATCGCTTTGATAAATTACTGGGGTGCATTACATAAAATGGTTTGATTTTCAAATGAATGAAAAAATGCCATCCTTTTGTCCATATTATTTGTAGCAGGAGTATAATCAATCATTTTTAGTTTTGTCGCCTAAATTAAGATGTATCAACTAAAATTACTAAACATGAGAACAACTCGTTTACTCTCTCTGATTTGCCTGATCCTTTCAAGCGCCAACCTGTTTGCTGCTGACCGTATCGTACAGCACAATGGTCCGGCAGGTACTTATGGTTCCATTTCTGCTGCAATTACTGCTGCTGCGGATGGTGACAATATTGTGATTAACAACCGTACGGATGCGCTTCCATGGACAGAGAATCTGACCATTAATAAAACCCTGACATTTGTTTCTGCAGTCGACAACGTTCAATGGTTGCTGGATGGTACGATCAGTATTGTTACAGCAGAAGGACGTGTTATCACAATTGTAGGAATGAAAAATATGGCACCGCTGGGTCATATTACAAAAACCGGTGCTGTACCTGTTAACCGAACCAAACTGAATATTACGTATTCTGAAATAGTAGGGAATATCACAATGGTTTCCGGGGTAGATCTTTTTTTAGGGTCTTCGAAAGCAGGTATTGTAACGTTTTCATACGGAAAGATCATTGGTAATGAACTTAATTCTGCAGTGTGTAATACCGATGCAAATGCTTCTGAGGATGTAACCCTTATCATAGGGAACCGGGTAGGTACGGTTGGATATGTTCCAACCAATGGCTTTGAAATAAACACAACATCACACTATCTGAATTTCAGTAACAACCTGGTGCACGGAAGTTACTACGGTGTTTTAATAACAGCATTGAAATCCGGTGCGTCTACAAGCGCAATTACAAATTGTGTATTGACAACCAGTGCCACTTCTGGTGGTTGTGCGCTCTATATCGGGCAATCTTCAGGAAACCTGAACGTTGACAATTCAATGCTGTGTGGAAATTTCGTACAAAGTAATCCGGGTGCTTGCGGAGTCAGACAAGCAAATAACGGTGGAACACTGACGAACTTCACGTACAATTTGTATTACAGTGCGGGAACAGGTTGTTTTTCTTTGAATTCCGTGCAAGGTAATATTTTCACAGGTGATGTTGAAAGGGACAATATTAACACTTTAACAGGTCTTCCGATTAACAGCTGGACAGGTTATGTAAATGCCGGCAGTCCGATGAATACATTCCTCGATCTGGACCTGACACGTAATGATATTGGCGTGTATGGAGGATCCTATTCGTTCAACAACTTCATGCCGTTTATGAATAATACAGAAAGTTCACGCGTGATCTACGTGAATACACCGCGTATTGTAAACCAGGGAACGACCATGAGCGTTCAGGCGATCGGATACGATAAGTAATTTACGTGTTAATATCACAAATATGATGTTACAAAGAATAATGTGTTTGCTTGTATTCTGTGTCGTAACTCTTTTGGGATCTGCGCAGAGTAGAGTAATACAAGGGGAGTACTTTTGGGATGGTGATCCTGGTCAGGGAAACGGAACAGCACTGTTAGCTACCGATGGTAATTTCGATCAAGCGTTGGAGCGGTTGTTTCAAACCGGAATCGATGTTTCCTCTCTTAGCCAGGGAGCACACAGTTTTAGTGTTCGCATCAAAGGTTCAGACGGAAATTGGAGCAATACCTTCCGTCAAACGATTCACATTGATGGTCCGCTGGTTGCCCTCACCCGCCCATTCAGTATCACGCAAGGAGAATATTTCTGGGATGGTGATCCCGGTCAGGGAAACGGAACAGTATTGTTAGCTGCTGATGGTAATTTCAATCAGACGTTGGAGCACCTGTTTCAAACCGGAATCGATGTTTCCTCTCTTAGTCAGGGAGCGCACAGTTTCAGTGTTCGCATCAAAGGTTCAGATGGTACCTGGAGTAATACCTTCCGGCAAACCATTTATATTGACGGTCCGTTGGTCGCAATCACCCGTCCGTTCAATATCACCCAAGGAGAGTACTTCTGGGATGGTGACCCCGGTCAGGGAAACGGAACAGCATTGTTAGCTGCTGACGGTAACTTTAATCAGGTATTGGAACACCTGTTTCAAACGGGTATTGATGTTTCTTCCCTTAGTTTGGGAGCGCATAGTTTCAGTGTCCGCATCAAAGGCTCAGATGGTACCTGGAGCAATGATTTCCGACAAACGATTTACATTGACGGTCCGTTGGTTGCAATTACCCGTCCGTTTCGTATCACCCAAGGAGAGTACTTCTGGGATGGTGATCCCGGTCAGGGAAACGGAACAGCATTGTTAGCTACTGATGGTAATTTCAATCAGGTGCTGGAGCAGTTATTTCAAACCGGTATTGATGTTTCTTCTCTCAGTTTGGGAGTGCATAGTTTCAGTGTCCGTGTTAAAGGCTCAGACGGCACCTGGAGCAATGATTTCCGTCAAACAATTTACATTGATGGTCCATTGATTACGATCACCCGCCCGTTTCGTATCACACAAGGTGAATATTTCTGGGACAGTGATCCCGGTCAGGGAAATGCGACTCCATTACTGGCAACAGATGGAAATTTCGACTCCGTACTGGAAAACCTGATGAAAAATAACATCGATCTTTCTGCACTAAGTTTAGGACCGCATTCGTTCGCAGTACGTGTCCGGGGAGTAGATGGCAGCTGGAGTCCGTTGTTTAAACAAACAGTTTTTGTAGAATGTTCTTCACCTACTGTTCCTACAGTAACAATTGCACCAGGCGGAACGAATAGCTGTTCCGGAACACCGGTTCAGTATACAGCTACGGTAGTCAACGGAGGAACGGCACCGACATATACGTGGAAGGTAAATGGAACGGCTACCGGACCGAATTCCCCGGTTTTCACTTCTTCAACACTGGTAAACGGGGATATTTTAACCTGCGATCTTGTCAGTAATTCAACGTGTGCAGGAACGACCAGTGTTACCAGCAATAGCCTTACCGTTTCATTGACACCTTCAGTTGTTCCGACAGTAAGTATTACAGCTTCTCCTTCAGGACCGATTTGCTTAGGAACACCTGTGACCTTCAACGCAGGTATTACAAATGGTGGCAGCTCGCCTGTATATGTGTGGAAAGTAAACGGCAGTGTGGTTGGATCAAACAACCCTGCTTATGCGTCATCTGCTTTACAAAACGGAGATGTTGTTCTGTGCGAACTAACCAGTAATGAAACGTGTGCCGTTCCTGCTGTTGTAGCAAGCACGGGAATTACCATGAATGTTTCAACCATTATAACACCGACGATTTCTATAGCAACTTCTTCAACAGCAGTTTGTGCTGGCTCAACCATCACATTTACGGCCAATTCCAATGGTGGTGGTAACGCACCTGTCTATCAGTGGAAAATAAACGGAAACAATGTTGGAACCAATGCGAATGTCTTTAGTTCCGCAACGTTGAACGATGGAGATGTGGTAACCTGTGAACTTACTTCGTCACTCAACTGTGTCACTGCTATTAATGCTACGAGCAACAGTATCACGATGACAGTAAGTCCAACCGTTTCAACAGCGGTAACCATTACAAGCAGTGCAGGATCAACAATCTGTTCAGGAACAAGTGTTGATTTCACAGCTGTTCCGGTCAATGGTGGTACTCCTGTTTATCAATGGATGCTCAATGGTTCAGCGGTAGGTACAAATAATTCAACGTACAGTACATCAACGCTGAACAATGGAGATATTGTAACGTGCAATATGACGAGTAGTTTGACATGTCCTGTTCCGGCTGTTGCAAATAGTAACAGTATCACAATGACAGTAAACAACGGTGCCGCACCAACGGCTTCTATTGTTGCAGACCAGGGAAGTACTATTTGTGAAGCAACAAGCGTCATTTTCACTGCTTCGGTAACCAATGGAGGATCAACTCCGGTCTATCAGTGGATGCTCAATGGTTCTCCGGTAGGAACAAACAGCCCGACGTATAGTAATGCAAGTTTGACCAATGGCAATATGATAAGTTGTTTAATCACCAGCAATTCACCTTGTGTGAATGGGGCTGTGGCTACAAGCAATACGATCACGATGAATGTTTCGAATCATGTAACTCCTGCAGTTTCTGTCATTGCTTCTGCAACAACAATCTGCGCAGGAACAGCAATAACATTCTCAGCAACGGCAACGAATGAAGGTACGACACCAACTTATCAGTGGAGAGTAAATGGAAGCAATGCCGGAACGAACAGCAACACATTCAGTTCAACAACACTCAACAACGGAGATATTGTTTCTTGTACACTCACTTCTTCGCTGAATTGTGTTACCACTTCTTCGGTTGTCAGTAACAACATTACGATCGAAGTGAATCCGGTTGTTACAACTTCGGTAAATATCAGCAGTGATTCAGGGTCAACGATCTGTGCAGGTACCAGCGTAACGTTCACTGCTGTTCCGACGAATGGTGGAACACCTGTTTACCAATGGAAACGAAACGGTTCTCCGGTGGGAACAAATAGCAGCAATTATACCATTTCTTCACTGAACAATGGTGATGTGGTAACCTGTGAAATGATCAGCAGTCTTACTTGTCCAAGTCCGGCAGTGGCAACGAGCAATAGTATTGTGATGACTGTAAACAGCAGTTCTACACCAACGGTATCCATCATTTCCAGTGAAGGCAACAGTATTTGTAATGGAACAAATGTGACATTTACAGCTACATCAACCAACGGGGGTTCTTTGCCGGTTTACCAGTGGATGCTCAACGGTGCGCCGGTGGGAACGAACAGTGCTGTTTATACCAATTCAACATTAACAGATAATGATGTAGTAAGTTGCGTTCTGACCAGCAACGCACTTTGCCCGACGACACTTACGGCAACTAGTAATATCATTACAATGACTGTTACTCCGGGAGTATCTTCAAGCGTTTTCGTCAGTTCGTCTGCTACGAATATCTGTTCAGGAACAGCAGTTGTTTTTACAGCTGTCCCAACAAATGGCGGAACACCGGATTATCAGTGGCAGGTTAACGGTTCGAACGTGGGAACCAATAGTAATACGTTTACAAGTTCCGTACTGACGGATGGAGCAACAGTTACATGCCTGATGACTTCTTCGCTCGGATGCGTTGTGCCGGCGACGGTAGTCAGCAACGGAATTGTGATGGAGGTCATTTCGGTTGATGGTACTGTTACTGTTTCCGGAAATACACTGACAGCTGTTCAAACAGGAGCAACCTATCAATGGATTGATTGCGGGAATGGTAATGCACCAATTTCCGGCGCAACTGCGCAAACCTTCACCCCGGCAGTGAATGGAACATACGCCGTGGTAATCACACGCAATGGTTGTACTGAAACATCAGACTGTATCCTTGTAACTACCGTCGGCATTGAGAAGCTGGATCAGAATAACTGGAACGTATATCCGAATCCGGTAAGTGAGCAACTCAATGTGACGACTGAACGGGCAGAAATGATACAGATAACGGATGTATCAGGTAAAGTTGTGACAGTAGAACAACTGAAAACAGGTCACAATATCATCGATGTAAACAACTTTGCTCCCGGAGTATATTTTATTCAGTCCAAAACAGGAAGAGAACATGTGAAATTTGTGAAGCATCAGTAATAATTGGTTGAAAGATTTTCAATTCATTGCGTAAACTACGCAACTAACTGCTACTACTGAAACAAGCCCGATATTAACGTCGGGCTTTGTTATTTTCACCTCCTCTTCCGGGGAAGGAGTGAGGTGTATCAATAACTTCAGTTTTCCAATTCTTTGAACAAACAAACAGAAATGACCTTCTGTTCCCCACACCTGCCAATTCAATTAATAAATCTTTATATTTGCTCCCAATCGTTTTATTCAAACTAAACAATATGGCAAAAATCATCAGTGGAATTCAGCAAATGGGAATCGGAGTTCCGAATGTTCCCGAAATCTGGAAATGGTACCGTACATTCTTTGGTGTGAACGTTAAAATTTTTGAGGATGCAGCCGAAGCTCCTTTGATGACAAGATATACAGGAGGAAAAGTCCAAAACCGTACCGCCACACTCGCCTTGAGTATGGACGGAGGAGGTGGATTTGAAATCTGGCAGTACAAATCCCGCAATACCGAAAAAGCAACATTTGATATCCAATTGGGTGACTATGGATTGTATTCCTGCTTTATCAAATCAAGAGATGTTGAAGCAACGTACAATTACCAGAAAAGCAAAGGAGCAACCGTTTTAGGACCCGTTACGACACGTCCGAATGGAAAGAAATCATTTTTTGTTCAGGATCCGAACGGAAACATTTTCACAATTGCAGACGGACGCGGATGGTTTAAGAATACCGGTCACCCGAGCAAATGTGGTGGTGTTGGGGGAACGATCATCGGAGTGAGCGACATGGAGAAGGCATTGCCATTGTACCGGGATGTGCTGGAATATTCGACTGTAGAATACGATGTGACAGGAGAATTTGAAGACTTTGCACAACTTCCGGGAGGAACAGGAAAATTCCGACGGGTATTGCTGACGCATAAAAATGATCGGAAAGGACCGTTTGCGCCGTTGTTGGGACCGACAGAAATTGAGTTGGTACAATCACTGGACAGAACAGATTGCCGCCAGATTTTTGAAAACCGATTCTGGGGAGACTGGGGATTCATTCACTTGTGCTTTGATATCAACAACATGGAGGGATTGAAAAAAGAATGCGAAGCAGCAGGATTCCCGTTCACAGTAGATAGTGGTGAAACCTTTGACATGGGTGAAGCAGGAGGGCGTTTCTCCTACATTGAAGACCCGGACGGAACATGGATTGAATTTGTGGAAACACACAAAGTTCCGGTCATGAAAAAATTAGGCTGGTACATCAACCTGAAAAAACGCAACCCGGAAAAACACCTCCCGAAATGGATGCTCGGAGCAATGGGGTTGAACAAAGTAAAAGATTAGTTGGTACACAGCAGAGCATAAAATAAATGAAAGAGGATCATTACGGATCCTCTTTTTTGTTGATAAAGAACAACTTGTCTCGCACGTTTTTCTATTTTTGCAGGTATGCCAGCCAATCGCTACCATATTCTGCTTCTTTTTCTGTTGTCCGGAACCTGTATGTTCTCGCAATCAGACTCGCTGAAAACAGCTCAATTACTGGATAGTGCTTTGATGTATGCAGACAAGAGCAGTTATTACCTCGACAAAGTTGAACAGATCGAGCAAAAAAATAAACAGAAGCTACCCACGCTTTCTGCTATCTGGGTGTTGCGGGCAAAGTATGAATTGAGAAGAGGAAATCCCGATGAAGCGTCAAAATGGGTCGCCGCAGGGAAAATAAAATTCAAAGAACATCCGCAGCTTCAGAGTTATTTTTACAGTTTGGAAGGAAGTATTTATGCTGTTCGGAAAGAATTTGACCAGGCAATCAACAGCTATCGAACGGCGTTGCGTAAATACGATGCCTATGGTATGAAAAGAGATGCCGCATACGTTAAAAACAATATTGCCAATATCTTTTTTAACCTCAATGACTTTGAATCCGCTTATGGTTATGCAAAAGCGTCATTTGAAGAAGTGTACCGGTTAAACGATACCGTCTATTATCCACAAATAGCTGCGATTCTTGCTATTTCTGAAGCCAAAACCAATCAACTTGATTCAGCGGAGAAACATGCGGAATTAGCCATTTCTGACGGCACTAAATACCGGGTACCACTTGCTGTTATCATTGGAAAATATGCCCTGGGTGATATCCATTCCCAGAAAAAGGAATGGGAAAAAGCCAGGAATTACTATGCGGAAGTCGTAACACGTTCAGAACAATTAAGATTGGTTCAGTACGAGATATACGGAAGGATTGGCTTGCTGTCCTGCAATGTGGCTTTACAATTGTTTGACAGCGCGATTGAGGAGGGAGAACAAGTTCTTGAACTCAACGACCGGTTGAACATGCATTTTGCGGATTATACGGTCTATCAACAGTTGTCGGAAGCTTATAATGCGGTTGGCAAGAATGAAAAGGCGTTTCTGTACCTGCGGAAAGCAAATGTGATGTACCGGGAATACAGCAGTGTGGAAAACAAGAAAATAATCCAGGAACTGCTTGCCAGGTATGAAGCGGAAAAAAGAGAGAAGGATTTATCGCAAAAGGAATTAGAGCTTTCACGTGCCATTATCTGGATTTTGGTATTGGCATTCATTTTAGCGCTGTTGATAGTAGGTATTCTCTGGTTGAGAAAACGTACCAGTAACCGGTTAAAAACCATTCAGCTGGAATCGGAACGCAACCAACTACGTGCATTCGTGGAAGGAGAAGAGCGGGAGCGCGAACGTTTGGCAGCAGATATTCACGATGGTATTGCGGGCACGTTGACGGGTCTGTCTCTGCAGATGCAACAACTGAAATCATTAGAAGAACTGGAAACAGTGATACAAAACCTGCAAGCAGCAAGAAATGAAGTCCGGTTAATTTCTAAAAATATTCTGCCGTTTAATTTGAAAGAAGAAGGCTGGAAAACTTCCTTTCAACGTTTTATTGAAACCGTTCAGTCACCTGTTTTTACAGTGTTTTTCATAGCAGACTTTAATGAGTCACAATTGAATAACCAACGCGGAATCGTTGTTTACCGGATCCTCCAGGAATTGATCCAGAATACCCTTAAGCATGCCAATGCTTCTGAATGTGAATTGATGATGACCGAAGAAGACAACCGGATATATATCCAGTACTCGGATAACGGAAAAGGAACCACACAGGCAGAACTGGAAAAAGGAAACGGTTGGCAATCCATTTGTACCCGATTGGCAGCCATTGAAGGAACAATCGCGTTTCCGGAAAATCCGTTGGGTGGATTTAAGATAGACCTTTCGTTACCAAAATTTAAAATTGTCCTATGAAAATCATCATAGCTGAAGACCATCATTTGATTGTAGACGGATTGAAAACATTACTGGAGTCACAGGGGCACTCCATTCTACACGCACCGGATGCAGAGTCGTTAGGTCAACTGCTGAGAGGCCATTCTGCAGACATCCTCATCCAGGATATTCGGTTTGGTAAAACGGATGCCCGGACACTCATTCCAACAATTCGTGAACACCACCCTGATCTTAAAATTTTAGCCCTCACAAGTCTGGATGATCAGGCAACGATTCAATCGGTACTGGCGATCGATGTCCACGGATATGTGATTAAATCGGAACCGACAAACTCGATTCTGGAAGCCATCGATGCCATTCAGTCCGGGAAAATCTACTTGAGTAAAGAAGTACAAACAATCTTGCTGGGGAGAAATGACTATTTACCGGAAGTACGACTTTCTGAACGCGAAAAAGAAGTGTTAAAGGGAGTTTTAGACGAAAAATCGACCAAAGAAATTGCCGAATCCATCTTTGTGTCTGAAAAAACAGTGGAACATTACAGAGCCAGTCTGTTTGTTAAGTTTGATGTGAAAAATGTTTCCGGACTGGTCAAAAAAGCAATTCTATTAGGATTTTACAGTTAAAGAAGCAGAATTAGGGTTTTCCCCAACAATTGATGTTGAGTACTTGCTGAACTTTGCTCAAAATTAATTGTTATGAAAAAGATTCTTTTACTAAGCCTGCTGACAATCAATCAGTTTTTCAGTGGTTATTCACAAACCTTGTTGTCTGATATTCGTCCGGGCCTGGACGGAAGTGAACCGGGTTTCGATAATGCCGTTCAAAAAGGCGGGGATATCTATTTCGTTGCACAATCGGATGCCACATCTTCCGGCCTGTATAAAACGGATGGTACAACGGGAAACACAATCTTGCTCGAAGGAGGGAGCAATGCGTACATTTCTATGATTCTGGGTGTTTTAGGAGATGAAATTCTATACATCGCCGGAAATGCGTTTAGCGGCGAACAACCGGCTTTGTACAAAACAACCGGAGATCCGGGAGCAGGAGAGTTTGTAATCGATTACAATCAGAATAATGACTTTTTAATTGCCTATCCGATGCACATTGTGATGGATAATGTACTCTACTTTTATGGAGCGGAAGGGAACACGGGGTATGAGTTGTGGCGAACGGACGGAACAGCAGCCGGAACTTACCTGGTAAAAGACATCAACCCGGGAATAGAATCTTCTATTCTTTTTACAGCTGAAAAAAATCAATTTTTTACTGAGTTAAACGGATACATCTATTTCGGAGCAGCCGAACCTGTCAACGGAGCCGAACTTTGGAGAACGGATGGAACAGAGGCCGGGACAACAATGGTTGCCAACATAGATCCGTCAACTCCGCAAATTGCACAAATGGGAAGTAATCCTGCGTATTTCTGTACCTACAACAATGCCGTCTATTTTTCAGCATATCGTCCTGTAGACGGTAGAGAGTTGTGGAAGACAGACGGAACTTCGGCAGGAACAGTGCTCGTAAAAGACCTTGCAGCAGGAGACGGAAGTCCGACAAACCTGATGGAACACAACGGATCTCTTTATTTCTCAGCCTACTACCCGGATCAAAACTATACCCTTTATAAATCCAATGGAACTGCTGCCGGGACGAATGCAATCAGACAACCGGATAACGGAGGTCCGATTACGGCTCCCGGAGATGCTTTTGTTTCGTTTAAAGGAAAATTGTTTTTTAGTGCGGACAATGGTCAGGGAAGCAATATCTGGTATACGGACGGAACGGCAGCCGGAACAAACTTTTTACCCGATACTCCGGATGCTATCTACTCATACCCCATGAATTTATTGGCAACAACCAACTATCTGTATTTTACGGCCGTAGTGTCTGAAACAGACTTTAACGCAGGAGTTTTCAGGACAACAGAAAACCCGAATCAAATGACACTATTGACGGCGCAAACATTCAACGCAAATAATAATCAACCGTTGTGGCTGGTTAATGAATGCCTGCTTGTTCGCGGTGATGACGGAACTGCAGGAGAAGAAATCTATACGGTGTGTAATCAGAATACTCAACCATTGGGACTGGACGAAACAGTACGAACTCAATTATCAGCTTTTCCCAATCCATGCAGCGATAAAGTAACAATTACCTGTGGTTCAGGTGCGGAACAAATAACCGGCGTTTCTCTTTATAGCACATCGGGAAATAGTGTCCGGCTGCCTTTCACACAACTGAATCAACAACAAATTGTTGTGAACGGCTTATCGACGTTCAGCTCGGGAATTTACTTTCTCACCGTTGAAGTCAACAATACTCCCGGATTACCGGTAAAACTGATCGTAGAATAAAACAATAAGTAATAATAGTTAAAAAACAGAGAATTATGAAAAAAGTAATGGTTGCTGCATGTGTAGCGGTATTGTTTGCCTCCTGCAAGAAAGATTGGACCTGTGAATGTGGAGGTTACTCTTCTGATGACTACACCTCTTATACGATTAAGAATCAAACAAAGAGAAGTGCTAAAAAACAATGTGAAGGAAAAGTGTCTGTAGGGTTTGTACAAGTTGGAGGAAACAATTGCGGATTGAAAAAGTAACATTCAATCATGATGTACCACGCCATCACACAACGCTATATACTTAATAATCTATGTGGTTCAAAAACGAAAGTATCGGTTTAAATCATTCATCTCAAACAATACAATGAAATTGAAAATAATTGTTTTCTCCTGCTTATGTACTTCTTTTTCTTTCGGACAAACGTTGCTGGAGCGTCAGGCTGAAAAAACAAGAGAAAAAATTAAGCAGCGTGCCGAAAATCGGGTGGAACAGCAAATTGATAAAGGACTGGATAAAGCAGAAGAAGGAATCGAAAATTCTGTAAAAGGAGAGCAGAAAGGAAAAGAGAAGAAGCAACAAACAGGTTCAGAAACAATCGGAACAGATGAGGGTGTTACTTCTTCTCCAAATGTATCTTCAACACCATTCAAAGCTTACTCAATGTTTGATTTTGTAGCAGGAGAAAAGGTCATTGCTTATGAAGATTTCTCCCGGGATGCTATTGGTGATTTCCCGGCAAAATGGAATACCAATTCCGGGGGAGAAGTTGTTTCATTGGCTCCGGTTGAAGGGCACTGGATGAACATTGCGAATTCAGGAATCTGCTATCCCGAATTTGTCAATGGATTACCTGAAAATTTCACCATGGAAATGGACATGGTCGTTTCGGAGGACTTCAGCGAAATGCAAAGTGGTTTGGTACTGTTCTTCCCGGAACTGAAATCCCGCAATTTGCAGTTTGACTATCATTTTTCAACTTGCCCGCAGGTTGGTATTGATGTTCATCCGCATGGACAAGGAGGAGGAAGCCGTATCTGGGTGTACGATACATCCAATGAAAAAGTCATGTCCAATGAATCATCTCTGAACACGATCTGGAAAACGGGGCAGGTAAACAGAATCTCGGTTTGGCGGCAAAAAACACGATTGCGGGTGTATGTGAACGAACGAAAAGTGTGGGACATTCCACGGGCATTTCAGCCAACGATCGTTTATTCCATGCTCTTCGGAGCCAATATATGGGAAGGAAAAGCATATGTCTCCAATTTGCGTTGGGCGGAAGGAGCACCTGATACCAGAAATAAACTGGTAACAGAAGGGAAAATTGTCATCCGTGGAATCTTGTTTGATGTCAATTCGGATCAGATTAAACCGGAATCGTACGGAGCACTGCAGGATATTGCCAAAACACTGAACGAATTGCCCGATGTGAATGTGAAAATTATTGGTCACACAGATGCGGACGGAGATGATAAGCTAAACCTTGAATTATCCAAGAAGCGTGCATTGGCAGTGAAGCACATACTTACAAAAGAATTCAACATCTCCCCTGACAGAATGGAAACCGATGGAAAAGGGGAATCCGAACCGGTTGATTCCAATGCTTCACCAACCGGAAAAGCAAATAACCGAAGAGTAGAGTTTGTTAAACAGTAAAGGTGTCTGAAAAAGAAAATGAATGAAAACTCATCATTGTTTAGGTGTGATTTTCTCTCATAGCCCGCAAACTGATAGCTGCGGGCTATGAATTTTATTGCTTCATCCTGTAATTCCGCACCATTTCTCCCAAACGCGTCTTGATTTCTTCTGCCAGTGAAGGTGGTTGGTGAACCGTAATCTCCCCTCCGAACGATAAAATCGAACGGATCAATTCTTCTGAAACAAAAACTTCCAGTTGAAATACCGTCCCTTTTTGTGTTGATTTCACTACCTGCTGAGAATGATGCAACGGTTGTGTTTCTAAATACTTTGATGCAATCTCCGATGCAGTAAATTCAACAATCTCCGGAGCAGATTCGCTGGTAGAAATTCCCACGGAATAACGAAAAAAATCAGTGGGATTGAAGGTGTGCGGTTTAACAACTTTTTCCTCCGATAGTTCCAGTTTTCGCATGCGTTCCAATGCATACGTTGTGATTCTGTCTTTTACCAGGTCATAAGAAATGAGGTACCAGCGGTTGCGGTATTCTTTCAACAACAACGGGCATACCTTTCGGGGTTTAACCGTTTTGGAATTGAAGTTCTCATAGTCAAAATATACAGCTACGCTTTTTTGAATGGCACTTAACAGATCGGGAAGGAATTCGCCTCCGCCAATTGAAACAGCTGTTTCAAACTGTACGAACTCATTCAGTTCCGGTTGCTGCTTTGCTTGTGTTGACAAGGCAACCCGGTCAACGATTTTGTCAATGGCATTTCCAAATTCACGGAACAATTCCACATCCTTGAACTGTAAAAGCGTGTTCGCTGCAAAACGCACAGCATCTAAATCCGATTCATTCAACGGAACGTCATTGATCGTAAATTCCGGATCTTCATAGTAATACCCTTTGTTGAGTTTGCTGTATCTGATGGGGGCATCATACTCCTGCCGCATTGCAAACAAGTCTTTCTCAATCGTCGAGTCACAGATATTACTGCCGTCTTCGCTTCCGAACAAACCTTCTTCACATGCAACTCTCAACTCCTGCTTCGAAGGAAATGGTTTGTAGGGATTTCGCAGGCATTTGTCAATAATTCGGTGACGAAATAAAGTGTTTTTGATGTGTGGCATGATGCTTAATTCGGGTCAGAAAATGCCGGATTCGTAAAAAAAGAATGATCCGTCATGGTTAGTAAAAATGCTTTTAATAGTGATTTTTCATTCGCATCCAGTTGTACACCTCCCTGGAACGCAAATTCAATCATCGGGTCAATTGTCGGACTGATTTTTATCTGGTGTGAATAATGATTGATGACTTCATCGAGCGTGCTAAAACGACCATCGTGCATATATGGAGCAGTAAATTCGATATTTCGCAGGGAAGGAATTTTAAACGTTCCGTTGTCGGAAGTATTTCCTGTTACCGCACCGCGCCCCAAATCAGAAAATGTTGCGTCCAGCCCGTTGTTGCTGTAACGTTGAACCTGCATCAATGCTCCGTTGTGACAGTGAAAACAATCTGCTCCGTTCAAACTTTGGAACAAGTCGTAACCAGCCCATTCCTGGATGCTCACGGTTTGATAAATTTGGTATTCTGAAGGAGTCAGTTGCATGTTGTTGGCATACTTGTACATCACATCATACTTGGAATTCGCAGAAATCATGGTGCGCAAAAACTGGGCAATTGCCTTTGCGACGTATGTGGAATCAATGAACTGTGTTCCGAATGCTTTCACAAATAAGCGTTTGTATTCCAGGTCGTTCTCCAGTCTTTTTTGCGCTTCTTTCCATTGCAAATGCATCTCTGTCGGGTCGGGAACAGGCTGTAAAATCTGCTCTTCAAGTGTTTTTGCCCGCCCGTCCCAGAAGAAAAATTGCTGCCATCCCAGGTTGACCAGTGCCATGGATTGTCGCCTGCCCACCGTGCCATTCACACCCACCGAGAATGTTCTGTCATCGGAGAATCCTTTGGAAGGAGCATGACAGCTTGCACATGCAATGGTGTTGTCAAGACTCAACCGTGTTTCATAAAACAGCTTGCGTCCGAGTGCAACGCCTTCTACAGTCATTGGGTTGTCCGCAGGAATCGGCATATCCGGGAAATGAGAAGGAATATCCAACGAATAGGGTGTAGGTTCATAAATCTTCGGCTCTTTCTTGCAGGCGGAGATAAGAACAATCACACCAATAAATCCCGGTAATAGTTTCATTTCAGTAAGAAGTTAAAGCCGCTTTAAAATTCTCTGCCAGTTTAATGCTTAACGGAAGTTGCGCTGGTGCTGAATGTGTCATGAACTCCGTTTTAATATCCACCGTTGAATTGCCGTTTTGCAACAAGCGTTTGAGGTCTACCTTCAGGCGGAGTTGCTCAACGGAATTGCCGGCATTGTTCCAGTTTAACCCTGTGAATTGTGTTGATCGGAACGTTTCGTCCATTCCTACGTGATACGTTACAGGATGATTAAAATTATCAATACCGTCATCCAGTGTATCTGCAATCAGTTCAACCTTAAAGAAAATATATCCCGGGTTCCAGCTCCAGTGCATGTCGCTCGCATTAACAATATTCAGCGCATGATCGTTAGGGAAAGCGGCAGGATCAGAATGATTTAAAACTGAATCTACCCCGATGTTGAAACTCAGACTTCCGAAATCAGAAGAAGTACCGTTTACTTTTAACAGTGTTCGGCCCTTTTTCGAATCATAGATGGCCGCAGGGGAAAGCAGGTGGTTTCCGTTCCGGAGATCGGTGAGAATAACCTTCATTTCCCGCAGTTTCACCCGGTATCCTTCCTCTGTGGTGAAAATGACATTTTCCGAAGAGAGAAACTGTTGATCATACATCGGATCCATGGTGATTTCTACCTGTGGTTTTACTGTTTCCTCTTCGTTTTCTTCGTCTTTATCCCGACAAGCCCCGATGGTGAGTCCCAGCCCGATTATTGCTAAATAATTTACTACACGTTTCATGCGCATGTCCGTTTTGGAAAAAAGATTCAAAAACAAGTACTAAAGTTACGAAAAAAACGAAATACAAGGAAGAAACGTTGGGTTTTATCATGGATTTCGGAAAGGAAACAATTGCCTGCAGCTATGAAGGATAACTTTTTTCAGTTAAATTTACACGCAATGTCCCATTCACAGTCATATCTTCAGATTGTAAACGCTTCTGCGGGAAGTGGTAAAACCTATTCGTTGGTTAAAACGTATATCAAGCTGTTGCTGCAGGACAACGAGGACGGTTCCGACAGCAGGTATGCGGAAATCCTGGCAATGACGTTTACCAACAAAGCAGCCCTGGAGATGAAAACCCGGATCATAAAAGCATTGGATGAACTGGCATATCCTGATCTTCACGGGTACGGTTACCTGGAAATCATTGCTTCAGATACCGGTTTGAAAAAAGAACTGATTCGGGAAAAAGCAGGTCGTTTTTTGAGTGGAATCCTCCATCACTATGAGGATTTTCACGTGATGACGATCGATAAATTTAACCTTCGCTTGATTCGTTCATTCAGCAGAGACCTGGATTTACCTCCTGATTTTGAAGTGGTGTTGAATGAAACACCCGTCATTGAGCAGGTAGTGGACGGCCTGTTGGAGGAAATCGGGAAAGACAAGGAACTCTCTGCGATTTTGTTGCAGTACGCCAATGCGAATATTGAAGACGAAAAATCCTGGAACCTGCGACAGTCATTGATTGATTTTGGAAAAGTACTCTCTTCCGAACAAGATTTGCCGTACGTAGACCGGTTGATGAACATGGATTTTTCATCAGATGATTTCAAGGCACATAAGACGGAATTGAAACAGATGAATGAAGAGTACCGCTTAAAATCAATGGAACTGGTCAGCTTGTTTACCGCATCGGGGTTGACCGAAAAAGATGTTTCACGGGGAAAAGATGTTGTGAATGCCATTGCTAAATTGAACAACGGAGCGCTAAAATTGACAGACAAACTCCCGTTTTCACCAACGAACCTGGCGAACATAGAGAAAGCAGCAGAAACAAACGGACAGGCAGCAGGATTCAATGAAGCAGTTACACGGTTTGTGGCATGGCACACGTCCAATCATGAGTACGCGGGAATTCTGTTGATTTACCTGAAGAATTACTTCAATATGGCACTGTTGAAATACATGAACAAGGCGTTGCTGACTCTTAACAAACAGGAACGGCTGATCCGTATTTCGGAATTCAATACGAAGATTGCTGAATTATTGCAGGAAGATACGCTGTATATCTATGAAAAGCTGGGAACGCGTTTTCGCCATTTTATGTTGGATGAATTCCAGGATACATCCCGGTTACAATGGTTGAACCTGATTCCACTCGTCCGGGAATCACTTGGACATGGACGGCAAAACTTCATAGTAGGTGATCCGAAACAAGCCATCTACCGGTTTAAAAACGGGGTGGCAGAGCAGTTTGTAGAGCTTCCGGGAGTTTATAATCCTGAAAAAGATGCAAAAATTGCAGAAGTTTCTGATTATTTCAGGGAAATGGGACACGTTGAAGTGCTGGAAGACAACTGGCGGTCCGGATCAGGAATCGTTGCATTCAACAATGAGCTGTTCGGAACACTCAGGCATCAATTACCAGATACACAAAAGGATTTCTACGCATCCGTGCAGCAAACACCCCGATCGGATAAAGCAGGATATGTGTACATTGAAAGTAAACCGGCCGGTCGGGAAAATAAGCAGGAGAAACAAGAAGAACAGCTCAATTTTATTCTTCAATCCGTGCAGGATGCGCTCAATGATGGGTTCAGACCAGGTGATATCTGTGTGCTGGGCAGGGGAAATAAATTCTGTAACTTCATTGCGACGTCACTCACACACAAAGGTTATACCGTCGTTTCAGCAGATTCGTTAAACATTGATTCAGAGCTGACCGTTCGCTTTGTAATCAGCTATTTTAAATTGCGGCTGAATCCGGTCAATCAAAATACCATCCGGCAGTTCGCCTACCTGTATTGTGAATTGTTCAGACACCCGTTGGATTATTACAATTCTCTGTTTACAACAATGGAGATAGAAGATCAAAAAACAATTAAAATCGCAACAATCGATTTATTTTTACAGAAAAATCCAAATTATACCAATCATTTTTTTGAGCCGTTTGAAACCTTATATGACCTTATTCAAAAGACATTTCGACTGTTCGGACTGCACGAATTGAAAAATCCGTACCTGCATCACCTGGCTGATTTGGTACACCTGTTTGAAACAAAAAACGGTCCCGATCTGAACCAGTTTTTACAGGATTACGATACCATGCCCAAAGATGCAAAAGCACTCCAGGTTCCGGAAAGCGATGACGCATTGAAAGTAATGACCATTCATAAATCAAAGGGATTGGAGTTTCCCGTTGTGATTGTGATCAATGACATGGATGTGCGGGTAAAAGGAGAGTTTTTTGTCGAAACAGATGCGTATTTATTGCGCAACACACTTGGGAAAGAATCACCTGTACGGGAAATTCGTGAAGCCAATGAGGAAGAGCAGCAAAAATTGTTTCTCGACACATTGAACCTCTATTACGTGGCCTACACACGTCCCGTTGATCGCCTGTATGTTAAGAATGATTATGCAAAAAACGGCTTGAGTGCAGATATTCATCAGGTATTACAACAGCTTCCGGACGCAATCGGAGAAGGAGAGTCACTTTCCTTTGTTCGCGGAAAAAAAGAAGTACGATATGAAACTACCGATAAGGTAACACAAGGATTTTTTCTGCCTGAATCCAGTACAGACAACTTATGGTTTCCCGATATTGCATTGCAGGATTCGGAAGAGCTGACATCAGAAGCATTCCTTTCGGAAGAACAACGCTACGGAAACCAGTTTCACCTGGCCATTTCGTCGATTCACAGTAAGAACGAAATCGAAAAAACCATTCATCAGTTAGTCCAGACGGGGGTGGTGGAACAGGCATTCGAAGAACAACTTAAAACGGACCTCATTCAATTGTTTGAAACGTCTGCGTACAACCGTTTATTTGAGAATGCAATTGAAATTTTGAGTGAACAGCGTTACATCATTTCCCGGAACGAACAAATCCGACCGGATAAGATCATCCTAAAATCTGATAGCACCATCATTTTAGATTATAAAACAGGGCAACCGCTGAAAAAGCATCGAAAGCAGGTAGAACAATATTGTTCTGTTTTACAGGAAATGAATTATCCCCGGGTAGAAGCTTATCTGTTTTACGTCAAGAACTTTGAACTGGTCCATGTAGACGTCAACAGTTAAAGTTGAATACAAAAGAAGCCATATTTCTTTCGTAAAGAAGAGGACAAATACTACAACTTGATTCCGATTCCGATTTTCGCCTGGAAGTAATTCAAACCGGTTCCGGAACGGAAATTAGCAGAGTTGGACAAATCACCCGGATTGTAAGATGACCCATTGCGTTTGCTGAATTGAAAAGTCGTTGAAAACACATTAAACGGAAGAGCTAAATTGACATACAATCGTCTGTTGGCGTGAAAGGTTAACGCAGGTTGGACATAATGTTCCAATCCGAGACTGTTTGATAGGTCAGAGTCGCGCCAATTGCTGATGGATTGTGAATGACTCCCCCTATATACCAGGTGCGCACCGATTCCAACGGATGGAATCCACCGGGAATTTTTCTTTTTTATAAAATTAAAATGGTACTTATAACCGATGCTGACAGCAGCACTGCGATTTAAACGACTGATATTCTTACCCCACTGGTCAGGTAATACGGAAAATTTAAATTGTTCTATACTGAGCTCATGCTGATTGAGTCCCCCGTCCATCACGAAAAGGGATGCAGTGATTCGGGGTAACGGGGGAAGTATCGGGTTGAATAGAAACGGATTGCTGTTGTAATTGTATCTGAAAAGGGCATTGGTAGAAATAGAATACTTGTAATTGAGGTATTCATTCTGAGAAAATAATCGCGTCGTTAACAATGTTAACACAAGTAGTAGGAAAAATCGTTTGTTCATAAACACATTTTTTAGGTTGTTTAAGACCCGTCTGTTTAAGCAACCAACTGTAGAGTAGCTATAAAAGAAAGGGTA
Organism: Taishania pollutisoli; assembly: GCF_014518315.1. GTDB lineage: Bacteria > Bacteroidota > Bacteroidia > Flavobacteriales_D > Crocinitomicaceae > Taishania > Taishania pollutisoli. The sequence continues at coordinate 263,351 of NZ_JACVEL010000003.1, forward strand.
ATTTGTTTATCAGTAACTGATAACCGGAGTAAAAATAATCTAAATTTTTAGAGATAAAATACATTGCCGGAAATTTTTAGCAGCGTACATTAAAATTTAACACCTAATCCCATTTTTTCAATATGGTAATGTTTCACTTTCCGACAGCAGGAATCCTCCCCGATGTCTTCCGTTTCATGAAATTAAAGTAGTATTTATAGACCAGACTCATATTCAACGAACGGTCGGACTGAAGGATCGTTTCATCATCATAATAACCGGACGAGCCAATGTTCAGTTGTTCAAGGTTGATTTCATGTTGATTACGGCGTTCCGCCATGATAAAAAATGAAGCAGTCATTCCCGAAACGGAAGATACAATGGATTATTGTAGATCAATATTATAAGCTATCTTTGCCCGATGGATCAGCGTTTTGGAAAGGAATATAAACTGTGCAGCAAAAAAATAATCGAACGGTTGTTCAAAGAAGGCAAACGGCTGAATTCATTTCCTTTTGGGTTGACGTATGGATACGAAGCGTTACCCAATGAATCCATCCCTTTTCAGGTTGTCATTTCCGTGCCGAAGAAAAACTTTAAACGTGCGCACGACCGGAATCGCATCAAGCGATTGATGAAAGAGTGCCTGCGTAAGAACAAATACATCTTGGAAGATTTTTTGGAAGGAGAATCAAACAAAAACGGACAAATGGCGTTATTTTTGGTGTACCGGTTCAACGAAGAACTGGATTACGACACAATAATGCGCAAAATGTCAAAATTATTGTTAACATTGACAACATCAATTGAAAAGCATGAGAAATAACAAAGCAATACGCAGTATTTGTACAACAACTGTTTTACTGATCGGAATTCAATTTTCATTTGGACAATCCAATCGCTTTGAAGTCATTAAGAATTTAGAACTCATTGATGCCATTTATGAGCATCTGGATAAGTACTATGTTGAAAATCCGAAACCGGGAAGTATGTCTGTTGCCGGAATCAATGCCATGCTGGAAGACCTGGATCCGTATACCGTTTTTTATCCTGAATCTGACATCGAGGATTACCGCTTGATGACCACCGGGCAATACGGAGGAATCGGTGCGATGATCCGGAAAATGGATGCGAATGTATACATTGCAGAACCTTACGAGAACAGCCCAGCTTCCAATGCCGGTTTGCGTGCGGGAGATAAAATTCTTTCCATCGACGGAAGAAGCATGGAAAATAAAAATACGGAAGACGTTTCAACCAATTTAAAAGGACCGAAAGGAACAACCATTTCCATTAAAATTGAGCGACCGAATGGTAAACAGGAAACAGTGCAGGTTACGCGTGATGAAATTAAATTGCCGGATATTCCGTACGCCGGAATGCTGGACAACGAGGTCGGATACGTAAAATTAACAAGTTTTACCCCGACCGCCAGTGCGGAAGTACGGAAAAATTTCCTTGAACTGAAAGAGAAAGGAATGAATAAGTTTGTGCTGGATTTGCGTGGAAATGGTGGAGGATTGCTCATTGAAGCCGTTCACATTGTCAATATGTTTGTACCGAAAGGACAAACAGTGGTGGAAACAAAAGGACGGATTGTAGAGGAAAACCGGGAGTACAAAACCATGAATGAACCGCTGGACTTGAACATACCGCTCGTTGTGCTGATTGACGGTACTTCTGCGTCTGCCAGTGAGATCGTTGCCGGGAGCTTACAAGATCTGGACAGAGCTGTCATTGTCGGGGAAACATCATTCGGAAAAGGATTGGTACAACGGACCTTTGACCTGAAATACGGAACAAAAATGAAACTGACCATTTCCAAATACTATACACCATCTGGACGATGCGTACAGCGACTGGAATATTTTGATAAAAATGAAGACACCAAGCCGGAAGATATTCCCGATTCATTGCTGCACACTTTTAAAACGAAAAACGGAAGAGAAGTAATTGACGGAAGGGGAATTGTTCCGGATATTTCCGTAGAAATTCCGGACTTATCGCGATTGACAGCAACAATTTATGCCAATAATTTACTGTTTAATTTCGCAACGGATTATGTTAAGACACATCCTGAAATTGCAGAAGCGAGAGCATATAAATTATCAGATGAAGATTATGCATTGTTCAAAAAACAGGTGCTGGAAGATGATTTTACATATTCGACGGCTTCAGAGGAATTACTGAAGAAAATGAAGGCAACCATTGAGCGGGAAAAATTGGATGAAGACTCAAAAGCGGAATACGATGCACTAATGGCGAAGGTAACTCCTTCCAAAGAAAGAGATTTGGATAAATACCAGGACGAAGTGAAGATGCTCCTGGAAAACGAAATCGTGTCCCGTTACTATTATCAAAAGGGACGTGTGCTGAATTCATTCAATCACGACGATATTCTGACAAAAGGGATCGAAATTTTAAAAAATGCACAGGAGTATAATACGATTTTAAAAAAATAACCGTTTAATTGCTTAAACAGTAAAGAATGGGTAACGGTGTCCTTCCCCGGCAAACGCACACGAATATTCAATTTTTCTCTTTTGCGCTGATTGCAATCGGAATGCCCAGTACTAAAGTATTGATGTCATTCGGATTGGTTTTTGCCATTGCTAACTGGGTGCTGGAAGGTGGTTTTTCAGAAAAATGGAACACGATCCGCTCCAATCGCCTTCTGCAACTGTTGATTGTATTCTACCTGCTGTTGATTATCGGGCTGACCTGGTCCTGGGACGCAGTACAAGGATTAAAAGACATCAAATCCCGGCTTCCGATGCTGTTCCTGCCACTCATTATGGCTACAGGAAAAACTCCGATGGATGTAAAACAGGTACACCGTTTGCTCCAACTTTTTCTGGCAACTCTCTTTGTGACTTCCCTCTTTAATGTTCTCTATTTTCATTTTAATGTGGATACGTTGTCTGCCGGGGACATCCGCGGACTGTCGCGTTTTGCTTCGCACATTCGTTACGGATTACTCATTGCGCTCGGTTTTGGAATCTGCGTCTGGTTTCAGCTGCAAAACAAAAAAATAATCCCTGTTTACTTTCTGCTTGCGGCATGGCTGGCATTTTATACCATATATTCCCAGGTATTATCAGGGACATTGGCACTCATATCGGTTGCTTTTACCATTGTTTTTTACCTGCTCTACAAATGGAAAAAGATGCTGGCATTTGCTTCCCTGGGATTACTGGTCATTATGGCCGGATGTATTTTGTCGTACCTGTTGAACCCCACACATGAAAAAATTGATTGTAATAAATTACCGAAATATACAGCCAACGGGCAGTTGTATAACCACAATTGCACCATTTTTTCAGAAATAAACGGAAAAGCGATCCTGGCGTATTATTCGGAAGTAGAGTTATTTTTAGAATGGAGAAAAGTGTCGGATATGGACTTCATGGGGTTGGACAAAAAAGGAGAATTATTGCGGATGACGGCTGCCCGGTACATGACGGCAATGGGACTGACAAAAGATGCAGAAGGAATCAAACAACTTACCCCAAAAGACATTAAAAACATAGAGGATGGTTATAGCTATCCTAACGAGCGAACAGACATGATCGTTCCGCGAATCTATGGACTAAAATACCAGATTCTCAACAATCAATTTCCCAACGGGCATTCACTGCTGCAACGGCTCGAGCATTGGAAAGCAGCAACCTTCATTATTCAGCATGAATGGGCAACTGGTGTGGGGACAGGTGGAAACCAACAGGCATTTGATTGGGCGTACGACCAACTCAACAGCCCGCTTAACCCGGAAAACAGGTTGCGAAGCCACAACATGTACCTGGCATATGCGGTGAGCTACGGAGTGTTGGGTATTTTGTTATTTCTTGTAATTCTGGGAGTTGCATTTCACTATGCCTGGAAAAATAAAGATTTGCTTTCCTTGATTTTTTTAATGGTAATCTGCGGGTCATTTCTCATTGAAGATACACTGGAAACACAATTAGGAGTCACCATGTTCGGATTTTTTATGGGCCTGTTAATGTATGCAAACAGGATTTCTTTCAGAAAGTAATTTGTCTCTTTCGCGGTAAAACGACTCCGAACCATACCATTTAGTTTTGTAAAAATTGTACATTAGCGATTTGAAACTAAAATTAAATTGAATGAGTGATACTCGGAAACACGTTGAGGTTTGCTATACTCCGGGCGAGTATAATTATTTTCAACCCGGATATGAAATTGTAGTTGTCATTGACGTGTTGCGTGCTACTTCTGCTATCTGTGCTGCTTTTGACAATGGAATCCGTTCCATTATTCCCGTTCCGACGGTAGAAGAAGCAATGGAATACAAGAAAAAAGGATACCTGGCAGGTGCAGAGCGAAAAGGACAAATCGTAGAGGGATTTGATTTTGGCAATTCTCCGTTCTCCTATATGCGGGAAGATTTTAAAAACCAGGAGGTTGTGCTTTCTACTACCAATGGAACCAAAGCACTTGATATTGCTAAGGATGCGGAAATGGTTGTCGTTGGCTCCTTCCTTAATCTGGATGCGTTGTGCAGGTTTTTGGCTGAACAAGATAAAAATGTATTGTGTCTGTGTTCCGGGTGGCAGGATAAATTTAACCTGGAAGACACAATCTGTGCCGGAGCGATCTCAGACTACTTATTGGCTACCGGCAATTTTACATCCGAAGAAGATTCGTCCGTGGCTGCAAAATACCTATACTTATCCGCAAAAGACAATTATTTCGGATATTTGAAGTCGAGCTCGCACAGACGACGGTTAAAAAACTTAAATTTGAATGAAGATGTCAAGTACTGTCTTACACCCAATCAGACAGATGTGATTCCGATTTTAAAAGATGGTAAACTGGTTAAACTATAAATATTACCTGATTGCTGTAACTTCGTTATTGATGCTTTCTCTTTCAAACAACAAAGCAGAGAAAGTAGGTACCTCTAATTGGGGATTTTACGGGCATAAACGCATCAACCGGATGGCGGTATTTACACTGCCCCCCCAAATGTTCGGGTTCTACAAAGAACACATTGAATATGTAACGGAAAATGCTGTCAATCCTGACAAAAGAAGATATGCCGTTGAAGGAGAAGCGCAGCGGCATTACATCGACCTGGATCATTACTACAAACCCGGAGAAGACCCCGATGAAGCCATGCCCAAAAAATGGGACGATGCGATTGCAAAATATACCGAAGACACCTTGCAAGCATATGGAATTGTTCCCTGGCATATTGTGGTGATGAAATACCGTCTTCAAAAAGCCTTTGAAGCAGGAGATATTGACAAAATCTTGTTGTACAGTGCAGATATCGGTCACTATGTCGGAGACGCACATGTTCCGCTGCATACCACCGAAAATTACAACGGACAGATGACCAATCAGAAAGGAATTCACGGCTTGTGGGAAAGCCGGTTGGTGGAAATCAATGCAGATAGCTATGACTACTTTATCGGCAAAGCGAAATATATAGAAAAGCCGTTGGATTTTGCATGGGATGCTGTCATGGAATCACACCGGGCACTGGATTCGGTTTTAAGCATCGAACGGGAGTTGACGCAGACATTCGATTCAGACAAAAAATACAGCTACGAACAACGGGGACGCGTTACCACGAAAGTATACTCCTATGAGTTTTCTCAGGCCTATCATGCGCGAATGAATGGTATGGTGGAACGCCGTATGAGAAAGGCGATCATTTCTGTCGGATCCATCTGGTACACCGCATGGGTGGATGCAGGTCAGCCGGACCTGGAAAAACTGAGGGGGAGACCGGTCAGTACGGAGTTGTTAAAAGAGTTGGAAGAACTGGATCACCAACATGCAGAAGGAAAAAGCAAAGGCAGAATTTGCGAATAAACCGGCTTCGGCTTATTTCCCAGCAGTGCTCAACGGGACCAATTCTACTTCTATTTCCCAGTTTGCGCGTACTTTCGTTGGTGTTGAAAACAGGTGAATTTCTTCCGGTTGTATTTTTTCTTCAAAATTTCCCGTATCCCATTGACCATTCCCATTGCTGTCTGCAATGATCCGGAAAGTATATTCTCCGGGTTCCAATTGTTCAAAGCGTAACGTGGTACTTTCAGTTACTATTTTTCTGTTCAAAACAGCGTTTTTAAATAACATCTCTACGACAACCGGTTCGGAATAACCGTCTATTTTAACATTCAGAATGCCAAATTCCTTACTGGTTCGCTTCGTGAAAACCTGCTCATACGGTGAAAAGGTCCAGTCTTCGGATGCTTTTACAGTCCCCGGTTGCATACTTATTTTCAACTTTTCGCCATCAAAGTCGGGAATGAATAAATGCAATTCGTTAGAAGAAACTACTTGATATGTATAATTGGTCAGTTCAGAAGAATCTTTCAGATTTACCACCGTTATTCCGGATGTATCCACCCCGTCAATCAAATCCTGCACGGTAAACACAATTGGTTGGCCCGGAAAATAATCAGCTTTTGCATGTGTAATTCGCTGCACTTTTGTTCGGATCGGCGGGATGCGGGTGCGGACAGTATCCGTCCATTCATCGGTGGTAACAGACAGCACAACCGGGTTCTCTTCTCCCGGACGAATGACGAGTAATAAACTATCTTTTTCGATGTATTTAATTTGATTTTGCGGAATTTCATTCCCGTTTAGTTTGATTTCCGCATTTTTCAATGAGCGGTTGGCACCCACAACAAAGGTTCCCGGAGCTTCATATTTGAAGGTGGTCACATCGGGTTTTGGTAACGGAGAGAACATGCGCATCGGCAACGTATCTACAAAATTGGTATCCGGTTGTACAACTGCTTCTTTGAACGCAACCGCATCCGTTTTTCCTATTTTTCCTTGTTTCGAACCATCTTCAAAAGCCCTCAGATAATAGGAACCCTCCTTCAGATAATTTAATTTTGCCTTTCCCGTATGATCTGTTTGCGCAAAATAGATGGGTTTCAGTGAGTCCGGATGATCAAACAAACCGACAACCATGTTCTTTTTCGGTAGTCCGTCTTTTGCATCGACTACATACGTAGTGTAACTCAGTGAATCAATATAAGGTCCTGTGGAGAATACCAGCTGCATAATTGAATCATTGGATTCGGTAATATCCCGCACCGTTTTGTTCAGAAAAATAGAATACGTGGTGTTTTCACGCAATTGCTCCTCCCAATACAACAACAGTGTTTTATCTTTTAGCTCAGCTGTGATCTTTGCGTCATTGGGAATCATGCTGATTGTCTGGTTCGGATTGTTCAGCTTGACATATTCATCGAATGAAATCGCAATTGCTCTACCGGAGAAATTCACGGTTTCATTGGCGGGAACAATACCCAACGGAACAGGTGCGTTTCCATCTTCCGGTCCGCCGGATAGTGTTTGCACCTGTGCACAGGAAGCGAGCAATAATAAGCCTATAAAATACCGGATAACCATGTGCATAATTGGGTTAAAAACAGCATGTCTGTTTCATCAAAATCATTGAGCCGGTCACTATCGACATCCAATACACCAATCACCGTATTGTTTTTTATCAACGGGACAACAATTTCACTTTTTGAGGCAGAGCTACACGCAATGTGTCCCGGGAATTCGTCCACATTCGGAACAAGAATAGCGCTTTTTTCCTGCCAGGCAGTTCCACAGACACCTCTACCTTTTTTGATGCGTGTACAGGCAATTGGCCCCTGGAATGGTCCCAGCACCAGTTCATCCGCTTTTACAAGATAAAAACCGACCCAAAAAAAACCAAAGCCCTGTTTTAAGGCTGCGGATACATTTGCCAGGTTGGCAATTACGTCTTCCTCGCCGTCTGCTAACGACTGAATGATTGGTAAAAGCTGCTCGTATTGTTCGGCTTTTGTTCCCGATAGTTGAATGGTTGCTTCTGCCACAATAGTGTGTTTAAAAAATGATTGGAGACAAAGTTGCTGTTTTTCGCTTTAATCTCCAATTTTTGCAAATCCTAAATGCATCTGCGGGAATAAAATTATCGCAACAGTGTAACATGTCCCCTGGTTCTGACCTGTTCGCCGAAGCCGTTGTTGAATTCAACCATGTAGACGTACGTTGCTGTTTCCGCTTCGGCACCTACATTTCCGATCCTACCGTTCCATCCTTCAAGTGGATTGGACGTTTGAAAAACGACTTCTCCCCAACGATCGAAAACAGTCATCCGGTATGATGCTACATCATAATTCCGCAATACAGGAATAAAAATGGAATTAATTCCGGCAGGATAGAATGCATTCGGAATATAAATCAATGGTTCAACCAGCACACAGGAAGTGTTGGAGTAACTGGACAGCGGGTTGTTGAAAATATTTGGTGCTTCCAGCGCTTCAACGCGGTAGCAGATTTTCCCTTCTGTAAGAACATCATATACATTGTCTTCATAACTGAGAATGTCGGGAGCCAGTGTTGTGATGTAGGTGAAGTTGTTCATATCATCTATCGAGCGATACAGGTTATACCCCAATACACTTCCGTTAAATTGAGTGTAAGGCGTCCAGTTCAGGTAAGAGATCAACTCCGTATTGTCAATCTGTGTCGTCAGTAAGATCGTCTTCCCGATGTTGGAAGTAGTACCTTCGTTTCCACAGCTGTCATAATAAATAACACGATACGTATAACTGAGATCATCCACATACACATTTTCATCCACAAACAGGTGCGGGGATGTAGGAGAAACAACCTCTTCAATGGTTTCAAAAACACCGTTTTTTAATCGTTGAAGTGCAATTTTTGTTACGGATACAGTCATGTCATAGATGTATTCAACCTGCACCGCCTGATCGTCCGACTGAACAGTTGCAAAGCGAACATAGCTGAATGCCGGCTGCAACGTCCGGCGAACAATAAAGGAGTCTACGTTGGAAAAAGAGACAATTCCATCTCCCTTATTGGCACGTATTGCAACCATGTAATTTTGCAGATCGTTTCCGATAAACGAATAAGAAGTCCCCCCTGTCGATTGAAGAAGTTGCCAGCCAGAAGTACCGGTTTTTACAAAAATGTCATACGATGTAGTTGCCCATCCTCCGTAAGGATTCCAGCTCAACTGTACGTTTCCGTCACAAACGGAAAGCTGGCTTTCCAGGAAGATCGTTGTATGGAAATTGGGATCCCGCGCTGACAGGTTAAACGGAGCGCCTGTCGGAGACGGACAGGAATCAAATGCTGCAACGGTATACGTAACTGAACCATCCATATACGGTTCCAGGTAGGTGTATGTTGTATTGCTCTGCCCGTAAATGGTGTCCAGTTCAATTAAAAAACCTGTTTGCGGATCCTGCATGTAGACAATGTATCCATACGTATCCGGTTGCGGAACCTGGTTCCAGGTAATACTTGTTTCATTGGTCAGCGTATCGATGGTGACGTTCACAATGACCGGAATGTCCGGAGGAGTCTGGTCTGTAAAAACAGCTCCGTTGAGCTGCGATGTATAATTACACGGAGTGTTGTTCAACGAAACCTGGTAATTCAGGAATGCATTGCAGATGTCAATCACCTGTTCGTAATAGGTTGTGTTATAAGGGACAGAATCAATGATGGTCCATACACCTGCAGGATATTCCCGGTGAATGTAAAAATAGCTGCCCATGGACGGTTGAGCCGGAGTTGTCGGCGCGTTCCAGTCCAATACTGCAATTCCCGGATTGAGGTTGCTCAGATTGAGATAAATATTGGAAACAGTGTCCGAATTCCTGACAGCGAGACCATTACACCCGGAAACAACACGGATGAAGTAGTCCAGATCTGTGGTTACTCCCGTATGTGTATAACTTGTTGTCCCAATAGCAGGAATGGAAGCAATTAACCCGTTTTGAACGGTATGCACCTGGTATTCGATAAACGTGCCATTCGGATCGGCAACAGGCGTCCAGTTAATGGTAAAATCTCCTGTTCCGCTTCCTTGTATACATGTGATATCGGGAGCTTGAATTACACCCGGATTTACCACATTAATTGTGACTGTTTCATAAATAACCTCCGGAATCGGGCAATAATTATCCTGTACGCGGAAAACAAACTGGTAGGGAACCATGTCCAGTTCATTCCCGTTTGCATCCACCAGATGAGCACAAGCCGTCTGCCAGTTGAAAGTCGTATTGGCGCCATGTGTTCCTGTTATGGGAGGGGGCGCACTTACTGTCGGGCAGGGAGGAATCAGACACCCCGTATTTACCGTAGGATTAGGCCCAAATAATAATCCGGTTGGCAGAATAGAATTTGTTTGGGGTGTTCCGTCCTGCAGCATTTCTACATCGGTCGACTGGAGATTGAAATTCACAAGGTCTCCGGCCATCACTGTTGTTTCAAATGAACCTGAAAAGGGAGGTGTTACGACGGGTGGATTATTCGTCCCGGTACAGGTTGTAACAACCAGCTGCATTTCATGTACAACTTCGGAAATGCGTTGCCCTCCACGGAAAGAAGTAACTTTTATCTTCACATTAAAATTCCCGCTGATGGTACTTAAAAATGTAATTTCTCCGGATACAGGATTGATTTGTGCACTTTGGCTTCCCGGTGCCATGGTGACAGAGGGTGTAGGGCTTGTAGCTGAAAACCCTGCAACAAACGGAACTGCTGAAGGATTTACTCCTTCTGAATAAGGAGCATTATTGAGGTTATTTAATGGTTGGTCAAACGAAATAGACATGGAATCCAGATCCGGATCTACCGGGTTCAGATTCAGTTTAAACGGTTTCCCTACACAACTTACAAAATGTGGATTTTGGAGAAATTGAGGAGAATTGTCATGACAGGTATTATTGGCTGCGTTGACATTGAAGATTTTTGCTGTTAGTGTGATACCGTAATTCAGTGGATTTTGCAGGTTTGTGATGTTTCCGTTGCGTGAAAAATCATCAAAGGTAAAGACCCAACCCTGCGCAGGTGGAATACCGGAGATATTGACCGGGTTGCTCCGGTAGGTAATCCGTTCAATCGAACCGATTCCGATATTTCCGTTGGGAGAGGTACAATTGAAACACTGAACACCGGCAACCTGCATCCCCTGTGGAGAAATATCTTCGGTAGATACATAGGGAACCGTAATGGAAGTGAGTGAAGTGTGATTCCATACCCGGATTGTCTGGGAATTTGTATTTACCTGGGCACCATTGCAATCGCGGTAAAACACCAGCTGAAAAACATAATCTCCGTTTCCTAAACATTCATAGCTAATGCTTCCTCCCATAATGTGAGAGGCTTTCGCGTGAACTCCTGAAAGAAAAATCACAAGTACTATTAATAGCTGTCGTATGTTTCGCTTTTTCAACACAATCAATAACCTTAACGTTTTATCATAGACCTTAGTATAACTAAGACTTATAATTTATTCAAAGGTAGCCTTTCAAAATTAATTTTTAAGTATTTTTGCTCAAAGTGAGGTTGATTTTTATGCAATTACACCTCTGTAAAATAAATTCTACTGTTATGTTGAAATACAACTGGTTCTACTTTCTGGCACTGTCATTTATTTTTATTCTTGTTTATCCATACGTTTTTAATGCAAAGTTGTTTTTAGGAGGAGATAACGCCACATACTACTCGCTTGCACAGGGAATCGCTTCCGGGTTTGAATACGTGTCATCCAACAGTCCTATTCCGCTTCCAACCAATCACTATCCTCCGGGATATCCGTTCATTCTTGCTGTAGCAATTAAGCTGGGGGTAACATCCTTGAAGGGGTTGAAAATTGTGAGTGGCCTGTTTTTGTTAGGAAGTGTAATCATTACATTTCTTCTTTCATTTCGATTTACAGAGAATCGCATTTTCTCGGGATTGGTTGCACTCGCTGTGTTGTTGAATATGCATTTGCTGGAATACGCCAGTATCACCATGTCAGAAGTGCCATTTGTGTTTTTTCTTTTGTTGACATTGCTTGCATTTGTGAAATTTGCAGATACCGGTTACCGGCTCAAATCATGGTCTTTTCTCCTGACGGTTTTCGGGGTAATTGCGGTGGTATATATTCGTACACAGGGAATTGCTGTACTGGGAGCATTTGCTTTTTACCTGTTGATCAATAAACAATACAAGGTTGCAGGGATTTTAACACTGTGTTTCATACTGGGATACCTTCCCTGGCAGATCAGAAGTTCCTCGCTAGGGGGAAGTTCTTATGTGAAGCAACTCTTTAAAGTGAACCCGTACGAAGCAGACGGAGAAGATATGAAACTGGCTGATTGGGGAACGCGGATCAAGAACAATACCGTGCGTTATATCTCCAAAGAAATACCAAGTCTTTTGTTTCCAGTTAAACCGACTGCTTATAATGACCCGAAAACAGGAGATCCGCTTCCTGCAAGCGGATTACAATGGTTTCTGGGAATCTTTGTCATTGCATTTTCTGTATTGGGAATCTGGCAGATAAAAAAATACAAATGGTTGCTGTTATCGTTTTTCGGAGCCAATTTTTTAATCTTTCTTTTATGGCCCGATGTCTGGTTTGGAATTCGGTTTATCCTTCCGCTTGCTCCCCTTATTTTAATCGTCTTTTTTGTTGGAATGAAGGGATTGCTGGGAATGATGCTGAAAAACGAATTTGTGCAATCCGGGAAGATCTACCCGCTATTGGTTATTCCGTACCTGTTGTTTAATTACCCGACGATTAAATTGTTGCACCAGAAAGCGGAAGCAAAGCACGCACCGAACTGGACGAATTTCTTATCTGTGGCAGAATGGGCAAAGGAAAAACTGAAGCGTACGGATGTTGTTGTCACCAGAAAACCGGAGTTATTTTATTTTATTGCCGATACAAAAACGAAAACGTTTCCCTACACGGAAGATTTGGATGTGCTTAAAAAGGATTTTGAAGAAAACAAAGTAACACATGTGGTTTTTGAACAACTCGGGTTCAGCCAAACCGGAAAATACCTGCACCCGTTGCTTGTAAAAGAACCAGATCGTTTTGAACTCCTCTACTCGTTGGGATCGAGAGATGCCGTTGATGCAAAAGGAAACAAAGTAAAGACACAGGACGGGTCATGGTTGTACAAGTATCATAGGGATTATGGGTATTTCGGAAACTATGAGCAAGGTTTGAAACAAGGAGAAGGAACCTATGTGTATGCAAATGGCTCGAAATTTGAGGGAACCTGGATAAATGATACCATCGAAGGAAAGGGACGATTTTATATGAAAGACGGACAGTTGTCAGAAGGTACCTGGGTAAAAGGAAAACGCGAAGGGAAGTTCATCATTACTTCCCCGGATAAAAAACAGATCATTGAATCGTACTGGAAAAATAATAACATTGAACCACAAGGCTATTTGATTGACTCCCTGGGGAACAGAACGGGGCAGATAAAATTGCGATAGCGGGAAAATTTTGAAGAAATTAAAAAAACACTATGCTTTACCGCATTCTTAAAGTATTAATGCGCATTGGGATTAATCTTTATTACTCAGAGATTAAGGTAAGGAATGAGCGCTACCTGGAGCATACGGGGCCGATGATTATCATTGCCAATCATCCCAATACTCTTGTGGATGCACTGTTGATCGGAATTATTTCTCCCCGTCCGATCTATTACATGACAAAAGCCACATTTTTCAACAATAAGTTAAAAATGCGGATTCTCAGATCGTTGAACATGATTCCTGTTAACCGCGCTACGGAGGCTAAAACGCAAGGCGTTGATAATTCTTCCACCCTGGAAGAGTGTTACCGCTTATTGGCGGAAGGGAAAACCCTGGTTATTTTCCCGGAAGGAAACAGCCAGATGGAGTTATTGCTAAGACAATTGAAATCAGGAGCTGCCAGAATTGCTCTGGAGTCCGAACTCAGAGGAAACGGAACATTAAACCTGAAGGTTGTACCCGTGGGGCTCATGTACACCCAGGGAGAAAAATTCAGAAGTTCCATTATGGTAAATTTCGGAAACGGAATCGGAGTTACTCACTACCTGGAAGAGTTCAGGGAAAATCAGTCTTCTGCAGCACGAAAATTAACCGAGGAATTTCGAAAATTGCTGGAAGGAGTACTCGTTACAACACAAAATAAGGAACAGGAAGCACTGGTTACGGCATTGAGCGATGCTTTGAAGTCCAGGTATTTACACAATGCTTCTGATGTGGAATCGGAAGTCGGCTTCATGAAGAAAATCCGTGACAGAATCGAAGTACTTACCCTTGAAAAGCCTAAAAAAGTAGAGCAGATTCAACAATTGCTCTGGAATCTGAACTGGAAGACACAAAAACTGGAAATAAAAAATGATTTTCTTGACAGGGGATTGCGTTCTTCGATGTTTATCCGGCAAATCATTACCTCCTTTATCGGGTTGATTATCGGGTTTCCAGTGTACCTGTTCGGATTGATTCACAACATACTTCCTTTCAAATTCACGGACTTTATTATCCCGAAAATTACCAAAAGCAAGGAGTTTTACGCACCACTTGCGATCCTTATCGGCTTGATTATTTACCCGCTTAATTATGCTTTTTTTGCCATACTGTTCTATCAACTGTTTCAACCGGAACTCTGGCTGCTGGTCGTGTATTGTGTTTTGATGCCGGTTCTGGGATTCTTTGCATACAGTTTCAGCAAATACATGCAACATATTTCCTACAAATTGAACTATATTTTCCTGTTGATGAACAAGAAAGAAGTAATTTTGGAGATGAAAGAGCAGCGAAAACAATTGTTTCAGCTGATTTTTGAAGATTAAATTTGGGCGTGTAGTTTGTTATCCATTTAAACAATTAAAAATGATACACTTTTTATCACTGCTGGCACTTGTGGCAACAACATTTTCCAAGGCGGAATTTTTCAAGACACTGGAAGCGGGAGAGCAGGCCAACATCGTTGCGTTGGAGAAAAAAATAGCCGCGGCAACGGCGAGTGAAGATCAGCAGGCTTATTATGGAACAATTATGATGAAGAGTGCCGAGTATCAAAAGACAGCCGGAGATAAACTGAAGAAATTTAAAGAAGGAAAAACATTGCTGGAAGCAGCAATTCAGTCCAATTCTGCTAACGTTGAGTACCGCTTTTTGCGACTAATGATCCAGGAAAACGCCCCGAAAATATTGAAATATACAGCCAATATTAAAGAAGATGCGGCGTTTATCAAGGCCAATCAAAGTAAAGCATCGAAGGAAGTGAAAACAGCCATCGTAAATTATGCCGGTGTGTCGGCCAATTTAAAACTGTAACCGGAAATCAGACCCCTTCTTCTTTCGGGAAATACAACTTGCTTCCCGTTTGTATCTCTTTCTCAAACTTTTCGCGAATCACTTCCTGAACCGTTCGGTTTCCTAATTTACACTCCAGCCAGGAAATGATATCCAGGTAGAGAAACGCACGCTTTTCATACGGATCCTGCGCCAGTTTTACCAATTTTCGATGCAATACCTTAAAGGCTTTACGTACATCCGTGAGCGAAGAAAACGGAAGTTGACGCAGGAAGAAAAAGATTTCTTTTTGCACCCCGTGCAGCTCTCCCATCTTGATCAGGAACCGGTAAACGCTTTTTACCTGGTATTCCACCAACTCATTATTTCCCAGCTCAAAATGTGAAATCAAATTGAGAATCCGTGCAAAACATTGAATATCCTCCCGCAAGCTGGAATCTTTGAACTGTATGACCTTGTTCAGGTAGCGAATCGTTGTTTTATTATCGCCCGATCCGAAGTAAAGACATGCAATTTTGTAATTGAGAACAACAATCTGGTGCTCATCCATCTTAGATTGATAACGTTCAATGAATGAGAGTATTTCCGGAACGATTTTTATACCTTCGTCAAAATTTCCCTCGAAATAATACTGGTTGATACGGTTCATGTGCAGGTACAGCAAATACACCTGTTCGATGTTTTCTTTCCCCTTCATGATGTCCTTTTCAGAATCGTATTTTGCAAAAACCTCTTTGAAGCGTTTGTAATCCCTCAAATGAAACAATGCACCTAACAGGTTGTGCTGTGCCCGGAGGAAAATTTCTTTTCGGGAATCAATGTATTCAGGATTTTCATAAAACAAATCAACCCATTGACGGGCATATTTATAACACATTACAAAATCCTGTATGATATGATTGTAACTCACCATTGCATTGTAATAGTAAATTCTTCCCTCAAAACCCAGGTCTTGTATTTTAAACGCAATCATCTTGGATTGGAAAAATTGCTGGACAAACAGGTTTTCCTTTTCATCGCGAACAAACCCGACTTTCAGGTACAGTGCATGCAGTTGCAGGGATAAGTTGGAAAAAAAAACCGAGTATGAAACCTGCTCTTCCTTGGAAGAACTTTGATTGGTCAGGTAATCAGCCCGTTGACTGAGGGTTTTGGTGATAAACTGAGATTCAATGATTTTTTCCAGCTCGACGACCTCCAATGCCAGGATGTTGTACCCCCCGTTTTTTGCCAGCTGACCGGCTTTTTCTAATTGTTTCAATGCCTGATGATAGAATCCTTTGTTGAGCAGGATTACCGCGTAATCAATGTATTCTCGGATTTCTATCTGTGTATACTTGGTGGTATTCAAAATTCGCAGACCGGCAAGAAGTTGCTTGTACAAATGTGCCTTTATATTGGAGAGCTGTTCCTTTTTGATTTCCGGGATTTTAGCCAGTGCTTCGGCGTCAGAATAACAGGAACTCTTGTCAATGTAGTCAAACAACAAAATAAATTTGAGGTCTTCCTGGGACGAATTGCGCTTTGCATACAACTTAAAATTGCGCTTTTCAGCCTTGGAAAGGGAGTGAATCAGCTCAATTAAATGGTCGGATGATGATTTGGACATTGTATTTTTGTTTTACAAAAAATATTGATAACCAGCGGTTAAATTCAAAATTTATGCCAATGAAATTAAATTGGATATCGTAATGATTTTTTATTTTAGTTTATAAAATTCAGGATTTAACTACACATTTGCAAGTAGAAAATGCTTCGGCAGTCAAAATTGAACTAAGATTTTGCAGGAGTAGGGGTACTCTTGTTTATTTTCGATTAATAGCTAAGTCCCGTAAACGAACAATTTACGGGATTTTTTTATGTCCGTGACCGAACGGTAGTTTTATTTCTTAAATGCCATTTTTCGTACCGCCTGTCGAATGTTCTGTTCGGCATCCAGCAATTTGAATACAGGAATGTACTGACCTTCTCCCAATTGGGCTACTTCACGCATTGATACTTCCGATTTTGCGTCGTTGAGTACACCGACAACAGAAAGCTGAATGTTCTTCTTCGCGTACTTTTTGATGAGTTTTTTGTAATCATAGTTATTGTGATTGAATGCACCGTCCGTGATGACAAAAACGTGGTTGATCCCACCGGTTATAAACCCGGCTTCTGCTTGTTCAAACCCCAGTTTGATCCCATCCCCTCCGGCAGTCATACCGGAAGGTCTCAGTCCTTTTACCTGCTCCCGTACAGCTGCTTTATCCTGTCCCGAAGTCGGTGCGAGTAATACATTTGCCCTGGAAGCATAGGTTACAATCGCAATGTGATCTTGCTGGCGGATCATTTCAGAAAGTTGATTCAGCGAGTACTTCATGAGTTCCATTTTATCACCCTGGTTCATGGATGAAGAAATGTCCAGGACAAATACCAGGTTTACCGGTGCGAAGAACGAAGGATCAAAGTTGTCATTGTCCAGTTCTTCTATAGAAACAACGGTCTCCGTATCAGACGGGGGAACAGGAGTTGTTTCCGTCACAACAGGTGGTGTTGTTTCCGTTACATCAATTTCAATTTCGGGTGCAGGTGGCTGTTGCACGATTTCCGGTTCAGGTACAATTACATTGGAAGGATCTTTCTGCAATTCAATGACCACTTTATTGCGTTCATTGTTGACAAATGCACCTTTTTCTTCGGGCAGATACCCGTCATGCCGGGCATAAAAGTATGCTAAACCAATTGTTCCCTGTTTTTTGATGCGTCCGCTCTTGTCCGTTACATCCGTCCAGACTGCAAATCCGTCCTGGATCATACTGACTTTACTTTTCCCCAGTTCTTCCCGCGTAGAAGCATCAATTGTAATAACGGTCAGATCAAATTGATTTGGTTTTCTTCCGGCCGGATGCGTGTTAAAATCAGGGCAGGCGGTTAAATTGCTGCGACTGGTTGTTTCCATCTCCAGTAAGTTGCCGCTCAATACCAGTTTATGAGGATCCCCTTTGTCGCTGGTATAGATATCAACAGTATAGGAGAATTTTCCTTTTTCCTGCGGATTGACCTGGAAACGGAGTGTAAGGGAACTGTCTTTTTGTACAAAAGCACGGTTTTGAATGTAAATTACTTCACTGGGTTTCCGCACGCTGAGAATATACCCGTCCCTGACTCCTTGATTTGTGATGGTAATATCTACAAACCGGTTGTCATAACTCTCCAGTTCTCCGAAGTTATGCTTGAGCGTGTTGAATACCATTTGTCCCGAAACCGAAAAAGACAAACCGATAAATCCGAATAAAAATGAAAGAATGCGCATATACAGTATTTAACGAAACGAACACAAAAATGTTATCAAAAGCAGTAAGAAACAAAAAACAGACCAGACAATCAATTTATCCGGCAGTTTAAATAATAGTTTCATGATTATCATTTAAAATCGTATCTTTCAATGAAAGTCAATGCCTATGAACCGATTTACTATTACTATTGTCGTCTGCTTGCTGACGAATTATACCTTTACACAGGAAGATTCTACGTTTTTAAAAGAAATCAGATACATTCCGGAAGTCACCATCAATGCGACGGGGCAGACTGTTTTTAAACAGCCCAATATTCATTTACTGGATTTTCATGTTGACGAAAAAGGAACGTTTTTACTGTTAAAAGGACAAAAGAAATATTTTCTTTCGCGACTGGATGAAGCATTAGAAATGGAATCGACCGTTTTGCTGTCGTTTAAACCTGAACGGTTACACCGGGATTGTCTGGGTGATTTACAAATTATATCAGCAGACAGCATATACAGGGTAGATGAACATGCAGATGGAATCGGTGTTTATGAACCCAATCCGATTTCCTTCTTTTATGATTATTATGCGAATTGTCTGGGAGAAACAAAAAATCACTTGTTTTACAAGTTCTTTTCCAATTCCAATCAAACCGTCATCTTTAATGCGATTGATAAACAAAATCATTCGCCAACAATTGTTTACCGTGCAGAAGACTCCATCCAGGTGCTGGTTGCTGATGACTGGAGGAAACAAATCCAACAGGACGGGTATAGCTTCAATGCCCAGATGCAGGAAATAAATACTGTGCAACTCTCCGCAAGCAGGGATAAGTTTCAGGACCTGATGTTTTATACATTTGTCATTTCCAGACCGGACTATATTCCGCTATTTACACGGGAAAATGAAGTCTGTATTTTTGATCATTACAATGACCTGCTGGTTCATTTTAATTCAAATGCATTGGACAAACCTGTCACACAGCCGATTTCCTATCACAAACAGCAGGGGTGGAGAAAAGAGCTGTTGTATGACGGTGCCACAGAAACATTTTACACGACCTTTTCGGTCAATGGACATTTGTATGTTACAGAGCTGTCGAAAACAGATTTTAGTCCTGTAAAATCAATCAGGGTACATTACAATTCATTTCCGAACCGGTTGATGATACACGGTGGCTTTTTATACTACGATTATACATCTTCATTCGAAGATTCATATAAAAAATTGTTCCGCCAACAGTTGTAAATAAAGCAGCGTGTGATTTACCGAACGATTAAAAACAACAGCATTTTTGTCATATGTGGTAAAAAAACGTGTAAAAACGTAAAAAAACCGTAGGAGTAAGATTTGTATTTTAGCCAAGGAATTAACTCTAACGAATGTCGAAGAAACGAGAATTACAACATAAACTATTTCAAAAAATCCAGCAAGAACTTGAGCGAAAAGGACAGACAATCGGAAGTGTTATGCCCGAGGTTTTGGGAATCAGTAAAGATGCCGTTTATCGGAGATACCGTATGGAAACGGATGTGACCCTGGATGATTTGCACAAGATCAAAGAACAGTTGGGGATATCAATAGACGCATTGCTGGGAAAAGAAGAGCCTGCTGCCTTGTTTTATTACAATCCGATCATGGAAGAAGGGTTCAGCCTGGAAGCCTACTTTGACCGTATCCGCCAAAACCTGGAACTGCTGCATAAGCAAGGGACGCCGAGAATGATTCTGACGGTCAACAATACGCCGTTTTTCCCGATATTCAATTTCCCCAATCTGCTGAAAGCAAAACTGTTTTTCTGGATCAAAAAACAAATGCGATTGGATGCATTGAAGAATGTAAACTATGAAGATTTTTATTTTTCAATGCGCCTGATGCAAACAAGCTATGAAATTCTCAAACTGTACCATAAAGTACCCTCAAAAGAATTGTACGACCCGGATATGTTAAAAGGATTCGTACGGGAAATCTACTACTATTATACATCCAATGAAATAGACAACAGTGTTGCGGTGGAATTATACAACGACATGATTCACCTGGTCAAACACCTGAAGGAACAAGCCAGAAATGGGATCAAGTATGAGTATGGAAAAAAGCCGGTGCCTTCGGAAGAAAACCAACTGGAAGTTTATTACAACGAAATACTGAATGCTACGGCAATGTTTTATTACACAACGGAAAAAGGAGAAGGATTGTTTCTCACACAAAACTTCCTGAACCCCATCCATACGACCAATCAGTATTATGTCAAAGACACATATAAGCTACTGGGGCAGATGATCTCTGCCTCTTCAAAAATCAGCCTTACAAACAGCAAGACGCGGGATCGTTACTTTACAGAGATCATGCAGATGATTGAACGTTACCGGAAAAAAGTCGTTTTTGAAAGTGAAAATCAAACACACTGATGGTCAACAGGTAGTAAATAAAAATGATTAGTTGTGATTATCGCAATTTTAAAATTGAATGCATCTCTTTTTGTCGATCATACGACCATTTTCAACGGTATTTATTGTTTTTTTATCAAAAATATTTTTTATTAAATTACTGGTTTTAAGGTTGTTTTTGTTTGTTTGATTTTGAGTTGCGATTTTTAATGAGTTAAAATCAATCAGTTGCGTTTTTTGAGGTATGTTTTCGTTTAATTTTGTATTATCGCTATGATTTTATATCATGTAGGTAGTGAACAGCAACATATACTTACAGTCTAAGAACCATCAATCAAGTTAACTTACTACTGCTTTTTTGATGGTTTTTTTATTTGCTGTCGCTGGCAACGTCGTATTAAAAACAACATCTCTTTTTCCACTTCATTTACACACTTTTTATCAGAAACAAGTTACCATACTGTTTTTGCAATCATCCGTTTCCATTCTGTTCAACTGTATCCCCGTTGAGTTGTCCGTATATCAATGACAAAGAACATACATGGAATATAAAAGTAAATTAATTCATAAAAAATTGATATGCATGCATAATAGTTAAAATATTTTTTTATCTTTATCCAAACGATAATTACAAATTCTAAATATATGTCAACAAAAAATGCAATTAAAGGTGGTGAGTTTATCATTAAAGACACGCTGCCACATGAAATTTTCACTCCCGAAGAATGGACGGAAGAGCAACGAATGATCGCGCAGATGTGTGATGATTTCATTGCGCAGGAAGTAACACCTGTGTTGGATCGTGTGGACAAAATGGAAGAGGGTCTGATGGTTTCTTTGCTTGAAAAGGCAGGAGAACTGGGATTGTTGGGACTTTCTGTTCCTGAGCAGTACAACGGAATGGGAGTTGACTTCAAAACATCATTGCTGGCGACGGAGCACCTGGGGAAAGGGTATTCCTTTTCGGTAGCTTACGGAGCACATACTGGTATTGGTTCGTTACCTTTACTGTACTACGGAACAGAAGAACAAAAGGCGAAATACAGTGGGAAGCTGGCAACAGGGGAATGGAAAGCTGCTTACTGTTTGACAGAGCCGGGATCCGGTTCGGATGCCAATTCGGGGAAAACAAAAGCTGTATTGAGCGAGGACGGGAAATATTACATTCTCAACGGCCAGAAAATGTGGATTACCAACGGTGGTTTTGCCAATTTGTTTACCGTTTTTGCTAAAATCGACGATGATGCGAAGCTGACAGCCTTTTTGGTGGAGGCAGATTCCGAGGGGATTTCACTGAACCCGGAAGAAAAGAAAATGGGGATCAAAGGCTCTTCGACACGTCAGGTGTTTTTTAACAATGTAAAAGTTCCTGTAGAAAACATGCTCTCTGAGCGTGAAAACGGATTTAAAATCGCATTGAACATTCTCAACATCGGACGTATCAAGCTGGGAGCAGGTGTTGTCGGTGGTGCGAAAGATGCGATCGGGGACTCCATTCGTTATGCCAATGAGCGGGAGCAATTCGGAAGACCGATCTCAAAATATGGAGCAATCCGCTATAAAATTGCAGAACAGGCAATCCGTACATTTGTAACAGAATCTGCATTGTACCGTGCGGGACAAAACATTGATGATGCAATTGAAGCATACGTTGCGGAAGGGTTGGACAAAGGAACAGCAACATTGAAAGGAATTGAGTTATTTGCTCCTGAATGTGCCATTTTAAAGGTGGCAGGCTCAGAAACACTGGATTATGTGGTGGACGAAGCAGTTCAAATCTTCGGAGGAATGGGATATTCTGCCGAATCAAGTGTAGAACGTGCTTACCGGGATTCCCGCATCAACCGTATTTTTGAAGGAACAAATGAAATCAACCGGATGTTGATTGTAGAAATGGTGCTGCGCCGTGCAATGAAGGGTGAACTGGATTTAATGGGACCTGCAATGGCGGTTGCCAACGAATTGATGAGCATTCCTGAATTCGAAGAAGCACCACAAGGGACATTGGGTGCAGAACAAGCAGCATTGAAAGGATTTAAAAAAGTGATCCTGATGGCGGCAGGTTCGGCTGTTCAGAAACTGATGAATACCCTGTCAAAAGAACAGGAAGTATTGATGGGAATTGCAGACATTGCGATTATTGTATACGAAGCGGAATCGGCGTTGTTGCGTGTTCAGAAACTCATTGAAGCAAAAGGAGAGGATGCAGCAGCGATCCAGATTGCTATTGTAAAAACATACTTCTACGATGCGGCGGATAAAATCAATAAGCTGGCCAAAGACGTGCTGAATTCTTTTGCAGAAGGAGATGAGTTAAAAATGATGCTGATGGGATTAAAACGCTTTACCAAGTTGGAAAACATTAACCCGAAAGAAAACCGTCAATTGATTGCTCAGAAACTGATTGCGGACGGAACATATTCATTGTAATTCAGATTTTCCTCCCGTTCTCAAAGTGAACGGGAAGAAAATCATACCGACCATCCTTTACAACTAAACCTATATTCTGCAATCATTCAGGTTGTGTGAAATATTTTCCCTATTTTTCCGTTCTTTTTCAGGAAATGAAGTTAAAAAACACCTTTTTATTACTCGTTTTTATCGGTGCATCGCTGGGATTGAATGCTCAGTTTCACACGGCATTGTCGCGGTCTGAAATCGGTGTGATGCTTGGAGGTTCCTACTACATCGGCGATTTGAACCGGTTTGGTCATTTTAAGGGAACCCAACCCGCAGGAAGTTTGTTTTACCGGTACAATATTCATTCCCGACTGTCATTCAGGGTTAATTTTTCATATGGAAATGTAGTCGGAGATGACAAATGGTCAAAAGATCCGTTGCTTTCCAACCGGAATCTGAACTTTAAATCCGATATTTTTGAATTGGGGGCAGGTGTTGAATTTCACTACATGCCGTTTCAACTGGGGAGTAAAAAATACAGAGGAACTGCTTATTTCCTGGCAGAACTTGCCGTTTTCCGGATGAACCCTAAAACGCAGCACAACGGAGAATGGATTTTTCTTCAGCCATTGGGTACGGAAGGGCAAGGGACAGCTTTGGGAACAAGAGGCCATTACAACTTATTCCAGGTAGCAATTCCATTGGGGTTAGGTGTGAAATTGTCCTTGGGAAAACGCGCTTCGATCGGATTGGAATACGGTATTCGAAAAACATTTACGGATTACCTGGATGATGTCGGGGCAGATGCGTACGTAGATCCCGTTGAACTGGCAGCTACAAGCGGACCGTTGGCCGCTACACTTTCCAACAGAAGCCTGGATGGTTCCCGTTATGGAAAACGGGGAACAGCCGCTACAAAAGACTGGTATGCGTTTTTCGGAGTCACATTGACGTTCCGTTTAGGGAATCCGAATAATTGTGCGTTCATGCAGTAAATTGCCTGATACGCTCCTTTCCCTGAAGATACGTATATCCGCTGGTAACCGCCAGAATGACTGTCAGGATAACCCATTCCTGAAATTGAAATCCGGTGGCGATAAAAGTAAGAATCGCACAAAATGTGATCAGTAAAAACCGTTCTTTCAGGTGAAATTTCCACAAGCTTCTTTGCTCCTCACGCAGGTATACTTTCGGAACAAGAAATTCTATTTTATAGGAAGAAAAAGCCATCAGAACAACAAGTGGAATCAGTAAAAACCCTTGTTGAATGCCCATTTCTTTATACGTTAAAAACGATCGGATTTCATCCTGCAGACGTATTTCGGGATGAATCAGCATAATTCCCAGTTGAATAAATGCAATTGTTGCCACGAGAAATAACCCGGAGATGATTTTGTAGGTGTTCACAGGACTTTTCACCGTTTCTTTTTTCCCGGCTTCCCTGATCTTTTTTGATTTGAGGTACACAACGACTTCAGAAGACAGAATGTCCAGGATGTAGAATAACACAATGAAATACAGGCTCCAGCCCCATAACCAAAACCCTAAGACGGGAATGAGTAAATTGGAAAAGATCTGGATGTATAGCTGTCTTTCCTGCATGTGTAGCCGGATGATACTAACGGTTTAATCGATTAAACGCGTCAATGGAAAGCTGAAACTCTTCATCGTATTTCAAGGCTTCCAGGTATTCCTGCTTCGCACTTGTAATATTGCCTTTCAACTCGTAGCACATACCTCTGTTGTGATACGCTTCTACATAGTCTTTCTGATTATTAATGGCCTGTGAATAAAAATAAAGCGCGCTGTCTATTTGATTCTCTACGCGTTGTTTGATATGTCCCAGGTGAAAAAGTCCTCTTGCCTTGTAATACCTTTCATTGTCTTCCGCAAGTTTTCGGTACAATACTTTCGCTTCTTCATTTTTGCCGAAAAACTCGGTTGCAAATGCGTATGAATACAAAAACTCCGGATCGGTTGGGTTCAATTCATAAGCAGTTTGATAGTACTCAATACAAATCGGATTTTGTTCGTGGTGGTAAATCACCGCCAGGTGAAAATAAGCTTCATAAAAACCAGGATCTTGTTGCACAGCTGTTTCATAAGATGATTTGGCCAGCTCATAATTCTTCATGTCCATATAAATGGATCCTTTCAGGGCATATGCCTCGCGCTTCTTCTTGTCTATTTTCAATGCCTGATTGACATATTTAAACGCATTGTCCGCATCCTGTAAATAACGGTAGGTGGTCGCCAGTGCGATCAGGGCATCTGTATTTTTTGGCTCTTTGAACACAACATAATTAAAGTGGCGTTGTGCGGCACTTACTTCTTCAATACTTCGGTTGGCTTTATTATTCAGCGCTTGTCCGTATAACATACGAACATTTGTATTCATACTGTCCAAACGAAAAGCGCGGGCACCGTCGGAAAGTGCATCGTAAAACCGGTATTCATTCAGGGCATTGTTTCCTCTGAAGAGGAGCAAAGACACACTGTCAGGGTATAGATTCAACAAACTGTCAATATTTGCTGCTGTCGGTTCAACAGGTATGTTTGCGTTTTTGTTATTGGAGCACGATGCAATTAAAGCAATCAGGAAGATGCTGAATAAGCTGTATTTCATTCTGTTAATCATTTTGTTCTTGTTCCTGTCCTGCAATCAGCGACACAAACACGTGATTCGAAGTACTCAAAGCTACAACTATTTTTTCTACCTTCAATGACAGGTGGGTAAATTGTGTACTGAAGTGAGGTATTATTCTTTTTCCTGGTATTTATAACCGATTCCTTTGATCGTAACAATGTAATCGGAACCGATTTTCTCCCGTAGTTTTCGAATATGCACATCAATGGTTCTGTCGCCCACGACAATTTCCGAACCCCATACAGAATCAAGAATGACTTCCCGTTCAAATACGGTTCCGGGCTTTGATGCCAGCAGTGCCAACAATTCAAATTCTTTTCTCGGCAATTGAATTACTTGCCCGTTTAGTTCCACGTGGTACCGTTCCCGGTTGATAACTAACCCTTCCGAATAGGATTTGGATTCTCCGGATTTCCTTCTCAGAATCGCATTGATACGGGAGATCAATACTTTGGGTTTGATGGGTTTGGCAACAAAATCATCCGCACCAGCATCCAACCCGGCAATCTGACTGTAATCTTCCCCCCGCGCAGTCAGAAAACAAATCAGTACATTTTCCAACCCGGGCGTCTTTCGGATGGTTTCACAGACCTCAATTCCATCCATTCCGGGCATCATGATGTCGAGCAACACCAGATCAGGATTGATCTCTATGCACTTTTTCAAGCCACTTTCACCATTGTTCGCATCAAATGTTTCATACCCCTCCTTACTTAAATTGTATTTAAGAATTTCGCGAATGTCATCTTCGTCATCAATTATTAAAATCTTCATAATAGAACCAAGTTAACTTAGAATTCATACAAATTTAATCCAAAAAGAATAATAATATTGGAATCCTAAATGATAGTTTCCATTCTTTAGAAGAATTTTTTGCCACGTGTCCCATATATAATAAACCGTTTAGTAGTTTTATTTTAAGGTTTTATAGTATTAACACTAAATGAACAACTATTAATTTCCTAATAGAACCCCTTTTTAAATTTTAATTCAGAAGTGTTGCAAGAATAGTTTTTTGTCATACCTTTGTGTCAAGTAGTAGTAGGTTAGGTTGATTAGTGTGACAAGAGCTCCGGATGCCCATCTGGAGCTCTTGTTTTTTTATGCGCTTTTCAAAAGGTTTAATTTTTACTTAAATTCATTGACGCACATCAATAAACTATTAATTTAGCACAAAGTATAATTCTATGACACCAAAAATATTATTGGTTGAAGACGATACGAGCCTCGGGTTTGTCGTTTCTGATCAGCTGAAACGCGATGGCTATCATGTGACCTTGTGTACCGATGGAGCAGAAGGATTCAAACGCTTCAATGAGGAGGCATTTCATCTGTGCATTTTTGATGTCATGATGCCGAAAAAAGATGGATTTACACTGGCGCGCGAGGTACGCAAAATTAACCGGGAAATCCCTATTTTATTCCTGACTGCCAAATCAATGACCGAAGATAAAATCGAGGGGTTCAAAGCAGGGGGTGATGATTACCTGACGAAGCCGTTTTCTGTGGAAGAACTCCAATTGCGTGTAATTGCCCTTTTGAAACGGGTAAACATTCACGTAGAGGAGGAAGAGGAAAAAGTTGTAGAGGTGGGTAGTTATAAATTTGATTCGGAAAATTATACCCTTACACGCGAGAACACGGTCAAATCGCTGACTAAAAAGGAAGCACATATTTTAAGAATCCTTACCAAGTTTAAAAACCAGGTGGTTTCCAGAGAAATGATCCTGAATGCCGTTTGGGGGCAGGATGACTATTTCGTGGGAAGAAGCCTGGATGTATTTATTACTAAACTGCGGAAGTATTTTAAAGAAGATGAACGAATCTCGATCAGCAACATCCACGGTGTCGGATTTAAACTGGAAATCATCGATTGATGGATTGTTACATTTTACATCTTGAAACAGCTACAAAAGTGTGTTCGGTTGCCTTATCGAATAACGGGAAATTGGTAGCACTGAAAGAAACGGGGGAATCTGAATACGTGCATGGTGAGGTCATTACCCTATTTATAGAAGCCGTTTTACAGCAAGCGGAAATTACCCCGCGACAGCTAACAGCTGTTTCAGTAACAGCCGGACCCGGATCCTATACAGGGTTGCGAATCGGAGTCTCCACAGCAAAAGGATTGTGCTATGCGTTGAACATTCCCCTGATTGCAATTGACGCGCTGTATAACCTGGCTGTTCTTGCAAAGGAAACTCACCCTGATACAACGATATGTGCAATGATTGATGCCCGGAGAATGGAGGTGTTTTCATCCATCTACAGACCTGATCTGACACTTAGCAAACCCGTTTCCGCAGATATTCTGGATGAAAACGCTTACCGGGAGTTTGAGCCGTTTATTGCCGTGGGAGATGGTTCTTACAAAATGCAGGAAATCTGGAAAAACAGAAAAATTATAGTTGACACAGCCATAAAATCCTCTGCAGCAGGACACGTTATTCCGGCGTACGAAAAATTCAGGAATCACCAATTGGAAGATGTTGCCTACTTTGAACCGTTTTACCTCAAAGACTTTGTAGGAACGTCAAAAAAATAATACACAGTCATCACTTTTTAATTTCACTTCCCTGGCTGAAATAACCAGGGACAAAACTCGTTTTTTTCAATGGTTAAACACCCGAATAAATTTCATTTAAATTAAATGATTTGATAATCAGTTACCTGGGTAATAATCCTTAAAAAAGTGTACAAAATAGTTGCGTAATATTACCCGAATGTTAATTTTGAAGCAGTCTAATTAAAAGGAAAACAACTCGAAAATGAACGCAAAACTAATCACTTATGCACTGAGTGCATTGTTGGCATTTGGTATGTCAAACTTTAGCTTTTCAAACAATTTAATCATCAGCAGTGTTACACTTACAAATGATTCTACATTAACTTTTAGTGTGAGCTGGGAGAACAGTTGGAGAACCAACAACGCTCCGTACAACCACGATGCAGTCTGGCTCTTTGTAAAAAAGAGAGATTGCGCTTCTCTGCAATGGTCGCATGTCAACCTCAACCCAACAACTGCCAGTCACAGTACTGCTTCTCCATTGGAAATTTACATTGACGGACGGGACGGTTCTACGTCTTCAAAAGGAGTATTTGTCCGAAGAAGTGCTGCAGGTGCAGGAAATGTTTCCGGTGTCACTGTCTCATTGAGAATGCAGGGGGTTACGAACGGACAATACGATTTTAAAGTCTTCGGAATTGAAATGGTACAAATTCCGCAAGGAGCATTCCAGGTGGGAGACGGAGCTGCTGCCAGTACATTGAAAGCAGGATCTACATCCAATCCGTTTCCGATTACATCTGAAGATGCAATTACTGCAGGTACAGGAGCAACTAATTTGTACTCCACGACACCCGTTCCGTTAAATTTGCCAGCGAATTATCCGAAAGGTTTCAAAGAGATTTATTGTATGAAATACGAAATTTCTCAGGGACAATACGTTGATTTTGTCAATACCTTATTATCCGATCAGGGAGCAGCAAGACAGATTGTAAATGGTGCTAATCGCATGGCTATTACAGGAACGTGGCCTGTGAATGTAGCAGGAGCTCCTCATCGTGCAATGGCATTGCTTTCCTGGACAGATTTACTGGCATACCTGGATTGGTCTGCATTGCGTCCGATGACAGAATTGGAATTTGAAAAAATTGCCAGGGGGCCTGTTGCCCCGGTTGCCGGAGAATATGCATGGGGTACAGATTTGATCACGGATGCCAATACGTTTGTGGCAGATGGTACGGCCACAGAAAACAGTTCTACAGTAATCACGGCAGGAAGTGGCTTGGCAAACTTTAATAATAACCTTATTTTGGGGCCGGCGCGATGTGGTTTTGCAGCTAAGCCCGGAACCAATCGTTTGCAAGCAGCAGCAGGTTATTATGGAGTGATGGAATTGAGTGGAAATGTTTGGGAACAAGCCGTTTCGGTATCACATGCTACTGGTGTTGCATTTGAAGGAGCGCTCGGAGATGGTGAAATTTCCCTCTCTCCGAATCCCGGATTCGCAGATGTACCCGGTTGGCCTTCCCCGACAGCGTCTATTGGTGCTACAAATTCTGTTGTAGGAAGAGCGATCAAAGGAGGAGCATGGGTAGAAGCAGCGACAGCATTGCAAATATCTAACCGGTCAAACGGAGCGTACATAGACGGAAGACGTATCAGTAGTATTGGCGGACGCGGAGTTCGTTAATCAATTCTCTGTAAAGCATCCTGAAAAATGAGGAAATCATTTTACACACAATGTGTTACAGCTGTTGTCTTATTGATTATCAGCCAGTCTGTTACCGCCCAATTTGAAGGAGGACAGGGGAGCGGACACGATACACTGGATTTTTACAACGCAGGCTGTAACTCGTTTCTGGGAGATTCCAATTCCGGCTATGTGGCTGAACACAATCCAAGTGGGGGAAATTGTAACATGTTTGTCGGAGATTCCAGTTCCGGACATTTTACCAGCGAACCGGCACTGTCTGTTTGCAGTATGTTTATTGGAGGGGACTATTCCGGGCAGAACACAACCGATTATGTAAATCCATATACGTGTGCGCAATTTACAGAATCCCCTAACGGAGGAAGCGGGCATTCCAGCAGAAATTTTACGTCAGACAATCCCGATTGTGCCATCATTGCCCTCGCAATCGAAGCTTCACCATTGTTTGGGGAAATTATTGATGGCAAGGGGAGGCTCTATTGGGAGACTTACACGGAGCGGAACAACATGGGATTTGAACTTCAGAAAACCTATGACGGGCAGGTATGGGAAACCATCGGTTGGTTGAACGGAGCAGGCAGCTCATCTTCCCGTTTGGAGTACGAATTTGTTGACCCGAATTTGTCATCAACAGGACAGTATTACCGATTCAAACAACTTGATTTTGATGGTGTGTTCACCTATTCCAATACCGTGTTCCTCAATCTTGATGCTCCGGCTTCGCTGGAAGATATTTTCGTGTTGTATCCCAACCCGAATACCAGTTCCAATGCATTAAAGCTGAAGGGATGGGTACAGAAGGACTGGGATGTTCAACTGACAATCAGTGATCCGACCGGACGAATTTTGTTCAATGACAAACACATATTCGGCCCGGGAACAGAAGTATTTGAATTCCCGGTTGATTTCTTTGTTCCGGGAACGTATTACCTGTTTCTGAAACCGGAAGATATGACTGTAGGCCTCCAAATTCCGTTTGTGATTATGAACTGATCTGATCGTGCTGTTCGTGTAGTTCAAACTTCGTATATTTGTATAGACGTAATAAATAGTTATTAGCCTCCGTCAGGGGGCTTTTATCGTTGGATACATGAAGTTAAATGAGACAATAAGCACTTCCCGTCCGTATGTAATTGCAGGACCGTGCAGTGCTGAAACAGAAGAGCAGGTAATCGAAATCTGTACGCAGATTGCCGGAAGAGGACTGGCAAATGCCTTGCGTGCGGGAATCTGGAAACCACGTACCCGTCCCGACTCATTTGAAGGTGTAGGGGAAGAGGCCCTTCCGTGGCTGGTTACTGCCGGTAAAATGACAGGTTTGCCTACAACGACAGAAGTTGCCAATAAAACACATGTGGAGCTGGCATTAAAAGCAGGAATCGATATTTTGTGGATCGGTGCGCGAACGACGGTCAATCCGTTTGCTGTGCAGGAAATTGCGGATGCGTTGAAAGGAATTTCTATTCCCGTTATGATCAAAAACCCGGTGAATCCCGATGTGGAATTGTGGCTGGGTGCTTTCGAACGTATGGAAAAGGCTGGAATTACAGATTTGGTAGCCATTCACAGAGGATTTTCCGTATACAAACACGATAAATACCGAAATGTGCCGAATTGGGAGCTGCCAATTGCCCTGAAAGAACGGATTCCCGATTTACCGATTATCTGCGATCCGAGCCACATTACCGGAAACAGAGAGCTCTTGCTGGAAGTATCGCAAAAAGCAATGGACTTAAATTTTGACGGATTGATGATCGAAACGCATCCGCGTCCTGATGAAGCATGGTCGGATGCTGCGCAGCAAGTTACTGCTGAGGGATTGGAACAAATCCTCCGAAACCTGGTTTTGCGCTCCAAAGATGTGCAACACGATGTGCTGGCTGAATTGGAAAAAATGCGCTCCATGACGGCAGCACTGGATGACCGGATTTTCTTTTTGCTGGCTGAACGCATGAAAATAAGTGAAGAAGTCGGAAGATTCAAACGTTCCAATAACATTACCATCTTGCAGCAGGAACATTGGGCAAAAATCATTAATAACCGTTTAAACAGCGCAGATGACAATGATCTTTCGGCCAAATTTATCCGGCAAATCATGGATGCGATTCACCAGGAGTCCATTCGCCATCAGGAAAAAGTGATGAATAAGTAATGATTGTTGTATTGAAATGAATTACGCAATAAAACCCAAAACATACCAGGGAATTATTCATATTCCACCGTCCAAAAGTGACTCCCAGCGTGCTATATTAATTGCTGCATTGGCAAATAGAACGTCTGTTCTTATCAATGTGGGGAGTAGCAACGATGAAATGGCAATGCTTGCAAATGCAGAAAAACTGGGCGCTGTTATTACCCGGATAGATGAAAAAACACTTTCTGTGGCCGGAAACTTTGATCAGACAATCGTTTCAGAATTGAACTGTGGTGAAAGTGGATTGGGCGCGCGTTTACTGACTCCCGTTGCAACATTAAAAACACAACCAGTGACGTTAACCGGTGAAGGATCGCTGGTGCGACGCGATCAAACGTTTTTTGAACGGTTTTTACCTCAAATGGGTGTGAACGTTCAGTTGACCAATGAAAAACTGCCGATTCGGGTTTCAGGACCATTGAAACCCGGGACGTATAGCGTCGACGGAAGTGAAAGTTCACAGTACATTTCCGGATTACTCATCGCCTTTTCTCAAACGGAAGGAACCACTTTGTTACAGGTTGAAAACAGCACCAGCAAGCCATACATCGATATGACCCTGCATACCCTGAAAAGTTTTGGGGTACACATCGAAGAAGAGGAGAAAGAAATTTATAAGATTACAGGAAAACAGCCAATTACAGAGGCGAGTTATACCATAGATGGCGACTGGAGCTCTGCTTCGTATTGGCTGACAGCAGCAGCATTGGGAATGAAAATTTCCGTTCAGGGCTTATCGCTTTCATCAAAACAGGCGGACAAAGCCATTTTGAATGCATTTATGCTGGCAGGTTGCCGGATTCTGAATACAGAAAACGGGCTGAAAATTGATGGAACTGATCGCAAACCATTGGACTTTAATGCAACCGATTGCCCGGATTTATTCCCGGCCTTGACGACGTATGCGGCACTTACACCGGGACTTTCCCGTATCAAGGGAGTTCACCGTTTGGCTAACAAGGAAAGCAACCGGGGAAAGGCATTACAGCAGGAATTTACCAAATTAGGCGTTGCTATCCGGGTGGAAGAAGATACCATGTTTATTGAGGGCGTTGAAACGCTTTTACCGGCGGTGGTTTCATCTCACAATGATCATCGCATTGCTATGTGTTTGGCAATTGCTTCCATTGCAGGTAGAGTGGAACTCACAATTGAACAGGCAGATGCTGTCGGGAAAAGTTATCCCGGTTTCTGGGAGGATCTGGAAGCACTCGTATGTTAATGCTGGGTTAATGTGCGTTAAAAACCATGATTCACGCGTTTGTTTTTAGTTATTTTGAGGAAAGACAATGTTTATCTCTATAAAACAGAATGAATCATGAATAGAATGCTACTTTTTTTAGTGTTGCTCCCTTTCGGTGTAATTTCGCAAAACAAAATCAGCTACAACGTATATTATGACGAACAACTGGGCAACAACGGATTGAAAGTTAAGGTAAATTTTACAGCTAAAAAAGCAACTGATTCAACTGTTTTTCACTACAGTAATCAGGTATGGGGACAGGATAGTTTGTTCAAAAGCCTTCTACTCCCGGAAAGTGAAAACTCATCTGTTTCCTTTCAAACAAACCCGGAGAAAGATGAATTGATTGTCTACCACCCCAAAGGAAAAAAGATACAGTTCACTTACCGGATCAAACAGGATTACAAAGAACCGGATTATTACATTGTTTCGCGTCCAAGGGTAAATGACACCTTCTTTTATGTGCTGGGACAATCGTTGTTCATGGTTCCGAAGGCTTTTACGGAAAGTGCCAATGAACCCGCTATTACAACTACCATTAACTGGGTTGGTTTCCCGGAAGATTATAAAATTCACAACATGTATGCATCACAACAGAAAAAACAGGTGATCAAAGACAATTTGTGGAATGGCTTCTACAATGTGTTGTACGTGGGTGGAGATTACCGGATTTACAATTTCTCTGTAAAAGAAAAACCGGTTTATTTTGCCGTAAGAGGAAGTTGGTTGAACGGATATACAGATGAATTTCTGTCCTCCAACCTCGAAAAAGCGATCCTTTCCCAACGCGAATTCTGGAATGACTACAACCAGCCTTACTTTACATTCATCCTTTCTCCGACCGTGACACAAGCAGATAGCTTGTTCAGAGGTTCTTCCATTACCGGGTCTTCCGTGCGAAACGGATTCATGATGATAGCAACCAACAACCCGTTCAATAGCCAGGGTTCGTACAAATACATCCTGTTCCATGAGTTGATGCACGATTGGATCGGGCAGCGAATCCGCAACAAGCACGAAGAACTGAATTACTGGTTCAGTGAAGGATTTACGGATTACTACACCTACAAAAACCGGTTACGTGCAAAGGACATTTCGTATGATGAATGGTTGAGTTCATTCAACAAAGAAGTCATTGAACAACACTGGAAAAACCCGGAGCGCAACATTCCGAATTACAGCATCAAGGACGATTTCTGGAAAAGCAGAAACGTGGAAAAAGTACCGTACCGCCGGGGAGCTGTTTTTGCCTTTTGGCTGGACAACCAGATTTTACTGAAAAGCAACTACACCCAATCACTGGACGACCTGATGCGGGAATTATTGAAGAAATGCGTTGCTGAAAATGTGCTTTTAACGGATGAACTGTTTTTAGAGTTGACGGAGAAGTACCTGAACGAGGATATTTCTTATTTTTTCCAGAAACACATCCTCAACGGAGAAGACATAGACCTATTAAAAGAAAAATGGATCGAAGGATTTCAGTTTCAGCTCAAGGACGAAATCCCACAATTACAGTTAATTAATAACAACGAAGAAAAGTATTTGGTGCGATAATGGATTTCTTTTTCAAAAAAAGCGTAAAAACACTTGCCGGTATAAAATTTAGCACTATATTTGTACCCCAAATAAGGCTGGTGCCTTAGCTCAGTTGGTAGAGCAAAGGACTGAAAATCCTTGTGTCCCTGGTTCGATTCCTGGAGGCACCACTTAACGAAAACCCTTGATAGCATTGCTTTCGAGGGTTTTTTCGTTTCTGGAGGTTTTTAATGGAGTGGACCACTCTGAAAAATGGAGTGGAATCTGGTGCACAAACTTAACAATGTTTTTGCCCGTTTCGTTTTTAATTTGAAGCTCTTTAGGTTACTTGTAAAGTTGCTCTCTTGTAGCTTCAGCTTCACGTGATGAATTTGATTTTTCGCTGTCTTCTAATTCAGGCTCAATATGATTGTAAACAGTTCGTTTTAGGATTTTAATGGATTGACTTTGGTCAAAATAAAGGTATGTTAGCACCAGGTTCCAAATTACTAGAAAGGCAATTATCAATTTTACGGTTCCATTTGTTTTCATAATGGTTGTATTTATTCGGGTTCACTTAAAAGTAGATGGAAATCTAATAAAAAAAAGGTGAGTATTAAACTCACCTTTTAGTCTGAAGCAGTGCTCTCTAAGTTTTAGAAGAACTATGTGGTAAGTTTGCGAGATGCTCTGCCTGTGCCAACAAGTATAACTTCATTGGAGCGGCACATTTAAAATGAGGATTGTCAACCTCTACACATTGCAGTTTTGAGATTTCCAGATTCGATAAACCGTATTTTACTTTTATAGTTTGAGCCGTGCCAAATACACCTTTAAGTTTATATTTACAGGCAAGTGATATGGCTTTCTTAAAAAACTTTTGTTTGATGCACTTCTCAAAAGTTTGTCTCAACGAAATTTTATGTTCTTGCTTTAAATTCATATTTCAACACTGTTATTTAGAATTATTACTGTGGTTCAAAGGATATGAGATAATACTCTTCTCCGAGAAATTTCTTTAACATCGAATGAGCATGTTTTACTTTTTCTTCATCATCTGGAGGAAGCTTTCCATGGTTTCTTTTATGAATCACACAACCTATTATGTAATCGAACAATCCTGTTTCAATCAACCCAAGTTGACCTTTCATTTTTTGAGCACCTACTGGAACTGGAAGTAAAAGATTTACGAATCCCTCATCCGTGTAGGTTAAACATTGTAAAAGGTCTGCTTCCTTTTGAGTTAGTTTAAACTCTAATTGAATACGCAAAAGTGAATAAGCGGGAAGAATACATTCTCCAAGCCATGCGAGTTTTTCATTTTTCTATTTAGCTGATTTTTATACCCCAGCGTGGGATTTTGTTAAAATTATTGGGCAATAGAATTTTAGGGCTCTACTTAGCCATTTTTTAAAATCCACTTGTCTTTTTATTTTTTGCTTCCAGACTTAGGAAGACTTCTTGTAGTAGTTTGCTTCAAATTTATTTGAACATTGGCAACTCAATTTGTTGGTCCTCTTACTTGTTTCATAACACATTTATTAATTCATATATTTACTTCCAAAGCACAAAACTCTTCACCTTATCAAACAACTCTTTATCATCGTAATAGTGCTTCATGTCTATCCTGGAAGACTTATGTCCAGTGAAGAAGTTGGCGTTATCTCCGAACTCGTTTCTCATTCTAGTGATGTATTTCTTTCGCAAACCATTCAATTGCACATCTGGAGAAAAACCTGCCTTTTGGCGGTAATAAGCAAAGCCATTAGTAAGGTTGTTAGCCATTGTGTTACGCTGTTTTTTTTCGTCTCCTGCAATAATGTATCTGTCGGTATTCTTGTATTTTTCATACCCCATCTTCATAAGGAAGTCATACAATTCTGGAAAAATGGGAGCTTTTGTTATCCTATTTTGAAATCCGACTTTGTGTGAATTCTGACGGGAATATTTGTAATCAATCATCTTAATAAACCCTCCAAGAAGTTGACCATCAATCAATTCAATATCGGAAAACTTCGCAATCATGAATTCTTCACGCCTTCTACCTGTAAGGGCATTTAAGGTTAATGCATCTGGCAGCCAATGAAAGAATCGAATTTTCCCTTTTTCCTTATCGCTTGAGTTGCCGCTCTCCATAGCTTTTTTGACTGCAGTGAATTCATCAAAAGTAAGTGCTCTCGCATGCTTATAGGGAACGTCCGCTACTTCAATATCCTTAAAAGGTGAAGGAATGTTATAGCCGTTTTCATTCAAAAAGCTGTAGAATTGATTGTAGAATCCTATTGCTTTTCTTTGTAGAGAAGAACTCCATTTACTAAGGTGTGAAATAGTAGCGCTCACATTTTTATCACTTATTTTATCAACCTTTAATGTCTTGAAATCTTCACCAGCATTTTCAGTTGCCTTCTTCCATTTGTTAATATGGTTCTTATAGGCATTAAAAGTATTTGCGGTCAATTCCTTTCTTAAGTGTCCTTTGACCCCAATGTTTTTCTTGTATTCCAAAAACCAAGCAAGACATTCCACTAACAGAGTGGGTTTCACCATTTCAGGTTCATGAGTTTCTTTGGCTTTAGCTTTTGTATACATTTTGAATTTGAATGCTAGGTCAATTGCTTCACTCAAATTCCGAGTTTTGAAGCAGCAGGAACTTCTTTTCTTTTCACCATTAATTCGTAAACAAACAATTGCCTTGTATCTTTGGTCTAGTGCTGGGTGTGTACAATCTTTTTTTTGAGTTCCTGCATTAATATCTTTTAATGTCAAATGGCTTTTACATTTGTTGCAGTACACTCTTATCCCAAGTTTCTGGGCAACTTCATTTAACTGTAAACTTCTCATGCTCTTAACTGATTTAAAAAGTCACGAACTTCAGTATCTACTGGAGTATAAGAAGGAGTAATATCTTCGTTTGATTTGCTGTCATTATTGAGGAATGCTTTAACGTCATTGTAGTGTTCATAAAACTTGCCCCAATTCTCACCGTGTAAATCCATCAAACGCTGTATTAGTTTTGCATCTGCTTTGGCAAAAAATTCTCCTTTTAAGAAATACTTTCTTTTACTGAATTCATAGTCATGCGCTTTAAGTCGTACAGCATCGCACCATTTCTTGAAGCTGTCTCTTGCCAGCCCAACATGGTCCATTGCTATTTCGAATTTAATGCGTGACATTTTTCTCTTTATTTATTTAATCCTAGTCTTTTTATTTTCGATACTGTTGTTTTACTGAGCCCGATAATTTTTGAAACCTCCGTGCCTTTATAACCCTTCTTCAATAATTCAAGTGCTTTTGTGTTTTTAGTCTTATTCAAGAAATCCGCAGTTGTTTCCTTCGTATTTTGTTTTCTCCCGTGGTAGGCATTCCTAGCCTTGGCAAGTGCAATTCCCTGTGCCTGAGCCTCACGGATTTGTTCACGTTGCATTTCGGCAATTACACCGAGGATGCTTATGACCATTTTGGCAATGGGGTTCTCTTTTCCATCTTCATCAAGCGTTCTCAATCCTTGCGACAAGAAATTGACTTGAATATTTTTCTCAGTACAATACTTGAGTGTTTGCAAAATATCTAGGAGATTTCTTCCACTGCGGTCAATGGACCAAATACTTATCGAACTGACAATTCCATCGTCAATGAGCTTTTTCAATTGCGCTCCTCCAGGTCTTTTGAAAAATTCAATATTTCCAGAAATCTTATCCTCAATTATCCAATCGAAATCTCCCTCATTGACACGCTGTCTATCCGTTCTCTGGTCTATTGAGCTACAGCGGACGTACAACACTGATAACTTGCCATTTTTAGGTTGGGTGCCCTGTGACTCTATTTTTGATATGCTATTAGACTTTGTAGCCATTTTCGAGGTTTTTTATAAGGGCATGCTCAATCCAAAAATCAAGCATACCCTATTTATACCTCTCTTACAATTGGATTTTCAAAATTTCACAGGTCTATGAGACTAATTCAAATTTTCTGGCCTTAGATATTTCATGTTAGGGTCTGGTGTTATGGTGTATACTGACCAAGGAATATTCGTTTTTACGTAATATTCTATTTCACCAGTTTTATCATCTTCTAAAATGTCTATGAATTCAATTTTATACTGATTAATAAGCAATTGTTCCAAGAGAATGATTTTAACATCGAATTCATGTTCCTCAATTAGGATAACTGTTTTCCCATTCATGTTATATGCCGCTGACCCAATTCTATGTATATTCTGATTCATCTTATTCTTCAATTAAATTGTAAAAACTGAACTTCATGTTTTCCTGGCAAATTACGACCATGGAATTCTCCATCATTATATTTGAATGAATGAAGGATAAACTCTCATTTAAGGAAACTATTGGAAAATCACTGATAACCTTTTTAAAGACATCGAATTTTAAGAACAGTACAGCAGCAATCATTCCTTTACTATCTTTCGGACATACAAACACCAAATTCGCAGATTGACGTTTAAACTCATAAAATAAAAGTTCGGCATTTTCTCTAAACCAATTTTCCCTTATCTGTTCACCTTCTGGAGAAGCAGAAAATATTGACTTCTTCATAGTTAATTTGTTTTTCACTCTTTTTGAGTAGATTAATAAATCCAACAGTTTTATACTGTTGATAAGCATAAGGCGAAGACTTATTGGGACATAATATTCCCATTAGCGTTATCGCTCTTTTTTGTCGTGTGTTCTTTTGGGGTTTTGTCACCACTCCATCAGGCGAATGGAGGGAAAATGAAAGTTTGCCTTAACTTTCCGAGCGCCATTTGCAACTGGTGCTCAATATCTTCTACGCAATTCAAAAGAAAATGTTTCAAAATATTCCATTTTTTTTCATTAAAACGTAACCTTTTGGATTATCTACCGTAAGGCCGCAGTTTTCTTAATAGTTTATTTCGTTTTCTCGACTATTTATAGAGAAAAATGAAAGAAGTAATAGCTAAGGAGCATGATGGAAAAATTGTAGTTTTGGGTTACACCTCAACCAAAGTTTCAACTGCAGACAATCCAGTTCAAAAAACCTATAAAGTACTAAGATTGACATATGGTGATTTTGAAGAGAAGGGCGACATCCATGTCTTCGAATTTTTAAATGAGAACTGGTATCTGAGAGCCGATATGAGTTTGGTTAGTTTGAATAACAATAATTTAATTGATTTGTATCAGTTCATTCCCAGAAATGCAGCGATTACATTTGACGTTTTCATTGACCTGCTATGGGATGGCATTAAATTGAAATAGAAACATTTTTCTGTTTTTTACGTATAACACGGGTGAAACAGGAAATTAATAATATAAAAACAGTGGGTTTTGACAAAACGTCCCCACTATTTAACACCACGGTTTCTGAAGAGCTCGTTCTTAATGGTTCTCTTCTACCGTCCCCACTATTTAACACCTCTGAAAGTTCTTCTTCCCCGTTCAAGGTGCTTTTACCTAAAAAATTGGTAGACAAAGTTACTGAGTTGTTGGGAGGAAAAAGAGTTAAGAAGGAGAATAAACAAAAGGTACTTTACCTCGCTTACCTTATTCTTGACTATCAAGAACGGAATGGTTACTCTCCAGAGGAATTCGCCAAACCCCTTTCGGTACTGAAATATCTTAAAGTTGGGCCACCACATGGTTCTTTCGGAGAACGGTTTTACAAGTACGTTTTTTTAGCGTTGGCATCAGATTTACCAGGCTCAAAAATGGCATTAAAAAATAAAGGCAAAAGCAAGATAGATTTTGAAAATGCTATATTTCAATCGGATGGGAAACCTGACAAGAATATGGGGAAAGCCATGCTGTATAGGATTAATCCAACCTTGTTAAAAGGCGATTATCAAACTGTTGTTTTTGAAAGTATAACTAGCATAGAATCAGTCAATCACCTTTTTATGCCTCAAATCAAACATTATTTAATGACAGCCAAAAACCTTTGGATTGACCAAAAGGCACTTAAGGCAAATTTAGATTTAGAGATGGATGTGTTTTTTGTGAATATCCAAGATGGTGTTTTCAAAGTTTACACCAGTTTTGATGACGTTTTCAAAGCCATTGAACTAAAACGAAAGAACATAATCTTCGATAAAGTAATTTTGAATGGTAAACTTATTAAGCGAGCTGAACGAATCACTTTGGAGTATGCCTTAGCCGTTTTGAATTCTGCCAGAAAATCAAATGTTGACCTAAACATTATTCTGGATGAAAGCACAATCTATATTGAAGAATTGGAAGCTTTTAAGAAGCAAAAAAAGACAAGGTTACTAGCCGATTTGAATCGTAAGTTAAATAAAATCAGTAATGGCCATTTTGACTACAACATTTCTTTAACGAATGGAAGGTTGACTACAAACCTGACAAACCTGAATAACATTGCCATCAAATATCTCAGATACGGTGGTGCTGAAGGTTTGTTTTTAGGTGCATATGACTTAAAGTCAAGTCAACCTACAATCCTTGCTAACCTAATTGCAAATGATTTCTTCTTTGAATCACTGAAGACTTCAACGCATCCTTCTTTACATAAGTATCTTGAGGTTTTTTCTAAAATTAGAAATGACATTCAATTGAACAAAAAAGAATTTCTTGAGGTGGTTAACAAAAAAGATATTTATCGAGAATTGGCTTCCACCTTATCTAAAGAAGAAATCCAAAATATAAATCCATCGTTATCCGAGGACGACCTCAGGACAGCAGCAAAAACAGAAATGATGCGTTATCTTTTTGCTGGTCCAAATTTTAAGTCTGAATTTTTCAGTTTGAACAAAGTAGTAGCAGGACTTGAGGAAAGCATCAAGACTATAAAAGAAGAATTCAATGAGATGTTCGGAACAGAGAGCAATCATTTCAACTTGTTCTTACAACTTGTTGAGAGTTTCATTTTTATTGATAATATACTAGGACGATTGGCAATTAATGGAACACCAGCTTTCACAAAACATGACTCGGTTTTATTTCCAAGAGATATTGAAGGCTTAAACATTGAAGGAGTTAAAAAGGTCATTCTAGAATCGTTTGTTGAAATAGGTTTTGGAGGGGAATTAAAATATACAAGGCACTTTTACATTGATTCAAGTGACCCCAGATTCGTTGGGTTCAACCCCTTCATTCAATGTCCTTCTTTAAGGAATGAATCTGGCGAAAAAAGCTTGTACGGGCAGTTCAATTAAACCACCACAAACATCTCCAGGTCTAAATTAGAATTTAATACAAGCACGTACGCCACCCGACCTTCCTCACGGAGTTCCAAGATAATGGGGTCTTTGATTCCTATGTTATCAAACTCATTTCGCATACATTCGTCCTGGATGTACTCATAATCGAACTTGTCACTCGTAATTTGAAA
The DNA here is from genome assembly GCF_014518315.1 of Taishania pollutisoli. Taxonomy (GTDB): domain Bacteria; phylum Bacteroidota; class Bacteroidia; order Flavobacteriales_D; family Crocinitomicaceae; genus Taishania; species Taishania pollutisoli. Next base: position 305,645 of record NZ_JACVEL010000003.1, read on the forward strand.
GCCTACACGCTTTATGTGTCGCTTTTTAATACGATACATCTGATTGACAACATAAAATTTCACGGGGTCAATTTCCTCGGAATAAAAGGTGCTAGCAAACATGGGGAGAACCTCTTGAAATTTGATGATTTGCTCTGCAGTTTCGAAACGAATGCGACCTTTATTCAATAAATACTCTGGATAGAAGAACTCCTTTAATTCTTTTTTATTTAATATATGTTCTCCGAGCTCCTGCAACAATAAATCTGCAGCAAATGGATTTGCGAGAAAGGAGTGCTTAATTGTTGCGTACAAATTTGGAAAAGCCTTTTCCAATAAGGCAATAGGTAAGGTAGAAAGCAAGATATTTTCCTTTTCACCTTTCATCAAATAAAGATGAAAGGCATGATTTGAACCGCTGAAGAAAACTGCAGAGACGAGCATGTTAATTCAAGTAAAAGTTGCACTTAACTGGACCTATCGTTACTTTCTCGACTACCTCCTCATGGTCATCTGCCGTAATTAGAAAATTACTTTGAATAACCTTTGCTTCCGCAGATTCAATTTCGTCCTGCATACTTACTACCAGAAACTTGAGCTGAATTAACTTGTCTGTGTCCTGAGTATACGGACATTGAATGATGGAAGACATTCTCTTTTGAAATTTGAAATAAATGTTCAACGCATCATGAAGAGCTCTATAAAAATCAAAGTTGAAATACCTTTTCATAGTTCCATTATTTATTTTTCCCTATAAATTCCTCATAAATAGTTGTGACGTCTCGGTTTAAATGACTCGCATTGAAACCTCTTTTCACTTTTCCAATGACTTCATCGTTCTCGTTGTCATTCATCACATCCAGCAAGGCAGTTTTCTTATAAATCTCATATCCTTCCTTTGCGCCTTTGTGTAATATCTGGCCACTTCTGAAGGCAATAAGTCGTTTTAATTTGTCATCGGTTCTATCTCCAATTTGGTGAGTTGAGGCACCAAACAATGTGAAGAAACTTATGAAACAAGGACCGCCTAGAAACAGCCAAAACATGTTATACCCACAACTTCCTACCCCTCCTAATGAGCGATTAAACAGATGGATGGATTGGTCACCAATTGACATTTGAATAGCAAGGAAAAACAACACAAACACAAAAATCGAATAGCACCATGGCAGCAGAAAAAACCACCAAAACAGTGCTCTTAATACCCATCCAACAATTGAAAAAATTACCCTTTTCATTTTTCCCTTTTTAATAGTATTTGTCATCTTTACTGAATGACTGAAATTCAGCTATACCATATATAAAAACTAACAACTGGATTTTCAAAAATCACAAAACCCGCCTATTTTTCGCAAAATTCAATGGTTTTTAATATGCCAGGGGTGTTTTCAACCAATGCATGATGCACAGAACAGCACCAAAAAGCGGCCAAAAACGCCAATTACTCCACTTAAGATATTGATATACAGTTTGTAACAATGAATAAAACCGATGTTTTGATATTTTTTTTGGTGGAAAAAATTTTCAGAAATGAGCTTTTTAGCTTGCCAAAGAAAAAGGGGTACCCCATCTTTTTTACCCCTTATTGGTTTGACTAAAACAGATTGAGGAATTGAAAATTTTTCGAGGCACCTTGGACACTATTAAGGGGGCTAATTAATTTGGGGGCTTGATTTCTGAGCGAGCTAAAATAAGGAGGCTAAATTGGGGGATTGAATTCATTTTTTTCATATCATTGCATATCACAATCACATGTCGCTTGCGATTAACTTTTAAATGATTGTGATGACAAACAAAGCGGAACTTAAAAAGTCCATTTCTTCAGCCATTAAAGTGGGCAATTTAGCTATTGCATTTGAGCAACTGCTCACACTTCCTCATCATGAGGTAGCTACTCTTTTATCTAAAAATAATTGGTTAAAAGAAAAACCAACAAGCAATTTTTTCTGGGGTGAATTCTGCTTGAATAATTTCGAAATGGTTTTTAGTTCTGTTGCTCAAGAGACGATTCTGAATTGGTACTTGGGCAATCCAGAATCCTCAAACAGGAACCTCAATTCTATGCTTTCAACAAAGTACCCCGCAACATTCATCAAAGCAATCAAGCGCAACCGTTCATTTATAAATAATGATTTATTTACCGAACTGTTAGATTTGCCATGGGGAGCAGAACATTCTGCTGACATCCTAGCATGGGGAGAGCTTCACAAAGCATTTAACGCCTATCAAACCGAAATGACTGACTCCTGGTTGAAAATTGAAGACAAATCCATCGAGGTTATTCTAAGCGGAATTATTTACTGGATAGATGTCCGATTCTACGAGGACAATTCTCCATTGAACCAAGAAAAATTAAGATGGGTATACAACTTTGCTGTCAACTATCTTTTTTCAAAAAAGGAAATAGTCGACCCAAAAACTGAAGAGCAATTTGATGAGATTTTCTTCAAGACCATCCACTCATCCATGGTAAATGGAATTGACCGATTTCTAATGGTGATTTCAGATTGGATTGAATTTGAAACTACAATCCTGAGTAGTTATTGCTTCGATGACAATTTCCAGGCAACATTAAAGGATGGCATGCTTTATTTCGACTTCAAATCGAATGAGAAATATGAAGAATGGAGAAAAGGCACTGAACGATATTTGGTGAATGCAAAGCGTTATTTCGTTGATGCTCTTCAGATTTATAAATACCAAGATGAGAAAGGAGAACTCAATATTCCAAAAGGAAATTCTGAAATAGATGAAGCTATCAATCACCATATTTACATAAAAAACTGGCAATCAACTCTATTTCTGGAAGACTTAATGATACGTAATTTAAAGTTTCATGGAAGAGCGACCCATTTTTCAAAGTTCTTAGGAGGACTGATACCATATGCTGTAAATAGAAAGAAACGATATGAGGAACCTATGAGAAGTTTCATTTCTCAAGGCATTTCATGGAATGAGAGTTTACTTCAGACAATGAAAGAAGCTGAAAACGATAATGTTTCAAACATGCCATTCCCCTATGTTTACGAATCAGTTGAACAATTGATTATGTTGTATAAGTATGCCTTTCCCGAATTAACAGAGCTTGAAATTCAGGATTTGATAAATCACTTTTCTTATTCGATTCATTCAGGTAATATTATTAACCCTTTTCAGCTTAAGTATTCAGTTCAAGAAACACCTTTTCTCCGACTTGGAAATTACGTGATTTCACCGACCTCACTTTTTGCGACAAACGACTGGTTTTACAGTCTTGGTCAAATGGCGCTGTCCAAATATGCAAATAGGACACATGAAAATGAACGTCAAGAAACGGCTTCATTAATGGAAATAGAACTTGGTAAAATGTTCAAAGAACACGAATGGAAATCAATGGTAATTTCTGAGCAAGAGGCAAGTAAGATTGATGGTGATATTGACATCTTTGTAAATGACGGTAATTCTCAGTTGCTTATTCAATTAAAGCGAACGAAATTTAAGTTGGACCTAGCATCTGATTACAAAGACTCCCTTGAAACAGACCTCAAAGCTTCTGGACAATTGAATGAGGCAGTCAGAATGTTAGAAGCGAATCCATTGCAAGGAATGGAGATTCTGAATAATCATGAGCGATGGATTATTACAACTTCATTTGAAGGAGTGCTTTCAAGAGTTGATGGTTGTCTCAAGGTAAACTACTTTGATTTGCTATGGGCTCTTAGATACAAGAAGTTTGATTCGCTTGACGAATTGAAGGAATACATAGAAGCAGATAAACCTTTTAAAGATTGTAGGTACTACCTGGAATTATAGTACTAGCTGACGAATCTTCGACTTGACATCCCCAGGGATTAACTTTTAAATCAAGTCGAAATGAAAAAGCAAGTTTTAATTCCGTCAGTTAACTTTCATTTGTGGGAGCCATGCAACATGCGTTGCAAGTTCTGCTTCGCCACTTTTCAGGATGTCAAAAAAGCCATCCTCCCAAAGGGCCATTTACCCAAGGAACAGGCAATCCAGGTGGTAAAAGAACTAGCGCAGTTTGGATTCGAAAAAATCACTTTTGCAGGTGGCGAACCGACCTTATGCCCTTGGTTGGATGAATTGATTCGAACCGCCAAATTACTTGGGATGACCACAATGATTGTCACCAACGGTAGTCGTATCACTGCTGAGTTTCTTGAACGAAATAAGAACTTCCTGGATTGGATAGCGTTGAGCATCGACAGCTCGAAGCCATTCACCAACATCCAATTGGGCAGAGCAATTTCAGGAAAGAAAGATATTGGTCTCGATGACTATATGTCAATGATAAAACAAATCAAAGAGTATGGATACGGACTGAAAATCAACACAGTGGTGAATAGGTATAATCTGGATGAGGATTATACGGAATTGATACAATTCGCACAACCTAAAAGATGGAAGGTCCTTCAGGTCATGTCAGTTCAAGGACAGAATGATACAAAAGTTGATGAACTAACAATTAGTTTGGCTGACTTTGAATCATTCGTGAATAGACACCAGGCTCTTCAACAGATTACTACGATTGTTCCTGAAAGCTGCGAATTGATTCGGGGCTCCTATGCCATGGTGGACCCAGCAGGACGTTTTTTTGATAGTACAAGAGGGGGGCATCAATATAGCGAAGCCATACTTAAGGTTGGTATTGAAAAGGCATTTCATCAGGCGTTAATTGATGATGTAAAGTTCCAAAACCGAAACGGACTCTATGATTGGAGATTTTAACATTAATACCAATCGAATTCACATCCTTATCAAAATATAATTATTATCTTAAACGCCTAATTCTAATTTTAGAAGAATGTCTAAGCGTGTATTAATTGGTGAAGTACTGCGTCAACAAGGCCGCACAAACAAATGGTTTGCTGAGCAAATGGGCAAATCAGTGAACACGATTTCACTGTGGGTGACTCAAAAAGTTTCTCCCAGTCTTGATGACATCTTCAAAGCTTCTAAAATTTTAGGGGTGCCTGTTTCGCAACTGATTAACGACCAACCTGACCAAAATGAGAATAATAAATAACCAGGATACACGATTGATTGAAGAATTAAATTCAATCATTTCTGACAATTCAGAAGTGCGAATTAGTGCTGGATTCTTCAGCTCCTTTGCACTCTACGAGCTCCTTCCTGCTTTGTCAAAAGCAAGTGAGGTGAATTTCTTGCTGAATTTTCACGCTCAGCAAGAAGAGGACTTTTCATTCATCCAAACCAAGGCTGAAAAGCAATTGAATTTCCACCTGGACAGGCGATTCAAAATCAATCAAATCATTGATTTAATTGGGGAGAGGTTCGAATTCCGACTAGGAAACTTAGGCAGTCAAAATGTTATCCTGGTAACAAATAATGGGCAGACAGACTGTTTTCTGCTCACACCGCTTAATCTGGATTCTGTTGCAATAGGTACAGTTGGAAGCAACGATTCTGTTTTTATCAATCAGATTGAGGATACAAACAATCAATACTTGCAGTTATTCTCCAATGCCTGGAACAATAGTAGGTTGAATCTCAATGCAAAGATTCGAGAAATCCTAGAGAAAGGAACGAAGGGAGTTTCACCTGAAGTAATTTACAAATATTGCATTCGAGAGATATTCCATTACTCGACAGTATCTGAACGAGCTGATGAAAAACTTCAAAAGGTCGGATTTAAGGACTCAAAAGTCTGGAGTATGCTTTTCAATTTCCAGAAGGATGCGGTAATTGGAGCTATCGAGAAAATTGAGACCTATGGTGGATGTATCATTGCAGATTCAGTTGGTCTTGGTAAAACTTTCGAAGCGCTTGCTGTAATGAAGTATTACCAATTGCGCAATGACCGAATTCTGGTCCTGGCTCCAAAGAAATTAAGGGAGAACTGGACCATTTACCAGTTAAACGACAAACGAAATATTCTCGCTACTGACCGACTCAATTACGATGTTCTGAATCATACGGACTTATCCAGGGAAAAGGGCAAGTCAGGTGATATTGACCTGGAAATGATTAACTGGGGGAATTACGACTTGGTTGTCATTGATGAGTCACATAACTTCCGAAATAACCCAACCAGGCGAGGGATGACTCGATACAAGCGCTTAATGCAGGATGTAATCAAATCGAATATCCGAACGAAAGTGCTCATGTTGTCGGCTACTCCTGTGAACAACCGAATGAATGACTTGAAGAATCAGGTTGCGTTCATTACGGAAGGAGATGACCATGCCTTCAGAAGTTACGGAATCGAGAGCATTACTCAGGTCATGAAAGATGCTCAAAGAAGATTTACGCAGTGGTACCGCAATGGTGACCCAGACAACTTGAATGTTGGTGAATTGATGCAAAACCTGGACGGAAGTTATTTCCGAATTCTGGATATGCTGACCATTGCACGCTCAAGAAAACACATCGAGAAATATTACGACACGGCAGATATAGGCAAGTTTCCAGAACGGCTTCAACCAATTACGATTTATCCAGATATAGATACTAAGAAGCAGTTCAAAGACATCGGCCAAATCTATGACGAGATTAGTACACTTACGCTTGCGGCTTATTCACCTTTGGGATATGTACGTTCAGATAAACGAGCGTTCTACGAGGAGAAATATGACATGAAAACTCACACAGGTAGTGTGTTCAAGCAGGTTGACCGTGAACAATCACTTATCTACTTGATGCGTGTGAACTTGTTAAAGCGCTTAGAAAGCTCCATCCATTCCTTCAAGTTAACAGTTGCAAAACTTTCCGAATTCGTGGATGCAAATCTACGTCAGATTGAGCTGCATCAAAGTGGTGAAATTGACCTGGAGTTGAACATTACAGACATCGACCTGGACGATACCGAATTAGAGGACATGTTGGTCGGAGGAAAAACAAAAGTACTCATTCAGGATATAGATGTGATTCGTTGGAAACAGGACTTGAAGCATGACAAATCCATTTTGAACAGTTTGATGGGCAGCATTGAGTTGATTGATGTTCAACGTGATGCCAAGCTATTGAAGTTGAAAGAACTGGTGCAACAAAAGATTGAACATCCTATCAATGGTCAAAACAAGAAAGTGATTGTCTTTACTGCCTTCTCTGATACTGCAAATTATCTCTACAAGGAGATGGAGTCATGGTTGCTTAAAGAACATGGGCTTTACAGTGCCTTGATTACTGGTGGAGGCGATAACAGAGCCAATATGCCTGGATGTCGTTCAGACCTTAGTTCTGTGCTTACCAACTTCTCTCCTGTTTCAAAAAAACGGAATGAGATATTCCCGAATGAAACGAATGAGATAGATGTCCTGTTTTGTACAGACTGTATTTCCGAAGGTCAGAACCTCCAAGACTGTGATTATCTTATTAATTATGACATCCACTGGAACCCTGTTAGAATTATCCAGCGTTTTGGACGAGTTGACCGAATTGGCTCCAAGAATGAGCGCATTCAATTGGTGAACTTCTTCCCAAGTATGGAACTCGATAGTTTCATTGACCTGGTAGCACGAGTTCAGGGGCGTATGGTAATGTTGGATGTATCTGCAACAGGAGAGGATAATATCATCTCTAAGAACAGCCGTGAGATGCAAGACCTTGACTACCGTAAACGCCAATTAAAGCAATTACAGAATCAAGTGATTGACCTGGAAGACGTTCAGGGAAATATATCCATTACCGACCTCACGTTCAACGACTTTAAGATTGACCTGGAAAAGAGCTCAGATGATGAGCTGGAGGAATTGAAGCACATCCCTCCTTCGTCATTTGCTGTGGTAAAATCCAATTTGGACACCATACAGCCTGGAGCCTTGTTCTGCTTGAAGGATACTAACGAAGATTACATCAATGAATTGAAGAATAACATTCTTTACCCGTACTTCCTGGTATATGTAAGTGAAGATGGTGAAGAGCTGGTGAAAGCTACCCAAACCAAATTGGCTTTAGACTACTTCCGAAAGCTGTGTATGGGTAAAGACAATATTGCTAAAGACTTGATGGCGCAGTTTGACCAGGAAACTACTGGAACAAGAAAAATGAGCAAATACACTGCAGTTCTTGAGAAAGTGATTCAAGAAGTTGTTGGTGTGCAAGAGGAAGTTGGTTTGGACTCTTTGGCAACTCCAGGAGGAACCAGCATGTTCCGAGAAAAACTGAAACAAGAAGAGAACTTAGAATTAATAGCTGCCTTGTACATTCTATGAGTGGATACAATGACATATTGAAGTTGCCACAACGATGCTTGTTGGAAAAGAAGCTTACCAAGGCTTTTTTTACCAAGAACTTTGACTTGTCATCCAGTGAAAAGAAATTCTTGACGAATGACATTTTATCCATGGAATGGTTGGGTAATATCAAGCCTGTAAATAGTAATGTAAGTACCTACCAAACAGCAACCTATAGCTTTGAGGAAATCCAGGTTTTTACGGTCCTGATTCCAAACAACCAAATCTCTAAGTTGGCGCAAAAGGCCATCCAATTAATTCAAAAATACATCCCTTACCAGGCAGTGGTAATTGCAGAAGACGAATTTGAGTTTGTAATTGGATTGTGTGATAAGCGAATCAATCAAGCCGATAAAAGCAAACGAACGATTGAACAACACTATTTCAGTCCAGTGCTTTCAAAGCTCTTCAAGAATGAATTGCAGACTGGTTTATATGATGCCTTGGCTTTTGAAAAACTGGACAAAACCAACCTGGAAACAGTGTACAAGAGTTACGTTCAGGCCTTAGCCAATTATCAAACGGCACTCCTGACAGGGACCTTTTCCAAGCGTTCTGGAGTAAGAACAGAAAAAGACATGGAGCTATTAGCTACCATGGACCGTTTGGAAGCTGAAATAGCCAGCCTCAAAGTAGCCGTAAAAAAAGAAAACAACTTGAATGAACAAGTGAAGTTGAATGTGACCATCAACAAACGCAGACAAGAAATTGAGACAATTAAGAAACAATTAAGTGAAGAATAATGGAAAAAATTAACGCCACAGACCCCCTAGCAAAAAGTGAAGACTTGGTAGCTCAAAACATCGAGCAATTGAAGGCACTCTTTCCTGAAATAACCGCTGAAGGAAAGATTGACTTCAAGGTGTTGAAGCACATTTTGGGAGAGGAAATTGAAGAAGAGGAAGAGTATTACCGCTTCACTTGGGCAGGTAAATCTCAAGCACGTATGGAGGCACACAAGCCGAGTACAGGAACCCTGCGCCCAGCTAAGGAGGAAAGCGTGGATTGGGACACTACCCAAAACTTATACATTGAGGGCGACAACCTGGAGGTATTGAAGCTTCTACAAAAAAGCTATGCGGGCAAGGTGAAAATGATATACATTGACCCACCTTACAACACAGGTAAAGACTTTGTGTACAAAGACAACTACAAGGACAATCTACGCAATTACCAGGAAGTCACTGGTCAAGTGGATAGCGAAGGAAACAAACTATCCACCAATTCAGAGAGTGATGGACGTTACCACTCCAACTGGTTGAACATGATGTATCCTCGTTTACGTCTGGCTAGAAACCTTTTGAAAGATGACGGTGCAATTTTTATTAGTATTGACGAAGTCGAATCAAATAACCTCAAACAAGTCTGTAATGAAATTTTTGGGGAAATTAATTTCGTAGGAGAATTTGTTTGGGCAGCGGGCAAGAAAAATGATTCTAAGTTAGTTTCTGTATCACATGAATATATCTTGGTTTATCTCAAAAATGCAAGTCGCTATCAAGAAGAGAAGATTACTTGGCGAACGAGAAAAAAAGGGCTAGATGCTATATATTCCAGGTATGAAGAATTAAGGAAAACTCTAAAAGAAAATTACTCAGAAATAGAGTTACAATTAAAGAAATGGTTCAATGAATTGCCAGAGGATAATCCTTCGAAAAGACATAAACATTATTCTTCAGTCGATGCAAAAGGGATTTATTTCCCAGATAATATTTCATGGCCAGGTGGAGGCGGCCCAAAATATGAAGTTCTACACCCGAAAACAAAGAAACCAGTTTCTATACCAAGTCGAGGATGGCTTTATGGTTCAATAGAAAGAATGCAAGAAATAATTGATGAAGGGAAGGTACAATTTGGGGAAGATGAAAAATCTGTACCAACTCTCAAAGCTTATTTAAAAGAGAGAGAGTACGAAGTTCCGTATAGTGTTTTTTATGTTGATGGTAGAGCATCAAGCAAAAGATTAAGACAATTGATGGGAGGTGATTATTTTGACCATCCAAAAGATGAAATTGTTCTTCAGGAAATAATTGATTTCGTAAACTGTGAAAACGAGATTGTTTGCGATTTTTTCGCAGGCTCGGGTACTATAGGCGAAAGTGTTTTCCGATACAACTTAAAAACAAACAAAAATACCAAATTTATTTTGGTACAACTTCCACAAAGAATCGACTCAATCAATGCAACTTCTCAAAAACAAAAGAAGAAGCAAGCAGAAACAATTGAATTTCTAAAACAGAAAAAGAGGCCTCTACTGTTATCTGAGTTAGGAAAAGAAAGATTAATAAGAGTCATTGATGATATAAAAAAGACTAATAAAGAATTACAAATTGACTTGGGCTTCAAAGTCTTCAAGCTAGACAGCTCCAACATTCGTCCGTGGGATGGTAACCCAGAAAATTTAGAAGATGATTTATTCAACTCTGGTGACAACATCAAGGCAGACCGCAGTGCAGAAGATGTGCTGTACGAGGTATTGCTCAAATACGGCTTAGACCTCACTCTACCCATTGAGCAACGAGACATCGAGGGAAATAAGGTGTTCAGTGTGGGGTACGGAGCATTATTCGTTTGCCTGGATAAAGAAATCAAAGGTTCAGTGGCAGAAGGCATTGGCAAATGGAAAGAAGAGCTTCAACCAGAGCTTTGCCGTGTCATTTTCCGTGATGCAGGCTTCACCGATGTAGCCAAAACAAACGCTACACAGACATTGAAAAGATTTGGAATAACGGAAGTGAGAAGTGTTTAAGCAAGATTTATTCACAATTAAGCAAGGTTATTCACAAGGTCTAAAACCCTTGAAAAACAAGACTTTTTTACAAATAAGCAAGATTTATTCACAATTAAGCAAGGTTTAAAAATGAGCAATTCAGTTTCAGAGATTAATCCGATAATCACCAAAGAGTATTTGCAAACGCAAAAAGAAGGACAATACTTTGAGCGCAAAGGACTTGGTGAAGCCGATACTAAAGCAACCAAAATTGCTGAAGAACTGATTGGTATGCTCAATGCGGATGGAGGAACCCTGGTATTTGGCGTATCCGATGCTGGTGAAATACAGGATTTGAAAACTTTGGGAGACAAAATTGATGGATACCGAACATTAACTTTTGACTTTATTCACCCCGCATGCAATATTAAGTTGGAAGAGGTTGAGATTGAAGGAAATCTCATTTTCCTTTATCACGTTGAGCAGGAGTTGGAACGTATTTTCAAAAGAAAGGATAATGAAAATGTTTATTTGAGAGTGCATGATACCAATCGTTTACTCGACCTAGATAGAATCAAAAAGTTAGAGTATGATAAATCCATTAGACGATTTGAAGAGGAACTTTCAAAAGATTTTGACCCAGCAGATTTAGATGAAGAATTGTTACAGGAGTACAAGACAAAACTGAACTATAAGGGAGATGTTCTTGATTTACTCGTCAAAAGATACCTTGCCAACAAGAAAGATGGTGAATTTGCCTTCAAAAATGCTTCGGTCTTGTTGTTTGCTAAAGACCCTGAGAAGTACATACCTTCAGCATCAGTAAGATACATTCGATATGAAGGAACCGAGGCCTTAACTGGAACGAGCCACAACGTGGTAAAGGATGAACGTTTCGAGAATAATATTCCGAGACTAATAGATGAAATGAAAGCTTTTCTAAAAGCCTCTTTTAAGGATTACTATTTCTTGGATATGGAATCAGGTAAATTCAAGAAGGTACCTGAGTATCCAGAGGAGGCTTGGTTAGAAGGAATTGTGAATGCATTGTGTCACCGTTCTTATAATGTTCAGGGTAACGCAATTTATATCAAGCATTTTGATGATAGATTGGAGATTTGCAATAGTGGACCGCTTCCAGCGCAAGTTACGGTAGATAACATCAAGTGTGAGCGTTTTGCTCGTAATCCGAGAGTTGCGAGAGTATTAGAGGACCTTGGATATGTTCGTCAACTAAACGAGGGTGTATCCAGGATTTATGAGTCCATGGAGAAATCTATGCTGTCAGTTCCAGAGTATCGAGAGAATAATGGTAATGTCTATCTCACGCTTAGAAACAAAGTAAGTGACCATTCCAAAACTATTCATGATTCTATCATGCAGCGAATTGAAAAAAACTGGCCAATTTACAATGACACTCAAAAGAAGATATTTCAGTATTTATTCTACTTAAACAAAGGTACACTAGGTGATTTAGTGGAATATACAAGAATAAATGAGAACACTGTAAGAGGTTATTTGAATGCCTTTGTAGCAGATAATATTTTGGATAAAGTAAGTACAAAACAACGTGATATAAATGCCATTTACATGTTTAAGAAACATTGAGAGCGAATTAAGCAAGGTGATAAAACATGCTTTATTTCCCTGGTTTTCAACAAAAAAGTGTGAATAAGGTAGAAACAAAATAAAATAAGCAACATTAAGCAAGTTCCTATTTGATGAAAAAGTGAAAAAAAAACAGAATTGTGACTTAAACACTTGAAAACAAAGGAATTTCTTATTTGATGGTTATTTGATAGAATAAAAAAACGAACGTCTCAACAGACTATGAAAATACAATACGAAAGTGAATTAGGATACCAGAAAGAAGCCATTGAATCTATCGTGGACATCTTCCAAGGGCAAGATAAGTGTGAGGCAAATTTTACAGTGTACTCACCAGAGTTCCTGGCTGCACAGAGCAACCTGGAATACAATGACCTGGGCTACGGTAACCGACTACTATTAACGGAAGGACAAATCGTTCAGAATGTACAAAACATCCAACTTGCCAATGGCCTGAAACCATCCGAACGCTCTGAAATTGATAGAAACAATCTGGATTTCACCGTAGAGATGGAAACGGGTACAGGAAAGACGTATGTGTATTTGAGAACCATTATGGAGCTTTATCGCAGATACGGCTTCTCAAAACACATTATTGTTGTACCATCCATTCCAATCAAAGAAGGGGTATTTGCATCCTTAAAAAGTACGCAAGACCACTTCCGTGCTTTGTATGATAATGTGAAGTACAACTTTTTCGTCTACGATTCTTCCAAACTGAATGAAGTACGGGATTTCGCCACAAACGATTCACTTGAAATTATGGTCATCAATATTGATGCATTCCGTAAGAGTTTCGAGGACCCGAAAGACGAAAAGAAAACAGCGAATATCATCCACCGATACAATGATTCTTTAGGCTATAAACCTTTAGATTTAATCAAGAATACCAACCCGATTGTACTTATTGACGAGCCACAATCTACCATGAGTACACCTTTGGCAAAAAAGGCTGTTCAATCTTTGAATCCGCTTGCAATGGTGCGTTATTCTGCAACACATAAGGAGAAAGTCAATTTGATGTTCAAATTGGATGCGGTTGATGCCTATGAGAAAAAACTCGTGAAGCAAATCGAGGTTGGTTCTGTAGAGGCAGAAGGCTCACATAATTCCGTTTACATACGCTTGGTTAAAATAAACCTGGGCAAAGGAGCTCCAACTTGTGACCTGGAAGTAGACATCCTAAAGAATGGAAGTGTATCCAGAGAAATCAAGAAGAATCTGAAGTCGAATACCGACCTGGAACAAATTACAGGTAGAACAGAATATGCAGGATTCATCATCAATGACATCCACGGAGTTGAAGGTCAGGAGTATATTGATTTCACTAGCAATGACAAGTTCATTCGATTAGGTGAAGCCATCGGAAACGTAGAAGATGGACAGGTTAAACGAGCGCTCATCCGTAAAACCATTGAAGAACACTTAGACAAAGAGCTCGTACTGAATCCCCTTGGAATAAAAGTGTTGAGTCTATTTTTCATTGACACTGTATCGAAATACCGTGTTTATGATGAAGACGGTAACCAAGCGAATGGAGAGTACGCTGACATCTTTGAAGACGAATACAAGAAGGCAATTCGAAAACCAAAGTATACAAGTCTTTTCAAGGAAATAGCAGACCCAGAGGCAGATGCATCAAGGGTACATAGTGGCTATTTTTCCATTGACAAAAAATCTAAAAGGTTTAAGGATTCTAAAGAAGATAAAGAAGGAAATGTTAAAGCAAATGCCGAAGATGAAGATACTTTTAAGCTTATCATGCAAGACAAAGAGGATTTGCTTAGTTTCTCTACGAAGTTGCGCTTTATCTTCTCACACAGCGCCCTAAAAGAAGGCTGGGATAATCCGAACGTCTTCCAGATTTGTACACTAAAAGAAGCAGGAGCTTCAGAAGTAAGAAGAAGACAGGAAATTGGTCGTGGTTTACGTCTATGTGTTAACCAGGAAGGGAACCGAGTGTATGGTCATGAAGTTAATATTCTGACGGTCATGGCTTCCGAGAGCTATGTTGAATTCGTTGACAATTTGCAGAAGGAGATAGAGAAAGATACTGGAATCAAATTCGGAATTATCCAGGACCACAGCTTCAACAATATCGTTGTCAAAATCGAAGAGGATGATGTGGTTTACCTTGGTCAGCAAAAATCTGAAGAGCTATTCAACTACTTACTTCTGAAGGGATACGTGGATTCAAGAGGAAAAGTACAAGACCTGTTGCGAATTGATTTGAAAGAAGACAAAGTAGAACTGCCAGATGAATTTACAGAAGAACAACACGTATTGAGTCAGATACTTACCAAGTTAAAGGATGCAGCTGGTCGCTTAGAAATCAAGAACAAGGATGATAAGAAACCAGTTAAAGTCAACCGTAAAGTACTGGATAGTGTCGAATTCCGTGAACTTTGGGACCGTGTTAAACACCGTACAACCTTCAGTGTAAACTTTGATTCGGACAAACTGATTCAAGAATGTATCCAGGCGATTGATAACCGACTTCAAATAAACCGAGGTAAAATCATTTACACGAAGACATCCATCAAAATCAATGCTGGTGGTGTTGTCAATGAAGCTCCTGCCAACTATGTTTTGACTCTTGACGAGAAGGTTGACAAATTACCAGACATCGTAACATACCTGCAGAACGAAACTCAATTGACTCGAAAATCAATTGTGAAAATACTCACAGGAACAAGTAAGCTGGGTTATTTCAAGGTCAACCCTCAGAAGTTCATTGAAGGATGTATTGACATTTTAAATGAGCAGATGCGCATGCATATCGTTGATGGTATCAAATACCATAAAATAGGTGATGCTGAGTATTACAGCCAGGAGTTATTCCAGAACGAAGAACTGTTTGGCTACATTAATAAAAACCTGAAGGAAAGTACAAAATCACCGTTCGAATATGTTGTTTATGATTCTGTAATTGAATCACGTCTAGCGCAAGAATTTGAGCAGAGTGATAATGTAACCGTTTATGCCAAGCTTCCTGGATGGTTCAAGATTGACACCCCTCTTGGTACCTACAATCCAGACTGGGCTATCCTGTGGAAGGATGATAAAGAAGAGAAGCTATACTTTGTCGTTGAGTCGAAAGGGGCAACTGGTCTATTTGATTTGAGACCAAAAGAGCAAGGCAAAATTGACTGCGGTAAAAAGCACTTTGAAGCTCTTGGAACGCATATGATTGTTGCGAGTGAAATGACTGAGGTGGTTAATTATGTAATGGAGAAGTAGGGAATGGAGCCAATTACACAAGAGGATTTGAATAAAATTCAAGATTTTGCAGGTCTTCCTGATGAGAGTTCAAAGCGAAAAGTACTTAAGAAAATATATGAAAAGTTAGATTTCCTTTGTAAAAAAATTGAAAACAAAGGTTTTGAATATTCGATAAGAAAGGACCCCCGCAAAGTGGCTGGTTCAAATATTACATTTAGAGAATATCAATGGGCAAAGATTTATCCAAAGGGAATGAAGAATTCATGTAAGGATTACTTTGCATATGTTGTTGACTTGTCTGATTCTTTACATTTTCACATGATGGGGGTAGGTGATTATCAATCACACCCTCTTTCAACTAAAGCAAGCAATACATGCTGGACGGAACTTGATATTGAGAACTTCAATTACGAAGAAATTGCTGAGAAATTTAGAGAATTTGATAAGAAATATAGAAAACTGTTTGTTGAGACTGGTGTTGGTTTTGGAATAGCTGAATGCATCAAAATGAAAGAAGAATTATTTATGGAAGATATTATAAAATTGTTGATTCAAAAAGGACAGATTGTTTTGCAAGGACCTCCTGGAACAGGAAAAACATACACAGCCAAGGACGTTGCAGAAAAGTTAATATTTGACGATATTTCTTCTGACAAGAATGCTCAAAAAATTAGACTTGACAATTCTGGTCAATTTAAACTCGTGCAATTCCACCCATCATATACATATGAGGATTTTGTTCGGGGAATTGAGGCCAAAGGAACAGATAATGGCATTGAATATAAAGCAGTTGAAAAACTTCTTTCTTCATTTGCACGTGATGCAGCCACCAACTGGGAAAATCATTTTAGCAATCCTGCGGACATTCATAGAAAAAACTGGATTTCGGAAAAATTTGATTTGTTCTTGGAGGAGTTCACGGAGCAATTCGCAAACTCCACAAATGGACAAATTGATTTAACGGATTCAGTTTATGTAATGCAAATTGATGATGATTGTTTAAGATATAAGGGAGATGCCTGGGCCAAACCATCCAGAATCAATTTTTCAGATTTACGAAATATGATAGAGGTTAATTTAGATGACCCCGACAATCTCTTTTTTCCTGCAAACATTTCAAAACATGCTAACCATAGAAGTTCATACTATGGGGCAGTTTTGAAAAAGTTCTTTAAATTCTCAGGGAAATATAGTCCTGCTGAATCTGAGCAAGAAGTATTAAAAAAATACGTCTTAGTTATAGATGAGTTAAACAGAGCAAATTTACCATCAGTATTAGGTGAACTGATTTACGCTCTTGAATACAGAGGGGAGAACATTGAAACTGTGTATGAAGTGGAAGGCAGCAAGAATATTCAACTACCAAAAAATCTTTACATAATCGGAACAATGAATACTGCTGACCGAAGTGTTGGTCATATTGATTATGCCATTCGAAGACGTTTTGCTTTCGTTGATGTTTTGCCTTCAGAAGTACCGATTACATCTGAAGAAGGCAAGTTATTGTTCAATAAAGTTGCCAATTTATTCGTGAAAATTGAAGATGGAAAGACCAAATCATCAGACCATCTCTCACCTGACTTCAATTACAAAGAAGTTCAGTTAGGTCATAGTTATTTCATTGGTAATGCCGATAAACTACCATTCAAATTGGAATATGAAATCAAGCCAATTCTGAGAGAATATTTAAAGGATGGAATATTGATGTCCACAGCCGAAGATTTAATTGAATCACTATAGATAAGATGGCAAGATTACTTTTTGATAAAGCAGTCCCAGAGCATTTTGGTTATGGAAACAACAACAAGCAATTCTTGACTGATGAAGAAATTCATTTTAATGAGTTCATTTGCTTTAAAAATCAAAAGGATAAATATTGCTATAGGCTTTTTACAGAAGGTGATAAAAGAAGAATAGAAACCTCATATTACATCGGTGTCGATTGGTTAAAAAAAGAAGAACTGGTAATACAAGTCGAACCAAAGATAAATTCAGGTATTGCACAAACTAATTACTTGAAAATGCTTTCTGTGGCGATGAGTCACCCTGGAACATCAGATTTAGTCAAAGATATTTACGAGATTAAATTTGATGCTGAGCCAATAGAAATTAATCAACAAGACGATTTATTGACCCCTTTGTTGGTTATTCAATATGTGAATCTTCTGAAGAATATTGTTCGAAAAGGGCTGATTAAATCATATCACAAACAGGAATCGAACTTAAAAAGCAGAATCAAAGGAAAAATTCTTGTTAGTCAAAGCATTAAAGAAAACTTAGTTAAAAATCGTGCTCTTTTTACAAAATGTAGTTTTGAAGTATTCGATGAGGATATTCCAGTTAATCGCATCCTGAAAAAAGCACTTGAGTTTTCGAAAAGGTATATGAGTATGTTTAATCTCAAACTCGACCAAGATAAACTCAATTACATTTCTCCCGCATTTGAGCATGTTTCATCAAATACATTTTCACAGGACCTGAAGGGAATTAAAATTAACTCATTTTATAAGGAATATAATGAGGCTCTTTCTCTTGCCAATCTTATTATGAGGAGATTTGGTTATAACATTAACTCTATTGAAAAATCCCAACAGATTAAGACTCCTCCCTTTTGGATTGATATGAGTCTATTATTCGAATTGTATACCCTTGCACTACTCAAGGATTCACTTTCGAATGATGTGATTTTTCAATTCCATGGTAATTATGGTTTTCCAGATTACCTAATAAAATCGAAAAGGATGATTGCGGACGCAAAGTATAAACCTGTTTATGCAGATGCTTCATTTGACATTGATAACATTAGGCAAATTTCTGGTTATGCCAGAGATATGAAAGTTAGGGCTGAACTTGGAGCTATTGACAAAGAAGAACTTGATTGCCTAATAATATACCCAGACTCGTCTTCTGAAAATACTGATTTAGTAAACTTAGAATCCAAACTTGAGCCCATTGAACAATTTGCAGGTTTTTATAAAGTTGGTGTGAAATTGCCTTTGTCTAAAGGAATCACTTAATTCTCATCATAATGTAAAATTCAAGTATGGCTGCAATACTTTTGAACGGTAAAAAAGTAGTACTTCCTGAGTACACAGAAACATTAAAGAATGAATATTGGGCTAAATTGACGAACAATTTTCAGCCCAAATTAGGTGTCAACGAAATTACCGACACAAACGAAGTGACTGAAATTTTAAAGGAAAGTTTCGAAATATTTTGCGGTGAATTTGAAAATGCAATCAAAGAGTTGCCTGAAGCCTCATTTTTTCTGTTTTGTAATGATATTCATGAAGACTCAATTGACCTCTGGAAAAAACAAATTGAAGGTTATTCATTGGGAATTGATGAAGAACAATTTGCTGTATCGAGAAGAATATTAAAAATAATTTTAGAGCGAGGCTGTTCAATTGAGTTAAAAGGTCATGACAATTTTGTAATTGAAATTGCAGAAAAACAAACTATATATATTGAACATCTCGAAAAACTCTTATATCTGGGAGCTTGGTGTATTGCATTAAGTGAAGACGTTTCAAACAGTCAATTATTTCCGAAATCTAAAGGAATTCAGATTCAAAAAGGCGATTTCACAATATTAACATACCAACCATACCCTGAACTATTTAGGTTTATTTATGAAGACATGCCAAGGCACAATAGTAATGTGCAATTATCGAACTCAATTATTGACTTTAAGAACATACTTAAAGGACATATGGGAGTAGATTATGACATTTTAGCCTCATTCATTAATCAAAAATATCTTCACGTTAATTACAATTATTCAATTAGTGACATTCAACCATTGAAGGAGGGATTGTCTGAAGAGTTTGGTTATAGTATGGATTTTATAAATGATTTTTATGATGGACTAACAGTTTCCTCAAGAAATGTCTTGACAATTGCCGATTGCATATTGAAGAATCAGGATGGAAATCGTTTTATGTATAGACCGATACTTGAGTACTCAATTGACGGCAAAAAATACAATATTATTGGATACAATAAATGGATGGAAAGTTTTACTACTCTTGCCACAAATTGTTTTCCCTTCGGTCTATACCCTGAAGAATGGAAGAAGCATCAGCCAATCAAAAGGTTTGTTCAAAAAGTCACAAATGAGCATGATTCCATTCTTGAAGCACCAATCTTAAGTTATTTAAAAAGTAAGAGCATCAAGGTTGACGGAAACATTAGGTCTTTTAAAACCAATCAAGGTAATAATATACCAATTGAAATTAAAGGCTTAGGAGAAATTGATTTGATTTTCATAGACGAAAAAAATAAAGTAATTTATATCGGAGAATGTAAGCATAATCGCTCAAGATTCGACATGAACAATTGGAAACGTGACTACTCCAACTTTGTAGACAAATATGAGACCCAACTCTCAAATAAGAAAAAATGGGCAGAAGAAAATATCCTAATCATTAAAGAGCATTTTGAAATTCTTTTTGATTGTTTAATTGACCTTAATGATTACACTGTTAGAGCTTGTTTTTTTATTAATGCACCAACAACTTATATGTACAATGGCAGATTTCGGGCATTTACTTTTACGGACTTAAAGAATATTATTGAAGGTGAAGTAGTTGATACGATTTTCAGGTTCACAAATGAGGATACTGGAGTATCTTTCGATATTGGCCATCCATATTTCGAAAACTTAAGAGTTGCTTTGGAAAACCAATAATGTTAGGGAGAAATAATTAAAGAAAATTGAGTGAGAACAATAAATGTTATTTCGTTTAATATGTGCAAGATTCAAGATTGAATAGTTGATTTTTAGTTTGACGTAAATTGAATTTTCACAACTATTTACAATAAAATAGAACATGAAAAAAGACGAAAAATTTCCAGGATTGGCCAATTACAAATTGAAGTATTTAAGTCAAAGAATTGGTGCTGCAAAAGACACGGCCAACGCCATAGATTTGATTAACAATTCTGATACGATTAATCAAAATCTTGTAAAAACTTTGAAGAAAGAGTTAAATGAAATTTTCAAGTTTGCAAGAGGTTTGAATGTCTCGAAATAAATGAAAAATATTATTGTGTTGAAAGAGTTCCAAAGAGTGGACTTTAACACAGAAAATCGTAAAAGAGTGGACTTTTTGAAATAAATGGGATTTTAGTCAAAACCCTTATTTATACTGCGTTTTAGGCTGATTTAGGGTTCTCAGAAAAAAGGACTGAAAATCCTTGTGTCCCTGGTTCGATTCCTGGAGGCACCACAAAAAGCGAATTACGGAAGTAGTTCGCTTTTTTGTTTTTTTGTCCCTCAATACCCACTCTTTCCAAGCTTTTTTCTTTTTGCAGAGCGAGCGTGTAGAGTGGAAGAAGAGAGTTGAATCCCGGTCTAAGGTTCAATTCTGTCTCCTGGAGGGATCGAGGGGGGAATTAATATCCTACACATATCTTCTTTCAATCGTACAATTGCATTGATCAGTCATTTTTCTTAGCTTTACCTGGAACACAATCATGTCAAAGATGTGGAGACACATATTTGCAATAAAATAAACAACCTGAAATTAGCAATGATTAAACTAAATAACATAGTCCTACAACCGGAACAGGCGTGGATAGGATGTGTTTCCGGATGTCAACAGAATGATTCCGTTCGCATGTAAGCAACATTTTCATACAACTATAGTATTTTTATACTATGGTTTTATTTGTACTTATCGCAATTCTGTTCCAGGCATTTATCGTTACAACTGCCATTATGATTTGAGCAATATAATTTTCGTTAAAAAGTTTTTCGGCTTGCTTATAGGTGTTGTCGCTTAATCCGTTTTGACTGATTAAAGTAATTTCTTCCGTTATGGCCAAAATTATTTTTTCCTGTTCAGTAAATAATTCCGTTTCTTTCCACGCATTCAGCAAGAAAATTCTCTGTGTGGTTTCACCTTGTTTTAATGCGTCAGAAGTGTGCATATTGATACAAAAAGCACAACCATTTATTTGAGAAGCTCGTATTTTGATTAGCTCTAAATGTGTTTTAGAAAGTTGTGTGTTTTGCAAATAATTTTCTAATGCGAACATTGCTTTATATGCATTCGGTTCAAGTTGTTGAATGTCTATTCTGTTTTCCATATCCATTTCTTTTTGTTACTGGTTCATTTGAGCAGAGCACCAACACTACCAAAATCTTTTTACTAAATTACTAAAAAAGAATAACAATAAAATATGGAAGAAAATAACTGATCTGTCAACAGGAGAAGAGACAACAGAATTAGTTGCAGTAAACAATGCCATCATGATGTACAGTCCGCTGATCGATACGAAAAAGTAAGTCAAAGGTCTGCCACCACCTTTTTTCCTTCCCCGATAAACCCTATCTTTGCATCCACTTAATACATTGCGATGACTCAACAAGCATTCATAAACGATATCTTACAAGGTATCCCCGATTCGATTCCTGCAAAAAAGGAATACGAAACGTCCATTAACCATGCGCCGAAACGGAAAGAGATTCTTTCGGCAGAAGAAAAGAAACTGGCAATCAGAAATGCATTGCGTTATTTTCCGAAGGAGCAACATGCAGAACTGGCAACAGATTTTGCAGAAGAACTGGAACAATACGGACGTATTTATATGTTGCGCTACCGTCCGGATTATAACATGTATGCCCGCCCGATTGATGAATATCCCGGGAAATCACTACAGGCAAAAGCCATCATGTTGATGATTCAGAATAACCTGGATTATGCGGTTGCACAACACCCGCATGAATTGATTACCTACGGAGGAAACGGAGCTGTGTTTCAAAACTGGATTCAGTACCGTCTTACGATGAAATATCTGGCGGAAATGACCGATGAACAAACATTGGTGATGTATTCCGGACATCCGATGGGATTGTTTCCTTCGCACAAAGATGCACCACGCGTGGTGGTAACAAATGGAATGATGATACCGAATTATTCAAAGCCGGATGATTGGGAAAAATTCAACGCATTGGGAGTGACGCAGTACGGACAAATGACTGCCGGATCATACATGTACATCGGCCCACAGGGAATTGTACACGGGACAACCATTACGGTCCTAAATGGTTTCCGCAAAATTAAAAAGAATCCTGCGGGAGGATTGTTTGTTACCTCCGGTTTGGGTGGAATGAGTGGTGCACAACCAAAGGCAGGTGTGATTGCCGGTTGTGTGACTGTATGTGCGGAAGTGAACCCGAAAATTACAAAGATTCGCCACGAACAGGGGTGGGTGAATGAAATCATTGACAATACAGATCGCTTGGTAGAACGTGTCAAAGAAGCACAGGCAAAGAAAGAAGTGGTTTCCATTGCTTACCTTGGAAATGTTGTTGAGGTGTGGGAGAAATTTGCAGAAGCCGGTGTTCACATTGATTTAGGTTCCGACCAGACTTCGTTGCACAACCCGTGGGCAGGAGGTTACTATCCGGTCGGGCTGAGTTTCGAAGAATCAAACAAATTGATGGCAGAAGATCCGGAAACGTTCAAAAAGCGGGTACAGGAATCATTGGTGCGCCACGTAAATGCTGTGAACAAACATACATCAAAAGATACGTATTTCTTCGATTATGGAAATGCATTCCTGCTGGAAGCATCCCGCGCAGGGGCAGATGTCATGGCTGAAAATGGAATCGACTTCAGATATCCTTCTTATGTGCAGGACATCATGGGACCGATGTGTTTTGACTATGGATTCGGACCGTTTCGTTGGGTGTGTACATCCGGAAAACCGGAAGATTTGCAACAGACAGACGAGCTGGCGTGTGCCGTTTTGGAAGAAATCATGCAAAACAGCCCGGAAGAAATTCGTCAGCAAATGGCGGATAACATCCAATGGATTAAAGGAGCACAGGAAAATAAACTGGTTGTCGGTTCACAGGCACGGATTTTATATGCAGATGCGGAAGGACGCATGAAAATTGCTACGGCTTTCAATGATGCGATTAAGGCAGGTAAAATAGGCCCTGTCGTATTGGGACGTGATCACCACGATGTTTCAGGGACAGATTCTCCGTACCGTGAAACATCCAATATTTATGATGGTTCCCGCTTTACTGCTGACATGGCGATTCAAAATGTGATCGGTGATTCATTCCGTGGTGCAACCTGGGTTTCTATCCACAACGGTGGTGGTGTCGGTTGGGGAGAAGTGATTAACGGTGGATTCGGAATGTTGCTGGATGGTTCTGCTGATGCTGAACGCAGACTGAAATCAATGCTGCATTGGGATGTAAACAACGGAATTGCCAGAAGAAGCTGGGCAAGAAACGAAGGAGCCGTGTTTGCAATCAAACGGGCAATGGAAATCGAACCCAACCTGAAAGTTACAATTCCGGAGTTGGTAGATGACCAGTTACTGGAGGGGTTGTTTTAACAAAAAAAGGTGTTTTAATAAATACAGAAAGAGGTGTGGATTTCCGCACCTCTTTCTGGTTAAATCGCAGAGTTGCGATGCTGTTCATTGGCTTAATTTAAACAGACTTATGAAGTTCCTATAACTGTTCGGCAGTATCTTTTTCCTCTTCCTTTTTCACTTTTTTTCTCAGGTTGCTGTCCGTAAGTGTTCCGATCGATTCAGAAATGTCATCGAGTGAAAACTTTCCTTTTAAACGAACAAAGACGCTTTCTCCATCTGTGGAATTCACACTGACCATCAGGCGTTTTATTTTATTCGATTTCACTTTAGCATTTAGCTTTACGCGGTCACCATCACTGACAACAGATACCCATTCTTCGTAATGCTTTCTGTTCAGGTAATTGTCCAGTCGTTTGTTGATTTTTGTGAAATCATGTTGATTTTCAATCACCAACACACGAACACCTCTCAGACTGCTCACCAGTTTTGTGATGGCTTCACTTTCTTCATCGTCGTCGTCCTGCAATGCTTTTTTCACAATCGGTCTGGCCAGGAATGTAGATACACTGACAGACATAACTTCTGCGTCGGAATCAATTTGAGAGTTGCGGACAAAACTCATATTCGAACGTTTGGAGATCACACAGGAAGAAACCAGGATGGAACTCAATGCAAATAATAATAGTGCTCGTATCATAATTTCCTGTTTTATTTCTCTTCGTTACTAATTAATTTTGAAACGTCTTCCATCGAGATGATTCCCTCCAGGATCATAAACATCGTTTCGTCTCCTCCGTTAATTGTCAGTAACAGGTTGTTCAACATATTGGATTCTGTATTTTCGGCCATGATGCGGATATTTTCTCCTGAATCACTGATGTTCATCAATTCCTCATAATTCAATCCTTTCAGTGCAAGAGAAAGTTCACTTTGCAGCTTGTCAAATCGAACGGTGTTGGCAGAATCCCGTTCCACAATCAGTATTTTCAATGAACTGATTTTATTGATCAGCGGTTTGATCTTTGACAGGTCCGAATCCTCAATGTCCAACTGACTCAGTAACTGGAACATCGGTTTTGCGATTTTGATCGAAGTAACTCCCTCCGAGTTTTGATATTGGTCAAACAATTGACTGATCTTCGATGTTTGGCTATAGCCCAGGCTTGTACACATAAGCGCAAAGGCAACAATTACATTTTTCATTTTCATTGCATTAAAATTTAATAGACAGGTACTTCACATTCTCCATACTGGAGACACTTTTCTCTACATTGCTTGTCAGAAGATTCAGCGAACTCATTGTCAGTTCTTTCGCTTCTTCCAAATCGTAGATGGGCTTCCCGTTGATTACAACATACTCCGGATTGTACGCGCTTTCGCTGGGTTGCGGTTTCTTTTTTTGGTAGGTGATGGCTTTTTTAGGCTTTCTGACCGGTTGTTCAGGAAGAACATTCGTTGGTTCTTCCGTTGGTTGCTCATCAGGCGTTTCCTCTGGAATCATTACAGGATCTTGTTTTACTTCATGTTTCACCAGTTTTGGTTTCTCCAGTGTACTGTTGTACATAAAGAGCAATGCTCCAAAGAAAACTGCTGCAACCGATGCCGCTGCCCAGTAAACCATTTTTCTGAAGGTAAACACTCCTACACGTTTTACCGGTTCTTCCTGTTCCACAACAGACAGAAATTCGTCGAAACTCCAATTCATTTCCTGTTGTTGTTCCGCTTTCAATGTGTTAAAAAACGGATCGTTGGACGTTTCTTTTAATTGTCTTTCTTCTTCTTTGGAGGAAGTGCCTGAAAAATAGGCGTCTTTCATCCTGTTAATTTTGTCGCTGTTCATATTCGAATAATTTTTCAAGTTGAACTTTTAGCTTTTGTCGCGCCCGCATCAGATTGATCCGGACAGCATTTTCTTCTATTTCCATTATTTCGGCGATCTCTGAGATTTCATATTCTTCAACATCCCTTAAATGGATCACCATTTGCTGTTTTTGCGGCAGTGCGTTGATCATCTCCAGAATAACCTCGTTGGTATTGTCAGGAGTAAACACTTCTGTTTTTTGTCTGATCACTGTCTCCCGTTGCTGTTCAGCGACTTCTGCATGTTTTAACCGGTTGAAGCAAACATTTTTGATACACTGCATCGCAAACGCTTCAATGTTACTGTACCGGTGCAACTCGTCTTTCATTTGCCACAACTTTACCAACACATCCTGCACGGCATCAAATGCTTCATCCTGACTGATCAATAACCTTTTCGCTAAACGAAACAGCTTGTCCTTGTGAACAAAAACCGTTGTTTGAAAAGTCTGTTGATCCATTCTGTTTTTCGCTTTATATAGGTAAGACAATTTGGATGTATGTTTTGTTACATCAAAAATGAAATTTTTTCGAAAAAAATAATGATTATGGGTGTAAAGGGAAGTTATTTTTGGAAATAACTAATTGTTATTCAATTGGTTTAATGTCTTTTTATTTGGACATTCCGGATGCTATTTTTTTCAGCAATTCATTGTACTCTTCCAACAATTTGAAATATTTATTCTTCCAATGTTCAGCAGTTTCAGTTGTGTTATACTCCAATCCCGTATCGGTATAGGATTGTGATTTTCCGGAGATCATTGGAAACTCATCGTGGAAATCATAATAAATAATTTCACCGATCCGCTTGATCACTTCGAGTGGTACATCCGGATTCTCAAACATCAAATACATCCAACGACGACTTTTACCCAATCGCTTGGCAATCGTAGCGATCGGAATACCGCTTTTACGCACAGCTTGTTCTACAATTTCTCCTCGGTGTACCATAGATTACAAAAATGAGCATGATGCTGAGAATTATTGTTTACGATTATTTTCCTTATTTGAGAAAATAATTCACGATTGTGATAAAAAACAAGGGAAAACAAGCTACAAACACTGGTTAGCACGTCATCAGAAGCTGTATTTTCACTTCTTTTTGCCCGTAATATGGCGTTCAAAGGAATGCCTTAAAAACAGTGCATAGATAAGCCCCGTTTGTATAATAATTGACAGGTTGGAGAACATATTCCGGTAGGAAACTTCCTCCGGTAGAGAACGGTTGTGTCATATACTAAAATAATTAAGCGTATCGGTTCTAGCCGAATACTGTTAGCATTGTAGGAACTGCAGCGTTATTAACGGACAGTATTCCTGTAAAAATCGACCACGTTTTTTACTGTCTCTTCAAACGGGTAAAATGAGTGGTTTAATTCATTCTGAATTTTTTCATTCGAATACGTCATATTCGAATATGCTGAGCGTGCACTTTCTACTGTAATGGCAGATCCTCTTCCGGCAATCCGGTAAAAAAATTCATTTAACCTTCCTATTGTATAGGCTAACCATTTCGGAGGACAAACCGATGGTTGTTTTACGTTCAACTCCTTTGCAATGATCTTGATGGAATCTTCGAATTTCATGTTGTGACCGATGCACATAAACCGCTCATTCGCGGTACTACTCTCCATTAATTGTACAAAGCAGAAGGCAACATCGCGTGCGTCTACAAAGGCATTGCTTCCGGGAGAATAAAACTTCAACCCGTTTTTGACTGTTTTAAAAATCGTCAATGAACTTTCATTCAGATCCCCTGCGCCAAAAATAACACATGGGTTGATAATGATGACGTCCATTCCTTCCTCACAACCGCGCCATACTTCCCGTTCGGCATTGTACTTACTGATGGCATAACCGCTGGTATGATCAGACAATACCCACTTGTTGCTTTCTTTCACCAGTTGATTTTCCTGCCCGCCGATAGCTGCTGTGGAGCTGACATATCCGAATTTTTTAACCCCTGCTTTCAGCGACATGTTAACCATATTAGCCGTTCCCAACCGGTTAATGTGAATCAACTGTTTGAAATCCCGTTTTCTGAATGAAACTTTTGCCGCGCAATGATATACGGTTTCTATGCCTTTGAGTGCATCTTCCAGGCTCACCAGGTCAAGAATATCTCCCTCAATCCATTCAATGGATGGAAACCGATGAGGTTGTCCGTCGGAATAATAATCGAAAAGTTGCTGAACACCGGAGATTTTAGACCGGTCACGGTAAAGTGCACGCACAGAATGCCCGTTTTCCGTCAGTCGGTAAAGCAAATGACTTCCAAGAAGACCTGTTCCGCCCGTTACTAAAATCATAGTACAAAAATACGAGCATTTGTTGAGAGGTGAACACGATTCGTTGATAAAATAAGTGAAGAAATTAAAAAGCACTAAAAGCGATCTTTGTTATTTTTGTGTAAAATCAAACAGCGATGAAATACACCATTAAAAAAGATGCACTTAAGTTTTTAGAAAACTACCTGAATAATCCAAGTCCGACAGGTTTTGAATCGGAAGGACAAAAATTGTGGCTCGATTACCTGAAACCATATATTGATACGTATTTTTCTGACAATTACGGAACAGTTGTCGGCGTGATCAACCCGGAAGCGGAATACAAAGTCGTAATCGAAGCCCATGCGGATGAAATCTCATGGTTCGTTCACTACATTACAAAAGAAGGATTCATTTACCTGAAGCGAAACGGAGGGTCCGATCACATGATCGCACCATCAAAACGTGTAAACATTCACACAGATAAGGGAATTGTCAAAGGAATCTTCGGATGGCCTGCGATTCATACGCGTCATACGAAAGATGAAGCACCGAGCATGAAAAATATCTTCCTGGATGTGGCTTGTTCAACCAAAGAAGAAGTAGAAGAACTGGGAATTCATGTTGGATGTGTGGTAACATTTGAAGATGAATTTTGCATCATGAACAGCAACCGTTTTGTAGGTCGGGCACTGGACAACCGCATCGGAGGGTTCATGATTGCAGAAGTTGCACGTTTGCTGAAAGAATCCAAAACGAAATTGCCGTTCGGTTTGTACATTGTTAACTCTGTACAGGAAGAAATCGGTTTGCGTGGAGCAGAAATGATTTCCCGTAAAATTAAGCCGAATGTAGCGATCTGTACAGATGTTTGCCACGATACGCACACACCGATGATCGATAAAATTGAAAACGGAGACTTTAAATCAGGAGACGGTCCGGTATTGACGTACGGTCCTGCGGTGCAAAATAACCTGTTGAAGCAAATCATTGCAGCAGCACAAGATAATAAAATCCCGTTCCAGCGTGCAGCGGCATCCCGTTCTACAGGAACAGACACCGATGCATTTGCATATTCACACGAAGGAGTTCCGTCTGCATTGATTTCATTGCCGTTGCGGTACATGCACACAACCGTTGAAACATGCCGCAAGGAAGATGTTGAAAACTGCATCCGATTGATGTTTGAATCGTTGAAGACAATCAAAAACGGACAAGATTTCAGATACATTCAATAAATTCTTTTTGTCCTCCCCCTATAGGGGATCAAGGGGAGGACCTCATTATATACATCAACGATACGTCTTCGCACTGCTTCCTGTCATTCTGTCTGCAAATTTTTACGGGCATAACTTTTGACGAATCAGGGATATGCAAATACGAAAACATCCTTTTGGTTCAACGCTGGAAGCACTGATTTACCCGTTTTTACTGGTGGCATTGTTGTGGATTATCCAATGGATTGATGCGCTTTCTTCCCTTGATTTTTACAAATGGGGGCTGCTTCCCCGTTCGGTGGAAGGATTGAAAGGGATTCTTTTCATGCCATTATTACATTCCCAGCAAGACATCCATCACGTACTCAATAATTCTGTCACGTTGTATCTGATGTTGGCGGTACTTATTTATTATTACCGGGATATTGCACTGAAAGTCTTTTTGTTATTGTGGGTAATGACTGGTGCATTGGTGTGGATATATGCAGAAAACCACGGATCTTATCACATCGGCATAAGTGGTGTAATTTATGGGTTGTTAGGATTTTTGTTTACTTCAGGAGTCCTTCGACGATACCTGCCTCTTCAGGCAATTTCCATGTTTATTATTTTCATTTACGGAAATATGATCTGGGGAATTTTCCCGATTCGTGCGAATGTTTCGTGGGAAGGACACTTCATGGGCTTAGTAGCTGGTGTGATTCTGGCATTTGTATACAAGCGGGATGCCGTACAACGTCCGAAATACCAATACGAAATTGAAAAAGAACTGGGAATTGAACCACCCGATCTGGAAGGTCAATGGATTGCACGACAACAGGAATTACGTCGACAACAGGAAGAAGAGCAACGAAGAGCGGCCGGTTATTACATCGTTTACCATTACATTCCAAACAATCCTGAGCCTACGGAAGAAGATCCTTCAATGGACGAAAACGATGGGCAACAGTAGCGAGACCTCTGCTGGTTTCTGCCCAGGAATCACATGTAAATGTCAGGTGAATGAACTCTCCGGTAGCCATTTCGGTATAGTACTCACTAAAATAACCGGCCAAATCCGAAATACCAAAATTATGTCCGATGATCAACAGATCATTTCCGGAGGTATGCTTCCATAGTTTATTCAGGATATTGGTATGTGAGACGAGGTACAAATCTTCAAAAAATACAGGGGGTAGCACATCAATGGTTGCCTGGATTCCTTCATAGGTCTGCCGGGTTCGTTTTGCAGATGAAACCCAGCAATCCGTCTGTTTATTAAGTGGATACCGTTCGAAATATCGGTTCAGTTCTTTCAACTGGTGGAGGCCCTTTGGCAACAATTCCCGATCAAAATCGCTTCCGGTAG
Organism: Taishania pollutisoli; assembly: GCF_014518315.1. Classification (GTDB taxonomy): domain Bacteria; phylum Bacteroidota; class Bacteroidia; order Flavobacteriales_D; family Crocinitomicaceae; genus Taishania; species Taishania pollutisoli. The sequence continues at coordinate 336,394 of NZ_JACVEL010000003.1, forward strand.
GAGATTCCTGGTTGGTTTTTGCATGACGGAGCAGGTATAAATGTTTCATATCAAATCAATGTATACGCTGAAATTACGAAGATTTTATTTACCTGAATCCTGTTCCACAATCTTTCTTTCACCAATCGTCCGTTTTCCAATTTACACTATCTTTGCAACCATTGAACAAATTTGTATGCAAAAGAATAAATACACAGTAACAGCAGCGCTTCCGTATGCCAACGGACCCATTCACTTAGGACATGTCGCGGGAGTTTATCTTCCGGCCGATATTTTTGTGCGTTTCCTGCGAATGAACGGGCACGATGTGGCATTTATCTGTGGAAGTGATGAAAATGGTGCTGCCATTACGTTGCGTGCAAAAAAAGAAGGAATTACACCCCAGGAAATTGTAGATAAATACAATCAAATCATTGGTGATTCATTCAAAGATTTTGGGATTTCATTTGATATCTTTCACCGCACTTCCTCGAAACTACACCACGAAACAGCGCAAGACTTTTTCAAAGTATTGGAAGAAAAAGGGAAGTTTACACAGGAAACAAGCGAACAATATTACGACGAAGAATTTAATCAATTTCTGGCAGATCGTTACATTACCGGAGAATGCCCGAAATGTCATTCACCAAATGCTTACGGGGATCAATGTGAAAAATGTGGTTCTTCACTGAATCCGTTGGAATTGATCAACCCGGTTTCTACACTGAGTGGAAAAACACCGGTATTAAAACAGACTTCTCATTGGTACCTGCCGATGGAACGGCATGAAGAATGGTTGAAAGAATGGATCAGGCAAGGAACACTGGATGGTGTGCAGCAACACGATCCGAAGAAGTGGAAAAACCAGGTAGTTGGGCAATGCATGTCGTGGATCGATGGTGGTCTGCGTCCGCGTGCCATGACCAGAGACCTTGATTGGGGGGTGAAAGTACCGCTTCCAAATAGCGAAGGGAAAGTATTGTACGTGTGGCTGGATGCCCCGATCGGGTACATTTCGGCAACGAAGCAATGGGCACTTGACAACAATAAAAACTGGGAAGATTACTGGACAGGTGATCGAAAACTGGTGCATTTCATTGGAAAAGACAACATCGTATTCCATACCATCATTTTCCCGATCCTGTTGAAAGATCATGGAGGTTTGATCCTGCCGGACAACGTTCCTGCGTATGAATTCCTGAACCTGGAAGGAGAAAAGTTCTCTACCTCACGCAATTGGGCGGTGTGGTTGCACGAATACATCGCTGCATACCCGGATAAGCTGGATGAGTTGAAGTATGTGTTGACCTCCATTGCTCCGGAAAACAAAGACAGCGAATTTACCTGGAAAGAATACCAGGCACGTATCAATAACGAATTGGCGGATATTCTTGGAAACTTTGTCAACAGAGCGTTGGTTCTGACACAAAAGTATTACGAAGGAAAAGTTCCTGCATTGGGACAGCTCACGGCTGAAGATCAGGCGGTATTGGATGAAATGAAAGCCATTCCTGAACGCATCAGTCAATTGGTATATGATTACAAATTGCGGGAAGCACAGGCAGAAGCAATGAACCTGGCACGTTTGGGGAATAAATACCTGGCGGATACGGAGCCGTGGAAACTGGTAAAAGAAAATCCGGGACGTGTAGAAACAATCATGAACATTGCGCTGCAGATTACAGCTAATCTCAGCATTGTACTCCAACCGTTCTTGCCAAAAACAGCAGAAAAACTGGGGCAATTCCTGCATTTTGACACCAACACATGGGATTTAGCAGGAAAATCAGACATTTTGCCGGCAGGACATTTAACGGAAAAACCGGAAATTTTGTACACAAAAATTGAAGATACATTGGTAGAACAGGAAGTTGAAAAATTGAAACAATCGAATCAAGTATCTTCGACTGTTGATTTCCCTGCACAGAAAGAAGCTGCTTCTTTTGATGATTTTACGAAGATGGACATTCGTTTGGGAACCATCCTGGAAGCAGAAAAAGTGGAAAAAGCAGACAAGTTACTGAAATTGCTGATCGATACGGGGATTGACAAGCGTACAATTGTGTCGGGAATAGCGGCGCATTACAAACCAGAGGATGTGGTTGGTAAGACGGTTGCTGTGCTCATCAACCTGGAACCGAGAAAAATCCGCGGGGTAGAATCACAGGGAATGATCCTGATGGCTGAAAATGCTGAAGGTGAACTGAGTTTTATGGTCCCTGAAAAAGGATTCGGAGCAGGATTCGAAATACGGTAATGTCTCGTGTACGTGTCAATGAATTTACTTCTTCTCAATAATTTATCGGGATCTGTGCGGCTTCTGCAGCAAAAACTCCATACCTTTGCACAATGAATGAACAGCGGCCGATAACGGATTGGCTTCCACTAACCATGAAAGAAGTGGAAAAAAGGGGATGGGACGAAATAGACGTTGTCCTGATCTCAGGAGATGCCTATGTGGATCATCCGGCTTTCGGTACTGCTGTAGTAGGCCGTGTAATCGAAGATGAAGGTTTTCGTATTGCCATTGTTGCACAGCCCAACTGGAAGGACGACCTGCGCGATTTTAAAAAATTCGGGAAACCCAAGTATTTCTTTGGTGTAACAGCCGGTTGTATGGATTCGATGGTGAATCATTACACGGCAAATAAACGCTTGCGGTCTACTGATGCCTACACTCCCGGAGGACAGGCGGGTTTTCGTCCCGATTATGCAACAATTGTTTATTCTAAAATCCTCAAAGAATTGTATCCGGATGTTCCGGTACTGATCGGAGGAATTGAAGCGTCCTTGCGACGTGTTACCCACTACGATTACTGGTCAGATCAGTTGAAACCAAGTATTTTGGTTGATTCTGGCGCTGATTTGCTGGTTTATGGAATGGGTGATCAACCCTTGCGTGAATTATTGCGACTACTCAAAAAGGGGGTTCCGTTCTCCAACCTGAAGACAATTAAACAGGTTGCTTTTTTGCAGGACGCTGCGGACGAACTTCCGAAGAACAAATCGTGGGAAACAGTCGAATTGTCCAGCCATGAAGCATGTCTGGAGGATAAGATCAAATATGCGGCGAACTTCAAGATCGTTGAAGTGGAATCCAATAAATGGCAAGCAAACCGTATCATCCAATATGCCGGAGACAAACGATTGGTGATCAATCCACCGTACAAAACAATGACGGAAACAGAGATTGATCAGAGTTTTGACTTGCCGTATACCCGGGAACCACACCCGAAATACAAGAAACGGGGAGCAATTCCTGCGTTTGACATGATCAAGTTTTCGATCAATATGCACCGCGGATGCTTCGGAGGATGCAGTTTCTGTACAATTTCCGCTCACCAGGGGAAATTCATAGCATCCCGTAGTGAAAAATCGATTTTGAATGAATTGGAACAAGTGGTTGCCGATCCGGAGTTCAAAGGATATATTTCCGATCTCGGAGGGCCATCTGCGAATATGTATCGGATGCAGGGGAAGGACGAGGCGATCTGTGCACGTTGTTCTTCGCCGAGTTGTATTCACCCGGTAATCTGCAATAACCTCGATACGAATCACAAGCACATGACGGAATTGTACCGCAAGGTGGACCAGCATCCGAAAGTGAAGAAAGCATTCATCGGTTCCGGGATCCGGTACGATTTATTGGTCGATGATTTCAATAAAAATAACAACGACGGGAACCACGACGAATACATTGAACAATTGATTACGCGCCACGTCAGCGGGCGACTGAAAGTAGCCCCGGAGCATACCTCCGACGCAACGTTGCGCATTATGCGTAAACCATCGTTCAAGTACTTCCATAAATTCAAGGAAAAATACGATCGTATTTCAGAGAAAAACAACCTGAAACAACAATTGATTCCGTACTTCATTTCTTCGCACCCGGGATGTGAGGAGGTGGATATGGCAAATCTTGCTGCAGAAACCAAAGATATGGGATTTCAATTGGAGCAGGTACAGGATTTTACTCCAACACCAATGACGGTCGCTACGGTGATTTACTACAGCGGTGTACATCCATATACCCTCAAACCTGTAAAAACGGTAAAAACACGGGAAGAAAAGCAAAATCAGAATAAATTTTTCTTCTGGTACAAAAAAGAAAACCGTGACTGGATCCGCAGACGTTTGCAACAGGCCAACCGCCCGGATTTGATTGAAAAACTATTGGAAGAACCCACATCTGAATCGCAGCAAAAGAAACCCATGCCGAAATGGTTGGAAGATCGACGAAAGAAGAAGTAGATGTTCTCTTTCTTCGTAATTTCGAAATGATGAGTTGTTGAAAAAGATAACCTGTTGCTCCATTTATCACTTTTCTTTCTACATTCAGTTGCGAAGCTCAACAGAGGAAAATACTATCCATTTCAATCCATTATCATCTGGACAACAACGGCGATTCGCCATCAGAAATAGGATTCATTGTAACATGTGAAATAATGGAAATGTATAGGATACAAAAAATGCCGATTACTTTTCATAACCGGCATTTGTATTTTTAGTGTGTTGTTGTTTTAATGTATCTTGTTGATATCACCCTGAACACATTTCACATGCGTCCGGATTGTCCAGTGAACATGCGATTGCGGCCTGCTGCTCTTCAACCGTTTGAGTTTTCACTTCTTCTACAACGTTTTTATCAATTGTAAACTTGATTGCATCCGTCGCTGCTTTTGTACGCAGGTAATACATTCCCGTTTTCAATCCTTTTTCCCATCCGTAGAAATGCATGGAAGTCAATTTTCCAAAGTTTGCATTTTCCATGAAAATATTCAACGATTGAGACTGACAAATGTATGCTCCGCGATCTGCCGCCTGATCAATGATTGCCTTTTGAGAAATTTCCCACGCTGTTTTGTAGAGGTCTTTCAATCGTTGCGGAATTTCATTGATGTTTTGGATAGAACCGTTGGATGCCATGATTTTCTGACGCATTTCTTTGCTCCACAATCCTTCTTTTACCAAATCCTTCAGCAAGTGTTTGTTCACAATAATAAACTCACCTGACAGTACGCGACGTGTATAAATGTTAGAAGTGTATGGCTCAAAACATTCGTTGTTACCCAAAATCTGGGCAGTTGAAGCCGTTGGCATCGGTGCCAATAACAGTGAGTTGCGGATTCCGTGTTTTTTCACTTCTTCTTTCAATACATCCCACTCCCAACGGCTGGTTGGAGTCACATTCCACATGTCGAACTGGAAGATTCCTTTAGAAGCCGGAGAACCTGCAAATGTCTGGTAAGGACCATCCACTTTTGCCAAATCTTTAGAAGCAGTCATTGCTGCGTAATAAATCGTTTCGAAAACCTCACGGTTCAATGCACGTGCTTCTTCCGATTCAAACGGATATCCCAACAAGATGAACGCATCAGCCAATCCCTGTACTCCCAATCCGATCGGACGGTGGCGGAAATTGGAGTTTTTCGCTTCTTCTACCGGATAGTAGTTCTCATCAATGATCTTATTCAGGTTCAAAGTCGCCTGATATGTTACTTCAAACAATTTATCGTGATCAAACGTTCCTTCTTCCGTCACAAATTTCGGCAATGCCAGTGACGCCAGGTTACAAACGGCAATCTCATCCGGAGCAGTGTACTCGATAATTTCCGTACACAGGTTGGAAGACTTGATTACTCCCAGGTTTTGCTGGTTGGATTTCGCATTTGCTGCATCTTTGTACAACATGTATGGTGTTCCTGTCTCAATTTGAGATTCCAGAATTTTGAACCACAAGTCTTGTGCTTTGATTGTTTTTCTTCCTTTTCCTTCTGCTTCGTATCGTGTGTACAACGCCTCAAATTCTGCACTGTGTGTTTCAGAAAGCCCCGGGCACTCGTGCGGACACATCAAGGTCCAGTCTCCGTTGTCTTTCACACGCTGCATGAACAAGTCCGGAATCCACAATGCGTAGAATAAATCGCGTGCACGCTGTTCTTCTTTCCCGTGATTCTTTTTCAGATCAAGGAAATCGAATACATCCGCATGCCATGGTTCCAGGTACATCGCGAAAGAACCTTTTCTCTTTCCTCCTCCCTGGTCAACGTAACGTGCTGTATCGTTGAATACACGCAACATCGGAACAATTCCGTTGGACGTTCCGTTTGTCCCTTTGATGTAAGAACCTGTTGCACGGATGTCGTGAATTGCCAAACCAATTCCTCCTGCGGATTGAGAGATTTGGGCACACGACCTCAACGTCTCATAAATTCCTGAAATGCTGTCCTCTTTCATTGTCAGCAAGAAACAAGAAGACATTTGCGGCTTCGGTGTTCCTGAGTTGAACAATGTTGGTGTAGCATGTGTAAACCATCCTTCTGACATCAGGTTGTAGGTCTTCAACGCTGCCTGAATATCTGTTTTGTGGATTCCTACGGCAACACGCATCAGCATCTGCTGCGGACGTTCAACAATCTGTCCGTCCAACTTCAATAAGTAAGAACGCGTCAATGTTTTGAATCCGAAGTAATCGTAACGGAAATCACGGTCATAAATAATGCTTGAATCCAGCACTTCACGGTTTTCCATGATGATCGTGTATACATCATCAGCGATCAACGATGCATTCTGTCCCGTTTTCGGATCGATGTACTTGTACAGATCTTCAACAACTTCGGAAAATGACTTTTTCGTCTCCTTGTGCAGGTTGGAAACGGCAATTCTCGATGCCAGTAACGCATAATCCGGGTGGTCGATTGTTCTGGCAGCAGCTACTTCAGCCGCCAGATTGTCCAGGTCTGTTGTCAATACACCATCGTAGATTCCTTCAATTACTTTCATGGCAACAGCTTCCGGAGAAACCAACGGATCAAGACCGTAGCACATTTTCATAATTCTGGCTGTAATTTTGTCAAATTTTACAGCTTCTTTTCTTCCATCTCTTTTAATTACATACATAGCAACCTAGTGTTTAATAGCTTTTAGTGGTTTTTAAAAATCTTCATCTAATGAGAACGTTTGGTTCTCTTTTCCTGCAAGGACACCTGCTTTTTGGTATTCTCCGACACGTTTTTCGAAGAAATTGGTTTTCCCCTGAATGGAGATCATTTCCATGAAATCGAACGGATTAGTTGCGTTAAATACCTTTTCATTCCCCAACTCAACCAACAGACGATCCGCTACAAACTCAATGTATTGTTGCATCAGGTCACTGTTCATTCCGATCAGTTTTACCGGTAATGCATCTGTCACGAATTCTTTTTCAATCGCAACGGCATCTACAATGATTTCCTTGATACGTTCTTTCGGTAATTTGTTGATCAGGTGATTGTTGTACAGCAAACATGCAAAGTCGCAGTGTAACCCTTCATCCCGTGAAATCAACTCGTTTGAGAACGTTAATCCGGGCATTAACCCGCGTTTCTTCAACCAGAAAATGGAGCAGAAAGATCCGGAGAAGAAGATTCCTTCTACCGCTGCAAAGGCAACGAGACGTTCCGCAAAAGATCCTTTATCGATCCAGCGCAGCGCCCAATCAGCTTTTTTCTTTACACAATCCAGTGTATCAATCGCGTTGAACAGGTAATTTTTTTCATTGGTATCCTTGATGTACGTGTCAATCAGTAACGAATACGTCTCGGAGTGAATGTTTTCGATGGTCACCTGGAATCCGTAGAAAAACTTCGCTTCGGTATATTGAACTTCAGATAAGAAATTTTCTGCCAGATTCTCATTCACAATACCATCCGATGCTGCAAAAAATGCAAGAACGTGTTTGATAAAGTGACGCTCATCGTCATTTAATTTGTTTTCCCAATCAATCAAGTCAGGAGCTAAATCAATTTCTTCTGCCGTCCAAAAACTAGCTTCAGCTTTTTTGTAGAAAGACCAAATGTCATCGTGTTGTATCGGGAACAATACGAAGCGACCTTTGTTCTCTTCCAAAATTGGTTCTAACTGTGCCATCTTTATTTATTTAAAATCAATACTAAATCCAGTCACTGCAGATTTGCATCCGCATGTGTAGTTGTTTATTAATCAAAACTTTTGTTTCCCTTTACAGACTCAGTTCAGTTCCTATTTCAACCGGAGTCGGTTTCATCTGCAGGGGCATACAAAAGTTGTCAAAATTCTTTCTATTCGCAATTAAAGAAATTCACATTTTTGGGAGGTTATCAACATCTCACCACCGAATCCCTTTGTTGACAATACTTAAAGAGGTTGTTAACACATCTTTAAAGATATTCACAGTTCAAATGACCCGTTTTGTCGATAAATTTTTTCAATTCATCCGAACAGCCGTCAGATTAAGGTACTACATCCTACGGGATCATTTAACTATAAAATTAGGACACTTATTTTTTGTTGTCAATCGAAAAAAAATGTTATTTTAAACAATCAATTGTTGGTAGGTGATGAATGTTCAGCGATTTCAGGGGAAAGAGATAGAATCGGGATTTAAACGGTCGGTTGTATTCTCTTTTTGGGATGGTTTTGTACATTTACTCTTTCCGTCTTCCTGTATTGTATGCCAGGGGGAGTTGCTGAGAACGGAGCAAATATGCTGTTCTGTTTGCTTTTCCGAACTGATGTTTACGCAATTCGAGAAAGCACGGGAACCGACCCCGCTCGATCAGCTGTTCTGGGGAAGAGTAGATGTTTCGGCAGCATACGCATTGTTGTATTACGAAAAAACAAATACCGTAAAGCCGTTGCTCCGGGCGCTGAAATACGAAAACAGGTCGGATGTAGGTGTGTTCTTCGGTAAATTAATCGGAAATAAGCTGATAGAACTGAAGAGTTTTTCATCGGTTGAAGTCTTCATACCGGTCCCGATTCATCAAAAAAAGCGGTATGATCGCGGGTACAACCAAAGTGAGCAGTTGGTCAAAGGAATTTCTACCGTTTGGCGGCTTCCGGTGGATAAGAAAGTTGTGTCGAAACGCATGCACACGCAAAGTCAAACAAAATTAGGAAGGTTTAAGCGGTGGGATAATGTAGAGGATCAGTTCTATGTCAATACAGCAATTCGGCAATACAAACACATTGCATTGGTGGATGATGTGATTACAACAGGAGCCACATTGGAGGCAATCATACAACAGATTCGACTCATTTCTCCCGAAATTCAAATAAGTGTTATTAGCTTAGCACTCGCAAAATAGTATATGCAGAAAATAGTAATTGTTGGTGGTGGTTTGGCAGGAAGTTGCCTTGGAGTTCAATTGGTCGCGTCCGGGTGTGATGTAACATTAATTGATAGTGGTATCAACCGTAGTTCGCGGGTAGCCGCAGGGATGATCAATCCGTTGGTTTTTAGGAGAATGACCAAAAGTTGGAGGGTCGATGAATTTATTCCTTATGCAGAGGCGTTTTACCGGTTGATTGAGCAAACATCAGGGATCACTTTCTTCCATGAAACAACCATCCGGCGCTTTTTTTCATCGGAACAGGAACGGAATTTCTGGATTGAACGTCAACAAACAGATGCTTTTTCCTCTTATATGCATGTGATGAACGAGGAAGATGAGACACTTTTCCCCTATGCCAATCAGTTTGGTTCCGGGCGGGTGAAAAACAGCTTTTATCTCGATACTGCTGTGTTGCTGGATGTACTCCACTCACTCCCGGATATTGATGTGCGCCGGGAATCTTTTGACCATTCTGAATTGAATCCTGCAGCAGGGGAGTACCGGGGTGAACAATTTGACGGTATCATTTTTTGTGAGGGCTACCAATCAAAAGAAAACCCATGGTTCGGATCACTTCCTGTTCAGTCAACAAAAGGAGAAATTCTTACGGTGGAAACAGAAGGATTGTCCCGTGAAGAATCACTCAATCGTAAATGTTTTACCCTGCATACTGGTAACGGACAATTTAAAGTGGGAGCCACGTACGTCTGGCATACGGACGATACAACACTCACTGAAGAAGGAAAAAATTTATTATTGGATAACCTGCGTTACCTGACGGATCTTCCTGTGACAGTTGTGGCACAGCACGCAGGCGTACGCCCGACAACTCCGGACAGACGGCCGTTGATGGGAAAACATGCGATTTATAACAAGTTGTTCTTTTTTAACGGATTGGGGACAAAAGGATACATGATGGCACCACTGTTGTCAAAAGAAATGGCAGATTTTGTAACCAAAGGAGCAGTGCTGCATCCGGAGTGTGATCTGAATCGGCTTCGCAGCTGATTTACTTCAGGACATTGACATGCCCGACCAGCTTCCCTTCAATTCCATTTCGGGCCGTGTACGAAATTTTATAGGTATACGTACCATCCGGAACCGTCATGTTTTTATAGGTACCGTCCCATTCGAAATTTACATCATCTGAACGGTAAACCCGCTCACCCCATCGGTTATAGATACTCACGGAAAGGAGATTGATGTTCACCGTAGATACCTTAAAGGTCTTATTAAACCGGTCGATATCCGGTGTAAAAGTATTCGGCACGTAGATATAATACTCCTCGATAATGGTTATCGGTTTTTGTATGGTGTCTTTACATCCTTTGTCATCCGTTGCAATGAGGGTTACGATATAGACTCCGGGGTCTGCGTAGGTTGTGTTGGGATGTACGGCTGTCGAGGTACTTCCGTTTCCGAAATCCCATTCGTAGGTATCGGAATTGATGCTTAAATTCTGAAAGGTCAGTTCCAGATTGTTAAACGGAACACTGCTGATCATTGCGAAATTGGCCGTAGGTTTTACAACAGTAACCCGTACCTGTTCTGCTACACTAAATGTCTGGCATTCATCTGAAACAACCAGCATGTAATCTGTTGTAACGGACGGGTTGACCCATACATCCGGAGTGGTTTCATTGCTGTGCGGCCAGTGGTAATAATATTGACCATATCCGCCTGTAACGACAGAGGTCAGTAAAACAGAATCTCCCGGACAGATTTCAACGTCAGGACTTAGTTCTACCACCAGCGGAGGGCTGGTAATTGTATAGGTAATGTCATGTGTTTCCGTAATGCCACAAGCATCTGTAACTTCCACCGTGTAGACGGTTGTCCGTGAAGGAGTGACAGTTTGACTGGCTTGTGTCCCCAGTATTTCACCCTGGTCAGATGTCCATTGATACGTATATCCGCCAAAACCTCCGCTTGCCACAACGTCAAGTGTTGCGGGAACATACGGACATATTTCTGTGATATCCGGCGTTCCTGTAATCGTAATTGGCGTAAAAACAGGCACTGTTACAGTGATTGATTGGGTGACCGGTTGCTGGATACATTCGTCCGTCACAGTCAGCGTGTACGTAGTGGTGGTCAATGGCGCGACGGTAATGTTTGGCGTGGTTTCACCAGTGTTCCATTGATATGTATATGGTTGTCCGCCACCTGACACGGTAGAAGTAAGCGATACCTCTTCTCCCGGGCAGGCAACTTCTGTAGCTGACACAGTAAGTTGTACTGGTTCGATATCGCGGATAAACAACTCCAACTGCTGTGTTCGTTGCTCCCCGCAATTGTCCAGGTAATTAAATGTAAATTTAACATTTTCTGTTCCTTCGTTTAAACCGTCGAGGATGGAAACCAGGTTGAATTCTGTAAACAAAGCCCCTGCAGGGATTGTTACTGATGAAGGAACTGTCTGGTAATCTACACCGTTTGTTGCCGACCCGGAAGTTGCGATGTTAATCGTTAAAGGAGAATTGATGTTGCAATTGGTTCGTTCCAGTCGGATTTTCGCTTCCGAGCATGGTTCTGCAAGCACATTGTTCTCGGGAAATACCTGATTTAATAGCGTATAGCTCACTTTTAACGGATCATTTGCTTTGAAACTTTTTGCCTCCAGGAATATTCCTGAATCCCATACGGGGTCACCTACGTCGGCAATTGCCAGTGTTAACCGGTACGTTGCGTTACACTGTATTTTTGCTTTGGCTGTTAACACACGTGTAAAGCCGTCGTATTGAATATAAATAGGACTCTGGTTGAACGGTGTTTGATTCCCGTTTCCGTTTGGAACATAATATTGAGGATTGCTTGGCCCGGTAACGGGTACTCCTTGTGCAGGAGCTGTATTTCCGTTATTCACACTGTTAATTGCCACAACGGCTCCGTTGGGTAAGCGCGCAATGTTTTGTTGCCCGGAAAATCCGGGGCCGGAGATAAAAAATCCGAATACATCATTGAATTGGGAACCAACATATTCAGGGTACTCTTCTGAACCAAAGACATACCGAAATTCGATTGAGTCGGAACAAGTTTGAAAGTCAAATGCCAGTACGGATGCGTTAAAAGTCTGATTACCTACAATACCAGATAATAATTGATATCCGGGTGTTCCGTTGTCAACTCCTGAACTGGCAGAATTATTCGGACCTATCGGCCCGTTCTGATTTCCGATGATGGTACCTGTTGTCATCACAATACCACTTTGAATTCCCAGGTTGGTGCCCGTTGCATCAAATCGTCCCAAAGCAGTTGTTGCTCCCTGAAACGTAATGTTGGTAACGGTAATGCCCGGATCTCCTAATAATACGTTCTGTACCAACGAGACAGGATCCTGAACCTGAGTTGTTAGCTGAGACATACCATTGAGGATGGTACAACAAAAGAATACTATACTTGTAAAATACCTCATTCAATCTATTAGACGCAAAAATAAAGAAAACGTTTCTTGCATTTTCTCCAAATGTTGTGCCGAATTATTAAAATGTGTTAATTATTAATTCATTGGTTTTTATAAAATTACGATTTTATTGAAAATTTATTGGCTGTTGTCCGAAAAAATAATCACTTTTGAATGGATGAACAGAATGAGAAGGTGGCTGACCAATTGGCAAAAGCAGTTAAAGTTTGCTGTTTATGACCCCAAGAATTTCAATGAGATTTTTGGCTTTACTACGTCTAAAATACGTCTTTTTTCATTGGTGTTACTTGTTTTTATCATCACTGTTGTATTGGTATTCTTCGTGTTGAGCCGGACATCGTTTGGGAAAAACCTGATTACGGCGGGAACTTCTCCTGAGGAAGCGGAAATCATCGATCAACGGGTGCGCATCGATTCGTTGGCAGGACAGGTGAAAGCGCAAGATGCTTACATTGCCAATTTGAGACGTTTACTGTTCGGAGATTTTAAAGCGGATTCTGTTGCAAGCGAGAAACCCGAGGTAAAAATAAATCCCAATTCCATCAATGCAAATCCAAGCAAAGCCGAATTGCAGGTAGGTGAAAATGTAAAAGCAGATCAATATACCAATTCCGCGAAGACACCAACAGATTTTGTTCATTTTATTGTTCCTGTAAAAGGAAAAATCAGCCAACGGTTCAATGCGAAAAATCATCAGGCGATTGATATTGTGACGCCCCCGGACACCTATTTTGCAGCCTGTCTGTCGGGAACGGTTATCTATTCGGGTTTTTCTCAGAAAGATGGAAATATACTGATCATTGAACATCCGAATAATTACTTATCCGTATACAAACATGCCCGGACGACCTTAAAAAAAGCAGGGGAGAAAGTACGGGTAGGTGATGTTATCGGAATTGTAGGAAATACCGGAGCGAATACATCCGGACCTCATTTGCATTTTGAGTTGTGGCTCAACCAACAGGCAGTTGATCCGATGAAGTATATGCAGTTTGAATGACCTTATTTGTTGAGGAATTGAAACAATAATGCCGCTTTTCCTTTTCCGATGACAACTTCTAACTCTTCCAGTGATGCTTCTTTGATTCGCTTCACTGATTTAAAATATTTCATCAGTTCAACCTGGGTTTTTTCACCAATTCCCTTTACTTCCAATAACTCTGATTGAATGGCAGATTTACTGCGTTTGTTGCGGTGATGGGTAATGCCGAACCGGTGGGCTTCGTTTCGTAAATGCTGAATAACTTTCAGGCTTTCTGAACGTTTGTCGATGTAAATAGGAAGTGAATCCCCGGGAAAGAAAATTTCTTCGAGTTTTTTTGCAATGCCGACAATGGCTACTTTTCCTCTTAAGTTTAACTGATCCAATGCCGTCATGGCCGAAGAAAGTTGCCCTTTACCACCATCAATAACAATGAGTTGAGGCAATGATTCTTCTTCATCCACCATCCGTTTGTAGCGACGGAAGACCGCTTCTTCCATAGAAGCAAAATCGTTTGGACCTTCCACTGTTTTAATGTTGAAATGGCGGTAATCTTTTTTGCTGGGCTTGGCATTTTTGAATACCACACATGCGGATACCGGATTGGTTCCCTGTATATTCGAGTTGTCAAAACATTCGATGTGAACCGGCAATTCCTTGAGTCGGAAATCTTTTTTGATTTGCTCGAGAATTCGTTCCGTTGCTTTTTCCGGGTTTTTAATGCTTTCTTTTTTGCGTTTTTCCAACCGGTAGAAAGAAGCATTGCGTTGTGAAAGTTCCAACAGACTTTTTTTATCTCCGATTTGTGGGACGGTCAGGCGGATGTCAGAAAGTTCAGTCTCAAATAATCGTTCTACAAGTACCTCTTTTGCCTGGCTGTTGAATTGTTCACGCATCCGGAGCAGGACGTAATCAAGGACCTGTTCATCTGTTTCATCGAGACTGGTTTTTACCTCAATGGTAAGTCCGTGAACAATCGCCCCGCTGATGATGCTCAGGTAATTGACAAAGCGTGTCGTTCCGTCTTCAACCATTGTGATGACATCTACCTCGTGAATTTTGGGTGATACAATCGTTGATTTTGCCTGGAATCGCTGCAACACGTCCAGTTTCTCTTTGACTTCCTGAGCTTCTTCAAAGGCATACACATCGGCATGTTCTTTCATTTGCTTTTTCAACAGGTTGATCACCGAAGAAATATTTCCTTTCAGAATGGTTTCTATTGCTTCTATCTGTTGGTTGTACGATGCTTCTGACTGCCTTCCTACACAAGGACCGAGGCAATTCCCGATGTGGTATTCCAGACAAACTTTGTATTTGCGTTCTTCGAGTTTTTGCTTGCGCAAATCAAGGGAACAGGTACGAAGCGGGTACAAATCCCGGATCAGCTGGAGTAAAGTATTCATTACCCTCACGCTTGAATACGGTCCGAAGTACATCGATCCGTCTTTCACAATATTGCGTGTGGAGAAAACACGTGGAAAAGCTTCTTTCCTGACGCAAATCCACGGATATGTTTTGTCGTCCTTTAGTTGAATGTTGTACTTGGGTTTGTACTCCTTGATGAGGTTGTTTTCCAGGAGCAAGGCATCCAGTTCGGTATCGACAACAATGTACTGAATGTCACAGATGGCTTTGACCAGCAGACGTGTTTTGTTGTTTTCCAACGTTTTTGAAAAGTAGGAGGTGACCCGTTTTTTGAGGTTTTTAGCTTTTCCTACATAGATAATCGCTCCTTTTTCGTTGAAATACTGGTACACTCCCGGTTTATCGGGAAGTAATTTAATTTTATCCAACAGTTGTTGAGCGGTATCCATTTTACAAAAATAATCAGAAGATTTTGAATTGGAACAGACTGTGGCGATACTTCTGCTATGATAAACATGGTGTACAGGTGAATGTTAATCACCGAACTTTTCCCGGATAATATTCAGGACATGTTCCAACTGGGATTCCCGTGTGAAATGACTGGTATCAATCAGGATGGCATCAGGTGTCTGAATGAGTGGCCCTTCTTCCCTGGTGCGGTCTGTCTGGTCGCGTTCCTGAAGGTTTTGAAGTACGCTTTCCAGCGATGTTTCGATGCCTTTGCTTTGCATTTCCCTGAGCCGTCTCTCTGCCCGGATTAGCGGATCGGCAGTTACAAAAAACTTCAGGTCTGCATCGGGAAAAACAACTGATCCGATGTCGCGGCCATCCATAACAACTCCTCCGTTTTTGCCCATTTCCCGTTGTGAGGCAACCAACTTATGCCGCACCTCTTTGATCGCGGCTATTTTTGATACGACTGCCGCTACTTCCGGACGACGAATGATCTCTTCTACATCTGTCCCGTTGAGAAAAAGGTGCCGTTTTCCGGTTTCACTATTTTTTTTAAAATCCAGTTGAATCTCCGGTAAAGAATCAGCCAGTTGATCTGTCAGAATAACGTCGCCCTGAATGAGCTGATTGTTGAGTGCATATAAAGCAACACCCCGGTACATTGCCCCGGTGTCGATGAAGGTGTAATCCAGTATCCTGGCCACATCTTTTGCGATGGTACTTTTACCACACGCTGAATACCCGTCAATGGCAATGATCAATTGTTTATTCATGTGGCAAATCTACAAAAATACCCGGCACGGGAAACGGGAGCGAATCAACTTCTTTCCTGGCAGAGCTCCACCAACATTCCATTGGTGGATTTAGGATGAAGGAAGGCTATCAGTTTGTTGTCTGCCCCTTCTTTCGGAGTGCGCTGGATCATTTGGAAGCCCGCTGCTTCCAACCGTGTTATTTCGGCTTCAATATCTTCCACATCGAATGCGACGTGGTGGATCCCCGGCCCTCTCTTTTCGATGTATTTAGCAATTGGTGACTGTGGGTCTGTTGCGGCAACCAATTCAATTTTCGATTCACCTACCCGAAAGAAAGCGGTCTTTACAAATTCCGAACCGACTTCCTCAATTTTATAGCAGGGAGTGTTTAACAATTGTTCGTATAACACGATGGTTTCTTCCAGGTTAGTAACCGCTACGCCTAAATGTTCTATTTTTCTCATGCACCGTAAATTTAAAAAAAAAGACCTGGGTTATCAGGTCTCTTCATTTATTTTCGTGTTGAATTACTTCTTTACAAACTTCTCGTTGATGTTGTCAAAATTGATGTAGTACACACCTTTCAACAAGTTGGAACAGTTAACGGAACTACCAACTCCTTTTTTAACAATGTTTCCGTATGCATCGTAAATTTCATAACGGGTTTCCACCGGAGTTCCGTTTGATGTGAATTGAATATCGTCTTTTACAATTGCAGGTGATTTGACAACGGCAGCAATTTTTGAACTGAATTTGACCTGGTTGGAAACGCGTTTCTCTCCTGAATGGTCAATTTGTACAACTCTGAAAACGTTTTCTCCTGAATGCGGCGTTACTTTAAACTCGTATTTGTTGGTTCCCGAAGTACCGATCCCGTCCACTTCACCCACAGCAACCCATTTGTTCCAACGGTATTGCTCAACGATGTATGGCAACTTTCCATTTTCATTTGTTGTTTCCCACTTTAACTTGTCTTCTGATACATTAATTGAAACCACGTTAAAGGTTGAACGGGGCAGCAACACCTCCGGATTCAGTATTTTTGGTTTACATCCGTCGTGGTGCTCAATTACAATAAAAACAGGTTCTCCTAAGGCAATGTTGAAAATTCCAAAATCAATTTCGAATGCTCCTGAACCGGTTCCGCCGGGCATAATATCTCCATTTACGGTAACTTTTGTCGCACAGTAACCAAAACCTTCATCATCAATGGGATTTTGCACATACAGGTTTTTTCCCTGGTACGTGCCCTCAATAGACAACGCAGAGAAGGCGAAGTCACTGAAAAACAGTAATAATAGAGTGAGGAGAATGTATGTTCTTTTCATTTTCATTCAGTATAAACAGAAATAGTGATTTGAGTAATGTATCAAAAATCAAGTGCAATATTACTTCCATTTTTTGACAAATCAAAAATAATTCTCTTTAAATTGGGCGCGATTGTTAAAAAAATCATCTTAAGCTTTTTGTGCAATTGTTTTTTTCACAAAACCCTGGGTTCAACAGGACTTAAAATAACGCAGAATTCTTCTTCTTTGAAGAATCTTGATTACCTTCGTGATATCTCAATATTAGAAATGAAAAACAGAATTACATCTTTATTCAATATCGATTATCCGATTGTTCAGGCCGGAATGATTTGGTGCTCAGGCTGGGAGCTGGCGGCAGCCGTTTCCAATGCTGGCGGGTTGGGAATTATCGGCTCGGGAAGTATGTATCCGGAAATCCTGGAAGAACACATTCAGAAATGCCAAAGAGCAACAAACAAGCCATTTGGGGTCAATCTGCCGATGCTCTACCCCGATATTGACAAACACATTGAAACAATTATCAAATACAACGTGCCGGTTGTTTTTACGTCTGCCGGAAACCCCAAAACATGGACAAGTCACCTGAAAAAACATGGAATTACAGTTGTACATGTTGTATCCAGTCTGAAATTTGCGCTCAAGGCGCAGGAAGCGGGTGTTGATGCAGTGGTGGCAGAAGGATTTGAAGCGGGCGGACACAACGGACGTGATGAAACAACAACGTTTTGCCTCATTCCCGCTGTTGCCGGTGAATTAACCATTCCGTTGATTGCCGCCGGAGGAATCGGTACCGGAAGAGGAATGCTTGCAGCAATGAACCTGGGCGCAGACGGTGTACAAATCGGAAGCCGTTTTATTGCCACTCCCGAATCAAGTGCGCACGACCATTTCAAAAAAGCTATTTTAGCGATGGGAGAAGGTGATACGCAGTTGACATTGAAAGAGTTGACACCTGTCCGGTTGGTGAAAAATGAATTTTACAAACGGGTACAGCAAGCATATGAGAAAGGAGCTTCCGTTGAAGACCTGACGACATTGCTAGGAAGAGGAAGAGCCAAAAAAGGAATGTTTGAAGGAGATCTGATTGAAGGAGAGCTGGAAGTCGGACAGATTTCGGGATTGATCAATGAAATCAAACCTGCAGCTGCAATAGTGAAAGAACTGGTGGATGAATACAGACAGGCATTGAGCGAACAGACTACATCAAAATTTAATTTCTGATGATACATTACGAAAAATTTACACTGGAAAACGGTTTGACCGTTCTTTTTCATAAGGATACAACAACTCCGATGGCTGTTGTAAACACATTGTACGATGTAGGAGCACGCGACGAAGATGAATCCAAAACGGGCTTTGCTCACTTGTTTGAACACCTGATGTTTGGCGGATCCGTCAACATCCCTGAATTTGATACTCCGTTGCAGAATGCAGGTGGTGAGAACAATGCGTTTACATCCAATGATATTACGAATTATTACGATGTGGTTCCTGCCCAAAACCTGGAAACGGCTTTGTGGCTGGAGAGCGACCGGATGTTGTCGCTGGCATTTACACCAAAGAGTCTGGAAGTACAACGAAATGTAGTCATAGAGGAGTTCAAGCAACGATACCTGAACCAACCGTATGGCGATGTATGGTTGCAGTTGCGTCCGCTGGCTTATCACGTACATCCCTACAAATGGGCAACCATCGGGAAGGAAATCAGGCACATCGAAGAAGCGACGATGGAAGATGTAAAGACATTCTTCAAAAAATATTATACACCTTCCAATGCGATTTTATGCATCGCCGGCGATTTTGAACTGGAGGAGGTGAAAAAGCAGGTTGAAAAATGGTACGGGGATATTCCTTCGGGACATAAGTATGCGCGCATGCTCAAAAAGGAGCCGGACCAGGCAGAATTCAGGGAAAAAATCATTGAACGGGAGGTACCGGTCGATGCCTTTTACTATGCATTCAAAATGCCGGAACGTAAAAATCCGGATTATTATGTAGCAGATGTACTCTCCGATGCATTGGGACGTGACAAATCTTCTCGTTTGTACAAGCGATTGAAGAAGGAATTGGAACTGGTGTCGGAGGTTTCAGCCTACATTACGGGTTCCCTCGATGAAGGGTTGCTGATCATTTCCGGACGGCTATCCAATGGTGTTTCGTTTGAACAGCTGGATGAGGAGTTGTGGAAAATACTGAACGATTTACAACGCCACAAAATCGGGGAGGATGAGTTGAAGCGGTTGATGATCAAGATCAGGACAGCCAAAGAGTTTCAGGAACAGGGATTGCTGAACAGAGCAATGAACCTGTGCTTATTTGAATTGTTGGGAGACGCCAACGGCATCAATGAAGAAGCCCTGATTTATGAAAAAATCACGTCCGGTGATTTGTTGCGTATTTCCAGGCAAATTCTGAGAAAGACCAATTGCTCACTGTTGAAAGTGCAGGCGGTTAAAAAGTGATTAAACAGAGAAGTATAGTCATTGGTAATGGTTAATTATACATCTTGCAATTATGCGTGATTTTTTTATTTTTGCATCCTTAAAAACCTGAAAAAAAGTAATTAGAAATAACAATACATCATGGGAAGAGCGTTTGAATACCGTAGAGCAGCAAAAGAGAAACGTTGGGACAAAATGTCAAAATTGTTTCCGAAATTGGGAAAAGCAATCACAATGGCAGCCAAAGAAGGTGGTTCGGACCCGGATATGAACTCATCGTTGCGTACCGCTATTCGTAACGCGAAAGCACAAAACATGCCCAAAGACAACATCGATGCGGCAATCAAGCGTGCAACGGCAAAAGATGCGGAGGCTTACTCAGAAATCAATTACGAGGGAAAAGGACCGCATGGAGTTCTTGTGTTTGTGGAATGTGCTACGGACAATCCTACACGGACGGTTGCCAATGTGAAATCATACTTTAATAAAGCCGGTGGCGGCGTTGTTCCAAACGGGTCATTGGAGTTTATGTTCAACAGAAAAGCTGTGTTTGAATTTACTAAAACAGATAACATTGATGTGGACGAGCTGGAACTGGAATTGATTGATGCCGGTCTGGAAGAGATTGAGGTGAATGAAGACAAGGTATTTGTCTACGGAGACTATACTTCATTCGGATCCCTGAGTGCGGCATTGGAAGGGCTAAACATTGATGTTGAGAAATCGACGTTGCAGCGCATTCCGACATCTCCGGTGGAATTTACCGAAGAACAATTGGTGGATATTGAAAAAATGCTGGACAAAATCGAAGACGATGATGATATCCAGCAGGTTTTTACCAACATTGCATGATAAATTCGGGCCCATGTACAATAAAACATTGATTTTATTGTTTATATAAGGCTTGTTAAGCTAATTAGTGAATGAATAACTATCTAAAATTCGGGGTTTTTGCGTTGATTTTCATGACGCTCATTTTTGCCTGCTCTACAGAAAAGAATACAGGAGTCAACCGTGCGTTTCATTATGTGAATGCGCGATACAACGGGCATTTCAATGCCAATGAGCTCATTACGGTGTCACTGACAGCCTACCGCGCCAACCTGAATGAAGATTATTATTCGTTACTTCCCCTGGAGGCTGTTCCGAATGAACAGGAAATAGAAGCATTTTATTCCCCGATCGATACTGCTATTTCAAAAGTGAAGAGAGTCATTACGGATCACAGTATGCCGAGCAATGACAAACCGGCTAAAAAAAATGCCGAGCACAATAATTACATTGATGAAAACTGGATTACAGTCGGAAAAGCATATTACTACAGAAGAGATTATGAAACAGCACTGAAAAGCTTTAAATTCATCAATAAATATTTTTCAAATGACCCTTCTAATTTTGTCGGGGAATTGTGGATGGCCAAAACCAATATCCGGCTTGGAAATTATACGGATGCTAAGCTGAGCCTTGATAAATTGGATAAAGCGGTTGAAAACCTGAAAAATTCAGAAAGTGCGAAGCAGGTAAAAACCAAGGAGAAAAAATCCAAAGCTGCAAAACTCAACAATGCGGGAAATTCATCTAAGAAAAGTGATAAACCTGCTAAATTCCCAAAGAAGATAAAATTTGAGTTTGAACGTACAAAAGCTGATTTGGCGTTGGTTAATAAAGATAAAACGAAAGCCATCGAATACCTCGAGAATGCGCTCAAAGAAGCCAAAAAGTCAGAAGACAAAGGCCGGGTGAATTTCATTTTGGGACAGTTGTATGAAGGAGAAGGAAATTTCAGCAATGCCATTGAAAAATACCGGAAGTCCAGAAAATACAAGATTCCGTATCAAATGAGTTTTAATGCCCAGCTAAAAGCTTCTATATTAGAAGGAGGCCCTAAAATCAAAAAGGAACTCAACAAATTGCTGCGGGATGCAAAAAACGCGGAATTCAAAGATCAGATTTATTACACATTGGCCATGATCGAATTGCGTGAAAACAATGAAGAAAAGGCAATGGAACAGTTGACCAATTCGGCATTTTACTCAACCACTAACGTTCGCCAGAAAGGAATGGCGTATGAAAAAATGGGGGATTTACGTTATGCGAAGCGCGATTACATCAAAGCACAAAAATATTATGATTCCTGCGGAGTTACGGTAGATGATACGTATCCTAACATTAAGGAAATCCGTTCAAAAGCTGAAAAATTAGCTGACCTGGTTGTAGCAGTTGAAACAGCTCAGTACGAAGACAGCGTTCAGCGAATTGCCAAAATGGATCCGGCTGAACAGGAAGCATTCCTGAAAAATGTCATTAAGAAGCAGGAGGAGGAAGCGCAGGCAAAAGCACAGCGTGATGCTCAGAAATTAAGAGAACTGGCTAAAAATAACAGTGCATTCCAACAGGATTTGGGTGGAAAAGGTGGAGGTTATTGGTCGAACAGTAATTCAGTAACGGAAGGAGCGGTAGAATTCCAGAAAACATGGGGGCAGCGAACGAATGAAGACCACTGGAGAAGAAGTGAAAAGACCATCGTTATGCAGAATACGACCGGTGAAGGAGGAGAAAATCCTGAAGGTGAGGGAGAAGGTACTGCTACGCCTGAGAAACCATCCGGACCAACAGTTGAATCACTTGCAGAGGGACTTCCTAAGTCCGAAGAAGACTTTAAAAAATCAAACGAACGACTGGTGAAGTCATTGTACGATGCCGGAATTATCTACAAAGAGCAATTGAAAGAACCTGATTTGGCAAAAACACAGTTCTTCGGGGTACTGGACAGAAAATACGAGTCTGATTACAACCTGATGTCCGCATTCCAGCTCTACAAAATGTTTGAATCGACAGATGCTTCACAGGCTGCTGCTCAAAAAGATTACATCCTGAATTATTACCCGAATTCAGATTATGCGAACTATTTACGGGACCCGGATTTCTTCATCAAAAAGAAAGAACGGGATGCATTGGCGGAACAGGAATACGTGACTGTTTTACAACGGTACAACCGGAAAGTGTACTACCCTGTGATTTCCAGGGCAGAAAGTGTAATGGAGACGGAACCGGACAATCAATACCGCGCAAAATACATGCTGCTACTGGCAATGAGCAAAGGACAGATTACAGAAAACAAACAAGAATTATTACCTATCTTAGAGCGTATTATTGCGGAATATCCGGGATCTGAAGAGGCTGGACGTGCATCAGGAATGATGGATGTAATTATAAACGGTTACTCTAAAAACGAAGAGGTTGTTTTCGGAAATAAGACGATTTATACATATGATGACAAAGCGTCACAGGTTGTCTTGATTCTATTGGGAGAGAAAGATAATATCGATCTTTCAAAATCTAAAATATCTGACTTTACACGTGAATTCTTCCCGAAAAGTAAAGCGAAGATTACTACCAATTTGTTTGGCGGAAATCAAACCATTGTAATGGTCGCAGAGTTCCAGAACGAAGCGGAAGCGAAAGAATATGTCAGAACATACAAGAAAACCCGAAAATATTTATTAGATTTACAGAACGCTAAAACACTAATCATTACTCCGAAAAACCTCAAACTGCTCTTCGAAACGAAAGAATTGAAGCAGTATGAGTCATTTTATCAGGAATACTATTAAAAAGCATGATGAAGCGCAAAGAAAAATCAACATTTGAAAGCCCCGAACGTTTAAACCGCTTGGTTGAAGGGTCCAAAATTGCAGGTGATTTATTTGCAGATTCCAACCTGAGAATAGACGGAGAAGTGATCGGGAATGTATCCACAAGTTCAAAAGTAGTGATCGGAGAAAACGGGCGGGTCATCGGAAATCTGACATGCCTGAATGCAGATATCGAAGGCGTTGTCGAAGGGAATATTCATGTAGAGGAAACATTGGTGTTGCGTGAAAAAGCGAAAATTGACGGAGATATTTATACATCACGCATCCAAATTGACGAAGGAGCTGCCTTTAACGGGAAATGTCAGATGGGAAAGCGTTCCAGCGCTGACCAGGTAACATTGGGCGATATCACACGGGAATCTTCCGTTGTTTATTAAAAGGAGATTTTTTGAATTATCAATTTTGAATTATCAAAGTTTCCGTAAGCAAAACATTTTAGAACCAACATTTGATCAGTGATAATTACTCAATTGATAATTAAACACCCATCCTTCCCACTCCTAACTTTCAACGCTCTACTTTTAACTATTCACTTCTCACTCCCACTTTCAATTCCCCATTGAAAAAATCTTTATTTTTGACACATGATGCAGTTTTTTAAAGAATTCTGGTTGGGACTAAAGTCGTATTGGAAAGCCTATCATTTCATACGGGAACATCGCCTGTACTGGTACTTTCTGATTCCGGCCATCTTAATGCTGATCATTTATTACGTTGGAAACAATATTATGCAACGCTCCATTGATGCCGATTTATCCAATATGAACGGTATTGTCTGGTACTTTATCCAGGTGGCAGTTAACATTTCCATCGCGATTCTGTTGATGAAATTTGCAAAATATGTCGTAGTAATCGTACTTTCTCCTTTGCTGTCACATCTAAGCCAACGCTGCGAAAAATTAATTACAGGGAACACCTATCCCATTGACTATAAACAAATCCTGTTGGATGTGCGAAGAGGCGTTCGACTGGCAATCCGCAATATCCTGTGGGAATATTTTTTCTTTTTGATTATTTTCCTGATTTCCTATATCGGATGGAATGAGCCCACAAAATCACCGGTATTTTACCTCACGTTTATCATTGGGTTTTATTACTACGGATTTAGTTTTATTGATTATGACAACGAACGTAGAAAACTGGATGAACGAACCAGTATTTCGTTTGTGCGCTCCCACAGGGGACTGGCAATGGGAATCGGAATGATTTATTCCCTGTTGATTTTAGTTCCGGTAAAATTAGATGTTCTGTTTTCCATTTCTGATCCGGGAAACCTTACCTTTAATGGTATTCTGTTGTTCCTGGGACATTTGTTCCTGTGGGCATTTGCATCCATTGCCCCGATTTTTGCGATTGTAAGTTCTTCCATAGCGATGGAAGATTTACGTGTCAGTGAACCGGTCGTACAGGAAGAAATCTAATTTTTTTCATATCTTTATAATGTTTTCAAAATGAGAGGTATATACGCATAGCTCTCTTCATGGAAATGTGATGGGAGAAACAGGCACAAACCGGCGGATAAATAATATGCGTACTATTTATGAAAACCGGAATAGTATCAATCAACCAATCAGCGAAAGAAAACGGCAGCAATTTAACTAACATTGAAAAAGAATAAACCGGTATGAAAGAACTGTTGAATCGTAAGTTGATTGAATTTGGCAAGTATGAACTGCATGTCGAAGACCTTGTGTGGTTGATTCTTGTGTGGATTGTAACATTCGTTTTTTTGAGAATAGTCCGGAGTGCTCTCAACAGATCGCATCGACTGGATGTGGCAAAAAAATACTCCATCTTTACGATTCTCCGATACATTGTAGTAGTAATCATTTCTGTTTTTTCACTACAGATTTTGGGTTTCAACCTTTCGGTATTGCTGGCAGGATCTGCAGCCTTGCTGGTGGGGTTGGGATTAGGGATACAAGCCTTGTTCAGTGACTATATTTCGGGAATTATTATTTTGTTTGACTCTTCTGTAAAAGTGGGAGATATTGTTGAAATAAACGGGTTGGTCTGTAAGGTGATTGAAATAAACCTGCGAACGACAACCGTGTTGACCCGGGACGATAAATACATTATTTTACCCAATACCGATCTCACCCGACATCATTTGATCAATTGGACACATGAGGAAATCAAAGCACGATTTGACGTGAGCGTGGGTGTTGAATACGGTGCTGATGTGGAACAGGTAATGGAATTACTGGCAGCTGCTGCAACAGAAATTCCGGGGATATCAAAGGAGCCGGTGCCTTTTGTCCGGTTCAATGACTTTGGAGAATCTTCATTAGATTTTACAGTGTATTTCTGGACAGAAGATGTGTTTCGCGTGGAAAATACCAAAAGCAGCCTGCGGGTCGTTATATCCCGTAAATTAAGAGAACACCAGATCGAAATCCCTTTCCCGCAACGGGTCATCCACACGAAAAAAGAAGAAGAAAACCCCAAAGAACGTGTGTAGTGAACAATCCATTAAAATTTTTTCTCTTTTGAAAGAGGAAGGAGAAACAAGAAAATTCGTGATTTTATCAAATAAAGCAGAAGACCGCTCCGGCATTTAAATGATATCTATTCAGTGGATTATATTTTTTTAATTTAATTTCTGAGACGGAAAATTTGCAAGAATCAGCAGAATAACTGATCTTCAACAAAAAATTACTTATTTTGTAAACTAATAAATAGCTGATTGACATGATAAAAAGCTCCGTTTTTGCAATTACTACACTATTGGCTTCATGTTCCTTCGCAGGAGCAATGCCGCCGGATTCTACATCAACAATAGTAGAAAAAACTGCTGCTGCGTACCTCATTGAAGAAGGAAAAACGCTTTATGCAGAAGGAAAAATGAGAGACGCACTCAATAAATTCAGAGACGCAGCGAAAAAAGATGTTACCTCCTGGAAAGCACCATTCTGGATCAGCAGATGCCATTATGAACAGTACAACTACGGATATGCCCTGAAATATGCAAAGGATGCTGTCATGATCAACAACAATGAAGTTGATAAAGAAGTTTATGAAATCCTGGCAGAATCCTATCACCGCCTGGGAATTCTTGATTCAGCAATCATGAATTATGAACTGGGGATCAAAAACCTGCCGAAAACCCGTTCAGCGGAGCTTCGCTTACCACTTCGACTGGAACAGGCAAAATATGCGAAAGAGCAACTGGCAAAAGGGATTGAGAATAAACGACTGCACATCGAAGGAAACGTGAATTCCGGTTACAATGATTACTCTCCGGTTGTTTTCGACGGAGGAAAATCGATGTATTTTACTTCCAGAAGAAGCAATACAACGGGAGGAGGGCAAAACCCTTCCGACCAGCAGTTTTTTGAAGATATTTACAGCGCGAAATGGAACCCGGAGACTAATCAGTGGGATAGTATTACCAACCGCCTTGGAAGACTGAACGGTAATGGATTTGAATCCGTTTCCTATGTTTCGGAGGATGGGTTAACAGCATACATTACCCTGAACAATACAGCTGTTCAGGATGCCAAAATCGTCACCAAAAGTTCAGATATTGCTGAAGTGAAGTGGACGAAGCAAGGACAATGGTCCATACCGAAGTTATTGGATAAAAACATCAATACGTCTTATTATGAAGGAAACGCAACGTTGACAGCAGACGGACAGACCATGTATTTCGTTTCTGAACGCAATGCGAACAGTAAGATGAGTGAAATTTATGTGACGTACAAACAAGGAAATGCCTGGAGCAAACCTGTCGCATTGCCAGCGGAAATCAACTCAAAAGGAAGAGAAACAACCCCGTTTATTACCCCTGACGGACGTTACTTGTTCTTCAGTTCTAACGGGCATCCCAATGGATTGGGTGGATACGACGTGTACGTTGTTGAACGTATGGGAAGTTCCTGGGGAGAGGTGAAAAACCTCGGTCCGGCAATCAACACGGTAAATGATGATTTTGGGTTTAAAATCTATGATACAATCGGGAAAGCATATGTAAACGGCCTGGAAGTCATCGGAGATAAAGCGTCACTGGATATCTACGAGTTCAATCTCAAATCGGAAGACCTGATTAAATCGCTTGAAAAATAAGAGTGAGACGGTATTTCTTCGAAATTGCATACGATGGGGGTGCCTTTTACGGCTGGCAAATCCAACCGAAACAGGTTTCCGTTCAGGAAACGATTGAACACGCACTCACACAGCTGAATTCCCGCAATCCGGTGGTCATTGTCGGTTGCGGACGTACCGATACAGGTGTGCATGCCAGCAGCTATATTTTTCATGCCGACCTGGAATCTGTGACATCAGTCGAGCAATTGCAATACAAGCTGAATAAAATGCTTCCGGCAACCATTGCGGTTCATCGGATCTGGGAAGTTGATCCGGAGCTCCATGCCCGTTTCAGCGCAGTAAAACGCACGTACCGGTATTATATTCATACCCGTAAAAATCCCTTCAAACAAGCCTATTCAACGTATTTCCCTGCTGAATTAAACGTGGCGAAAATGAATGAAGCTGCCCGGTCGCTGATCGGAATACATGATTTTACGACCTTCTCCAAAACCAATACAGACGTAAAAACGCACATGTGTGAGGTATTCAATGCACATTGGGAAGTAACAGAAGACGGATACGTGTTTGCGTACACCGCTAACCGTTTCCTGAGAAACATGGTGCGGGCAACTGTTGGAACATTGCTGGAGGTCGGATTGGAGAAAATTACTCCGGAAGATTTTAAAACTATTTTTGAATCACTTGACAGGAACAGGTGTGCGGGTTCTGCTCCGGCACAGGGACTGTATTTGAGTAAAGTGGAGTATTAGTTCCGTACATAGACGACCTTTTTTGTTTCAAAAAATTCTTCTGAGAAGAAACCGGGAATGTCGTAGAATTTGTAAAACTTATTCACTGTTTTCATTTCCTCTTTCAAATCGCCGCCTTTCAGGTATAGAATTCCGTTTGCCAGGGAATTGTTGTTTTTGGGTTTAAACTTGTTTTTGGTCCATTTGATAAAATCAGGCATAGCTGTCACTGCCCTGCTGACAATGAAATCGAATTTATGATCAATGTTTTCTGCCCGTTCGTGAATTGCTGTAACATTTTTTAACCCCAGGCTTTCAGCAACACCGGCAGCAACTTTGACTTTTTTCCCGATCGAATCGACCAGTGTAAACTGGCATTCCGGAAATAAAATCGCCAACGGAATCCCCGGAAAACCACCACCTGTACCAATGTCCATGATTTCGGATCCATCCGCAAAAGGCATTACTTTCGCAATTGCCAGCGAATGCAGTACGTGACGTTCGTAGAAATTATCCGTATCTTTTCTGGAAATCACATTGATCTGGCTGTTCCACTCCTCGTAGAGTTCTTTTAAACGTGAAAATTGTTCCACCTGTTGAGCAGTCAGCTCCGGAAAATATTTTTTTAGGATGTCCATTTGAAAATCATCAATATCAGATCGTATCTTTCGTTTTCTCCATCATATTGGCAAGAAAATCACGTGCCCGGAATAACTGGGCTTTTACCGTCCCTAAAGGAAGGTTCAGTTCCTCGGCAATTTCTTCATAGCTCAACTCTTCGAAATACCGTTTTTCTACCAACTCACGGTAACGGGGTTTCAACCGGGAAACCAGCAAGCGCATGTGCTTGACTTTTTGATCGTGTACAATGGATTCCTCAGGATTGAGTACATCAGCACGTGCGTCATGGTAAATGACATCCCCGTCATCGGATACAAATCCGGTATCCATGGAGGTAACATAAATACGTTTCTTGCGAATAAAGTCAATGCAATTGTTGGAAGCGATCTTGAACAACCAGGTGCTGAATGCATAACTTGGAGAATACTGCTCCAACCGGCTGAATGCTTTCCCGAATGCTTCAATCGTCAAATCTTCGGCATCGTCCACATTCTTCACCATTTTGTGCATCATGAAATAAATGGAATCACGATAGCGCGACATCAATTCGGCATAGGCTCCCTGATCTCCGCACAAAGCGGATTCCACCAATGTCAGGTCCTGCTTGCCTTTGTCTGATAAATGTTCCGTTTCTACCATTTATTGGTTGTTTTCGCTTCGCCGGTATAATACATGATCGGGAGGCCGATTGCGTATAGCAAGTCATTAAAGGGGAAGAAGGCAACAAATGATTTTTCTTTTAACCGCAAGAAACATTTGCCCTGAATCCACCACTTCAACGCCAAAATGGCTCCGAAAATGATCAGTGTTAACCAACGAAAATCTTCATTAAACAACAAAGTAATGAAAGAAATGTACATCAATAACAGGGTCATCGGATAGATTCCTAACAATGTTTTTTTAATAACTTGATAGTTAGGAGACGTTGTATAGTGACGGGCTTTCTGTCTGTACCAGGATGCCCATGTTTTTTCTGCCGGAGAATACATGTAACTGTCCTCTGAAAGAACAATGCTGTAGTTGCGCTTTCTGGCTGCTTCCTGAATAAACAAATCATCATCACCAGAGGCAATGGAATAGTGCGATTTGAACCCGTTTGCCTGCTCAAAAGCACTTTTTGTATACGCTAAGTTCCGCCCGACACCCATGTAGGGCATTCTGGCCAGTGCAAAGGAAAGATAATTGACTGCAATCCATGCTGTATCGTAGCGGATAACCTTGTTTAAGAATCCTTTTTCCGGTGTGTACGGGCCATATCCCAGTACAATTTTCTTTTGCTCATTGAATGTCTGACCGATTGCCCTCAGCCAATTCGCCGAACCAGGCTTGCAATCGGCATCTGTCATTACCAGGTGCTCATAGTTGGCTGCTTTGATTCCAATGCTCAATGACAATTTCTTCCCGGGACGGATGTGCTTGTTTCGTTCAACGACCGTAAAACGGAGGTTTTTAAACTGCTGTTGATACGCTTCCAGGATGTGCTTTGACTCGTCAATTGATTGATTGACAACGACGATTACTTCAAATTCAGGGTAATTCTGACTTAGGATGAAGGGCAGGTTTTCATAAATATTATCCGCTTCGTTGCGTGCGGCAATAATAACCGATAGAGGAGGAAGTTCGGAGGCTTGTTGTCGTTTCTTCGGGTTAAAAAAAGCAAGTTTCCGGTAAAAAATAAGAACGTATAACAATTGCATAAACACCATTCCGCCAAACAGATAAAACAATAGCGACCAGCCACCCCAACCAAAATCCGGAATAATATTCATTTATCAAACTTTACTGCAAAGATGCCAAGCTAATCGAAATAGCCTTATCTTTACGTCCGTTATTTTTCAACAATGTTATGCACTTTGAATTAATTCATTCGGACGAGAAAACAAAAGCAAGGGCAGGAAAGTTCCACACCGACCACGGAGTCATTGAGACACCGATCTTTATGCCGGTCGGTACTGCCGGAACAGTGAAGGGGGTTCACCAGCATGAATTAAACGAGGATATCCAGGCGCAGATTATCCTGGGCAACACCTATCATCTGTACCTTCGTCCGGGACTGGACGTGATTGAAGGTGCCGGGGGATTGCACAAGTTCAACGGCTGGAGTAAACCGATTCTAACGGATAGCGGAGGATACCAGGTGTATTCCCTGGCCGGATCGCGTAAAATAAAGGAAGAAGGAGTAAGGTTTCAATCACACATCAACGGAAGTTACCATTTCTTTACTCCGGAAGGTGTGATGGACATTCAGCGGACGATCGGAGCAGATATCATTATGGCATTTGATGAGTGTACACCTTATCCGTGCGATTACAATTATGCTAAAAAATCCATGCACATGACCCACCGCTGGTTGCAGCGCTGTATGACGCGATTCAATGAAACAGACCCGAAATACGGTTATCAGCAGGCATTGTTTCCTATTGTACAGGGAAGTACCTATAAAGATTTGAGAACGGAATCAGCCGAAACAATTGCCTCGCACAATGCTGTCGGAAATGCTATCGGAGGATTATCTGTAGGGGAACCGGATGAAGATCTGTATGGAATGACCGATCTGGTTTGTTCCATTTTGCCGAAAGATAAACCACGTTACCTGATGGGAGTGGGGACACCGCAGAACTTGTTGGAATGCATCGCGCTGGGAGTGGACATGTTTGATTGTGTGATGCCGACCCGGAATGCGCGTCATGGATTGTTGTTTACCTCCGAAGGAACCATCAACATCAAAAATGAGAAATGGGAAAAGGATTATTCCCCGTTGGACGAAAACGGAACGTCTTACGTCGATACATTCTACACCAAAGCGTATGTGCGGCACCTGATCAAAGCAAATGAATTGCTGGGTGCGCAAATCGCATCCATTCACAACCTGGCATTTTATTTGTCACTGGTGAAAGAAGCAAGAAAGCAGATTCTGAATGGTACATTCGCTACATGGAAAGATCAAATGATTCCAAAACTGGGTAGAAGACTTTAATACAAATATGCTTAAAATCCTCGATAAATATATCATCCGTAAGTTCTTGACGACTTTCTTCTTCATGTTGGGAATCATCATGTTGCTGGCAATGGTATTTGATTTATCGGATCGCCTGGGTGAATTTTTGTCAAATAAAGCACCGTTTTCCGAAATCGTCTTTACGTACTACCTGAACTTTATTTTGCTGTACGGGAACTCATTTTCCTTTATGATTGTCTTTATCTCCGTCATTTGGTTTACAGCAAAAATGGCCCAGGATACGGAGATTATCCCGATCTGGAACAGTGGAAAACCATTCTCAAGATTCATCCGTCCATATATGATCGGCGCGACAATCCTGGTGATCATCAGCTTATTCATCAACCACATCATTCTGCCTGCTTCGAATAAAGGCCGGTTGGACTTTGAAGATAAATACTACCGGAATGCATTGAGTGTTTCCAACTATTTTGCAGATTTTCCGGGAAACCAGACAGTGCAGTTTGGAAGCTATACGTCGGAAGAAAACGTTGTGCAGCAATTTATCCTGCAACGTTACAATAAGAACAATACCTTATCTTATATCCTGGTAGCACGAACAGCCGAAAATAAAGACGGTACGAATAAATGGGTGTTGAAAGACTATTACGAGCGGTATGTTGGTTATCCGAAAGATAAAATCACGGAGGGAAAACAAAAGGATACAACGTTTGTATTTAAGATCAGTGAAATGGCGGCGCGTGATAATATTTCCTCTGCTATGAAATCCGGTGACCTGAAAAAATTCATTGAACGCGAACGCTCCAAAGGTTCCGGAAAAATCCCCCTTTATGAGTTGGAATTGTATCAACGGACAGCAAACCCGTTTGCAACCTACGTGTTGACAATCATCGGAATTGCCGTTTCCAGCCAGAAAAAACGAGGAGGGATAGGTGTAAACATTGCCATTGGACTTGCCATTGTACTGGTGTATGTATTCGCCATGAAGATAATGGCTGTTGCGGCTGAAAACGTCGGTTTTCCTGCAATCATCGCTTCCTGGATCCCGAATATTTTGTTTGGATTGGTGGCTGTTGTGATGTATCGATTCGCTCAGAAGTAAGTATTTATTTTTTTGTATATAACACTTTTTCAACTTGTTACAATCTTTCTTGTTAATAAAAACTAAAATATTTTTAATGGCTGTTGCTTTTTATTAAAAAATGTTTCTCTATCTTCGTCACATAAATTTTAAAAACTATTACAATTATGTCAGAAAATCAAAACGGAACAGCTGTTCAAGGAAAAGGGTTGGGGGTAACAGGATTTGTCCTCGCATTAGTAACGCTGGTATTGGCTAGCTGGATGGCTGTTATGGCTGCTGCTTCTATCGCTTTAGGAGGAAGCGGATGGATCATGTATTTATGGTTAGTTCTTGCTATTGCCAGTGTTGTTTTATCAGTAATGGGAATGGTTAAATTGGGTAAAACAGGAGGTAAAAAAGGATTGGCTATCGCTGGAATGGTGATCGGTATCGTATCTACTGTTTATTCAATTATTTTAGTTCTTGGACTTAACGCTGCTGCTGCTATTTCCGATCAATACGGTGAAGAGTTGAGAAAAGAGTTAAACAACATTGATTGGGAACAAGAATTGAATGATGAGTTGAACAACAACTAATCAAAATCATACATTGTTTTTAAAACCCTCCTGTAAAGAGGGTTTTATTTTTTATATTAACCTTTAAAACATAAACTATGTACTCTACTAGTAGCCCTATGGATTTTTTAGCGGTAGGGATAGGATTTTTCCTGTTCTACATGATTTTTATCTGTGGAATTTTTGTCGCATTTGCTTTGTATTACAAAACGATTATTGATACCATGTCATTGGTGCGTCCTGAAAACAGATTAACAGGAACGGGAAACATCATGTTAAACATCATTCCGTTCTTTAATATGGCTTATGGATTTATTGTTTATCCCAAGATTTGTGATTCGATCAAACAGGAATACAGCGAACTGGGCTTGCAACCGGACGGAGATTTCGGAAAGGGATTGGCAATTACACTACAGGCACTTTCGCTGACGATGATGATTCCTTTTATCAATTTTCTGACATCCATCGGATGTCTGGTGATCTGGATCATTCTATGGGCGAAACTAAGCGGATATAAAACAGAGCTTCAAAAACACAACGGAGCGAGTTTTAATGAAAAACCAACATTGACTGCATCGACAGATTTGCTGGATTAATCCCCGTATAGAAAACTGAAGAAGGCTGTCCGTCCAGACAGCCTTCCTTTTTTAGTTAATTTTCACAATGCCTTTAAAACGGCATCGTAGTCGGGTTCATTGACAATATCATCAACCAATTCCGTATAGACAACTTCTCCTTTTTCGTTCAACGCAACAATTGACCGGGCCAGTAACCCTTTTAACGGGCCGTCAACCATCTGTACTTCGTAATTGCTTCCGAATACGCCTCCGTCAAAGTCGGATAGTGTTTCCACATTGGAAATCCCCTCCGCACCACAGAAGCGCCCGTTGGCAAAAGGTAAATCTTTTGAAACGCACAAAACAATGGTATTTTCAAGATCGGATGCTTTCTGATTAAATGTACGAACAGACGTCGCACAAACACCTGTGTCGATGCTCGGGAAAATGTTCAGTACTACTTTCTTTCCTGCATAGTCGCTCAGCGAAGCGCGGGATAAATCATTTTTTACCAATGTAAAGTCAGGAGCTTTTTGCCCCACTTTCGGTAAACTCCCGTTTGTATGAATTGGATTTCCTTTAAATTTTAATTCTGACATGACGATAACAATTTATAAATTCCTTTTCTCAAAGTTACGACTTTCTGATCTTCGGGAGTAAAAATTATGCTTTTTTATCGCAGATGATTTAACGCAATTCCATTGTGACGATCAATCGTACATTTTCGGTCTGTCCCGCTACGGGAATATAAATCGTTTTTACCGTGTGACCGATAAATCCATCTGTGTTGAGCTCCAGTTTTACCGTTGTTTTTTCGTTGGGTTGCAATGTCGTTTTTCCAACGGAAACAGTCGTATAGCTGTTCGGAGTCGTTTCCGGGTTCAATTCCACCGATTTTTCCGATGTATTCTTCAGTTCGTATTCTGCTGTTATTTTTTCCCCGGACTTCAGTACACCAGCATTGAAAACAGGTTTTGCAACCGAGATCGGGAACACTTCCTGTTTGTCGATGTATGAAACACTTTGAATTTCTATTTTTCGTTCTGCCGCCGCTGCCCTGGAATATACCGAGTTTTTGGTATCGTTCGGGTTGTCGCTGATCAACTGATTGGCATTGTATTCTCCAAACGGAATGTACTCAAAAATAACACGTCCGTTGTTGGGAGCTGTGCCGTTAATATACGGAATGAAAACACCTCCTTCATATTCCCGCAGATGATTGATGAGAGAAGAAATTCTACGCTTGGTAAGGTTCACATTGTAATCCGTTTTTGCCAGTGGAGAGGCAAACCCCCGAACCGCGATTTTTATACGTGCCCCTTTTTGTAATTCTTCCAGTAATAAATCCCGGAATAAAAACAAATCCTTCACTCCCTGATCGACATGTTCGGTAAAGAAATTCTCAATGTCTTCTTTTGCTTCTTCTGCCTTATCAGGTGCCAGACCAACCGCATATTCTTTTTGATAGCGCGGGAGCATCTCTGTGTATTCATTATACGTTGTCATATAATTCAGCGGTGTGATTGTGTCCCATGATTTCGGGTTGGGTACGTCATTGTGAAAATACAGGGTAACCGGTAATCGCTTATTGAGTTCCTCCAATGTTTCTTTCGGTGTCGGAGGAGGCGTTTTTTCAGGCGGATAAATAGCAAAAATATCGCTGCAGCAGGTTATATTCTTGCTGTACAAGACTCCGATTCGGTTACTGGTTACATAGCTGGTGTCGTTTCGGTGAAAGTAATACAAATCATTTGCAGGGCTATTGACAGGTTGACCGGCATTTTGAGCTTCCTGGAACTGACCGCCTTTAAATTCGGAATAAAAGACATCGTATCCGCCAAATCCTTCGTTCCAGGAGCTGGAAAAATACAATCGTTGCTGTGCATCATCCCAAAACGGAGTTACCTCGTTGTCGATTGAATTCAATGATTTGATGGAGCGGACTTTTCCAAATTGGTTACCATTGGTAATGGTGGTATAAAATAAATCCAGTCCTCCCTTTGTTTCTTTTGCCTGATCAGAGCAGAAGAATAAAACTTCCTGTCCGTCCAGCTTCCCGATTGCCGGCATGGTTGTGTTCGCTCCGGGAACATTGATAATTTCCCCAAGCGTATCAATTAGTCCCCACGTTCCATTGTGGTATTTGGCAACCAGCAGTTTGCATTGATAGCTTACTCCGTTGACATCTTCACAGGAACTGAAATACAACCGTTTTCCGTCCAGTGATAATGCCCCGTTTCCGGAGTTGCGGTTTTCATTGTAAAAAACATCCCATCTTTCCGAAGGAAGGTACCTTCCGTCATCTATTTTTGACCGGAAAATGTTGGTTGTATAATGTTTTTCATACACTTCTTCCTGTTCACTGATGGAGTCGGCACGCAGGGAGGAAAAGACCAGTTGCCCGTCTACAAATCCATGTCCGAATTCCGAATTTTTGGTATTGACCGTTTCAGGTAGCCGGATTAAATCCCCCTTTTCATAGATGTCCGACATGGATTTGGCCCAGAGCGTAGATTCTAACTCTTGTTTGGACTTGAGGTAGAGATAATCCTTTTTGTCCTTGCTGTATTTCTTTTTTGCCCGTTTAAATGTCTCAATCGCGGCATCGTACTTTCCGTTTTGTTTTTGCATCAGCCCCAACTGAAGTAAACTGTATGGATATATGGCTCCCAGTTCACGATCGTATACTTTGGCGTAGTAGTATTCCGCTTTCCGGTAATCTTTGTAGGCTCGGTGTGCTTCTGCAACTTTCCACAAAATATCTATCGTCGTTGAATCAATCTCCATTGCTTTGGAATAGTACTCCAATGCATAGAAGTAATCTCCTTTCTGGTATTGCTCATCTGCAAACTTGAGGTACTTTGTCAGCATATTTTGTCCATGAGACGCGGATACGGACCAACCAAAGAAGAAGAGTATCAAATATAATCGGGACATATTCGGTGTACGATTTTTTTAGGTTTAAAACGAACTAAAATGTAACGGACGGCAATCTCAAATCCTCCACGCGCGCGACTGGCTTTTGTCAACGTTGAAAAATTCATGTCGTAACTCAACCCGACAAACCATTGCTGATAGTCCATTCCCACAGTCAGGTAGGCTGCATCAATGGTTCTGTACCAAACGCCGGCATAAACAGCTCTGTATTTTGACAACCGGTTGATCAAAGTATATTTGACGGAAGAGCCGAAAATAATTTCGCGGTACTTCCCTTGCAAACTCACCTGTACACTCGGAATAATATCCCAGTCAAAGCCCAGAGGGTAATACAGGCGGGCAGAAATGTTGGTGCGCATGTCACGCGGAATTTTTTGTCCGAAGAATCCCTGGTCCGGCCGGTTGATGTTGAATAAAGCGACTCCTGCTTCCAGGGTTTTTCGTTTTCCGATCAGGTATTGATAGGTGATTCCCGCTCCGGCGCTGAAATTCGTTCGTTTGTCATTGGTATATAGCTCATTGTTGGATAACCCGCCATCGTAATATTGGCCGTTGTATTGATTCCCGAATTTGAATGCGTCCCAATTCACTTGCCGGTGATTCATCCCAATGTTAATCCCGGGGCGAATCGTATGCGTGGAATCGCGGGATAGTTTCAATAAGTACGAAACGTTTGCCTGCAATTCGATGGTTCGCAACCGGCCGTCTCCCGTTACATCGTGAAAAAATAAACCACCAACTCCCAATGCCCGGTAATTATACAGTTTCCCGTCTGCGGACAGGGATAATGTCTGGTAAGGAACAGATACCGCCCTCCACTGATCTCTGAAGTTCCCGACAAAACGTACATCTCCGTTAAAATTACCGGTGTTCCCCGGGTTTTGAAAAACAGGATTGTCGTTGAATTGCGACCAATGGATATCCTGTGCTTGTCCGATGAAAGCAAGTAGCAAAACTGCCAGAAAAGCACAGAAATGTTTCATATCATGTAATAGTTTGATGAAAGTACGAAATATTTGTTTAGTCAGGTGAAATTTTCTTAAAACTTTCCCCGCGGGTTGTAAAATAATAAAGGAATGTCTACCTTTGGGAAGCTATATAAATAATACGTTTAATCATTTAAAATTAAGAAAATATGTCATTTGAATTGCCACAATTGCCATACGCATACGATGCGTTAGAGCCACATTTTGATGCGAGAACGATGGAAATCCATCATACAAAACACCATCAGGCGTATACGACGAACCTGAACGCTGCGATTGCAGGAACAGACCTGGAAGGAAAGAAAATTGAAGAAATCCTGAAAGCAAGTGCTGACAAGCCGGCTGTCAGAAATAACGGAGGAGGGTTTTACAACCACAACTTGTTCTGGACGATTTTGTCTCCAAACGGAGGAGGTCAGCCAACAGGTGAACTGGGAGCTGCAATCAACAGTACATTTGGTTCGTTTGATGCGTTCAAAGAAGAATTCTCAAAAGCAGCAGCTACCCGTTTTGGTTCAGGATGGGCATGGTTGTCTGTTGACGGAGGAAAGCTGGTGATTTCTTCCAGCCCGAATCAGGATAACCCGTTGATCGAAGGGTCTTCAGCGACACCTATTTTAGGCTTGGATGTATGGGAACATGCGTATTACCTGCATTATCAAAACCGTCGTCCGGATTATATTTCTGCATTCTTCAATATCATCAACTGGGATGAAGTTTCAAAACGCTATGCAGCTGCAAAGTAATCAGTAAGTTATTACAAAACGAAACCCTGCTTCTCATCTGAAAAGCAGGGTTTTTTATATGTAGGTTTACTGTATTCTATTTAGCCATCCAGATCGGTCCGTTTTTGGACTCAAATTTTGAAATATTACCTTGTTTATACAACAATTCCAGTTCTTTTTCGCCTGCTTCGATTGATTTATCAGCCAATTCCGCATATTCCCGGGTAGTCAATGTCGGATAGCTTTCAAACAAGCTTTTCCAGTCTTTCTTATACGCTACTTTTACTGCTGCGGGATAAATCTTTTTCAGACTTGTTTCGAAATTGGCATACGGACGGAAACCATAGACAAATTCAGATAGACCGGAGCCGTCTGTGATGAAAATCGAAGGAAATCCTCTCACTCCCAACTGACGGGCGTAATTCAGGTCTTCCTGGAACAAATCTTTTGCTTTTCCTTCGTAATCTTTTTTCAATTGCTCAACATCCAAACCGGTCTTTTTTGCAGCTTGTTCAACGTATTCCCATTTGGTGATGTTTTTCTTCTTGAGAAACAGCAATTCACGTAATTCACGCAGGAAGGCGATGGCTTTTTGCTTGTCCTGCAGTTGTGCGGCCTTAAAAGCAATGGAAGGAGGGTAAGAAGAAGGAAGCGGATCTTCCAGCCATACATCTCCATCAATCGGCATGTTGTAATAGGCACTGACTTCGTCCCAGTGATGAGCCACGTCTGATGGTTTGCTGATTCCTCCGCTGTTGTAACTCCAGTCGGGTAATAGACCCCCCATCCGGTAGTCAATTTCAATGTCGTTGCCGTACTCCAGTTTCAATCTTCTCAACTGTGGTTCGATACCCCAGCAGGAAGAACAAATCGGGTCTGTATAATAAATAATCTTGACAGGTTTGTTGTCTGCTTTTACGTGTTGTGGTTGAGCAGCACCTGCTACTCCGGGCATTTCACATGCTCCTGCCTCCGGGTCACAGATCAGCGGGTTGTTTTTTGTCTCCATTTGTTTTTCTTTTTGTGCCTGACAACCGATTGCGCCAGACAGGATGAATACCGTAATGATGATTTTTATTGATCTCATGTATTTCGTACATTTGTACAAATGTCGGAATGCTTCGTTTAACATGCAATAAGTCAAAAAAAGATGACTACTAAAAAAATGGAAGAAAATACAGAAACATGCCCGGTACAAGGGTTGCTAAAGTTGTTGTCCGGTAAATGGAAACCGGAAATCTTTCGCTTAGCGGTAAATACCCCGCTTCGTTTTAATACCTTATTGAAGCAATTGGAAGGAGCAAATAAACAATCGTTGGCAACGGCACTGAAAGAATTGGAAGAATCCGGATTACTGGATAAAATTGTCATCCGTGAAAAACCATTGCACATTGAATACAACCTCACGGAAAAAGGAAAATCACTGATTCCCGTTTTAGAACAATTGGAAGGATTGATATAGCCCCTGACTGAGAAAAACACGACAATTTTTCCGTTTTAACAGTATGGCATAATCATTGAAAATGTAGCAGGACATATAAACAAACACACAAATACAGTGAAACAATCCGTTTTACTGACAATTTGTCCATACGATATACAGACAATATGAATGATTTTTTTGATAAAGCCCTGATACAATTAACAGATGCACTTGAGACAGATGCAGAATTTATCCCATTGATCACGGCGGAGGAAGAGGAAACCATGAACAATGCGTCCTACCCTGAAATTTTACCCATTTTACCCCTGCGGAACAATGTTTTGTTTCCGGGAGTTGTCATTCCCATTACGGTCGGAAGAGACAAAAGCATCAAATTGATCCAGGAAGCAAACAAAGGAAATAAAATCATCGGTGTCGTTTCTCAAAAAGACCAGGAGGAAGAATCACCGGAATTCAATGATCTGAACACCATCGGTACGGTTGCACAGATCGTGCGCCTGTTGAAAATGCCGGATGGAAGCTCTACGGTTATCATACAAGGGAAACGTCGTTTCGAATTGGTGGAACCAACTCAAAGCGAACCGTACATCAAAGCAAAAGTAAACTACCTGACGGAGACAAAAGTAGATTTCAAATCAAAGGAAATGGAGGTCATGATTACTTCCATTAAGGATTTATCACTTCAGATCATCCAGGAGAGTCCGAATATTCCTTCGGAAGCTTCTTTTGCCATTAAAAACATTGATTCTCCGTCCTTCCTGATCAATTTCATTTGTTCGAATATGAATGCAGACGTTCCGAAAAAACAAGGAATGCTGAATGAACTGGATACTAAAAAGCGGATCATGCTGGTATTAGAGCATCTGAACCTGGAAGTACAGATGCTGCAGATGCGCAATGAAATTCAATCAAAAGTCCGAAAAGATATGGACCGCCAGCAGCGGGAATACTTCCTGCATCAGCAAATTCGTACCATTCAGGATGAACTTGGAGGAAGTCCGCACGAAATGGATGTGGAAGAATTACAGGACCGATCCCGGAAAAAGAAGTGGGATGATAAAACGGAGAAACTGTTCTTCAAAGAACTGGACAAACTGAAGCGGATGAACCCGCAAGGGGCTGAATATACCGTACAATTGAATTACCTGGATTTGTTGCTGGATTTGCCGTGGGGAGTGTACACAAAAGATGTACATGATCTGAAACGTGCGCAAACAATCCTGGAACGCGACCATTATGGACTGGCGAAAGTAAAAGAACGCATTTTGGAATACCTTTCCGTGCTTAAACTGAAAGGAAATATGAAAGCACCGATCTTGTGTTTTTACGGCCCTCCGGGAGTGGGTAAAACATCCCTCGGGAAGTCAATTGCTGAGGCAATGGGCAGAAAATACGTTCGTATGTCACTGGGTGGTGTACATGATGAATCAGAAATTAGAGGACACCGGAAAACGTACATCGGAGCAATGCCGGGAAGAATCGTTCAGAACCTGAAAAAAGCGGAAGCTGCCAATCCGGTGTTTGTACTGGATGAGGTGGATAAGTTGGGACGCAGCAATCACGGAGATCCGTCTTCGGCGTTGCTGGAGGTACTGGATCCGGAACAAAACAGTTCGTTTTATGACAATTATGTTGAAACCGAATTCGACCTGTCAAAAGTGATGTTCATTGCGACGGCAAATAGCCTTTCCGAAATCCAGGGGCCGCTGCGTGACCGCATGGAGTTGATAGAAGTAAACGGTTATACAATCGAAGAAAAAATCGAAATCGCAAAACGGCATTTATTCCCGAAACAAATCGCAGAACACGGAATTACCAAAAAAGACATCTCCATTGATAAAAAAGCATTGGAAAGACTGGTAGAGGAATACACCAATGAATCAGGTGTTCGTGGATTGGATAAAATGGTAGCTAAGTTGGTGCGTAACCGTGCACGTCAGATCGCGATGGAAGAAGCTTACGAAGTAAAAATCTCGGAAGCAGACCTGAAACAAGTATTGGGACCTGGTCGTTCGAAGACAAAATACGGGAATAATGATGTTGCCGGAGTTGTCACAGGATTGGCCTGGACAAGTGTAGGAGGAGACATCCTGTTTATC
The DNA here is from genome assembly GCF_014518315.1 of Taishania pollutisoli. GTDB lineage: Bacteria > Bacteroidota > Bacteroidia > Flavobacteriales_D > Crocinitomicaceae > Taishania > Taishania pollutisoli. Next base: position 378,640 of record NZ_JACVEL010000003.1, read on the forward strand.
GAGTCTTCCATTACGCAAGGAAAAGGAAAATTAACCCTGACAGGTAACCTGGGCGATGTGATGAAAGAATCAGCAGTGATTGCCCTGGAATTTTTGAAGGCGCACAGTCACTGGTTGGATTTGCAACAAGATGTGTTTGATAATTCGAACGTTCACATTCACGTGCCGGAAGGAGCAACACCAAAGGATGGCCCGAGTGCCGGAATTACGATGTTGACGGCATTGGCATCTTCATTCACACAACGAAAAGTGAAGAAAAACATAGCCATGACCGGCGAGATTACATTGCGCGGAGAAGTGTTGCCAGTGGGAGGGATCAAAGAGAAAATCCTGGCAGCGAAACGTGCGAAAATCAAGGAAATTATCCTGTGTGAGAAAAACCGTCAGGATATTGAAGAAATCGAGCAGGAATACCTGAAAGGATTGACCTTCCATTTTGTAACCGAAATGAAAGAAGTGCTGGATATCGCGCTGACCCAAGAAAAGGCAAAGAAGAATTAAGTGTTTTAGTACTGAAAATAAATAGTTTCTTATTTTTGAGGTCAACTAATTGAAAGACACCTATGATAACTGATTCGGAGAAGAAAGATTTGATACTCCTGCATGGTGCACTTGGATCACGGATTCAGTTTGAAGCGCTTGCACGGTTGCTAAGTGCTGAATTTAATTGTCATTTGCTGGACTTTGATGGTCATGGTTCCGGAGCGCATGTTTCTGAAATTTCGATAGAGTTGTGTAGCAACAACCTGATTGATTTTGTTCATCAACATCAGCTTGAAAAACCACTGGTATTTGGCTATTCAATGGGAGGGTATGTTGCGTTGTATGCGGAGGCGAAAAATCCGGGATTATTGCATTCAATTGTCACATTGGGAACAAAATTTGATTGGTCAGTAGAAATTGCAGAACATGAAATTACGTTGTTAAATCCTGAAAAAATAGAAGAAAAACTCCCAAAGTTTGCAGCTTATTTAGCAACAGTTCATGCACCCAAAGATTGGAAAAATGTTATGATACAAACGCATGGATTGATGCGAAGATTAGGACGAAATCCGCTGCTGACGAATGAACATTTTCAATCCATCAACATTCCGGTTACACTGTGCTTAGGAAGCAAGGATAATATGGTCACACAAGAGGAGACAGAAAAAGTTCGTGCACAGATAAAAACAGCTCAATTCCGATTACTGGATGGCATTCCTCATCCCATTCAGATGATTGACAGCAACGAACTTAGCAGATTGATTATAGCAGAATTGCGATCTTAAATTTCCCGGATCGTCGTTGTCTTGAAACATAACAGAGTAGATTTTATAGGATGCATCTTCATGGAAATAGACCTAAATGGTGTATCTTTGCAGTGCAAAAAACAGTCAAAAAATGAGCAAATTCAGAACCATTTGGACCACCGAAGACCGTTATGTGGAAGTAATTGACCAGAAAATTCTTCCGCATGAGTTAATCACCCGAAAATTGCTGACGTACAAAGATGCGGAAACAGCAATTAAAGACATGACGGTAAGAGGAGCGCCATTGATCGGGGCAACGGCTGCCTATGGAATCTATTTAGCAGTGCGGGAACTGGTGGAAAAACAACTGGACGGTTCATTTCTGGATGCAGCTTTTTCAGACTTGCGGGCTTCTCGTCCGACAGCGGTGAATTTGTTTTGGGCACTGGATAAGATGCGCGATGCGCTGGACAATTCCGAAGGTGATTTTCTGCAGACAGCATGGGATACAGCAAATCAGATTGTGGAAGATGACGTGGAAACCTGCCGCATGATCGGTGTGCACGGATTGCCGTTCATCGAGGAAATTTCCAAGCGAAAAAAAGGAGATGTGGTCAATATTCTGACACATTGCAATGCAGGCATGTTAGGATGCATTGAATGGGGGACGATTACTTCACCGATTTACCAGGCAATTGAAAAGGGAATCAAGGTACATGTTTGGGTAGACGAAACACGTCCGCGCAACCAGGGTAGTAATCTGACATGCTACGAATTAACCCGCCACAATGTTCCGCACACATTGATTGTTGACAATGCCGGCGGACATTTGATGCAGCATGGTTTTGTAGACATGGTGATTGTCGGAACAGACCGAACAACGCGAAACGGAGATGTTGCCAACAAGATCGGGACGTACTTGAAGGCATTGGCAGCCAACGATAACAACATTCCGTTTTATGTGGCATTGCCATCTACAACATTGGATATGACCATTGAAAACGGGTTTGATATTCCGATTGAAGAACGCAACCAGGATGAGGTGCGCTACATGATTGGAAAACAAGCCAACGGAGAAATCGGATCTGTATTGATCTGCCCGGAGACAACGCAGGCAAGCAATTACGGATTTGATGTTACTCCGGCACGTCTGGTAACGAAAATCATTACCGAACGCGGTGTGTGCAATGCTTCAGAAGAAGGATTACTGGAATTGTTCCCGGAGTACAAATAAATTTCGTAACTTAGATAGAAAGTTAGAAGGATATGAGACTAAAAGCAGTTCTGAGCCCTTAGACAGCTGTGTTTTATGAAATCCGGACACCTGATTTATATTGTATATCTCCATATAAATAGAAGAAATACAGAATATATTCAATCTGAAGAATGAGAATTTACTTATCAGCATGTTTTATTTTTATGTTCTGTGTTTTCGGTCAGACGCAGGAACACAATAAACAAATGAATAACACATTAAAACAACAAAAAATGAAAATAGAAGTTTGGAGCGACATTATGTGCCCGTTTTGTTACATTGGGAAACGCAATTACGAAGCGGCTCTTGCACAATTTAAGGATGCAGAACACATTGAACTGGTTTGGAAAAGCTTTCAGCTGGATCCGACCGTTCCGCAGGGGAAGATTGAACAGAGTACATATGAATACCTGGCAGCACGAAAAGGGTGGAGTATGGAGCAATGTAAGGAAATCCATGCATCGGTAACACAGACCGCTAAAGTGGCAGGATTGACGTATAATTTTGATAATGCAAAGGTTGCCAATTCATTCAATGCGCATCGGATTATTCAACTGGCGAAGACAAAAGGATGGGGTGATCAGGCGGAAGAACAATTTTTCAAAGCGTATTTTACAGACGGAAAAGATCTGAATGATCAAAAAGACCTGTTGGAAATTGCTGCTTTAATTGGTTTAACGGAAGCAGAAGTAGAAACAGCATTAACAGATCCGACTTATGAAGATGCTGTTAAAGCAGATATTCGTGAGGCTGGACAGTTAGGGATTCAAGGAGTTCCATTCTTTGTAATGAACCGTAAGTATGCTGTCTCGGGCGCTCAGGCACCGGACGTGTTTTTACAGACAATTGAAAAAGCATTTGAAGAGTGGAGAAAGGACAATCCGGAAAGCCCGTTCCAGGTGATTGAAGGGAAAGTATGTACTCCGGACGGAACATGTAATTAATAGATAAAACAAAAACCGCATCAGTCGATGCGGTTTTTTGTTGTTAACGAGCTACTTGGTTGTCTTACTTCCAAGTTCTTTCCCCAATTTTTCGTATTCAATATCATTCGGTTCCCACAACTCAATCTTGTTACCTTCAACATCCAGGATGTGGACGAACTTCCCGTAATCATACGTTTCAATCTTATCCAATACCGTTACACCACTATTTTCTAATTCTTTTACGAGTACTTCCAGATCATCTACCCGGTAATTGATCATGAATTCTTTTTCAGAAGGTTCAAAATACTTTGTATTTTCATTGAACGGACTCCATTGAGTATGTCCTTTTTTGGATGGATCTGCTCCCTGGTACCATTCAAATACAGATCCGTACGGATTGGTGTTCAACCCCAGGTTTTGTGCATACCATTCCCTTACTTTTTCGGGGTCTTTACACTTAAAAAAGATACCGCCGATACCTGTTACTTTTTTCATATTGCTTGTTTCGTTGAGATGTTCGTTTGTTAATACTGACTTAAATGCAAAACCTGAAAAGAAGGATGTTGCAATGACGATCGTGAATACAGTCGTTTTCATACAGACAAAAGATTAAGGTTATTACTTGACTCCCGGCTTGTCCGATGATCCGGGACAGACACAAATATAGGATAAATTCAATAGGTGAATTTGGAGAAGAACTAAAAGTTGTTCAGTGGTGTATGCGCTCATCGAATGCAGTCGGTTGTTGCATCGAATAAATCTACTGATCCGTTACAGATCACATTTTCCCTGCTACTACAAACGCTTTTTTAGAAACAAACTCACTTCCTCCATTGATATTAAATGCTTCCATCAGTAGCACATACGTCCCGATTGTTGCTTTCTGTCCGTCTTCCCGGATTCCATCCCAGACGATGGTTCCGGTCAACCCAAGGAGTTCATTTTGAGAAATGGTTTTGACAATGCGCCCCCTGTCGTCATAAACCTGAATGGTGGCAAGCATTCCGGGAGTATTCATCTGGTAATTGATTTGCAACACATCTTCAAACCCGTCATTGTCAGGTGAAATAGTTTCACTCGACAAGCTAACTTCTCCGTTATAAAGAGCAGGATAATACTGCGAATTTTTTCCTCCCGGTGTAGCAAAACCAATCGCTTCCGCGGCTGTATGCCAGTTGTTGGATGCTTGCGTTGGAAGATTGGGATCCATGCGTTCCAGTGAACGACCATCTTTGCTGTCCAATAGTTTGAAGTGCCATTTAGAAGAATAAATCAATTGGTCCATGATGACATCAATCGTGTCAATGAACACAAATTTTTCAAACATCACAATCACACTACCAGTATCGTTTGACAAGGTTGGGAGTGTCAATTGATAGAATTTACCTAAGGTTGTTGCCGGGTAATTGTTAATCACAAAATTAGAGTCGGCACCAATGACAACATAATCATCCGGGTAGAGTAAATAGTTGGAAGAAATAAGTTTGTGATCTGAAATTACGCCATTATTGAACCGCGCGATTTTCCATCCCTTCAGGTCGATAATTTTATTCGATTTATTGTACAATTCTACCCAGTCGCTGCCACCAGTGTATTGATCAAATAATACTTCATTGATGACAATATCGCCACTATCTGCTTCTGCAGGAAGTAAAAACTGACCTGTCGGATTACCGAAATTTCCCCAGCAATCCTGTACGCCGTTAATGCTAATTGTATACAACTGGCTTGCGGGGATAGTTTCAGCAAACTGAATGGTAAATGAAACAGGATAGGCAGCCAGGATTGTTCTGCCGGTTTCTGTTAAAGAAGGTGTGGTACTGATTACCGCGGTGCTCAATGCAGTTGAGTCGACCGGCTTGTTAAAGGTAACCTGCACTTGATTGGGGGCATTTACAGCAGTGGTATAAATGAAGGGGGCTTGCAAATCCGGATCGGTATTGTACACGGAATTTTGTGAACCGGGTGTACCTCCCGCAGCAGCCACGGAAGCCTGCCAGTTAGATGCCTGTGAACAGGGAGCCAGCGGATTGATCCGCTCAATGGTCCAGCCACCGTCTTTTTTTGCCGGATCCTGGTACCAGTCCAGGGTGTAGGAAATTTTATCCAATTGTACATTCGTATTGTCCGTAATGACAATGTCATCCGAAGAATTGTTGAGGCTGGGAAAGCTTGTCACACCAACAGATCCGGGAAATTCAGGAACAGATGAAGTTGGGCACAACACCAGGTATTCACCGGGAAGCAACCAGCCTGTCTGAATCGTTCCGAAGGTCGCATTATCGCCCAATTTCCATCCGGAAACATTCAACACTTTATTGCTGACGTTGTAAATTTCTACAAATTCTGCTTCGGGTAAACCGATAACAGGAGAAGGGTCGGCCATGAATTCATTGATGATGACATCTCCCGGAACAGGAACTTCAGCGACCAGGTACGTTACATTCAACGACTGAGAAGCGGATGCGTTTCCATTCACATCTTCAATTCCGGAACTGGTCAGGGTATATGTGTTTCCGTTAATCAGGGGACTTGTCAACTGCAGGTGCACCAATGCAGGATTAACTCCGTCAAGCGTTGCGGTTGAAATACTGTTAACCGGAACCAGGTCGTAATTGTTGACGTCCTCAGCAGTGGCAGGAGTAACGGCTTCGGAAAATGTTACATCCAATTGTGTATCATTGACAATCTGAAGAGAAATCATCGTCGGAGGATCTGTGTCAACGACTTCATCCCCTGCGTAGATGTTGTCGAGGTAAAAACGGGTAATATTTCCCGATGTATAGGTATTCAAATATCCGAAATGTGTTCCTGAAGGAATGGTAACTTCTGAACCTGTGGCCGCGAGGCTATAATTTACTCCCCCTGCAAAATCAATAGATAAAGACCAGTTCCCGGCATTGTCCCGGATTACTTTTACACCTATTTGGAACGCTGCTGCGATTGTTCCGTCTGCGGATGCACATATTTGTGTTGTCACCCCCCCATTTCGTTGCATTAATCGCACAGCATCTGTTGAAAGTGCTTCTCCCAACTGAAGATAGATTCCATCCGGATCGGTGGTGAGATCTGCTGACTGAGATGTGAGGTAAATTCTCCCGAAATTACTGGACGATCCTGCAAAATTTTGACGCACCCAGCAACTCCATTCTTTTCCGTTGAAATTTGTAAGGTTATGGGGTGTGGAAAGATATGATGTTCCCGCTACCGACGCATTCAACTGTAATTGCTGCGTTGCATTGATTGTGTAATCTGCCGTTGTCCCGTTCCAGGAAGGATTTGCCGTAAAGTCTCCGTCAGAAAAATCATCGGAAAACTGAGCATGACCGGTAAGCGTTAATAACATGGAAAAAATCACACCAATAATCCTTTTTGGAAGCGTATTTAACACATTGTTATTTTTAGTAAAATTCATTCAGGTGTAGTAACAATTATTCTTGCTAAAATAGTAAATTCGCTGGATATTACACATATTCAAAATTTTGTCGTCATGAGAATCGCAGTTGTTGGTGCAACAGGAATGGTCGGAACAGTAATGCTCCAGGTGCTAAGAGAGGAAAATTTTCCTGTTACGGAATTGATTCCGGTTGCTTCTGAGAAGTCCGTCGGACAAGTCATTCACTTTGGAGGAATTGACTGTCCTGTAGTTGGTTTACAAACGGCTGTCGACATGAAACCGGATCTGGCGATTTTCTCCGCAGGAGGAGATACCTCATTGGAATGGGCGCCTAAATTTGCTGCTGCCGGAACAACCGTGATTGACAATTCTTCTGCCTGGAGGATGGATCCTTCCAAAAAACTGATCGTTCCGGAAGTAAACGGTCATTTATTGACAAAAGAAGATAAAATCATTGCCAATCCCAATTGCAGCACTATTCAGCTGGTATTGGCACTTGCTCCGTTGCACAAAGCATACGGCGTGAAGCGCGTGGTTGTCTCTACCTATCAATCCATTACAGGAACGGGTGTAAAAGCAGTAGAGCAAATGGAGAATGAACGAAACGGAATTTCCGGTGACATGGTTTATCCATACCCGATCGATAAAAACTGCCTGCCGCATTGTGATGCATTTCTTGAGAATGGTTATACGAAAGAAGAAATGAAGTTGACCAATGAAACGAAGAAAATCCTGGACCCGGTGATCAATGTAACGGCAACAGCTGTTCGGGTTCCGGTTGTGGGAGGACATTCAGAGGCTGTGAATATCCAGTTTGAAAAAGATTTTGAGGTGGGTGCTGTTCGGAAATTGTTGCATGACGCTCCAGGTATTACATTGAAAGATGATCCGACAACAAATACCTACCCGATGCCGAAATACGCAGAAGGAAAAAATGATGTATTTGTAGGAAGAATCCGTCGGGATGAGTCACAACCGAATACAGTAAACATGTGGATTGTGGCGGATAACCTTCGAAAAGGGGCAGCCACCAACGCTGTTCAGATTGCTAAATTGTTGATTGAAAATAAGTTGGTTTGATTTTCTCGCCAAGCCGTTAAGCCGCAAAGTTGTTATTTTTTTATTGCTTCTGCATGTCTTTTTGAGCGACTACTCATCGACGATTTTCTTTTTTCCAGTTCTATGTGAATCAACACATTACTGATCTCAGAAACGTCAATCAGCAATGAACTAATACGCTATCCGACAAACTCTTTGCGCCTTCGCGCCTTTGCGAGCAATACGTTATGAATTGCTACGGATAATGTTTAACAAGAAACAGCCACCAACGCTGTTCAGATTTCTAAATTGTTGATTGAAAACAAGTTGGTTTGATTTTCTCGCCAAGCCGTTAAGCCGCAAAGTTGTTATTTTTTATTGCTTCTGCATGTCTTTTTGAGCGACTACTCATTGACGATTTTCTTTTTTCCAGTTCTATGTGAATCAACATATTACTGATCTCAGAAACGTCAATCAGCAATGAACTAATACGCTATCCCACAAACTCTTTGCGTCTTCGCGCCTTTGCGAGCAATACGTTATGAATTGCTACGGATAATGTTTAACAAGAAACAGCTACCAACGCTGTTCATATTTCTAAATTGTTGATTGAAAATAAGTTGGTTTGATTTTCTCGCCAAGCCGCTAAGCCGCAAAGTTGTTATTTTTTTATTGCTTCTACATGTCTTTTTGAGCGACTACTCATTGACGATTTTCTTTTTTCCCGGTTCAATGTGAATCAGTACATTTCCGATTTCGGGAATTTCTGCTTGCAATGTGTCTTTCAGCCGGTGTGAGATTTCATGTCCTTCCCGTACGCTGATGTCCTCATCCACAATGGCATGCAAATCCACCAGATAATTTAATCCCGCCTTTCGGATGAAGCATTTTTCCGTTCCCAATACCCCATCAACAGTCAGTGCGATTTTCCGGATTTCGGCAATTAACTCCTCGTATGTATTTTCGTCCATGATTTCTCCCAGTGCCGGGCGAAAGATCAGGTAACTGTTGTACAAAATGAAGCCGGAGGCAAGTAAAGCAGCCCAGTCATCTGCCGTTTCATACCCTTTTCCACATATCAAAGCGATAGTAATTCCGATAAATGCCGCGATAGAAGTAATGGCGTCACTTCGGTGGTGCCAGGCATCCGCTTTTAACGAAGAACTGTTGATCTGCCGGCTTTTGCGAATAACAATCTGAAAGGAAATCTCTTTCCAAATGATAATTGCTCCCAGTACAATGAGCGTCCACGGTTTGGGCAGGTCGTGGGGCGTTTGTATATTCTTAATACTTTCGTGGGCAATGATGAGTGCCGAAGCTCCCAGAAATGCCACAACAATAAACGTAATCAACGGTTCAATTCTCCCATGCCCATACGGGTGATTCTCATCCGCAGGACGGTTGGCATATTTAATTCCGAACAGAACCAGAATGGAAGAAAAAACATCGGTGGTTGATTCAATGGCATCGGCAATAAGTGCGTATGAATTTCCAAAGAAACCAGCCAGTCCTTTAATCACAGCCAGGCTTGCATTTCCGAAAATGCTGAAATAAGCGGTTCGAACAGCTGTTTCTTTGTTGGTCATAATTCGGATATAAACACACTAAAAGTAATTCATTTCAGGCAAATAACAGAGTTTTGTGTTTCAATTTGCCGCGAGAAAGGTCAGCTTAAAGTGTTGATGGACATACATAATCTGTCTTCGGAATGGACGTATTTTTTAATGCTCCGTATCCTCCGGCAATATCAATCAGATTTGTGTAACCGTTCCGCATGAGTAAGGAAATGGCGATCACGCTGCGGTATCCTCCCGCACAATGTATGTGATAGGTGGTATCCTTGTCTAATTTATTCAAATCATCATGCATGTAATCCAATGGATAAAAGATGGCATTTTCAACGTGTTCAGACTGGTATTCTCCCGGTTTTCTTACGTCAACAATGGTGCATCCTTTTGCTTGTGCTACTTCTTCGGCGGAAACAGAGGTAATCGTTGTCAATTCCCCGTCCCAAGCCGCAATACCCCCTTTCAGGTACCCGACTGTGTGGTCATATCCAACCCGTGCCAGACGTGTTACCGTTTCTTCTTCTTTTCCTTCCGGTGCGACCAATACAATCCGTTGTTTAATGTCCTGAATGATTGCTCCGACCCACATGGCAAACTGTCCGTTCAACCCGATAAACAGGGAACCCGGAATAAATCCGTTGATGAATTCTGCTTGCGGACGAACATCCAGAATCAATGCGCCATTGGCAATTTCCTGTTTAAATGCATCCGGTGACAGTGCTTGCGTTCCCCGGATGATGACTTCATCGATGGAATCGTAACCGGTTTTGTTCATCGCAGCATTTTTCGGAAAATACTGAGGTGGAGGAAGAATCCCGGTTGTCACCTCAGTAATAAACTCCTCTTTTGTCATATCCGAACGCAACGCGTAGTTGGTTTTCTTCTGATTGCCGAGAGAATCCTGTGTATCAGAACTCATGTTTTTTCCACAGGCGGAACCTGCCCCGTGTCCCGGGTACACAATGATATCATCGGGAAGCGGCATGATTCTGTTGCGCAATGAATCGTACAGCATTCCTGCCAAATCTTCCTGTGTCAGGTCACTTTTAATCGCCAAATCAGGTCGCCCGACATCTCCCAGGAACAATGTATCTCCGGTAAATATGGCTGTTTCTTTTCCGTTTTCATCCAGCAGTAAAAAACAGGAAGATTCGGGAGTGTGCCCCGGTGTGTGCAATAATTTGATGGTCAGATCACCCACTTTAAATTCCTGGTTGTCTGAACCGACCAGGCAGTCAAACGATGGATGTGCTGTTGGCCCGTATACAATTTCTGCACCCGTTTTTCTTGCCAGGTCAATGTGACCTGAAACGAAATCCGCATGAAAATGTGTTTCGAAAATATATTTAATGGTTGAATTGTTGGCTTTTGCCAGTTCGATGTATTGATCCACTTCTCTCAACGGGTCAATAACAATCGCCTCCCCTTTGTTGGAGATAAAATAAGCTCCCTGAGCCAGACATTTTGTATATAATTGCTGTACGTTCATGGTGTTGAAATTTGTTCTGTTTGTTATCAATTACTACTTGCAGTTTCAACGATCAGTTACCCGTTTTTAACTGCCAGGTTGATATTCTCAATATAATTGAGCAGTTTCTCCCTGCCAAATCCGGATTCACTGGATGTGGTGAATACAGGTGGCAGTTCCTCCCAGTATTTCATCATTTCTTTCTTGTATTTTGCCATGTTTTTCTGCAGTGCAGAAGACGAAAGCTTGTCAATTTTTGTAAAAACCATTGCAAACGGTATTTCTTTTTGTCCGCACCAGTTCATAAATTCCAGATCAATTTGCTGCGGTTCCAGACGGGAATCCAACAATACAAATACATTGAGCAGCTGTTCTCGTTTTGTCAAATAATCAGAAATAAACTTCTCAAATTTTTCACGGGCAGATTTTGACACTTTTGCATATCCGTACCCCGGCAAATCGACAATATACCACTCCTGGTTGATCAGAAAGTGGTTGATTAATTGTGTTTTACCAGGTTTTCCGGACGTTTTTGCCAATTTCTTCTGTTCCGTCAGCATGTTGATCAAGGAAGACTTCCCCACATTGGAACGACCGATAAACGCGTATTCAGGCAAGTTGCCATCCGGGCATTTCTTGTGATCGGTATTTGAAATTGCAAAAACTGCTTCTTTGATTTTCATGGTGCAAAATTACGAAAAAAAGGGGGATGTCAGAACAGAAAAAGTACATTGAATTTTTACGACTTATTCGTATGAGATACAGATAATTTTCTTATATTCAGGTAAATTAACCATAAACCACCTTTCATGAATTTACAGACAATTCAAAACCGGATTATTGAAATTCGGGGTTGTAAAGTAATGCTGGATGTTGATTTGGCCACACTGTATGAAGTAGAAACACGTGTATTGAATCAAGCCGTAAGACGGAATATTGACTTATTTCCGGGAGATTTTATGTTTCAATTGACGCTCGAGGAATGGGAATGTATGTCATCACAATCTGTGATGACATATTCTCAAAAACGACCAAAATCTGCACCTCCTTTGGTTTTTACCGAACATGGAGTGACAATGCTGGCAACTATTTTAAAGAGTAAAAAGGCACGGGAAATGAGTATCAACATTGTTCGCGTGTTTATTGCCCTTCGGCAATTTATCATGGATTATCGTGACTTGAGTGAACAGCTAAAAGCATTGGAAATACGATACAATCAACAATTCAGTGATGTCTACGAGGCAATTAACTATTTAATTCAAAAAGAGAAACAGCAAACAGAGCAAGGGGAACGGAAAAGAATCGGTTTTCGGAAAGAATGAAAATTATCATTATGAACTTACAGGAAATTCAAAATCGAATTGTTGAAATTCGGGGCCTTAACATAATGCTGGACTTTGATTTGGCAGCATTGTACGAAGTAGAAAACAGGACACTAAAACAAGCCGTCCGACGAAACAGGGATCGTTTTCCGGCGGATTTTATGTTTGAACTTACAGAAGAAGAGGTTGATTTACTGGTATCACAAAATGTGATACCATCCAAAAGTTATCTCGGAGGAGCCGTACCTTTTGCATTTACAGAACAGGGAGTCGCTATGTTGTCCAGTGTTTTACGAAGCAAAAAAGCAATACATATGAACATTGCTATTATGCGTGTATTTGTATTGATTCGTCAATATACACTATCATACACGGATTTAACCAACCAACTAAAAGCATTGGAAATAAGATATCATCAACAATTCAGTGATGTATACGAGGCAATTAACTATTTAATTCAAAAAAACAAACAGCAAACGAAGCAAGGGGAGCGGAAAAGAATTGGTTTTTAAATTGCTAATTACCGGTTAAATTTTTCATCATCCTTTATACTTTTTCGTACTCGAAGAATAACATAGATAACAAAAATTAAAAAACCTGCCGTAACAATCATCGCAGCTGTCGGTGGTACCCCACTAACACTGTCATGTGGAACGCTAAATGTCCCTTTTCCGGGATTGAGAGTTGTTTGTGTTAGAAAATGAATCATTGAAATGAAAACTTGTCAATTTAGCTGCTTATAAAAGCAATTATTTTAGTATCAGCAGGAGCAATATTACCAAATACATGTACTTTTGAAACGATTTTTATTGTATGAAACGCATTTTCGACATTGTTTGTTCACTTATTATTCTCCTGTTATTCTTTCCGTTCGGTTTGATCATCTCATTCCTGATTCTGTTGGAAAGCAGAGGAGGGATTTTTTACCGGCAGGAACGAATCGGTCGTTATGGGAAACCATTCCGTTTGTTTAAATTTCGCTCCATGCGGAAAAATGCAGACAAGCAAGGGAAATTGACCGTGGGAATGCGGGATGCACGCATTACACGTACCGGTTACTTCATCCGCAAGTTCAAATTGGATGAATTTCCGCAATTTATCAATGTCATTGCCGGAGATATGAGTATTGTCGGGCCGCGACCGGAGGTGAAAGAATACGTGGACCTGTATACGGAAGAACAACGTCAGATTTTGAACGTCCGACCGGGGATTACGGATCTGGCTTCGCTGGAATACTTCGAAGAAAATGAATTGCTGGGACGGTCAGAAAATCCTCAGAAAACGTACATCGAAGAAATCATGCCGGCAAAAATTGAACTGAACAAACGTTACCTGGCAAATCCCACGCTGGCAAATGACCTGCACATCATGTGGAAAACATTTGTGCGCATTATCAAACGATAACTTTTTTATGCTCATGTCATGACATCCCTTTTTAAAGGAATGAAAGGGGGTTTTTAGTGTTTTTTTAGCTGCAACAAGTACACAATCGTAAATCAAAAACAATAAAAATTCACATTTTTACACATTTATTTCACACATTAGTTGTTTTTTCATTATATTTGTACCGGAGAGTATTCTTTGCTCTATGACAAACTATTCCGGTGACCGGCAGCCATTCAGTTGGTTTCCACTCCTCAACGACCAGCCGGATTACTTCACTGCCTCTCTTAGGCTTATTCTCCGTCAAAGCGGTAATCACTTAAATACATACACTTATGAAAAAGAAAAAATTTTGTAACTTCCAGCTGTTTACTGTCCGGAGAAGCAGTTTGTTTATACTGTACCTGTTTATGCTGTCTGTCACCACACATATC
>NZ_JACVEL010000030.1 GCF_014518315.1 Taishania pollutisoli
TGCCGCGCGTACGGACGAGAAAAAATCTGTCCAGGAAGAGTTGCTTAATTATATGAAGAGACGAGGTAAGAAATGAATAATGAGTTTGATATCGACGCTTGCAACGAATTGATAAAAGACGCCATTAATTCCCGCGAGCAACTTCTAGCTATGCAATTAAAGCGAGAAATAAAACGTATCAGGGAACTCGAAGAAGAGGTTTTACGGCTACGGCAGCAAAGAGACGCTGCTAACGCGCAACTTGACTGGCTACTAGAACAACAGGAAGTTGACAAAGAGAGGGGCGCTAAATGAAATACTCAATTGGTGCGAAATGCTTTTTAATAGGCTACGGATTGGCTGCGGTCGCTTTACTTATCGCTGCTGTGGTTCTGTTATCATAAATTAAGGCCCCTTACGGGGCCTTTACTATTTATGCCAAAGTTAATCTTGTATAGCTTCCATCGGCCCGCTTAACTAACGCCTTAAGGCTATCGCCTTCCAGATACAGTGATATAGCCCCGTTATCCCTGACAGCGCTGTCTGGTAGGACGGTCACCGCTACCGGTATCTCAACAGCACGATAATCGCCCCTGTTTATTTTTAATGACACGGCATCAGGCAAGGACCCCGCAATAGCGGTAATTTCGGTCCATGCTGAACCAGAACCTGGCCCGCCGTTAATGTGGGAGTACACGGACCCACTATCAAGGGTTTTTGACAGTTTATGAATACGAAACCGAAGCGCCGCAGAATCATTATTGAAACTGTTTATGCGAGAGTTACCAAGACCTTCCTCCATCAAATTGGCTACGTTAATCCTTGAGGGGTCCACGAAGCCCGTTATTCCGCTTACAGTGGAGTTAGGTGCGTCTATCGTCATGCCCTGTTCGGTAGTTGAACGGATGCCGACCAAACGAAGGCCGTTTACACAGCAGGCCCCTGAGATATATATCTGGTTCGCGGGGAAGTTTTTAGTATTGGTGTCGATTATTGCGATATTAGTGAATACTGTTTCGTGGGCAAGAATATAAGCCCCAGAACCAGCGCAATCCTCGACGGTTATGTTAGAGACATACAGACCTTGCCCGTCCATACCGAAACCTACCCCCAGCGAACCTCTAACAAATAGATTGTCTATCAAATGGTTTAATGGGAGCATATGTACCGGGTACTGAGAAATGGGGAAATCCCCTGGGCGGTCATCTTCGGGGTTCATGTCAGTATCTGCGCCTAAATCGAAGCCGTCCCATACAGGGTATAGCACTGCTGAATCCCGGAATTGCAGGTTGTAGTTACGAGAGGTCGTAGAACCTACCGTACCTTGCCACGTCTTAACACCACTTTCCCCCGCACGATACGAAGTAAACCCGATGACCCCGCCATCGCGCGCGAAACCGCCATTGTTTCGTAAGAATTGAGCGCTACTTACCGAACCGTAACTTGTGCGCCCGCCAATAACATAGTTACCCTTGCCCCAATCGCCGCTCAGGTTTTCAAAGGTAATTACGCCATCTTTTCCGCCGCTCGGGTTGTCAGCGTCTACCATCTTACAGAAATGGCATCCGCGGAACAGGAAACACGCCATAAGACCACTCGCCCGGTGAACCTCGACGCCTGTACATTCCCGAATTTCCAGGGTAGAAGATATGCTTTGCCCTTTAGCTTCCGGAGGGAGAAGGGATTCTATACCAGGAAACTTGGCGTAATCGTTTACCGTCGGCTGGTATCCATCTGTTTTAGACTGTTTAAGTGTGGCCACGATTGCTGCGGGGTCGGTTATCCACTGATTATCGTCGGTCCACGGTTTAATCACCCACGGCGTTGTAGCACTCTCCATAAAGGGGGCTATTACAATGGAACCTTTACCTAATTGCGTAAATACCAGGTTTCCGTCGCCGATAAACTTCGCTTTACAGTCGATGGTCAGGGTCTTCCCGCTGAAGTTAACGGTCTCGTTATTACTGAAAGTGTAATCGCGGTCGATAAGAACACTATCAACAGCGGCATCCGCCAATTGTTGTAACGTAGTAAAGTCGGACAGCTTAACGGAGTATTTAAATTTCTTATCCGCTTCCGCACGAAAGGTGATGCCCCCAAAAGCTACCCAAGCCGAATCAGAAATGCCGCCTGTCGTAAGAGGTGTCGACGCCGCAGGGATAACTTTCGGCAGGGGGCCACGCCATGCGTAATAGTTACCGTCCCCGCCATCTTCTTTCGGCCAAAGAACCGCTTTATCCGCGTCGTCAGCTCCCAGGGTCCCGCCGGTTGTGAAGTTGAAAGACGCCGGGGAGAAACCAACATCACGTAAAACCGCAGGCAGGGTCTTCTGCGTCTGCCCGGTTACCTGGTTAGTAGCGTAGTCGATATTGGCGCCACCCGCTACACCGCCCTGTTTGCCGGTGATCACCTCGGCTTCGAAAATCTGGTGTTTTTTAGCTACCTGTAAATCATTAAGTGACATTACCTCACCGCAACCACTAGACATATGGCTATCCTCTTAGTTAAAACCGTTATCGA
>NZ_JACVEL010000031.1 GCF_014518315.1 Taishania pollutisoli
ATAACGGTAAAAGGCCAGTCGTCTTTGCCGTAGTAGTCAATAAGCCATTCTATAACTTCGTAATTTGTGCAAACCACATTAGCGTCCGACTCCAGCGCCGCTATGCGGCGCTTCTCCGAACCGGTTGCATCGATGACACGAAGGCAAGGGAACCCCCACTTAGTTTGTTCCGCGGGCCACGTACCCGACGCAACACGCAACGGGGCGAGGATTAATACCCGGTCTTCTTCTGTTAGCTGCCCGTTGCGAAACAGGCGGTTTAATGCCCACAGTACGCTGCCAGTCTTCCCGGCGCCCATGCTTGCCCATATGTTGCATCGATGGTGTCGCAGCATGAACGAGGTCATGAGCTTTTGGTATTCGCGCCTTTGAAACTTATTCATTGGGTCGTATCCCTTTGTCTAATGTTTCAAGTGCCGATACCCTGGCGGCTATTGCTTCTTCTCTTGTAGAGTAATAGCCTAAATGCTTCTTTATTCCGTCAATAGTCATATATGCTGCCCATTTGTTATGCGACTCTCGCCACCTAACGCCGGGAAAGCCGCTTTTATTACTCGACCTAATTTTCTGCCATCCAGCTTTTGCGACGTTACCTTGTTGTGTTACTAACTGTAAATTTTCCAATCGGTTATCATCGTACATGCCATTTATGTGGTCGATTTGCATTCCTTCTGGGATCTTGCCGTTGTGCATCTCCCAGACTATTCTATGTGCTTGGTATATTTTACCTTTGAACTTGATACGCCTATGACCCTTGTTTACCGAGCTTCCTGCTGTACTGCCTACCGATACTCTCGGCCCCGGTCTTACTCGCCAAATGAGGGCGCCGTTGTCGTAGGTGAATACCCTACCCCATGCTATTTCGCACATAATACTAATTCCTTACGTCCGAACGCTGTAACGTTACCGGTTACGTCTTCGATAACCAGTTTACCGTTCGACTCGACGAACACCGTATCAACGGCAACAGGGCTACGTGTCCTAACGTTGAAAATCATGTCACCCGGTACGATGTCACGTGCTGGTTTGCGGTCATATTCGTATTTCATTTCTCAATTCCTTATTTGTGTTTGGTGTGAACTAAATATAATAGTGTTCTATTAATTTATCAACCTGTTTCTTAGACCCAACAACAAAAACATTTGCACCTCGCTTACGCATCCTCTCGTGCTCCCGTAACTGGTGCGGGTCTGGCTTCGTGCTTTCGTCTTTCTTCACCTCGACGAACCAGATGACACCACCGGGAAGAACAACCAACAGGTCAGGAGCACCGGAGCGCCCCTCATAGGAAAGTTTCCGAACGAGGCCACCCAGGGCCTCAAATCGCTCCTTTGCGTATTTTTGCACGCGCCCTTCAGGAGTACTCATCTATGCACCCCTCGCGTTTCGTGTGTTCAATACCGCAGCGAGGACAGATTCGACAGTCTTCTTCCCGGAAATAATAAATAATCAGTTTACTTAGCATACCGTTTTAACTCCGCACCTTCCGCTACAAGAGGAAAACCCTCAGCCCATTCTGGCAATGCACACATTAATTTTTCCAGTTCAGCCACACTGTATTCCGGAGTATCCGGAGTCTCGCATACCAGTTCATCGTGAACAGAAAGAACTATTGGATACCCACCGGCTTCCACATTAAGCATCGCATAGGCCAATAAGTCACGGCACAACGCCTGAACAATGTTTTCACAAGCCTTTCCGCCGTGTGTGTACAGGGTGGTCCATTGCCGTGTTAACTGGTTCTCACCCTGGTACTTAATTCTTACATTGGTGTTTATCCGTCCGTCTTCGTCTGTTTCCTTTGTCACACTAACGCCGATTCCCGGATACGATAGGATACGGCCTGACGGCAACTCCATACACAACCACCAGCCAGGAACCTTCCTGCCCGACGAATCAAATTCTACGGTACGCCATATACGGATAGCCCTTTCACCATTCCGGCGCAAGTGTGCCCCAGCCCAAAATTCACGACCAGGATTACGAACAGCAGCTAAAATTCCGTC
>NZ_JACVEL010000032.1 GCF_014518315.1 Taishania pollutisoli
AGACGCTGAGTTCATCAGGTCTTTCCAACAACGGGACGGCGTATGTGTATACGAATGTATCGACGAGCTTAGCGGAAGCACTGATTTTTTGCCAGGGCTATGACCCGTGTAACACGATGAATGACATCTCCAACGGTTTTGTGAATGTGTTCCAATCGATGTTGAATCAGGGGCATTTTTACAATCCGGCAGCTATCTCTCTGACTACAAGTTCTATTTACCAGCAAACCGCCTTGCCGGATTATTTTGGAGTAAATGCTGTTTTTGCCGGAGTAACTTCAGACCAAATTATGTATGTATCTGGAGCTTCCAGTGAAATTGCGTTTACTGGTCCATTTCCATCAGGTATTGATCAAATTGTTTCTTTTGAAATGACACCTGTTCTTTCAAATCCTGCGCATTCCGGTACATTTGCGATGATCTATCTGGACAACGCCTCACAAACACAGACCATTACCGGAACTTACATCCTGAGCATCTATGGTGTAAAACCGTCTCAGTTTATCCTGTGCCCGGAAAACACGGTGTGTGTGCCCCAGGCAGTTGCTCCTGTTAGCTGCAACACAGCTTACGGGGATTATACGGCAGCGATGAACATCGTCGACAATGCGTACTGGGGAGCAGATCTGGTTTTGTTTAATGACCTTCACCGTCTATCGGAAGCGGATTTTTGTGCGGGGAACTATGCGTATATCGCAGACGCCTATTTAGAGTACATCACCACGTTTTGTTCCAACTCCCAGGGGGTGGAAGACGCGATGTACCTTTCGATTGCGAATTTCGGGAGCACCCCCATTGGTTATGCGAATGCAGAACTGTTAACCGTGATTGATTTGTATGAAGCATCAAATGCCTCGAACCCTTCGCATGCGGATTATGTTCCCTGGAATGCCTTTGCGGCAGCGTACATTGCAGAGATGGATGGGGTGTACTGTCCGCCGTTGCTGCCCAATCAACCGCTACCGGAGGTTACGCTTCCGGAGCCGGATCCGTGTCAGTGGGTGAACAATGTGATGACGGTGAATGCACTGCTGCAGCAAGAGATTTACCTGGATCAACTGGCGGATGCCTTTCAACAGGCGTACATCCGTCAGGCGATCGCCTCTGTTGAAGAAACCCTGACCCAATATTACTACGACAAAGAATACCACTATACACTGTATTATTACGACCGTGCGGGGAACCTGATTCAGACGGTTCCGCCCAAAGGCGTGAAACGTTTTGAATACACCGATTCCGGCAGCCCGATTGTATCCGAAGGATCACCAGGACACACCGGTTCCAGCCATACAGACATCAACACGATGCGTCTGAGTAGTCCGGATGCGACGGATCTGGTGAATCCGCTCAACAGTGCTCAGAACGTGGCACCGGAGCATACCTATGAAACGCAGTACCGCTACAACTCCTTGAACCAGTTGGTGTATCAACGAACCCCGGATGGAGGAGAGAGCCGCTTTGCGTATGACAAACTCGGGCGTTTGATCATGAGCCAGAATGCCCTTCAAAAAACAAATAACCAGTACAGCTATACCCGCTACGATGAACTGGGTCGTGTGGTGGAAGTCGGCGAACTAACCAAAGCGGACCACAGCATCAATGAGATGGGAAGATTAGTCAACAATTTAGGCGTAGAGCAAACAGCGATCGTGAACCATGCAAACTTTCCGAATAACTTTTCAACAGTACGGGAAGAAGTAACACGTACCCTTTACGATGAACTTCCGGGAGACATTGTGGCACACAATACACCGGGCGGATTACCTGTGGCTTCGCAGCTTACGAGCCTGTTTGAGAACTACGCGTACGACAATACCCGCAACCGGATTTTGGGGGTGCTGTACCTGGAGACCCTGTCACCTTCCAACCCGGCGAGCAATGCCGATTACACAAACGGTACGTTTTACAATTACGATGTACACGGCAATGTGAGTGAGCTTGTGCAGGTGCACCACGATGCGGTCCTGAT
>NZ_JACVEL010000033.1 GCF_014518315.1 Taishania pollutisoli
CGGGTCATCCAAATAAATGTGAATGGTATCGTGTTCAACAAGTTCAATCTGCGTCGGTGCCGATTGCGGGTGAATGATCTGGTACTTCGGGTATTCAATCAACTGTAGCGCTTTCAAGGCATCCAACCGGCCGTGTCCGGAAGTGTCATCGTACCCCACAGTGCCGATGTCTGTCGCCGACTTCTGCAGGATGTACTCCACATCGGCAGGAGCTAGGTTCTGATTCGAATAACACGGTTTGTTGTAATAGCTCAGCATCAGGGCAATCACACCCGTTACATGTGGTGCAGCGGCCGAAGTACCACTGAATTTTTGGTACAAATCCGGTGCATCCGGCAGCATCCCGGAACTTCTCAGTGTTGCCACATTGGACAAACTCCCCGGAGCAAGCAAGTCCATATTCAGCCCGATAGCAGAATACCACTGTTCTCCCGGTGCATTGCTTTCCGGTCCGGTATTTCCCGTATCAATCAACCGCTTGCCGTCTGTTCCGCTCGCTCCTACACTGATTACCCACGAATCGTCGTACCGCTGCGGGATGTTGTTGCTTGAAATGGTAGTAGGATCCAAGGAATAATTGGTTCCGTTTCCGCGCGCAATGACATTGATAACACCATTCTGCAGGGCAAATAAATAAGCCTCATCGCACAGATGGCATGCCGGTAGATAAACCTCTCCCCAACCCGTCGGAGGATCGCCCGTCAGATCTCTTTCTTCATCCCGGGGCTGCTCAAAGCTGATGGAATAACTGTGATTATTAAGGTGTACGCCGTAACCCGGCATGTGGCCCGCAATATATTCGTTTCCTTCTTCAAAGTTGCTGCCCATTACATTGGACCAATCGTAGTACGAGCCAACCGAACGTGCCGCGTTGATGATTCCCGCACTGACCATGTTCCCGTCAAAATCTGAAACAACTTCTGAGGGGTGGCCGCCCACTTTGAAATCAAGCAGACTCACACCGGTAGTATCGTGTCCGCTTCCTGCGGCAATTCCGGCAACACCGGTGGTATTGTTGCGTCGTGCACCGATGATGCCCGCCACACTGGTGCCGTGTCCCACCACATCACTGCCCCATCGTCCGATTGGATCACTACCAATTGTCCAGTGAGTTTCCCCGGTGAGCAGCCGGATGTCCTGGTGGGAACTGTCCACACCCGAATCAAAAATACCTACTTTGATGTGGCGTTTGCCGGTTTCAATCTCCCAGGCGGATTCCACGTTGATTCCTCCAACAAAATCTGCGGTATCCAGCAGGGACTGCTGGTAGTTGTACAACGTGTCATCGGGAACACCGAGCCAGTTAACGGTTAAAGGCGGATCAATGTAAACGGTCAATGGGTGTGCACGGCGCATGGTTTCAAAAAAACGGACAGGATGGTAACCTTCCGGCACGGAAACAAGAAAGGTCGCCCAGAACGGAGGAATCCAGACTGTGTTTCCCTGCCGGGAAATGGAAATTGTATCGGTTGTATTCCACTCCGGGAACAACTTGCTGACAACCAGGCTGCCGAAGTCCAGTCCGTTTTTCTTCAGGGAGTCGGCTGTCTTTTTTCCCCTGCCGTTGAGAAAGGCGGTTAATTTCCCCTCTCTGAGTTCAGCGTTGTTCACAGCATCCGGGTTCAGCAGGGAATGGTTGAACCGGACAACGTAGTGCTTCGGAAGCTCCTGGGAACAGATATGTGTGGTGACAGACAGCATAAACAGGTACAGTATAAACAAACTGCTTCTCCGGACAGTAAACAGCTGGAAGT
>NZ_JACVEL010000034.1 GCF_014518315.1 Taishania pollutisoli
TCATTCACCCGCAATCAGCACCGACGCAGATTGAACTTGTTGAACACGATACCATTCACATTTATTTGGATGACCCGCTTTATGCGGACAGAAATGGACCAATTGGAAATAATTTTTTATCTGTATTGAATAGAACGTACAAAGTAGAAAAACGAAAGTACCGATTGACCTATGATTTTTCTCAGTACCTGCAGCTACCACAAAGCTCATCAGCTGTTGAATTGCTGGATGTGTGGGTGCGACACAGTCAGACGAATTCATTGCGGGAATTGCAAGATACCATTGATCAGGAGAACGCACCTTTCTTTATTGACACCTTTAAACTGGAGCCAGATGCCGATATAGTTAATTTTGATCCTGTATCACATACAATCACTTTAGAAGGATGCTATTATCAGTTTTTAGGGTACTACGATATGTATGGTATTGACTTTAATGCCGAATTTGTAAGTGTTAATTTTTGGTATCCCATCAACCCCAACCTACAGACACCCAAAATGGCATACAGTATCTACCTGTACGACAGTCTGGCAACAGGGATTGATTTTCCGTGCTATGCTGACAATCCTCTGGTAGATGAATCTGTTTCGGTCAATTTATTGGATCAGGAAGATGATTTGTCAGTTTTTCCGAACCCTGGGACCCATCAATTGACGGTAGCAACCAATTCAACGAATTTAATGGATTACTTGCAAATAACTGATCTTTCCGGCAGGCTTATTCTGGAAAAGTCAATACAACAAGAGAGCTTTGTGCGTATTGACACCGAAGCATTGCAGGCAGGAGTCTATACCATCAGCATTCAATTGGACAACAACAAAGTACTCACAAAAAAATGGATCAAGTTATGAAAAGTTTTATTCTTCTTTTACTGGTTATATCTATAGGCATATTCTATAGTTGCGCACAAGAATGGAAAAAGTATCATAGAGATGATTTAGGTTTTTCATACGCATTGACAGATCCCGATTACATTACAACTCCCGGACGACATTTTCGAATCAATCCGTACGACAATTCCTTATGGATGACTTCACAATATGCTATTCAAACGATTGCATCAGATGGAGCAAAGCAATTTTTTCACTTTAGCAATACTCCAATTCTTGTTCCTCCATATCGGTTTGTCACCTTTGAGTTTTTTCCAGATCAAGTTTTTATCCTTGATGAATATAATGGAATCTATTTATATGAAAACGAGGCAATATCATTGATGTATTCTTCTTCCGGATTATTTAACGGGATCGCTACCCAGGCTGATACATTATATATACTACGAGAAAATAATCCCATGGTCAAATGGACGGATCAAAATTTATTTTATTTATTTAACGGATACGATGCAGGTAGAATTATTGTAAAAAACAATCGTTTTTGGTTAGCAAATACATTTGGTAATGTGGGGCTTTATTTACGAGATGAATTAGGTAATTCTATTAGTTATGATACTTCTTTAAGAATGGACAATGGTAATTATGACTTCAAATTCTCACCGCACCATGACACACTCTACGTTGCGGGTAACAAAGGATTGTCCCTGTTGCACAACCTCGCATTTTTTGACAGCATTGCACCGGACAACACCACCAACATGCCACCGGGAGTCATCCTCGATTTTGAATTTGATGCCGACGACAACATTTGGGCATTGTTCGGTTC
>NZ_JACVEL010000035.1 GCF_014518315.1 Taishania pollutisoli
TGTCTCGTCCTGAAATAAGTTGACACAATTTATTTCATATGACATATAGTTCAGAACCTTCAAAGGTTCGCCGTAGTCAAAGAGACTACACATTAGCTTTTAAGCTACAAGTTATTTCCATGGTTGAGTCTGGTCAATTTACTTATAAAGAAGCTCAATCTCATTTTGGTATCCAGGGAAAAAGCACAGTATTGAATTGGTTGCGAAAATTTGGTAACTTAGACTGGAAAATCCCCATTGCAATGAATACTCCCGAATCAAAAATCAAGGAACTGGAAGCAAAACTTCAAAAGCTCGAGAAGGAGTTAAAAGAAGAACGCTTAAAACGTGAGATGTCTGAAACCATTCTTGAGGTTGCAGAAGAGCAGTTTGGTATTGCGATTCGAAAAAAGTATTCACCCAAGCAATTGAAAGATTTATCCGCAAAAAAGCAGTAAGTCTTTCAGAAGCCTGTCGATTGTTTGGGTATAGCAGGCAAGCTTATTACAAGCAGAAAACAAGTTATCGTACTCACATTACACGACAACAAGATGTCGTATCTATGGTGATAGAAAAACGTATGCGTATGCCTCGTTTGGGAACCAGAAAGTTATATCATATTCTTAAGGAAGGTTTCCGGTCAAAACATCTGAAAGTTGGACGGGATCAGCTTTTCCATATTCTTCGTGTAAATCATTTGTTGGTTCGTCCACGTAAATCTTATCACAAAACTACAAACTCCAAACACTGGCTAAAGAAGCATAGCAATAAGGTCCAATCATTAAAAATCATTCATCCGGAACAAGTTTGGGTCGCTGATATCACTTACATTCCAACTAAAAGTGGGCACAACTATTTATCCTTGATCACGGATGCCTATTCCAGGAAAATTATGGGTTATCATTTATCTGAAGACTTAAGAACTGAAGGACCTCTGAAAGCTTTAAAAATGGCACTTTCCAAAAGAAGACTTAACGGATCGATTATTCATCATTCGGATCGTGGACTACAGTATTGCAGCTATGAGTATCAGCAGTTATTGCAACAAAACAACTTAATCACAAGCATGACAGAAAGTTATGATCCTTATCAAAACGCACTGGCAGAAAGAGTGAATGGCATTTTAAAAGATGAGTTCAATCTTGAACAAGGATTTAAAGAGCATGTGCAGGCCCTTCAAGTTGTCAAGGAGTCGATTCATATTTACAATACAGAAAGACCTCATTATGGGTGTAACTTAAACACTCCGGAATTTGTCCATAAAAACAAAAGTCTCGAGTTTCAGAAACTCGAGACTTTAATGTAGTTTTGCTTTATTAACCTGTCAACTATTTTTAGGACTGGTCA
>NZ_JACVEL010000036.1 GCF_014518315.1 Taishania pollutisoli
GTGTATCGACCCCTTATTAATTGGACGGATTTCCGCTGTTAGTTTAGGTTGATTTTATAGTTTTACGGCTTTCGCCGGTTGTTTTAAGGGAAGCTGATTCCCATTTTTGTTGCGGAGTAATAAACCCCAGTTTTCTGTGATTGCGTCTAAAGTTATACCATTCAAAATATTGTTGCAACATTACTTTTGCATCATACCCGCTCAGGAATTCGAACCGATCAATGAGTTCACGCTGTAGAATACTGTGAAAAGCCTCGATATAGCTGTTCTCTTCAGGTGTTGCTATATGAGTAAACTCCTGTTTTGCCTGGGCACTTTTCAAATAATTTTTCACATCGTTTGCGATAAACTGTGATCCGTTGTCATTGCGGATAATCACATTCTTAATCCCGTATTCCTGATCGATCAGCCGGAATAAATTGATTACATCCATTTTTCGGATACTTCTTTGGAAGATCCAGTTCAGGATTTTCCTGGAGTAAACATCCATGATGCTCAAGAGGTAATAATGTCGTTTCTCCGGATATATCCAGATATACTTGATATCCAGGCACAGGTATTCCATGGTGCGTAAAGCATCAATCTTTCTGTGCTGTACAAATTCCCGTCTGCCACTGGTACGAATTACTTTTCCAAGCAGCAAGTTATTCTCATTCATCAAACGGTAAACCTTCTTCTTATTGATCTGATAATGTTTGCGCTTCAGTTCCACTGTCACGTTTTCATATCCATAGCAGTTAAATGGTCCTGAGATGATTTCCTTGATATCTTCTAAAACCACATTGTTAGAAACAAGCTCCTGATCACAAATAGTAAACTCACTGGGTTTGCGACCGCGCTTCTGAGCTGATGGAACATAATAATAAACACTCTTTGAGAGCCCAACCCAGTTGCAAAGAGTGGTAACTGTGACCTGCTTTTTATACGCTTGTACAATCATGATCTTTTCCCCGGACCGATAGGAGTTTTTTTTAAAAGCTCACTCTTAACCTCTAGTTCCAGAGCTTGATTGGCAATGATACGCCTTAGTCGAGCGTTCTCTTCTTCCAATGCCCGCTTTTCAGGATCTACTTTGTGATAAGATGGTTGTAAGCCCTTTATTCCTTGTGATAAATACTTTTTCTTCCAACGGTCAACTAATGACGGTGAAAGATTGTACTTGCGGCACGTAAATGCTTGTCCCTCCCGCTTGGCTTCCTCCAAAATCGACAATCGATCCTCAGGTGAAAATACTCTTCTTGCTTTTTTCATTACTCTTAAAGATATTACTAAATTGTTTTATAAATTCAGTCCAACTCTTTAAGGGGCTAAGACA
>NZ_JACVEL010000037.1 GCF_014518315.1 Taishania pollutisoli
AATGTATGGGCTTTTAAAAAGTGGCATCGACTTACTCTCCCACCCTCAAAAGGGCAGTACCATCAGCGCAGGCAGGCTTAACTTCTCTGTTCGGAATGGGAAGAGGTGGACCTTGCCGCAATAGACACCTAAAACGGTTAAGATAACAGACAACTGGATTTTAGATTTACTTTGCTCTACGACTTTTCGAAGTCTTATTTAAGCAGTGCATCTAACAGCTTTTGTCTTCTATCTAAATGTCTTTATAGATATATCGGACGATCGGAGCAAAAAAGATTTTAAACAACAGAGAGGGTTTATAAGTCTACGGGTAATTAGTACTGCTCGGCTTTGACGTTACCGTCTTTACACCTGCAGCCTATCAACGTGGTAGTCTTCCACGGCCCTTAAAAGAAATCTCATCTCAAGGCGAGTTTCGTGCTTAGATGCTTTCAGCGCTTATCTCATCCATACTTAGCTACCCTGCGGTGCAGCTGGCGCCACAACAGGTACACCAGAGGTATGTCCACCCCGGTCCTCTCGTACTAGAGGCAGGTCCTTTCAAATTTCTAACGCCCACAACAGATAGGGACCGAACTGTCTCACGACGTTCTGAACCCAGCTCGCGTGCCACTTTAATGGGCGAACAGCCCAACCCTTGGGACCTTCTCCAGCCCCAGGATGTGACGAGCCGACATCGAGGTGCCAAACCACTCCGTCGATGTGAGCTCTTGGGAGTGATCAGCCTGTTATCCCCGGAGTACCTTTTATCCTTTGAGCGATGGCCCTTCCATGCGGAACCACCGGATCACTATGCTCTAGTTTCCTACCTGATCGACTTGTCGGTCTCGCAGTCAAGCACCCTTATGCCATTACACTCTACGCACGGTTACCAAGCGTGCTGAGGGTACCTTTAGGAGCCTCCGTTACTCTTTTGGAGGCGACCACCCCAGTCAAACTACCCACCACGCAATGTCCCCCGTAATCGGGGTTAGACGCCGGATAATCAAAGGGTGGTATTTCAACGACGGCTAAACTACGCCTGGCGACGCAGCATCAAAGCCTCCCACCTATCCTACACATCAATTACCCAGCGACAATGCGAAGCTATAGTAAAGGTTCACGGGGTCTTTCCGTCCCGTTGCGGGTAATCGGCATCTTCACCGATACTACAATTTCACCGAGCTCATGGCTGAGACAGTGCCCAGATCGTTACACCATTCGTGCAGGTCGGAACTTACCCGACAAGGAATTTCGCTACCTTAGGACCGTTATAGTTACGGCCGCCGTTTAC
>NZ_JACVEL010000038.1 GCF_014518315.1 Taishania pollutisoli
GTAACTGTCACAGAATAAGTTCCTGCGGTAAGTCCGCTGAGATCTTCTGTTGTCGCTCCATTATTCCATACATAGCTGTATCCCG
The DNA here is from genome assembly GCF_014518315.1 of Taishania pollutisoli. Lineage (GTDB taxonomy): Bacteria > Bacteroidota > Bacteroidia > Flavobacteriales_D > Crocinitomicaceae > Taishania > Taishania pollutisoli. The sequence goes on from NZ_JACVEL010000038.1 coordinate 86, forward strand.
GGGTTCCCCCGCTAACAGTTAAATCAATTGCTCCGTCGCTTGCTCCGTTACAGCTTACGTTCCATCCTCCCGCGTAGGTAACAGCAGTTGTTGAAGCGTTCAAAACAGGAGGTTCGGTAAGGGTAATGGTTTGTGTATTTGTACATCCGTTTGCATCGGTAATTGTCACAGAATAAGTTCCGGCGGTAAGCCCGCTGAGATCTTCTGTTGTTGCCCCGTTGCTCCATGTGTAGTTATATCCCGTAGTTCCACCGCTAACAGTTAAATCAATTGCTCCGTCGCTTGCTCCGTTACAGCTTACGTTCCATCCTCCCGCGTAGGTAACAGCAGTTGTTGAAGCTGTCAAAACAGGAGGTTCGGTAAGGGTAATGGTTTGTGTGTTTGTACATCCGTTCGCATCGGTAATGTTTACCGAGTATGTTCCTGCTGGAAGACTGGTTATATCTTCCGTTGTTGCTCCGTTGTTCCACGCATAGCTATATCCCGGGGTTCCTCCACCAACAGTCAGATCAATTGCTCCGTCATTGGCTCCGTTACAGCTTACATTCCATCCTCCCGCGTAGGTAACAGCAGTTGTTGAGGCTGTCAAAACAGGTGGTTCGGTAAGGGTGATGGTTTGTGTGTTTGTACATCCGTTTGCATCGGTAATTGTCACATAATAAGTTCCTGCAGTAAGTCCGCTGAGATCTTCTGTTGTCGCCCCATTATTCCACGCATAGCTATATCCCGGGGTTCCTCCACCAACAGTCAGATCAATTGCTCCGTCGCTTGCTCCGTTACAGCTTACGTTCCATCCTCCCGCGTAGGTAACAGCAGTTGTTGAAGCGTTCAAAACAGGTGGTTCGGTAAGGGTAATGGTTTGTGTATTTGTACATCCGTTTGCGTCGGTTATGTTTACCGAGTATGTTCCTGCTGGAAGACTGTTTATGTCTTCTGTAACTGCTCCGTTGCTCCAGGTGTAGCTGTATCCCGGGGTTCCTCCACCAACAGTCAGATCAATTGCTCCGTCGCTTGCTCCGTTACAGCTTACGTTCCATCCTCCCGCGTAGGTAACAGCAGTTG
>NZ_JACVEL010000039.1 GCF_014518315.1 Taishania pollutisoli
GTGGTTTGCACAAATTACGAAGTTATAGAATGGCTTATTGACTACTACGGCAAAGACGACTGGCCTTTTACCGTTATCGTTGCCGATGAGAGCACGAAACTGAAATCGTTCCGTAGCCGTTCTGGCGGGAGCAAGAGGGCGAGGGCGCTCAGTAAGGTGGCGTTCGGTAAAGTTAAGCGTTTCATTAACCTGACCGGTACACCATCACCTAACGGCCTCAAAGACTTGTGGGGTCAGAACTGGTTCATCGACGCGGGTGAACGCCTTGGGTCTTCATACACGGCCTTTACCGATAGATGGTTTAACTCGGTACAGAAAGGCAAATCTGCGATGGCGCGGGAGTACCATGCTCGCCCAGGCGCCGATAACGAGATTCACCAGAAGATGAAGGATATCAGCCTGACCATTGATGCTGCTGAGTGGTTCGGTTGTGAGGCGCCTGTTATCGTACCGGTTGAAATTGACCTGCCGAAGAAAGCGCGTCAAGCCTACATCGATATGGAGGAGAAGTTATTCGCGGAACTGGAGAGCGGAGAAGTTGAAGCGGCTAACGCCGCCGCTAAAACGGCTAAGTGCTTGCAGATTGCTTCCGGTGCCGTGTATGTGTCGGGGCCGGATGGTGAAGCAACGAAAGACTGGGAGAAAGTGCACGACGCGAAACTCGATGCGTTAGAGTCCATTGTCGAGGAGTTGCAGGGTGCGCCGCTGCTGGTGGCCTATCAGTTCAAGCACGAACTTGAGCGCATTCTTAGGCGATTCCCCCAGGCGCAGGCGTTTGCGAAAGGTGCTAAGGGTAATAAGCAGATGGAATCTTGGAACCGCGGGGAAATCGAGATTTTGTGCGTGCACCCTGCATCGGCGGGCCATGGTTTGAATTTACAGGACGGCGGGCATCATCTGGCGTTTATTTCGCAAGGCTGGAACCTGGAGCACTATTTGCAGGTTGTCGAGCGTATAGGTCCTGTACGCCAGAAACAGGCGGGCCACGAGCGTCCAGTGTTCCTGTATCACATAGTCGCTAAAGACACGCTGGATGAGGTCGTTGCCGCGCGTACGGACGAGAAAAAATCTGTCCAGGAAGAGTTGCTTAATTATATGAAGAGACGAGGTAAGAAATGAA
>NZ_JACVEL010000004.1 GCF_014518315.1 Taishania pollutisoli
GCCTGCCTGCGCTGATGGTACTGCCCTTTTGAGGGTGGGAGAGTAAGTCGATGCCACTTTTTAAAAGCCCATACATTCAGTTGTGTGGGCTTTTTTTCGTTTATATTGGTTCATATACCCTCAAAAGGAGCCCTTTAGTACGCCAGAATTACGGCGCAAGATCGCCATTCCTCCTCTTCACAAACTGTGTTATCCCTTGAACGAATGATGAAATAGTTGAAAGTACTGCTTATGTGATACACCTCAGAAAGTTGATTTTAATTGCTTAACCGGTTTAAATCCAATCTTCCCGTATTGTTTTTATTCAATATCTCTTTTCCCCGCTCTGATGATTTGTTGAATGTATCTTTGACAACAATGATACGGCAGTCATGAGAATATTGTTATACTGTTTTGATTTCTAAAGGCACTCTTACCATAGAAAAATGGATTTGCAGGAACAAAACAGATGAGATGAACCAATTTTATTATTTGTGCTCGCGATACAAAAAAGCCTGGAGAGAATAATCACCGAAGCATATGACCTTTCGTGAATTCAATGAAAGGAATGCGAATGAAATTCTAAATAAGCACTGTATATCCTGCTTAAAAGAAGTCTATTTTACTTCTATTTTTTGATTGTAAATGATCTCTTGTGCGCTATTTCTAATGACTAATACATAGATTCCGGTCGAAACAGTGTTTATGTCAACGCGTGTTTCCTGCAGGCTACTTGCTTTTGTTGTCAGGATCTCTTTACCGACTACATCTATAAGAGAAATTGCAATATCAGAAGAAGAACCGGAAAAAGAGGAGATTGTGAGCTGATCACTGGCAGGATTGGGGTACACAACGATTTCCAGGTTGTTCCCTACTGTCTCAATTGAAACCAATGGATTGGTGCTAAAGTCATCATTGGAACTAATGTAGGGTTGATCTTTACCCATTCGGATAGCAAAAATACTTGATCCACCTGGACCAATATCTTCATTGTATCCAACGGCAATCGCACCATTATTGTAAGTTGTGATGATTTCTCCCAATACCTGAGTGGATATGTATTGCACTGTACCTAACGTTGAGAAGTAGTCTCCGTTATAGGTAAAAGAAAAGAAAAACAAGTCTTCTTTTCCATAAGAAAATTCACCGCTATTGGACGTACAAACGGCAAAACGCCCGGAGGAATTGTGCGTGGTAATACCGACTCCTGCTTCTTTATTATTGTTCTGAGTTGTTGAGTGAATGATAGCTCCGGATGCATCTGTAATAAGTACATATAATTGAGATTGATCAAGAGAAGCATTTATTTTTCCTCCCACTCCATAAATTTTTTGACTGGATAAGTCTATTTCAAGATCTGCTATTTCGTAATGATAGTTATCACCCGATATATGATTCCATAATTGCGTACCATCGTCTTGCATTCTGGTTAACCAAGCCTGTTTGAAATTCGTGAGATTATTATAGAAATAACCGCCGATAATGAATGTCGAGTCGTCAAACATTTGAATGGTTAAAGCATTATCGTTCCCCGGATTTTCAATCTGTTCTTCCCAAAGGACAGTTCCGTTATAGTCGATCCTTACAATATAAATATCCGTTAGCCCGTCAGCGGTATTATTGGTTTCTCCAACAAGAATCAGCCCGTTGTCAGCTGTTAATGCCATGTCGTGCATCCGTTCCCAACCACTTGTCCCATAGGTGTTAAACCATTCTTCTGTTCCATTCTCACTAATTTTCCATAGCGCAAAATCATAGGCTCCGTTTCCGGATGAATTGGTATACCCGCCTACAAAAAATCCATCGTTTGCGATGTGTTTTACCCTTCTTCCCCAATCCGTTTCAGATCCGCCGTAATGGTGTGACCAGACATAATCTCCCAGGCTATCAAGCTTCAGTAAAAACATCTGGGAAGGACCATCCTGAAAACCGGAAGAGGCCCCGGTAATAACGTAGCTGGAATCTGGTAATTCAACGATTCCTTGTCCGAAGTCATATCCGTTACTTGAATATTGCTTGTAGAAATTAGATTGACTGTATCCCGATCCGGAAAGCAGTAAAATGATTAAAAGCACTGATAATTTCATGATCTCATTTTTTTAGTTGTTAAAACGATAGCTCAAACTCAGTGAACCTCCATAGCCTTTTCCTAAACCAATTGCTCCGACAACGTCACTTGTTGCCAAACCAATGTTGAACTGTTTCCAGGCCCCTTGTGCATATAGATTTGCCCGGAAACCAGTGTAGCCTCCATATGAGACACCAATTCCCATCCGGAACCATTTTTTACTTCTGTAATGTGCACCGGCATACAGCATCGGAATAGCCCCGTTTTGAATATAGACTCTCCCTCCGTAAAAAAACTGGAACATTTTGGTGTTGTGTTCATCAATGATTTTTCCGATTTGTACAGTAAAAGGAAGCGCGATGGTTTTAGAGACCGTATCTCGTTTAAGCCCCAATTCATCGCCGATATTTTTTCCTTCTCCAAAGATTGTTTCTCCGTTTGTTAAATTGGATATTGTATATCCATCGTACTGAATAAGTGTATCCATGGAGTAGCGGACAATATTCTTGTTGATAAAACCGACACCTAAATTCTGGATGGAAAATTGTAGGAAAGAAGGTTTTTCTTCAGGCCCGAGTTTAAAAAAGAAGTTTGCATCTACCCCTACACCAATTCCTTTATAATAAGGCCCCGTTGAAGTAATATCTGCACGACCACCGGTTAAAAGTAATTCGGCTGCAAAACCGGACTCATCCTGCTTAAAGGAAGCATCGCCGAGGTAAGCACCGATGTAATTTGTGATTCCATAGATATTGAGTGAAACACTTGATTTACTTTTTCCGTCAATCAAACCGAATCCTATTTTATGTGCGGTAGTTGTTCCCACAACCATATTCGACAAATCTATTTCCGACCCCAGGTAAGGTTCATTCCCACGAAACATGAGTCCGAACAAGCCATTTGTATAGCGCGCAGCACCACTGGAAAACATACCCGCTTTTACTATAATCCCCCAATTTTTGGTTTTAAAAGGTTGGATACTGTAATTTATATATTCCAGTGTCGGTTCTGCATAAAACCCGATTCTGTTCAAGGATCGCTGTTTCCCGTCTAACCGAGTAATCAGATCATTCGGAATTTCTCCTCCGAAAATGAAATAATTTGTGAGTTTATTTGAAACAGACGATGCTGCAAATTCTCCGGATCCAACCAGATTGATTTCATGTTTTCGCTGTAATGTATCGTAATTCAGGGGTAAAAAATTTTGTGCTGTTGAGGAAAACAGTACAAAAAATAAAAAGATAAAGCCAGCAAACAGACGCATCATCATATCAATTCTCAAAAAGGTTGTATTCAATGGTTAACAAATTGTTTTATATGAAAACTATTTACTCAAATGACAGATGATACAAGTTTTCATAGTTTAAACGTATTCCGGATTTAATCCGTTGGCTAAAATAGTTATTTTTTGTTCATCTGATTGTGGGGATATAAAACAAAAAAGGGGACACATCGTCCCCTTGTACTTATTGCTAATATTGGATTACCTGATTAGGTTGACATGTCCGGTAAATTGTGATTGCTGACTTGAAGTCCGTCCTTTCACATCAATTTTCCAGGTGTATGTTCCGTCCTGACATAATTTGCCGTCAATACCATACTTTCCGTTCCATCCTACATTCGTATCGTGTGACTCGAAAATAACCTCTCCCCATCGGTTAAAGATCAGTAATGTATAATTGTACGGATCAAATCCTGTTGTGAAGATTGGTTTGAATGTTTCATTGTAATCATCTCCATCCGGTGTAAATGTATTCGGAACGTAGAATAACAACTCTTCTTTCAATGTTACAGTCGCGTAAGCCGTATCCACACATCCCGCAGGAGTTGATGCAACCAGCATTACCTGGTAAACACCGGCAAAATCATTCGGGTATTCGTGGTATGGAGAATGTTCATAGCCAGGTGCTGTTCCATCTCCGAAATCCCAATAATAAGAGGTTGCACCGGATGATTCATTAATCATTTGCGTTTCCCAGTCATAAGTTGTCAACTCTGCCGGCTTAGGGTAGAAATCTGCGATAGGATTCGCTTCGACACAAACATAGTTATTGATTGTTAAGCTATTGGTACATCCTTCCGGTGTGCTAACAACCAGTGTTACATCGAAGCAACCAGGGACATCGAATACCGAAGAAACAGATCCACAACCTTGCAGTACTTCACCATTCCCCAGATACCATGTACAGTTTGTCAGGTTTCCGGTAGAATTATTGGTAAAGGTTGGTATAACAGGGCTACAGCCATATAAATTGATTCCGTCGATATCCATTACCGGGATCGGCACGACATTTACAGTAATCTGATCGGTGTTACGACAACCATTGTGATCCGTTCCGATTACAGTATACGTAGTTGTATCAGTAGGGGTGAACGGGACGCCGTTTGTCACTCCGTTGTCCCACTGATATGTTTGCGCACCCGAACCTGTCAGTACGATTGGAACACCTGCACACACCGGGAAGTCATTTCCTGCGGAAACGTTCGGCAAAGCATGAATGGTAACAATGGTCGATACATTTTGTGTTTGTTGACAGCCCAATGCACTTCCCTCCTGGATATTGGTAATTGTATAAATAAATGTACCCGTGGTCCCTGTAGAAACAGGGAATGTAACCGTTGAACCGGTAGAAGTAGCATACTGTGTTGCTCCTCCGTTGATGTTGTAGGCGAATGTATATGGTGCAGTACCTACAGAACCGGTAAATACAACTTCAGGAAGAACAGCATCCATGTGACATGCCTGAACAGGGTTCGAAATAGATGCAACAGGAAGCGGATTAACAGTAATTGTTTCCGTTAAATTTAAATCCTGGTTACATAAACTTGCAGGATCCATCACGTTTGTCAGCGTATAGACGTACGTTCCCGGAACAGCTGTTGATTGAGTAACTGTTGCACTATTGGACCCTGAAGTGGTAATCGTCTGTGTCGGACCTCCGTTGATCGTGTAGCTGTAGGTATACTCTCCGGAACTGTTCTGACCGGTAAATGTGATCACAGGCGCTGCCGCATCCTGACAAACCGTTACGGTACCTCCTATTGTTGCAGTTGGCATCAGATTCACAACAACGGTTGCAGTACCGGATTGTGTCTGGAAACATCCTGTTGTAACATCCATTACAGAGATCAATTCATATACATAAGTTCCTCCGACACTTGTAGGAACGTTAACCGTTACACTCGGAGAACCGGAAGTCATAATCGTTTCATGAACACCCCCGTTGATGGTATAAGTAAACTCATAATCGGAAGTGCCGTAATCACCGGTGAATGTGATTTGAGGCTGTGCATCGTTCTGACAAACAGTCGTTGACCCGTAGATTGTTGCTGCAGGCAATGGGTTGACAGTGATTGTCTGTGTTTCATTGATGTTCTGATTACAACCTGTTGCAGGGTCAGCAACGTTCAACAGTTCGTAAACATACGTTCCCGGAACATTTGTAGGAGCGTTTACAGTGGCTTGATTGCTTCCTCCTGTTGTTGTAATTGTTTGAGAAGACCCTCCGTTGATTGCATAGGAAAATGTATAATTCCCGCTGCTTCCGGTTCCTGTGAATGTAATCACTGGTTGTGCATCGTTCTGACAAACAACAGTTGTTCCGGTAATACCGGCATCCGGCAACGGGTTTACAACAACCGTAGACGTGTGTCCCGGACCAGTAAACGTTTGAGAACATCCGGTAGTTACATCTTCAACAGATAATAAAGTGTATTGGAATGTTCCCGGAGTCGTGGTCGCCACAGTAATTGTTGCTGTGTTTGTACCGCTGGTAGAAATTGTTTGGCTGGCTCCTCCGTTTAATGAGTAAGTAAACTGATAATCGGAAGTTCCGTTAGATCCTGTGAATGTAATAACAGGAGCGGCAGCACCCTGACAAACAATCGCATCTGTTGCAATGGTTGCGTTTGGTATCGGATTAACGACAATTGTAACGGCTCCTGTCTGATCTTGCTCACACATAGCGGAGCTGGAGGAGGAAACATGTGTCAGGTTGTATGTATAACTACCTGGAGTGGTAGTTGGTACAGGAACTGTTACCGAGTTTCCGGAAGACGTGGTTACTGTTTGAGCGGGGCCTCCGTTAATGTTGTATGTAAATGTAAATGGCGGAGGAGTCTGGCTTCCTGTAAACGTCACCTCGGGAGGAGTCGTACCGGAACAGACAACGGTATTTCCGCCTATGGTTGCTTCCGGTCCTTGTATGACTGTTATTGGGACCTGACTTGTGTTTGTACATCCGTCTGATGTTTGCATTGTGAGTGTAGCGTTGAAGGTACCCAATGAATTATAGGTATGGTTATTTGCCGTATAGGTTCCTGTAGTTTGAGGTACACCTGTTATTGTACCGGTGGAAGCGGGGGTACTTATTCCATCTCCGTAATTCCATTGATAGGAGGTAATGGTACCGCCGGTTTCTACAGTAGAGTTATTTGTAAAATTCACATTCCCCCCAATACAAATAGAGGTATTGTCTACTGAAAAATCAGCTGTCGGAACAGGGTAGATAGAAGCATTATAAGTCAATGTTGCAGAACAAATAGATCCAATTGGTAATATATTCACGGTATAAACCCCCGGAGTTGTTACCACAATCTGCTGCGTTGTTTCTCCTGTACTCCACTGATATGCCTGAATACCTTCAGAAGGAGCAGATAAAACCGTAGATGATCCTTCGCAGAATTGTTCAACCTCCATATTTTCACAGCTTACATCCACATAAGCATAGCCCCAGTGACCGGATTGAGAACAGTCTCCGACAGTGATTTCAAGTGTGATGGTTTGACCGATATAAGATTCCAACGGAACAAAAACGGAAGTCCAGTCGCGGTAAGCAACTCCTCCACCGGTAACCCACCCCGGGGCTCCGTCTCCAAAATACGAAAAGTATTGTGCACAGGAAATTTCCGACCCGCCAACAAAGACACGGGCACTGAAGAATGGTCTTTGCGGGTTTGTATGTCCCGTTCCGGGATCTTGTAAAACAGCCATATAGCTATAGGTAATAGCAGGATTACTGGCAGCTACAACAAATGTTTTCCGTAAACGGGCATACCTTGAACCTGTTCCTGTTCCATCTCCCAACATAGCAGAATTACCCCCCTGAAAAACTCTTGAAGATCCGGTATATGCATCCGTACCTCCCGATACAATAGCATGTTGACCTCCACAGGCTGTTCCTTCACTGGTTGTTCCCCCCATAGTTGCCCCCGTTACAGTTCCACAAAATGCGGTCCATCCGGTATAATCACCTGTCTCAAAGTCTGCGTTCAGACAGGCAGCTGTTTTAGGAGTGTTATCTGTATTCGGCTCTTTCTTAGGAATGAATACACCCTTACTAACCTGATCCATTTCAGAGTTGCTTGTAACTACAGGCTTTTCAAACCAATAATTGTCTTTTGTTTTTTCAATCAGTTCAATGAAAATGGTACCCAACTCATTTGTACTTCTGTTTTTGAAACACACTTCATTCACCAGGTAATTGATAAATTTTTCTTTTTCATACGAGTTCAGTTGCATGAATTCTGAAAAATCAATTTGAAAATGACGCGTGAAGTCTTTTTTGAATGAGGTATTCCTCTCAAGCTTGTCAAAAGCAACTTTCACATCCTTTGTACAACTTACTTCATGACTGGATACACATGAAGCGGTATGTACATGCTCCTGAGAAAATGAAAAATTCATTACAAAAACCGTAAGAATTATACTCAACCAGAAGTTAAGCTTCCCCCCTTTATTGACCTTGTAGTTAGTAGCCATAGTATAAAGTATTAATGAGTGTTAAAAATAGCATTATTATAAAAGTTCCCTATAATTAATACGTTAAAATATCCACCAGGTAGGTTTCAAACCTACTCTATTTAATAACTGGTATGTTCGTGGTAAATTATGGTTTAAATTTCGACGAATTAGGAGTTGCTGATAAAAGCTGTCAACTCATCCCGTTTCCTTCTGGAGACAGGAATTGATGTATTGTCCATGAGGATGATATTCCAATTTTCCCCTTTTTGGATGTAGAGTATAAAATTGATATTCACAACGTAGGAATTGTGAACGCGTATAAACAAATGCTCGGGAAGATGATGACTTCCGATGTTGGAAGAGCTGGTTACTCTCCGCTTATTGGAGGTAACAAAGGTCGTGTATTTTCCACTTGATTGGATATACATAATTTCTGCATAACTAATCATATCAATCCTGTCCACAGAATTAATAATAATTCTATTTCTATTCATTGGTAGTAAGTATTGATGGTTTGTAAGTTAACTTAAACGTCTCGTTTTAAAAGGTATTCACTGATTTGATTTAACAGTAATTTATTTTTGTCCGGAACACTTACTTTATTCATTTCTTGCTGAGCCAGAAAAAAGTAATGGTTCATCATGTCAACACTCTTATTTTTCACACCTATTTCATCAAATAGCTGCCTGGTTTCGTGCACTTTTAGTTGTCCGTTTTGCTCAATCGATAACGCATTTAGTTTCTTCAACTGCTCATCACTGGCATTTTCCCTGGCCAAAAGATATAAAATTGTTTTTTTATTTGCAATTACATCTCCTCCTGTTTGCTTTCCGAATTTATCCGGGTCCGCGTACAAATCGAGGATATCGTCCTGAATTTGAAACGCCAGCCCGACGTAAACACCAAAGTTATAAATGTGTTTCCGGTCGTCTTCAGAAGCATTTGCGATAATTGCCGCAAGTTCCAACGCACATCCCAGTAATACAGATGTTTTTAACCGGATCATCTCAATGTAATCGCTGATACTGACTGCCGTTCGTTCCTGGTAGTCCATGTCCATTTGCTGCCCTTCACAAATTTCCACAGATGTTTTATTAAATGCTTCCAGTAATAAACGTAAATTACCTTCCTGTTGTTCAAGTAACTGGTACGCTTTGATCATCAGCATATCTCCGGACAAGATGGCGGTATTGGAATTCCATTTGATATGAACGGTTTCATACCCCCTTCTTAATGGTGCTGCATCCATTATATCGTCATGGATCAGTGTGAAATTATGAAATATTTCAACTGCTAAAGCGGCGTGAATTGCTCTTTCTTTTTCCAGACCAAACAATTCCGCACCAAGCAACGTTAACACAGGCCGCATCCGTTTTCCCCCGATTTGCAGAAAATACCGAATCGGATCATACAGTGTTAAAGGGAGATCAGGAATGCTTATTTTTTTTAATTCACGCTCAACATAGGAGGTGTACGCAGCGATAAATTCCATTAATTTTTGTTGATTAAATGAAGTAAATATTCACCGTACCCACTCTTTATAAGCGGTTGCGCAATTTTCCGAAGCTGCTCTTCATTGATATAGCCATTTCTGAATGCCACTTCTTCGATACAACCGATTTTTAGTCCTTGCCGTTCTTCGATGACTTGTACAAATTGCCCTGCCTGCATAAGTGAAGCGAACGTACCCGTATCTAACCATGCAGTTCCCCGGCTTAAAACCGCAACTTTTAATTGATTTCTTCTTAGATATTCAGCGTTTACATCCGTTATCTCATATTCACCTCTTGCCGAAGGTTGCAGATTCTTAGCTATTTCGACAACGGTGTTATCGTAAAAGTACAATCCCGGAACAGCATAATTGGATTTAGGAACAAGTGGTTTCTCTTCAATTGAAATCGCACGCATTGAGTCATCAAATTCGACTACTCCGTATCGTTTGGGGTCACTGACGTGATAAGCATACACAACACCGCCGGTCGGATCATTGTTTTCTTTGAGCAATTCATCCATTCCGACACCGTAGAAAATATTATCTCCCAGAATCAGTGCAACTTTTTCATTTCCGATGAATTCTTCTCCGATTACAAATGCCTGTGCCAGGCCGTTGGGTTTTTCCTGTACTTTATACTGAAAACTACATCCCAATGAGGATCCATCCCCCAATAAACGTTGAAAATGCGGTAAATCATGTGGTGTTGAGATGATTAATATGTCCCGTATTCCGGCATCCATCAGGATAGAAAGCGGATAATAAATCATCGGTTTGTCATAGACGGGCATAAGTTGTTTACTGACTGCTAATGTTAATGGATGCAAGCGGGTTCCGGAGCCACCTGCAAGAATAATCCCCTTCATGAATGTTCGTTTTGTTCAATAACCAAAGTAACGCATTTTTTTTCATATGGAAGATGCATCAATAACTTACAAGACAGAATAAACTTGTTAAAAAGTACCACGATTTAATGAGAAAAACAAGAATGTGTTATATTTGCTTTCAGGCAATATGGAAAATACTACTTTTTGACAGGTCTATTGCCCAAGCGAATTTTATAACTAAAACTTTCAGGAAATTATGAAAAAATGGGAACTTCACAGGAAATTCAAGGCAATCGTTTTGAATTCAAAATTTACTTTTTTTACTGGTGTTTTTTGTCTTACAACAAGTATTCATGCTCAAAACTGGGAGCAACTGGTCAAATTAACGGCAGGTGACAGAGCGGCAATGTCCCGCTTCGGCCACAGCGTTGATATTTCAGGAGATTATGCAGTTGTAGGAGCTCCATTTAGTGGGAATGATGAGAATGGCGGGAATTTCCTGGATCAGGCAGGCGCAGCTTATATTTTGCACAATAATTCAGGTACCTGGTCTGTTGTTCAGAAAATTGTTGCTTCAGACCGTGCTCAATATGATTTTTTTGGTGGATCTGTTGCCATTGATGACGATTACATTGTGGTCGGTGCAAACATGGAATCCCATGATGAGACAGGTGGAAATCTCCAAAACAGAGCAGGTTCCGCCTATATTTTTCGCAATAACGGAGGTACCTGGTCACAAGTTCAGAAAATTGTAGCATCGGACAGAGCCGCAGATGATTTCTTTGGTTATTCTGTCTCCATTGATGATGATTATATCCTTGTCGGGGCATATGGTGAAGATCACAATGTCGCAGGGGTATCGATGATGTCAAAGTCCGGTTCAGCCTATATCTTTAAAAATAACTCAGGTACCTGGTCACAGGTTCAGAAAATTGTAGCATCGGACAGAGCTGCAGATGATCAATTCGGATATGCAGTAAGTATCTCCAAAGATAAACTGATTGTCGGAGCGTATACGGAAGACCATGATGTAACAGGAGGAAATGCATTGCAAGGAGCCGGATCTGCATACATTTTTGTGGACAACGCCGGAACCTGGACAGAACAGCAGAAAATTGTTGCTTCAGACAGAGGATTTGACGATAACTTTGGCTATTCGGTAGCAATCAATAACACAACAGTTGTTGTAGGTGCTTTTAAAGAGTCTGAAGATGCAACCGGAGGAAATACCATGCAGAATTCCGGGTCCGCTTATGTATTCGATTACCAATCCGGTACCTGGTCACAGACACAAAAAATAGTAGCGAGTGACAGAGATGCGATGGATTATTTTGGTGCTTCAGTTGATCTGTCTGATAACTATATTGTTGTAGGGGCTTATTCAGAAACAGAAGATGAGCAAGGACAGGATAGCTTGTTTATGGCAGGATCGGCATACATCTTTAAAAATGAATCTGGTGTCTGGCAACAAGAACAAAAGATCGTTGCAGCCGACAGAACGGCTGATGATTATTATGGATTTGATGTAGCAATTACAAATACCTTTGTGTTGGTAGGGGCAGCAAGAGATTCTGAAAATGCAACAGGAGGAAGTCCGTTGAATCAGGCCGGTTCGGTATATCTTTACCGAATAGCGTGTACAACAGACAATACGGTTTCTGTGAGCGGTGGTACCATCACTGCAAACCTGGCAGGTGCAACCTATCAGTGGATTGATTGTAATTCAAACACACCTGTTGCGGGAGAGACATCCCAATCATTTACACCGACAATTACAGGAGACTATGCGGTAGAAGTTACGGCAAATGGTTGTACAACAACTTCCGTGTGTACAGCAATCAGTGTCGTTGGATTGGATGGATTAGAACAAAATGGTCTTAGCATCTACCCGAATCCGAATAACGGGATGTTTACAATTACTTCAGAAAGTGGCTTGGAGAATACGGTGATCGAAGTTTACTCGATTGTTGGAACAGTTGTGTACACAAATGCAGCAATAACAGGGAACAGCCTGACCATTGATTTGCAAAATGAGCGCTCAGGTGTTTACTTCGTAAAAGTAAATGACAGATCGGTTATAAAACTGGTGAAGAATAATTAAGACAAATATTATACAATGGTAAAGCCCCGGAATTTATTTTCCGGGGCTTTTATTTTGATAATCATCACAACTTTAACGCGATGATGTGCTCTAAAAGTCAGGTGACGAAATGGTGTTGAAATAACTGCCTGAGTGAATCAGATGAACGGGTTGAAAGCTATTTTGTATGGTGCAATTCTTTTGTTCTATCACTACAGGTCTACGAATGGTTTGTTGCGTCTTGATCAAGGGCTATACTGATAATCAGAATCTAACAGGAATCATCATCCGGGAAATATGAATGAAAGCAAAAGACAGTTGTATGAACACATATACCGACTTCAGAACAGGAGGTAAAGAAATTGTCGGGGGAGCAGCCTTAAACAGATGCAGCAGGAGGTGTATTGTCTTCCTCTGTTTTACTGTCCTTGCTGTCATCCTCATCTTCTGCTTCTGATCTGTCTAATGAGAAATGCTCCACTTCTTTGTCGTCAATTTCTAAATTGCTCCAGTCAACATCATCATCGTCATCGTACACGTCAAAGAATGGTTCCTGGAATGTTTTGGTAGACAAGCGTTTCTCCAGGCTGAGCAATACAGACGGAACCAAAATCAGGTTGGTACTGATGGCGATTAACAAGGTCATGGAAACAAGTAGTCCCAATGCCTGCGTTCCTCCGAATTCGGAGAAAGTAAATACAGAAAATCCGAAGAAAAGAATAATGGAAGTATAGAACATCCCCAGACCTGCTTCGCGAAGTGATTCAATAACACTGTCTTTTAAGTCGTGTTTACCGCTCTTGAGCTCCTGACGGTATTTTGCCAGGAAGTGGATGGAGTCATCCGCAGTAATCCCAAACGAAATGTTGAACACCAGCAATGTGGAAGGCTTCAAAGGAATACCCAACCAACCCATGATTCCTCCGGTAATGACAAGTGGAATTAAATTCGGAACGAGTGATACAAATACCATTCCCCACGAACGGAACAATAATGCCATTAACAATCCAACGGTGATGACCGCGAAAACAATTCCCCCCAGCAAACTGTCAACCAGGTATTTTGTTCCTTCTGCTGCAACAACGGCGGTACCGGTAACTGTAGCATCCATGTATTCATAGTCAATCGCTTCCCGGAGTTGCTGATTGAAATTATCTTTTTTATAATATTCCCTTATTTTATCAAAATCAGAATCGAATGCGTACTGCAATTCGTCATCTCCTTTCGAAATAATTGTTGTAAGTGTATTGTATACTTCCGGGTACGATTCCAATAATGAGTCGATATACACCTGGTTACCGGCGATTATTTTAGAATAATATTTTTCGATCGCTCCCTTGTTCGGATTCAGTATCTGATCGATCTCTTTTTTAACCAGTTCTGCTTTGTCACTCAACTCATACGATCCCAAATCCTTAATTTGTGCACGAATACGCAAGGTCGTGTTGGTTGTATCAAGCAACTCCTTCATTTTCAAGGAGCTGTTCAGGTTCGTCAGATCAAAATTATCGATGTATGTCTTGAGTCGGACTTTGTCCCGGTTGTTGAATATTTCATATTTATCGGGATTGTTCCCGTAATAGGCCATATTGATGACTTTAATGAAATCAACCATGGAAATGCTTTTGGAGAATAGCGTGTCATCTGCATACCTCTGCTGGATAGCCTCTACTTTTTCCAGTGTCGACTTCTTAAACAAGCGGTTTTGCGCCTTGTAGTTGATCATTACTTCAAACGGGATGGATCCGCCAAAGTTATCTTCAATAAATAAGATGTCTTTTAAAATCTGGTGATCCTTGGACAAGTCGCCGGTAATGTTTCCGGTAGCACGGACTTTCATCATTCCCCAGAGGCTGAAAACCAATACAACCGCGGTTCCGATATACACCCACTTTCGTTGCTTTTCTACAAGGTAAACCATTCCGTTGAGGAATTTTACGGCTAATCCCCGATCCAGGTGGCGCAGGTGCTTGTTACTTGGTTTTTGTGTCAACGTAGATACAATCGGTAAGATACAGATCGACAAGACAAACAATACCATAATATTCAGTGCCGCGATCAAACCAAATTCCATTAATTTATCGGAATTGGTGAATACCAGCGTGAAAAACCCCAGTGCAGTGATGACGTTGGTAATAAATGTTGCGGTACCGACTTTCCCGATAACGCGGGTCAAAGCCTTAATTTTGTTACCGTGTGACTTGATCTCCTGGTGGAATTTGGTCATCAGGAACACACAGTTCGGCATTCCGATGACGATCATCAACGGAGGAATCAGGGCCATGAGAACGGAAATGTGGAATCCGAACAGGGCAATACTTCCCAGGGACCAGACAACGGCAACAGAAATAACAATGTTACAGATCAGAACGACTCTGAGTGACCGGAAAATTAAATAGGTTAAAAGTGATGTTGCAAAAATGGCCAGACCGATAAACAAGTACATTTCGGTAATGATCCGTTTACTGATCACAACACGGATGTGTGGAAGCCCTGCGAAGCGTATTTGCCCGAAATCTTTTTCGTACGATTGTGCGAGCTCTTCAATTTCCAGGATGACATTTGCCTTTTTCTGATCGGAAAGAAACTCTTCCTGGACATTGATCATCATCAGGGAAACATGCGTACTGTCATTATATAAAATGCCATTATAAATGGGCACACGCTTGACTTCTTCTTCTATCTGCTGAACCGATTTTTCCTGGAAACGGGTGTCTGAAAAGATTTTTCTGACTTCAAACTCTTGTTTTTCAATATTGTTTTCTACAGAATAAAGCGTCGCTTCTGAAATAACACCTTCAACACCGTCAAAGGTTAAAATGGAATCACCCAGTTTTTTCCATTTCAGTAAACGGTCTTCTGTATACAGTGAGTCTGTTTGAATGGCTAAAACCAATGCGCCACCGTCTTCCCCAAATTGTTCCTTGAATTTGACATAATCAATTTTTGCAGGAGATTCTTTGGGAAGAATAAAACCATACTTGTTATCTAACTTTAATCCTGTAGCTGCTTCATAACCGAAAAACACAGTCAATAAAGTAATGATTCCAATGATCAGGAATTTATTTCGTAAAATGATATTCGCAAGTAACTGCCACATATTACCTATTTCTTCATTTTTTTAACAGAGGGGGCAAAATTACTGAATAAGAAATTCGTATGCAACCCATCTTCGTTTTTATTTACAATTGACTCTTTTTACCCGCTTCGGTCAAGAGCGGTAAAAACGAAAAACCCCATAACAAACGTGTTGTTATGGGGCAAATATCTGATAGGATTACTGGCCTTGAGTACCTCCTGCTTGTTGTCCTTGCTGTCCTTGCTGACCGCTCTGTTGCGCCCCGTTTGCAGGTTGCTCCGTTTGATTTGTTTCAGCCGGAGGTGCCTGAGTAAAAGACTTTGTTCTCAACGTCATGATGATACTCAACACAGCGATTAAACCAGCCAATGACCACGTTGCTTTGTCAATAAAGTCATTTGTTTTCTGAACTCCTCCGATTTGTTGCGCCGCTCCGAAGTCCGAACTTAATCCTCCTCCTTTCGGATTTTGAATAAAGACAATAAAGATCAGCAAAACACTTGCGATAATGATCAGTATAGTTATTAAATCATTCATGGTATTATGTATTTAACTTTTTATTTAATTCTTCAATTTGGGTTGCAAAGAAAACCTTTTTTTCTGGAAAAATCAACATTAATTGTTGATAAGCATAAATTGCCTTTGGATAATTGCCCTGGACAGCAAAAATTTTCGCGAGTGTTTCACTGACAGGAAGCTGTGATTCATCTAAGCTTTCCTTTGCTTTCTTTGTTGGATTGAACAGTTCATTCTTGTCTGTTCTGTCCTCAAATAATTTTTCATTCGGAGCCGAAATTTTAGGCTCTTTAACAATGAATTGGTCAATTAATGACGTTGGTTCCGGTTGTTCTGTCTGTGCAGCATTGCTCTTTAACCAGGACGTAAAACTCCGGGCTGTTCCCGTTTGTTCTTCCGTTGTTTTTGGAGAAGGTAGTTTAGTTTGAGACAGTGCGGCAATCAGTTTTTGACGCTCCTGTTCCAACGCATCTTCTTCCGCTTTTTCTGATTGCTGAAGTTTGGCCTCCTCTGCTTCCAGTGAGTACATTTCTGCACCGATATTGAGTGATGTCAGTAATTCATCCGGCAGGGAAGGAAGTTCCGTAGATGCAGCTACTTCGGGCGTGCTGTCAGTAACCGGTATTTCTGCTTCCGGAAATGGTTTCTGCTGATCATTTTCTGTCTGTTCTTCGGATACTTCTGTTGAGGTAAGTTCCGAAATAATTTCTGAAACAGGGGGGATATGGGTAGATTCTGTTTCAGGAATGATTGTTGTTGTGGTAACGGTTTCCTGCTGTTTTTCGCGTGAATCATTTTCCGGAACAGCTGTTGCCGTTACGGATGGTGAATGGTGGAGCAGTTCGAAGAGCACTGCCCTGTCTGAAATGCGGTAAGCGAATTTTTGCAGTTCACTGTCCAGTCGCACATCATTGGTTTGTGCCAGTGTTTTCAAATACAGCAACGGGAACACCTGCGAATAAGGATACGTTTCACAAAGTATTTTAAGTGAATCAATATCTCCGGCAACGCAAAGCTCGGGTTGTTTAATTCGTGCTGCTATTTCGTTCAGGTTCAACATTACCAGTTGGATAGAATTTGGTTAATTACATCCTGTACAATTTGTGTATTGATTTCCGACAGAAGCTGTGATTCAATGGAAGAAATATCCTGACTTGAATTGTAATCAGCGAAACGCGTGCTGACGACTTTCATCTCATGTGTGTAATTGTCATTCGGACAATCGAAATAGATATCCATCGTAGCGGAGACCGTTAAGCGGTTTTGAGCGGCGTTATCTCCTTCCTGCAAGGCGATCGGGCTGACAACATAATTGGTAATCTTCCCGGTGATGGTCACCTGCGGTTTCGTATTTTCCCCGGAAAGTAACAAGCGTGTATTGTTTTGAATCCCGGATTTAATCGCCTCTGTTAGTTCAATCGGATAATTAATCGGTGCATTCGGAGCTGAATTTTCCAGCGGATCCATTTGAAAATGCTTTAAGCAGGCGTGAAGTGAACCGGTATCGTTGAAGGATACACTCGTTGGCCAGCAGGAAGTCAGGCCGGTAGTCAAGAGAAGTACTATGATACTTAAAACTCTCATTCTCCCAGGTTGTATTCTTTGATTTTCCGGTAGAGCGTACGTTCGGAAATACCCAATTCCTGCGCCGCATATTTGCGTTTCCCACGGTGCTTCTCCAATGCTTTCCGAATCAGGTCTTTTTCCTGATCTTCCAGTGAAAGAGATTCTTCCACGACTTCATGGACTTCAAATGCCTCATCTTCTTCTTCCGCGTGGTGATGTCCATAAGGAACTTCCTGTACAACCGGTTTTTCAACAACGGCAGGAGCAATCAGTTTTGCTGTTTCGTATGGAGCTGTTTCCACATCGGCATACAACCGATTGATCAACTCAGCCTGATCTCCGCTTACGGTGAAGTTTCCTCCCTTGTTGATGATTTCAACTACCAGTTTCTTCAATTCGGTCAGGTCCTTTTTCATGTCGAAGAGGAACTTGTACATCAATTCCCGTTCACTGATGCTTTCTTCCGATTCCCGCTGTGCAGGCATATTGGACTTCGGTTGAATCGATGGCAGGTATTGTTGTAATGTACGTGTGTCCAGTTCCCGCTCTGTTTCAATCACGGAAATTTGCTCCACCACATTCTTTAACTGACGAATATTGCCCGGCCACGCATAATGATTGACCATTGCAACGGCATCGCTTGTGAGGCGAATGGTTGGCATCCTGTACTTATCCGCAAAATCACTTGCAAATTTGCGAAATAATAAATGAATATCTTCTCCTCGTTCCCTCAAAGGGGGAAGCGATACGGGAACAGTGCTCAAGCGGTAATACAAATCTTCGCGAAATTTCCCCGAAGCAATGGCATTCTGCATATTCTCATTGGTTGCGGCGACAACCCGTACATTCGTCTTGAGTACTTTAGAAGAACCGACACGCAGAAATTCTCCCGTTTCCAGTACACGCAATAGCCGTACTTGTGTTTGCATAGGCAATTCCGCCACTTCATCCAGGAAAATAGTTCCGCCGTCTGCTACTTCAAAATACCCCTGGCGGTTTCCTGCTGCTCCTGTAAATGATCCTTTTTCGTGACCGAACAGTTCCGAATCAATCGTTCCTTCCGGGATTGCTCCGCAGTTGACAGCAATGTATTCTTTGTGTTTGCGCGCACTCAGGTTATGAATCACCTGGGGAATGATTTCTTTACCGGTTCCGCTTTCTCCTGTTACCAATACCGAAATATCAGTCGGAGCAACTTGTATAGCTACTTCCAGCGCACGATTGAGCATCGGAGCATTTCCAATGATCCCAAAGCGTTGTTTTACTTGTTGCAGCGTCATATTGAATGATGGGTTAGAAGTCAATAATTATGTGCCGGTTCGCACACCGAAACAACCTCGCCTTTCAGCGTTGCAGATGTACAATCGGTAATTTTCACCAGGATGTATTGTCCTTTTTCAAAAGCTCCTTTCGGGAAAATGACCATGGAATTTCTTCCGTCGCGGCCGCACCATTCTTCATCTGACCGCTTGGATTTTCCTTCTACCAGTACTTTTTTCACTTTTCCGATCTGCTGTTTGTGCCAGAAAAGCGAAGAAGCCAATTGCAGGTCAATGATTTCATTGAGGCGTTTTCCTTTCACATCTTCGGGAACATCGTCTTTAAAACGACGTTCAGCCAGTGTTTTTGGTCGCTCGGAATATTTAAACATGTACGCAAATTCGTACTGCACCTCTTTCATGAGGTTCACTGTATCCTGGTGTTCTTCGTCTGTCTCACCGCAGAATCCGGTAATGATGTCTGTTGAAATGGCACAGTCCGGTACAATGCGACGAATTGCTTCGATGCGCTCCAGGTACCATTCACGTGAATATCCTCTGTTCATACGTGCCAGTACTTCCGTATTCCCCGATTGAACGGGTAAGTGGATGTACTCACAGATGTTTTCGTATTTGGCCATTACTTCCAATACATCATCAGTCATATCTTTTGGATGGGACGTTGAGAACCGAACGCGCAGATCCGGAGATACCAATGCCACCATTTCCATTAGCTGTGCAAAATTAGTGGTGGGTTTTCCTTCTTCCTTCACTTCTCCTTTGGAGGTTAAATTCCACCGGTAACTATCTACATTCTGTCCCAGTAAAGTGACTTCGCGGTATCCTTTTTCAAATAAATCCCTGCATTCCTGTACAATCGTTTGCGGATCGCGTGAACGCTCACGTCCTCTGGTAAATGGAACAACGCAGAACGAACACATGTTGTCGCATCCGCGCATGATGGTAACAAACGCGCTTACTCCACCGGTATCCATTCGTACCGGAGAAATATCCGCATACGTTTCTTCCCGGGAAAGTAATACGTTGACGGCACGTTGTCCGGAGCCAACTTCTTCAACAAGATTCGGGAGATCACGGTAAGCATCAGGTCCGGCAACTAAGTCTACCAATTGCTCTTCCTCCAGCAATGATTTTTTCAATCGCTCGGCCATACAGCCCAGAATCCCGACGACCAGTTCGGGCTGATCTGATTTTCGTTTTTTAAATTCAGTCAGACGGTTTCGTACACGTGTTTCCGCATTTTCACGGATCGAACAGGTGTTGATCAATACAACATCTGCCTCTTCGATGTTACGAGTCGTGATATATCCTTCGTTGGTCATGATAGAAGCGACAACTTCACTGTCAGAAAAGTTCATCTGACAACCGTAGCTTTCTACATACAACCGCTTTCCGTTGGCAGCCGGTACAGCGGATTCAACAACCGTTGCTTCTCCCTGGCGACCTTCGTCAATTACTTTATTTTGTTCAAAATCCATTCTACAATCAAACTAGTGTGCAAAAATAGTAATAATACCCATCACTCTGCCAATTTGTCACACTTTTGTAGTGATTTAACGATTTTTTTGCAAAACGGGCCGACTGAATCAATGTGCAGTCCGGAAGTAGAAAAAATGCCTATTTTTTCAGGAAGCGAAGTTCTTTAAATACATCTGTGTATGCGCCGGCTTCCTTGTCAAGGCTATAGATATTGAGAAGAACGGTGTTCTCATTTTTCCACTTGATGCCATTGATCTGGTCTGTAATCATGTAGTCACCATCGGCAACTTCTTCAAAGAGAGCGATTTTGAATAATTCAGAGAAACCGTTTTCTGAAATGGAGTACAAGCACAATTGGTTACTGGTGAGCAGGATTAATTTTTTGTAATCCGGAGAAAGTACAGGAATCCCTTCCGCGAGTGCTTCGCTGTATGAATAGGACGCCCAGCTGATTTCCGTTCCGTTTTTTCTGCTTACCAGCATGTAGCCACTTGTTTGCTCGTAGGAATACTCTGATTCTGCTGGTGCGTCTTCCCAATAAATCAGGTAAGCGTCGATTGTTTTCAGGTATCCCTGGAACTGGTGTGATCTTCCTTTTAACTGGTAACCTGCAAGGTAGGCCATCATCGGACTCATTGCCTCAAAATAGTTAGAAGAAAAGTATGATTTCGTTGTTCCGTTGGACAAATTCACAGTAAGAGACGTATCGTTCTTAGAAAAATACTCCTGGTATTTTTTTTCAACAGCAGTTACTGATGAAGCGTCAAAAAGACCGTAACGAATTCCGGAATAGTCGGGATTAACCGGGAAACTATCACCGGGAGTAAGTGTGATCGTGTAGTTGTCTGTTGTGTATGTCTCCGCTAATTGCCGTGTTTCAATATCCGCATAATAATTGTAGTCGGACAGGTATTCATAATCTGATAGGTATTCTGATTCCCCGCTGTAATTCGGATAGAGCGACCCATCCTCCAGCAGCATGTAATCTGATTTGGAAACTTTGTAGTATTTTTTTGTTTGCTTTACTTTTTGCTGTGCAAATGAAGTTCCGGTTGTTAAGACCAATCCGGCAGTGACGGCAAATAGTGCAATTGCCGCTGTGAATGTTTGTTTAGGTTGTGTCATGTTTATTTAGGATAAAAAATTAGTATGCATCAATAATTTCAATGTCAAAGATCAGGATTGCATCTTCGGGAATTTCACCAATTGCTTGCTGTCCGTATCCCAATTGTGGCGGACAAATAATGGTTGCTTTTCCACCGGGTTTGAGGTAATAGGCGATTTCCCGCCATCCGTGAACCAGGTTTTTCAGAGTGAGTTCTGTCGGTTCTTTTTTCTCATCAAATACTTTTCCGTTGAGTAATTTCCCTTTGTAAATAGCAGAAATAACGTCCGTCGGCTTGATGAGATCTCCTTCCCCTTCGTTCTGAATGTTGTAGTAGAGCCCGGACTCGGAGCGGGTCATATCCAGGTTGTTTTTTTTAACGTATGCTGCGATTTTCTCATCAAATGTTTTTAGCTCATCATCGTTGTATCTCCCACAGGAGAAAAATGTAAGACCAACCAGCAATATCCAAAATAGATGCTTCATGTTATTTATTTTCGGGTACAAAGATAATGATCAGGAAGATTCGTAGTACTGAAAAGATCAGAAGTATACCGGTGTCAGGGTATATCCTTGTTTTTCCAGTAAACGCAAGACCCCCTCTTTTCCTCCCAGGTGCCCTGCACCAACGGCAATAAAGGTCTTTTTCTTTTTAATGAGTGCTTCAATTTGAGGGATCCAGTTGTGGTTGCGTTTGTCCAGCAATTCTTCCGAAGATTCCATCATGCTTCCTCCCTCGTTGATAATGTACTGGTACATTTCATCGACATTCTGTTTGAGGTAATAGTCAAACAAGGTATCAAAGGAGTTCGTGTCTGTTTTCTCTTCGCGGACCACATCCATTACCATTTCCCTCTGCTGTAAAGAATCCATGTTGTCGAACAGTGCTATTTGCTGGGCCACGGTTTCCAACCCTACCACCGGTATTTTTTGCCCGTTAGCAATTGCCTGAATGGTCAGGTCATAGGATTCAATTTCGGAGATCATTTCTTTTTGCGAAGCAATCTGAACCAATGCAAATGGTTTCATTTTACTGAATGCCATTTTAAATTGCTCCGGCTCCATGTCCAGTTTGGCTGTCGCCCACATCAAAATAGAGTCGGCCTGTTCAGGAGTGAAAAAGTCGAAGATAGTTCCCTTTTCCAACAGTAAATATTTCATGACTTCCATCTGATCTACATTTCCGATTTCCAGTACGACCTGCTCGCTGTTTTTTACGAGGTTGGTCAGTTGATCCGGGAAATAGAATTTTTCTTTGTAAATCAGGTGTACCGTACCGAAAATATAGCTGTCTTTTTTGACCTTCTTTCCTTCAATTTTCCACAATAACACATTGGATTGCGTCGGGAAAGAATCAAGGTATTGTCCGGAGACAAAACCGGTAAACAATCCGAAAAAAAGAATGAGCAGCGTTGATTGTATGTTATTCATGATTAGAGGCGTGTTAATTCAACCAGGTAATGATCGTCCTGTTCAAACAGGAGTTCCACAGAGAACCCTGTTTTTTCGGCAGCGTTTTTCAATCGTATAAAATCGACATACAGCCAATCGAACCATTCTGTCTGGTGATCCTTGTATGTCATCTGAAACTTAAAGTTGCCATAGTATTCTGCATTCAGGTCCATCCACATGGAACCGTCTTCCTCTTCATAGAGGTATTGAATATCTGTCGAATCACAAATGATTTTTCCTCCCGGATTGAGCAGTAATTTTGCATGTTCCAGAAAGGATTCCAACTGCTCTAACTTTCCCGCCAGTCCAACACCGTTCATCAGTAATAAAAGGGTATCGTATGTGGCATTTGTGTGTTCCTGAATGGTACCCTGAATGGTCGTGAGTCCGATCGAACGCATGTATTGAACAGCCCCTTCAGAGGGTTCGAGCGCGGTGACATCCAATCCTTTTTCTTTCAGTATTTTAGCGTGGGAACCTGCTCCTGCACCAACATCCAGTACTTTTCCTGCACATCTGTCTAGTGCTTTTTTTTCAAGAACAGGCATCTCTTTTCGCGAGCGGAATAAATAGCCCGATGCAATCACATCGTCTTCGCACAGATCGGAAGCGACAACAATATCCTGTGATGTTCCGGTTGCTGCAAAATCGAGGATCGCCGCACCGATCGGATCATGTTTTACCTGCATGGATTAATAGTCGTCGTACTCATTGAATGAAGAATAGTCTTCATCGTTGTAATCGTCATCAAAGTCGTTGAATCCGAATTCATCGTCTTCTTCATCTTCCCCGAATTCATCAAATTCTCCGGCAAACATACTGTCATTATCGTCTCCGGAACGGGAATCTTCCCTCGGGGCGTCACCTACCGCCAGCGCTACAAGAGGATGGGCAGGCGTTTCTTTTTCGTAACCGACTAATTCCAACAGGAAAATCCACATTTTGATGAAGTCGTAGACCAGGATGATTTTCTGGTCAGGTGCTTCGATGTATTCACGAACAAATGTTTTCGCCATGACCGGAGTTGCATTTTCTTCGTCTCCGAAACTCATGTCTTCCAGTGTGATTTCCTGACCCTTGTCCCATTCATCATTTGACATGTAAAACGATGCCATCTGATCGCCTTTGAATCCAAAAGCCTGAATGCTGATTTTATATAAATCTTCGAAACTTGCCGAATCAGGGATAATGATATCTCTGAATATTTCCGTATTTTCTTTGGAATCCAATAAAACTCTAAATTTCAATCCTGCCATGACATTAATCTGAATATTGGGATAAAAATAATCAAAAAACCGGAGAGGGACCGGAGAAAATGAATTGTTTTATATTTGTCCTTTGTATGCAGAAGCGAGTTGCCATATTGGAAATCGGAGGAAGTCACGATGAGTGTATTCTCTCTCAATTGATTGGATTGAAAGCCGCCAATTGCTGGATTGTTTTTTGCGGTACGCGTGAAATGCTGAAAAAAAACAGTCAGTTTGAGTACTATATTGATGCGTTCCATGAAGTGAAATTACCCCGTTCCACATTCGGGGATTTTTTTGAGATGGTCCGGTTGAATAAATGGTTTTCAGCCAATGCGATTGATATCGTGATTGCCAATACGGCACAGGGAGGACACATCCGCAACTTGTGTCTCACAGCACGACCAAAAGTGAAGTTCTTCGGGATTATCCACACCATCAAAATGTTGAACGGAAGCTTTACACAATCGCTGATTTCCCGGAAAATCAACCAGTATTTTGTATTGAATGATACACTCAAAAAACGCGTTAAAGAAAAGCCGGGCATACAGATTCATTCATTTTATCCGTTGAGTTATCCGCATTTTGACCAACAGGAAGCGAAGTCAGCGGGAGAATTTCGGGTAGCAATCATCGGGGGAGTGGAGAACAGACGCAAAGACCTGGCTGGTTTTTTAGCCATGGCTCAGACAACTCCGAAGCATGTTCAGTTTTATTTCCTGGGCAAAAGCAATCCCGGATCGGATGAGGTGAAGGTGTTTGAACAACGATTAGAAGAGCTGCAGTTAACCGATCGGGTGCAGTTGTTTCACGAGTTTGTATCGGAAGAATCATTTGATGCCTGTCTTCAACAAACAGATGCCATTTTTCCGTTGGTTCATCCCGGAACACCGAGTGCTGATGAATACTTTTCACGACAGATTTCAGGAGCAATCAATATCGCATTTTCGTACAAGATTCCAATGATGATCCACGAGCATTATCAGGATTGGGAAGACTTTCAGTCGGGAGTTGCCTTTTATAATTTAACCAATTTTCCGGGACAATTTTCTACTTTTTTATCAGATCACCAGGAATTGAAACAGCAGCTTGTGTCCAATCCGAAATTTTCTTCTGAAATTCAAAATCAACAGTTTGCAAGGGTCGTGTTGCAAGGCTGAGAAATTTAAAATCAGTATAAATTAATGGCATTTCCAAGAAAGTAGTGAAATTCTTTGCCGGATCGGATTATTTATATACTTTTACGGCAATTATTACTCAAAATAACACGAACATGAGCGTTTTTGGTATTGTATTGTTTTTGATTTTCGGAGGGATGGCATTTTGGTTGCTGTTATTCACATTGGGATTCATCGTTCCGCTTTGGATTACATTAGGAATCAGAGAAAAATTGCGTCCGAAACGAATTTTTGAAGACAACGACGAAGAATAATCTTCTGAGACAAAGATATAGTGAAGCCTGATTAGTACTAATCGGGCTTTTTTTGTGGAGAATAAATTGTAATTTCGTCTCCCATATAAAAAACAATAAATAGCGATTCATGATACATACTTATGTAAAGCAAACAATCATTCCTCTAACTCTTTTAATAATCATAATGATTGCTAATGATGTGTTTGGCTCTCCTATTATTGAACCTCAGAAATTATATACGAAGCAAGTATCAAATTTTGAAGAAAATAAAGGGCAGATAACAGGCGTAGATGCAGACAGAGTCAAATTTAGTTTCAATACAGAAAATCTGATGGTATTTTTACTTGATAATAGTATCGTATACCAATTTCGAAATGATCAGAAATATGATTCGCAGAAAAAACAGAAAAAAGAAGACGAATATTTAGGGCTATATGACTATGATCAGGAGTATTTGACTGAAACGTATCGAATGGATTTAGAGTTAGTGGGAGCTAATCCTAATGTATCTATTAGCGCAGAAGGGAAAAGTCATGACTACACTAACTATTACAATCGTGGTGTCATGAAGGTTCACAATTTCACAAAAGTTGTGTATAAAAATATTTATCCGCATATAGATTGGGTAATATATTCCTCTAATAACAAAATAAAGTATGACTTTATAGTACATCCGGGGGGGAATTTGAAAGACATTCAGTTTAAAACCAAATGGGTAGAAAAAATAGAGATCGATGAAATTGGGAATCTGATTCTGAGCAACAGATTAGGATCCATTATAGAAGAAAAACCAATTAGCTTTCAAGGATCAAATACGATAGCAACCAAGTTCATTTATATAAATGATGTAATTTCCTTTGGTGTGGCTGCTTATGATACACAACAATGTTTGACAATAGACCCTCTGGTAGACCATTGGGGGACTTATTATGGAGGTTCAGGAAATGAGTACGGAGGTACTTGTGTGGTCGATCACGAATCAAATGTTTACCTTGGAGGGAATACAATGTCAGTTACGAATATCTCTTCCGGTGGCTATCAGCAGTCATTGGGAGGAAATATAGATGCTTTTTTAGTTAAATTCAATTCAAATGGACAGCGATTATGGGCCACCTATTATGGAGGTGAGGGAAATGATACGGCGAGCTCATCCGTCATTGATCAGTTTAATAATGTATATATTGTTGGATCAACAAGTTCTACAAGTGGTATTGCAACAAGTGGGAGTCATCAATTGTCTTTTGGGGGGCAATTAGATTGTTTTTTAGCGGTATTTAACTCCGAAGGGGAGCGACTTTTGGGAACTTATTATGGAGGTAGCGGAGAAGACCGTGGATTAAGTTGTCGTTTGGATGGATCAGGAAATATCTATATAGCTGGATATACGATGTCGTTATCGGGTATTGCAAGCGGAGGTCACCAGAATAATCACATGGGAGGAGGTTATGATGCTTTTTTGGTTAAACTAAATTCTAGTGGAACAAGAATTTGGAGTACTTATTATGGAAATGTTGGAGGAGATTATGGATTCACATGTGATATTGATTCAAATGATGATATCTATTTGGCAGGAATGTCTTCGTCAGATAATATGGCAACATCAGGAAGTCACCAAAGTATAAGGATGGGGAATTCAGAAGGATTTCTGGTGAAATTTAATGCAAATGGTGTGCGCCAATGGGCCACCTATTATGGGGGAACAGGAACAGAACAAATCTATGGAAGTTTTATTGATCAATCAGACAATATATATATATCCGGAAATTCTGGCTCTTCGCAAAATATTTCTACTTCAGGATCCTATCAAGAGGTATTTGCAGATGGATTCAGAGATGCCTTTTTAGCAAAGTTTAATAGTGATGGTGTACGTCAATGGGGAACGTATTATGGAGGAACGGAATTAGATATGGGGACTTCTTGTACGGTTGATGTGTTCGGGAATGTCTATTTGACCGGTTATACAGCATCAACGCAGGGGATCGCATCATCGAATGCTTATGTTCAAACATCTGCAGGAAATACGGATTGCTTCTTGGCTAAATTTACATCAGATGGACAACGATTATGGGGTACCTACTATGGTGGGCCAGAAGGGGAGGATGCACGTTATTGTGAGGTAGATGATTTTGGACGTATTTTTATAGCAGGATATACTTCTTCAGAGTTGAATATTGCTTATTCAGGACACCAGAATACCTATGGAGGAGGTAGCAATGATGCCTTTTTAGTAAGATTGGAGGACTGTAATACAATTTCATATCTTACAGAGATAGCTTGTGAAAATTATTATTGGCCATTATCAGGATTGAATTATACAGAATCCGGAACCTATATGCATACAATTCCTAACATTGCCGGATGCGATTCTACTATTATTTTGAAACTAATCATTAAACATCCTTCATTCACAGAAGTTACAATTACAGAGTGTGATAGTTACTTATGGTCTGTAAGTGGTGAATCGTATACAAATTCTGGAATTTACACGGATACAATTGATGTTGGCGGATGTGATTCAATCGTAACACTAAATTTGACATTAGTCAATTCATCCTCATCAACTATTATTGAATCAGGATGTGATAGTTACTTATGGGAGCAAAATAATCAAACATACACTTTTTCAGGAATTTATACAGATACCATCGAAAATATGTTTGGATGTGATTCAATTATCTTTTTAGATTTGACTGTTAACTTGAGTGAGGAAATTGTAATTAACCAATACGCCTTGGATAGTTTTACTCTGAATGGACAAACGTATACACAATCGGGGACATATACACAATTACTGACGACTTCTGAAGGGTGTGACAGCACCATTGTATTGAACTTAACAATTGGTTATGTTGGTATGGATAATTTAATAGGAAATTCTATTTCTGTTTTTCCAATTCCGGTATCAGACTACCTTTTCGTTAAAAGTAGTTCAGAAATGCTTATAGAACAATATCAATTAATAGATATAAATGGAAGAATTATTCTTTCTGGGTTATTACAAGACTCTGAACAAATAATAGATACGAAGTCAATTACTCCAGGGTTTTATATCTTAATGATTAATGATATGGGGGGAATTCGAATAATAAAACAATAAAGAAGAGATTCCCTTTACTCTTCCGTAAACAAACGCTTCAGATTAACGGCATCCTTCGGTTTCATTTTTCCTGCAAGGATCAGACTAAGTTCTTTTCTTCGCAATGCACCCTCAAACCGGTGTTTTTCTTCTTCTGTTTCAGGAACCAATTCAGGAACCTGGATCGGACCGCCATTTTGATCCACGGCAACAAATGTGTAAATCGCCTCGTTGCTTTTGATACGTTTTCCGGTCACGTGATCTTCCACAAACACATCGACAAATACTTCCATCGAAGAGGAGAATGCTCTTGACACTTTGGCTTCCAATGTGACGATGGATGCATGCTGGATGGGTTGATTGAACGAAACATTGTTCACCGATGCCGTTACGACCACCCGACGACAATGACGGTGTGCGGAAACGCTTGCAATCACGTCCATCCACGCCAGTAACTGACCCCCGAATAGATTTCCAAGGGTATTGGTGTCGTTGGGCAGAACAATTTTTGTAGTGACAGACAGGGTTTCTTTTGCGGTACGTGCTTTCATCGGTTGGGAATTTGGTGCAAAAATAGTGATTCTTTAAACGATTGCGTTTCGTTTTAACAACATTTTTACAGGGAAATAACTTGCAAGAAAACTGAGTGAACTTACCAGGAACAAGATTAGCAATCCGTCTTTGACAGTAAGCATGATGGGAAATACTTCTCCGAATGAATTGGGCATTTCCAGTAATCCGAATTGCAGTTGAAGAAAACAGATCCCATAGCCCAGGATGAGTCCGAATATAATTCCTTTTGCAGCAATCAGTAATCCTTCATAGAAAAATATGCGGAAAATAAGTTGACCGTCTGCTCCCATACTTTTGAGAATGTGAATGTCTTCTTTTTTCTCGACAAACAACATGGTCAACGAAGCAACGAGGTTGAACGAAGCGAGAATGAAAATAAAGACCAGGATCACAATCACAATCAATCGCTCGGTTTTACTGGTTTGGAAGATGAGTTCATTTTTTTCGTCGTTGGTTTTTACCGTAAACTGGTTGCCCAATTGTTCTTGAATCGTCGTTTTGATCGCATGTTTCTTAGACGGGTCTGTCACATCGAGGTAGATTGCACTCAACTCATTTTCAGCATAACCCAACAATTCCCGTGATAGTTCAATCGGAACCACCATTGATTCTGCATTTACTTCGCGGTTGAAGTTCATTCTTCCGACAATCGGTACAATACGTGTTTGAAACGGATTTTTCCCCACACTCATTTTCATGTCCCGCTTGGGGCCGTATATCATAACGGATTCTCTGCCGAATGCCTGAGGAATGTACCCGCCCAATTTATCCAACAGGGACGCTCCGATGATACCTACGGGTTCCTGATTTTCATAAAGAGCCGGGAATCCGTCCACCATGTGCGCAGACATCCGGGACATCATCAAAAACGTGGAATCTACACCAAAAAGAGTGGCGTTTGCCCATTTGTCTTCGTGTTTGATCACAACGATTTCTTCTGTGGCTTTGGTGTATTGCTTCACTCCAGTTGTGGACCGTAACTGTTGAAAGTTGATCTCGTTCTCAAAAAAAGTCTTGGTTTGAGAAGAACGTATAGTAATCGGTGCGTCAAAGTCCGAATACAATTTTTCAATCATCTTTTCAATCCCGTTGAAAGCGGATAGCAAGATGACAAGAGATGCTGTGATAATGGTAATTCCAACAACGGAAATCCGCGTAATGATGTTGATTACGTTTTTCTTCCGTTTGGAAGACAGGTACCTTCTTGCTATGTAAAAAGATACGTTGATAACCTTATTTTTTCAACAGATCTTCGATCTTCATTGCATAATCCAGGGAATCATCAATGAAGTATGCAAATTCGGGAATTTTACGCATGTTTTTCAGGCGTTTTCCCAATTCTCCGCGAATCGTACCGGAATGCAACTGGATATTTGCCAGAACATCTTTTTTATCGGGACCGGCAAAAATGCTCAGGTAACAACGTGCCAATGATAAATCCGAAGTGATGCGTACCTGTGTTACGGAAACCATCGCCCCCAGACAAACTTCTCGTGCATTGCGTTGGAAAAATGTCGATAATTCTTCCTGAATTACCCCTTCAATTTTATTTTGTCGAATTGATGCCATGGTGCAAAGGTACAATTTGTTCCTTACATTAATGCATCTATTTCCCGAATAGAAAACCCGGTCAGTGAAATAAAATATCCGGCCGGTTTGTTCGATTTCATTACAGGAAGTTGTAATTTTGTTATTCAAGCAGTAGAGAATACGATGGAAGAAATAGTCAATAAAGTAAAAAACAGCGGGCTTCTTCAGAAAGATCTGGCGGCGTATAAACCGCGCATGCCGTTTTACGAAATTGATATCGCTGAGCAGCTGTGGCAGGGATTAATCCTCAAAGAAAAGGATTACAGGGCATGGTTGAAAGAGCACGATTGGTCAATGTATGACAACGGCGCTGTCTGGATTCATTGTAGCTCGGAAGCGATTGTTCCGGCGTGGGCATTCATGTTGATCGTCTCCAAACTCACTGAGAGAGGAATTCCTTCAATTGTCGGGAGCAAGCAGGAGTTAGAAAAAATGCTCATTAAAAAAGCAATCGAGCAGGAGGATCTGAGTCAATACCAGGATGCAATGATGATTGTGAAAGGCTGCTCTGACATCCATTCGATTGAATTTGCAATGTCAGAATTTGTTGCTCATTTTCAAAAAGCTGCCAAATCGATCATGTTTGGCGAACCGTGTTCAACCGTTCCGGTGTTTAAACGCAGTAAAAAGGCAGAATAAACCACATGTCTAAGGAGACAACTAAATTACAGAAAGAAGAAGCACGGGAAGCGTTCAAGAAGAAGGTGTATTCTATCATGTTCGAAACATCTACTCCCCAGGGAAAGAAGTTTGACCTGTTGCTATTGGCAATGATCGTTTTCTCGCTGTTTATTCTGATCATTGAGAGTCTTCCGAGTCTTTCACCGACAACCCGGTTGGTTTTTTACATCCTTGAGTGGATTTTATCGATCATTTTTGTAGGCGAATACCTGTTGCGGATTTATGTTTCTCCCAAACCGATGCAATATGTGCTGAGCGCATGGGGAATCATTGACTTACTGTCCATTCTTCCGGTATTGCTGCTGGCATTTACCGATTCTGTTATTTACTTCCGGATTATCCGGATTCTGCGCCTGATTCGTATTTTTCGCATTTTCAGGATCAATCAATTCACCCGGGAAGCTTACTCATTGTACAATTCACTCATCGCCAGTGTTTATAAGATTGCGGTGTTTATGTTTTTTGTGGTGATGCTTGCAATCATTATGGGTGGACTGATGTTCATGGTAGAAGGAAAAGAAAGTGGCTTCGATTCCATTCCGGAGAGCATTTATTGGGCGATTGTAACCATCACAACGGTTGGTTTCGGCGATATAACGCCGCTTACGGATGCAGGAAAAGCGCTGGCATCCGTCATGATGCTGCTCGGTTATGCGATCATTGCCGTTCCGACAGGGATTGTTTCGGTGGAAATGTTCAAGCAACGGGAACTTGAAAGTAAGCAGGGAAAGCAAAAATGTCCTCAGTGTGACGCGGAAAATAGCTCAAAAGCAGTTTATTGTAATCAGTGTGGGAATAAGTTGGTTAGTGGAGAGTTGAAAGTGAAGAGTTGAAAATTGAGAGTGATTTTAGGTGAGAATAGACAGTGAGAAAGTTGGGATGTAATAGTATTACGATGTACATCGTTAAATACGACCTAATTTTTGTTTGGTTGTTTTCACAATTGATGCAAGTATTTTTACTAATTCTTCTGCTTCCTGATATAACGAAGAAAATTTTTCTTCAGAAAGGTAATCGGTTTCTTTTAGTAAGATAAGCCAGTAGAGCGTTTCATTCGCTTCCTTGAGAGAGATGTTCATTTTGTTTAAGAAGTCTGCTTTTGATTGTGCATGTTCTGCCTCTCTGACCAATGCCCCGATAGCTGTACCACTTCTCAATAGTTGTTTTGAAAGTACAAACTCTTTGTATTCTTTCGTAATCTGTTGATACAATCTAATTATTGATACAGCAAAAGAGAGACTTTTATCCGAAATACCATTTTTCATGATATAACAACACTACTAAAATCTACTTAAAAAAAACAATTAAATATTTGATTTTCAGAAACAAAACAACTGACTTTTTAATTTTTAACTCCTCACTAACCCCCTTTCAAATAGTAACCCCACAATACGCCCGGTCCCAATCTTTCCACACAGGTTCGTATCCCCGTTCCGAGATAATTTTGGCAATTTCAACAGCCGGACGTTCGTCACTTACCTCGAATTGCTCCAATGATTCCGGTTCTGTTGAATATCCTCCCGGATTTGTCTTTGACCCGGCACTCATCGTTGTTACACCCAGTGGAATCACATTGTCTCTGAATGTTTCATTTTCACGTGTTGAAAGCGAAATTTCCAGGTCTTCATTCCAGATGCGATAGGCACAGATCAGTTGCAGTAAATCCCGGTCTTCCATAATGAAATTCGGTTCAATGATTCCTTCTGCGGGTCGCAGCCGCGGAAATGAAACTGAATATTTACTTTGCCAGTAGGTGCGTTGCAGGTAATCGATGTGCAGGGCGTTGAAAAAACTATCCGTGCGCCAATCTTCCAATCCCAGTAAAACCCCTAATCCCATTTTGTGAATCCCAGCTTTCCCGATGCGATCCGGAGTGTTGAGGCGAAAATCAAAATTCGACTTCTTTCCTTTCGGATGGTATGCTTTGTATACATCACGGTGATACGTTTCCTGGTAGACAAGAACAGAATAAACACCAGCGTCGTGTAATTGATTGTATTCTTCCTCCGAAAGCGGTTGTACCTCAATTGAAATATTGGAAAAATGTGCTTTGATTTGTTGAATGGACTTAATAAAGTAATGCATGTTCACTGTGTGATTCGCTTCTCCGGTCACCAGTAGAATGTGATCAAATCCTTCTTTTTTGATCACGGTAATTTCCTGTTCAATTTCAACCGGATTCAATGTTTTCCGGGGAATTTTGTTGTCCAGGCTAAAACCGCAATATGTACAGATATTGTTGCACTCATTGCTGAGGTACATCGGAGCGTACATCTGGATGGTTTTTCCGAAGCGTTTCTTGGTTAGTGCATGGCTCATCTGTGCCATCTGCTCCAGGTACGGAGCTGCGGCTGGGGAAATAAGTGTGGCGAAATCGTCTATGTTGCGTTTCCGTTTTGCCAATGCCCGTTCAACATCTGCAGCCGTCGACCGATAGATGCGGTTCTGTACCTCGTCCCAGTTGTAGGTGTCAAATAACTGTTGAAACGTTGTTTGCATACCAATTAATCGTTTAAGAAGGAAGTCAACGGACTGGAAGCGGATGCACCTGCAACAGTAGGAGCCAATTGTGCTTCGTATGCTTTTCTCCCGGCAATGACTGCCAGTTTGAAAGCCTCTGCCATTTCCCGCGGGTTTCCGGCAACAGCAATTGCTGTGTTGACCAAAACAGCGTCCGCACCCATTTCCATTGCTTTTGCTGCGTCTGAAGGAGCTCCGATTCCCGCATCGACAATCACCGGAACTTTGCTTTGCTCAATGATAATTTCCAGGAAATCAACTGTTTTTAATCCTTTGTTGCTACCAATCGGTGAACCCAACGGCATGACAGCTGCTGTTCCGACATCCTCCAATCGTTTGCACAAAACAGGGTCAGCGTGAATGTAGGGTAGTACAACAAATCCAGCTTTTGCCAGTTCTTCTGTCGCTTTCAGTGTTTCAATCGGGTCGGGGAGTAAGTATTTCGGGTCGGGATGGATTTCGAGCTTGACCCAGTTTGTTCCCAATGCTTCACGCGCTAACTCGGCAGCAAATACGGCTTCTTTTGCATTACGTGCTCCGGAGGTATTAGGTAGCAGGTGAATAAAATCATGCCCTAAATGCGCCAGTAAGTCATCGGTATCTGTTGTCAGGTCTACGCGTTTGAGCGCAACGGTTACCAATTCACTTCCGGAAGCTAAGACCGCTTCTTCCATTTGGTAGGAAGAACCGAATTTTCCTGTTCCCAGAAACAGGCGCGATTTGAATGTTTTGTCTGCAAATTTGAATGTATTCATCTCTTTTTTATTGTGGTAAAAGATCTTTTACCTGTATGTTCGTATGTGTTAATAATCCTGAAACGGCAATTCCGTAAACTCCGGTTTCGAGGATGAAGGGTATGTCTTCCGAACGGATTCCTCCGATGGCATAGATTTTTGCTTGTTTTTCTGCAACCTGCAACTGTTTGGAAATGGATGTATATCCTTCCAGTCCCAGAACAGGACTCAGGTTGTCTTTTGTTGAGGTAAACCGGAACGGACCCAATCCGATGTAATCACATTGCTCGTCGATGCGTTGCAATACATCCTGAAAAGTATTTGCTGTCCCCCCGATGATTTTATGTTCTCCCAGTATTTTTCTTGCTTCAGCAATACGGGTATCATCCAATCCGAGGTGAATGCCGTCTGCATCAATTGTTTTTGCCCATTCCACGTAATCATTGATGATGAACGTTGCTCCATGTCGCTTGCACAATTCTTTTACGCGCATCGCGACGGGCATGAATTCCTTTTCGGATACATTTTTCCACCGCAGTTGAATCCATTTGCAACCGTTTTCCAGCGCGTGCTGAATGTTCTTCAGTTGCTCTACGGATGTGTTTCCCTGAGATATGTATTGTAGTTTGTTCTGCATTCGCTATAATTTTTTATCGGATGACCGCTCTTCCAGATTGCTCCCAGTAAAGCAATAGCATCAAAGCCATTTTCCATAACGGGTTGTATATTTTCTTGCATAATTCCTCCTACTGCCACCAATCGTGTGTGGAAATTGGTTCGTTTATATACTTCTTTCATCAAATCCAGATCGGAACGATATCCTTCTTTCGAAATACTCGGGAAAACAGGACTCAGAAATGCATAACTGAATTGCTCCGAAAGTTGGTTAAATGCCTCGATGGAATGAATGGAGGTCGACAAAATAAACGGTGAACAGGTCTCCCACTTGGTTGTTTCCATCCGTTTTGTCTCAGGAAAATGCAAGCGATTGATTCCGTATGCCTGTGCCAATTCATGGAATTGGTGTAACACTAATCGATCCCGGTATTTGCTGTTGATTTGTTGAATCAAAGAACGATATCCTTCTTCCGTATAATCCGGTTTCCGAAGATGAAACAATTCCAATCCTTCATCAAACAAGTGGTTGATGATATCCGTTTCGTTAGCGACGAAAACAGGGCTGGAAATGATGATGGGAGTCATGCTGTGATCACTATTTATGGAAATCCTCCCCCTTTAGAGGGGGATCAAGGGGGGAGGACTGCCAAAAGTTACAAATAAAGCTGTTTTCCTTTCTCGATGAATTCTTCTGATTTTTCCAACATTCCTTGTTCTGCCGTATCGCGAATTTCCTGTGTGATTTTCATCGAGCAGAATTTCGGTCCGCACATGGAGCAGAAATGCGCAACTTTTGCACCGTCGGCAGGAAGTGTTTCATCGTGGAATTCCCGCGCCGTATCCGGGTCAAGAGATAAATTGAACTGGTCTTCCCAACGGAATTCAAAACGTGCTTTACTCAATACATTATCGCGGTATTGTGCTCCCGGATGCCCTTTTGCCAGGTCAGCGGCATGTGCTGCCAGCTTGTAGGTAATTACTCCGTCTTTTACGTCTTTTTTGTTCGGTAATCCCAGGTGTTCTTTCGGAGTTACATAACAGAGCATGGCGCAACCGAACCAACCGATCATAGCCGCTCCGATTGCAGATGTGATGTGGTCATAACCCGGAGCGATGTCTGTTGTCAATGGTCCAAGTGTGTAGAAAGGAGCTTCGTGGCATTCTTTCAGCTGCTTGTCCATATTTTCCTTGATCATGTGCATCGGCACGTGTCCCGGACCTTCGATCATAACCTGCACATCGTGTTTCCAGGCAATTTTTGTCAATTCTCCCAACGTTTCCAATTCAGCAAATTGAGCAGCATCATTGGCATCGGCAATTGCTCCCGGACGTAAACCGTCTCCCAGTGAGAAAGCAACGTCGTATTTCTTCATGATTTCACAAATCTCTTCGAAATGGGTGTACAGGAAATTTTCTTTGTGGTGAAACAAGCACCATTTTGCCATGATGGAACCTCCGCGGGATACAATTCCCGTAACACGGTTGGCTGTGAGGTGAATGTAGCGCAATAAAACACCGGCGTGAATAGTAAAATAAGAAACTCCTTGCTCAGCTTGTTCGATGAGCGTGTCGCGGAAAATTTCCCATGTAAGGTCTTCAGCCACTCCTTTTACTTTTTCCAATGCCTGGTATATCGGAACGGTACCGATCGGAACCGGAGAATTGCGGATGATCCACTCGCGCGTCTCATGAATGTTTTTCCCCGTTGACAAGTCCATGATCGTATCTGCTCCCCAACGGCATGCCCACACTGCTTTTTCTACCTCTTCCTCAATGCTTGAAGTAACGGCACTGTTTCCGATATTCGCATTAATTTTTACCAAAAAGTTGCGCCCGATGATCATCGGTTCGCTTTCCGGGTGGTTGATGTTATTCGGAATGATTGCGCGACCGGCTGCAATCTCGTCACGGACAAACTCCGGTGTAATTTTGTTTTTTGGTGTATTGGCACCGAAACTGTTTCCCTGGTGTTGGAAATCCATGCCTTTTGTTGCTTCATTTAATTGTTCGATGCGTTGATTTTCGCGGATGGCAATGTATTCCATTTCAGGAGTAATCATTCCTTGCTTCGCATAGTACAATTGTGTTACATTGGCTCCTTCTTTTGCACGTTTCGGTTTATGGTTGTACTGAAATCGCAGGTGATCCAGTTTTTCATCATTCAGACGCTGCTGCCCGTACTCGGAGGTAATTGTATCGAGGACTTCCACGTCTCCTCTGTCCAGAATCCATTGTTCACGCAAACGCGGAAGTCCTTTTCGCACATCAATTTGAATGTTTTCATCGGTATACGCACCAGAGGTATCGTACACGGTGATCGGAGGGTTTTCTTCGATTCCTCCTTTACTTAATTTTGTCGGGTGAAGTGTAATTTCCCGCATGGCCACCTTGATCGGGTGAAGTGTTCCGTCCAAATATACTTTCTTTGAATTTGGAAAGGGTGTTGTTGAAATTTCCTGATGAGTACTCATATCTTATGATTTTATGATTTTTTTGACGTTATGACTTTTTGATAGTATGACATCGTGACTGTTTTGATTTTACACATGATTATCCTCCTTGCGTTGCGGTGATAATTAACACAGTGGCATTTTCTGTGAGCAATGTGCTTGTCCAGTTTGATTTCGGAACAATGGAGTCATCAATGGCAACTGCAATTCCGTTTTGACGTTGTGGAAATTCCAAATCCAGCAATTCCTGAACGGAAAGTGTCAGTTGGTCGTACTTTTTTTCCTGGTTGTTGACGATTAATTTCATTCCTGTTGTTGTTTTAATTTACTTTAGGAATGACATGTGAAAAGGTATAGAACATACCTGTGTGTCGTTCACTTTTCCCTACGTCGGTATGAGCCGAATCAGGTTCAAAGGGTAAACTCTCAGCCTGTTTCCAAACAGACACCCCTAAAGTTGAAACAAATATACGAAAATTTATAAACGTGCTACTGACCGGATTTTTTCTTGAGCAAAATGAAGTTTTCATTCTGAACAATTACCTCCCATTCAGGCGAATGTGTAAGCCGATCTATTTCTGCATCAAATTGTTCCTGATTCAATGGGTATGTTCCTTCTTTAGGTGAAAGAAGGATATATGCTGCATCCTTGACAATCGGGAATTGATAGATTGTCGGTCGCAGGGCTAAGTGTGGTACAAAGCAGGCATGTGCGCTCACAACGGCATCAGCAGGAATTTCTGTGATCAATTGATATGCTTCCCCGATAGGAAACTCCCGTTTGTAATGGTTGGCTTGATACACCCGAATCCGGGATTTTTCAGAATAGATGATGGATCGATCCATTGACCGGACGGAGCAGACAAACGCAAGGAAAATGCTGGCGAGCGCTGCAATTACCCGAACTTTTTTCCGTTTCCATGCAGCGATGGTTTCAAAAGTACCGATCGCAAAAATGGGTGCGAACTCAATGGAATATTGATAATTGATACTCCACATCACCGGATTGTCGTGGTATAATTTCTGACCGATAATCGGCAGTAACATGAGCAGGTAAACAGGTCTGAACAAACACAAAAAACCGGAAAGGATTAGGAAGATCCACAGTTCAGTTTTCACATAATTAAATTCGGGAGATGTCGTATGGTTAACGAAGAGTAAACGCAGACTTTCAATCGGATGACTAACAATATACCTGAGTGCCTCTCCGGCATTTGTCCCCAGCTTACTGTAATGAAAGTGCGGGTATTTTCCGGCATTCGACAAAGCAGGCATTACGTAGCCGGTGATGACAACAAAGTAGATGGCGGAAAACAGAATGACTCCGATCAGAAAATAACGCAACCGGATGTCTTTGTAGTACCGGATCAACAATCCGATGCCGATAAAAATCATCCACAGTGGTAAATTTTCTTTTCCGATAAGAATCGCCAGTGTAAGTATAGCGGCACGTATTAGTTGACGTTTGTCCACTGCCAAAAACAGCCATGGAACAAGCATCGATGCGACAACATTACTGTGATAATCAAATGAAAGTGCGGAATAGATCCCAAAAAACACCAGGAAATAAGCGAGGGCATAATTCTTCAGCCCGGAATCAGGGAACCGGTGTTCAACCAACCGGTAAATTCCTATCGCCCCGATGAGGATGAAGACAATCTGAACAATCAGTAGGGTATACGTCCCGAATACATAAATCAACGGAGAAAAGAGAGGGAGGTATAAATCAAAATGATCGGCAAGAATGTTTTCAGGCATTTCTTTAAATACAGAGCTGTCATTCCATGAAAAATGAGCGTAGTCATACAAGGCATTGGTATACAATCCAAGATCCAGTGCATAGGTCCGGAAACAGTAATGATTAACAAGAGAAATCAGTGCGAACATCAATGCAGCTGCCGGAAGTGCCATCCACAAAAAAGGTGCTTTTCTGATATGTGTCTTTACCTGTTGAATCATCCGGGGTCCATGTGTTATGTTATTTCTTGCGGTGTAAAAGTAAGGTTAAATTTCATATGCTATTCCCGAAGAAGTGCTTTATAATGAGAAAGGATACAAAGCCGGCGATTGGAAATTAAAAAAACTGATGTATATTCAACCTCATGAAACAGGTCTATTTTATACTCTTGCTACTGATTTTAACAGCGTGCTCCGGCGGGTTGAACAATCATAATAAAGGGAATGATCACCAGAATCTGGAACCAAATGTCTTGAATCTATCGGCCATGTAC
The DNA here is from genome assembly GCF_014518315.1 of Taishania pollutisoli. Classification (GTDB taxonomy): domain Bacteria; phylum Bacteroidota; class Bacteroidia; order Flavobacteriales_D; family Crocinitomicaceae; genus Taishania; species Taishania pollutisoli. The sequence continues at coordinate 39,801 of NZ_JACVEL010000004.1, forward strand.
AGCGACGGAGAAAAGATCATCTCGTTTCCGGTATGGTTCAATGATTCCATTATCAAACGGAGAGGCATTCGGGCGATTGAGCGCACGTTTTACTATGAAACAGCCGATTCTACTGAGGATGGAGCTGCAGTTACACCGGATAAGAAAATTACTTACTCATTCACAAAAGACGGATTGTTGCAAACCATGCAGATAGGAAATTATTATGACAACCGGTTAATCAGTACCATCCTGATCAGTTATTCTGACCACCAGGAGGTAACAGGATTTGCGAAGGTTAAACTCAATGAGGAAATTCGAAAAGAAGACTTTGCATATTACGAGTTTAAGCAATTGCAACGAACTAAAAGCCTGGTAAGTTTTGAGAGCACGGCTTCTTCCAGAAAATTATTTGTTGTTCCAAACTCCAAAAACTGGAAGTCACTGACCATCGATACATTATGCCGACCGGGTAAAGATGATATCATTGCCTGGGGATCGATGCGGCATCCTGAAAAAATATACAGTGTGCAGAACCTGGTTGAAGAAAGCAATGTGCGGGAGTTTACGTATGTTGAAGGAGTACTCAAACACATTGACTGGACCGATGACCCGTTTAAAATTCACCGGACATTCCGGTTTGATAAAGAGGGTATTTGCACCGGATTTGTTGACTCGACCTTTAGTATGGGGGATTTTGTTGCTTCCTCCAATTACGATTTTGAACTCAAGAACGGTTTACCTGTCAACGTAGTAAAAGAGGTAAAACGGGGCGAAATCGAACGGGTAATATTCAAAGAAACATTTGAATACATCTATGATGCGAAAAAAGCCGGAGATTAAACCGGCTTTTCTATCAGATTTTGTTGTTTCTTTATTTTTAATTGATTTTCGCGAAACCTGTAAATGACTGTAATACTTCCGGAATCACAATGCCGTCTGCTGTTTGGTGATTTTCCATCAACGATGCCATGATTCGCGGCAATGCCAATGCGGATCCGTTCAAGGTATGCGCCAGCTGCGTTTTCTTATCTGCCGTTTTGAAGCGCAATTTCAACCGGTTGGCCTGGAATGTATCAAAACGGGATACAGAAGATACTTCCAACCATTTTTGCTGCGCCGCAGAATACACTTCAAAATCATAGGTCATTGCAGCTGCGAAACCTGTATCACCTCCACAGAGACGTAAAATACGGAACTGCAACCCTAATTTTTCCAGCAATCCCTTGACATGTTCCATCATTTCTTCCAACGCTTTTGCTGTATTGGAAGGATGCTCAATGCGTACAATTTCTACTTTGTCAAATTGATGCAGGCGGTTCAACCCTCGTACATCTTTACCGTATGAACCTGCCTCACGACGGAAGCATGGTGTATACCCGGTCATTTTGATTGAAAAATCCTCCGACGGAAGGATCACATCCCGATAAATGTTTGTCAACGGCACTTCGGCAGTCGGAATCATGTACAAACCGTCTTCCGGAATGTGGTACATTTGTCCTTCTTTGTCTGGCAGCTGACCTGTTCCGTAACCGGATGCTTCGTTAACAACGTGCGGTGCGATGTATTCTGTATACCCTGCTTTTTCAGCCTCAGATAAGAAGAAATTGATCAGTGCCCGTTGTAATTTCGCTCCTTTTCCTTTGTAGAACGGAAATCCTGCTCCGGTTACCTTTACACCCAATTCGAAATCAATCAGGTCGTATTTTTTAGCAAGATCCCAGTGAGGAAGAGCTTCAAAATCATACACAGGCGTTGTCCCCGCTTCAAAAACCGTTTCGTTGTCCAACTCATTTTTTCCTGCTTTTACCAATTCATTCGGTACATTCGGCAGTTGGTACATCAGTTGCAGAATATCTTTATCCAGTTGATCAACAGTTGCCTTTAGTGCTGCTTCACGATTTTTCAGTTCGGCAACAGCTGTTTTAGCGGCTTCGGCTTCTTCTTTTTTTCCGTCTTTCATTAAAAGCCCGATGTTTTTCGCATGCGTATTCATTTCCGAAAGAATCGAATCCAGGTCTGCTTTCCCTTTTCTCCACTGCTCATCTTTTTCCAATAATTCATTGATGATCGGTTCAGCATTGAAATGTCTTTTTTTCAGTCCTTCAATAATCGCTTCTTTCTCTGTACGAATACGTGTAATTTCCAACATGATGCTTTAATTTTTGAGGAGCAAAATTAAGTATATAAAATGAAAAAGAGCACTGCGAATCAAAAGAATTAACTTTTTATGATCACAGTGCTCAATGTTTGTTAAACTCTAAAATCAGCTTATCTTTTTTCTAATGCTAATTTTTTGCTGTCAAATGCTTTTTTAATGATTACAGGGTAAGTTGCTCCAAATTCGACAATACACCACTCTCTAAACTTTTTCACTTCCTCAGCATCTGTAATCCATTTCAGAGCCTTGTATAACTCCTTTTGAAATAAAAACGCATCAAAACTTACCTTTTTAAGGACTTTTTTTGTGAGTTCCAACATAGCTTTTCTAGTTTTTCAAGTTTGTTACACGTCTAAATTAGATAACTTTTTTGAGCTTTCCTATATTAAAATTGTTAAAAAACCTTCAATTAAAAGTTATATCCGACTTTCAATGAAGTAGTTGTTCCCAATGTTAAACGAGAAAAGTACTGATCCTGCGCGTTATAAGATTTGAAGACTTCTTCTTTTTTATCGTTCAGCAGGTTGGAAATCTTCAATCCGACACTCCAGTTGTTATTTTTACCGAATTTTTTGTTGGCATTGAAATTCAGACTGTGGAACGGAACGGTATATACATCCGGCCGGTCGACCATTCCTACATAGATCAATGTAGATCCCTGTACGTTGTAGAATACCCCGACTTCAAATCCTTTCCAGAAACCGTTTTCACCGCCATTATAAGAAAATCCTGCATTGACAACGTATGGAGCCTGACCGGCCATTTTTCTGTAATTCTTGATTGTTTCTCCCTCACGTGCATTGGCTACACGGCTTTGTTTTTCCGTTTCGCTGAACTGAATTCTGGACTCTGTTACTGTTACATTGGAGATAAAGGAAAAGTCTTTTACTTTTTCAGAAATAAATCCAAGTCCTAAACGGATTTCCAACTCTCCTCCCAATACTTGCCCGTCACCTACGTTTCGCGGCTGGAATGAACCTGCTTGTGAAGAATATTGAACAATCTCAATCGGGTTGAAGAACTTTTTGTAGAATGCGCTCACCGAGATGGTTTGATCAAGCGACGGGAAAATCTCCCATCTCAAATCAAAGTTGTGAATATCCGTACTCCTCAGGTTTCCGTCCCAATAAACAGTCCCTGTTCCGTTGTCTTCGTCTTTAAACAAACCTCCGATAAATGTTCTTCCCGTAAGCGGGTCAACGATTTCTGCATACGACATCTCCTTGAAGGAAGGGCGTGCAATGGTTTTGCCGTATGCAAAACGAATGTTTTGCTTCTCCGTTGCTGCAAATACAAGGTTGAGTGAAGGGAACAGTCCCAAATCATTCAGTACGATGTCATTGTTCAGGATGTTGTATCCCATCTGGTCTCTTCCGGTGTATCGCTGAACATAGTTTTCCGCTCTCAGTCCGATGACTGTTTTCAAGCGTTTAAACGGGCTGATTTGTGCTGAAACAAAACCGGATGTATTGTTCACATTTGATGTAAACTGGTTTGGATTGTTTGGAAGGAATGTCGGTTCAACGGTTGTTCCTTTGGAGATGTCACCGTTGTACGGCCATAAATTTTCAGGAGCAAATAATTCGTCCGGGTTTCCTGTTAAGTGGATGTTTCGAACGTTCACCATGAATGTTCGGATGTTGAAATCGCGCTCTTTGTACGTATGACCTCCTCCGAATTTCAATTCTCCTTTGCTTCCAAACGCATTGAACTTCCAGGTTGCATCTGCTTTTCCTGCCAGGTTGATCTCCTGTAATTCTCTCCAGATTCGTTCCGGGAATCCTGATTCCGTACCGATCGATACTCCTGCTGTTTGCGTTCTGTAGCGGGTGAAACGCACATCCGGGTCTTCAATGGTAGAATAGGTAGGGGACAATTTCCATTCTGTCTCCCATCGTGAATTTTTCCCGATTTCATGCTTTCCGATCAATTGCGCGTTTGTCATTCCTCTCTGACTGTATTCCAGGTTGTGCTGGTATGCTGAGAAAACCGATCCCTGGTCATTTCCTTCATAGTCGAAAATTCCTGATTTGGATTCTCCGTTTTGGAGGTGCAAAATGTTAAAGGTATATTTTGATTTCAATGTCTTGATTCCCACACCTGCCATTGCGCTTAACATAACATTGTTGACCCCGAAAGAACCTTTCTGGAATTCCCGCATGTTCATTTCGTAAACAGATGAATTGGCACTCAAACCATACCGTCCGTATTCCGCATCTTTGAAAAATTCGGTACTGTTGCTATACGACAACATGAAGTTGTATCCCACCGCACTTTTAGCCAGTTTTTTCTGATCTCCGAATGAAAATCCAAGTCCGAAATCCATCATACTCATTTGTTGAATGGCTCCCATGTTCGCATTGAACTTACTCAACACTTCTTTGTAACGTGTTGCGTCCGGTCCGTCCGGATTTCCGATGATTTTCGCATAGAACGGGATATTGTTTTCTGCCGGAATGGTGCGCAATCCGTCATCGAATCCTAAAAAGTCTGTTTTTCCCCTGCTTTGAGTCAGGTAGTTTTTATTAAAGTGATAGTTAGGGTTGTATCCCATGCTGATGGAAACATTTCCCTGTTTGTTGTCCGGGAAGTTTTTCAGTGAAATATCGATCACACCACCGGCAAAATCTGCAGGAAGATCTGCAATGAATGATTTGTTGACAATCATATTTTCAATGATACTTGTCGGGAAGATATCCATTTGCAGGGTGTTTTTATCCGGATCCAGCCCGGGAATGTCCATCCCGTTCAATACGGTTTTATTGTACCGGTCACCAATTCCGCGGATGAAGACGTATTTCCCGTTGGAAACAGAAACTCCGGGAACACGTGTCATTGCTCCTGCAGCATCAGAATCTCCTATTTTCCTGAAACTCGCAGCTGAAATTCCGTCAATGGCATTTGGAGCTTTTTGTTTAAGAACCAAAACAGCTACATCCGTATCCACTCTTCTTGTCGCACTGATTGTTACCTCTTCTACCTGTGTTACTGCTTCCCCCATTTTAATGACCGGTAACACGCTTACTTCCCCGCTTTTTACTTCTACATCTCCCATTTTCAATGTATCGTACAGAAAGGAACTGAAAATCAGTTCATGTTTTCCCGGATTAAGTGCCAATTCGTACTTTCCGTCCAGGTCGGATACGCAACCGGTAGAGGTACCGGAAACAATGATACGTACTCCTGAAGCGGCTTCACCGGATGCCGCTTCGATAACAGATCCCCGGATTGTACCATTTTGAGAAAATGCTGCAGTAGTGGCAGTGAGGATGAAAGATACCGAAAGAATAAAATTAAATTTCATAACTGTTTTGTTCACGATGTTTCAAAAGAAAATTCCTTAAAACGACCTAAACTCGCAGCGTTTACTGCGAGTCCGGGTCTGTTTTTTTAGTTATATAATACGATGTCGGTTAACATTAGAAGTTTAATTGACCTGCGACAGAAGCCCAAGACCATCCGGAGAAAGCAGATGTAGTTGCACCTACTGTATTTGCTCCCTGGCTTACGCTTGTAGCGTGTGCATCTGTTCCGTTCAGGAAGATTGCGCTTAATGCAACTCCGGAAGCAGGAGTGATTTGCAGGTTTTCAAATACTAAATCACCATTTGCAAAGTTTGTTTGTGTTGCTGTTCCTGACAAAGAAAGATCACCTTTTCCTGCAGTTGCCGGATCAGGGAATCCGAATGCGTAGATATTTTTGAATGTTCCTCTTGCTCCGTCTCTGAAATCACCGATTTCTGAATCAGCACTTCCTTTGATTGTACCGTTTTGTACGGTGTGGCCAGCCAAATAAGCTCCTTCAGGCCCGTCGATTTCCAACGCGTGATCTGTCGGGTTCGAACCAGGTACACAGATAACTACGAAATTATCCAACGTTCCTGACCAAGCCTGGTCTGTATCGATTGCGTCGTCACTTGCATTCCAAACAACCGCATTTTTTACGTTAACAGATCCACCGAACCACTCGATTCCGTCATCCTGATTACCGATTACTTCAATGTTTTCAATAACTGTTCCGTTACCAACACCACCAAGTGTCAACCCGTTGATTTCGTTTCCTTCTCCAATGTTTGCACCACCGTGACGGATAGAAATGTATTGAATGGTACCTGAGTTATCAGCCACGTTGTTTCCTCCGTACAATCCGTTCGGATCAGAAGCAGGAATTCCTTCGATTTGTGCTGTTTCAGCATCAGCAGAAATAGGAGCATATCCCAAAACGATTAAACCACCCCACAATCCGTTCATTGTCGGATCCAGGTTCGGGCTCGCGATTTGTCCCGGCTGAATTTCGTCAGCGATTGATGTAAATATAATTGGTTGAGTAGCTGTTCCTGAAGCATTCAATTTTGCTCCTCTTGCAATGATCAAAGCAGTAGCATTTGCTCCTGTACCAGCTTCACCTTTTACGATAACTCCCGGTTGAATTGTCAATGTTGCTCCGTTTGTAACAGCGATACGGCTTGTTAAAACATATACTTTTCCTGTTTCCCAGGTTGTGTTAGAAGTGATGTTAGAAGATACTTTGATTACATCCTCATCTTCTGATTGCGCGTACTGGCAAGAACCATCATCTTTTTTTGCTTTTTCATCATAGTTGGTTGCCGTAGCATCTGTACAACCTTCTTTTTTACATGATACAGCTGTCATAGTAAGTGCTGCACCTAATAACAACGTTCCGATTTTCATTTTTGTTGTTTTCATTTCTTTACATTTTTTGTTGATGCAAAGTTGGTGTAAGTCCATCGGAAAGGTGTTTTCTATAATTTATTTATAGGTAAAGTTTCTATTAACAAAAACGGTTTACTAAAGAGAAAATCCATCGCAAATCCCTTGTGTTTCCGGTGTTTTCCTGAAAGTTAATGTTAACTTAACATGTTTTCAAACAACGAAAAATCTTAGCTGTCTACTTTTGTTTCAAAATTCATGTGTATGTACTTGCAATTAAGGTTGAAATATCTGTTGGTATTGCTGCTGTTTCTGGCACAGCCTGTTGTATATGGATCTGTTGCGGAGAATCCCGGAAACAAGAAGGTCATTGAAGATGATTCTATCCGGAAAATCGTCAATATTACTGCTGTTTCGAAACCGGAAGGGTTAAAATTAAAATGGACGATCAACTACGATGTGTATGAATCTGCCAAGGCCCATGACTATACAATAGCGATCCGCTACATTCAAAAAGATGATTTAAAAAAAGACGCTCCCCGCTGGACAGTGATCAAAGCTGTTCCGCTGGAACGTACCGATTACAGAATTGAGCAGCTGGAGAAAAATGAAGATTATAGCTATTCCATCGGACTGAACACCGGAAAAGAGATCATGTGGTCGAAGGATTATCCTGCCCGGACGGAATTACCATGGGGAATATTTAAATTCATCGTCCTGATCGGTTCACTCGGACTGTTCATTTACGGAATGAAAGTGATGAGTGAAGGGTTGCAGCAAGTACTTGGATCCAGGTTGCGAAATCAGCTCGGGTCCATTGCATCCAATCAATTGAAAGGAGTGTTGGCCGGGTTCAGTATCTCTTCCATCATTCAGTCTTCCACCGTCACCGTTGTCATGGCGGCATCGTTTGTAAATGCCGGGATCCTTACACTGATTCAGTCTGCCGGAGTGATTATGGGAGCGAACATCGGTACAACGATGAAGGCGTGGTTTATTAATTTGCTGGCCTTTGAGATCGATCTTTCCAATTACGCGCTGTTTATTCTTGCATTTGTTGCCCCGTTATTATTTTTCGGAAAAAAACGCTGGAAACCATGGGTAAATTCCATTTTCGGATTCGTATTCCTGTTTATGGGATTGGGATTCATGGTTGAATGTATGCCTGAAGATATTGCTGAATTCCCGTTTATACAAACCCTGCTGGCGTATGGGGAAATCCCGGTGCTGGGTGTGTTGTTGTTTGTGTTGATCGGTGCGTTCATTACAGTACTTGTTCAGTCTTCTTCCGCGACAATGGTATTGACGATGGTGCTGGTCAACTGCGGTCTTTTACCGTTTGATGTCGCCGTTGCGATCATTCTGGGAGCAAACCTGGGAACAGTTGTTGCGGTTGAGATGGCGACTTCAACAGGCAATGTACATGCCAAGCGCTCTGCCCGGATTCATTCCCTGTTCAACGGAATTGGCTTTATCTGGGCTTTGTTGTTGTTACCGTTTATCATCCAGGGTATTCAATGGTTTATGCTGAATATTGGTTGGGGTGACCCGATCAATGCACCTGTGGAGCATGCAAATTCCGGCTTGGTGTTGTTTCATACCTTATTCAACCTGATCAATACGTTGTTGCTGATCGGCTTCATTCCGCAATTGGTAAAGTGGTCGGAAATGACGGTAAAATCAAAAGGAAAATCAGATGAGGTCTTCCACCTGGAGTTTATCGGAACAGGTATCCTGAGTACGGCCGATTTATCCATCCTGGAAGCGAAAAAAGAAATTGCCAAATTCGGAACACTTACACAACGAATGTCTAAGATGACGCGTTCGCTGCTCTATGAGAAAAATACCAACCAGATTGAGAAAATCCTGACGCGGATTGAAAAGTACGAAGACATTACCGACAAGATTGAAATCGAAGTAGTAAAATACCTCAATAAAATTGCCGAAGGAGATCTGACGGAACACACGGCTATGCGCATCCGGGGAATGAACAGTATGGTCAATGATTTGGAACGGATCGGTGATATTTTCTACCAGATGTCAAAAACCATTGAGCGAAAAACGGCAGAAAAGCTGTGGTTTACACCGGAACAACGCAACAACATTGCTACCATGTTCGATGCGGTGGACGAAGCGTTGATCATCATGTGTGAAAACCTGACGGCACACCACGAAAAAGTGAGCCTGGACAGTGCGATTGCCGCGGAACGAAAGATTGATGAAACCCGCAACAAATTACGCAAGGATTACCTCGAAAGTTTGTCCAATCAGGATCCGAATTTCAAAGCGGGAATGATTTATAATGATTTGTTCTCTTCGCTCGAAAAAGTCGGAGATCACATTATCAATGTCTCAGAAGCGATTGTAGGGAAGGTGTAGATTATTTTTCATTCAATTCATCCACCATCCAGTACGGATTTTCAATAAATTGTTTCCAATGTACACGTGCCTGTTGATCAATCGGTGTCAGGTGTTGGATCTGGCGGCGGAGAAAGGGCTCGTGATAGGAATCATTTCCTCCTGATGTTCCTGTTTGTTTGCGGTTTTCAATGGATTGCAGGCTTTTACAGATTTTGTGGTAGTAAATGATAAAATTGATGCACGTTGTTAACTGTCCTGCCGTAATTACATCACGTATTTTTTCTTTTCCTTTTTTATTGAGGGGAACCCATAGTGTTGTTTTCATCCCGGATGCGGAGGTGCAGATGTCCCGGATGGTTTCAGTAGGTTCACCCACACCCAGATCAAAGAAAGAAACTCCCCGGATGTTGGCTTGTTGATCCGTCGGATCGGGATGTTTTAAATCGTAAATGGCAGTTGAGAAGCATTTGTGGACGTACATCCTGTTTCCGAATAGCTCCTGGTAATGTTTGTTGCGCAAATGTTTTAAGAAGATACTTCCCACCATCAGGCTCACCGAGTTGGCGCGGTTGATAAACAATTCCGAAACCGCATTGGGTGTGAGTACATTCATCTTTGTGACTTTTCCGATCCCTACTTCATTGGTATTGGCGGCCTTCCGGATGAATTGTTTGGCATAGGTGAGAATGAATGTCGCCAGTGTAAACAGTGTCAGCAACCCGGAAATTATTCCCAGGGCTATTTTGCTTTGGTGAACAAACGGAATAAAAAGTGCAATTGCCAGCAGTAGATTGGTGATCCACGTGAACCGGTAAATTGAAATCATTTTGAGGTTTCCGATAATTGGAATCCGCTTTTCTTTTGTCGGTTCATATCCCGAAATATCCGGTGAAGCAACATCGGCTACGATGATGAGGTCGAGTAATTCTTCTTTTTCCTTTTTACCGGCATCGTACAACAGAATGGAATCAATGCCCTGGTTATCGACGATCCCACCGTCCATCAGACTAACCACTTTATCCCGGTCATCGCGATGAATAACAGAAGTTGAGCTGATATACGGACCCATGTCAATGCTGATGGGTTCAAATCCCCCCGGGAAACAGGAAGATGCCGCAAGAGGAATCCCCAAAGGCATGGGTTTGATCAGATCGCGATCCAATTTGTAGTAATGATTTCCGATCCGGTGGCGGAGATGGGACAGTTGTGCAATGAACCGAAAGGGAGTTCCTGTGTTGAATTCCGTGGCATTGATACAGGTAAACTCCAGGTGTGTATCGTAGATTCCCGCACTGGTTTTTTCCGGTAAAACGGATGCAAAGGTGGCGTTATCAAACAATTTTTCGGTATACACGCGTGCAAATCCTTCGATCAGGCTGTTTTTAAATCCCGGACTGACAAAATTGGAGATTCCGTCGTTGACCAGATCCTCTTCTGTAAGAAAAGTAAACAAGCGTTGAAAATAGAGTGTAAATATTTCATTCCGCTTTGCGGATTGTGCATAGGAAAGACCGGTGATGCTACCGCCGGAGACGGTAGAAATCGCTTTCACCTGCTTCAAAAGTGGTTGTTGTGCCAATTCCAGCTTCTCCAGGTAGCTCAACGCCCCCAGACTGTATGCCGAAGCCCGGTACCCTCCTCCTGACATGGTTACTCCAATGTTCATCTTACTGCCTGTTTGTACTCAATGAGCGAAAAATCGTTTCAGACAACAGGATTAAACCCTGCGATCTGCTCCATTTTCCGATGATAAATGTCCGCTACTTTTTTATATCCCTGGCTTTTCAGGTGAATTTCGTTGTCCCACATGTTGTCATCCGGAAAAACACCTCGCAGGTCAATGTGGTGAAAGCGTTCGTAAGCAGCGTCGAGTTCCTTTAAAATACCGTTGAATCCGTCCACTAATTTTTTGATGATCGGCTCCTGTTCTGTCTCCCTGTTTAAAATGTTTTTCTTAGCAAAACCGGGAAGTACCCATGGCCCTGAAATTCCCAGGTAGGTCGTTCCGTTAGGTTTGGCGTAATCGTATCCGTCCATCAGGATGTCAATTCCCGGATCGACTTCCCAGATACGGATCAGAAACTGCTCAATCGCATTTTTCATTACAAGCAGGTTTTGATTGTAATTCGTTTCTTTGAACAGTTTGAGTCCGGAATTTTTATGATTTAAATATTGTTCAAACTCACTTCCGACGACATCATTTCCTCCGGCACTGAATAAAACAAAACGCGGATTGTAAATGCGAACAGAGGTTAGTACTTCCTGTAAACCTCGATCTCCGTTATTGATCGCAACGTTTTTCCGAATGGAATACTCGCTTCCGAACACCATGTTTTCTAATGTGTCTCCGTGCTTACTGTGCCGTTTAATGGCATATCCCATCTTTCGCAAATGATCGATGATGTCTTTTGTGAGTGGATAATCAAACCAGGAATCACCTTCCACAACTAGTTTTTGTTCGTGTTTTGTTTTTTTTGACAACAACATCATTTCCGATAGTTGTTCCAGTTCCATTTTTTCTTGTGCGAGTGTAGCCATGTTTAGCGTTTAAGTAAGAAGTTATTCTGCTCAACAAATATAAAAGAAGTGTTGAGTCGATCAGCAAGTAGAATCACCTGTTTTACACACGAGCTAATCTGTGTGAAAATACATTAAAAATATGAAATATGGAAATGAAAATCTATTTCAGACATTTAAAATAATCAAATGGCTCCAGGCAGGAATTGCATTGATAATGAGCTTTGCAGGCAGTGCTGCCGAACTGGGAAATCATACGTGTATCCGTGGAGTGACAGAGCGGACATTCAATCACCGGAGGGTCGGCAAACAGGACGCTTTTATCGACTTCATCTGCTGGGGGTGCAATACCATATTCTTTTAATTTGATACGTCCTTTTTCAGAGATCCAGTCGGTTGTCCAGGCAGGTGAAAGCACCAGCTCTACTTCCACCTGATCAATACCTTTAAATTTTAAAACCTGTTTGATATCTTCTTCAATTACCTGCATGGCGGGACATCCGGAATACGTCGGAGTGATTACAATTTTGACCTGATCTCCGTTGGTTTTCACCGAACGAACAACGCCCAGATCAACAACCGTAAGCACAGGAATTTCCGGATCTGAAACTTCTTCCAGCCATTGCCATATTTGTAATTCCGATACCATGACTACCAGGTGATTTTCTGTTGTCTCTTATGTAGAGCGAATTGTTCGCTTACCCTTTTTTGTTTACCACTTCATTCCCGGGTAGGCGCGTTGCATGTATTGCAATTCCGCCAGAATGTATCCCAGGTGCTCAGAGTGAAGTCCTGTTCTTCCTCCCTGCTGTTTCCAGCCATTTTGAGGAATGCTCAAGGTTGCTTCTGTCAATACATCCGTTACCGTTTTCTGCCATTCTTCGCGGATTGGAATCAATGACGGAATCACGTTTTCTGCCTGTAACGCTGCATCTACCTCATTTTCGAAGAACAATTCATCTGTATAGCGCCACAAGGTGTCTACTGCATATTGTGCTTTTTCATGCGATTCTTCGGTTCCGTCTCCCAAGCGGATTACCCATTCGGATGAATGCTTCAGGTGGTATTTTGTTTCTTTTAATGACTTTTCCGCAATGGCAGCAATTTGGGTGTCTGAACTGTTTTGCAATGCCTCGTACAACGGTTTTCTGAATGCATCGAACAAAAATTGACGCACCATTGTTACAGCAAAATCTTCATTGGGCTGCTCAACTAACAATACGTTGCGGTATTCCCGTTCATAACGAAGGAAGGCCAACGCATCGGCATCTCTTCCGGTATTTTCTACCTTTGCCGCATACTCGAAAATGGTTGTTGCCTGTCCGATAAAATCCAACGCCATGTTTGTCATCGCGATGTCTTCCTCCAGAATAGGTCCGTGACCACACCATTCCGATAACCGATGCCCGATGATCAAACTATCATCGCCTAAACGAAGTAAGTATTCAAATAAATTCTTGTTCATTTTGTATAGCTAAAGGATTACATGTGAGAAATTCCATCGGGAACATCGTAAAACGTAGGGTGACGATACACCTTGGAATCTGCCGGTTCGTACAGTGAATCTGCTTCACTTGGATCGGAAGCAAATACATCATTGGACTGTACCACCCAGATACTGATTCCTTCTGAACGACGTGTATATACATCACGCGCATTTTCAACAGCCATTTGAGCATCTGCAGCACGTAAACTTCCTACATGTTTGTGACTCAATCCTTGTTTACTTCTTATGAATACCTCCCAAAGAGGCCAGTTTGCATTCGACATAGCTAATTAATATTCTTATTGTTCGATTAAGCTCTTTTTTCTTTATTTCTGTTCGCGCGTTTCTCTGCATAGGCAGCAGCAGCTTCGCGTACCCACATTCCGTTTTCTTTTGCTTTTCTGCGGGCATCTACACGGTCTTTATTACACGGTCCGTTTCCTTTGACTACCTGCCAGAATTCATCCCAGTTAATTTCGCCAAACTCATAATGTCCTGTTTCGGTGTTGAATTTCAGATCAGCATCCGGAATTGTCAGACCGATCATTTCAGCTTGTGGCACGGTGATATCAACAAATTGCTGACGCAATTCGTCATTTGTCTGGCGCTTGATTTTCCATCTCATGGATTGTTCCGTATGCTTGGATTCGGCATCATTCGGACCAAACATCATCAATGCCGGCCACCAGAAACGGTTCAATGCGTCCTGTGCCATTGCTTTTTGCTCGGGAGTTCCGTTTGCCAGTGTTGTCATGATTTCAAATCCCTGACGCTGATGGAATGATTCTTCCTTACATACACGTACCATTGCACGGGCGTAAGGTCCGTATGAACAACGGCATAAAGGAACCTGATTCATAATCGCGGCACCGTCTACCAACCATCCGATGGCTCCCATATCCGCCCAGGATAAGGTCGGATAGTTAAAAATAGAGGAATATTTCGCTTTTCCGGAATGGAGGTCATCAATGGTTTCCTCGCGGTCTGCTCCCAGTGTTTCCGCAGCGCTGTATAAATATAAACCATGTCCCGCTTCATCCTGAACTTTTGCCAGCAAAACGGCTTTTCTTCTCAGGTTGGGCGCACGTGTAATCCAGTTTCCTTCGGGTAGCATTCCTACAATTTCCGAATGCGCATGCTGTGAAATCTGACGAATCAAGGTATCACGATAAGCATCGGGCATCCAATCGCGGGGTTCGATCTTGATGTCATTATCAATTTTCTCCTGAAACTGACGCTCTAATTCTTCTATATTATTTTCTTTCATAGCCTTTTGAGTACACCACAAATTTAGGGAAAAATGTTGTATTTTCATCTATGTTTTCAGATCAAATGTTCCATCCTTAACACAAACAACGGTTTTGGTTAGTAATATTTTGAGGTTTGGTAGCAGAAAAAAGAGTTACAGTGTACCTTTTTTAATAACAAAGCAGGATGTCAAATAGTAATGGACCACATAGTGCATGTAGTAACTCACTTCGTCAGTTTTTGAGATTACTGATTGAGTCATACGTTAAACAACACTATGTTTTTCTATGTGTTTCAGAGAATGAATTAAAACCGCATAGTACACAATAGGTACATAGGGATATTCGAAGTAGGTAAGTGACACATAGAAGCAAACTTCGTTAGCTTTTGGAATTACTACTGTTTTGATGATGTAGTTGTTTCTGATTCATCTATTACACAATCCTAATGTTTTTCTACGTGGTTCAGAGAATGAATTAAAACCACATAGTGCACATAGGTACATAGGGATATTCGAAGTAGGTATAGTGACATATAGAAGCTAACTTTGTCAGCTTTTTGGGTTACTGTTATTTCGTATTCAAGGGTTAAACAATTTATATAATGAATTGACTATGTGTCACTATTCAGTACATATCCTCTATGCTTTTCTATGTCTCTATGTGGTTAAAGGAAAAAATGCATAGAAACAATTGTATGATAGTGTTCTGTCAAAATTGTGGTAAGTCCGTAAACAACTCGTTGATGTATGTTTTTTGCCCGTCTTTAAAAATATTACAGCAATTAAAATTGATCAAAATTCCTTTTGGAGCTTTTAGTAGTTTCATATATGTCAGTAGTTGAGCTTCTGAAATAACATTTAGATCTTGTACGGACTTTAGTTCAATTACAATACTGTTTTCAATGAATAAATCACACCGGAAGTGAATATCCATTTCCTTTTCTTTGTATATGACAGGAATTCTCATTTCAGTCTGATAATTAATATTTCTGGAAGTTAATTCATGTTTCATACATTCATGATAGATTTTTTCAGTTAAACCTCTTCCCATTTCTTTATGAACTTCAATAGCACAGCCAATTATTTCATACGTCAGATCATTTAATTGTTTTTTGGTCATGGTTGGTTTTTATTATTAAGATAATCAATAGTTTAAAAAATAAAAAGAGTTTGACTCCCTGATTTTAGGGAAAAATGACAAACCACATAGGACACATAGTTATAATAGGTAAAGGTTTGGAGTAGGTATAGTGACACATAGTAGCTCACTTTGTGGGCTTTGGGATTACTATTGTTTGTTCTTTCGTCCTCAAGGGAAATTACCAATTATTTGTTTTTTATACGCCTCAATTCATACAGTGAATTGACTATGCATCACTATTCAGTCTATATACCTATGCTTTTTTCTATGCCTCTATGTGGATAAAAGAAAAATAGCAACATATATTTTCGTAATAGGTTTGTTTTTAAATAATTATTTATTTTTAATTCAATTCGTGTAATGAATTGACTATATGTCACTGCTTGGCCTGTTGCCCATAGCTTTTCTATGTCTTTATGTGGTTAAAAACAACTATTCCGTTCCATCCTTAACACAAACAACGGTTTTGGTTGGCATTTTTACATCTTTTTTGGTAGTAAATGATTAAATTCGCCGTCAAATCATGTAGTTGAAGAAAGAATTATGACACCAAAATTTCATACGCTAAAAGTTAAAGAAGTCAGGAGAGAAACGAAAGATGCTGTTTCTATTGCATTTGATGTGCCAGAAACGTTGCAAGCTGATTACACGTTTATTCCGGGACAATACCTTACGTTGAGAACAGTCATAGATGGAGAGGATATTCGCAGATCTTATTCGTTGTGTTCTGCTCCGTTTGAAAACGAATGGCGTGTGGCGGTAAAACAGGTAGAGGGGGGGAAATTCTCTACGTTTGTCAACACGGAATTAAGAGCAGGTGATGAATTACAGGTAATGACGCCAATGGGGAATTTCCAATTAAAAGCAAACCCGATCGCACAAAAATCCTATGTTTTATTTGCCGGTGGTTCGGGAGTGACCCCGATTTTATCAATTTTGAAGGAAATTCTAACGCATGAGCCGTTAAGTGATATAACATTTTTTTATGGGAACAGGGACTTTGCGTCCATTATTTTCAGAGAGGAAATTGAGGCGTTGAAGAATTTATACATGACCCGTTTGCGTGTTATTCATGTATTGTCTCTTGAAAGCTTAGGAAACAAAATCCAGAAAGGATTGATGGACAGACAAAAGTGTGAAGACCTGCACAATGCTTTTCTGAAAGGGTGGAATATATCCGAAGTATACGTTTGTGGTCCGGAAGTCATGATGCTGGCTGTGAAAGATAGTTTTGAGAAATTGGGTGTTGCAAAAGAAAACATATTTTTTGAATTGTTTGCTGCTTCCACACCCCCGAAAAAGAAAGAAGAAACGAGTAACATACCGAAAGTGAACGCCAATGTGCAAGTGATTTTGGATGGAGATACATATGATTTGGCAATGGATGCAAGTGAAACGGTTTTGGATGCGGCCTACAAAGCAGGCGCAGATCTTCCGTTTGCCTGCAAAGGAGGAGTTTGTTGCACATGTAAGGCGAAGGTACTGGAAGGTGAAGCACGGATGGATGTCAACTATGCACTGGAACCGGACGAGGTAGCTGCTGGTTATATTTTGACGTGTCAGGCACGTCCTACTACTGAAAAATTAGTAGTTTCATTTGATGATTAAATCATGGGATTTTTAGGAAAAATATTTAAAAAGGAATCGGCAGTAAAGATTCCGAGAGGCTTTTACAACATTCCTGTTCAACAGGTCAACCGGTTAACAAAAGACGCGGTGGAAATTGTGTTCTCCATTCCACAGGATTTGGAAGAGACGTTTGCATTTAAACCAGGTCAGTACCTGACAATTTCAATCGAAGTTGACGGAAAAGAAGAACGCCGGTCGTATTCAATTTGCAGTGCGAAAGGAGTTGCATTGGCCATTGCTGTGAAAGAAGTGGAAAAAGGGAAAGTTTCGACTTACTTCAACCGACAGTTGAAAGCCGGAGATGCTGTTTTTATCTCAAAACCGGAAGGCCGCTTTTTACTAAACGATGCGAAAAAAGTGGTAGCAATTGCAGCAGGATCGGGAATCACGCCGATCATGAGCATGGCACATGAAATCGAAAAAATGGATGATGCTTCCATGAAACTGGTAGTTGCCAATAAAACAGAACAAGATATTTTGTTTCGTGAACAGTTGCGTCAGCTTACGAAAACAGAAGCACGTTATTTCCTCACTCAGGAGGTGAAGGAAGGGTTTGATCAGGGACGGATTTCCAAAGATGCATTCATGGGAATTATCAAGGAAGACCTGGGGATTCTCCGCTCGGATGGATTCTATATCTGCGGACCGGAAGAAATGATTCATGACGTGAAAGCAGCGCTTGAATTGTTCGGAGTTCCGGCAGACAAAATTCATTACGAATTGTTTACAACAACAGCAAAATCAGATCCGGCACCGGCAGCACCAACAGATTTTAAAGGAACCACAAAGGTAAAAGTCATTCTGGATGATGAAGCGCACGAGTTTGTGATGAACAGCAACAAAACGGTTCTGGATGCTGCTTCTTCTGAAGAAATCGACGCACCGTATTCCTGCAGGGGAGGAGTTTGTTCTACCTGCCGTGCAAAAGTATTGAAAGGTTCCGTTCGCATGAACCTGAATTATACCCTTACAGACAAAGAAGTAGAACAAGGATACATTCTTACCTGTCAGTCGCACCCGACCAGTGAAGAATTAATTATTTCATACGATGAGTAAGACAGTTGTAGTGGTTGGTGCATCCCGTGGAATCGGAAAGGCAATGGTGGATTTATTCGCAAAGGACCCGTCTGTTACAATTTACGCATTGGCACGTGATGAGGAGAAAATGCGGAAGGAATTTGCGGCGCATTCTAATGTGCACTGCAAACCCTACGATTTATCCGTTGATGACTGTGCAGATCAGCTGGAACACCTGCTTGCGAAAGTAGAACACATTGACGTGCTGATCAACAATGCCGGATACCTGGTCAACAAACCGTTTGAAGAATTAAGCCACCGCGATTTTGCACGATCATACCAGGTCAATGTGATCGGAGTGATGCAGACCGTTCAGGCCTTACTTCCGAAAATGGAACGAGGAGCACACATTGTCAATATCAGTTCCATGGGTGGTTTTCAGGGGACGGTTAAATTTCCGGGATTAGCGGCTTATTCTACCTCGAAAGCAGCATTGGTGAGTTTTACAGAATTGTTTGCCGAGGAATTCAAACACACGGAAATAAAAATGAACTGTCTGTGTCTGGGAGCAGTTCAAACAGAAATGTTGCACGAAGCATTTCCGGGATATGAAGCACAGATTTCCCCCGAACAAATGGCAGCATACATTTGCAATTTTGCATTGACGGCCCATCAATGGATGCACGGAAGAGTGATTCCGGTTTCGTTGACAACACCCTGATTTTTTTCGTACATTCGTCCTTAGCAGAATTTCCGATCAGTGATCGCATGATAACGGACACCAGAAATTGCCATGAGAAAGATCATTCACATCGATATGGATGCGTTTTTTGCCTCGATAGAACAGCGGGACAATGAAGTATTCCGGGGAAAACCGTTGGCAGTCGGCGGTTCCGGATCCAGAGGTGTGGTGGCTGCTGCCAGTTATGAAGCCCGAAAATTCGGAGTACATTCAGCAATGTCGTCACAGTTGGCAGTAAAAAAATGTCCGCACCTGATTTTTACACCACCCCGGTTTCATGTCTATAAAGAAGTTTCCAACCAGATTCGTTCGATCTTTTTGGAATACACCGATCTGGTGGAACCGCTTTCGCTGGATGAAGCATTTTTAGATGTTACCACCAATCACAAAAACATTCCGTACGCCATTGATGTGGCAAAAGAAATCAAACAAAAAATTCTGGAAAGAACACAGTTGACGGCATCAGCAGGCATTTCAATCAATAAATTCCTGGCAAAAATAGCTTCCGATTACAACAAACCCGACGGATTGTATGTCATCGGACCAAAAAGAGCGGAAAACTTTACAGAAACGCTGAAGATTGAACGGTTTTTCGGAATCGGGAAGAAAACGGCAGAACGCATGCATGCCATGCAGATTTATACCGGCCTTGACCTGAAACAAAAGTCGGAAGAATTTCTGGTGCAACAGTTCGGGAAATTCGGAAGACTCTACTACCTCAATGCCCGAGGGATTGACAACCGGATTGTAAATCCGAACCATGTGCGGAAATCACTCGGGGCGGAGCGGACATTTCTGGAAGACACGGATGATCTTACCATTTTACATGCAGAATTGGAGAAAGTTGCAGATGACTTGTTCCGAAGAATGAATAGGACGGCATTCAAAGGAAAAACCATCACATTAAAAGTAAAATTCAGCAATTTCAGTACCATATCGCGCAGTAAAACACTGCCTTCACCACCGGAAAATTATTCGTTCTTACTGCAAACAGCGAAAGAGTTACTTGATCACGTACCACTTGAATTAAAAATCAGGTTGATCGGATTGTCGGTAAAAAACAATGAAACGGACGATGCCTACCCGGAAGACCCCGGAACAATGGTACAACTCAAAATTCCTTTCGAAGAAGACAAGGGTTAATTGACTTTTGATGAATTAATTATCTTTGACAGTGATGAAACAGTGGTTTGTAGTAACAGGAATGACAGCAATACTCTTTTTGCTGTGTGGATTGGCATTTTCTCAGAAAAAACAGTATCCACCCGTTCCGTTTGATACGATTTTATATATGGGAAAACAACAGTTTTTATCTACGTCTCCTGCAGCCGAAACTTCACGAATGAATGTCATTCTGATCGTTGCAGATGACCTGGGAAAGCACGATTTGTCCGTTTATGGAAATCCGTATATCAAAACGCCCAACATTGATCGGTTGGCCAATGAAGGAGTACGGTTCAATACCGGCTATGCAACTGCTGCTGTTTGTAGCCCCTCCAGAGCCGGATTCCTGACCGGAAGATACCAGCAACGATTCGGATATCACCTGCAACCTCACCCGCGGTACCCGAAAAACAAACTGGAATTGTGGGCATTCAAGCACCTGATTAATACCAGTTACCTCGTGCCGGAAGAGTATGGGGTGTATCCAAAAAAGCAAGAAAACAGGATGGGGCTGCCTTCCTCGGAAATTGCCATTTCGGAATTGCTACAGCACAATGGTTACCGCACAGCATGGATCGGAAAGTGGCATTTGGGATATCAGGAACCGTTGCTTCCGGTCAATTTCGGCTTCGATTACCGATACGGATGCTACGAAGCATATACCTTGTTTGCCGATCCGAAAAATCCGGAAATTGTCAATGCGCCAATTAAGGAATTTACAGATAAGGTCATTTGGAAAGGAGGACGCAAAGATGCATGTGCCATCCGGGAAAATGAAGTGGAAATCGAGGAGAAGGAGTACATTACAAATGCATTTTTCAACCGGGCAAAGCAATTTATAGGATCAGATAAAACAACACCTTTCTTTGTATATTTGCCGATTACCGCACCGCACACACCGTACCAGGCTCCGAAAGCCATTTATGATCAGTTGAGTCACATTCCTGAACACAACAAACGGGTGTATTACGCGATGATTGTTGCGTTGGATAATGCGATAGGAGGGTTGATTGATTTTCTGAAAACAACCGGACAATACGAGAATACACTCATTATTTTTACCAGCGACAACGGCGCTGCTTTGTATAGTGAAACGGTAGATAATAAACCATTGAACGGCGGAAAAATGACACTCTTTGAAGGTGGAATTAATGTCCCGTTTATCCTGCATTGCCCCGCTTTGTTTTCAACATCTGCTGTCGTTCAGGAACCGGTCAGTTTATTGGATATTTTCCCGACAATTACCACTGCTGCGGGGCTGGAACTACCCGATGATCGGACATACGATGGAATTTCTTTGATCGGGGATCAGGCTGACAGCATTGCCCCACCAGTGAAAAGAGAATTGTATTGGTATTCGGATTACAACTCTGCTATCCGGATCGGAAATGCAAAACTGCTGGTTAATACGCGGGATCATACGGTGGATTATTTTGATCTGCATGATGATCCGGGAGAATTGAATCCGTTTCCGGAACATCCGGAAGTACATTTTCTACACCAAAAATTGGAATATTGGAAAGCAACAATGCCGTCTTTATACTGGCCGCGCATTATGAACTACGAGATAAAAATCAACGGGAAAACATACCGATGGGCCGTTTAGTACTATTTCTTTTTTTCTGCTCGGCAACTTGTTTTGCTCAGCAGCAGAATGACCTGATTCGCATAAAGGGAGGAAGAATCACAATCGGAACAGTGGAACAGCCGGATGCTCAACCATTATTTGATGTGCATGTCACCCATTTCCGGATGCAACGCTACGAAGTAACGAATGCACAATTCTCGGACTTTGTAATAAAAACAGGTTACCGCACACGTGCGGAAAGAAACGGAGGCTCTTATGTTTTTGATCCGTCATTGAGAAATGATTCAACAACTTTAATCGATGCGCCGTGGTGGCGATACACACAGGGAGCAAACTGGAAACATCCGGAGGGAATCGCCTCAGATATTGCCGGAAAAGAGAACCACCCGGTTGTGCACATCGCTTATGAAGATGCCTGTAGCTATTGTGAATGGTTGGGTATGCGCCTGCCGACAGAGGTAGAATGGGAGTATGCTGCGAAGAAAAATGGAAATGAGGTTCTCAAAAATATATGGCAGGGATCGTTCCCGGAATATAATTCTGCAGAAGATGGTTTTGAAAGAACTGCCCCGGTAGGAAGTTTTCTTGCCGGGAAACTGGGGTTGTTCGACATGCCGGGAAATGTGTGGGAGTGGTGCCGGGACCCTTATCATCAGCATGCGTATACATTTGCAAAAAAGTGGAAAGTCGATTCCTCACAACCGCTTGTGCCGAACTATTTTGATGAACAATCTCCTCATGAAGAAACGCGGGTCATTCGTGGAGGTTCTTTCTTATGTGCCGAAAATTACTGTAAAGGTTATGAACCGGCTCAGCGGATGCGTTCTTCCGTCAAGATGACCTTTTCACACATTGGATTCAGGTGTGTCAAAGGGAAGTGATTACTTCCCGGAGAGTAAAAACTCGTATGCCTCCTGAATTTCCAGAAAACGCTGATTGGCCTGCTTCTGTTGTTCTTTGGATTCATTCACATACTTATCGGGATGGTAACGTTTTACCAACTGCCGGTAGCGTTGTTTGATTTCTTTTTCATCAGCAGATTCATTCACACCGAGGATATCGGCATATTTTTTTCGCTGTGAAACACCAGTAGAACCAGATGCTGTACGTTGCTGTTCCTGGTTATTGGCGTGTGTTGCCCTTTCTTTTTGATAGAATAAGATGCATTCTTCCAGAAAGGCTGCTTCCAGCTGAAGATTTTTTGTAAAAACTTTTAATGCCGTATATTCTTTTGGTTTTAGAAGTTTATCAATGTGACAGAGCCCGACTAAAAACTGAACGAGTTGCTTTTTTTGCTGTTCGCGTGCATGTTGGTTGACCCAGTTAACAACAGATACCGGTTCTATCGGGTAGTGAAAGTTACGGTCAATGATATCATCAAAGTGATCTGGTGAACCTTTGAACTGCCGGATGAAAAAGGATCTTAAATAGGCAATCTTTTGCATTTGATGATACCGGTCAATGGTAATCAGGTAAACGGTAAGACAGGAATATGCTTCCATCAGATGTGCCGTTGTGAATGTTAAATCAGCAGGGAATATACCTTTTCTCCAGATGCGTATTTTCCAATTTTTGTACCAGATGTATCCAACAAAAGCAATAATCGGGATTGCGAATCCGATAATGATTTCCCATGTTTTATCTGCCTTGGAAGCTTCATAACGGGAATATTGTTGTGTAGACATGATTGAATCAATCAGGTGTATGAGTAGATCGTCTTCCAAGTTAATGTATTAATATTGAACCTGGGCACTAAATTATAAAAAGGAGTAGATAATAGTAGCATTTGACGGCTATTTAAAAAAAACACCTCCATGAAATTTTGGTATACATGGAGGTATTCAAGATAAGGTGACACAAAAGTTGTGTTAACTACGAATATTAACTCTCACTAACAGAGCAACTAATGGAAATGTTTCCGTTATCTTTACTTAAAGTCGATTCATTTTGGCTGCAGCTTGCCTTCACGTCATCTTCTTTTGCTTTTTTGAATGTGTACGTTTCCGTTACCTCATAATACGTGTTATTGTCGCCATCTCCTTTTCCCGTACATTGGCACGTGTAGTCTTTTTTACATGAAACGAGTAACATCATTCCTCCCAAAAGAGCGAAAGTCATTTTTAATCCATTTTTTTTCATAAAAATTCGGTTATATAATAATTGATTAATAAAGTGCTAAGTTAGACCATACCGAAAAATACCTCTGTTTTTTTGACAGACAAAAGGTAGACATCCGAGATACGTGTTAAAAATCAAGAAAATACTGTGCGTGATTTACTAAGAAAAACCAGCGACCAACCCTGATAATTTACTTTTTTCACCTTCAAATTACTGTAGGGAATAATGATGGGCATTGAAGTGAAAGATAGGTTAATAAAAAACCCGGCAAATTTACATGCCGGGTTTTTCAATAAGATATGAATGAAGAAATTATGCTTCCTCTACAACGAATGAATAACTTTCCATGATTTGGTTCGCCAACAGTTTTTTACATGCTTCTTCTACTTTCTGCGCAGCAACGTCTTTTGAATCAGCTTCAACAAATAAACGGATATGACGTCCGATACGCACACCATCAATTTCAGGCAACCCGATACTTTTCATGCTGTTTGTAACTGCTTTTCCCTGTGGATCCAACAATGCGTCCAACGGCATTACGTCTATTTCTGCTTTAAATCTCATGCTGCGTGTTTTTTTCGTTTATTTTCAATAACTGATAAAATCAGGTACAAAATTATAATAATTGGAATAGCCCAGGCAAATAAAATCGGAATTAATATCAAACAACACCCCAAAAAGATAAATTTTATCTCATTTCCGTTCCATTTGAAGTGCTTAAATTTCAATGAAAATAAAGGTAACTCTGCAATTAATAAAACCGACATGAGTGTCGTAATTGAAATCAGTACCCAGGGAGTTAGCACAGTGTTTAAAACGTTATTTTCTATCCCTGCATTGTAATAATACGCGATCAACAGTGGAAAGGATGTAAAGAAAATGGTATTGGCAGGTGTCGGTAATCCGATAAAACTCTCCGACTGGCGGGTGTCAATGTTGAACTTTGCCAGGCGAAACAAAGAGAAAAACGGAATAATCAATCCGGAAAAACACAGGTAATTAACAGCGCTCCAATCTCCGCTGACAATCGGGGAGAAGAAAGCAGTAACGCTCATGAACACTTGTTCAGACAAAGAAAGGTCATATTTTATACTTAGCCCTCCCTGCGTTTGGATGATCAGTAATACACAGACCAGAATCCCGGGAGCAACGCCAAATGTAACCATATCAGCAAGTGAATCCAACTGTTTTCCCAGCTCACTCATTTGGTTGAGTTTCCGTGCGATGAAACCGTCCAGGAAATCCAGAACAGCAGCCAGGTAAATAAGATAGCAGGCGATTTCCAGCTGACCGGAAAACACCATGAAGATGGATGAAATACCGCAAAGGAGATTTCCTGCGGTCATTAAATTGGGTAAATTGAACATTTCGTGTGCTAAAATACACATTTACATGTGTCGTTTTCAACGAATAGATATATTTTTGTGCGATAAATTGAATAAATAGACCTGTCAACACAATTTTTTTAAAAAAAGGATGTTAATAGTCAGGTGAAAATTATACTTATGACTCATCGTATCATTGCTTTGGCAATCATCCTGTTATCAACTACTGCATACACGCAGACGGTTGCACCTAAATACTCCAATGAGTTTTTAGCCATTGGTGTCGGTGCAGATGCACTTGGACTGGGAAATGCTGTCGTTGCCAATACCGGGAACGTGATGTCAGGCTATTGGAATCCTGCCGGATTGACCCGTGTTGATAAGTGGCTGGACGTCGGGTTGATGCACAGCGAGTATTTTGCCGGAATTGCGAAGTATGATTACCTGGGATTAGCACACAAAATTGATCAAAAAAGCGCCATTGCCTTTTCAGCCATCCGTTTCGGTGTGGATGATATTCCCAATACAACCCAATTAATCGATAACAACGGGAACGTTGACTACGATAAAATCACCACGTTTACAGCTGCAGATTATGCGTTTTTACTGTCTTATGCGCGAAAGCTGAAAGTGGAAGGACTCAGTTTGGGAGGTAGCTTTAAAGTCGTGTACAGAAAAGTAGGGGATTTTGCCAAAAGCTGGGGGTTCGGACTGGATGCAGGGTTGCAGTATCAACGCGGGCAACACTGGAAGTTTGGCGCTGTACTTCGCGACGCTACATCTACCTTTAACGCCTGGATGTTTACATTGGATGACGCTACAAAAGAAGTATTTGAGCGCACCAACAACGAAATACCGCAAAACGGACTGGAATTAACCATGCCGCGTTTGATCATCGGTTCGTATGCCAAATATCCGTTGGGGAAAAAAGGAATTTACTTTGCCGGGGAAATCAATGCTGACATTACCACGGACGGTCGCCGGAATACAGTAATTCGCTCAGGGGTGTTTTCTGTGGATCCGAAGATGGGAATCGAATTCGGGTTTAAAAATTATGTTGCCGTACGTGCAGGAATCACCAATATGCAATTCGTGAAGAACTTTGATGATAGTAAATCCTTTAACGTTCAGCCGAATATCGGAATCGGATTAAACTTAAAAAGCGTATATTTGGATTACGC
Source organism: Taishania pollutisoli (assembly GCF_014518315.1). Taxonomy (GTDB): domain Bacteria; phylum Bacteroidota; class Bacteroidia; order Flavobacteriales_D; family Crocinitomicaceae; genus Taishania; species Taishania pollutisoli. The sequence goes on from NZ_JACVEL010000004.1 coordinate 66,129, forward strand.
ATTTACAGATATCGGTGATGCCTCCGTTGCGTTGTATTCACATGTGGTATCGTTGCGTGTTGTATTGAACAAACCCAAATCGATGACCAAATGATTCGACTGCTACACAACACTATTTTCACTGTTTTATTGGTACTGTTCATGTACCCGGATGTGGCGTTTGCCCAATCGTACGGGAATGAGTGGATCAATTTCAATCAACGTTATTATAGTTTTCCTGTAGCACACACCGGGTTGAAAAGAATCAATTACGACGACCTGAACAATGCCGGTATTCCGGTCGGTTCATTTTCACACCAGCAAATTCAGCTATTCGGCCGGCAGAAAGAAGTTCCGATCTGGGTAGAAACCAACGGAGACGGAACCTTTGATTCGGGAGATTACATTTTGTTTTACGCAGAGCGCAATGACGGTTGGCTGGACTCCATGCTGTACCTCGATCCGTCAAAAGCTGCAAACCCCGCTGTTAGCTTGTTCAATGACACGATTTATTATTTTTTTACGTGGAATAACCAAACCAATAATTTACGGTTTACAGAAGAATTGAGCGCCGATTATGCCAATTACACACCAGTAAATTATGTATGGGATAAATACGAACAAGGATATCAAAACTCATACCTGGAGGGAGAACGATTACAATCCCTTTTGTCCAGCGCATTTTATGTGGCGGGAGAAGGATATGGATTGGCGCAGGTAAACGGAGTCAATGGATACAACCTCGATCTTACGGCCCAGACACCGTATCCCTATACAGCTCCCGGAAGCCCGAACGCACGCTTCAAAGGGTTGGTGACGACAACAGCAAGTTCACCGGTCGCTCAGAGTGGTGATCCGAATCACCACACCCAATGGAGAATTAACGGACAATTAGTCTATGACCAAACCGGGTTTGGTTGTATACAATTCAAAGCAGATCTGCCGTTCTCCAGTGCGGGAATGACACATACCACAGACCTGGACTGGACAATTGTCGGGGACCTGCCGGTGGAGACCATGTATCAATCCCTGACATATTGGTCGATCGATTATCCAAGAATCCCGAACTTCAATGGGGCTACACGATTTAAAATCCGTGTAGAAAACGGTTCCCAGGCAAAGAATCGCATAGACTATACGGCATTGGGAGTTGCAAATCCCGTTATTTTCAGTTTCGGATCTTCTCCACGACGTATTTATCCGCAAACCAACGGCGGGTCTCAGGTAATCCTGTTTCCCAATAATTCCGGTGAAAATTATTCGGAAATTGTAGCACATGACCTCAATAGTGCGCAAATAATTACCGGGTTTTCTCCTGTTAATACAACAGGTTTTTTTACCGATTATGCCAATTTAAGTCATGAACGGGCGTACATCATTGTGTACCATCCGAGTTTATACCCGGCTTCAAATCAGTACAGAATGTACCGCCAGAGTATCAGCGGAGGTGGCTACAATGTGGTGATGGCCAACATAGAAGAGTTGTATCTCCAGTACGGGGGAGGAATCAAACAACACATCAACGGAATCCGGAGATTTGCACTGCATTCATATGATTTGTCTACACAAAAACCGGAGGCGTTGCTGTTATTGGGGAAAGGATTGTATCCGACCATTGCCAGGGGGAATGCATTTAGTCAAAACCTGATTCCGACATTCGGAGTTCCCGCTTCAGATATCCTGATTACATCCAACTTGCCCGGAACATCATTGTGGAAGCCACTCATTCCGACAGGTCGGCTCTCTGTTAATACGGAAGCGGGTATCCTGAACTACCTGGATAAGATTACAGCATATGAAAGCAACCAAAATCAGAATGATGTCTATGATACACCAAGTAAAGACTGGCAGAAACACATCATTCACCTGATTGGCGGAACCGACTTATCCCAGCAAGCGTCCTTTAATGCACAGATGGAGATTATGAAAATCAAAGCCGAAGGAGACCGGTTTGGTGGAAAAGTACACACCTTGAAGCGCGAATCAGATGATCCGATTCCTCCGACTCAACTGCAGGACATTATGACCCGTATCGCGAATGGAGTTTCGGTGATGACCTATTACGGACACAAGGGGGTAACCAATTCCGGTTTCGAAATCAACCTGGATGACTTACAAAACTGGAACAATACGAACAAATATCCGTTGATGATTGCCAACTCGTGTTATAATGGAGACCTTTTTGAGTTGGGATTGGGCTCTTCTTCCGAATACTTTGTCAATACGCCGAACCTGGGTGCAATTGGTTACATTTCTTCCGTAAGTACGGGATTTCACCCGATGGTAGGAGTTTACAGCAATGAATTGTACAAGCAATTCACGCGGATTTCTTATTCTGAATCGATTGCTAAAAATATGTCGAATGCAATTGATACCCTGGAGTCTCCGGGGAATATGTATATGGAGGTAACAGCGACACAGATGTTATTGAACGGGGATCCGGCATTAAAAGTCAATTACCACAACCGGCCTGAGATCGAATTACTGGAACAAAACATTTTCTTCAAACCGGATTACGTCGATTTGAATACAGACAGTATTGAAATGCACATTGCCCTGAAAAATCTGGGGAGCTCTATTATTGATTCATTCACCATCGAAATCGCCAGAAATTTTCCGGGAAGCGACATTGATTCAATCTACCATGTAAAAAGAGGGCAGCTTCATTATACAGACACAATAAAGATTAAATTTCCGTTACAACCGGGTATTGCTGCCGGATTAAACGTATTTGATGTAAAAGTGGATATTCCGAGCTTTATTCCGGAACAATACGATGAGATTTACAATAACCAGGTGATTAAGAATTATTTTCTGAACCTGGACGGAATCGTTCCCGTTGTTCCCTATGAATTTGCGGTTGTCCCCTACGATACAATTACATTGAAAGCATCGACAATTAATCCGATTGCCGAATACAATACGTATCGTTTCCAGATTGATACAACAGATTTGTTCAACAGTCCGTTCCTTAAAAACGCGGTTGTTTCAGGATTGGGTGGCGTAAAAGAGGTCAAACCAAATCAATGGAATAGTCCGTTGCAACTACAAGATAGTATGGTGTATTTCTGGAGGGTTGCTGTTGACGAACCAAACCCGTTGTGGAAAGAAAGCTCATTTCAATACATTCAAGGAAAATCCGGATGGGGGCAGGATCATTTCTTTCAGTTTAAGAAAAACACATTCTCAAATGTCAATTACGTGCGTGCGGACCGCTTAAGGGAATGGAACCCGGATTCAGTTTTACTATCAGTTGATGTATATCCGGATGTATCATTGGAGAACGCGTATTACATCAACGGAACTCAAATGGATTATGGTGTTTGTACATGGACACCACCGCTTCATGTGGTTGTCATTGATCCGATCACCTTTGAACCGTGGGGAACTAATTACAATGGTGCCAATCCTGATCACGACTTCGGAAATGTATTGTGCAGGGGGCGGGTAGAGAAATTTTTTATCTTCAACCAGGATAATCCGGCACATCTTCAATCGTTTCAGAACATGGTGCTAAATGAGGTTCCGGATGGTCATTACTTATTGATTTATGCTCCGATCATGGGATATTACAGTTCTTGGAATGCATTGGATTCTGCGAACATGTACCAGACATTTGCCGCATTGGGTTCTGATAGTATTATTCCCGGCCGTCCAAATCATCCGTTCTCCTTTTTTGTAAGAAAAGGATACCCGAATACGGTGGTTGAACGGGTGATTGACCCCACAACCGGTGCAGGTTCCGAAAATGGTTACGCATTTATTCACATGGAAGCATACATGCCGACTTCCATCACACAGGGACAAGAGATATCTACGCTGATCGGACCGGCGATGAGGTGGGGAAATGTCTACTGGCGGCAGGAAAGTATTGACCCGATCAACAATACGGATACGACCCGCTTGTTGATTCAACCGTATACCTGGAATATGATCCCGGGGCCACCTGTAAACGTGCTGTTCAATAATAACGATTCATTGCTCAACCTGCAGGGAACGATCAACTCTCAACAGTATCCTTATATACGACTGCGGGCAAATTACAAAGATACAACCAATTATACTCCCGCGCAGGTTGACAGCTGGCACGTGTTGTATGATCTGGCTCCTGAAGCGGCAATAGACGGAACAAACGGATATTATTTCAGCCATCTGAATGACAGCATTTACGAAGGAGAATCTCTGCGATTCGCAACAGATATCCGCAATATCTTTGATATTGATATGGACTCACTCCTGGTAAACTATTGGGTGCAGGATAATAACAATGTCAAACATTTCATTGACTATCCGAGACAAGATTCATTAAGAGTAGGACAAACATTGAGGGATACAATTACGTTTTCTTCCGCAGGTCTTTCAGGGTTTAATTCCTTGTGGGTTGAAGTCAATCCCTATGTTAACGGCAGCATGTACGTCAAAGACCAGCCAGAGCAGTACCATTTTAACAATATGTTGCAGATTCCGTTTCGTGTAAACGGGGACAATGAAAATCCTTTATTGGATGTCACGTTTGACGGAAGGCACATTCTCAACGGAGACATTGTCAATCCCAATGCAGAGATTCTGATTACACTAAAAGATGAAAATCCATATATGATTATGGATGAACCTTCCGATACGACACTGTTTGGAATCTACCTGACCGATCCGGCGGGAAATCAGAAGAGAATACCGTTTGTAGACGGGATGGGAAATACGGTAATGCAATGGCTTCCGGCGGAGAGTACACACAAACGCTTTAAGATTATTTATCCCGCTGCCTTTACAATGGACGGAAAATACAGGTTATTGGTGCAGGGAGCTGATAAAAGCGGAAACCTTTCGGGAGATTTTCAATACAAAGTGGATTTTGAAGTCATCCGCGCGTCGAGTATCACACACATGATGAATTATCCGAACCCGTTTTCTACCAGTACCCGTTTTGTGTTTACACTCACGGGAACAGAAGTACCGGATGATATTATTATCCAGATCATGACTGTTTCCGGAAGAGTAGTACGTGAAATTACCGAAGACCAGTTAGGTCGCATTTACATTGGAAGAAACGTCACAGAATATGCATGGGACGGCCGCGATGAATTCGGAGACCAGTTGGCAAATGGTGTTTACCTGTATACCGTAAAAGCGAAAATCAATGGAGAAGACATTGACCACCGGGAATCAGGTGCAGATCAATACTTTAAAAAGAATTTCGGTAAAATGTATTTGATGCGATGAGCATTTTACGTGTGGGAAAGAAAGATATTCTTCCGGGAGGATCTTCGGTGTAAGCCAACAGAAAAATATCTTCTTTTGACCAGGTTGAAATCAGGTAAATAAACGGGTCAATTTTAATTTTTTACAAACTTGTATTTGAAGATACAATAGATGGCTCTGAATCCGTCTCTCCAACCAATTTTCTTCCCTTCCTCATAGGTCCTTCCGTAATAAGAAATACCTACTTCATAGATGCGGATTTTAGGAATCCGTGCAAGTTTTGCTGTGATTTCGGGTTCAATTCCGAAGCGATTTTCACGGATATGAATTTCTTTGGCAATCGATGTCCGGATCAATTTGTAGCATGTTTCCATGTCCGTTAAGTTCAGATTGGTCATCATATTGGAAAGAAATGTCAGGAATTTATTTCCGATGGAGTGCCAGAAGAACAGAATCCGGTGGGGGTTGTGTCCCACAAAACGGGAACCATATACCACATCCGCATTGTCCATGAAAACGGGTTTTAACAATAAATTGTATTCAGCGGGATCGTATTCCAGGTCTGCATCCTGAATCAGCATATATTCTCCGGTACATTCTTTTATTGCCCGATTGATCGCAGCTCCCTTTCCCTGGTTGCGTTCCTGTGAAAACAACCGAATATTCATTTCAGGGTTTTCCTGCATATAGGCGTTGATTTTTTCTACGGTGTCGTCTTTGGAACAGTCGTTGACAATCACGATTTCTTTTTCGATACCATGAACTAATTCTACTTCTTTTACCCGGTTTAGAATTAGATGAATAGTAGCACCTTCATTGTACGCAGGAATAAGGATTGACAGTTTTTGAATATGCATGAACTTGAATTAACGAGCCTAAATTTAATTAAAAAATGTAGAAAACGTGATTCCCTCAATTTTTAACGGTTGATTGACATTGGATACGGCAAATCGGATCTGTGTGATATCCTGTGATTTTTCCGGTAATTTAAACCGGAGAACTACATCATCGCCATATTGACTATGAAAGACATTGTGGCTGTTTTCACTTACAACCTGCTCCATAGAATCTAATAGTTCAATGACAATAAATTCACGATCAGCCTCCCGGTTCAAACGGAATTTTATTTCTCCACCAGAAGCAAGGGTGTCCGGCGACGGAATGTTAAACGTCTGTACATAGAACTGTTGCTGAACAGCCGGTATGATGATCTCTTTTAATAATAACCGTTCAGATTGTATATCTTTTATTTCAGGGGAAGAACGATAGAAATACCAGCTGTATTTTTCATCGGTAATCAGGAATGATTTCCAATAAAGCTCTTTATTCATTCCATCCAACAAAATAATTGCTTTTACATATTGAAAGGTTTGAATCTGCATGAGGACAACAAGTAGCGGCAAGCTAATTACAAGGATCCCCTTCATTGCATACTGTCGTTTTGAAAAAACAGGAAGCAATACCAGAATAAACGCGCCATAAAAGTCAATCATCGGTCGTTGTCCTATACTTCCTCCGTACGACCATGAATGCCAGGATGAAAGGACATATACCACAATTAAAAAAGCCAATAAAAATGCAATTGCCTGGTAGTATATTTTTTTGTAAACCCAGCAAATTAATCCGATGATAAAGACCAGTAACCACCAGGGCGTCCACAGAAAAAAACCTTTTTGGTAACTGAATAGAAAGTCAACGAAACGCGGATGGGTGAAATCAAAGCCTTCTTCTCCATAGCTGTAGTTAAACGGGTTTCCTGTCTGAAGGTAGGAAATGTAGAGTTGAATTGAAACAATGACACCATAACAAACGACGCCAAAAAGTAATGCATAATAATGCTGCGTAAATAAACGTTGAATGTTGCGGATAAATTCAGATAGGTGATCCGTCAATAGAGGGGTGAAGATCAACACCAACAGGTTAACCGGCCGAACGATTGTAATGAACCCAAGTATGACCAGGGAGAGGAAGAGGTAATTCGATTGATTGGTAATAAAATATTTTCTGACGGTATACATCAACCAGCTTATCAGAAAGAATGAATAAACATGACTGTAAGCGGAATCATAAACGGTATAATGCAAAAGGGGGGTAGCGAATAAAGTGGCTATCTGAATGAAGAAAATCCACCATCCGTTCATGTTATAGGTTTGAAGCAACAAACGAATACAAACCATTCCTAAGAACATGTAAAAGATCGCAGCATACCAAATGGCTCTCTGATACGGCAGGGAGAATCCGTCATCAGGATGTATGCTGTCGGCTTTTGACGAAGTGAAATGCGCTACTAAGAAAAACGGACTTTGAAACAATGCTGTACCAACGAAATATTTATTGATCCGCAGACCATTTTCCTGGTATTTGTATAGCAGCTTATTGTGTTCAATTTCATAGTATTCGGTTTGTAATGTATCTATGTATGCAAGATGGATGTCATCATAGATAAATAAAGCGGGTAAGTATTCATAATAACCGCGTCCGTCCGCGTTAATAAATACCTCTTTTTTGTCGGGATTTTTTTTATAAAGAAAATTATTGTAGCTAATAAGCAGAATAAGTACAATCAGTAGTTCTTTAAAAAACTGAAATTGAACTATTTTTTTTAACATTTGAAGTTAAAATCAATCGATCTTCATCTCCGGAACAACATCCGGAACAACCAGATCTCCTTCTGTTTTGGAAACGATTTCTTCAACGCTGACACCCGGAGCGCGTTCCAGTAAGTGAAACTTGCCTTCCTTTATTTCAAGTACAGCCAATTCCGTAACTACTTTTTTAACACATCCTACGCCGGTCAGAGGAAGTGTACATTCCTTCAGTATTTTTGATTCTCCGGCTTTATTGGAATGCATCATGGCTACAATGATATTTTCCGCTGAAGCAACAAGGTCCATTGCTCCTCCCATTCCTTTTACCATTTTTCCCGGAATTTTCCAGTTGGCAATGTCTCCGTTCTGGGAAACTTCCATTGCCCCAAGTACAGTTAATTGTACATGCTGCCCGCGAATCATTCCAAATGACAATGCGGAGTCGAAAAATACAGCTCCTTTTCGTGCAGTAATGGTTTGCTTTCCTGCATTGATCAAATCAGCATCTTCCTCTCCTTCAAACGGGAACGGTCCCATTCCGAGAATTCCGTTTTCAGATTGAAATTCTACTTCAATCCCCTCAGGAATGTAGTTTGCAACCAATGTCGGGATACCAATTCCAAGATTGACATACCATCCGTCTCTCAATTCCTGTGCAATGCGTTTTGCAATTCCATCTTTGTCTAAAGCCATATCACAAAGTAAATAATTATTTTAAAACAAATAGTTCGACTTTTCCATTATGTAGTAAAAAAGGCATTTTTTTCTGATTCCACAAGTAAACAATCAGTTGACTTGCGTCGGGATGTGTATAGGGAACGACAATTCCATGATGCAGATTTCCGGGTTGATTGTTCCATGTCTTCTTTAGCCAATCCAAATGGATGTTTTCCTGGTTTAATTCTTTTCCTGCCTTATCTTTTTGAGAAACAACAACAGAAGCGACAAACGGGGCAGCATGTGCATCAATGGTTGCAGTGATGCATACAAAAACCGGACATCCTTTCAGAGAGTCGGGCAATTCAAACGAAAATAAATTAAAGAACTCCTCATTGGAGTGATTCCAGTTGCTGATGGTGTCCTGCCGGGATATCAATTTTCGCGTTAACGGAATAGATCTACGATACAGATTCAAATTGTTATCAGGTACAGTATTTACCTGTGTGTAAAGCGTCCGGAAATTAGTAGGTAATTTGCGCGAAATGTCGACAATCTGATAATCACAAATAGTATCTACCTGATCGGAAACCAACATTTGTGAATAATGTCCTCCTCGTTGGTGATTCATATACGCCCAGCACAATCGCTGCATTTTGTATCCTCCGATACTTGGTAATTCTGCGGGATTTTTTTCCTTCGAAAAGCGATCAAAAAACGCAGCGGGAGGATTTTCGCTCATCGGGAAAATCGTAGTGCTGATATTGATGTGTGCTATGAAATGAATCGGGAAGTAAACTAACGGCAGGATGCACCAGGATGCATTTTTGATTCCAGATACTATTGCATCATTGATTACGAAGGTAAACATGAACATTAAAAACGGAAATAAATAGAGCGCAGCCCTGTCTTCCGGAAAGTTAACATGTAAAAGATACCGCATGGCAAAAATAGCGGCAATAGCGCCTACAAACAGGTAAGAGAAAAAGAAAGACGGGCGATGAAGCAACTGTTTTCTGTAACCGTTTGCTTTTACAATCAAAAAAAGGAGCCCTGCTAATAAGCCGCAGATAAGCAGAGTATAAACAACGGCCATCCAATCCGCATAACTACCAATAAAATAGGTTGACAACGATTGGCCTGTATATTCCCAAAAACCGGATGTACCACCATAATATAACGCACCACGTGTTTTCAGTTCAAAGCTGTACCAAATCAACGGGTAGAAGAGGAGTAGGGAAGAGAGGAATAAACCGATTGTTACACAATAAGATTTTACTGATTTTTCAGATAACAGTGCAACAATCAGCACATAAAAAATCATTAAAAAGGAAGGAGTTAATAAGGTCAGGTTGGCAGAAGTCGCCAGAAACAATGTGAAAATCACCAACGCAAATAACCATTTTCCCGGGTGTTTCAGGAACCGCAACAGAAAAAATGTTCCAGCCATCAGTAAGGCCATGGACAATCCATATCCCCGTGTTTGCCCGAAATATTCGAACAAGTAATGTGCCATGACGAGGGATAGAAAAAATCCCCATTTGATAAATGATTTTTTGATTGTCACAGCAACACCCCATGCCGCCCAGAAATACAGGACGAACGCCAGTAAATTAGGCAGCCGGAGAATCCATGGTTCATTACCGAGAAGTTTATAACAACAGTAAGAAAGGAATGAATTCAGGATGTGATTATTCGCATCCCAATGCACATCGGGAGGAAGAAAAGATCCGGTTTGAATGTAGTAAAAAAACGTTGCCGACTCATCGTGTTGAATCGGCAAATAAACTGTTCGTATCAGCAAGTATGAAAATAATGCAACAAAAAGCGTCCAGACAATATAGGATTGTGAACCTGCAGACCGCATTATCCCTTTTTTCGTGTTGTACGTTGCTCGATCCGTTTTTCAAATTTTTCTCCTTGAAAGATGCGCTGAACGAAAATTCCCGGAGTATGAATGAAGTTCGGATCTAATTCTCCGGCAGGAACCAATTCTTCTACTTCCGCAATCGTAATTTTTCCGGCCATCGCCATCATGGGATTAAAATTGCGGGCAGTTGCTTTGAATACCAGGTTTCCTTCCGTGTCACCTTTCCATGCTTTTACAATGGCAAAATCAGCGGTCAACGCTTCTTCCAGGATGTGAGGCTTTCCGTTAAATACACGCACTTCTTTTCCTTCTGCGATTTCCGTTCCGTATCCTGCCGGGGTAAAAAATGCAGGAATTCCCGCTCCACCCGCTCTGCATCGCTCCGCAAGGGTTCCCTGAGGAATCAGGTCTACCTCCAGTTCTCCGGAAAGCATCTGCCGTTCAAATTCAGCATTTTCTCCGACATATGAACTGATCATTTTTTTGACCTGTTTCCCCTGTAAAAGCAAACCGAGTCCGAAATCATCAACACCTGCGTTATTGGAAATACATGTCAGATTTTTCGTTCCCATTTCCACCAGCCGGGCAATTGAATTTTCCGGAATTCCGCACAAGCCGAATCCTCCGACCATTAATGTCATTCCGTCTTCAATACCTTTCAGGGCTTCTTCTACATTTTTTACAACTTTATTCATGCTGTTTTCTTCAAACGTTCGTGATCTATTTAAAAATATCTAATCCGGGGTCTCCGCCCGCGTTGGTATTATCACCTGTACAGGAGAATGCATTCGGATCATAAGTTGCCGGAGCAGCAAAGTCTGCCTGTGTCAGGTTAATTTTAGGATCTTTGTACACCTTCTGCATGTAGTATCCGAAGATCGGAAGGGCCATCCGCGCACCTTGTCCCCATTCCATGGATTGAAAGCGCACTTGTTTATCTTCGGCACCTACCCATATTCCCGTAACCAAATCCGGTGTGAGCCCCATGTACCAACCATCTGCGTTTCCTTGTGTTGTTCCCGTTTTTCCCGCCATCGGAGCAGTAAGTCCTCCCCACGGTCTCCAGGACGCACGCAACGAACCTCCCGTACCACCGTTGACAACACCCTTCATCATTTTCAGTGTTTCGTATGCTACGTTTTCGTTCATTACTTCTTTCGAATATCCTTCTTCACTGTAGATAACATTTCCGTTGCGATCTTCGATGCGCAGGATTGACACCGGCCGGTTATAAATACCATTATTGGCCCACATTGCTTGTGCACCGGTTATTTCAAATAAAGACAAGTCCATAACACCCAGACACATGGAAGGTACTTCATCTTCCGGACGCAGATTAATATCCAGATCTTTCAGCAACTTTGAAATGGTTTTCGGACCTGCATATCCACCCATCATCGACATCACGGCCACTGTTCCCGGGTTATTGGAATTTTGCAATGCCCAGGATACGGTTTTCCCTACCGGAATATCTCCGCTCGGACACCATTTACCTGTAATTCTTCCGTGTCCGTCCTCTAAATCTACACAGTAGGGCATGTCTTTGTAGACAACACATGGTTTTACAACGCCCATTGCAAGGGCAGTTCCGTAAACGAAAGGTTTGATGGTCGAACCGACTTGTCGTTTCCCTTGTTTTACGTGGTCGTATGCAAAACTGGTAATATCAGCACCTCCGACCCATGCTTTGATAAACCCTGACTGCGGTTCAATGGAAATAAGTCCGGCATGCAGGAATCCTTTGTAGTAACGAATGGAATCATTTGGCGTCATGATGGTATCTTTTGTACCATTCCAGGAAAAAACAGACATTGGGACTTTCACATCAAAAGAAGCCATGATTTCTTTTTCACTCAATCCTTCTTCTTTCATTTTTGCATACCGGTCGCTCCCTTTTCGTGCGCGTTTCATGATGCTTTCAATCTGTTCATCGGAAATCGGGGTCCCGTTGTAAGAATCCGCAAACGGAAATCGCTTTCTGCGTTTGTTATTTTTGTCAAATTCAGGTTGTAAATCTGATTTCAAATGACGCACAAGCGCTTCTTCTGCATGTTGTTGCAGGTCAATATTGATGGTCGTGTAAATTCTCAATCCGTCCTGGTACAAATCATACGGAGTACCGTCTTTCTTTTTGTATATCAGTTCTCCGTTTTCATCTTTTGATTTGAAGAGCTCGGTTAATTCTTTTCTCAGGGACTCTCTGAAATACGGAGCGACACCTTCTTTGTGGTCAACGACCTGATAATCGGTAACAATTGGTTCGTTTTTCAGCTTGTCGTATTCTTCCTGCGTGATTTTATGCGTGATGGCTTCGTTTCCTTTCTCACTGTTTTTCAGCCATTGCATCAAAACCTGGTTTCTTCGCTGGTGAATCAATAAACTATCCTCTTCCCGCGCTTTACGGATATCTGCAGCGGCTACTTTTTCTGCCGGGATTCCTTTATTTGCAGCGATCCGGGATCGGTAATCTTTTACCTGGTAGGTACGGGGGTTATACAGTGACGGATTTTTCACCATTCCGACAAGACAAGCAGCTTCACTTTTGGTCAATTCATTTGGCTTTTTGTTAAAATATACTTTCGCAGCATTCTCAATTCCGACAGCATTGTACAGGAAATCAAACTGGTTCAGGTACATCGTAATGATTTCTTCTTTTGTAAATCGTTTTTCCAGACGAACGGCGATGATGTTTTCCTGCGCTTTTTCATTGATCCTTCCGAATTTACCGGTTCGCGGAACTTCCTCTCCTGCCAGACGTGCCTGCTTTTCCCGTTCCCTCTTTTGCAACGTAAACAACAATTTTGCCAATTGCTGCGTAATAGTAGAAGCACCTCCTTTGCTTCCCATGTTTACCACAGCCCGCGTAAGTCCCTTAAAGTCAACCCCGGAGTGCGTCATGTATCGTTCATCTTCTGTAGCGATGAGTGCGTTGGTTACAAACGGAGAAATTTCTTTGTATTCAACGGTGGTACGATTCACTTGCCAATACCGGCCCAGCTCTGTTTTTGAATCATCTGCATAAATAATCGAAGCCAGCATTTCCGGTGGATTGTCAAGCATTTCAACGGACGGAAGGTCGTCTTCAGACTGAAAAAGGAGTAACAAGGTGATCACCAGAAAGGGGGATAGTCCTCCTAACCAGAACAATAGGTACAATCGTTTTTTTGTTTTATCGCTGAAACTTGCGGTATCTTTTTTTGAAGACATAAACGGCTGAATAATTTTGATGTAAAAATAATGAAAAAAAGATTGTCTACCAGTGCACGGCAATTTTTCCGATTGATTTCCCGGATTCCAACAGGTTGTGTGCCTGGTGCATTTCTGCGTAACTGAAATCTCCTCCGTTTTCAGTTGTCAGTTTTCCCTCGTGGTACAACCGGATGACTTCTTGCATACACCATTGAAGAACCAATGGTTTATTATCAGCAATTTTCAGCATGTTCACACCAATCAGGCTTTTTGACTGCATCATGAGAAATACCGGGATGCTCACACCCATTTTCCGGAGAAAGTTAAGTTGCGAAAGCATTCCGAATTTTCCTTCAGCGAGTTGTGAACCTCCGAATAAAAAAATCCGGGAACCAAATCCCAGTAATTGCTTATCTGTTTTAAATGTATCTCCTCCAATCGGATTAAAAGAGACGTCCAGTTTTTTTGAACCAATGATCCGTTCAACAGCTTGCGCGTAATTTTCATTCCTGTAATTGATCGTATAATCAGCACCTAAAGACAGGCATTTTTCCTGTTTTTCTTTGGAGCTTACTTTAGCAATGACAATTGCCCCGGCATGTTTTGCCAGTTGAATCAATAAGGTTCCGACGCCTCCTGCGGCGGCATGAATCAGTACATGCTCACCTGTTCGGAGAGGAGAAATATAATTGGTCATGTAATACGCAGTTACTCCCTGGGTGGCAAGTGCCAAGGCATCATTTACCGGCATTTCCCCTATTTCTGCAATGGCATCTTTTGTCGTAACGGCATGTTTTGCATATCCGCCGAACCGAGTGAAGGCAACCACTCTTTTTCCGATCAGGGACGTATCAGCCGAACTCCCTGTTTCTATGATTTTGCCAACCACTTCATACCCGATGACACATGGAAACGGAGGGGCTTCCCTGTACAAACCGCGACGTGCCATTACATCTGCATAATTCAGCCCGAATGCTTCTGTTGCAATTAAAATATCATTTTCCTTGAGGGCAGGCAATGCAACTTCCGAGAGCCGGAAAGCTTCTTCAGCGGTTCCCTTTTTTGTCAATAAAAATGCTTCTGTTTTCATGACTTAATTTTTACCGGCTACAATAACGACAATTTCTCCTTTCGGGGGATGTTGTTCATAGTATGATTTCACTTCCACAGCTTCACCCCGTTTATATTCTTCAAATAATTTGGATAACTCCCGGACGACACATACGTTGCGGGAAGAACCGAAAAATTCTTCGATCTGGCCGAGCAATTTGACCAATCGGTGTGGTGATTCATAGAAAATAATGGTTCGTCCTTCTTCTGCCAGTAATTTTAACCGGGTTTGTCTCCCTTTTTTATGTGGAAGAAAGCCTTCAAACACAAATTTATCACACGGAAATCCGCTTGCAACCAATGCGGGAACAAATGCTGTTGGCCCTGGCAGACATTCGATGTCAATGTCATTTTTTACGCACTCGCGCACCAACAAAAATCCGGGATCAGATATGCCGGGAGTTCCGGCGTCAGATACTAAGACAGCGAGGTTGGAAGCATTTATTTTGTCAAGGACATGTTCCAGCGTTTTATGTTCATTGTGCGCGTGAAAAGGCACAACGGTGTTACTTATTTCAAAATGGGCAAGTAATTTTTTAGTCACACGGGTATCTTCCGCCAGTATAAAATCTGCTTCCTTCAAAAGCCGTATAGAACGAAGCGTGATGTCCTCCAGGTTGCCGATGGGAGTCGGGACTAAAACAAGTTTTGGCATGTCTGATTGTTTTATGAATGCGAAGTTACCATTTTATAGTGACTAAAAACAGACTCTATATTTAAAAACTAATATCGGTTACCCAACCATTTCGGGTAATTATTCGTTTATAAGGTATAGAGGAATAAAGTAAAGAAGATTTTGACAAATTCGATTCAATTTTCTATCTTTACCCGTTGATTAATTTAAAAGAAGGTTTATGAAGAAGATTTATTTGACAATGTCTGTTGCCCTTTTTGCTATAACTGGTTTTTCACAGAACCTGAGCATTAAGGATAATCAGTCAAAAAATGCACACCGTTTAGTGGAGACAGCTAAAAAGGCTGTGACTAACAATGGCGCTGAAAAAGCCACTTATTTGCAAGAAAATTTTGATACCTGGCCATTGACAGGTTGGGTAATTCAAAATGGTCCGGCATCTACGGTAACAAACCCAACTCAAACATGGCATCAATATGCTACAGGAAACCCGGGAAGTTCTGCAGGGATTTTATATGTAAACAGTGTAGATGTACATGATCAGGAGTTGATAAGCCCTGCGGTTGTATTACCAGCAGGAGGAAGCTACCGTGTTGCGTTTGATTTTAGTACAAGTGTTTATTGGCACGCTACAACATTAGGAGGGCTTTATGACAATGCTGATATCACGTTAAGAGTAACTACTGATGATGGCGCTACATGGTCAAACATTCTTTGGCAAGAGGATAGCATTCCGTTGTTAGATGCTTCTTATTCAAATGGATGGGAAACATATGTATGGAAAAGAGCATATGTAAATGTTTCAAGTTTTGCAGGTCAGACAATCAAAGCTAAATTTACATACAAAGGGCAAGATGCTGCTCAGTTTAGCTTAGACAACGTGTCTATTGAAGACATTCCTGCAAATGATTTGGCTATCCGAAATGGTTGGGCCGGAGACATCGTTAATGCGTACGATTATTCTAAAGTGCCGGTTGGACATACGGTACCGGTTGTTGCCGGATTGTCAATTGCAAACCTGGGTGCACTTGCGCAAAATGATGTGAAAGTTGCGTTGGATATTGAGCTTTCAGGATCAGTAGTATATACAGACACATTGTTGGCAGATATTCCTGTTGGTAGTGTTGATACGTTCTGGTTCACAACAACGTACAATCCAACTGCTATAGGCGATTATACTGTTAAGTTCTCTATTCCGACTGATGAAGTACCGGGAGACGAGCAACGCGATGTCGCACTTAGTACAACAGCTAATACCTATGCAAATGATTTCGGATCAACAAACATCTATCGTTTTGACCAGGATGATAAAACATCTATGGGGGTTTTATATGAAATCAAATCAAATACATTCATGACAGACATCCAGGTAGATTTTGAAACCGGAACAACTGAGAACAACGAGGTTGCAATTGAAGTGTTCCAGGTAGGAGCCAATATTCAGGATTTAATTTATGTAAGCGACTACATTTACAATGTGGAAACTGCAGTGATTGGAAATGGATTGACGACGATTCCTTTAGATGCACCATTAGCATTGACAGCTGGTGAAAGATATGTGATTTTGGTTACTAAATACGAAGGTCCGTCTCGTGTATTCTTAGGAGGAAGCCCTGAAGGAGATGCAGATAACTCAACTGTTTGTTATGGACCATTCGGATCCGGAGATGCGGTTAACTATTACATCGGTTGGGGATTCACTCCTGCAATCAGAGCAATTCTTAACCCTTCAGCATCTGTAACAAATGTTGCAGGATTGGAAGGGGTTAAAGTATACCCGAATCCATCTGAAGGAGTGATAAACGTTTCTAACGATACAAATGTTGAAAATACAATCGTTGTTACAGACATCGCTGGTAAAGTGGTTGCGACTAAAGTTGCTTCTACAGCTACAACAATTGATTTAGGAAATTTCGGAACCGGAATTTACCTGGTTGAAGTGGCAAACCAAAATGGTAAAAAAGTAGAAAGAGTTGTGATCAAATAATTCTTTTACGCATACAACAATTGAAAGGCTGTCTGAAAAGACAGCCTTTTTTAGTTTCTGAAAAGACAGTTCGACCACTGTGAAACGAAAGTAAAAGACATGGTACGATTAGATTACTGCAGGCTGTGTGATACGGAATGAAAGACAAGATTTATCAAATAAGCAGGGAAGGAACCGAACCGTTCTGTTTCGACTACAGTTGTGTTTACAATATACGGGACTCATTGTTTCATAACTACGAATACACGGATTATTCATTGAAGTTCATTTATTATATCTATATCATTTTGCGTTCTGCTATTTCTTTTTGATTCGTATAAATCTGTGGAAATAGTTTGACCTTTACCATACCTGCTTGTAAAAAAGATGACATCTTGACACTAACAAAAAAATCCCTCCTGAAACCAGAAGGGACTTTACTTATGTAAGAAAAATAAGTTCTTATGAATTCAGTGCTTCTGCACCACCAACAATTTCTAAGATTTCATTGGTAATGGCAGCCTGACGTGCTTTGTTATAAGACAATTTCAACGATTTCTGTAATTCTTTCGCGTTGTCCGTTGCTTTGTGCATTGCAGTCATACGTGCACCGTGTTCAGCTGCATTTGAATCCAATAATGCTTTGAACAATTGAATTTTTAATGATTTCGGAATCAAATCTTCTACAATCTCTTGCTTGGAAGGTTCAAAAATATAGTCCGCTGTTGCAGCACTGTTTTCTTGCTCGTTCTTTACAATCGGTAAGATTTGTTCTGTAATCACATCCTGCGTCGCCGCGTTGACAAATTTATTGTACACAACAACTACTTTATCGAATTCTTTGTTGACAAAACGTTTCATCAAGTCATTTGCAATGACAGCAGCATTGTCAAACGAAAGTACGGAGAAAATATCTTCAACGGGAGCGATCTCGTCGTTGATGTAATAAAACTTCGACTTCTTGTACGTGTCTTTGATCTTTTTTCCCAAACAAAGTACACGTGGATTTTCAGCTGCATATTCAACATTCACCAGGTGGTTTACCCGCTTGATAATGTTGTTGTTGAAACCACCACACAATCCTCTGTTAGAAGTTACAGCAATGATCAACACATTGTTTACAGTTCTGCTTTCAGCGTACGCATTGTCAGAAATATCCAGTGTTGCACTCAGATTCCCTAAGATTTCCTGCAATTTTTCTGCATACGGACGCATTTGAGTAATGGCATCCTGTGCACGCTTTAATTTTGCCGCAGAAACCATTTTCATGGCAGAAGTAATCTGCATGGTTGACCCGACGGATGTAATTCTGTTACGTATTTCCTTTAAACTTGGCATAACTCTGATTATGAATTATCGGCTATTAAGTGATTTAACACGTTGATAGCCGATAATTATTCAATTCATAATTCAATTAATATTTTGAAGCGATCTCTTTCGCAACTGTCGCTAATACATCTGTATCTGCGTCTTCGTATTTACCAGCTTTCAAACGAGCCAATACGTCTGCATGTTTTGCATCCAGGAAGTTCAAATATTCTTTTTCGAACTCTTTCACACGTGCAACAGGAACATTTTGCATCAATCCTTTTGTTCCAACGTAAATGATTGCGATTTGCTTTTCTACAGACATTGGATCTCCTTCGCGTTGTTTCAGGATTTCCACGTTTCTTGCTCCTTTATCCAATACAGATTTAGTAGCAGCATCCAAATCAGAACCGAATTTTGCAAACGCTTCCAACTCGCGGTACTGTGCCTGGTCTAATTTCAAGGTACCAGCTACTTTCTTCATGGATTTGATTTGTGCGTTACCTCCTACACGAGATACGGAGATACCTACGTTGATCGCCGGACGGATACCTGAGTTGAACAAGTCAGACTCCAGGAAGATCTGTCCGTCAGTAATCGAAATTACGTTTGTAGGGATGTATGCGGAAACGTCTCCTGCCTGTGTTTCAATGATCGGCAATGCTGTCAAAGAACCTCCACCTTTCACTTTTCCTTTCAACGATTCCGGTAAGTCATTCATTTGTGCAGCGATGCTGTCATCAGCGATGATTTTCGCAGCACGTTCCAACAAACGGGAGTGTAAGTAGAATACGTCTCCAGGGTATGCCTCACGACCCGGAGGACGACGCAATAACAAAGAAACCTCACGATAAGCTACCGCTTGTTTTGATAAATCATCATAAATGATCAATGCAGGACGTCCTGTGTCACGGAAATATTCTCCGATCGCAGCACCTGTCATCGGTGCGTAGAACTGCATTGGTGCGGGATCAGAAGCATTTGCTGCAACGATTGTTGTATACGCCATTGCTCCTGCATCTTCTAATTTCTTAACAATTCCTGCAACGGTTGAACCTTTTTGTCCTACCGCAACATAAATACAGTAAACAGGTTCACCTCTGTCGAAGAATTCTTTTTGGTTGATGATGGTATCGATACAAACAGTTGTTTTACCTGTTTGACGGTCACCAATAACTAATTCCCGTTGCCCACGTCCGATCGGAATCATGGCATCAACAGCTTTTACTCCTGTTTGCAACGGCTCGGTTACCGGCTGACGGAAAACTACTCCCGGAGCTTTACGCTCGATCGGCATTTCAAACAATTCTCCTGTAATCGGTCCTTTACCGTCAATCGGGTTTCCTAATGTGTCAACAACGCGACCAACCATTCCTTCACCAACTTTCACAGAAGCGATACGTCCTGTACGTTTTACTGTGTCACCTTCTTTTACTTCAGTAGTACGACCCAATACAACGACACCTACGTTGTCTTCTTCCAGGTTCAAAGCGATTCCGTTGATTCCTCCGTTGAATTCAACTAATTCACCGTATTGAACACCGTTCAAACCGTAGATACGAGCAATACCGTCACCGATTTGAAGTACAGTTCCAACTTCTTGTAATTCCGCTTCAGAACGGAACCCTGATAATTGTTCTCTTAAAATTGCAGATACTTCTGCTGGTTTTACCTCTGCCATGTTTGTAAGCTTTACTTTGATGCCGTGGTTAAACGGATTATCTTGTTAAACGTTGTTTTAAATTATTCAATTGGCTAGCAACGGATGCATCAATTTGCTTGTCATCCATTCTAACAATAAACCCACCGATCAGGGTAGGATCAATTTTTTCTGTTATTTCCAAAGTTCCGGAAACACTCCCTTTCACTTTTTCTACAATTTTGTTCTTCGTTGTTTCACTCAACGGAACGGCTGAGATAATTGTCAGCGGTGTAATTCCTTTGTACTTGTTCACCTGATCCTGAAAAGAAGCAGCGATTGCTGACAGCAATACTTCTCTTCCTTTCTTCGTAATCAATTCAATGAACATCCGGCTGATTTGCTGAAACTGACCGAATAATTCATTAAAGATAGCGATTTTTTTATCTGAATTGATAATCGGGGACTGAACAAGCAGTTGAAATTCACGTGAATCGTTAGAAACAACGGAAAGATAGTTCATATCATTCAATACCGCATCCACCTGGTTTCCTTCGATTGCCAGGTCTAACAGTGCTTTTGCGTATCTTGATGCTGCTTTCGTACCTTTCATTGCAATTAATTCAAGTTAATTTCTCCAGCCAATTTGTCTGCCAATGCTTTTTGTTTCTCATCACTGGACAGGTTCTCACGAACAACTTTCTCCGCAATTTCAATTGAGAATGCAGCCATTTGTGCTTTCAACTCAGCAATAGCCGCCGCCTTTTCTGCATTGATGCTTGTACGAGCACTTTCCAATACTTTTTCAGCTTCTTCTTTTGCTTTGTTTTTCGCATCATCTACCATTTTATCAGCAGTAGCTTTTGCGTCTTTGATCATCGCGTCACGCTCTTTACGCGCCTCTTTTACTAACTCTTCATTTTGTGCAGCCAACAATTGCATTTCTGCTTTTGTTTTTTCAGCCAATTCCAACGCCTCAGTAATTTTCTGTTCACGTGTATTGACCATGTTTAAAATCGGCTTCCACGCAAATTTTGTCAAAATGAATAACAAAGCAATGAAAACAAGCCCTGTCCAAAATAATAATCCTAAATCCGGTGTAATTAAATCCATTTTATATCTTGTTTTGTTTTTAACGATTCAAAAATATCGGTTTGCAACCAACCGTTGCAAACCGATAAGGCTTCTTAAAGACCAAGGAAACCAACAACAACACCGAAAAGAGCAACCCCTTCGATCAATGCCGCTGCGATAATCATAGCCGTTTGAATTTTTCCTGAAGCTTCTGGTTGACGTGCGATAGCGTCCATTGCTGAACCACCGATTCTACCGATACCCAATCCTGCTCCTAATACTGCAAGACCCGCTCCAATTGCTGCTACTGTACCTGTCATTTTACTTTATTTTGAGTTAAAAATTTACGTATTTAATTAGTGGTGGTGTTCTTCTACAGCTGCTCCGATAAACAATGCAGATAACATTGCAAACAGGTATGCTTGTAAGAACGCAACCAGGATTTCCAACACGGAAATGAACAATGCCATTGGCACTGACAATGCTCCCCATGCCGCATTTTTATTGATAAAGATAATTCCGATGAATGCCAAAATAATTACGTGACCTGCCGTAATGTTTGCAAACAAACGAATCATCAACGCGAATGGCTTTGTCAGGATACCAACTACTTCAATAGGAATCATGATAATCAACAGCGGAACAGGTACTCCCGGAGTTGCGAAAATGTGGTGCCAGTAATTTTTATTTCCTGAAAGAACGGTTGCCAATAGCGTACAAACAGCTAAAAAGAGGGTGATTGTAATGTTCCCCGTTAAGTTCGCACTCAACATTGGCACCAACCCCAATAGGTTACCAACCAGAATAAAGAAGAAAATTGTCAGTAAGTACGGAACATATTTCTTGTAGGCATGTTCTCCGATATTTGCTTTTGCTACATCATCACGAACAAAAATAACCAGTGGTTCAATGAATTTGGCAACACCTTTAGGGGCAATTGCTCCATTCTTTTTGTAATAACGTGCTGTACCAATTGCTAAAAGACACACAATAAAAGAAACTAAAAACAATACAAATACGTTCTTTGTTATTGAGAAGTCCATTGGTTTCGCGTTGTGCGGGTGGCTATCTTCAAATTGTAATTCACCGTTTTCCAGTTTGTAAATCTTCTCATGGAAAATAGCGTATCCGTCAGCAGGACCAACACCGGCAACGTAATGAATTTCTTCATGTGTTTTGTGATCCACAGCAGTTTTTAATTCTCCGTGGTATAAATGGCTGGAAGAAAAGGTCTTTAATCCTCCGTCCATTAAGATTATCGGTAAGTAAACAGATGTTCCGTTATGTGCATCTCCCCACAGGTGAATTTCATGTGCATCCTTGATGTGGTGCATGATCATTTCACCAATGTTGAAGTCTTTTTCTACATACCCGTCCACTTCATCGTGTCCGGCATACAGTGCATTAATTGAAAGAACTGAAAAAACAGTTAAAACCAGTGTGTTGAACTTGTTGAATAATCTCATTGTAATTTCGTTTTGAAAAAAAGCCTTCAAAATTTGGCGCAAAGGTATGGAAACTTTCTTAAGTAGGAGTATGAATACCAATAAAAATTTTAAGATATTTCAATATTATTTACTTTTCCTCAGCACCGAGGCGAATGAGTAACAATGAATGGAAGATCATCAGGACGACAAAAACAGAAACAAATTGTAATCCAAATGATTTTAGATGAATATTTGCCTTGTACCAGATGGCTGCAATGATCGAGAGAATCGTTAGCAACTGAAAGGTTGTCATCAGCATAAATCGCTGCGCAAAAGATTCCGGATTTTTCTTTTTTCCTACTGTAACGATAGCTGCTCCGCCAATAAACAGAACAGGGATAACGATGTTGACGAGTAAAAATAATTTCATTGGTAGTTGAATCAGATGTAAGGCGTGCAAAAGACCATATGCGACAAGAACAATTGATACAGCACTCATCAGGTACAGGAAATAACTATTTTTTTTCATCGTTGCGTTTACTCATTTTTATTGCTTCCCGAATGACCAGCGTTAGTCCTGCAGCGACTCCGAAAAGCGTCAGTCCAAGTGTCCACCAAGGAGTCTTCAATTTGTATTTTTCATCCAGGAAGTTACCCAACCAGGCAAATCCTGCAATGATGACCCCCATTTGAATCCCGACGGTTGAGAAGCGTGCAAAGGTGTTAAAATTTTTCTTATCCGGCTGATTTTTTTCTGAATCCATGGAGTAATATTAATCCGTTTTACCCGAAAAATAAGAAAAAATCAGATGGAAGGGATCATATTCCCATAAAATCTTTCGGACATTGGTAGCGACGCATTCTGCTTTTCTTAGAACGGTATTTTTGGAACATATAGCGGTCATCCCAATCGTAAATAAGAGAAATTTCATGTGATCCGAACGAAGCGGAACGCAGTTGTGAAACGGTAAAATCAACACTGTACATTATTTTAAAGGTCTGTTTGCGCTGAGAAGGGAGGTTTACACCAAAATTCATGATGAATGAATCAAAGCGATAGGCACGGTAGAATAATCCTTCATTGCGTAACCAGATTCCAACGACTAACGGACGTTTGATGACAGAAAAACCGATTGTTGCTGTCTGAAATCTACCTTGATTTTCATAAATAACAGACGGGGAGATGATCGTTTCATTGAGCAAGATCGCCGTGTTCAAGTACCCGACAAACTTCATTGGAAGTGCGTCGCCGACAATCAATCCTTCCTTGGGTTGTGTGAGGTGGAGTGCAGAAAATCCAACTGTTGCCATCAGTTTTTTATAAGCTCCTCTTTTCCGGGATTCATGGTTAAAACGCATCGAAATCCCGGAACCAAAATCTGCATATACAACGCTGTTGTAATTCGGAGCCATAAACTGCGTTGTTCCTACTTCGCCATACACTTCGTGGTAATGATCGGAAAAACGCAATTTTGACCAATCAATGTATTTATTGACAATTCCCCCGTTCACACCTACCTGCAACATAAAGTTCCGAGTTTCAACAGGACGGTACGCATACGTCATATATCCACCGGAAGACCGGAGTAAAGCTTCCCCGGCTACGTCTGTATAGGCATTAACGGCGAATGCCAGCTTGGGAATGACCTGTCCCTCAAACGAAGCAGAAAAGGTGTTGAACTTCCCGGGGACCGGAGCCCATAAATTGCGCGCCTGAACTTTGACGGAATACCCATTATTTAATGCAATCATTCCCGGGTTGTAATAAACCGGGTTGTTATAAAATTGTGAGAAATTCGGATCCTGCGCGTTGACTTTTGTCGCTACAGCAAGGAATATGGTCAGAGATGTGAGTAATTGTTTCATTGCTTAGCGGATTACGGTTACTGTTCCTGAACGTTTCATTTTTCCTTTCGGATAGTCTTTTCCTTCCCAGACGCTCTCATCTTCGAAAATAGCAGCGATTTTCCAGACATAAGCGTCCTGCTGAACGGGTGCTCCTTTATAGGTTCCGTCCCATCCTTCCACCGGGCGACCATAATCATCCAGAAGTGTCGATTCCCAGATCAGATTCCCCCAGTCATCATAAATCTGAATGTGGTATTCTTTCAAGCCGATTCCTTTTGGCAGGAAGTGAGAAACTTCATAACTGCCATGTCCGGGATAAACAGCATTCGGAACAAACAGGTTGTGAATCATCGGGTTTTGAACCAGAGATGTGACGGTATCGGTACAGCCATTTGCATTCGTAACGATTAGCGTTACATAAAAATCACTGTATTGATAATAATTATATACCGGACTGTCTTCCGTTGAACTGTCACCATTTCCGAAATCCCACAGGGAAGAAGCGTAATCCTGAGATTGATTGGTAAAGATAACCGTGGCAAGTGTGACGTCTTCGTCGTTGGTAATGTATGAAAAGGCGGCGTCGGGTGCCGGTTGAATATCTATCGGTACGGAGGAGGTCAATACAGCTGAGCATCCTGCGTTAGTGTAAACCGTCATGGATACAATGTAAGAGCCGGCAGTCGTGTAATGATAGGTTACATTTTCACCGGAAGTAATTGTACCGTCTCCGAAATTCCATACAACGGAATCAGTATAGAGACTGGTTGAACTGAACACAAGATCTGCATGCTCACACCCCAATAATGCAGGAAGCGTAAAAGCAGGAACCGGAGACTGATGGATAATAATTGTCCGGGAAATAGTGTCTGTACATCCGAATTGATTAGAGGCGATCAGTTCCACAGTATATGTCCCGACTGCCTGGTAAGTATGAGCCGGATTGACAAGCAAAGAGGTTGTTCCGTCGCCAAAATCCCATTGATACCCGACAGCTCCCGAAGATAAATTGCTGAATTGTACATCTTCATTTGGTCCGCATAGCAGAACAGGTTGTGAAGAAAAATCTGCTATAGGAAACGGATTGACATTGACATATTGTGTTGTTGTATCCATACATCCGTTCAGACCTTGTACAATCAGCCGGACAACAAAAATTCCCGAAGAGGTATAGGTATGTTGTGGATTGGCGTTGGAGGAACTGTTTCCGTCCCCGAAATCCCAAGTAGAATAAACGTGTCCGGTACTTTGATTCGTAAACTGAACAGGCAATGGAATACAACCCGTCTGAGGTGTAAGGTCAAAGGCTGCAACCGGAGGGGTGTTTACCTGGATCGTTTCCGTATGTGAAGTGGAACAAAATCCGTCGGGAGAAGTTCCACTTAATGTAACCGTATATATTCCCGGGTTGGAATAGGAATGAACAGGGGTGGAAAGATTGGATGTGTTTCCGTCCCCGAAATTCCAGACATATCCCATCATCGGATCGGATTCATTCACAAACTGGAAAGGTGAAAATACACAAACAGAATCCGGTTGATAACTGAAACCGATTGCAGGCGCGGTATACACATTGATTGTCACGGTTGTAGTGTCATAACTGCAACCATTGTTGACCATCAGTGACACGTGGTACGTTCCCGGCTGTGTATAGGTATGCGACGGGCTGTAAGCAGAAGTGAAATTTCCGTCGCCCAGGTCCCAATTGTAATTGGTTCCTCCTAACGTATACTGTGTAAAATTGACGGTTAACGGAGCACATCCTTGTGTAACACTTGTGTTGAAGAAGGGAATCACATTGTTCGGCACAACAGTGATCGTATGATAAGCAGTGTCTACACCACATTCATTGCTGGCAACCAGCATAATTGTATAACTTGTCGTATCCGGATCGGCAATATAAACAGGTAACTGGAAAATAGAATCCGCATTTGTGCCCGTTGTTCCGTTTCCGAAATCCCAAAAGAAATCATCCGGTAATCCGTAACTGGTATTGGCAATGACAGGTGTCCAGGGAGAACAAAAACTATTGTATTCTGTTCCGAACAAAGCAACAGGTTGCGGCATCACAATAACCTGTTGCTGCGTAGATACTTGTCCGCAATAATTGGTAACGGTTAATGTTATCGTATACGTTGTATCTGCAAGTACCCCGGCAGGATACGTAACAGCAGGCGGATGCTGATCTGTAGATGTAGTTCCGTTTCCGAAATCCCACAAATAAGTTACATCCGGCCCCGTTGAATTATTCTGAAAGGATGCTGTTAACGGTCCGCACAATGAATCAGGGGTTACGGAAAATACAGCAACCGGAGGAATGTATACATCTATTGATTGCGTCATTGAATCCACACATCCATATTGAGTGGTGATGATTAATTGTACCGGATAGGTTCCTGACGATGTGTACGTATGCAATGGGCTATTGTCTGTGGATGTCGCTCCGTCTCCGAAATTCCATACGGATTGATCAACAAGTGTGCTGGTATTGGTAAACGGAACGTTTGTATTCAGACAAACAATCGGATCAACCGTAAATCCGGGAACAGGTAACGGGCGAACAATTGTTGTCAGATCATTGCTATTTGTACAACCTGTTGCCGGGTTGGTATACGTATAGGTGATTACAAATGAACCCTCTCCCGCAACAATCGGATCAAACAAACCTGCTGTTCCGTCTGTAATTCCCGTTCCGGTAAATATGCCTCCATTTGGTGTTCCTGTGAGGGTAAGCATCGGCTCGGAAATACACAATTCGTGATCTGCTCCGGCATCGACTATCGGTAACGGATGAACAGTAAACAGCATTGTGTCTCGTGTTAGGCAGTTTCCTGCACCATTTGTATATACCAGTTCATACGTTCCGTCCGTTGCAATGGAAAAATTCCCCCCCGGATCTACATTGATTCCCGACCATGTTCCTGTTGCCGGTTGTCCGGTCACCTGGATTGTGCTGTTGTCAATACATGCTTCAAGATCTAAGCCTGCATCTGCTGTTGCCGGTTCTACAATGGTAACGATCTTATCATCCGAATCCTGGCAACCTGTTGTCGAATTCACAACGGTATAGGTTACAGTATATGTTCCGGTAGCATTTGGTGTAAAAACGCCGGTCGTTGAAATCGATGCTCCCGACCAGGTTCCCCCTGCAATCGTCCCTTCAAATTGTACTCCGATCGGTTGATTACACAAGGTTGTATCACTTCCTGCATTTACTGCAGGCAATGGATTTACGGTCACTGTTGCCGTTGTGGTTGCTGAGCATCCGAACGCATTGATTCCGGTAATGCTATATGTTGTGGTTGTTAAAGGGCTTGCTGTCGGATTGTCACAATCGTCACATGACAAACCAGTTGCGGGAGTCCATGTGTATGTTCCTCCTGTTCCCGCACCAGTTGCAGTTAAGACAATAGATTCTTCCAAACAAATGACTTCATTGGAAGCGGTAATAACAGGTTCAGGGTGAACAGTAATCGTAACGGGTGTAACGGTTTGACAGGTTCCTGCTCCGATGGTGTAGTTGAGAGTATGTGCTGCTACTCCTGCTGTTACCGGGTTAAAATTCACACCTGAAACGCCTGTTCCTGACCAGGTTCCTCCCGCAGGATTCGGAGCAAATAATGTATTCAGATTCACAATTCCTTCATTGACACACACTTCAATACCAGTATTGAAAACAGGGAATACAGGAGGCGCTACGGAAATCAGTACCGTATCTGTATTTTGGCAACCTGTTGCAGTAGTCGTGAAAGTGTATATGATCGTTGCATTTTCTGTTCCGTTGGGTGTAAATGAACCCGAAGCAGTTATGTTCGGACTGCCCGACCATGTTCCACCTGCCGGAGTACCCGTCAATTGTACTGAAATTGGCTGATCACATAAGTTTTGATCGCTGCCTGCATTCACAACAGGGAGTGGATTTACAGTTACCGTTGCACTGGCAGTGTTCTGGCATCCGGAAAGCGTAACTCCTGTTACCGTGTATGTTGTGGTAGCAACAGGTACAGCATCTGAAGTTGCACAGTTGCCGCAGGATAGCGTTGCAGCAGGTGACCAGGTATAGGAAGTAGATGCTTCTGAACTTGTGACGGAAATAGAGGCTGTTTCTCCGAAACAAATTACATCTCCTGTTGTTGTCAGGTTGGGAACGGCATTTACTTCAATCGTTGCTGTGTCGCTGGTTGTACAGGTACCACTCCCATACGTATAAATAATTTCATGTTGTCCGACACCTGCATTGAGCGGATTAAATGTAGTACCACTCACACCTGTTCCACTAAATACACCACCTGTTGGAGAAGCATTCAAGAATGTTCCGAGAACGACAGCAGCGTTATTTACGCACAAACTGTCCAGCGGAGTGATTGTTGGTGTAACCGGAGCAGAAACGGTGATGACAACGGTATCGGAACGCCCACATCCTGTTGTGGGATTTGAGTAAGTATACGCCAATGAAACAATCTCTTCTCCATTTGGAGTGAACGTTCCTGTCGGTGTTACATTCGGACTGCCTGACCAGGTACCTCCTGCTGGTGTTCCTGTGAGGTTAAACGGAATCGGTTGATTACACATCACCTGATCGGCCCCTGCATTCACAACCGGAAGCGGATTCACTGTTACCGTTGGAGTAGCTGTGGAAGAACATCCGAATTCATTGGTTCCGGTAATGGTATATGTTGTTGTTGCTGTCGGATTTGCTGTCGGGGTGTCACAATCTGTACAAGACAAACCGGTTGCGGGAGTCCATGTGTATGTTCCTCCAGTTCCGGCTCCTGTTACAGAAAGTCCTGTTGTTTCTCCTGCGCAAATGATTGCATCCGTAGCGGTGATGACAGGTTGCGGATGAACAATGATATCGACGGTAGATGATACCAGACATGTTCCCGAACCATAATTATAACTCAAGGTATGTGTTCCTGCTCCTACCGTTGCAGGATTAAAATTGATCCCTGAAACACCTGTTCCCGACCAGGTTCCACCTGCCGGATTCGGTGCAAAAAGTGTAGTTAGATTTGCACTACCTGAATTGATACAAACAGAAGGAGTAGGGTTGAAAACCGGAACAACAGGAGGAGTAACGGTCAGCAACAATGTGTCTGAATTTTCACATCCTGTTGTAGGATTGGTATAACTGTAGACAATGTTAGCTGTTTCGGGACCATTTGGAGTAAACGTTCCTGTCGGTGTTACATTCGGACTACCTGACCAGGTTCCGCCTGCAGGCGCTCCTGTGAGGTTAAATGGAATGGGTTGATCACAGACTGTTTGATCTGGCCCTGCATTCACAACCGGAAGCGGATTCACGGTGACAGTACTTGAAACGGTAGCCGGACAACCGTATGAATTGGTTCCGGTAACGGAATAAGTGGTTGATCCCGTCGGACTGACCTCGGGATTCGGACAGTTCGTACAAGAGAGCCCCGGGTTGGTAGTCCACACAAAATCAACAGGTGGAGTCGCTGCAGTTGCATTCAGCTGAACGGATTCACCTAAACAGATGGCAGGATTGTTAACCGAAAGCACCGGAATCGGATTGACGGTCACAACGACCGTATCTCTTGAAAGACAGGTTGGGGAGGTTGAGGCTGTCAGCACATACGTAAAATTGACCGGAGCAGTTCCTGTATTAACAGGATTTGCAGTCACACTTGATTGATTGGAAGCGGACAAATTTGTTGCAGGATTCCATTGATAGCTCACTCCTCCAACAGGGGCACTTCCGATAGGTGCATTTCCGCCGGAACAAAAAGCGGCATCCGGACCGGCATTTGCGACAGGAGGTTCATTGACAATCAATGGCCTGCTTGCATTGACAGTCCCGCAAGCATTTGTCGCTGCTACGGAAATCGTATAACTTCCTGCATCGGGGTACTGAATACTCCCTGGTACCTGAGTGGTAGAATTTCCCGGTGTTCCTGACGGAAAGCTCCAGTTATAATTAGTGACAGGTGCATAACAGTCATTCGCAGTCACGGTTGGGTTAATACTTTCCCCCTCACAAATCGGACCGACAGCAGGAAGTGTAATGCGTGGAACATCCTGTGCCTGGATAACCGTACTTTCGTAAAACGTACCACATGTATTGGTCATTTGCAATCGCAGGGTATAGTTTCCGGGAGATGAAAATGTCAGTTGAGGTTCCCAGGAAGAAGTATTGGTTCCGTTTGCATACGCCCAGTTTTGAGTCGCCGGGCAAGACGTATTGTAGTTAGTCATTTGCCAGTTGATGCTGTACTGACACATGTTGGAAATATCGCTGTTGTTTACTACTGTTGATGTAAACGGGATACAACCAACAGCAGGATTCATTGAAAATTCAGGGTTCGGAACGGCTTCAATACAAATCACGCGGGAAAGTGTATGTGAACCACAGGCATTTTGAGTGGTAAGTGTAACGGTGTATGTTCCGGGAGTGGTGTACACATGTGTAGGATTGCTTTGAATGGGAGAAAATGTGGTAATCGTACCGTCTCCGAAATTCCATTGATACAACGTAGTTGACTGGCAGGAAGAATTAAAACCGGCAGTTGAACTGTTGATAAACTGAACACTTGTATTCACACAAGCTCTTGGCGGAGCGGTAAAATTAGGCTGTGGAGCAGTATAGACACGAATGGGGTTGATACTTGCAACAGACAAATCACATGGATTTTCTGCCTGGATGATAAATGTAAATGCATTTCCCGGTCTTCCGCAAGACGTGGCGGTATAGGTGTGACAAATTTCAGGAGGAAGGCTGGCATGCTGAATGGTGTCAATGGGGGAACCGTCTCCGTAATCGATGATATAATAGGTTGAAGGGTGATTGGTTGCATAATTGGACAGGGGAAAGCACAACGTAATCGGTCCGCATCCTGTTGTTGCTCCCGGATTGGCGGCACCGATAGCGGGGTTGGTAATGTTGGAAACAACGTAGTGAGCTGTATCGGCACATCCGTTGGCAGTACTGACAATGTAATACATGTCAAAAATATCTGCTGTTGTGTAGGTATGTGATGTTCCTCCGGTTGGCGGAGAAGTACTGTTAAAATTCGCAGATCCGTCTCCCCAGATGATCTGGTAATTTGTTCCGGGATGTGTCGTCATGTCGTAAACCGTCATGTTGAAATTGGTACCATCGCAGTTCTTGTAATCTGCGAGCGGATCAATCAATGCTGCTTGTGGAAGACTGTTGATGGTAACCGGTTGTGTCGTTGTTGTCTGGCAACCGTTGACATCCGTTACGGTCAATGCCACATTGAATGTTTCATTGGTGGTTCCGTAGGAAACAAATTCCCGGATTACATTCGGAGCGGTGGATGTATTGGACACACCGGATGCGGGATTTCCGAAATTCCAGGAGTAGCTGTTGCCACCTACAACTGAATTGGCAGCAAAAGAGACGGGAACATTTGCACACACGTTGTTAGGTAAAAAAGCAAATGAAGCATCCGGTAAGGGATTGACAATCACCTGAACATTATCGGAAGTGGAACATCCGTCTTCATCTGTGATTGTTAATGTGTAAGTCGTCGTGATTGTTGGTGAAGCAGTTGGATTGGGGCAATCAGCACAACTCAATCCCGTGGCAGGAGACCAGGAATAGGTCAGAGTTCCTGTACCGGAAGAAGATCCTCCGAGTGACGCAGATCCTCCGGAACAAATAGTTGCGTCTGATCCTGCATCTGCAGTGCATTGCGAAAATAAATCAACGACCGAAAAAATTCCAACAAGCGTTGTAAGGAGTAAAGAGTATTTGTTCATGTGTAGTTTTCTACCGAGCTAGTTTTCGATGCTAAAATACGTAAAACAGGAAAAGAATGGATATGAAAGTGAAAAAATATGGCATTTTACGTACGTGGTTGTTGAAAATTAAAAAGGGCCTCAACCTATTGTGTTGAAACCCTTTATGATGCATTCGAATTTGATTCAAATCCTGCAGTTACTTATTGTGTTCAATGACAAATTTTAATACTTTTTCCATCAGGTGAACTCTGTCTTTCCCCATGACATTATGCGGGTGCATCGGATAAGGGAAGAATTCCATCTGAATCCCCAGGTCAACGAATTTCTTTACCAGTGCTAAATTGTGTTGCATCACAACAACATCATCAACCGTTCCGTGAATCAATAACAATTCATCTTTCAGGTTTTTGGCATGTGTCAGCAAACTCGCCTGTTCGTATCCTTTTTCATTTTGTTCCGGGCGGTCCATGTAGCGCTCACCGTACATGATTTCATAATATTTCCAGTCGGTTACAGGTCCTCCGGCAACACCACATGTAAACACATCCGGGTGACGCAACAACAACGATGTGGTCATAAATCCTCCGAATGACCATCCGTGAACGGCGATTCTGTTTCCATCTACATACCCAAGTGATTTCAGGTAGTCTACTCCCGACAACTGATCTTCCATTTCTACCGTTCCCAATTGACGGTGAATCTGCGACTCAAATGCAAATCCTCGTTCTGCAGATCCGCGGTTGTCAACAGTAAACACCAAGTATCCTTGCTCTGCCAGCCAGTTCATCCACAACGAAGCACCATCGTACCATGAATTGGTGATCATCTGTGCATGTGGTCCTCCGTAAACATATACGAGTACGGGGTATTTTTTAGCAGCATCAAAATTGCTGGGTTTGATCAGACGTGTGTACAATTTTGTTCCGTCTTTTGCCGTGATGGAACCGATTTCCGTTGTTCCGATTTTGTAATCCGCCAATGGATTGGCTGCCGTGGAAATGTGTTTTGCCAGCTTACCTGTCAATGTATAGATGTTTGCTTCAAATGGCGTTGAATGGTTGGAGTAACCATCGTAAAACAATGCCCCGTTGGAAGAAACCGCAACATCGTGTGTTCCTTCTGTTTTGGTCAACAATGTTTGTTTTCCTTTCAAATCAACTGTGTATACTAACGTATTCAATGGATTTTCTCCGGTTGCTGAAAAATAGATTTTCCCTCCTTTTGCAGTCAAGATATCTTTTACCACAAATTTATTCGCGGTCAGCTGACTGATTAATTTCCCGTTGAAATCGTAGTAATACAAATTGTTGAATCCGTCTTTTTCCGAAATCCATACAAAGTTGTTGGAAGTTGTGACCGGGAAAAACGCCGGATGTTCCGGTTCTACCCATTTGTCACTTGTTTCTTCCAGCAAGGTGCGGACAAATGCTCCCGTATTGGCATCGTATACATTCAACCACATGTGATTCTGATCGCGGTTTACTTCTGCAATGACAACATAATTATTGTCCGGTGTAAATGTTACATTGGTCAGGTAATCATCTGAAGCTCCTTTTGGGGAAATATACACGAGGTTTTTTGTTCCCGTATTGTAAATTCCCACCTTTGGTTTTTCTGATTTTTGTCCGGCCATCGGGTACTTGATGGATTTCAGCGCACCAGGAGTTTCAGTAATGTCCAGTAATGGATAATCGTGTACTTCTGTTTCGTCTTTCTGATAAAATGCCAGTATTTTCCCGTTTGGCGACCAGAATAAACCACCTGAAATACCAAACTCACTGCGTGCAATTGCTTGTCCGGAAACGATATTTTTATCCTTGAAATTGGTTACCTGAACGGCATTGTCTTTACCAAGAGAAATGTGCACATTGTTTTCAATCGTATACGCTACATAGTTTGAAGCAGTAGAAACCAGTGCGTTTTCCCCGTTTTCAGCTATCGTGTTTACTACCGAAACTGTTTTTGTTGTCGGGTTTACTTTCACGAAGTCCTGCTCGTTATTGATCATGAATTCATTGGCATTCAACCATTCGAATCCGGAGAACCAACCGAACTTGACACCTGCCAGTTTGTTGACATCTGCAATGGACATCCAGTCCTCATCACTTTTTGCCCCCACACTTGATTTTGCCAGTGTCACATATCCTTTCAAATACGTGTATTCCGTTTTTTCCGGAATCCACTGAAAGAAAACCGGTTGTTCCGGATAAAATTTGCGGTACTGCTCCGTTACAGCTTCCGGTAAAGTCAAATCCTTCTGACCAAAGGAAACTGACCCGATCAATAAAAATAAAAAGAAAGTTATTTTATTCATGTTGTGATTATTTGAATTCTACAATTATTCGTAACCAAGTATTTTGCCAGAAACTTACGGTTTCAGATCTTCTGCCAACCACTTAAAAAATTCCCGGTGCCATACCAATCCATTTTGCGGACTCAATACCCAGTGACCTTCGGTCGGAAAGTGTAAAAACCGGCTTTTAATTCCTTTCAATTGCGCTGCCTGATAGGCTTGCATTCCTTCCGCTTCCGGTACCCGGAAATCAATTCCTCCGTGGATCACCATGATTGGAGTATCCCAGTTTTGTACGTAACGGTGCGGAGAGTTTTTTGCATACATTTCCTTATTGGAAGGATCCCAGTACGGTCCTCCGACATCCCAGTGTGCAAAGAATAATTCTTCCGTCATTCCGTACCAGCTTTCCAGGTTGAACAATCCGCAGTGTGCAACAAATGTTTTGAAACGTTTTTGATGGACACCCGCCAGCATGTATACGGAATATCCTCCGTAAGATGCACCGACTGCACCCAGACGGTTTTTATCGACGTATGGTAATTCCGTAGCTGCATCAATGGCAGATAAATAATCGGTGATCGGTTGCCCGCCCCAGTCTTTTGAAATGGCATCGTTCCACTCTTGTCCGAACCCGGGAAGTCCGCGACGGTTGGGAGCAACAACAACATATCCTTGCGATGCCATCAGCATCAGGTTCCAGCGGTACGAAAAAAATTGACTCACCTGACTTTGAGGGCCTCCCTGACAGTACAACAATGTCGGGTATTTTTTATTGGCGTCAAAATTCGGTGGTAATACCATCCACACCAACATGTCTTTTCCATCGGATGTTTTCACCCATTTTTCCTGAACAGTTGGTTTTGCCAGTTTGCTTAACAATTCCGTATTGGCATTCGTAAGTTGTGTGGCAGTTGTTGTAACAGCTCCTTTTTTCCCTTTGATCACTTCAACAGCAAAATATTCAACCGGAGAAACCATTGATTGGCGTCCTGCATAGATAAAATTACCGAAAGGGGACAGACTGATGTAATCGTGCTGTCCGGTTGTCAGTTGACGGATTTCACCACTTGCCAGAATTACCTCAAACAATTGCTCCGTTCCTTTTGTCGGTGCGAGAAACAGAATTTTGCTTCCATCCGGGTGCCAGGCGTAATCCGCAACTGTAATGTCGGTCTTATGTGTCAGGTTTTTAATTCCCCCCGTAGCTGTTTTTACAAGAATGTCGTTTTTATCTGCTTCAAATCCATTGCGTTCCATACTTAACCATGCTAAATCTCCTTTGGAAGAAAATGCAGGGTGATTGTCATATCCCTGGAAGTTGCCGTCACAGGTAATACAAGATGTTGCACCGGTTTTCAATTCAACCCTGTACAGTTCACTGTTGGTGGAAGTTGCGAATGCTTTCCCTGCCATTTTTTTCGTTGAATAGACCACTGCCTGGTTATCAGGTGTGAATGTGACACTCCCCAAGCCACCAAATGGAGGGAGTGCAGCATTGTATGCTTCGCCTTTCAGTAAATCGGTTCCTTCACCACTGATTTTCCCGTTTGCAACAGAATAATAGAACAGGTGATCTACTTTGTAATCGTCCCAACTGGACCAGTGACGGTACAACAAGTCGTTTTCCACACGTGCGTTAGCTTTTGGCAGATCCGGATATTCTTCGTTGATTGTTTTACGGATCTGTACCGATTGTAACGTGATAACGGTTTGTTCGTCGGAAGAAATTTTAAATCCGTCTATTCCTTTTATGTCCGAAACTTTTGATTTATTCGAACCATCCGCATTCATTTTCCAGATATCGACGTTCCCACTTTCTGTTGACAGAAAGTAAATCGTGTTCTTTCCGGCCCATTGCGCTTCAAACTCTGAAAATAGAGTAGCGGTCAACTGTTTTGTGGTCTTTGTTGCCAAATCAATGACATATAGGTCTGCATTGCCCTTGTTTTCCGCAACATTTACCGTTGTCTGGGAATACAGGAAATACTTACCGTCCGGTGAAACGGTGCCTCCGCTCAATCGTTTGAAATCCATCATTCGCTCCGGAGTGAGAACTTCCTGAGCATTTGCCATCATACTACTGCACAAGGCGACAAATAAAAACTTTTTCATTGCAATCAGAAATTTGAGGTGTGAATGTAGTGAAATTTTTATAAACCGGTATTTCTTCATGATGAGCAGACAATGGGTTGACCACATCTATACACCGTTGAACAGGAGATAAATTAGGATGTTCGCGTTCTTTTTTGTATATTAAATGCAAATCAAATTTTATTAAAACCATATTCCAATGAAATACATAATTATATCTTTTTTATTGTCAGTCCTTTTTATTTTTCAGGGAACTACCCATGCACAAAACCTTGTTCCCGTAGAGTCGACGATTGAACATGCTGATAAATTGCGCCCATGCTTATTGGTTTATGTCGACCCGGAGCCGAAAACGCTTAAAAAGGCCTGGCGGGATTTTCTAAAAGAGAAATACGATTTTAAATTAAAAGGTATCGGATTTCTTTCGAATAAAGATGTGTTGAGTGCAAAGAAAGTAACGCTTCCGGCCATTTCTCCGAATGCATTGGATTTTTACACCGAGATTGTACCAGATGCGAATGGATCTCAAATGAAAGTATTTGCTTCCTACGGATAGGAAGTATATATTGATCCGAATGAGCATCCCGAGGCATTTCAACAATTGAAGACGATTTTTTCAACCTTTCTTCAAACATACATTCCAAATTATTACCAGGAGTTGGTAGATGATACGGAAGATGTTGTAAAAGATTTAATGAAGGATCAACGAAAACTGAAGAAATCCATCACAAAAGATGCAAAAAAGGTTGAAAAGTTCACGGCAAAAATCAAGGAATTGAACGAAGCCGTTTCTGACAATCAAGCAGAGTTGATAGAGGTGGAGGAAAAGTTATCCAACCGGACATTAAAGCTGGAAAAGTACAAACTGAAATTGAAGAATGTGATGCCTTAATGGTGTTATAGTTAGTGTTGTTTAACATACGAAAAATCCATCTTCTCCACACTTTTTTCCGCTGCGGCTTTGACGACATACCGCAATTTTTCAATGACCTCGCTTGGTTTTCCCCGTTCAAAGAGACTTGCCAGCCACACCAAGGTTCTCAGTATTTTACTCTTCGGTTTGGCCAGATTTTGCCCGAGTGCTGCAATGGATTGATCCCGGGTTTGGATGAGTGAGTTGTCTTCTTCCGCAACGTGCAGCATGCAACCGAAGTACCAGGCACCTGTTCGCGCGATGTCAATGCTGAAAGTCGCCAGTTTATCTTCATACCCTTTTCCGAATTTTTGCACCAGCCAGATCATCGGGGAAACTTTACTCAGGTCCTTTTCTACTTCATCCACGAGTGAGGCCAGGATGGAATTAATGGTGTCAAAGTCGTGGAGAATTCCTTCGATACAGGGCTGTTGTTGCATGGTTTCATTCGTAGCGATGCCCAGATCCAGGTTGATGTGCGCATTGATTCCCAACAGCATGTGTTGCAAGATGATGGTAGACGTATTTTTTGTTGCTTCAAATGCCACTTCCCAACTTTGTGTGGGTGTTTTGTGGTTCGTCCATTCCTGCCATGCATGGATGTAGCGCGTAGCGAACAGAATGTCCAACCGCTCCATGCGTTTTCCGTCTTCAAATTCCCCACGTTCAATTCCTTCCTTAATGCGGCAGGTAACCCGGTGGTATAAAACGGCAAAATAACCAATCCGGCTGTTGTGCCGGATGCTCCATTCAATGATGTTGTTGAGTTCATCAATTACCTGGTCAATGGATGTAATCGGTTGCTGGAGTTGTGTTGTCAGTGTCATTCAGGTGAATTTATCTGGCAATACTACCAATAATTATCAATTGATTTTCAGGTGTAAATACCTGTTTTTTATCTTGCTGAAGATGTCCTCCTCCTCAATCCTCCTCCAAAGGAGGAAGTAGAGAATTGCAATTTTTTTATATGTTAATGCATATAAAAGTAGATTTAAAAAATAAATTATATTCTTTTACATATAATTTAGTATATTTGTTTGTTACTATATTTAAAAGCATATAATGAAACAGTTAGCAGTATTTGTCAAAGAACGTAGAAAAGAGGTCAATCTTACTCAGGAGGAATTTGCAGAACGTGCAGGTGTAGCACTTACAGTTATTCGTAAAATAGAGCAAGGTAGAACAAATTTGAATATGGATAAGGTTAACCTGGTGTTAAGTATGTTCGGTCACGAATTAGCTCCGGTAAAAAGTAATGATATTGAAGTGTGAGACAAGGAAAAGTATACTACAAAGATCGCCTGGCAGGAACAATCACTGAAACCAATGAAGGGGAATACGTATTTCAGTACGATCTGAGTTATGTGAAAGAACATCCCGAAGATTTCATTACGTTTACCATGCCGGTAACCGATAAACCCTATACAGAAAAACGATTATTTCCTTTCTTCGAAGGTCTCATCCCGGAAGGTTGGCTACTGGACATTGCTGCTAAAAGCTGGAAAATAAATCCGAATGACCGAATGGGATTGCTCCTCGCATGCTGTAAAAACTGTATTGGAGCAGTAAGTGTTGAACCAATACCTGCAGAAGATGGCGAATAAATGTTTGTATTGTTATAATCCCGTTGACTCACATCAGGATTTTCACGAAAAATGTGTTATGGCATTCTTTGGAACTTCCTCCTTGCCCACAATCGACTATTCATTGGATCAAATGGATGAATTGGCAAAAAATGTCGTGGAAATGAGTGTAGCGGTTCCGGGTGTCCAGCCCAAACTGTCTATGTCAGTTGTAAAAGCAACAAAAGAGAAATCAGGTGCCCGATTAACCGTCGTTGGTGCATTGGGTGGAAATTATATCTTCAAACCACCTTTGGATCGGTTTCCTGAAATGCCTGCAAATGAACATGTCACCATGCGGATTGCAGAAGCGTTTGGAATTCGCGTAGTTCCTTCCTCATTGATTCGATTGGCTTCCGGAGAATTATCTTACATCACCAAACGTGTCGACCGAATGGAAACCGGAGAAAAGATTCATATGATTGATATGTTTCAAATTACGGAATCATTTGATAAGTACAGGAGCTCCATGGAGAAAGTCGGCAAAGCGCTGGATAATTACTCCAGTAACACACTCCTGGATAAGATTTTTTACTTTGAACTGGCCTTATTTTCGTTTTTAACAGGTAACAATGATATGCATCTGAAGAACTTTTCAATGATTGAAGGTTCATCCGGATGGATATTGGCTCCAGCTTATGATTTGTTGAATGTTACCATTGTAAATCCTGCGGATCATGATGAGTTGGCTTTAACATTATCCGGGAAAAGAAAGAAATTAAGAAAGGATCATTTTGTAAATCTGGGAACAGGATTAGGATTGACAAAAAAACAAATAGACGGAACTTTTAAACGAATGATCAACAACTATTCAAAAGCATTGGAATGGATCAACCGTTCCTTTCTGTCGGATGAAATGAAATGTGCTTATAAAGAAGCACTGGAAAAGAGGTATGCGCAGTTAGAGTTACACAGATAAACATCTCACCTTCATTGAGGATGTCATCTATTGTTTCAATAAGTCGATTTAAAATTTTGATGAAACCGTACACACATCAAATAGCATCTATTGCCACTACATACAACGGATTCGTTAATGCTTCCGCTTTTCCTGTTTTTGAACGGCATACAACATCTACCTGCGATACTCCCAAAATCGGATGTAAAGGTCCCCATTTGACGCGGTATTTTGTTTCCTGATACAGTAATTCCTTATTGTCTACCCACCAGATGAGCATATTGGCTTGGGTATGTGCAATCAGACTTTCAAACAATTCGGTCAATAG
Organism: Taishania pollutisoli; assembly: GCF_014518315.1. Lineage (GTDB taxonomy): Bacteria > Bacteroidota > Bacteroidia > Flavobacteriales_D > Crocinitomicaceae > Taishania > Taishania pollutisoli. The sequence goes on from NZ_JACVEL010000004.1 coordinate 106,490, forward strand.
GACCGGATCATTGTCTTTTATCCAAACGGAATCGGGGACAACAAATGTATGTTTTTCCGGATTGACCAACCTGTTTAAAACAGGGAGTTTGCTCACTAATTTTGCTTTCTGTTCACCCCATTTACCGCCTAAGCTTTCAATGCGCCAATGAGCCGTTGAGATTCTTGAAAAAGCAACGATTTCTCCCTGTTCATTTTCAATGACAGCAAACGGATCTTTATCCAGATAGTACTCGAAAAAGAATGCATGGTGCTGAAACACCTGGCAAATGCGTTGCTGCATTTCATTATCTGTAGCGTCAATGATCTTAAATCGGGAAGATTTTCGGGCAAACAACCGGCTGAATGTTTGTGTGGAAAGCTGAGCTACCGTTTGGAAATTGAAATTCCTGCTCATCCATTTACTTCGATCATTTTTCGGATCAATGTAGGCATATAAATGGCTGACGTCATTTCCATCCACATCACCTTTGATTGCTGACTGGAAAAAGCGTTCTATTTCCGTTTTCAGTAAGCTATTGCTTTTGTCTTCCGTTTTTGTATCCGTAGATCGCTGGAGACTTGTTCTGAATGCAAAATAGCGGATGTACCAATCTTGGTTTCGTCGGCAAAAGGTGATGTTGCCCAACACTTTTTGCTGTCGCTGTATGTAAAAAAATAAAGGATGATCTATTTGTGTTACGCGTTTGGCCGTATCTAAATGTTTGTAGCGTACACCTGTTGTTCCGAGTGTCACCTCCGTCAAGAGATCGACGATTTCGGGATTTGGTTTTTCAGATAATTTAAACAAGTTAGATGACCACATTTTTAATAGGAATAACTCAACGGAGTGAACAACACAACCAAATTTAGGATTAAAATATCATTTGTTAATGCCCCAGTTACATTACCTTTTTTCCTGTTTTATCAATAACGATCCATTCTCCGTTAAGTTTTACTCTCCCGAAACCTTCCCCGAAGTCCCAAACTTCATCGTATTGAATTGGAATAACTTCTTTCCCTGTTTTGTCAACAAAGCCCCATTTATCATTTAGTTTTACAGCAGCAAATTCTCCACTGAAACCCCGTAATTTACTATATATCAAAGGAATTACTTCGTTTCCTGTTTTATCGATAATACCAAATTTATCGTTTAGTTGTACAACTGCCAAGCCGTCATAAAAATACCCTACATATTTGTATTTCAGTGGGATGATTTCTTTCCCTGTCTTATCCACAAACCCCCATTTACCATCCAATTTTACTGCCGCTAAACCATCTGAAAAATATTCTACTGTGTGATATTTCAATGGAATGATTACTTCTCCCGTTTGGTCGATAAAACCATATTTACGACGTTGTTCTTCCTTGTCAATAATCGCAGCTCCTGCCAAACCTTCCTGAAACTTATCTGCGCCGTCATATTTCAACGGTATTATTTCTTTGCCTGTTTGATCAATGTAACCATATTTCCCATTTAACCTTACTAGAGCTACACCTTCGGAGAAATCATTAGCATCATCATATTTTCCGGAAACGATGATGTTTCCGGTTTTATCTTTGAGGCCATATAGGTTATTCGTATCTTCAAAAATTTCCTGTGCTTGTAATGCAATTATGTCTGACAGTATCAAACAAGCTATAAGTACTGTTTTTTTCATATTTTCAAAATGAATTAAGACAATTATGCTTCTGGTTCGTAATATTTTAAACAATACTACTTGTTTTCATTGCCGAAAACAAATATCTTATTTTTTAGGAATTTTCAGGAAAGATAATACAATAAAAAAAATCCCCGGTGAAAACCGAGGATTTAATCTGTTGTCCCACTAGGGCTCGAACCTAGACTCTTCTGAACCAAAATCAGACGTGTTGCCAGTTACACCATGGGACAGTTTCACAACGTTCCCTCAAAACAACAGTGTTTTGACCTAATTGCGGGGGCAAAGCTAACAATAAAATTTAATTCTACAATAACCTTGACCTAAAAAAATGAAGATTTCTCTTACAATTTATTTACCTGATCGTACAGCTCGTCTGTTTTGCTCTCAAAATCAGCATAAATAGACTTGAAATCCGCTTTTGATTTTGCCTGGCTGATTCTGCTCAATAATTCGTCCTGAACGGTTGCTGCTGCATCAATGATTTTGTTACTGGCCTCTGCTTTGCTTTCGTTGAACAATTGAACGGAGTAACTTTCCTCAACAATGTCAAAAATAACACTGTTTACGATTTTCTTAATATCTCTTTTATTTGCCATGATTGTTTGTTTTGACCGTGCAAAGGTAATGAAAAGTGCGATGGTTTCAAAATTCAGTGACAGAGAAACAAAAAAGGGAATACAAAACATGCATTCCCTTTCTCTTTATACCGTCAGACGAAGATTAATTCGCCTCTGTTTTTTCCGGTCTCGGCAATAAAACTTTACGGGACAATTTCCATTTTTTCGTTTTCGGATCTTTTCCGACAACTTTAAACTTCAATACGTCTCCTTCTTTTACTACATCTTCCATTTTCGCTACTTTCTCCCATGAGAACTCGGAAATGTGAATCAACCCGTCTGTTCCGGGAAGAATTTCCACGAAACATCCGAATTCTTTGATTCCTTTTACTTTTCCTTCGTACTCTGCACCTTCTTCAACCTGAGGAGGGAAAGCAATCAATTTAATTCTGCGAATTGCTTCTGCCATGTCATCTCCGTTGTTGGACATGATTTGCACACGACCTTCACCTGTTGCCAACTCTTCGATGGTAATGGTTGTTTTCGTGTCTTTCTGCAATTGCTGAATGATTTTTCCTCCAGGTCCGATAATTGCACCGATGGTATCGTTCGGAACGTTGAATGCTTCGATACGTGGTGTATGCGGTTTGAAATCAGGATTTGGTTGAGCAATCGTTTCAATGATTTTATTCAAAATATGTAAACGTCCTGCTTTTGCCTGATTCAATGCTTTAATTAAGATTTCGTAAGGCAATCCGTCAACCTTGATATCCATCTGGCAAGCAGTGATTCCTTTTGCGGTACCACATACTTTGAAGTCCATGTCACCTAAGTGATCTTCATCTCCTAAAATGTCAGAAAGAACGGCAAATTTACCCCCGTCAGCAACCAATCCCATTGCAATTCCGGATACAGGTGCTGTGATTTGAACACCACCGTCCATCAGTGCCAATGTTCCGGAACAAACCGTTGCCATGGAAGAAGAACCGTTGGATTCCAAAATTTCAGAAACCAGACGAATCGTGTATGCGTTATCAGCAGGTAAAACCGGTTTCAACGCACGCAATGCCAGGTTTCCGTGACCGATCTCACGACGGGAAGTTCCTCTGATCGGACGTGCTTCTCCTGTTGAGAACGGCGGGAAGTTGTAATGCAACATGAATGGAACAGTTCCTGCGAACGTTACATCGTCAATCATTTGCTCATCCATTTTTCCTCCCAATGTCAATGACATCAACGCTTGTGTTTCTCCACGTGTAAAAATCGCAGAACCGTGAGCGGATGGCAAGTAATCTACTTCTGACCAGATCGGACGGATTTCATCAAATTTACGTCCGTCCAGACGAATACTTTCGTCCAACATTACAGTACGAACCGCTTTTTTCATTGTTTCCTTGAAATAAGGGCCGATGAACGGGCTGTATGTTTCCAGTTCTTCTTCTGTAAACTGAGCTTTGAACTCTTCTTTCACAGCATCAAATAATTCGGCACGCTTTTCTTTAGAAGCCAATCCCTGACGCGCAACAGCACAACATTTTTCGAATGCAAAATCGTATAATTTTTTACGGAATTCTTCGTCGTGTGTTTCGTGTGAATATTCTCTTTTCGGGTTTGCTGCAGGGATTTCAGCAGCTAAATCCAACTGGAACTGACAGTGTTTTTTAATTTCTTCGTGAGCTAATTTGATTGCTTCAACCATTTCTTCCTCAGAAATTTCTTTCATTTCACCTTCTACCATGTTGATGTCCTTCGCAGTACCGGCAACAATGATATCAAAATCGGATACTTCCTGCTCTTGCAATGTTGGGTTGATGATCATCTGACCATTAATACGACCGACACGTACTTCGGACATTGGTCCGTTGAACGGAATGTCAGAAACCGCAATTGCAGTTGAAGCGGCAAAACCTACCAATGCATCCGGGCTATTGATCCCGTCATACGAGATCAATTGCATCATTAATTGCACTTCTGCGTGATAATCATCCGGGAAAAGCGGACGTAGCGCACGGTCGACAATACGCATCACCAGGATTTCCCGTTCAGAAGGACGTGCCTCTCTTCGGAAAAAACCTCCGGGGATTCGACCCGCGGCAGCGAATTTTTCTTTATAGTCTACAGTTAACGGAAGGAAATCTACCCCTTCCTTTGCTTCTTTGGCAGCTACTACTGTTGCCAAAATCATGGTGTCGCCCATTCGTAACACTACCGAACCATCGGCTTGTTTAGCCAGTTTTCCCGTTTCAATGGAAATTTCCTTTCCTCCGGTAATGATGGACTTTTTGATTCCTATATTCATTTTTTATTTATTTACAAATTAACGAAAAAAGGGACATCCGACCGAAATCGATGTCCCCTCTTCAATAAATTTACTAACGTAAGAATTAACGACGTAATCCTAATTCTTTAACGATAGAACGGTATCTTTCGATATCTTTTTTCTTCAAATAATCCAAAAGACTTCTTCTCTTACCAACCAACAATTGCAGTGCGCGTTGCGTTGCGAAATCGTGTCTGTTTTTCTTCAAGTGCTCAGTCAAGTGCGAAATTCTGAATGAGAACAATGCAATCTGACCTTCCGCTGAACCTGTGTTTGTTTCAGCACCTCCGTGTTTAGCGAAGATTTCTTTCTTTTTTTCTGTATTTAAATACATGCCAATATTATTTAATAATTATTATGTAGTCCACTTTTGGACGGCACAAAGATAGAGATAAGAATTGAATAAATCACAAAAAGATCAAAAATGTTTGCGGATTGTTCCGCTAAATGAACTTATTTATCAATAATTTGTCGTTACATTTGTCTCAAAATTTAAAAGAATGAGTGAAGAATTAAATGCGGTTAGTTACTGTGTAGGAATGAGTATCGCAGAGAGTCTGATGCAGCAAAATCTTGGCAATCTCTCCATTGATGTTTTTTCAGAAGCAGTTGAAGATGTGTTCCAGGGGAAAGAATTGAAGTTTACACCGGAACAAGCAAACGCAATCATCCAACAATATATGCAGACTGCAATGCAGCAACAATTTGCTGTAAACAAAACAGCGGGAGAGGCTTTCTTGTCCGAAAACTTTAAAAAAGACGGGGTGAAAACCACGCTTACAGGGCTGCAGTATGAAGTATTAAATGAAGGAGAAGGTGCGCATCCGGGCCCAACATCCCAGGTGACAGTACATTACCACGGAACATTGATCGACGGAACGGTATTCGACAGTTCCGTTCAGAGAGGGACACCGGCAACGTTTGGTGTGAACCAGGTAATTCCGGGATGGACGGAAGCATTGCAGTTGATGCGGAAAGGTTCAAAGTACCGTTTGTACATCCCACAGGAATTAGCGTACGGATCCAATGCTCCGGGAGGAGTAATCCAACCCTATATGGCTTTGATTTTTGATGTTGAATTATTAGATTTTAAATAAGATGAAAAAAGGATTTATGTTCGTGTTGCCGGTTGCTTTGTTGCTGGCATGCAGTGGAGAAAAACAAGAAGAAGTAGTAACCTTCGAATCGGAAAAACAAAAATTGTCGTATGCATTGGGGGCTGATTTCGCAGCGCCGATTGTGAATGCCGGACAGGAAGCAGCTATCCTGGACTTAGGTGCATTGGCTGTTGGTTTTGAACAATCATTGAATGACAAAGATTATTCATCGTGTCAGGAAGTGGTAGTGGATGCATTTGGAATGAATTTCATGAACCCGGATTCTACGAAACGGGTAGCAGGATCTGAGTGTTTCGGAAAAATGAACGGTTCACGTTTGTACCAAATGTTGAAAGAAGTCGACCAATTACAGAATTTTGACATGAAATACCTGGCAATCGGTTACCGTGATGCGTTGAATCAACGCGATACGATTCTGGACAAAGGCGAGCGTGCTTCGTTGCTGACAAAATTCCAGACGGAAGTACAGACCGCGCAAGTGAAAAAAATGAAAGAACTGGACAAGCCGTTTCTTGATAAAGCGAAAACACTGGCAAACACACGTACAATTGACGGAGGAATTGTGATTGAAACAATCCAGGAAGGAAAAGGTGGTTCCCCTGCAGTATCCGATGAGGTGGTTGCACACTACATCCTTACAAGCACAGCAGGTGATACGTTGGAAACATCTTTCGACAGAGGACAGCCGCTGACGATCGGACTTCAGTCGGTAATTCCGGGATGGACAATGGCATTTCCGCAATTGAAAAAAGGAGGGAAGTACCGCTTGTATATTCCGTCGGAACTGGCATATCAGAACGGTGCATTGTGCTTTTATGTTGAACTGATCAACTACGGACCTGTAGGGACAACAGCAAAAAAATAACCCACATAAATAAAAGCATCTCAAACCCCTGCGTCGTACCGTTCGATGCAGGGGTTTTTGTTTTTTCAGACTTTTTGGAACCACAAGGGTTGAGATTCATATTTTTAATTATCTTTGGTTTGCTACATAAAATGCTATCTTTCATGCGAAAACAAATCTTATTGGTATGCTCAGCTGTCTTTTTACTGGGTACAGCAACCGGGCAGGAAGAAATTAAAGTGCTCACACAAAGTGAACTGGACGCCTTAAAAAGCCAGATGCCCCTGGAGGCTGAAACAGCTTACAACGAAGGAATCGTTGCGTATCAATCCAAAAATTATCCCCTTGCTGTGGAAAAATACACACAGGCGATCAACGCGTACGCAAATTTTGAACTGGCTTATTTTAACAGGGGATTGAGCCATGCCGCCTTGCAGCAACAGGAACAGGCCATTGCCGATTTTCAGAAAGCAAACGAATTGAATCCGGCAAATCACGCGGCTTTGTATGAAATCGGGTTGATTTATTCCGATAAAAATGATACAGAAAATGCGTTGAAATATATCGGTGATGCAATCAAAGCTAACGATCAGGAAGTGAAGTACCTGTACAAACGTTCACTGCTTCTGTTTCAGCAAAAAGAGTACGACAAAGCTCTGGAAGATCTGAACAAGATCATCAAAATCGATCCGTCTTTTGCGTTTGCCTACAATGACAGAGGTAGTATCTACAAAGAGCAAAGCAAATTGGATGACGCCATTGCAGATTATAAAAAAGCCGTTACAATTGATAAAACTTTAAAGGTCGCACACAACAACCTGGGAACCGCTTACCGCAAAAAAGGACAATACGATCTGGCAATCGGAGCGTACAATGCAGCAATTGCGCTGGACAAAGATTTTTACCTGGCTTACAACAACCGGGGATATGCCAAGTATGAAAAAGGAGATTATGCCGGAGCACTGGCAGATTTTGATGAAGTAATCCGAATGAAGCCGGATTATGCATACGCTTACAATAACAAAGCATCCGTTTACCTCAAGCAGGAAAAATACAACGATGCGGTGAAAACTTGTGATCAGGCAATTAAACTGAACCCGGAGTACGGATATGCCTATTACAACCGCGGAATTGCGTATGAAATGTTGAGAAACGACAAACAATCCTGCCAGGATTGGTCAAAAGCTGCCGAACTGGGGATCGATGCCGCAGGGTCTTATTATTCAAATAACGAGTGTTATAATTTCTAAGCTACAACTATGAAACAATTTTTAACGATACTGACAGCGATCCTGTTTACAGGAATCTTATTTGCACAGGTAGACACGCCGTTTGATAAATCTGCTTTCAAAGAAGACAAAGACGGATTGAAAGAAGCGGTAAAAAACATTGAACAGGGAGATAAATTTTACCTGGCGCAACCCTTTGCCGACTATAAATCAGCACTTCCGTTTTATGAAAAAGCATACAGTTTTAATCCCAATAATGCGGAGTTGAATTATAAAATCGGAATGTGCTACATCAACACAAATTTCCGGACACGTTCATTGCCGTATTTTGAAAAAGCAGTGAAGCTCAACCCGGCTGTCAACCCGGAATTAAAGTATTACCTGGGATACAGTTATCACCTGCATAAAAAGTGGGATGACGCGATTAAGTATTACAATGAGTATGCTTCTCAGAATGCGAATGTGAAAGGTTCCAATGTGGAATTATTAAAAGAAGCGACCAAAAAAATTGCAGAATGTAAGTCAGGGAAGAAGCTGGAACAGACACCTGTGCGTGTGTTCATTGACAATATGGGCGCAAATATCAATACGGAATACCCGGAATACTGTATGATCATGAATGCCGACGGGTCGGAAATTTATTTTACTTCCAGGAGAAATACCACAACAGGAGGAGGAATAGACGAAATCAACGGCGGGTATTTTGAAGATATTTTCCATGCGAAAAAAGAAGGGAACGGATGGTCGAAAGCGACAAATCTGGGTGCTCCGATCAATACAAAAGGACACGATGCGACGGTGGCACTGAGCCCCGACGGATCTAAAATGTTGGTGTACATCGACGATAAAGGAGACGGAAATATCTATGAAAGTATCCGGACAGGTGATGCGTGGAGTAAACCAAAGAAGATGGATGACATCATCTGTTCTCCGTATCATGAATCTTCAGCATGGTACAGCAACGACGGAAAACGCCTGTACTTTGTTTCCAGTCGACCGATCCCGGGGAGTAAGGATAAAATGGAAAAAGACAAGGATATTTACTACGTAACGTGGGATCCGGTGAAGAAAAAATGGGACAACCTGGTGCGTTTACCGGATAATATCAATACACCTTATCACGAAGACGGATTGTTCATTCACCCGGATGGAAAAACAATTTACTTTTCTTCAAAAGGACATAATTCCATCGGAGGATACGATGTGTTTTATACGGAATTGCGCCCTGACGGAACGTTCATGGATCCGATCAACATGGGGACTCCGATCAACACACCGGACGATGATGTTTTCTTTGTTGTGACAGCAAGCGGTCGCTATGGTTACATGACATCATTCCGCGAGGATGGAATGGGAGAAAAGGATTTGTACAAGGTTACATTCCTGGGAGAAGAGAAAAAGCCGATGTTGAATTCGGAAGATATTCTGTTGGCCGGTTTGGATGTGATCATTGCTGAAAAAGCGGTAGAACCGATCATTTCCAACAGAAGAGGAGAATTGGCCTTATTGAAAGGAACGGTATACGATGATAAGACCAGGAAGCCGATTCACGCATACATCGAATTAATTGACAATGTGAAAGGAGAATCACTGGCTGAGTTTGAATCGGATCCGGTAACAGGGAAGTTCCTGGTTTCATTACCTGCCGGTAAAAATTATGGAATTGCAGTAAAGTCGGACGGGTATTTGTTTCACTCGGAGAATTTTGATATTCCGAAAGGAGCCGACTATCAGGAGTACAATAAGGATGTATACATGAAGAAAATCGAGATCGGAGAGGTAATCGTTCTGCGAAACATCTTCTACGACCTGGCGAAATATTCATTGCGTCCTGAATCAAAAACAGAGTTGGATCGTTTGATTAAGCTGATGAACGACAACCCGACACTGAAAATCCAGATTTCCGGACATACGGATTCACGTGGTTCGGATGAATCAAATAAAGAGCTGTCTAAAAACAGGGCAAAAGAAGTGGTTGATTACCTGATCAAAGCAGGAATTGCCGCGAATCGTCTGACTTCCGAAGGGTACGGAGAAGAACAGTTGATCTTTTCAGATGCGGATATCGCGAAGTTGAAAACAACCAAAGAAAAAGAAGCGGCACACCAGGAAAACAGAAGAACAGAGTTCAAGATTATTTCCAAATAAACGGTCGTTTTCGCAATGAAATAAGCAAAAAAACGGGTGAACATTCTCACCCGTTTTTTGTGTAAATCATTTTCTTTTGTTTAAATTTGTGACACTATATCCATGCTGTTAACCTGTCAAAAGAAAGGTATGGAAATTCGTATTGAAAAAAATGCAAAAAAACGTATCGTAGTTGTCGGAGGAGGTTTCGGAGGACTGCAGATTTCACAAGATTTATCAGCATCAGATTACCAGGTTGTTTTGATCGACCGGAACAATTTTTACCAGTTTCAGCCCTTGTTTTATCAGGTTGCAACATGTGGTCTGGAAACAAGTTCCATTGTGTTTCCGTTTCGGAAAGTTTTTCAAAAATCAAAGAACATACACTTCCGGATGACTTCTGTTCAACAGATCATCCCGGAAGAACATAAAATTGTCACTTCACTGGGAGACTTAGAGTATGACTACCTGGTTATTGCAACAGGTGCAGGAAATAATTACTTCGGAAACGAAAACATTGAACGGCATTCCCTTCCGATGAAAAGCCTGGTGCAGTCGCTGCATTTGCGAAATACCATCCTGGAACGGTTTGAACAGGCATTGAGCGTGCAGGAAAGCGAACAGGAAAGTTACCTGACCTTTGTTGTAGCGGGAGGAGGACCGACCGGAACAGAACTTGCGGGAGCATTGGCAGAAATGAAAAGTAACATCCTTCCGAAAGATTACCCGGAACTGAATTTTTCCAAAATGAAAATTATCCTGGTGGAAGGAGGACCACGAGTATTGGGTGCCATGCATCCTGAATCCAGTGAGAAAGCGCACCATTACCTCAAAGAATTAGGTGTGGAAATCCGTTTAGCGACATTGGTGGAAGATTACGACGGTTCGGTGGTAAAATTGAAAGGAGGAGACGACATCCATTCCAAAACGCTGATCTGGTCTGCAGGAATCAAAGGAAACATGATCGATGGATTGACAAAAGCGGAAGTAGTACCCGGAAACCGCTTGAAAGTAGATGATTACAACCGTGTGATCGGGTATGAAAACATCTTCGCGATCGGAGATATCGCAGCCATGTTGTCCGAAGAATACCCGAAAGGACATCCGCAAATGGCACAGCCGGCCATGCAACAAGGGAAAAACCTGGCGAAGAATTTTAAAATGATGGTACACAATGGACCGTTAAAACCGTTCAAGTATAAAAATTTAGGTTCCATGGCAACAGTGGGACGCAACAAAGCGGTAGTGGAATTGCCGAGAAAACGATTCGGTGGTTTCCTGGCATGGTTTACCTGGATGTTTGTCCACCTGCGTTCCATTTTCGGCATCAAAAACAAGTGGATTATTTTTATCAACTGGGTATGGAATTATTTTACCTATAATTCTTCACTGCGATTGATTATCCGAAGAAGAGAAGCGAAATTAAAACCGAGTGAAGATTAAATCAACCTGTTGTTCAGGTCTTCATCCCAGTACTCATTGAGTAAGTGGGTTAGTCGTTTTGCTGTATTGTTGAAATACCGTTTGGTTCTGTAACCACTCACCCAGGTAATGCCTGAAATGGCGTTGGTGAGGAAAATTTCATCTGCAACGAGCAAGTTTTGGGGGAGAATATTGGATTCGTACACCCGGATATTGTTGCGAATGGCCAGATTGATAATTTGCATGCGCATGGTTCCTGCTAAACAACCTTCTTCCAGCCCGGGAGTGTACAATACACCATTGGAAACAACAAATAAATTACTGCTGGAACTTTCCAGGATTCCACCGGTGTCATTACTGATCAACAAGTCGTCTAACTGGCGCTCCTGTGCTTTGATACTCGCCATGATCGACAACAAGCAGTTTTTAAGCTTGAAGTTGGCAAGCATATTTTTTTGCTTTTTCAAATCCGTAAAGATATCAACTTCCAATCCTTTTGTGTTCAATATAAAATCGTTGTGATCGACGGGTTTTACTTCAATGAAGAACTGCGCATCATTGGTTTCAGGTTTGTACTTTCCACCATTCATCCTGTCTAGCGACAAGCGGCAGAAACCACCCAGTGTGATTCCCGATTTTTTGCACAACTCCCGGATACGGATGTCAAAAAATTCAGTCGTGAAGTAGGACGGAACACGGATTTTGATCGCTTTTGCCCCCTCCAGCATCCGTTTGATGTGATTCTCCAGGTTAATGGGAATCCCGTTGCGAATCCGGATGCTTTCAAAGACGCCGTCACCATACAAAAACGCGCGACTTCCGGAGTGAATGCTGAATTCCTCTGCTGGTATAATTGTCTCGTTGTTGTTGACGTAAAGCATCATTAAAAGATTAAATCAATAAACCGTTTTCCGGCATCAATATTAGTAAATAAAACGAATAAAATCCCAAAAATTGCCCCGCCGATATGTGCATCGTGTGCAATTCCCGTATTTCCACGTTTGTCCATGTAAATTTCGTAAGCGATGTACAGCGGGCCGAAGATATAGGCCGGAATTCCAATCGGAATAAAGAGTAAATGTAATTTCATCGTCGGGTTCCAGAGAATAGCGGCAAAAATAACAGCCGAAACCGCTCCTGAAGCTCCGAGTGACATGTATCCGGGATTATTTTTATTGCGGGCATACGGAAGAAGTGTTGCGAACAAACCTCCCGCAAAGTAAAGCGCAACAAATAACGCCTGACCGCCCCAAAAACCGTATTTCTGAATCCATCCGTCCTGTACTTCAATGATTCCGCCGCTTCCGTCTAAATAAGTTCCTCCTTCCATATTGAGCATAAAGCTTCCCAGAAAATACAGAGAGAGCATATTGAAGATCAGGTGTCCGTAATCAGCATGAATGAACATGTGTGAAAAGAACCGGTATTTTTCTCCGGATTCCTGTACCCGCGTCGGAATAAACATGAATCGGTACAGTAAATCCTTGTTGTTGAGTGCAGAGAAGGAAATAAGTACCGTAATAACAATAATTAAAATTAAAACGTTGAATACCATCTGTTGTTGTTTAATTGTCTAATCGAATGCTTTGTATGATTGCTGACTCATCTCAATCAGTTTTTCATATTCTTCCGGAGAGAGGTCCGAATGAAAGAAATTGATCGGGTCGATTTTGTTGCCGTTCATTTCTACTTCATAATGCAGGTGAGGACCTGTACTCTTTCCTGTATTTCCAACCAATCCGATCAATTCGCCGCGTTTTACTTTCTGTCCGAGCTTTACTTTAAACGCGCTTAAGTGTGCATAGCGGGTTTTGTAGCCGAATCCATGATTGACTACGATGCATTTTCCATATCCCCAGGAACCATTCTCCAATTCTTCTACAACACCGTCTCCCGTTACATAGACATCTGTTCCGATATCCGCAGTAAAATCGACACCGGTGTGCATCCGACTTGTCTTATAGATGGGATCTACCCTCCACCCGAACCCGGAAACAATTCTGTTCAAATCTACATTCCGTACAGGTTGAATGGCCGGAACACATTGCAGCAATTTCTCTTTTTCCTTTGCCAGTTTCTGTAGTTCCCGGAGCGAAAGACTTTGTCCCAGAATACGTTGCTCCAGCAAATCCATCTGTTGGGATGATTCTTTCATCAACTCACCGGTAGAGTAACTGGACAGGTAATCGTATTTACTGCTTCCCCCGATCCCCATTTGTCGGAATTCTTCCGGGAATTCATCAGCGTACAGTGCGACCCTGTACAGGTCCTTGTCTCGTTTTTCAATGGCGTCCAATGCCTGGTGAACAGTCGCGATATTATTGTTTAGTTCTGCATACCGGAGGCTCATCGCTTCCAGGTCTCTTTTTAATTGGGCTTCTTTGGGGGTTGCCATTCGCTGGCTGAAGAAAAAAGCAAGTACCAACCCCATTACGATACTGGGTGCGGCAAAGAGAAACCACTTGAAAATGCGCTTTCCAAGGCTCTCACGAACAACTTCGTACGATAATTTCTCCTGGTTAAACCGGTACTTCTGCTTCGACATCGTTCAAAGTTAATGAAAAATGAGAGAGAATACCGGAAAATTAGACGAAGGCAATCAGAAAAGTACCCGGGAGGTTATTTCTTGTGTTTTTTTAACTGTCGGCAGAGAATTTTATACCGTTCGCGTCAGATTGTTTGTCTTTTCAGAATCAGTTTCTGCCAGGCAAAATAAAAGAAAAATAAACTGATCATCATCAATGTATTGTAGAAGAAATCTTCAATCGGAATGGTCCAAATGCGGACTCCGCTGATGAAATCATTGCTGTAAAGTACAACGGGTTCGGGGGTGAATCCTCCCGTCAATGCGCCGTTTATCAGGAAGAACGGAATGAAGATGAACAACAGGGAAACCAGGCACAGGGCAATGTAGTTCCGGAATAACAATACACTCAGGTTGACCAATACCAGTGTCAATCCGAAAACGGTAAACGAATACAATTTTTCCCAGAATACAATCAGCAAGGTGATGGTTGCAGCGTTGAAAATGACAAGTGCAACCCAATTCAGCCGGGAGTCAACTTTCTGAACAAAGCCCGGGAGGTAATACCGGACACATTCCAACACAAAAATACAGGCAAAAGGGATGGCTACAAAGAAGATGTTTTCTTCCAGCGGCAAGCCGAATAAATGGATGCCGAGGGTATATTTTTCATTGAACCACCAAACCCCCAGGCTGTGAAAATACAAGTCCCACGGTAAAAAAATAAAGAAGGATGCAATGATTGAGATAATGGAATACCGCCATTTTTTAATGTACCGGACATTTTTATCGAAACTTAAAACGATCGGGCACATGATCGAGAATAAATTCAGGTATAGGTAATAAAACTCCATCAGTTCTTTTTAAAATATTTTTTCGGAATAATGAGAAATCCAAAGCAGGAACCTCCTTCTTTGAAACGGTTTTTGTGGTGAACTTTGTGTGCCATGCGAATGGCTTTGAAATAACGGTTATCAATACCGTCCAGCCATTTAAAGCGGCGGTGAACCAGCACATCATGTGCCAGAAAATAGATCAGTCCGTATGCGGCCACACCAAATCCAAATGAAACGACGAACCAATTCTGATAAATCCATCCGAACATGATGGTCAACCAGCTGGGAATGGCGAAAATGACAAAAAATAAATCATTTTTTTCAAAGAACCCCCCGGTCTTCTGGTGGTGGTCCTTGTGGAGAAACCAACCCCAACCGTGCATGAGGTATTTATGGGAAAACCACGCTACAAACTCCATGAAAAATACGGTAGCGATTCCTATCAATATGTAAATAATCCACAACATCGTCCAACTAATTTGCTAAAATTACGAAAAAAAGAAATTGTATCACTAAAACAGGTAGTGCCATTTTGTTACTCATTTCAGGAGTAAGGGTTTTACCCAACAACCAGGAAAAACACATGGCAATAACAGCCCACGACATATAATTTTGCAACGGGGGTACTGTTTCCAGCCATTGCCACAAGTTCCATTTGATGGCAAAAGGTTCGATGAAAATATCCAGGATTACAAGCAATGCACCCGTTAAAACAGGTTTTGACCACGCCGGCAGTTTCATAGGATGAATGAATAAGGTGCCCGCGTACACCAGCATTCCCCAGTTGATCCCCATCACCAACGGTGTATTGAATAGTTTTACGCCCAATACATCGGAATACGAATACAAACCAAAGGGCAATCCTGTCTGTGTTCCGACGACTTCTACCAGAAATCCCAGCAAAATAATAATCCCAATGGGAAAAATCAGTTTTTTTGACCAGTGAACGTGATTGAGCAACAGGACGGCTGTTGTGAACATTAACGTAAATGGTGTGAGCCGGATAATTGCTTCTTTGTCCTCACTCGTTGTGAGTAGCGTAATACCGACAATGTAGTAGATCACCAGACAGATCAATGAGATCGGGAAGCGATATGTGCGAATGTGTTCAAACATGTTCAGTTGCGATTTTAGCGGAGTGCAAACATTGCGGAATTCCTCCTCCGGGATGTGTACTTCCTCCCACAAAATACAAATTTTTGTACGATTTGGAAAAATTGGAATGTCGTTTGAAAAAAGAAAAAGCCGAATTACTGGAAATTCCGTGTAGAGCTCCCTGGTACGAATTGGTTTTTTTCTCAATCAACCGCGGTGACAGGTGATCTTCAAAAACAATGTGCTGTTCCAGATCAGTCGTTAGTACCTTATTCAGTTTGGCAATCGTATTGTTTCGAATCTGTGCGATTGCCTGATCATTGATCTGTTGAGTGTCGCTTGGTGTCATGACCATTACGAACCAGTTTTCCATTCCTTCCGGAGCATCAGACGGAACCACTTCACACGAACGGTGGATGTACACAGAAGCATCGTCAATCACCTTTCCTGTGGAGAAAATACCGTTGAATTCAGCGGCATAATCATCCGGGTAGAACATGTTGTGCAGATCCAGTTCCGGGAATTTCCGATTGATGCCCCAGTAAAAGACAACGACCGAGCTGGAACGTTCCTGTAAAACGGATGCCGGAAGTTTCTTTTCTTCCAGTAGGTGTCGGTGCGTAAAATGTGCATCTGCTCCACTGAAAACAAGGTCACTTTTGATAAATGTTCCGTTGACAACAATCCCTGTTGCCTGTTTTCCTTCCGTTACTATTTTTTCGACCGGAGCACCGAAATGAAACTGAACCCCAATGTCTTTTCCCAATTGATAGATGCTGTTTGTAATGTCGTGCATCCCGTTTTTCGGGAAGAACACCCCTTCTGTAATCTCCAGGTGAGGCATCAGACTCATAATACCCGGCGTTCGATAAGGATCGGATCCGATGTAGGATGCAAATTTATCCAGAACCTGTACCAGTTTCGGATGCCGGATGAATTTTTTATTGGTTGCATGTAGCGACTTGAAGATGTCCATTCCGACAAGTGCAGGATAGGACTTCAGGTACGCACGGCTGAAATAATTTTTTTTGAGGTGAACACTTTTTTCCAGGAACACCGGTTTACTGATCCGGTATTTTCGTTCACTGTCGTCCAGGTATTTGAGAATGTGTTGCCGCGCTTCACCAAATTGGTGTGTCGCAGCTTCAATAAACGCGTCTTTATTGGCCGGTGCTTCAAACACTGTTCCGTCATTCCAGAAATACCTGGCTGAAACGGGATGTTGGATGTATTCAAAATAATCCGTTGGGTTTTTACCGGCCAGCTCAAAAAGTTCAGTCACCAAATCCGGTAATGTAAATACGGAAGGACCTGCATCAAAACGAAACCCATTTGCCTCAAGCACGGTCAGTTTACCTCCGGGATAGTCATTTTTTTCATATACATGGACATCAAATCCTTTTACCTGCAAGCGGATAGCAGTGGCTAAACCTCCGATTCCTGAACCGATGACAACCGCTTTTTTCATGCTTAGATAAAATTGAATTGGTGTCGGACATACGAACTCACCAGGAGTGTGTATTTTTTGCGATCCGGGATCCGGACACGCTCATTTAACAATGTATGAGCCGGTCGTTGCTTAATGGATCCCAGCAATTTAGTATAGTACACATATGCCAGGTATACACCAAAGCGCGATGACTTCGGCAATTTCTTAATCCCGTCCAAACCGATCTTGAAATCCTGTTCAATTTCCGTTATCAGTTCTTTTTTGGTCGTTTCGTCAAAACGGGACATGTCTACGTTCGGGAAGTAAATTCTACCCAGGTCCTGATAGTCATCTTTCAGATCACGCAGGAAGTTGATTTTTTGGAAAGCAGACCCTAATTTCATGGCGTACGGTTTGAGTTCCTCGTACATCGCATCGTTTTTATAGACAAATACGCGCAGGCACATCAAACCGACCACTTCAGCAGATCCCAGGATGTATTTTTCATACAAATCGGAGTTGTAATCGATTTTTTCAAGGTCCATTTCCATGCTGTCGAGGAAGGTATCGATCAATTCCCGTTCGATTCCGAATTCATTGACGGTTTTTTGAAAGGACTGCAACACGGGATTGGTGCTGATTTTCCGGTCGATGGCATTGTAAGTATCCTGGCGGAATTCCTGCAACAAATCCGCTTGCGGACAGTCGTGAAATGAATCGACTATTTCATCGGCGATGCGCACGAAACCGTAGATGTTATAGATGGGTTCCTGTAATTTTTTGTTCAGCAGCCGAATTCCCATCGAGAACGAAGTGCTGTACGTTTGTGCAATCGTTTTACTTGTTATACTCGATATGTTATCGTAGACTATCTTCATAACGTATTTTCAGTCGTCAGTTTGTTGATGTATTCCGCAACTACCTTTCCTGAGATGATCGCAGGAGGTACTCCGGGGCCGGGAGTTGTCAGTTGCCCGGTATAGAACACGTTGTTCAATTTTTTATTGCGGATTTTAGGTTTTAAAAAAGCGGTTTGTTTTAGTGTATTCGCCAATCCGTAGGCATTTCCTTTGTAGGCGTTGTAATCACGGATGAAGTCATTCAGTGCGTATGAACGTTTGTAAACAATGTGTTCAAGGACTGATTGATTGGTCAGTCGCTCAAATCGGTTCATCACTTGTTGAAACAACCGCTCACGTTCATGCTCACTGTCTTGTATTCCCGGCGCGATCGGGATGAGCAAAAACAGGTTCTCACATCCTTCCGGCGCTACGGTTTTGTCCGTCACACTTGGTGCACAAATGTAAAACAAGGGATTTTCAGGCCATTTTCTATCGGTATAAATCTCAGCGGCGTGTTTCCCGAAATCGGCATCAAAAAAGAGGTTGTGATGAATGATGTGCTCCAGTTTTTTCCCCACTCCGATGTAATAAATCAGGCAGGAAGGTGCCATTTCGCGTGAATCCCAGTACTTTTCTGTGTAGTTGCGAAACGAATTGTCAAGTAACTGTTGATCGACATGATGGTAATCCGCACCTCCGACAATGGAGTCAAATGCATGTGCTACTCCATTGACAATAATTCCCTTCGCTTTTCCGGACCCTGTTTCTGTTATGACCTTTTCAACGGTTGCATTGTAGTGAATGGTGACACCTTGTTGTTCACAAATGGACACCATCGCTTTGATGATCTCAAACATGCCTTTTTGCGGATACCAGGTACCTCCGACCAAATCAGCATAGTTCATCAGGCTGTACAACGCCGGAATATTCTGTGGTGTTGCTCCGAGAAATAATACCGGAAATTCAAGAATTTGAATGATCCGTGGATGCTTGAAATAAGAACGCACGTGTTTGGAAAATGCTTTCAGCAAATCCAATTTCATGAATCCTTTCGCGATTTCCCATTTTGCAAATTCAAAAACAGAAAGGGAAGGCTTGTGCACAAACCTGTTCATGCCGGAATCGTATTTGATGGCTGCATCCGCCAGAAATTTATCCAGTTGAGCGGCTGCACCTGCTTCCAATGATTCAAACAATTGCTTGAGTTCATCCAGTTTATCGGAAACCGGAACAGCTTGTTCATCTCCGAAATGAATGGAGTAGGAGGGGGACAAGCGATCCAGTTGATAAAAGTCGGATGTTGTCTTCCCGAAATCGTTATAGAATTGCTCGAAGACCTCCGGCATCCAGTACCAGGAGGGCCCCATATCAAAGGTAAATCCTTGTTCTTCAAACTGCCGGCATCGCCCGCCCGGGGTACTGTTTTTCTCAAAAACGATCACTTCATGCCCGTCTTTCGCAAGATACGCAGCACATGAAAGACTTGAAAAACCGGTCCCGATAACGGCTATTTTTGACATGGTTGGTATTCTTTTAGGTTTTGATCGTTAGCAATCAGGCAACAAACATACGTCATTTTTCGGAAAAAATGGTGACAGGATGTTAAAAGATACTGAAAATATAGAGGTGAGTAAAGACAATTTATACATGTGGTATATCCGGTAATTTATTGAATGATATAATTATTATAACTGGATGAAGTGATAGTGTAGGCTTGATTATTGGGGTACAAAAAACCCTGCGACAGATCTGTCGCAGGGTTTTTATAAAATTCACTGATCTTAAAAAATTCCTAAATAGAATGCATCTGTACCTGTTTGTAGTTTGGCCCCCGTTGTAAATCCATCCGGAGTCGCGTTTTGCGGGTCGAAGATGTAGATTCTCCCTTCTCCTCCAAGCGGAGTAATCGCCATGTACAACTTACCTTCAATTACAGAAGCCCATTGGTATTGTTGCAACCAGAACGACTGACCCAGGTTCATTTTTGTTGCTGTTCTGCTGTTGAGATCGATGCGAACAATGTCCCAGTTAGCAGATGAAGAAGCGCCTGCATCGGCATTCAAAACAGGTGCATAACCGATTCCGTTACCAACGTAAAACCAACCATTTGTCTGGCAGGCGTGACCCAATACATCATCCAGTTTGAATACGTATGAAGCATCGTATGTATTGTTGGTGATTTTCAATACGCTCATTCCTTTTGATGTAGAAACCTGGTACACATCCCCGTTGTCCATTTGATGTGCAACCGGGGTACGGTAACCGTTTGTATTTCCTTTTGCCCCGCCTGCATTTGTGCGAATGATGTGTTCATTTTCCAACGACGGGAAATCAACAACCAGCGACATCGCATCTGTTCCGGTGTACGCAGCTGCAGTATTGGTTGTTGTATTCATTTTTTGTTTTCCGCATCCGTAAATCAATTTTCCGTTTTGCAAAACAGGCGCATCAATACGGAAAATGAATCCGCCGTCCGCATCCATGTTCACAGGAAATGAACGAACAGTTCCCAGGCTCATTGTTGACAGGTTTACCACCGCCAATTTGATGGTTGAAGTGGTTGTCTGGTAAACCGAATCCGTTGTATAACTGTGTTCCACAACTACGTGATGCAGAAGGGCATTATTGTCATCAATTTTTGTCCAACGCGGATTGGCCGTTCCGATTGCTGCTTGTACGGAAGTACTCAATAACTGCGTGTATTTTTGACCACCGTCGTACCGGTATTTTGCCACTTCACCACCACCGAAGTTCAGGTTGTACAAAGTTTTACCATCCGTTGACGTATACATCCGTGCCGTTCTGACAGAAGGAATTTCAAATCCGAAATTATTGAAGGTGATCGTATGATTTGCATCCCGCATCTGTTCAACCGTAATTCCCTGGCTGAATGTCAATGATTCTCCTGTAGATCCTTGTCCCATTACAATGTGATAAGGTCTGTATGCTGATTCCGGCATCACAACTTCTTCTTCTTTGTCTTTTTTACAAGAAGTTAACGTAACTCCGAGAATCAACGTAATTTTCGTAAATGTTGAAAAAACTTTTGTCATGTTATTGCTTATTTTAGTTGTTACTTATTAAAAGATTGAATACGTTAATTTTACATAGCACCCTCTTCCGGGTTTTTGCAGCGCGAAATTGTCGAACAATTGGGCGTTAAAAAGATTCCTGACATCAAAGCTGACGGTAAACCGTACCTTCGGGAAGGTATAAGCAACTCCGGTATCGTGTGTCATTTGCGTCGGAATGAATGTCTGACCGGCACCGCCCAACCCTGTTCCTCTTCTCAAAAATTCATGAACGTACAGGAAATTGTAATGGAAAATAAACAAATCTCCTTTTGCAAACAAACTTGGCCGTTCGATCCGGAAATTGGAATTGATGGTGAAATAAGGGGTATTCGGCAACCTGCTTTTATTGGTCAGGACGGGTTCACCGGAAACCGGATCCAGAGTCGTGTTGTGAATTTGCGCATCAAAAATGGAACCGTTCACAGCAACCATCAACCATCGTTTAAAGGAATACAAGAGTTCCGCATCGACCCCTTTCGTAAACACTTTCCCGATGTTGCCGCTCACCAGGTTTTGATCATATCCCCCTTGATTGTATCGTAAAATGAGATCATTGGTATTGCGGATAAAGATATTCGGTCGGAAAATAACGTTGTGTTTCGGTAAATCGGGATTGAATTCGATTCCAAAATTGAAATTGTCGCTTCGTTCAGGTTTCAATTCCGGGTTGGCAATGATGTTTTCCGCAACAATTCCGAAAATTTCATTGGCTTCCGGTAAACGCACTGCCCGCTCCGCAGAAGTCATGACCATCAACTGGCGAATAATTTTAAAGGAAATCGCTCCCCCGAAACTGTAATTCTGCGTGGTCATATTCGTTTCCTTCAAATTGACAATCTGGTTGGGGCCATTTCCTGTTTTCGTGCGCAAAGATGCGTTGCGTTCCATGAAGTACCCTTTTCCGAAAACGGTTGTCCGCAATTTCTGTTTGAATGCCACATTCTCATAAGACAATCCCAGGATGTTCTTCATAAACGAACGTTGTTCACGCATGGCATTTTCAGCAGCCGGAATCATCGGATCGTCGGACTTGCGCTCAAAGGTGTTCAACAGGTGGTTGAACGTCAGTGTGTTGTTTTCATTGATGTGATACACCAGGTTGGTGCGTGAATTGATGTTCAGGTCAATGTCGTTTAACAGTGATTTTCTCCCTGCTTCTCCGCCACCGAGTACCCACACATCGGGTTGTGTCCCATTGTAATAATAGGTTTCCCTTCCCAACCAGCTGTAATGCGTGGGAATGGTATCCACCGTCGTGCGATCCAACCGGGAGACAGAAGCAAAGGTGCTGACATCCAGTTTTTTGAAGATACTTCTCTTTACGAATTCGAGATTTCCCATTATAGAATGAGATTTCATGTGCCGGTTTCCATAGACCACTTTCATTGATTGCCCGTGCTGAATCTGTCGATCCATGTTGGAAAACATACCGCCGATCATCAAGCGATCCGCCCATTTCACGTTTGTAAATCCAAGATCCATTTTTACACCCTGTGAGCGGTAGCGGTCGTGAAAACGTTTGGCGACAACCGGAGTGTTTGCCGCTCCAGGTGCCAGCTGCACATTCACATTGTCACCCCACACCTTGTAATTGTTATCCGAATAATTGATGAATCCGCCTCCATTCACTGTAAAACCCGACTTTTCGTTGCGGTAATTGCCTCTGAAATCAGATTGATGCGTATTGAACGATCCGTAGGAATATGAAACCGCGAAATTATTGGTCATTTTCTTTTTCAAAATAATGTTGATGGCTCCACCCAGGGCGTCATCAGACAAGTGAACGGGTACAACACCTTTAAAAATCTCAATGCGGTCGATCATAGCAGGTGGAATGCTGTTGATGGAAAACGAAGGACCGTAATTGTGGATCGGAATCCCGTCGATGAACACTTTGACTGAATTTCCCGAAAGTCCGTTGAGGTTGTAATTGACCTCCGATCCCAATCCACCAGACTGCCGTACACGGACACCTGCTGTTCGATCAAGTAGATCATTGGTTTGAATGGATTGTAACTCTAAGTTCCGGGGTTCAATGACCGAAACCGCAAACCCTTTGTCGCGTACTTCCCGCACTTCTGTTTTCCCGTAGACAATGGTTTCACCGAGCAACTTATCGGATGTGTTAACGATGATGGATATGGTTTCTTCTTCTTTATGAATGGTTTGCGAGAATGCGGTTTTTTCTATTTCGATGGAGCTGAGTTGAATGGTGTACTCTCCGAAAGGAATGTTGGTGAGTTGAAAGCGACCGTTTGCATCTGTCATGGCACGAAACTCCGTACCGACTAACTGAATGGCAACTGCAACTGCAACTTCTCCATTTTTGAACTGAACATCTCCTTTTAGTGTCCCTTGCTGAGCAAAGCACGATGCACCTGAAATCAGCATTAAAACTACTGCAAGAATGTATCTAATTTTTTGAATCATTTCCAATTGTTCAACTAAGCCAATTTGAATTTAGTCTAAATAATCGGCGCGAAATTACAACATTCTTAAGGGATATCCTATACCGCTAAAAGGGTATAGTTAAATAATTAAAGGGATGTTAAAAAGGGATAGAGTTGGAGGCTTTGCTTTCAACTAAACAGGATCTCCAACAACAATTATTTCAGTAAAACCACACAGTTTGTTAAAATAATAACAATGAATGGGCAGTTATTACGATTAGATTCCTATTTTTGCACCGCTCAAATACATACATCATCTAAAAAACACATCAATTATGACCCGGATAGGTATCCATCTACTTATTTTCGCATTTAGTTTCACGACACTTTCATACGCACAAAACAAACAACCGGAGATTCCGAAAAAAATCCAGAAATCCATACCGGATTTAGCTACATATCTGACCAAAGGAGAAACAGACCCCTTTGATAAGGTAGAACGCATTTATGAATGGATCACGGGAAACATTAACTACGATTACGATAAACTGACATCACATAAAACATTCGTGGGAACCAACCCGGAAAAAATATTGAAATCCAAAAAGGGAATCTGTACCGATTATGCCGAACTGATGTATGCCATGCTGGGTGCAATCGGGATCAAATCCGAAACAATTCCGGGGTATACCCACAATGCACACTGGCAGCCTGGTGATACACTTTTTCAGGAGGGACATGCCTGGATCGCCATTGAGATAGAAGAAGAATGGTATTTGGCAGATCCGACGTGGGATGCAGGATATGTTGGCCGTATTCCGATCAAGCCATACAAGCCGAAAACTTACAAAGAGAAGGCATTTAAAGATGAGAAAACTGCTGAAAAAGTTACAAAAAAGCGGGAAGCAAAAGAAGCGAAACGGAAGGAAGCGTACGACAAAAAGCCACCGTACACGGAAAAACACGGATTTGTGCGTGACCCTAAAAAGGAGTTCTTTTTGATTCACCCGGATACATTTTTATTGTCCCACTTGCCAACCAATCCCATCTGGCAGCTCCGGAATAATCCGATTTCCATTGAGGAATTTTCCAATGAGGATTCTGTCATCGTTGCAATCATTGAAAGCAAAGGCGCAGACTCATTGGATAACAAATTGGCGTTGATTGAATACCAGGAATTGGATTACCTTCAGAAATTGTTGGTTTTAGGTGAGGAAGGACATAAATTCAACCCTAAAAATCCTTCCGTTAAGGCATTGTATTACTTTAATTTCCTCGAACTGATTACCCGCAAGGACCTGCAAAAACTTGCGCGGGGAAGTCGTTATGAAATCGACCCGTCGAAATACAAAGCGCTTTCTTCCCTGAATGACACGTTGATGAAGTATATTTCATTGGATAAAAAATTCCAGAAAGTTTTGTACAAAAAGAATAAGGAATTTGATAGTGCTGACTTCAAAACTTCGAAAGAACGGGATAAGGTAAATGAAAAGGCGATGAGTCAGCTGGAACGCAAATCTGAAAAGTTTGGTTCCGTTCTGAATACAAATTCAGGCAAACTGGACGATCAGCAGGGAAAACTGGAATCCATGTACGCGAAAGTCAGAGCTGATTATCCGGGTGTGATGAACTATAAAAAACCGGACAACCTGGATCTTCACGTGATTCAAAAATGGATCGATTCAATCCGGGTGCAACAGGTGATGATTGATCAAGGAAAAGAACAGTTGACAACGCTGCGGAGCAATTCGTCCCTGAATCGTTATGTGAACAGTCTGCAGTACCTGGATTATCTGTACAAAGCCAATCAAAATTTTATTCCCAACAATAATTACTCGACAAGTTTCGTGATTGCCAAAGTGGATTCGTTGATTACGGTTGAAAGTAACCTTGCTACAATCATCCTTACCGATTCCATGGAATTGGAATTGTTTGACAAAGCGCTGTTTGATGCCGTGAAAAAAATTGAGTTGCACACGCGGTCAGCCAAAACGGAACTGAAAGCGATGGAAACGGCCAATCAGTTGAAATACCCTGCTCAATATGAGGAGTACCTGGCGGCATTGTTGGAAGAACAAATCCGGGCGGTGAATCAATTGATTTTAAATAGCCGGAATTTTAACGCACAAATAGCAAAAGCACATAGCCAGACGCATGGTTATTTAAAAGAGATCATCAAGAAGAAAGACAAACAAGTACAACTGAAGCAGGCAAAATACGATTTTAATTCAGAGCTGACAGAAACACAAAAAGACCGTTCGGAAGATTTGATTGACATCATGACAACGAAGTCGAAAGAGTGGAAGAATAAGTATAAGGTGAAGGGGTAGGGATACGTTTTTATGAGTTTTATTTGAGGATACTTATAGTCTTCACAATGAAACCGGATGTTAATTATCGGATGTTAATTCTGAATTCTTTATAAATGTGACAAGCACGATAATGTACCTGAAAAGGACCTGTATAGTAAAATGTCGCGTACTTCAGATCACCTTTGTTTGCTATTGAAAACCTTTCATAAGATTTTTCGGAATCATTCATCAATTCTGTTATATTGATGCTTGTTTGTGTACCCCCCATATCAAAATAAACGTTTATTCCTTTTTCACAATTCCCTGGAATTTTAAGAACATAATTAGCGTGGGTCCTTATCATGTCGATAGTTATTGAACAAGTGCATGAATCACTAACCTGTAATACAATAGGATGTTCGGATTCAGAATAATTTGTGTTCATATACTCACATGTTACCTGTCGAAGCAACGTTCCTTTATAATTCAAATTGTTTATAGAAGATAACCACGGATAATACTCTTCTGCTGTAATATTATTTTTAAGTTCTTCAATATTAATCCAAAATACTTCACGGGGTCTTGCACCTTCTTGTTCTGACATAAAAAAGCCAATATCAGATGGTATAAAATCAGGTTCATCTGTTTGTTTATTACTGTTTTTAATTTCCTTAATAACAATTTGATGTATATCCGAAGTTTTTAAAGGATATACCTCTCTTTCCGGGTAAACAAAATGTAATCCTCCAGTTGCGTCCGTTTCTATTATCGGATCCCCGAATTCATCCACAATAGGATTATCCTGATCAGCGCCTAACATAGAAAAATACGGAAACCAATTGTTCTTATTCTGAGTATCTGTTTTTGCTTTTAATACTGCTTCCTGATAGTCAATATATGACCATTCGAAACTACCGTCTTCTAATTGTTTTTCAGAATAGATATTGATTTTACCAGCGTCTACTATTTTTTTTACATAGAATATAAAATCTTTCTCTATCGGGAGGTTTGGGTCTAAACAAAAAATAGCTGAATTTATATTACCGGGCCTTAACCCGATCCAACGGGCATAGATACAAGTAGTATCTTCCACTTGTGTCAATCCGAACAATGGAAATAATACAGCAGTGATGATAAATCTTTTCATAGATTCATTTTCTATTTAATGCCGAAAACTGCTGTAAGTAACATAAAAAATTACAAAAGGCATAGGATAAGGTTGTCGAACATTAATAGACCATACGCTATTAATAATCGAACACATGTTCCACATCATACTGGTCTTCCTTTACCTGAATGAGTAATTTGTGCAGGTCTTTTACTAACACGGCCAGGACGACACGTTTTCTACCCGGTTCAGAAGGTATTGGCTGAGAGAATATATTTTCAGTATAAACAGTTGAAAAAAACTTGTTTGAAGGTAATTTAAGGGAAACGAAAATAGCAGCATTATTTCCTGCTATTTCTTTAAATGATAACCCGTCTTGAGCGAGTTGATTTATTTCACCATTAAAGCGGGCATAACGATTCAACTGAAGAAGAGTACGTTCATTATTTGTTTCAAGAATAGGATAGTTGTTATTGGATTTTGTTGGAAAAGAATCTACCAAAACGGTTGTGTATGTATCATCTGGTCCGTGAATTGTTTCAGCTCCCATTTTGATCAATTTCCCGTATCCCCATTTAACCAGCAATTCAGATGTCAGATAATATTTCCGTTCAATCTTTCTCAAAAAATGATTGTCAAAAAATGAGGTTTCAGTCCAAAGCTGCTTCAGGCGATTCTTGAAATCAAATTCATACCAAAAGTTATCGTTAATAAATGCAACATAATCACTCATATAACGAGATGCAAAACGATCTTCATCTGTTTCAACAGTTTTTGTATCGGTTAACTTACCAACGGTTCGCTCATACCATCCTTTGGTGATATATTCAGCCGAAGAACTAAAATTGATTACATAAATCATTAGTTGATACTCACCATTATAGCGATAGTTTGTTTCATTAGTATCTGTATATACTTTGATGATCTTGTGTATATCCCAAATCTGAGCATTTTGTCTCATATAGGGAAAGGTTGTTGCTGTTGTATGTGCGGTATAGGCTGCCTGCTCTTTCGGACTGAATACTAAATACCACTCCGGAATACTTAAAATAGCTTGATCTACTCGTCTTTGATACTTCGAGGGAGTTTGTGCATGTTTATTACCGGCAGTCCATTCTTTAGGAATTAAAACGCCTTCTGCACTTACATATGTATTCGGTTTCTGCATGAAAAATGTTATCAATGCAAGTAAAGAAGAAATGAATGTAAACAATAACAAGCGACGCATAAGTCTTATATTTTTTCAAATGCGAGTAAAGTGTTTAATGATGGATCATTTGTTTGTAAAATGCGAAATCCAAGATCTTTAAATCCATACTCTTCAACAATTTTCACCCATTCTTCTACTGATTTGAAAGAACGGTATTCCTGTTCATTTTTTGACCAGGATTCACCCAGTCCCAGATTAAATACCGTATGTACCAATGAGGTAAAAACGGACATTTCCTCTGAAGTCACATCGTGATCTCTCATAATAAAGAGCCCGCCCGGTTTCAAAACACGGTTGATTGACTGAACAAAAGAAGGGAGTAGTTCTGTCGGACAATGGTGCAGGCCTATATGACATGTTACAATGTCAAGGCTATTATCTGTTATTTGATGTGAAATAGGAGCGTAATCCAACGGAAGAAAAGTGCCGATTTTCCCGATTTTCCCACGTTCCATAATATCTGCAAGCCCATTATTCGGAGCAATATCATTCATTAGAAAAACAGGAGTATATACACGGATGTGTTTTTTTAATCTACTGATGTACCTACCTGTAGATCCGATTTCCAAATACCCATTTATTTCCTGGCGATTATTCAGAATCTGCATTACCTGGGTAGCCATTTCCTTTTTTTGCTTTTTAAGCGCAGGTAAGGCATATGTTAGTGGTGCAAGAAAAGGAGTAATACTTTTTAGCTCTTTCTGGACCGCTTCATAAATCTCTTTATCTGTGTGAAACTGATTCGACTTATCGGCTATCAGGTGGTGAAATTTATCTTCCGGATATAAATGAAAGATTCCCTGTAGGAATTTATAAAAATTATCGCTCCAAAGCGTATCGGAGAAAACAGATTTGAATTCGGATTTATTCATAAGTGACAGTTGGATGATAGTATTTTTCCCAAAGGGAATTTCTGAATTTATAATTCGGATCAACTTGTTGCTTTAAACGAAACAACTTTTTAGCACGGGGATAGGCTTGGTGAAATTGTCTTTCTGTTGCATGAAGTTGATAAGGCAAATAATAAGTTCCATGACAACTTAATACAGCATCAATTAATTCTCTTGTCCAGATTCCTACCGTATTTTTAGCTTTTTCATTTGTACTTTGTTTATACCAGATGACAAACGCAAAGACTTCCTGATCACTCCAACTAAGTAGTGATTCCTGATTTTGAACGGCATGTCTGATAGAAACATTAATCACATTGACGTTGTAACGCTTAAACACTTCGGCCATTTTTGTGGAGAAAACCTGAAATTTATCAACCGGAACAAAATACTCCTGCAGAATATAAGAACTGTATTCACGGGAAGCCGGTTCGAGCTCTGCTACGTCATAACCTGCTTCATAATTTCTCCAATGAATTTTTTTGCGACTATAAAGTATCGGATCAATGACAAATTGCCTTCTCCATTTCGAAAATTTACTTTTGCTGAAGGAACTGATAAAGAAACGCTCTATCGGATAGTTGGCATGTAATGCAATTAAGCGTTCTTTTCGGGTAACTTTCTTTTTCGTTTTTTCCCAGGAAACGACACGGATTCGGGAAAAATCAGGAGGATATAAATCACCGTTTTGTAAAATAACCTGACGATTATTTCGGATGTTTTGCTTGAAGAAATCTACATATTGATCTGCACGCATGAGTTTCCACTTCCGTTCCAATAATTCATTTTCTGTTAGTTCTAACTCGACTGCTATAATAATTGCTATGGCATTGTAACAACCAATAACAGCTTCAAATAATTCATTGTTTACGAATCGTGATACCGTTAATAATTCACCATTTGCCATTACAATATCCAATGAACGGACAGTCATTACCAGTGAACCATAACCCATGTATCTTCCATGGCAATTTACACTGACTGAACCACCAACTGTAAAGTTTGCATAGGATTGCATAACTTTAACGCTTAAATTATATGGATCAATGTGTTTTTGAATGTCGCACCATCGAATTCCTGCTTCTACTTTAATCACTTTCTCTTCCGGTGAAAAGTCAAGTACACGATTCATTTTCTGCATGTCAATATGAATCCCATAAGAGCTTGCCGTATGCCCTCCCATACTAAAACGACCCCCACCAACTGAGATATGAGAAGGTGCATTTCGAATAATTTCCTGTATTTCTGTTATCGAATTCGGAACAACAACTTTTGACACTAATACAGGATTTAAACGAGATACATCATTGACAATCTTTTCACCTGTTTTTAAATGTTTAATTGTTTCCGGACTCGGATTTTTATAGTAATCGACAGCCAGAGAAGAGGATGGACCAAATTTATTCTCCTTCTTTGTTCCTCTTTTGAATCCTAAAATCAAAAACAATAGTAGAGGACCTAAGACAGGAATAAGAATAAGCAAGAGCCAATAACCTGACATTCCCACATCGTGTAGACGTTTATTTGCTGTGCAGAATAAAGACCAATATAGCAAAGGATACAAAATCCAGACTGCCGATTCAGCTATTCGATATTCCAGTAAATTATATAGTGTATAAAAAGTAGTCCAGATAAAAACAGATATTAACCAATAAGTACGACGATTAATTCTCCCTCTTTTCGTAAAAAGCAGATAAGAAATAGGGAGTTGCTTCTGATACTTCATTTCGGGGTAAATATACAAGAATTTTGATTATAAGTGACTTAGAAAGAGGAAGAGATTATTCATCAGAGTACTTCCAATCGGAATAAAACTCCTTGGAACATTCAACCGTTCGTTCAATTTCTTTATTGTTTCTGCTCTATTCACTCCAGGAGCTGATGCATAACTTCGGCAACTCCATTTTCGCATATGCCAATGCCAACAAGGTGTGACAAGCTGTTCCTCCGGAACCGCAATGGACGATGATATTTTCCGGATGTATGTTACCGAATTTTGTTTGATATAAGAAGGGAAAAACAGAAGGAATAAAGTCGTCGTTCTCTCTAACCATTTTTTCATGTGTTCATCTACAAGATATACCACGGATGTAATTGCTTAAATACTCTGCCCGAAAGTCAATAAGTTGTTGTCCGGATCGAGCACAGAAAATTCCTTTTGTCCCCATGGTTTTATCTGCAAAGCTCCGTTTGGATGAATGGTTACATCGTTGTCCAGCAATGATTGATACAAACGATCAATGTCATTTGCCCGGATATACACCTGTCCATAGTTTGTTCTTGTGTCAAGCTCCTTAAACTCAAAAAAATGAATTTGAATGTTATCCTTCTCCACCATTAAGTACCCATCGAAGTCAACACTTCCAAAATTTTGAAAACCCAATTTATTCAAATAGAAATCTGTTGTTGTAGCCTTGTCCTGCATTGGTAATTTGGGATGTATGTTTGTCAGCATCTGTTATGTTATTTCTGGTGCAACTAAAAATACGGATTAATTTTTATTGATAACAACGCTTTTTGATTTCGAATTCATTCTATCAAATTCTTCATCCCTTTTGTGCTATTTGTTCTGACACGAAGAAGGGCCATAAATTAAGTTTTATAGCCCCGTCTTTTTACGTCATTGAAGTGTAATTAATGCATTACTGTAATTCGATCACTTTCAATCGTTCCTTTTTCAGTAATGAGCTGATACGTATAAGTACCCTGCGCCCATGACCGGACATTGATGTTCAGCTTTTCTGTCTCAGGGTTAATTGTTTTCTCGAAGATTAATTCACCTACCGCGTTA
Organism: Taishania pollutisoli; assembly: GCF_014518315.1. Lineage (GTDB taxonomy): Bacteria > Bacteroidota > Bacteroidia > Flavobacteriales_D > Crocinitomicaceae > Taishania > Taishania pollutisoli. The sequence goes on from NZ_JACVEL010000004.1 coordinate 138,229, forward strand.
AAGATCCGCACTTCTTTTTTCAGCCCTTGATCACCTGCCGAAAAAACGATCTGCACCAGATCAGTTGCAGGATTCGGAAAAATAAGTGGTGTAGTACCATCCGTTTTATCTCCGATTCCTAACGTGGATACGATTGTAAAACAACTATCTGATTGACATGCATTGCCATCCAGAATTTCTACGCAATATTCTCCCGGAAGATCGACAAGTACCTGATCGTCTGAACCTGTGTTCCATACATAGGAGTAGGGTGCTGTCCCTCCTGTTACATGCAGTTCAATGCTTCCGTTGCAACCTGGGCACGCAGCATGAACAAGGGCCGTAGAAACAGTCATGGCGTCCGGCTCAGAAACGGTATATGTATTTGTATACAGGCAATTATTTTCATCTAAAACGGTAACGGTGTACGTTCCTGCAGAAAGATCAGCAGCTGACGTCCCTGTTTGGCTGATTCCGTTTCCGTCCCAGGAGATGGAGTAAGGGGTAGTACCACCGGTTATTGCCACTTGAATTGATCCGTCAGTTCCTGAATGGCAGCTTACCGGAACGATGAGGTCAGTAACACTAAAATCTTGTATGGATTGAATAATGAATTCCTGTTCTGCTGAACACGTGATCGCATCTGTTACGGTGATAGAATAATTCCCGGCATTTACATTTGTTACATTTTGGGTGATGTCTCCGTTCGACCAATTGTATTGAAGCGTTCCGGAACCACCATTTACGATCAATGAGATTCCTCCTGCACCATTCGGGCAGGTTGGCTGCGTAACAGTCCCATCGATTGTAATGCCGGGATGCACTGTAACCTGAGTTGTTTCCTCACCATTTACAACAGGATCAGTTGATGCAATGCGCAATTGGTAATCCGCGCTCGCGGTACCTGCCGGGATGAACCCGGTGATCGTACCGGTATTTGACGAACTGTTTATTGTACCGATCGTCAACGGAGCAGAAAAACTTCCGGAGGCATCTGATAGTTGTAAAGAATAGGTATTTCCGGTATTAAATGTTCCGGAAGCATTGAATGAGACTTCTATGCTGTCTCCCTGAACAGCGGAAATGCACATCGGATCAGTACTTTCTATTGTAGCGGCTGAAATGGAATTAGAAATGGCAGGCGTTGAACTCCCAAATACTTGCGTACCATTTACAATTTTCAATTTTGCTAACGTGTTAGTGGCATTCCAGGCAACCAGTCGAAAAACAACACTGTCGCTTGCCGGAACAAGAATAGGTGAAGAAGGGATCATCAAAACAGGTACATTGGTTTGAGCCGCAAATGACAATACATATACGGTGGAATTAATCGGAACAAATGCATCTCCGGTCGCGGATGATTGGTATTGAAGAATGCATGAATCCGGCGCAGATGTACTTGATTTATATAGAATGAATGAGAGACTGTCAATTTGAGCAGCAGTGGTGCTATTGCTTGTTACAGAGAAGGTAAAATAACGATTGTCTGTAATTGCCGCCGCTGCCGATGTACTATTCCACTTACCGCAGATGATTCCGTCTGAAGCAGTTGAAAATTGGTTTCCTGATCCAAATAAAAATTGTGAAAAAGTAGTTCCCGGAGCGGCAGGAGTGGTAGAAAACAGATGTGTTGGAGTGGACTGCCAGTCTGAATATGCCGTTGGATTGAAAAGGGTTTGTGCGTTTGCCTCACTCGTTGCGTAAGAGCAAACAAAGAAAATCAGATACTTGAATAATTGCTGTTTCATGAGTGTTATTTTTGAATAAATGATTAAAAGAGTCTCCATTTCTGAAGACTCTTTCATATGTTAAATTTTATGGGTATTATTTTTCTGCTTTGACAATACGCAGTGTTTTATTTTCAGAGGCAGAAGTAATATGAACGATGTACGTTCCGGCCGCAAGAGTTGATAAATCAGCTTGCAGGTGGTGTGTTCCTTTTGCCAAAAGACCGTTTTGAAGTGTCAGATGTGCTTTTCCTGAAAGGTCATACACAACCACTGCAACTTTCTCGTCGGACGTTGTATTTACTGTCAGTGCAACAGCCCCTGTTGTCGGGTTAGGATACAATTCAACTGTTGACTCTTCCATTCCTGCAACGGCTGTTCGTGTACTTCTTTGTGCTGGTTGAGGAGCACATGTATTTACAACAATTTGCCCCGGAATTGCTTCACATCCGTTGAATAAGCAGAACGTTCCTGTAACGTTAATTACCGAGTTTTCCGATCCGACAGCGATTTCTGCACAATCACCTGAAAGACTTGAAATTGATGCGTCACCGGAAGCCACACTATAGCTGTACGATGAAGCTCCGAAGGTATGCATTCCCAAATCCGCAACCTCGTCAATTGCAAGTGCCTCCCATTCTGTTGTCAATGTAGGAAATCCATTGATTCCTGCCAAATCCGGGTTAGCGGTGATTCCTGCATAGACACATGCCTTTCGGATCAATGTTTTGTTTTCTGTAGACCAATCAAAAGTTGCACTTGTCGTATCAGCATCTCTCCAGGAAGAGCCCGGATCGTTTCCTACGGATCCAAAGATATCAATTGCATTTCCCGATCCTGAATTAAACAAGACTACTGCATCGTCTCCGTTAAACTGCAATTTGTCAGAATATAAATCCGGTGTACCGGTCCACGCAGTGGCAGATGGATGAGCGATTACAAACACATCACCTGCAAGGATTGTTCCTGTCAATGGAATTGTGTATGTCGGAGTACCTGAAGCACCGTTATGGTATGTATACACTGCATATTTGCTCAAATCAACATCTTCACATGTACCGTTGAAAATCTCCAGGTACTTATTGAATCCGCTTCCTTCCACATATTGAGAAAACAGTAAGTCCTGTGCCTTCACTTTAGCACATGCCTGAACAAGATCTCCTTTACATCCGTCCAGTGTAACCGGACAATATTCAATTTGCGGATAAACGTGCACGTATACTTTTTCTGTTGTTGCTTCACATCCATCTTCACTGCTTACAATGACATAATAAGTTCCCGAAGTTGCCGGTGAATATACATTTAAGTCAGCCCCGGAGATGATTCCCTCCTGGTCATACCATTGGAAATACGGGTCAACAATATCTGTTGTTGCTGTCAATTGCGGCATTGTTGAACCTGCACATACAACTGTTTCACCTGAAACTGCAACAGCTGCAGTCGGCTCTCCACACGCTGTTGTCGAACCACACGTCATTGAAATGTCATCAATGCGGTAGTGTGGATTTGATGTGGATGTTCCTACTAATGTGTTTCTGAAACGAATGCGCAAATTGGACACATGAGCTGCTGTTGGTAGTGCAGCTGATCGTAAATACCACTTTGAAGTACCCGATCCGGTTGGTAAGCCGGCATAAGACATCGGGCTCCACGAAGCACCGTTATCGTCACTGAATTCTACTACCAAATAATCAATTCCGGTAGCAGCATTGGTGTTTTTATGTATTCCGAAATGAATGGAATCTCTGCTGGAACAGCTGGCGGCATTAATTCCCTGGATTTCAAAATACTCCTGCGCTTGGACGAGCGTGTTATACCCACCGGAAGCACCGGCATAACCGGTAGACGGCGTGGTTGTTCTCATGTCCGCGGTACCGGTATACGTGAGTGCTGTCAAATCGAAATGTCCAGCTGCCTCCCGTGCGCTGATCGTTTGCGTTCCACTTCCTGCGGATCCCATTGTCTCCACTAATTGCCCATTAGAGACAAATCCCATTAGTGCAATAGCACTTGTGGCAAATACTTGTTTGATTACATTGTTTTTTGTTTTCATGATAGGTATTTATTTGTTAAATAATAATAGGGGCTTCGAAACCTGAGTGCAAGGTATGACCAAAGGTGTTTTCAGAGCTTAAAGCCATGAATAAGATAATCTTAAGTTTTTCGGAGAATCCTGTCGAATATTAATTTTTACATTATAGCCAATCGGAATAAAGTCGTTCTGCGCACGGGATTCTTCTATTAAGAAAGTATCCTTTTCAGATAGAATAGCGTTAATATAAGATTATTGGACTGATTTTTGAGTTGAGCGGTATGGATACAGGTCATCCTGAGACATTGCTAATGGCAATATAAATCAATTATTTTTAGCGTGTTAAATTAATAAAGTACCGGGACTAACCGATGAAGGAAGCACACGAAACGTTCGGAAATGAACAAGGAGATAGAATGTAAAAAAATAGTAGCAGGATTTTCAGCCATTTTTTTATACGTCTAACGCATAAATACGCTCTTTCAGCAGCCCTTCCTGCCCGAATTCCTCTAACGTTCCGTCTAAATCCATCCAGATTTTCGTTCTGGGATCACTATCTAAATTTGTCCCCACCCACGTAAAAACACCTGTAAGATCATAGATATCATCGTTATTCTGAAGTGTGAAATTACACGTAACAGCTAAACCGCTTCGTAGTAGAATCATTTTGTCAGTATGTTCAGATTTTCTGCCTCCGGTAAGCCATTGAGGAGAACTTGTTACCTCAAAACGAAGCATTTTAGTATCGGGGGCTTGTTTGATAAACATTGCTTCAATGGTAGCGGTTATTTCCTCAAACGGTTCGTCAGAAAACCATTCTAACATATGTTTCGTGTCGATTAACTTTTCAAAATTTACTTTCATGTGTCGATTTTTTAACGATTGATCGGATGTCCCCACTCACCATTAAATTCACCCTTGTAAAACATACCGTCACCTTTTGCTAAGATGTGACAATCCGGAATTTCTTTGGAGATTTTTAACAGTCCTTCAAATGTGTAATTATTTTCCCGGACATCAATCGTAAGGTCTTTCAGATTCTTCAGTACCACCAATTTACTCAAACCTTCCTCTGTAACGGAGGTTCCGTGAATTTGTAAATCCTCTAATTGTTCTACTGCTATCAATGCCGAAATGCACGCGTTCGTGAGCTGGTAATTTTCTTTTAATCTCAGGTACTTTAGCTTTTTTAATTTCTTTAAATAGGTTATGCCTTCATTCGTGATTTCAGTTTCTTGCAAGTTCAAATTTTCAATTTCACGGCAATCGGATACATGAGCGACTCCTTCATCGTTCAGATTTGAACATGCAAAACTAACCGATTTTAAATTAGGAAACCGACTCAGACAGGATAGTTCACGCATATAGCCAGTATCTTGTTCCCATTCAAGTGAGAAATGTACACAGTTAACATCATAGTAGTGATTCCCTATTTTTATCGAATGTTCCATTTATGATGGTTGGTCTTACAATAGCGTCCAATGGATTTATTGACGAATATAACAAATTTTTAGCTGGGTTAATTTACTTATTAATTCCACCAAAATCAATTTTTTTAAACTTAAATGGGGCTGCCTGTCTTTCCAGCTTTTCCGGAAAAGAACATTCATTGGTAAAAAATCTGCGATCAGGACACAGCATTGACGGTAATTTGTCGTTATTCTTCCCGATTTCATCCTGAAATCAAGTAAAATCAGGTATAAATACCCTATTTAAAGTAAAAAGATTCCGTTTACTTTGTAAACATCCGTACGCAATTGGAACGTAAGCAACTACTATTATGAGTAAACAGTTCATTCATATGTTACGCAAGCAAACTGGCACACACTTCAGTTTAGAATAAATGTAACGTAGACAACAACAATCCAAAAGTACAATCAGTAATCAAAACGCGTATCCTGAAAAGCGAAAAAAGAGTAGGGGAAAACTAACAACTAACAGTTATGAATGAATCACCAGATGACAAATTAGCGATTGATCGGTTAAGAACACTTTTTGTCGATTTACATCAAAAAAAATTAATTAACCAAAATCCCGGGAAAGCTCCGAGAGCAGTATTTCGGAAACAACACGGAGTTGTCTTCGGAATGTTTACAATCAACCCGGATTTGCGTGCGAAGTACAAAATCGGATTATTCAATTCCCCGGGTGAACACTTCCCTTGTGTACTCCGATTTTCATCCGATACAGCACCCACGAAAAATGATTTGAATTCGACAGTCGGTGTCGGGATTAAAGTACTGACAGACCGGTTTCCCAATCCAAACTTTGAAGGACCGAATGTAGATTTCATTTTCCAGAATTTTGACCGATTCTTTGTAAATACAGCGGAGGAAATGGCAGATTTTGAAACAGCGGCACTTATTTTAGGCAATGTGGATACCTACTTCGATGAGCATAAAAGAGTAAAGGAACTGATTGATGAAATGGCTCGTCCTGAAGGGAGTTGCTTGACGACGACCTATTGGTCTGTTGTGCCTTTTAAGTTGGGGAATGACTACATTGTTAAATACAGACTGACGCCTTGTGAAGTCGAGAAATCGTATCCGGTTGAAGACAAAAATTACCTGGCTAATGACTTGCAGCAACGGTTACTAAACAAGCGATATTCGTTCAAACTTGAATTAGGAGTACAAACGACGAAAGATGCTCAAGATAAAGTCAATCAATTACAGGAAAAATGGAACCCGATTGAATGGGTTGAGGCAGCAACAATTGAATTGGTGGAACAGGATATTTGTTCAAAAGGACAACCGGAATTCGGCGATCAGTTGAGCTTTAACATTTGGCGTGTACCGGAAGAGCATTCGCCTTTAGGAAGCATTGCGACAGCGAGAAAGAGCGTATATGAATACAGTGCCAAAACGCGCTACAGTGCCAATGGATGGATCTACCAGGAAAGTGATCACCTTCCGGAACAGTATAAACAAGGCTCCGAAGAGAGTCCATTGGACACCGAAATTGTAACAGCGGCGATTTATCCTTCCATCGGCGTTATGAGAGTAGGAAACAGTGATGAGTTTTATATGGGACCGTTGGTACCTGAACCAAATCCTGACAATAACCTGGATAATTACAGGGATCAATTCGGAAGGTTGAAGCGTCAGGCGGCCCAGTTTAGAATTTACGGGTTAAATGCAAAGGGAAAGGTGGTCAAAGAGTTGACAATGGATAAAAATGCGAAGATCGAATGGTCGGTACATTTAGCGAATCAAAAAGCTGCCTGGTATGAATTCAATATAGCGTTGGATATTCCCGATGCTAAAAATTATCCTGCCTGTAATCCCCGCAATTTAAAAATCAACGATCGGAAATCGTTAATAATTGACGGAGGAAGGCAAATCATTAAAAATACAAAGGCACAGGAAAAGAAGGTATTTAAAGGAAACTTCCTGACGAAGAGCGATATTTATTTAGGAGAGCTATTTTTGGAAGATACTTCAAGTCGTTTAATTGTATTAGGTGGTAAGGGAAAGGCCGAAAATATCAATGGAGATATGGCGATCACCTTTGCAAATAACGATGGCTGGTATGATGATACATCTGACGGTCCGGTTCGTGCCAAAGTACAATTGAATGGAAAGGATATCCAGGTGAAGCCTGCATGGGTAATTTGCGGCCCCCCGGATTATGCACCGATGCAAAAATCCGTTCGTACGATGTGGGATTTAATGCGTGATTTGGCGGTTACCAATAAACTGTTGCCGATACCCGAACTTCCATCATTGAAAGAGGATATTTTACCGATTTTTCAACGCATGACGGATTTACAATGGGTCAATAAAGGGTTTTCAGATTATTTTGGTGCATTGGGACCGTTTAATTTTAATTCGCCTGAATGGATGCATAAAATCAGCGATGCTTCTCAGGGAAATCTGGAATTCAGAAGAATTCTCTATAACCAATTCAGAAAAATAGACCTGCCGGCTTCTCAGTCACCTGCACTATGGCCGTGGTTGTACGGAGATGGCGTCGAAATACCACAAGAAAATACAAATACCCAACATTCAACCCTGACTGGACTGCAATTGCGGTTTTTAAAGCAATGGATGGAAGGAAAATTTATCAATGATCTAAAGAAACCGGGAATAGAAGGGTGCCCGTTTCATGCTGCGAAGGAAGAGGCGGTACAGGATAAATGGAAAAACATTGATGAATATCCGGTAGGCGAACAACCTGATTTATTAACCAGAGCCGCATTGGATTACTGTCTGGCAGATGCGTTTCACCCGGGGTGTGAAATAACGTGGCCGATCCGGAATCCGAATATGTACATGGATGCGTTTCGAATGAAACATGAATCCACAAAAAGCTTTATGGATAATGACGAGGATTTGAGCAAGTATTTGAATTACGGCGCTACGATTAATTACACGTTACCGGATGCGGATGTCAATCCTTTTGGCGGGCAGGTAGCTGGTGGACTTACCCGTTGGATGGCGATTCCCTGGCAAACAGACACTTCCAGCTGTCGGGATGGGTATGACTTAAATTATGATCCTTATGTACCGACGTTCTGGCCGGCAAGAGTACCGAACAATATTCTGGCGTTGAGCGATGCGATTCAGTTGGAATCTCCTGAGCTGGGTATGAAGGAAAAGCTGGCATTATTCAACTACAGAAAAGAATGGCTTGCGGATTTACCCGGCGAACCGACACGTTTTACGGATTACCGGGAGGTGATCAATAGCATGGTTAGCCATTACGACAGAGTAGGTGTAGTGCTGCAAAGAGAAGTAGAGGGTGTTGAAAGAATTACGGATAAAATTCAGATCGCATTTCCGAAAACGTTGCAGCATTTGGTGAATGTTATTTATGAGTTGCTTCATCAACCTACCTGGCTGACGAAAGATGATTTGTATGCCATTTTGAAGCCGATCTTTAAGGATGATTTCAATAAAATCGGAAACACCATTGATTTTCTGTTGGAATTTAAAGAGCGGACGGAGAAATTCCTCAGTAAGAGTATAGCATCCATTGCAAAGATTGAAAAATCAAGTGGTGTTAAGCTACTATCCGGTGTGCAAAAATCCAGATCGGAAGCAATGGTGCAAACGCAATTGCAGGAAGGTCTGAAAAGGATCATCGCAGAGGCTGATGAGAATTATAAGAAAGCAATCCTTAAACCCGGAACAGAAGTGATTACCATTCATGAGCAGTTTAGAAGACAAACGCAGCACAAACAATAATGAACAACGGGAAGTTTGTCGAAAAGGATATACTGATCATTGGTGCAGGCATGGCGGGATGTGTTTCCGCTATGTCCCTGCATCGTGACTTTAACATTGCGTTAGTTGAAAAAGTAACGGATACGGACTGTTACCTGGCAGAAACGTTAATCGCATCCGGCAAACGGATTTTTAACGAATTGAATCTCCGGGACTGGCTGCTGACGGAACGTTGTCAGCAAACATACCGATTGTCTGATGGTTCGGTTTCATACTGGGGAGCAAACGCGCCGGTTTATACAGATGCATTGCGCAATCCCGAGGGGGAAAACTGGATTCTGAATAAAACGGATTTTTTAGATGAATTGCGGAATCACACGGAGCGATTTTCTGCTCCCTTGTTAAAAGGAACGGTTCATACACTCGATTATGCGCATGGTTACTGGAATGTCGCAATCAAGCTGAACGATGAAACCATTCAGTGGTACAAGGCAAAGTTCATTATTGACGCTTCTGGCAGATCCGCTGTAGCAGCCCGGAAAATAGGTATAAAACGCATCATTGAAGACAAATTAATTTGCATCAGTGCTGTTGTCAACAATCCAACGGCAAATCAGTTGTGTAAAAACTTTTCCGATGAAAACGGCTGGTGGTTTGTGTGCCCGTTGAATTCAGCTAAATTACAACTATCGTACTACACGGATGCGGATTTAATCCATAAAAACCTGACAGGAAAAGCAGAGCAATTTAGAGCATTTATTCACGCAAATCGCACATTCAACGAACGAATCGGGAATGTTGATCCGGACTCGTTTCAATTTTTGGGAACCAAGGCCGCGAACACTGCCCGTTTGGAACAATTTTGTGGTAACGGATGGTGTGCCGTCGGCGATGCAGCGATGTGTTTTGACCCACTTTCCTCCCAGGGTTCGTTTAAGGCAATGGCAACAGCCATGCAATTGACAGCTCTGCTGAAAGAGGTTAACTTTATTACCACTGAAAAGAAACAACATGAAGTGGTATTTCAGGAATTGTTTCGTGAACAAATGGAAAAAATATGGTCACATTACAAGAATCACCAGGCGTATTACTATCAAATAGAGAAGCAATCTTCGAACGTATTCTGGAAGAGAAGAAGTTTGGGGTAACAGACGGGCGCCTTTCCCGTTTTCAGACAATGGTTAGAATGAAAAGGATTTCGATGTTTTTACAAAATTCCATTTTCCTCTTTTTTTTCTGTAATAATCTACAATAAAATAGGAAGTTAAATTCTTAAACCGGACTTCATATTTAATAATGAATGTATCATTGTTCTTATTAAATAACGGTGAATGTATGTATAAACATGAGTCAATCATTTTATCGGTTGTGAAATATCCATATTTAGATGTTATCCCAAATGTTAACCAATTGATTTCCCTGCCGAAGTTATATTGAGTGTATACAGTATCGGTTCTTGTCGTTCTTTCAGAAAAAGCAGATATTTCAAATATCGGGTATGCTTTTTTCATCCTTTTATCTCTTTCTTTGAGTTCAAGATGAATTATTTCCTGAATAAAAGTTGAATCAGACTGGGATTGGCAGAAGGAGGTTATATGAATGGATAGAAAAAGGAGAATCATTAACCTTCGTGGTTCCAAAAATAGGATATTATTTCTTTTAACTTTCATTGAATCTGGAAATTAAGTTTATGAACAGAATTTTAATTTTCGACGTGTGATCATCAGGTGATTATTTACCACGTTGTTTTTTGTAACTAATCGGTCGTCAAAACAGTAAGGGGATAAGACGATATTTCACTTTTTCACAATATGCTTTATACCCAACCAAATTTTGTTTCAATTCGTTTTCTTCATCAATCGTTCGGTAAGCAATCACGAAAGCAATAATCAAAACAGGCAGCAAACCATAATAAGAACCCAGGGCTGTTGGTGTGAACGATAATAAAGCTAAAGCACCTGTATACATTGGATGTCGTACAATTCCATACAATCCTGTCGAAACTACTTTTTGTTTTTCCTGTACTTCGATCGTTGCGCTCAAAAATGTATTCTGCTTGAAAACAAAGAATAAGAAAATAAATGCAAGGGCACAAACCAAATCGCTGGTATAAGAAAGTTGTATTGGAACATTCGACCATTTGTTTTGATAGTCGAGTGCTGATAACACAAAAATTCCTAAGAATAATAGTCCGGCGATGGATTGAATTATTTTTTGTGTTACCCTTGTTTCACTCACAGGTCCGGCTTTAAGCCTGCTTTTCAATAAATGCTTGTCAAACAAAAAAAGATAAACCGTAATCGCAATAACAGAACAGGCGAATATACTTAAGTACAACCATGTCAAAGCATACTTAAAACTTCCGTATGAGAGAAATAATGCTGCTCCCATAGTGCAAAGTAGGAATAACAATCCTAAAAAACTGTTCAATAATAATTCCGATGGTTTCATTTGTTTTGCCTCCTTTTTGTTTCTATTACAATGATCGTTAGTATTTTAGTGTGCGTGGTGGAATGCCGAATGTTTTTAAAGCAAACCTATTTTTCGAAGTTAAATAATTTTTTGTAATCATTTTATATCCGATTTCACACATGCGTATATAACACTACACTCACCTTCAATGCGTTGAGTCCCGACATCAAAGAATACCAATTAGTAGATGTTAGCAGCATTAGCAACTTGTAGGAGTATTAAACACGATGAATTTTTGAATTCTGTCACCCGTTTTACTTTTTCGAGCTACAATTTTAAATATGTATGTGGTGGTAAAAAGTTCTGAGGGGAGTTGATCTTTTGACTTCATATTTTTAATCTCATTATACCATTCTATGCCACAGTGTTCCTTTACAGCAGCCTTCAATTCTTCAACTGTAAAATTTATTATTGGATTTATATCTTCCTCATTTGACCTGAATTTTAGCTCATTCTGATTAAGTTGAACTGGACTCCATTCTGATTCGAACGTTTTCCAGTTGTTGATCACACAAAAAGGGACTTCGATTGTGCGATTTGATCTCATTGCCATTTTGTAGATTATCTTTTCGTATAGTTCAATTTTGTCAAACTCTGATTGCTCAATGTTGAATTTTTTATCAAAAAACCAGTCGCCGGGCCATAAGTCAAAATATGCAGTGTCTTTATCCGTTACATATATACTGTCATTGTCCGTTAGATACATATCATCCCAACCCATTTCAATTTCTTCCAATACGATGGTCAAATCTGAATATTGAATTTTCTGGGTTCCATTACTTTCAACATAATGCGAAGTTGACCTATACGGTTGAAATTCATTTGTTGGCTTTTCAGTATCAACACGGTCATTAGTATGCTCATCTGGGTTTTCAATATTTTTTCCATCTGATATACAGGATGATAGCAGAAGAATCAAAGTAAATATTTTAACAGAATTTTTCATGGCTGCTGGTTATTATTTATTTAACTGTCGTTTTAAAATTATGCCTAACGGTTTGTCGTTTGGCGGAGGGAGATTTTGGAGCAAACGTTGAAAAAATCAGGATTCAAACCGTATATGATGCTACAGAAAATGGAGTTATAATCACCAAGAAATTACCTCACCACCACTTCTTTCAAGAATTCAAAATGAGCGTTTTCCCGCTTATCTTCTTCGTCATAAATCCAGATTAATTCAGTATTAAAAACGAGTCTTCGTTGGTTCCGTTTTCTTTTTTTGTAAAAAGCTTCAACCGCCTTAATAACGGCTTCTTGTTCCGGTTCGGCTTCCACGCCAAAAATTTTAATCGTAAATGGCTTGCGGTAGTTCCCTGATTCGATTCGGTATGTTACTTTTAGATCCCGCCAGGGAAGGTCTCCGGATTTGAATAGTTTATCCAGTTTTTTTTCTAAAGCCAAAACATGCTTATCGTTATACATATCCGTAAACAGTGTGTTTTCAAAAGGTTCAAATGGTAACTTCAGGTTGTTTCTACGGGCATACTGGATGTAGATTTTATCAATGCAATCCACACATTTCCAGCCGCGGGTTTTCATCAGGTCCCGGTAGATAGTTTTAGCTCTTTCCAATGGTTTCTTATCAGGGTGTTTTAAAACAGCAGTATACCAATCTCTATTCTGTTCTATTTCATCTGTTCCTTTGAGTTGTTTTCGTAACCCCTTAATGTTTTCAGAAGGAACATCAATGGATTTCAGAAGATCCTTTACCTTGTATTTATCGAAACATTTTAAACAAAGCCTGGTAGTCTGCACGGGAACTTCAAAAAATGGCACATAAATTCCCTTGTTTAGTTTTTTAGCTAAATGTTTGCACATTTCTACTATTCCGGTTTCACCGTGTTTGGGACATTTCGTAATCGGCATTGTTGTATTATTTAGAGTTTGTTTCTTTGGTACATTCTTTTTCAAATCCTTCCAACGAAGTTGAAAATAATTGAATTTATAGGAGTTAAATGTAGGAAAAAAACGAATTATATTCGTTTTTGACCGTGAACGAAGTACAAACGTTGAAGCGACCACTTTAACTTCCGCTTTTGGCAATAGTGTTATTTTCTGTGTTTTTCTTCTCATTCAAGCTTTTTTATTCTTGATTGAATGGCAGATTGATTACAATGCAAATCACCCAGACAAGGCTTTAGCGTGGCAAGTCCCTGGTTGTTTATGAAAAATAATAAATGGAAGAATTAGAATGTCTTAAGAATAAGGAGTACGTCATAACCAGTGTCTGAAAAAGAGAAAGGGGACACTGCTATTTTTCAAACCCCTTGTTATGTGTCGTTTTTTGTATCTTTATCAGATGAAATTATCGGATTAGCATATTTACTTTACGCACCCGTACAGCAAGAGTATAATTTAACAGTATGCTTCGCTTCTTTATTGTTTTATTGTAATATTAAATATGTAAATAATGAAAAATTTCTTTGAAAGTCCTTTTAAAGGAAAAATAATCAAAGACCACATAACGAACCCCAATATAATTGCGGGTAAATATTCGTATTATTCTGGTTATTATCACGGTCATTCATTTGATGATTGTGCTCGTTATCTGTTCCCGGATCGGAAAGATGTTGATAAACTAATTATTGGTTCTTATTGTTCAATCGGGAGTGGTGTGAGTTTCATAATGGCAGGTAATCAGGGGCATAAGTATGATTGGATTTCCAGCTTTCCATTTTTTTATATGCCTGAATGTGATGTTTTCAGTAAAAGCCAGGATGGATTTCAAAAAGCAGGAGATACAGTTGTCGGAAATGATGTTTGGATTGGTAGTGAAGCAATGATAATGCCTGGAGTTCAGATAGGAGATGGGGCTGTGATCGGTAGTCGCGCTTTGGTCACAAAAGATATTGAACCTTATTCAATTGTAGGAGGAAATCCCGCCAAGTTGATTAAAAAGAGATTTTGCAATGATGACATCCAAAAGTTACAGGAAATGAAATGGTGGGAATGGGAAGAGAAATATCTTTTTGAAGCAATGCCAATGCTTTGTTCAAATAATATTGATTTGTTATATGAGTTTTTTAGAAAAATGAAATAATAAAAAGAAGGTTCCGGTTCGGATCTTTTTTGCTTTCACCTCATTCGGTTAAAACTATACATAATGATTCACGGCTTGGCGTTTGTGTCGGAAACCAGGAAACGTCGGATTGAATTGCTATAAAGTGCTGAAAAAATAGATTGATGAGTAATGAAAAAGCCAATCCAAATAGGATTGGCTTTACTCTGTGACCCCGGCAGGATTAGTTCCTGATCCCTTCGGATCGACGTGCAGTGGATCAAAAGCATCAGTCACTATGCGCCTTCATGTGCTTTTTTCGTTTACCGGCTCACTCGAACAAGTTCAGTTCACTTTAAACAAAAAAAGCACTCGCTTCGCGAATGCTTTTTATCAGAGTGACCTCAAGAGGGGAAACTTCTAACTTTTTGATGGAGGATTTGGAGCAAGTTCAACAACTTGAAATCATTAATTTTTAAAGGGGTTGAATACTTAGATTTAGATTATGTTAGTTTATGGCTGCTAACAGTTTGTAGCTTGGTGAAGTTTTTCTGTGTTACGCCTACGGCAGAAAAATTGAGACAAACACCTGTTAGTGGTTCGTACTTAATTTTTTAACTTTTTCAAGTGTTCTCGTATAACCTCACCAATATCCTTTAATAAATCTGCTTTTACATCTACGCTTAATTGTCTCGTATGGATTACTAATTTAGTTCCATCCTCGTTGTAATGTGAGAAAAACCAATTTGTTTTATTATAAACTTTCTTAGGATATTCGTCCTCATATTTTACGCCAAAAATTTCGTCAATTTCTCGTAGATTCTTATTGTTTTTTATATAATTCGAGCAAGCTAAAACAACAACTGGAAAGTTTTGAATAAAATCAGATTCTTTAAACAATAACTTTCGTTCGTTCAATTTACTTTTATCAGCAGTACTCGTATTTTTGTTAGGTGCATCATTTATTTCTGTTGTAAACACATTTTCAAGAAAATCAATATGGTATGGTCTTTCTACCTTTTCAAATATATGGTTTGTCAGTCTTTGATATTTGCTCCAGGTGTTCTTTCCCCAGCTCTTTTCTCGTCTAAAAACATGGTCTTCTGGAATTGGATAACTTAACACTTCGCAAGTATTATTCTCGATATGATTTTGCCAATGACCTGCGTTCCTCTCATACCATTTTTGACCTTCAGTATTGTCATCAGCAATTGCAGATTCTTTTCCAATAAATAAAATTTGAGCATTGGGATTACCTGTGCCAATATGAAATTTATTTTCAACTCCGTTACTTACAAACTTTTTAAAATCGTCTTTGTACATACTTTTATTGATTTGAGAGTTCTGCTTCTCAGGTTCCGCAGTATGGCCACTAACGGTTTACGGCTTGGCTCAGAAGCAAATTTCGGAGTACAAAGCTACCAATATACCACAAAAGTTGATGCGAGGTAGAATGTTCAATTAACCACTTCACCCGGCCATTGAGCCAGACGCCTGTTGGCAGTAGTTGTTTCTTATTCTTTTTCAAGTGTCTTTATATATTCACTATATCTTTTTTCCGTGTCATCAATTAAGTCAATAAATGTTTTTAGTTTAAATTGACTTCCTCTGTATTTTACTCTCTTTTTCAAGTCGTCACTTATTTTTCGTCCTACTAAATATGCTTCAAATGTCTTTAGGTCGTAGTGATTTTCAATTACAGTCAAGTAATTTTCGAGTTGATTCAAGTCTTCAATTTCTAAGTCGTGAGAAGGTCTTTTTAGTTCAATAATTATTAATTTATTATCTACGCTTCCGCAAACAAAGTCAGGTCTTTTATCCTTAAATTCTTTGTAATTTTCGGTTAGATCTTTTACAACAACTTTTCTTAAAGTTTCATTACTGTGCATTAGCCAATATCGCTCATCGACTATCCACATTGCTCGTTCTAAAATCCGATGAATAGAGTTTTCACCGCGAATCTCATAAGTTGCATCATCTAAAACTCTTTCCTTAAAAAGGTTTAAAGTTTCAAGTCTTTCAATTACTTGATGTGATATCGATGTTATTTGCCGTAGTGACCAAGATTTCAATAGATTCCCAAGGTCTTCAATGGCCCTTTTTTGATCTTTTGGTAAATGGGTTACTACCTCTCTAAATGCTGTCCTGTAACCTTGGTCTGTTTTTGATAGCAGCTCAGTAATTTCATTAATAATTTCAGCAAAATCTTCGTAATTGCTTTCTTCCCATTTTGTAAAATCGACTTCTTTTAAAACTTTTCTGATTAAGTCAGGATATGCTTTTGTAAGTTTTGTAATTTGTTTTTCTGCTGACTCTGATTTCTCACCTTTGGTTTCAATTTGTTTAATTTCCTCAATAATTTTTTCTTTCGTTTCCCAACCAAGAAAGTCAAGAAGCTTTGTTTGAATTATTTCCGATATTTTTTCCCATTGTTCTAAGTTGTTAATGTTGTACGAAGAACGCCCTCCTGGCCACCATTTGTATAAAGTAATTCTTTTATCTTCGCTGGCTTGGGGCAACGTAACTTGAACAAATGTGTTTCTGTTTATTTTTTCAATTTTTTTAATGTATTCAGGTGCAAATTTATCTCCCTTACAACTTATACATTTAACAGCATTTGTTGGATTATTTGTAAAACACTTCTGACAAACAATATAGCTGTCAGAAAGTCCTTTTGAAGAAATCTTAGCTTTCGCTTTCTTTTTTGTCGGAGTGGTCTTTGTCTTTTTAGCCATTTTTTAGTTGTTTGAGGTATCCTTACAATTATTGCTAACGTGTGTTGGGTGCAGTTTTTATTTCAAAGCTTCTTTGTATAGCTCAATTTCATTGATTTTCAAGTGGTCAGAGTATTTTGTTAATGTTACTCTATCTTCAAGCCCAAGCTCATTGACTTTGTTTCTTAGATTTTCAATCTCTTGAACAATACTTTTTTTACTTAATTCTTTTTCAGTCATTGTCGTTTTTTAAAATTGCACCCATCGTCCGGACGGCTTTCGCCACATCTTATAAATATACGCAACAAATAATTACTTGTAATCAATGGTTATCAGTTTTCTCATTGATTTACAAGGTAATTGTATAATTCCTGTTATGCATGTACAAAGCTACTAATCCCAATCGAAATTAAAATACGTATTTATACGCCATTTCCATAGGTGATTTAATTAAAATTACCAAGGCAAAGACCCAAAAGGATTCTAACCAAAAACACCAAAAGTTCTAACTTTTTGAATAGATGTAGTGTATTGAAGATGAATAATATAAAAACTAAAAAGCCAACCCTAATCGGATTGGCTATACTCTGTGACCTCAAGCGGGGAAACGTCTAACTTTTTGATGGAGGATTTAGATGGCATAACTCAATTTATGTTACAATCTAATGCTTCCCAATAATCGGATGAAGATTCTGTGCTACTTTTAATTCAATTACACCCATAAGATCAGCCATTTCGGGGATGAATTCCATTACACTTAATTTTAGTGTCAAATTCATTCCCTTTGACCAATGGAATAATTGTAACCCCGAAGTGTCAGGGTTTTTGTTATAACCTAAATGTGTTACCATACGACCCGAAATCCCTTTTTTTACTTTTCCAACGTAGAGGTATTTTGAATTGGGTACTGTGTAACTCCACATTGCTGAACTAGCCCTAACACCTGATGTGTTCTTGTATTCAATTAGCTTTTGTCTAATTTCCTCGTGAGTATTTTCTGAAAGAATCTCGAACCAATATAGAACTGGTCCTTTCATACTTTTTAAGTTATTGAAAAGTACCTTATGGTCGGTAGAATTCCGGACGTCAATGTTCATAAAGTCCTTCAACGAATCACAATAAATGACTTCACTATGTTCTTTTATTACCCCAGTTAAAAGAGATTTTTGGAAAATTTCTATTTGATCGTTCTTGATCTTTGATATTAAATCCATAGTTCTTATTGTTTATTTGCAATCCCAATAATACAAGAAGCGATCTTGCTGTCAACATCTTCTGTTATGCGTGTGTTATTGAGAATTCTGATTAAATCATTTATTTTAAACACAATTTTACGATCTTCCTTTAAATTAGATAGGTTTAAGATTTTCTTTTTCCTAACCTGATTTGCTCTTTTTTTATTTAATAATGGTTGAAGGTGTAAAATCCAATCATCTGCAAAATGCTCATAGTCGATAATAAAATCTGGGGTTTTGGCAAACAGATCCAACAGACGCTGTATTAATTCTTTCTCCTCTATTGAAAATTCTTTACGAGTTTTTTGCCGAAGTAAAATAGCGTGGGCAACCTCGAGAGCTCTTTTCTTTTTAGGAGGCAATAAGTCACGTTCCATTCGTTTAAAATGGTTTATATATGCTTGCAACGATTGCTGCTGCCATTGTAGTTGATCCGATTTCCTGGTAATATGATGCCGCAATTGTTGACATATATCAGGTAAATCTGTATGAATGTTATTTTCATGATCTATGAAATACCAACGTGGGCTACGTTCCTGATCTCCTTTTAAGGCAATGAAGCACCAATTTGTTTCACTTCCTACAAAAGAAACCCTCGTTCTAATGGATGATCGAACTTCTTTGAATTGATTGTAAAAATCTGTTGTAATGAGTGGATTTTTTCCTTCTTTCAACTCTACAACAGCTTGAAAACTATCATTAAAACCACTCCACGACTCATCCTTATCCTCGAATTGTTTGTACTCATCGATAATGTTTTTAATCGAATCTATTTTTTCGAAATGCTTATCTTTTAGTTCTTCGGGAATAGTAATGTTAGCACCGTAAATTTTATCTACAATCGCATTCGTGTCCACAATTCGTTTATCTGCCTTGAGTGAATATTCATCAGAATCATTCGGCCAGTAGATCTCGATTTCTTTATGAAGACTGTCCATTCTATCGGCTCTACCGATGCGTTGTTCCACAATGCGAAGTACACTTGGAAGATCTAACAGAACAACGGCTGAGGCTTTTTGTAAGTCAACACTCTCCGACATTTTATCTGAGCATAGTGCAATCATTCCATCTTTAGATTCAGAAGTAAGACTGAACACCTCCATGACGTGTACACTTTCTTTGTCTTTTTCACTTCCTGTTGCGATCAAAAGTTTGCGATCCGGATATAATTCAGAGAAAAGCTTCCTCAAATAATATAGTGTGATTACTGTGCTGTCGAAGGCTAAAACAAATGAATGTTTTTTGTGAATTCTTACTAGTTCATCTAACTTCCCCTTCTCTCGTTCTCCAGATAATTGCTTGGCAAGTGCAGCTATTTCCTGATAAATTCGTAAATCATTTTTAACTGCTTCTACATATTCGTCCAAATTCGTTAACCAATCGGGAAAGAATTCAGATTTAAAAATCGAACTTTTGTATGGCAATTCATTTTTACTAATGATCTTTTGAATGGCTGCAATTTTATCTCCTGAAGTATTTGATTTTCCTGAAAATTCAAAATGTTCTTGCGCACTTTTTGTTCCTTCAATGTGCTCTACAAGTGCCACATGAGAAGATCGCAATGCGGCACGGATTTGATAAACGCACAAAGCTTTTCCAGCGCTGATACGATTGTCAATATAAGATCTTTTGCTTTCTTCTTTCGAAATGTCAAAATCAGGTTTATTAAATTTGGTGAGATGTGTCACTCCTTTAATCCCGGATGCCAGATCATTTATTTGGGCAACAATTTTTTTGTCCTTATCAGTCTCTTTTGTAGTGTATGTTTTTTCTACTTGTTTCGGAAATTTACAAACCTTATCCAAGCGATTTCGGTAACTCTCAGGTTCTTTCTCTATTTCAATATTTAATGCTCGCTTGGTTCTTCTGACTGTAAATTTGCTAATGAAATTGCGTAATTGATCAATGTGTTGATCGCTTCGTTTATTTCGTTTTTGAACCAAATTGCAATAATCAATGAAATGGTCATCACTCAAATTGTCTACATCCAACAATTCGATTAACTGCAAAAGGTCTTCTAAACGTTTACTAATCGGTGTTGCAGTGACCAAAATTTTAAAATCTGCATGATTCTTTTTAATTGTTTCTGTACGATTGGAATGTGGTGATAAGTAATTGTGTGCTTCATCAATTGTCAGGATTTTGGCAATCTCTAGGTTTCCAATGATTTCTTTACGTTTTACTTCCCCGGAATTACTCAGAATACCCATGGATTCTACTTCACAAATACGTTTTTGAGATCGAAACTCCTCTTTCCATTTTCCAACCACTAACGGGGGACAAATTGCTAAAGCGTTAGTATGATGGTTTCTTCCTGATTCAAACAACCAGTGTTGCAAAGATAAAACGAGCGAGGTACACATTTTGGTTTTACCTGCACCTGTTGGGTCTGCTATCAAAACATTCGACTGGCTTTGCAAAATAGTCATTGCTTGAGCCAAACCTTTCCATTGTGTCGACCATAACTTGGCATTTTGTAGCTTTTCTAAAATCTCTCGATAGGACTCTAACCATTCTCCTTCCAAAATTTCTGAAATGGCTCTAGCCAAAGCTTCCTCCCAAGTAACTTGCTGAATCAGGTTTTGAAGTAATTCAATTATTTTTTGATTATAATCAACCGAATCTTCCCAATAACTTTCACCAATCAGCTTAATGTCATTGTACTGTTTTTGCTCGTGTTCGTGATTTTTACAAACTCGAATATTTGCTTCATCTTGCTCATTCAAACCATTCTTACTGAAATTGGACGAGCCAAGGACTGCATAATTGTCTCCGATAAAGAGTTTGGCGTGTAATCGATCCTTGAATTTGAATTGTACTTCTTGCCGATTAATCTTTTCAATTAGGTTCATAACAGCTCCACCTAACATGACAGAAAGCCCTTTCTTGATCCAGTATTCTTTGATTTCTTTATCTAATT
Source organism: Taishania pollutisoli (assembly GCF_014518315.1). Classification (GTDB taxonomy): domain Bacteria; phylum Bacteroidota; class Bacteroidia; order Flavobacteriales_D; family Crocinitomicaceae; genus Taishania; species Taishania pollutisoli. Next base: position 159,474 of record NZ_JACVEL010000004.1, read on the forward strand.
TCACCATTGGATATTTTTTTCGGCCACGCATATTTGGTTCAAATCCAATCAGTATTCGCACTTTTTTCAGTTTCTCGAATTCTTGTGATCCGAAAAAGTCAATTAAGTTAGACAAAGAGGTAAATCCAGTCAAAATCAAGTATTCGTCGCTTTCCTTGATGTCATTATATACAATAGTTTGAACCGTCCGTTTGTGGGCAGACAAGTTGAGCGGAAAACATTCTTGTTCCGGCCAACGATGGGCGTCGAAGTCAAATTGACCTTGATCCATATCTACTATTTTTTTGGAAGAGACACTTAGTAACGGATTAAACAACTGTACTAATTGTTGTTTCAACTTGCATCATCATATTATAATGCTCTATATGTCCCGTTTTATCAAAAACAGCTTTGAAAACTTCAAAATATTTCTCTGCAACAGTATCTTGATGTTCTATATATAGGTCATCTGGAATCACATGCGATCCATCATTTATCCATGAAATAAGAGATCTGCAAATTTCCTGCTCTTCAACGGTGTCAAATCTACTTACCAAAGCATCATCTGTATACTCACCAAGTATTTTATAATAATGTTCTATTATACGTCTCATAGTATTTTGAACCGTAATACTGTCGTTTTGTTCCCGATTTCTTAATTCTTTCCATAACAATTCGTATGAATTTTTAATCGGGTTTTCCATTTCAAAAGATTGGACTGAGGTAATGTTCCGATTTCGTCTTAGAATCCAAAAAAAAGTATCACCATTTATAGGTGTTCGTCCGTCAACAAAAGAGACCTCCTTGTGGAAATAAACATTATGAGTTAACAATATTAGTTGATGAATATTTCCCTCTCTTTTCTTGATATTCTTTATTACTTCTTTCAATAAGGAACTAACCACATAAAGAACCGTGCTATCCAAACTCGAAATTGGATCATCAATAATCAATATACGATCTTCTGTAATTGAGGACTCATCAAAACTTCCTTTTGACAATTGAAGAAAATAGAGAAAAGTAATAAATGTCATTTCCCCTTCGCTCAGAGTGGATTCGGCAATTGTTCCGTCATCTCGTCTTATTTGATACTGATTAGGGTCGGTTTCAAGGGGTACAATTTCGAAATTTAGAAAACCATATGATTTAAGGATACGGTTGATTTCGTCTACAGAAGGTTGAACACTTGTTACATTCTTGTTTGCTTCACTAATAGCTTTATTTAACTCGATATATTTTTTCCTAAATTCTTCTTGCTGTTCATTTAATTTCTTAATACCTTCCGTCAAACCATTACTTTTTTTCAAGAACGCTTCAATACTTGCTTTGTGATCTTCAACTAGGAATTTCCAAATTTCCTTTATCAAATTACTTCTTTGATTGGACAAATCATTCACAATTTTATTATGGGAGTCAATTTGTTTATTAGTGTTTAGAACTAGAGTTGAAAGAATTTCTGTTTGTTGTTCTATCGAAGTAATAATGATAACTCTACTAGGTTCCTTAATTTTACTTTGAAAGTGTGCAACGTTTTCTGACATTAAACTAATTAAGGTTTTAGTACTAGCTGAAAACAAATCTATGTTTAGCTTTGAGTTACTAATAGCCTTTTGAGATGTTTCAATTTGTGTCAAAAGATTCAAGGCAAACTCAGATAAATTGCTGTATTCATCAAATAAAGCTTTGACCGTGTTTGTATCTTCGATAAATGCTTTATCAAAATATTTTTCTAGCTGTTTCCTGAAGTCATCTGATATAGTTTCCTGCTGACAAAATGGACAAGTATTTTTATTTGATTGAAGGTATGTTTGGCCTTCGTTAACCCAATCGTTCATATTTAAGCTTTGAATAAGAGAAGCAATATCAACGTCTGTTTTTCCAAGTATTTTCTTTTTCCAGATTGAATCATTTTCTATCTGAATAATCCTATCCAAAACGGGAAGTTGAATCAAGTCTATTAAAATTGGTGTTTGCCCAAATATTGTTTGTGCCTTACCTTTCAAATCTAAATATGAAATGGTTATGGTTGTATTCGTCTTATACTCTTCAATCAATTTTGCTTTAAAAGCATCCTTTCTCATATACCCCGAAAAGGCATCTTTAAAGTCGGTTTCATATTTTTTATAGACTTCCGACCAAATCTGTTCTTTAAACGAATCTACATATTGATTGTTAACCTGCTCTTGTTTTTCTTTCGCCTCTTTCTTAGCAATCCCATTCTTTTTTAGTTCATCAAGTTGTTCTTTCATTTTCTCGATAGCTTCTTTCTCTTCTTTCGTGGCTTGCCCTAATGTGAAAACACCATCAATTTTTCCTTTTCCGAAGTTTCGCTCTCGAAAGTCTTTATTGTAAACTAATGCTTTTATTGATAATCCATTTTTCCAAGATAGTGAACTATCCTTAAAATCAGCATGTTCTGGATCATCAATTAGTTTAGTAATTGTTGTTTTTCCGCAGCCATTTGCGCCATAAATAAAGTTGATTTTTTTAAGGTCTTTTATTTCAACTCCTTTTGTATCATAAGTTGCTATATTCCGAATAGTGATTTTTTCTATCATAATTTAATCAGCTTTAATTGTTAATTCTTTACCAGCAAAAGTTCCATAGGCCTTACCTGAGACTTCGCCTCGTTTGTAATAGTCGGACAACACCTTCAATGCAAGATCTATATCACGATCATCTTCAATCAATAATTTTCCCTCATTAACCTTTAGATTAAATCCAAATTTTTTACTGACAGTTTTCATTTTACTTATTGCCTTTGCATCTAAGGATTTGTAATTACCTATTTTAGATAGCCTAACAAGTTTTTTATGGATTGCTGGATCTTTTTCAATTTTCTGTTTGATAAAATCTAATCCTTCGATCATTTTCGTGTTTTCTAGCTCTGTAATTACTTCTGTGGCTTGCTCTTTATACTCTTCTTCCAATCCAACAATCTGTTCAAATTGCCGTTTTTGAGCAATGTAAAAAGTTTCCTTATAGAATATGCAATCAACTTTCTTATCGAGATTAATTGTTTCTCCCTGCAATAGCTCCAGTTTTTGGCTCTTTGTATTAAAAACAGTTCGTATTGATTTCAAAACTTTGTTCTTCGACTTGGTGTCTTTTTCATCAATAGCTACCTTTCCGGATAGTATTTTTCGGAAAGAATAAACCCAATCATCTTCATTTACATCGTAAAAACCAACGCAGTAGGCCCATAATTCTTCCTGGTCAGAAATTATTTCAGCAAGGCTTTCTACTTTAGGAGGGCTTGATTTTAATTGATTATAAATTACATCTGAAAAAGACATAACTTTATTTTTCATTTGATAAGTGAACAGATGTTCAGTATCATCGGTAATCACATCATATTCCTGAAGATCGGATTTCTTTTTTGCCAAATAGTCAAGTTGTGTCTTGGTAAGATCATGTAAATACTGTCTTATCTCATCGTTCACATCCACCTGATAAACCTTGAAAAGAAATTTATCTAAAGCTTTTGATGTTTTCTTAATGTTTGGTTTTAATACCCTTGTAATAAAATACAAGTAGGTATTTTCTACATTGATTGATTCAATTTTTTCGTGAAGTTCTTCTAGTATCATATTCATCATTTTAATTCTTTTGCAAAAAACAGCTTATGGCCGATTTCATAAATTTTAATCTTCTCATCATCTTGAAGAGACTTGTTGCGGGAAATTATCATCCCATTTTTTTTATTATTATTTTCAGAGTATTCCACCTCGTATATTGCAAACCTTACACTCAACAAAGGATTGATCAGAATAAGTGATGAATGGATGTATATTCTATAAATGATTACCATTAGAAACAAAACGGATAAACATTCATACCATCCATCAAATCTTTGAAACAAAAAGGGAATTATATAGGTAGCTATGTAACCAATTGCTTCACTATTTTTATTTTTTACGTCTTTAATAGTAACTGGAACACCATTTTCAGAATTCTGTTCTATATTTTTTAATGTCAACCTATATCCAATAAATCCGACGATTGAGGTTGTTATTAAAATGACAGATAATCCGAACTTCAACACAAATACTTTTACTCCATTCCAATTGATACCACCCCAGTTCAGATACTCATAATTATCAGATATTTGTTTTGATACAATGAGAACAAAAAGTGGTAAATACGATGACACAAACATGGCAAATTGGGCCATTTTGTGAAGTGTGTTAATCTTTGGCTTGTTTCCCATTGTCTCTTCTTGTTATTACTCCCAACTTCCCATCACCCAACTTCCCGTCTCAGGATCATTAGCAATAGTTAGGTAAGTATCAATTTCTTGTTGTAATTCTTCTACGTGCGAGATCACACCCACAATTCGATTTTCCTGGCGTAACGCTTTTAGCGATTCAAAGACAATTCGCAAAGATTCTTTATCCTGCGAGCCGAATCCTTCATCAAGGAAGAAGAAATTCTGATTGGCGCGACTTTGCTGAGGGATGCTTTCAGCCAAGGCCAATGCAAGACACAGCGACGCTTGAAAAGTTTGACCTCCTGATAACGTTTTAATGCTACGAACACGACCTTCATTCAAGAAGTCTCGTACTTGAAAGTTATTGTTCTCGGTTACTTCTAATCGCAATTGTTGACGAGTTAATTTATGGAAACGTTCATTAGCGGCTTCGCACAATTGCTGCAAGTAAACAGATGAAATGTAGCTCACAAAGCCGCTTGAAGTAAACAGACGTTTAAGTATCTGAATATTGGCTTTACGCAATTCCAATTTTTTAAAATCTATTTGTAATTGTTTCTTTGCATTCCAATCTGCATTTAGGCGATTGAACTGAGTTTCAATTTCAATTCGAGAAGTGTTCAGTGTTTCTACCATTTCTTTTTTAGCGACCAAACTTTCTTTCAAGGTTTGATATGCTATTGGATCAAAGGTTTTACCTTCCAATTGCTGATTTAATGCCTTGACATCTTTTTCTGCGCTAAATAGCTGTTGATTGAATGTGGCTATTTTCTGTTTCTCGTCTACAGCATTCATGGAGGTTTGAAGAACCGTTTCTACTTCACTTTTATCTGAGAATGCACTTTCCGTTAATCGTTGAGTAAATAGATTTTGAGTATTTTCCAACTCTTGGTCCAATTCCTTAATGGTGCTTTCCAATCCTTTCTTTTCAGTATCAGCCGCCGCAAGTGCTATTTGATTTTGTTGAATGTTCTTGGTGAGATCGTTGTATTCAGTTGTTGTATTAGCAATATGATTTACCAAGGCAACTACTTTCTCTCGTATTGTTTCTGTATCCATTACATATACGGAAGCATCCAATAGTTGAACCTGACTTTTGAGCGTAGTTACTTGCCCTGTCAAAATTTTAATTTGAGTTTCTATCGTATCTACTTGCTCTTTAGTGGCATCATATAATTTTTGTGCGTTAACTGACTTTTCTTCTAAAGAACTCAATGCTGCTTCTTGTTGTTGGAGTTCCTGTTGTTTACCTAAGGCTTCTAACCGAACGGTATCAAATTGTTCTTTATTGTTAGAAGAGAACTGTGACCAAGTGAAGTGTGATAAATGTTGTTGCTCTTCTCCCTCAAGTTCAATAATCCTTTCTATAATACGTTTCGTTTGATCTGTTTGAACAGTAATAGCCGAAATGGCAACATTCAACTTTTGAGTAGCAAGTGTAATCTGTCTGTTTTCGGTTTCGTGTTGAGAAATCTTAACTTCAAGTTCCGAAATATCAGAAGAGACTGCGTCAATATGTAACACATTCGGATGATCATACGAGCCGCATAATGGACACGGAGCACCGTCTGTAATTTGTTCTGTGTAAGCCGCCAACTGTGTCTGAACTTGCGCATGATTTAGTTGATCTTGTAACTCTTTCAACGTTTGAACATTGCTTTTCTCCTGGTTCTCCAGAGCAGTTAAAAACAAGGAAGGAGAATCAAATGAGGAAAAAGCAAAACGGGCGTTCAGCTCCAGTGGTACACACTCCACTAGCTTACTTTTCTTTTCATCGATCAATTCATTGGCATCCTTTAACTGTTGGCGTACCACTGAAAGTTGATTTCGGATACCTTCCATTTTCACAAACCAACTTTGTACATCCCCTAACTCACTAAAATTCGGTTGTTCCGATTTCAAGGTTGCAACGGTTGCTTTTTGGTTGTTATACAGTTGTTCACTTGTTTCTTTGTCTTGATTTAATGGAGTCAACTGATCCGAAAATGTTTTCTGATTTTGTCGCTCGGTTACGATTTTCTCTTCATATTCTTTAATCGATAGAACCGTTTCGTATTCGCTTTTCTCCTTATTCCGGTTTTCCAACTGATTGTAATCAACAGTAACGGTTTGCAGTTTTGGCTCATCGATGCTTAACTGACTTTGAATTCCTTGCAAACGTTCAGAAACTACTGTTAATTGACCCCGCTTCCTCGTTTGATTCTCAAAGACGGAAGTTTCCGTGTCCATTAAACCTTTAAAATGAAGCAAGCAATATTCATACTGTGCTACTTGCTTTTCTAGCTGATCAATTTCAGGTTTCCGATCCAAAAGTGTTTTCAGAATGGTTTGTTTTTCTGCTCGGTCGTCAAATTGTTTTTTCAATGATGCAGCTTCCGATTCTTCTACTTCGAGTTTGGTCAACTCATCTTTTGCTGTTTTATGTTGTCCGGTTAAATCTTTTAATGTTTCCGATTTGGCTTTAACGGCTTCCTCAGTAACTTCTCCCAATTGATTCAAGCGACCGGATAGCTCTTGCATAACTGCATCGTTTTTTCGTTCGAGGGAGGCAGTTTGCTGATAAAACTCATACTTTTCCAATTGGAAGATTTCTTTGAGCATGTTGGTTCGAGCAGTGTCTCCTAATTGCAGAAATTCCTGGAACTTGCCTTGCGGAATGATGATTGTTCTTCGAAAGTTCTCATAAGACAACCCAATGATGGAATCAGCAGTAGGTTCGATAGGTTCCCACGAACCATTATTTAGTTTATATGCCGAGCGAGTAAAAGCCGGAACATTATCGAAATTATTACTGTTCCTTCTACCTTTTACGGTGAAGCGATAAACTTGTTCATCGTAATTCAAAAAGGTGAAATCGATCAGAAGTTCATTGGATTTCAGGTTGAGCATGTTGTAGTTTCGATTGTCACCCGATTTATTCAATCGTTCCGTATCTCCATACAATGCAAACGAAATGGCTTCTAAGATCGATGACTTTCCAGAACCAACCGTACCGAATATGCCAAACAATTGTGCATCGGTCAGCTTCTTAAAGTCAATGACCTGTTCGTTTTGATAGGAATAAAGCCCTTTTATAGTAAGCGATATTGGAATCATAGGTTCTCGGCTTTAATTTCCTGAAATAATGTCAGTAATTCGTCATTTATCGGTTGACCAGTTTTAGAATGGAAATAATCCTTGAATAAGTCATCCATTTCTTGATTCAAATTGATCGTTTTTCTTTCTGTTGGTTCGGTACCCGTATTCCGTATTTCAGGAATAATAGCTACAATACCATCGTGTGCTGTCAGAATGGCTTTTCTTTCCGTTGCTGTCAAGTAACTTTCTGTAACAAGAGTTAGTTCAACTAATGTGTCCGGATTTTGAGTAAGCCACTGTAAGGCCTCTTCCGCTCCCTCTGCTCTGTGGCGAATTAAACGTTTTCCTGACGTTAAAGAAATCTGCTCATACTGAATTGGCTTTCCCGGTTCTGCGTGAAGAATGTTTACAAACTTTTGCTGCTCCGCTTCGCTAAAACTGTAAGAAAGTGGACTGCCTGAATAGACTACCGGGCATGGGATTGAATCCATTTGAAAAGGACGATGTAAATGTCCCAATGCAACATACTTAATTTGTCCAGGGACGTTTGATGTGAAAATTGCTTGGGCTCCACCAACATGATTGATCGGTTTTTCTTCTTCTGGTTCGTCCGGAATTGGTCCACCATTTTTTACCATGAATAAATGTGTAATCAACATATTTACTCCATTCTCATCACAATGACTATCCGCAATACTTTTCCAGTGTTCTTGTAAGATTTGTCGCAATTCATTCTCTGAATCTTCCATTCCGAGGAAGGTCTTCATTCGATACTCATTCGCATAAGGAGTCAGAATTAACCGAAGCGGAACATCCGCATTGGGAAGTTTTACTTCAATAAATCCAGGAGCAGACTTTGTGACTTCTAGACCTGATTCCAATTGAAACAAAGGAACTGTCGTTGTAGGAAAGCCAGAGAAAACAATTCCACATTCTCGTGCTAAAGGATCAGGAGCCTCGATCCGTTCAGGAGAGTCATGGTTTCCGGCAATGGCAACGACTAAACGTTTCCCATTATTGGTTAACCGTTTGAGTGTTTTGTAAAACAAGTCAACTGCTTCCGTGGCAGGATTAAACGTGTCGAAGAGATCACCTGCAATAATCACAGCATCTACCTGCTGCTCATCCGCAATATTGCAAATTTCAGCTAATACAGCTATTTGTTCTTCCATACGAGAAAATTGTTCTAGGCGTTTGCCAAGATGCCAATCGGCAGTGTGTAGAATTTTTATACTATTCATAATTCAGTAGAACTTGTTGAAAGACGATTTATAAATATTTGATTATTTACGATTCCATTCAAAATTCTTAAATAGTCCAATTTTTTAATGTATAGTTTTATGACCATGTCATATCAATTTTGGTGATTCAATTATTTTGGTGATTTAATTGTTTTTGATAGTGATTAAAGCGCCGAAATAACGCAACTATTAATGAATTTATCAAGCGTATAAATACTTGTTTTTAAAAGACAAGTATAATAATAAACAATGAGTTAATTTTCTTGTATACTTCTTCATTTTGTAATCCTTATTAATCCTTCATTTTTAAACTTAGTAACACTGTCTCCTGGACTAATAAAATCAATTACCCGAACATCCGTCAAAGTATCATTTTGATTAATAATTGAATATATGCTGAAATAAGTGCAAGTTCCATTGACATTTCTCCAAAAAACGAGACCATTTAAAACTAGAGACTTTCGGGTATCAAAAACGTAAATACTTTTACTTGCATTATGTAAAAGTCAAATATTAGTGGAGTTAATTAATTCTAGTAGCTCTTTATGAATTAAATTATTTGTTGCTATTATATTGCTCTTGTCCTTAAAATTTAATCTTAAATTTTTCCAATCTGAAATATTTCCGCCCGCTTCACTAATTAATAGGCTTCCAGCGGCAAAGTCCCAAATTTCTAAATCTAATTCAAAAAAACCATCTATTCTGCCACATGCTACATAGGCTAGATCTAGAGCGGCGGAGCCTGTTCTTCTTAAATCTTGTGATTTAAAAATGGCTTTTTTCAGTAAATCTACGATTGGTAATATTTTTGTCTTGTCATAAGGGAAACCAAACCCTAAAATACTCTTTTGTAAAATATCATTTTTTGAAACATTTATTCTTTTATCATTTAAAAAAGCTCCTTTTCCTTTTTGTGCTCTGAATAAATCTTTTGTTATTGGATTATAGGTTATTCCAATAATTGGTTCATAATTATTTATTAACGTTATGGATGTACAATAATGAGGGTAGTTATGAATCAAATTGGTTGTTCCGTCTATTGGGTCAATTATCCAGTAATGACCATCGTCAATATCGGGATTGGCATCATATTCTTCAGAAACAATATTAGCTAAAGGAAAAATATTTTTCAATGATTTGGCTAAATATTCTTGAATTTCAAGATCTAAATAACTTAAAAAATTATCTTTTCCTTTTTCTTCAAAGATGTTTTTATTATTACGACGTTCTACAAACTCACCACTTTGTTGAATAATATCAATTGCCTTTTTATTTAAATCATTATAATCCATAGCTATTTCGCTTTTCCCCAGGGGAAATAAAAATTAGAATCAGGTATATCTAACCAATGGTATGTGGGTTCTTTGTGATTACCAATGGCTACTTTTGTTGTAACAACTGACATTGTCTTAATATTTTTTTCTTTAAATCCGTTTTCAATTAATAGTTGTACCAACTTACTTGTAAAATCTCCAGACATTACAAAATCGTCAACGATTAACACTTTTTTGTTCTTTTGTTTTAGCATTAGTTTTGGAATAGAGACATACCATTTATTCGTCTCAATTAGTTCGTGCTCATCAATTAATTCCTCATCATTAAAGGATTCTTTCCAGTAGGATATACCAACAAATACAGGAACTTGATTATTAATCTCATTCACTAATAAATTTACAAAAGTAGCTCCTTTAAGACCCGGTGTAAAAATGACATCGGGAGTGAAATTATCTTTTTTCATTCTATTTCCTAAATCGTTAGCACAAGATTGCAAATCCGTCCAATCTAATTTCTTTCTACTTTTTTCCAATTTAGAACTTTTTCTTCCATAATAGATTGTTAGACCAAAACTAATTATAGTGATTATGCCAAAAATAATGTTTAATGTATCCATCCTTTTGAATTAATGTTTTTTATTATTTCTAATGATGTCTAACGTTTTGGTAATTAAACAAAGTCGCAGGGCTAAATTAAACGAAAGTTTAATTTAGCTAGAATAAATAGCCAATACAGTTAGCTAAAGTAAAGAAAAAAAAGCCAATTCCCATAGTATTTGTGTAGCCTTTCTTGTTTCAGAAGCTGATTTTGCTCCTTGACCAATTCAATATAATCAAAAACAAAGTCTGGAACGTTAATATTAATTGTTCCTGAATTGAAACTATTTCCCTTGTTGATACCACCATTAAAATGATTACGGACGCAAACAGGAGACCGGTGACCTGATCTTTATGATCAGGTATACGATATAATGTCCATTGCAGCAATAAAGCTGACAGAGATACCATTCAGCTAGAGGGCATTGTTTTGATCACAGTTATGGAGACGGTTTAAAGGAAGAAAAAACGTCTAAGTTTATCCTTTTTTCCGGTTTTGAATGTTTTCGTTGATGACCTCAGCGAGTTGGTAAACAGCATCCTTATCGGTAATAATGATGATTGCGCCATTCAGGATGGAGTTATCCTTTCCTTCGTTATGTTGTTGGGTGATGCTGATATTATTGCTTTTTGCCGTGGAGAATAAATCCTCAATGCTCACTTGCAACACGTCGGCAAGTTTCGGAATATATTCTGCCTTAATGTCGTTTTCACCACGCTCCCAATTGGCATAAGTGTTTCGATCAACACCCAGGTAATCTGCCATTTCCTGCTGGGACAACTTCGTTCTCTTTAACCGAATGCGCTTAATATTTTCACCAATCATAGTATAGTTTTCTTCAAAAGTAGCTATTATCGGTCAATCAACGTTCGTTTGCATAAAAAGTTATGCAAAGTTTGCCCAGTTTTTGTTACCGATCTCTTAGTCGTTGTAAGTAACTTAGTATAACTAATTCATTGAATTACAGTTTGTGTTGCGCGGCTGTGTTAGCGCCATAAAATGCTTTGACATTACACGAAAGATTAAGAAATAGTGCACAATTTGGTCAGGATTGCATCGGTAGCAATTGGTTTAGGTAAGGTAGTAATATTTTTGATTGTGTTGCTACCGGTCGATCCTTAACCTGATCGGACTTTAAGACAGGCTGAATAACACTTAGCAGTTTCATAAGTTGTAAATAGTAGGTAGGTTAGGTGGGGAAACATCGGCAGGAATTTCGTTAAGTAATGTTGGTAGTGAAGTTAGATTCCTATTCCTGCCGGGTGCCCCGATAAAGACACCGGAACACTCGCTTAGAAATCAACCAAAATATCCTAAATACAAAAAACCGCTTCATAAGTTAATTATGAAGCGGCTTCACGTGCGCTTTATCGGTTCTGATTACTCACAACCGCAAGATTTTAGGACCTGCTAATCAAAGCCCGGCTGGGTATCAGTTTGTACAAATCTTATTTTGCCATGATCATCACCTCTGTAAATAATGTATTTTCCGGCAATTTCTGAAATTGAGTTTGTATTTACTATATTATAGTTTTTGTTTATCAATTTCAGTTCATTCATATCCCTCACCTTAATAGGAAACGAATCGGTTTCATTAACAACAGCGAAATGATGTTCATTATTTTGATAGACTTTGATATTTACCCTTGTCAAATCATACGGTTTACTATCAAGACGACAGTTTTGAAGCAGTATAGTATCGTTGAAAAACAAGTCAATGGTGTCATTATCAAAATGATCTGCAAAATAGATGTCATACACCAATACAGTAAGTGTGTTTTTGCTTTTACTGATTCCACAACTTAGACCAAGTGCGCAAATCACAAGAAAGATGATTTTTTTCATATTCATTATCGGTTTTGTACTCCGTTGTGGGGTATCTTTTTGATGCTTACTTCGCGTTCGGACTATAGTTTATACTTTCAAAGAGCAAAATGATTGAATGTGTGGAGTTAACACCCAATTAGTATTTATCTTTTACTAATATTCCCTACCAGTTTTGAACCGACTTTGAGACGTATCTTTTTCTTTGTCGATATCGTTAGTGATTTCCCCATTGACGGGTTTCTATCCTGGCACGTGTTTTGGTTTACTGTACATCTCATATTCCAAAACCGACCAGTGTAAATTCCATCACATTTGGCCAGGGTTTCCTGTAGTCTTTCTATAAATGCATCTAAAAAGTTTGATTTCTACCTATGAGGTAACTGCTTTATCGGCAATGACTTGTATGAGTTCGGACTTGTTCATTGATTTTATGTTTTTGTTGATTGTAATTGATTTGTATTACCACCCATTCACATGTTCCTTCACCAGTTCCTTTGTGTCTAAATCATATACCTTGTAAAAGAATGAATCACCGCCACCCATTACACTGAGTATTAATCCTGAAAAACAGCTATTTTCAAGCAAATATCCCTCAAAAGGAACTTCCATAAAAATAACAGAAACATAATTCTTCTTTTCTGTTTTGAAAAAGACAAGTTGAATAATGTAGTTATCTTTTTCAAAGTCGGGATTTTCATCTAAGTAACTTTGTATTTTTTCAAATGCAAAATCAAGATATTTATTTGAGGAAGTGAATGTAATTTTATCTTTTTCCCTTGTTAGAATACCTGCCATTTGCCCCAAAATTGTACTAGTATTTATCCTGTATTTTACAGCCAACTCTGGGATTAATTCAAAGACTTTTATCTCGTTCACATTATACACAAGACAGCTATCGTTTTGCGCTTGTAACGACAAACTTCCAAAAACGATAAATAAAATTACTATTGCTCTCATTAGTTCCCTGTATTTTGTTTGAATACTTCATTTGCTTGTTTAATCTGTTGTTTTGCTTTTTCCGAACTTGGTTCAACAGGAGTGGTACAAGTAATACACCCTACATTATTTATTTCTATTGGTGGGGTATATGAACTCCTAATACCCTGACCAAGATATTTTGCAATTGCAGGTTCCATACCTTTGGTTGTTGCATTGTGTTCTTCTACTTCGGGATTTCTATTGGCATCAATTTTTCGATCTGCTGCTCTAACTTCGGAGGGCGTGGTTGCTTCATAAGAAGCCTGCATGGCATCAAAATAGTTGTATGCGTGTTGCATCTCATGTCCCAAACTTACTAAAGGTGACTGTGAACTCCCGTTTTGCAACACATCTGCCTGATTGGGGTTAAATGTAACGTCTGTCCATCCAGGTTTTTGTTCAGTTGGAGGAAAAAATTTATTTACATCTCCAAAATTGGCAGTAGACCTAATATTGACTCCCTCTCCTTGTAATCCAACCAGAAAATTGAGGTTATTTCTTACTTCAGGTATATTTGCGTGCGCAAAATTCATACCCATAATAATATCTTCTACATCCCTTCCTGCACCTTGTGGGGCAGTCATTCCCGGAGTGTATGTATGTGATTGTCCATTTTGTCCAACAATAATTATTTCTTTACCGTCAGGGTCTATTGCAATTATTGGGTTTCCGCCAACGTAATTATAAGGTGACATACTCGGATATTTTGTTGCTTTAGGGTCTGTTGACAAGAACCTTGCCACATCACTATCATAAAACCTCGCTCCCCTGTAATCCAAGCCAGTTTCCTTGTCCCGTTCGTGCTGAGTCGTGAGGAACTTCTCCGGGTCTCCGGTAGAGGTATTCACATATTCTCTTAGGACTTTACCGTATGGGAAATAATCTGTTGCGTAGTTGATGGCCAGTTCCAACACTCCTCCCGCATACGTCGGTTCATAAACTATACGTGTATTGCCCAAGTGGTCGTAAAGGTAAAACTCAATTTCCTGCGGTGCAATCATCCCGTTATGGGTCACATTCTTGATACGTGCTTCGCGCTCTGATCCGTTTACGTAGTATTCCCAGGTAGCCGCAGCCGAGCCGACTTTACGGCGCAGGGCAACGGTTTTCCCGGTTACATCCTGAAGGTAAAACTCGGTTGTTGTTTCTGTTGGGGTTACTACTTTTTTGTACATGCGTTGGTCTTCGGCTGAATAAAGATAATAAATTTCGTTATCATCTGCTTCTAAATAATACGGATAAGCGGTTCTACCGTACTCCGTTGCGGCGATTTCACGGTAGCTGTCTGTGAGTAGGTTCCCGTTTTTGTCGTACGTGTAGCTGCGGGTGGTTGTTCCCGAATACCCTGATACCTGTGTCAACCTGTTTTGACCGTTGTAATAATAATTCCATCCTTCTGCTTTACTCACTATCATCGTGTTCATTGGATCCGAATGTCGAACCGTTCTGCTCAATTCTTTAATGTTACCTATCTTATCGTAGGTATAGCGTTCGTCACCGATTTGAACGGCGGCAATCGTCGGATTGGTTCCCAGTGCCATTGCTGCAACGACAAAATCCCCGACAAATCCATCGGCATCCGTGAGTCGATTCAGTCGGTCGTATTTGTAGCCGTAAACCGTGGCATAATTAAACTGGGAAGGTGCGCTTCCATAAACACCACTGAAATTATAGCTACTCAGTATTCCATTGATGTTCCCGTTATAACTGAGCCCTGATTGCGGTATGTATTGCCCGCCGTAGAAAGGTACATTTCCGTCGTAGTGATAGAGGTGTTTCATCAGCTCGGGAGAAGAAGGGTTAATGGTCGCATTCTTGGTTACGATGCTTGTTAAACGTACCCGCTCATCATAGCTATAAGCTGTTTGTGTCAACAGTTTATCGAGCTCATGGATGCGTGTATTCACTACGCCTTCTGTATCGTCGTATGCATAGCGGGAAATGGTGGTGGCATTGTCCGCAATTCCATTGTTGTCCAGTATTTTGATAGTACGGAGTCTGCCTAGACCGTCGTACTGGTAGAAATACTGTAGTTCAGCACTACCATTGTTGTTTACATCTACCCGTTGGTGCATCAGTAAACCTTGCATGCTGTATGCCGGGTATTCGATCACTGCAGGCGTCACCGTTGTAATATCGGTAATGGTCTGCGGTGTTTCATTGAAGTAGGTTTCCTGCCTACTGATTTGCCCGCGGTAGTTGTATACATATGCAACACGTTGAATTTCATGTCCTTTCAGATCATAACTTTCCGTGTGATTCAATAGCCCGGTATTGTTCTGGTATACATATTTTTTCTCCAATTGTACCAGGTCGTGATATGGGTAGATAGTAGCGAATATAACCGGTACCACGTCATTGGGAGCATGGGGAGTATAAGGAGTGCCGTCTTCCAATTCCGTTACCTCGTAGCGTAATAGCCAGTCCTGTGTGGAGCTGTGTGAGAATACATAATCGAAATAGGCACACTCCTGTGGATTCGGATCGTAGTGAGGTACATCACACAAAGGGTATTTGATATCGTCTTCGAGGAAACCGTAGAACTCCGTTTTGTAGTGCAGCGGTCCGTATTGTGTACTTTCCCTGTAAACAGGTCCTTCGATAAATCCAACTTCCGTTGGTCGCCCGAAGGCATCGTAACGGTATTCACGGTACAGTGGTGCACGGTCGGATCCATCCATGCGGTTCCACAGCTCCTGGTCCAGCATCAGGGACACCTGCCCCCGTTTGTTGTACAGGTATTTTTTCTCGCCTGCTTCCGGTGTCGTTTCGCGGTACAACTGTCCGAGTAGGTTGTATTCGTAGGTGTTTTCCAGTTTCACCGGGTTGATCACCTTTTTAACGTTCCCCATATTGTCGAAGACAAATAAGGTAATCACTTTTTCTGAAGTATTCAGGTAGGAAATCGTTCCGATGGTCTGCCCGAACGCGTTGGTGTATACCACCGATTTGTTGTTGTCCTGGTCGAGGGTCTGCACACGGAAAAAGCGGAATCCTGCGGTGTTGCCGTCGGTCATAAGTGCCCGGAGCTCATCGCCGGAAAGTTCCAGTTCACAGGAAGTATACACATTGCTAGCAATGGCATAGCCCTTGCGCACCGTTTTGTCGAGTGGAGACGTGATGCTCACCCCGAAATCCGCTGCTTCTTTCGCCCGGTTTTTCGGGGTTCGTTCCAGATCGGACTCCGTAAATGAGGTACTGTAATCCCACTGCAATGCAGGAATGGCGTGTGTCTGCCCGGATGGAATGGTTGCCGAGGTAGATATGTTTTTGAACTTTCTAATACCCCGATCCCATTTATCGTACCAGATGCTTCCGCTGTGAATAAAGCGGGTTTCCCCGTTCTCATTGTAAGCGGTGACAGAACCGGCAGCGCGTCCCAGAGGGTCGGCATACTCGCGGGTAAAGGAATAATCGGACGGAGCGCTGCTGTTGAAGATGCGTTTTTCCACATAATTCTGTGCTGCACGTTCCATGAAATTATCTGATGTAGAACCTCTATCCCAAAGGTGGTAAGCAGCTTCGGATAGCACCAGCGTGTTGGTGCCGTCAAACTCACTCACCCGTGTCAGGCGGTTAAACCCGTCAAAGACATAGTTTGTTTTCAGACCGAGGGGACTGGTGGTCGAGGCCACCAGTGCTGCATCCGTGTAGGTGTAATCTGTTCCCATTGAGTCGGTACGTCCATGGCCTACCGTTACACGGAACGGTAGACCTGTATTCCTGTAAACAACAGTGCCATATACATCACTGTTACAATGAGTATTGCGGTAGTGATAATACGTGGGTTTCTGGTAATGGTATTTTGTCTTTAATCCCATTGCATCTTCCAGAAGTGCAACCTGTGTATGGCGGTTACGCTCCAATACTTTTTGTGACAACAACGAGGTAAACGGTAAAATCATCCGGTAGTTTTTTCCCTGGAATCCGTCGATGGGATCCGGACCGATGCTATCCATTCCGAATTCCGCCACGTAATAATTCTTGCGGTCCCACTTGTGTTTGTTGAACTCACCACTCAGTAAATAATCCACTGTGTCCACTTGTACAAAGGTACTACGCAGTTGCAATGTTTTGGAAAGTACTTCGCCCATCGGGAATATTGCAACAGGCCCGCCCGGTCCGCCCGGGTACTCAGGTCCTTCCGGCTCCGGACAAATTGCTGAGGTAATTCCGTCATAGCACGCATAGGCGTCCACTTCCCGCGGACAAACCCAGTAGGCGTATTGCCAGCCGGTTCCGTCGCCCCCCATATGGTAGTAACAGTAATCTTCTAATGGGTATCGCTGTTCCAGCAATCCCAGCTCGTACTCCCCGAAAATGTGGTTTTCATAAATACATCCGCAGGATGGTTCTGAAGGAGCGACGTAACAGGTATCTCCCGTAAATGTACGTTCAATGGATGCTCCGGGCAGATCTGTAAAATTCCAGCGGGCATCGTAGTGGTAGTATTCCGAGCGGGACACGGTTGCCGGATCTGCTGCTGTCCGGGAGAAACTGGTCTTCTGGAACGGAATCCCCCGCATGTTGTATTCCCGTGATTTCACCATCCCCTCGTATTGCGGAATTTCAGGAAGTTCCCCATACGGACGGTAA
This sequence comes from Taishania pollutisoli, assembly GCF_014518315.1. Classification (GTDB taxonomy): domain Bacteria; phylum Bacteroidota; class Bacteroidia; order Flavobacteriales_D; family Crocinitomicaceae; genus Taishania; species Taishania pollutisoli. The sequence continues at coordinate 177,255 of NZ_JACVEL010000004.1, forward strand.
ACAGCGTTCAATCCCTCGTTGTACACCACTGTATCCACAAGTGCGCTGTTGTCCCAGAACTCAGCCATTAGGTACTTGTCGTAATTGGTCACATCGTAGTTGGCCCAGTGGCGGCCATAGCGATTCTGAAGGTCATACAGGTAGAAATATTCTTCCCGCTGGTAGGCACCCGGAAGGTGTGGTGATGTTACTTTTTTGGCAAATACCTGCCAGGATGGTTCGTATTTCAGACGCAATGCCGGAATGTGTACATTATCCATCGAATAAGTGGGTACGTTTTTCGGAAAAGTAGAAGGCTCATCAATGGATGAGATCATTCCCATGAGTAGTTCATAGGCTTTTCCCTGTGCATGGCCTCTGTAATCAGCTTCGTAGTATTCGTATTCTGTCTTTGTCTCGATATAAATCCGTGAACCGCTGACAGGATTACCGCAATAAGCATTCAAGGGATTGTAACCAGACCAATTTAACCAATCATGAAAAACAATCAATGGGAAGGTTATTTCCAAGTGTCCTTTCAGGTAATTTGGTAGTGGACGCGCGACATGGTCAATGATGGCCTGCGCTGTTGCAGAATCCGTTGTGCGCTCGGTAAAGAAATAATAAAGGGTGGTATCGGAAGGTATTCCGTCTCCGTTTAGGAACAGATCAGCAATCGATGCCGTGGTCAGTTCCGTTCTGTCAATGAGAATCTGGTAATGATCATCTGTTGGTTGCTGGTGTTTCAAAACGCTTGTTAGTAAACGCCATTTCAGTTTATCGTCTTCAACGACAACTTTCAGCAGGGAGTCTGTAAACAGATGCGGTTGTGCTGCCAGTGCATCCTCATAACTTGCACCCAGCCAGTCCGACGGGGTTTGCGTAATGTAGCCCACCACATCATCCGATAAATACGCATTGTGGGTTAGGATCGCCGTTAGGATACTTTTGTCTGCCAACCTTACGGCAATGGCTTTCTTCTGGATGGTATCGGTAAAATAAGGTTGACTCAGCACCAGGCGCTGCAATTGCAGCGGAGTCAGGTACGTTGCGATATCCAGGATTCCGAGCCAGATTCCGTTTGTTAACCCTCCCTGATTAGCCATAATGTCTACCTTCTGATTGAATGTAAAGGAATCGCTTTGTCCTATCGCGCCAAGTACCTGTTGAGAGAGGGAATCGGATTGCATCAGAGCAGTGTAAGCTGCGCCCGATGGAGAATTGGTAATCATATCCAGGTAGAGTGAATCAAATGCCGTTGCTGGTTTTAGAATGCCATTACCAAAGGGATTGGGTAATTTGGGTTCCTTATTCCGCACCGGGTCGCTGACGACTACAGGCTTGGAAATTAACTGTGTCGTCAACCCATCTTCATAGGTGCGGGCAGTTTCGGAGACCAGTTTCACAAAATAGGAATTGAATGCATAGGCAGGGTTCACATAGCCTGTTGCAAGTGTATTACCATCTACATCAGAAATCGTGTACGCTGTACGTAATTTGTCATGGAAATAAAAGGGCAGGTACTTTGGATGCTCCATCGAATAACCCTGTGTTCCTCCGATTGCACGCACACTCCCTGCTATCGTCCATTTTGCAGCATCCCCTGTTTGGATTGTGGAACCAATGTCTACTGTCGGCTCATCTCCGGTGTAGTAATCCCGGTATTCGTAATTGTCGGTCACTGGCTGGTAATACCTGTTCAATTGATTTCTGTAAAAATTGGGACGTTCATAACCGTCTTCAAACGCGAGTGTATAGCTGTAATTGTACAATTTTTCCTGGTGAATTTTCCCCTGGTGATCGTACGTTTTGATGCTCTTTGGTTTCCCGTAGTACAGGTAATCGGTGATGGTGGTTGTTCCCGGTAACGTATACGGGTAATTGACATTCCCATAAAATTCATGTACGGTATAATTGCGTTCTCCTGTTTCCAGTGCCGGTTCGTATATGGTTACTTTGGCATAACCTCGTTCATAACTGTTGGCGTAGCGGCCTCTGAAATGATCGGAAGGAAGCTCAAAGCGTTTGAAGCTGAACGTAGGCTTGGTCAGATCGTACACATATTCCCATCGCCTGGTGGAGGGTGTAAAAGCCTGCGTCAGTGCATCGTAGTCTGCCGCCCGTTTGGTGATGTATTTTACTGCCAGGTTCATCGTAAAGCTTTTTTCTACACCGTAGGAAGCCGGGGAATAGGTTCCACAGTTCCAGTTGAAATTCACGGTGGAGTAGGTGCGTGTCGGTGCTGCATTGATCGGGTAGTACTCTATTTCGGTAATTCCTCCCAGGTTGTCGGTATATTTGGTCAGTGCATAATAGACCAGTCCGACATATGGTGTAGTTTGTGAATAGGTTCCCGATGCAGGAAGCAGGTTGGTGTATTCAAAATCGGTAGTCAGTACAACAGTCGGGTCGCTTAGCCCGAAATTACTTGCGTACAGGTTGCCTTCCAGTGGTACTTCGTGAACGGATTTCAACAGGATAACATCGCTGTTATTGCTTCCTGTTGAAACCGAATTACCATTTGCATAATTCCTATTCTGGCGTGCATTTACATGCTTGATTTCGTAGTTGATTCGTTTTTGGGAAACGAGTTTTTTTCCGCTCGTAACAGGCCCGCCGTATTCGCCTTCCATGCGGTATTGTTTCACACCCATGAGCATGTATCCCGTACGCCCGTGGCGAATCAGTTCAACTTCTTGCAACTTGACACTATTGTTAAATTTGGTAGGATTGTGGTGATCACCGTGTGTAACAATGTCAGCTGCGGTCATTGACCAGGTTCCTGTGTACAATTCCTCAAAAGAAGCAGGAGATCCTGTACCGCTTCCTCCTACAAGTGCGCGATGGTTGTACACGGGAACCATACTTCCCCAGGGATGTCCGGTACCGAAATTGCGAGCAATAGTTCCCGAAGATTTCAAAGACGTCTGACCTCTCAATTGTGGATAGGCTTGTAGTGCATTCGGTCGATGAGTAGTTTGAACCGGAGTAGTAGCTGTATAATATAAATTGGTGTTGGAATAATAATCGTAATCAATGTCCGAGTTCCCGGGACCTACCTGGATGTTGAATCCCTGAAAATTTTCAGGCAGATTAGGCATTACAAACAAATTGCTGGTCTGCAGGACTCCATCTCCCCAGCCCATCTGCCATTTCATGGCCATGTTGAAGGTTGAAAAGATCTGTTCTCCCCGGGTAGCATTGTAAACCGTATGAAGAATAGTCGAAGAAGGCTCCGAATAGGATGTTGTCGCATCTCCATTTGTAACCACAGCAATGTCGAGGGTTCCGTTTCCGTTTCTGAGATCCGACCCGCTTGGCCGGGTCACGCGTGTGCGGATTTCGTAGAGATCACCTGCCACCAAAGCAGTACCATCTGAAATACGCGGGCTTTCCAAAAAGCCGTGGTCAAACGGAATACCAGATGCAACGGCTGTGACACCTTCACGTGTGTAATTGTTAGATGGATTGATGTAAGGATTGACCTCGTTGATGTCTTCCGGATTGATTCCTTTAGTGCGATTGGCATGTGGATAGCGGTGCCAGCCTGAATAGGAATTTGTCGAAGTACCGTCATAGCGTTTCACAACCTGTGAACAATACATCGGGTCGGTTGCCACGGCACCCGATACGCCCGGTGTAAGTAAGTAATTACTGGACAAGGATCCATCGATACCGTATTCCAGTTCAATGATGTCCGTGTTGCCATCTACCGAAGACCCGATTACCCGTTGCAGCACGATGTCTCGGTAGGTGGTGTAATCGGGAAGGTAGCTCATTGACCGATCGACAAATACAGACCGGTGCACATCTTGGTAGTTTTCCTGCTGGAATTCCTGGAAAAAGTTCACGGCTCCGTAGCGTTCGTACTCAAAAATGATGTTTTGTCCATAGTAATTCGGATGGGCAATACGGGAACAATACCAACTGTTATAATAGATCTTCGGTTCAATGACGTTTATAGCATCTTCCTTCACAGGATAGTTATTACCCAATACAACAGCCGTTCCTTCATCACTCATACTATAAGTTGTCGCATTATTATTGTAGTGATGCTGTCGTTTGTTGGAAGGAGCTGAAAACTGGCGGATCGTCCCTTCAAATACGTACACACTTCCATCTCCTACATTTACTACCCAAGACGTCCCATAAAAACGAAGCTCCACATACGTAGAAAACTTGTTGAGGACGAATACCGCACAGTTGGCATCCACGGCGTCTACGTATTTAAAAACGGCACGTCCACTTCCCACGCCCGGAATGCTGACGTAGGGTTCCAGCCAGAACACGTCACCCTCCCAGGAACGGTCGTAACCAGAGGTGGTTACTGTATTGGAATTGTGTCCAGAAGCTCCTATGTTGTCATTACATTCATCGCCGTTTCCAAATCGGTGAAAAATGTCAGTGGTGACGGTGATCACCGGGATGTTCAATTCCCAGCCTTCTCCGTAGAGCAGACCTTTTACTTTGGGTTCGTTGCTTCCGAATGAAAAGGAACTTCCCCTGTTCAATTCCAGTGTGTAACCGAGCCCCGAAAGAGTGGATACGCTTCCTAACGGAATGGATGATTGATGTCCGCCGGTAAACGTATTGACCTCTCCCGAATAAATTCCTCCGGATAATTTCCCAACTTCACTCACGGAAGGGGATTTCTGACTGTTTTCACGGCCGCCTGTTAATTGACCATGTACCTGATAACCTAACAAGGTGATGAATAGTAATAGTGCGATGATTTTCATGGTAATAGATTGATTTATTATTTGAATTCCGAAAGCGGAAATAATACGGATGTTTGAAATTTAGGTTGCTCAGATTAGGAAAGTCCCTATGATCTTTTGCCCCTTTTTTTCAAAACAGTTTGTTATAATTAAAAAAAAATGTGCCTACTCTCTGTGGTTTTCGGCTTTCCCAAAAATTCCTTGGCACTATACTGCGGAGGAAACAGATTGGATATGATTGTAATATCCGGTTGATGAGCGCAATATTAAAAATCAATTTGGTTATATCCTAAAAATCCTTTTGCGATTTTTTTGCGATTTTTCGCAAAAAGCAATTTTTGTACGCATCAATTAATTATCTTCGGTGGGTATTTTTGATAAAATAATGCCCATGAAAAAAGAAAATTTGTCCAGTCTCCGCAAGAGAAAAGGCTACTCACAGCAGCAGATCTCTGACTTATTGAACATGGATGTTTCCAACTACCAGCGCAGGGAATCCGGGGAGAAAAGTATTTCAATGGATGAATGGCAGAAGTTGGCAGAAATACTTGAAGTACCCCTCGCTGAAATATACGAAGCCGAAGAAAAGCAGGTAATTATTTTTCAGGATCATGCACAGAATCATCATGGTATAGGCAATACGTATTCGATACCTGAATATCTGCTTGAACACCAACTTAAATATATAAGCAGACTGGAAGAGGAGAATGCTAAGTTGCGTGAAATGCTGAACCGTAATACGGATAACAATAAATAAATACAATAATATCATTTCATAGTTAGTTAAGGCAATCGTAGTCCCGTTCTTGTCCTAAAATAGTTTTACAATCCATTTATTGACCATTCCGCCCTCAAATGAGGTGGCAGTTATAAAATAATTCTATCTTAAAATTGAATGTTTGCCCGTTATGACCCTAAAACAGCGGTCACTTATAAATAAATCCCTAACAATATCCTTTTTTTGACCGTTCTGACCGCAAATAGATGGTCAGTTATAAATTAATTCAATCTTACAATTGAAAAACCGCCCGTCGTGACCTTAAAATGGCGGACATTTAAAAATAAATCCCTCACAATATCCACTTTTTGACCATTCCGCCCATAAATGTGGGGGCAGTTGTGAAATATTCAATGCTCGGAGTAAGTGTTGACCGTTTTGACCACAAAATAGCGGTCATTTATAAAATAATTCGGTTGTCTTCAAAATACTTTAAGTGATTATCAAGAAATAATATTCATAAGAATGGTTACTAATCACGTCTTTTATATCTTACTTCGAAGACAGAAGGTTAGCCTAATAAGTGATAAAGATTATTTGAAATTTCGACTCTGACTCAAATATAATAGAAGAAATATATCGGTTCATCGTATCGGGATATGAAATTCGTCACATCGAAAAATCAAGTTTATCGAAAATGAACCGAATCGAATCCGAATCGAAATAATTCAGATAAAAGAGTTAGACTGTCAAAATACATCGGCTCATCGTATCAAAAGATAAAATTGGTCGTATCGAAAGATCGAATTTATCGAAAATTAGCCGAATCTATTCCGTATCGGCGCTGAATCGGTATTCGATACGGAAATTGACAAAATACTATAAAGAGAATAGTGTCATGATTCGTCAATAATAAGTAACCACGTAAATGTAAAAACCAGCTATCGAACCATACAGCTCAAACCCTTGTAAGTCATCAGTATTTTTCAATAATAAAAATAACTGCCCGGTTTTATTGTTTAATTAAATTTCTTAAAAACAACTTGTTAATAAGTATTTGACCGTTTAATAAACTATTAAAGGGGCGAATAATAATTAATGATTTTTCAAAAATGCGCGTTACATAAAGAGATGATTGATCAATCGCAAAAAGAAATATCAAAAACTAAATTCAATATACTTTAATCTCTTTGTTAATAGAGGGGTTCAGCATTTTTAAGAAATTTTAATAAAAAATACGTGGGTCGGAGTTTAAAAAAATTTCGTAATTGCAAAATCCAATCACATGAAAACGGATAAAATAAGTAACAGAAAACACGTAAATGCAAGTGAATATACAACATACAGCGCAATTTGTATGCTTCATAGTAAAAAGGGGAATAACACTAAAACTGTTCCCCATGTGTGCGTTTGCTAAACATCGTATTGAGCAAGCAAAAGAACGTTTGCGAAACAAACTCACATACGAGTATATTACTTCACTTCCAAAGTACAAAAACATCACACGCAAACAATACGAAAAGTTAATAGATATTATTGAACCCGTGTGTTTGGTTTTGTTGGAAACGGTTATCAATTCTAATCAACTAAAGAATCATGGATAAATTAAGTGTGTTTAAGCAATTTGCACCCAAAGCAGAGGAACAAAATCAAACAAAAAATGCAGTTATATATACCCGTGTTTCTCACTCTAAACAGGAAGATAACACCAGTTTGGAAACACAGCTAAAGAACTGCAATAAGTATGCAGAGAGCAATGGTTATAATATTGTTTCATATTTTGGAGGAAAGCATGAATCTGCAAAAACAGATGAACGCAAAGAGTTTGGAAAATTACTTTCGTTTGTGAAGCGTACGAAAAGCGTAACTACAATTATTGTGAATACGTATGACCGATTTTCCCGAACGGGTGCAAGCGGAATCCAAATTGCAGAAGAACTGCAAAAGAAATATAAAGTTACAACCCTTTCCGCTTCGCAGGGGATTGACCCGACCACCATTTCAGGAGAAGTGCAGCGTAATATTATGCTTATTCTCGGACATTGGGAAAATCTGAACCGAACGGAAAGAACAGTAAGCGCAATGCGTGAATTGATAACAAAGGGATACACTCCGTACTCCATTCCACGTGGTTATGTGAATCTGAACAAAGGAGGAAAAGCGGTTGACCAAAAAATTGTATTGAACGAAGAAGGGAAACTATTACGTAAAGCGTTTCTATGGAAAGCTGAAAAGCAAATGCGGAATTGTGAAATCCTTACACGGTTAAACGCAATGGGGTTGAAACTGGATGACCGCAGAATAAGCGAGATATTTGCAAATCCGTATTATTGCGGGATCATTGTTTCTAAGTTCATTCCGGGAGAAGCTATCGAGGGGAAACACGAACCAATGGTATCGAGAGAGGTTTTTCTGAAAGTAAACAGCATTGTTGCAGATACCCGAAACCATCCCGTTTCCCACAAAGAAGAAGATGAAAATTTACCGCTCAAGCGTTTTGCGTGCTGTTCTGAATGTAATGCACCGTTAACAGGGTTTATTGTGCGTAAAAAGAATCTTTGGTATTACAAATGCAGAACAAAGGGGTGTAACTCCAATAAGAGTGCAAAACAGCTTCACGAACAATTTAAAATGCTTCTTTCAGCATTTGAGATAAAAGAAAGCGAAACGGAATTGATTAAAATCGGAATTACTGAAATGTACAGCGCAATTTTTGAAGAAGCAAACGAAAATCAAAAATTGTACAAAGCGAAAATTTCGGAACTGAAAAAGAAGATTGAGAGCGCGGAAGAAAATTTGGTAACGGGTGTAATTGACCGAAAAATGTTTGACAAATTCAGTTCAAAATTCAATGTTGAAATCGTGGAATTAGAAAACCAGCTTGCAAAATTCAACAGGGGGAGTTCTAACCTTGAAAAGTGCTTGAATACTGTTGTTAAATTTTGCAGAAAACCCTTGCTGTGGTGGGAAAACGCACAAGTGGGAGAAAAAATGATTCTGCAAAATTTGTTATTTCCAAGCGGAATTATCTATGACCGAAAAAATGACCGAGTTCTAACTGAACGTATAAACAGCTTTTTTGCTCCAATCCCTAAATTGGTGGGAGTTTTGAGAGAAAATAAAAACGGGGAAAATACTATTTTAAGTACTTTCCCCGTTAGAGTGACCCCGGCAGGATTCTAACCTGCAACCGCTGGAGCCGAAATCCAGTGCGCTATACAGTTGCGCCACGGAGCCTGTTGGTGTAAAACAACTGAAATCTAAAATGACCGTTGAATTACAAAACCGCTGTTAGCGGGCTACAAAGGTAATATTATCTTCCCGTTTTTGCAAATCTGATTAAATTAAATGTTAATCTCATTGGAAACTATTCTTTTTTTCTTTAATTTCATCTGTACTATACTGTAACAATATGAAGAACATTCGAAGGTTTCAGCGGGTAACATTTGTCAGTTTTGTAGGCCTAAACTCCATTGTTTATACCGAAATGGCAGAGTTTCCCATCAACGAACAAGTGATCCTGATCATTTCTGTCGTTGCCATTACAACAGGTCTGGTACTGCTTTCCTCCCTTTTTAGAAAAAAATCTACACGTAACCAACTCAACCCTTAGACAGTTCGCCGATTTTTGTCAATTTTGACTTGACAACATCCCCGATCTTCACATTGATGGTTGCGTCCAACGGCAAAAACAAGTCGATGCGTGAACCGAATTTGATAAACCCGAATTCTTCTCCGGTTGTCACGTGTTGGTTTTCTTTTACGTAATAACAAATTCTTCGCGCCATTGCTCCGGCAATCTGGCGAAACAATACCTCTTGCCCGTTGGCATGTTGTGTCACAAACGTAGACCGTTCGTTGTCCGTGCTGCTTTTCGGATGCCATGCTACCAGGAACAATCCTTTGTGGTATTTCACGTACTTGATGATTCCCGAAATAGGGTTGTAATTCGCATGCACGTTCAAAGGTGACATAAAAATGGAAATCTGGATGCGCTTGTCCTTGAAATATTCTGTTTCTTCCACTTCTTCAATCACAACGACTTTCCCGTCAGCCGGACATAAAATGTCAAATTCTCCGAACACCGCTTTTCTGTTCGGAATTCGGAAAAACTGGATGATGAGGTACAATAAGACCATCAATCCCAACGACAGGATAACGTACAACCACAACCAACCCAGGGTGCGGTACAAAAAGAAATTTCCAACTTGCAACAGAGTTACGGAAAGAAACCCGATCAGCATGATTAAATAACCTTCTCTATGAAATGTCATACTCTTAATTTAAATATACATACAACTGATGCCACATTACAAAGAACGGGATCGCAAAAAATGAAGCATCAAAACGATCTAAAATTCCACCATGTCCCGGCATGATGTTACCCGAGTCTTTTACACCCAGGCTGCGTTTGAATAAGGATTCCAGCAAATCTCCATAGATGGCGGCCGGAACGATAAACAAGACCGATACAATCCAGAACAATTGCCTTTCCGGATCAAATAATGTGCTGAGTGCAAAAGCCATTAACAGCGTGAAAAGAATTCCTCCGATGGTTCCCTCCCAGGTTTTTTTTGGTGAAATGCGCTCGAATAATTTTGTTTTTCCGAAAAACTTGCCGCTCAAAAAAGCAAACGTATCGTTGGTCCAGATCAGGAGAAACATTCCAGCCAGCAACGGAAAAGAATGCTGATCGGTTAAGTGAATTGAAATGGCTAACAATAATGGCATGCAAACATACACAAAACCAAATAGCGATATGCCGATATTGATAAGTGGTTGTTCTTTCTTTCGCCAGAGTTCCGTGCTGCACCAGATAAATACCAGGCAGAAAATGACTTCATACGCCCAGGGAGCGTAAGCATATAACTTCAGAATATATAAGCTGCTGATGAGCAATGAAAATACGGTATTGAGTTGCCAGTTGATGGTAATGCTGTTTGCATGTTGCACGAGTTTTCCATATTCTGCAATTCCCAATGTTGTAAACAGAAACAGGATGCCAACTGTATAAACAGGATTTTCCAGGAACAATGGTACAAGTATCAGGCTGATAAATACAGCTCCGGATAATGTCCTGACTAAAATATTGTTCATTGTTACGAAGAAAATTTGTTGTAAAGATAATTGCTTCTGTGATTTTTATGGTATAAAGCAGGAAGAATGTTGAAAGTGCTATAGAAAGAACAGGGAGAAAATACAGTATTCGGGGACTTCTGGAAGTGATGTGCATATTGTCATATAGTGATATCGCATTATTGCGATCTGACGATATGTGATTTATAGCATGGAATCGGATGTATGCTGAAGAGTCCGTTGATTTGCTTATATTTGCACAGCAAAATTTTGACGCAGATTTTCCATGAAAAAACTCTATAAATTTTTACTGAATAAATTACCGCGACCCCTGTTGATTCGCCTGAGTTATCCGTTTAAGAAACTAGCACCGCTGTTGTACAAAGGAAACAATGTTGAGTGTCCGGTTTGTGGAAAAAGTTATTCAAAATTCCTTTCCTACGGAGCACAAAACAGGGATAATGTTCTTTGCCCGGGAGATTTGACGCTGGAACGACACCGTTTGATGTGGTTGTACCTGCGTGATTTTTCCGATTTCTTTACAGCAGATCACCTGAAAGTGTTGCACATTGCACCGGAACAATGCTTTCACAAAAAATTTCAGGGACAAAAAAATTTAGACTATCTGACAGCCGACCTGGTTTCTCCGATTGCTGATCTGCACTTTGACCTGCATTCCATTCCGCTGGAAGACAATCGTTTTGATGTCGTATTCTGCAACCACGTTATGGAACATGTAGATGACCCCATTCAATGCATGAAAGAATTGTACCGGGTAATGAAACCCGGTGGTTGGGCAATTATGCAGGTACCACAGGACATTAAGCGTACAGAAACATTTGAAGATAAAAATATTACGTCTCCTGAGGACAGAGAAAAATACTATTGGCAGAAAGATCACTTGCGTTTGTTCGGACTGGATTACCCGCATTGGTTGGAGAAAGCAGGCTTCAGATCTGAAGTATTTGATAAAGAAGCAAAGATTGGTGAGGAAAAAATCAATCGTTACCGTTTGATGAAAGGAGAAATACTTTACATTTTTCACAAAGACTAAGAATTCATCGGAATGAAAGACAGATTGTTGGTTATACCGTTCATTGGAATTGCACTGGCGGTTATTTATTCGTGTTCACAGCAACCGGAAGTCGTTGTTGAAGAAGAAATCGATCGGGTAGAGGCAGAGCGTTTATTGGGACAGTTATTGTTCCACGAGCGCAGGTTATCAAAAGACAATACGGTTTCATGTGCTGCTTGCCACGTTGCTGAACTGGCGTTTACGGACGGAGTACCCAAATCTGCAGGAATTGAAGGAAGAACGGCTTTCCGGAATTCCCCAACCTTGTTCAACATGAAAGATCAATCCTTGTTTATGTTCGACGGTGTGATTGAAACATTGGAAATTCAGGCACTAAGCCCGATCCAGGATCACAATGAGATGGGAAGTTCCATTGCAGAAATATTGGGCAAACTGAAAGAAGACAAAGTGTACAAAAAACAGGTGCACAAAGCCTATGGCCGCGATTTGGATGCACAAGCGATTACACAGAGCCTCGCAGCATTTCAGCGGACGCTGATTTCAACAAATGCACGATACGATTTGTACCTGAAAGATCCCGGACAGTATCCTTTGAATGAAGACGAACTGGCGGGAAAGAAACTTTTTACCGAAACGTTTAATTGCATTTCCTGTCATGCACAGCCGCATTTTACGAACGGAAAGCCGGAGAGCAACGGGATTCAACTAACAAAGGAAGACTGGGGAAGATACCGTGCTACGGGGAAAGAGGAAGACAAAGGGAAGTTTAAAGTTCCGTCACTTCGCAATATCGCGATTACACATCCGTACATGCACGACGGAAGATTTGCTACATTGGAAGAAGTACTCCGATTTTACGCCGGAAAAAAAGAAGCGCATGGATCGGAAGTGGTACGCGGGTATAAAATGACGACAGGTGAACAACGGCAAATTATTGCGTTTTTGAATACATTGACGGATACCGCTTTTATTGCACAATAAAAACCGTTTTCCAGATCCGGAAAGAAACAGGTGTCATCACCCGATCAACTTGTTGATTTTACCCGTATCACCTACGATCCAGACAATATCACCGGATTCAATCACCCAGTCAGATTCGGGATTGAGATAACGCACCTTATTCCGCTCAATTCCAACGACCAGTCCCTTCACTTTTATTTTGATACCTGAATTCCGGATGGATTTCCCGATAAACGGAGAATTGTCCGTGATGGTAATGGCTTGAAGAGAAACATTGGGGTCATCAATGACAAAGTCGATGTGTCCCTTTGGCGCAATCAATCCTTGTATGTTGGCCAATTGCTCATCCGTACCGATTACACTGATTTCATCGTACGGATAAATGTGCTCTTCTGCATTCGGAATCCGGATATTGTGGTTCCCGCGGTGGATACATGCGACATTTACTCCTGCTTGTTCCCGCCAACGCAGATCCTTCAGTTTTTTACCGATTACGGGTGAATTAGCAGGAACCTGAATGGTTGCAATGTGGGCATCCCAGGGTGCAAGTTCAGGAGCTGGACGATTGTCATTTTGCTGTTGAGCAGCAGCTTCAATTTCCCGGGCGTTCAGGTTGGTTTTAAAACGGTCTTCGATGACCCGGTAGAAACGCTGAATTTTCTTCCTGAAAATAATCAGGAATGCGAAAATGATGACGGTGGCTGTTGCTGCAACAATGTCTGAAAAGAAGATACGCAGCATGAAAATGACAAAAAATACAGCCAGTCCCATCTTGACAAGGCTTACAAGGTAGACCAATCCTTTGTACCGGTCTTGTGACAGCAACCTGTTTCGCAGTTCAGAATGGTGGTTTCTGGCTACCAACGCCCAAAGGAAAGGTGCCATCGCTGATAAGGTAATCAATGCCGTGGTAATGTTGGAGAGTTTAAATTCAAACCGCTCGGAAATAAAAGGCCGCAGGTAACGGGAAGAAGCAATGATAATGCTGATCAGGATGACAGAGTAAATAACAGAATTTGTCAGGGATACCTTGATTAATTTCTGCCAGTCTTTTGTTGCGGAAGCAGATTGAGCATTGAGTGTGTACTTGTTCAAGCGATCTCTGAGTTTCTCCGGCATTTTCCGGTCTACCCATTCGTAGATAGGAACGGAGGCCCGGATCATGTAAGGAGTGGTCAAAGTTGTAATGGCAGAAACAGCAACCGCAATCGGGTAGAGAAATTCACTGATGACACCCAATGAAAGTCCGAGCGTTGCAATGATGAATGAAAATTCACCGATTTGTGCCATACTCATTCCCGTTTGAATAGATGTTTTTAATGGTTGTCCGGATAGAAATGCGCCCATGGAAGTGAAAAAACCTTTCACAAAAATGGTTACCAATGTCAGAATAACGATCGGAACAATGTATTCCAGCATCATGGACGGATTGATCAACATTCCTACGGAAACGAAAAAGATAGTACCGAACAGGTCTTTTAAAGGTTTTACCAGGTGCTCGATCTTTTCTCCCTGTTTGGTTTCTGCTAATATAGATCCCATGATGAAAGCACCGAGTTCTTTTGAAAATCCGACCTCTACGGCAAGAACAACCATGAGTAAACACAAAGCCAGGGATACAATCAGCAGTGTTTCATCGTTCATCAGCTTTTTCGTGCGCTTGAGCATCGTGGGAATGAAGAAGATTCCGGCAATGAACCACAATACCAGGAAGAAAAGTAACTTTAGAATGGCCTGGAAAATATCTGCATTTTGGGCCTCACCGGAGCTGGTGGCAATGGTTGATAATAAAACCATCATGATAATGGCAATCAAATCTTCCACAATCAGCGTTCCGAATACAACCCCTACGAATTTCTCTGTTTTTAACCCCAATTCATCAAATGCGCGAATGATAATGGTTGTGGAAGACATGGCCAGCATTCCCCCCAAAAATAAACTATCCATGGTTGTCCAACCCAGAATAGACCCGATCACAAAACCGAAAAACCCGACCCCGATGATTTCCACCAGAGCAGTTACGGAGGCGGCTCCTCCGACTTTCCCCAGTTTTTTAAAGCTGAACTCCAACCCCAGACTAAACAATAAAAAGATCACCCCGATTTCTGACCAGATGTTGATATTACTGGTTTCTCTAACTGTGGGTAACAGATCAAAGTGAGGACTGATCAGAAACCCGGCCAGAATATAACCGAGTACAAGCGGTTGTTTTAATTTTTTGAAGATAAGCGTTACTACCCCTCCTGCGGAGAGAATCAACGCCAGGTCAACAATCAAGTTTGGTAAATGATGCCCCATAATTCGATGTTGTCGCAAAAATAATGAAAATAACTGAAAAAATGGTCCGGAGAATTCAAAAACCGTACAACTATAAATTATAAAAGGGAGAACTGCTGCTCTCCCTTTTACATTAACCTAAACTACTACTACTACTTATGAAAACTAACTCTTACTACTACTATTTAATCCTACTCAAAATCTGTGCCAAATTGCTCACCTTTTTCTTTCGGTTGTGTGATTGATTCACATTACAAATGTATAACTTTTTTCTATGCATGCATATTAATTAACATTCTTTAAGAAGTGTTTAACAAATTATTAGCAACTCCTCTTCTTCTAAAACGAAAAAGAGGCTGAAATATTGTGTTTACAGGAAATAATTGATTTTTTGTGATTAGAATTGCCCTAAATACAAAAGAGAGAATCAAAATGGACTCTCTCTTTTGTATAACCTAAACTACTACTTATGAAAACTAACTCTTGGTACAAAGATACAGCGTTTTTACGTATAGGGCAGATTTTTTTTCTTAAAAAAACGTTAATTTTAGATGTATCCGTTAATAAGCCCGATCAACGGGTTTTTTAGATAGGTTGAAAACGAATTGGGGATCGGCAAACAAACCGAGAGTTGCTCTGTGTCACGATGAATCCTTTACATACAATCCCAATGTATCTTTTATGTGTATGTGCTATGAGCTTCATTGTTTCTTTTTTATCCGGGGTAAAAATGATCATTCGATTTTTAGAACAAAACCTATTTTAATTACTTTTGACAGCGTCATGTCTTTTTGACAGTGATATGACAACACAACAATGAGTCGAGATTATAAAACAATTTACATTCTTTCTCCATACCCGCACGGAACAGCTCCTTCCCAGCGATTTCGTTATGAGCAATACCTTGACAGTTTAAAACAAGAAGGGTTTTCAATTGAAGAATATGCATTTATCAGCCGCAAAGGATGGGAATTGTTGTATCAAAAAGGACAGTTTCATAAAAAAGCACTGACCATGCTGGGTGGATGCTGGAGACGATTTTTACTGTTGTTTAAGTTGAAACGGGCCGCTTTTGTGTTCGTTCATCGTGAAATGGCACAGTTCGGACCACCGGTATTTGAATGGATTGCGGCTAAACTATTGCGTGTCCGTTATATCTATGATTTTGATGATGCGATCTGGCTTCCGAATTATTCCGATTCCAATGCCCATGTTCACCGGATCAAATGTTATTGGAAAGTACCCTATTGCATTCGCTGGGCTTCTAAAGTAACCGTCGGGAATGATTACCTGGCAGCGTATGCGGGGAAATACAACAAGAATGTTGTGGTCATTCCGACAACCATTGATATGGAGAATCACCACAACCAAACAACCGATTTTCAAAATGAAAAAATAACGATCGGGTGGACAGGAACACACTCAACGATCAGGTATATCGACGATATTATCCCTGCCTTGCAACGGCTTGAGCATGAATTTGACTTTGATTTTGTTGTCATTTCCAACAAGAAACCGGAATTGGAATTGCGGTCGCTGGTCTACAAAGCGTGGAATAAAGCAACAGAAATTGAAGATTTATCTGAATTTTCAATCGGAGTGATGCCACTTCGGGAAGACCAGTGGTCGAACGGAAAGTGTGGATTCAAAGCATTGCAATACATGTCATTGGGTATTCCGAGTGTTATTGCACCAGTGGGGGTCAATACGGAAATTGTACAAAACGGGGAGAACGGATTTTTGGCTGCCACAACAGATGAAGTGTATGCTGCTTTGAAAGCGTTGATACTCGATGGCGAACTTCGAAAAACAATCGGGTTAAACGGACAGGAGACAGTAAGAAATCGTTATTCTACAACGGCAAACCTTCACAAGTACATCGAAATTTTTAGCTGAGTTTACCGGTTATCTTCTTCCGGATATTCAAACCAGATATTATCAAAAAAACGCTTCGGGCGGGGGGAGTTCATGAACTTATTTCCACCATATGCTTTGAGAATGGCGAAGTAGTGATCCGAATCAATCACCCGTACCCAGGAGATTCCTTCCGGGTATGAATCTGAGATACCCTCAATATAGCGTGTTTCATCATCAAAGACCCCTTCTGTTTTCTTTGAATCACCGGGACTTTGGATGTAATCCATCGCGACGGACTGCAATGTCTGACCTTCTTCTTTGGCGATGACTTCAATCGAATAGGAATTTCCCTGCCCCATTTCACGATAAATCAGGTTAAGGACAACACCTTCCTTGTCAATGTCAAACGGTTTTCCGGGGAAGACAGCATGTAATTGTGTGATGGAATCAAAATAATTGTAGCTCTTATTGGAAAGTACCTCGAGCTTTTCAGGAATAGCCTCCTTACTTTTTGTATACAAAACAGGTCGCAAGTGGTGCCCCTTACTTCTCAATAAATTGATAACCCCTTTCTCCCCTCCAAGGTGTCCGGCTCCGATGGCGATGAACAGGTTTTCTTTTTTGAGCAGCGAATCAATCCCGTCCGCCATGATTAAATTGCGCTTGGTAATCAGGTTGTCAAAAAAATCCGGATTCCATTTCAAACTCGTTCTCAGTAATCGTTCCAGCGCATCAATATTTCCGCTTAAATACAAATTGATGGCTTTGTCTTCCGCCTGAATAAACTGATCGGCATAGGAATATGAAAAATTAAACGGATTCTCAACCAGACTCATTTGATCTTCTATTGCCTCCAGCGCATAAAAGTTTTTATTGGCATTAAATCCGTATTGCATAAAATAGAGGTCCAGAAATTGAGGCATCCCGTCTTCATCTCCGTATGATGTTCTCGACGCTGAAGAAGATTTGGTATATGGTTTTCCCTCGTTGTCATATTCCAGGTTTAAATAATCATAACGGGTGTCCCAATCTTTGAACATGGCATAAATGTCCGTTTCCAGGACAATTGCCTTGGAGTTGTTCAGGGCTACATAAACGGAATCACTCAATTGAAAAACACGCTTATCATTGGTATGAAAACTTCCGAACAGGTAGCTTTTCTCTTTTTTTCCTTTTGTGGTGATTTCCCACAGCAATTTATTTTCGTACTGAATTTCTTTTTCTTGTGAAAAACTTGCAAAAGGAAATAAGAAGATGAAAATTAAAAACATAGTTGAAATACAAATCAGATACTAAAGGTAGTTATAATTTAGTTGTTATTCCTCATTCTCTGTAACAAAAAAAACGGTTCGAATATTCGAACCGTTTCCTAACCTAACCTAACCACTATTCACTGAAAAAGACTTCTAGTTTGATTGTATATTTATGTATAAATAACTATCAACTTTCGTGAGACAAATATACGCAAGCTAAACTGATTTAGTGAAAGTTTTTCGACAAATGATTGTATTTTTTAGACGACTTTTTTATTTTTTTTAACATAAACACGTAACTATTTGATTTATAGATGTTTAATTAATTTCACAGATGTGTTCTCATTTTAATTACAACCGTAACCTACTCATCATGCGTTTTTATCACTTATTTTGCAGAGATGAATATGCACAACCATTTCCTTTCAACGCTGGGATTTAATGAATGGACATTCGTACAGCGTGAAACCTTTGTACAGTATCCGAAACAAGATGAACTGGTGTTATATGCTCCTACGGGATCGGGAAAAACACTTGCTTACCTCATTCCATTGATTGACTCATTAAAGGGGGATACATCCGGACAGCTGAAATGTATTATTTTTTCTCCGACAAGGGAATTAGCGCTTCAAATTGAACAGGTGTTTAAGTCGTTAAAATCAGATGTAGGCATTACAGCATGTTATGGAGGACATCCGATCAAGACGGAAGTAAAAAACCTATCTGCCGGACCTGCTGTTATTGTCGGGACTCCCGGAAGAATTGCTGATCACCTTCGCCGGGGACATATTGAGATGAACACTGTTACCCATTTTGTAATCGATGAGTTTGATAAATGCCTGGAGATCGGGTTCCTGAAAGAAATGGAGGAAGTGTATTCCCGGTGTTCCAGCCTGAAGAAGCGTATTTTCTGCTCTGCAACACGGATTGAGTCGTTTCCTGATTTTGTGCAACTGAAACAACCGGTTTACATTGACGTGCTGTCGGATATGGATGAACCGGATATCACATTTTATAATGTAACAGACGGGCGAAACAGGCCGCAGAAAATGAAGCAAATGATTGCGGGATTTGCGTCGAAACCCACGATTATCTTTTGCAACTTCAGGGAAGATGTCGACGGATTGCTGACCTATTTTGAAGGGCAGGATTTTGCGGTTACACCCTATCATGGAGGGTTGGAGCAGGATGAACGTGAGCGTTCTCTGATTAAATTCAGAAATGGAAGTGCGCCTGTTCTGATCTGTACGGATTTAGGTGCCAGGGGACTGGATATTCCGAAAATCAAACATATTATTCATTACCAGTTGCCCGAAAAAGAGGATGCGTTCATTCACCGGAACGGAAGAACTGCCCGGATGAGTGAAGACGGCAGTGTTTACCTTTTCACGGAAGATCTGGAAGATGCGCGTTACCCGCTGCCGGAATGTATAGAATACAAGCCCAAAGAAACGGCGAAGTACCGTTCTCCCGAATGGACAACAGTGTATTTCAGTGCCGGTAAGAAAGATAAAATCAATAAAATTGATTTAGTAGGATTTATTTGTCAAAAGGGAGGAATAGGTAAACAAGATGTGGGAATGATTGCCGTACTGGACAGAAGTTCGTATGTCGCACTCCGATCACATTTACTTCCGGAACTGTTACCTGAGCTGAGAAAGCACAAAATAAAAGGCCAGAAAGTACGCATTTCGGTTGCCAGATAACTTCCTGCTGATACCGGATCATATTTAAACAACCCATAAAAAAAGCGAACCCATCTGAGTTCGCTTTCATTTTTTTGCTTTCGACTGTTATTAAGCCTCTGTTTCAAAAGGAACAACAGATACGAAAGAACGATTTTCTTTTTTCTTACGGAATTCTACAACGCCATCAGTCAATGCATACAATGTGTGGTCTTTTCCGATACCAACATTTTGTCCCGGGTGGTGTTGTGTTCCTCTTTGACGAACAATAATGTTACCAGCGATTGCTGCTTGTCCACCAAAAATTTTCACACCCAATCTTTTGCTTTGAGATTCACGACCGTTTTTAGAACTACCGACTCCTTTCTTATGTGCCATGTTTTATAATTTTTAACCGGACATTGTCCGATCTAGTTCTTAATTACGCTTTAATTCCGGTAACCTTAATTGCTGTAAAGCATTGACGGTGCCCGTTTTGTTTTTGATACCCTTTTCTTCGTTTCTTCTTGAAAACGATTACTTTGTCTCCTTTTACGTGCCCAACAACTTCCGCTGTTACATTAGCACCTTCTATAGCCGGGGCGCCCAAAGTTACATTCCCTCCGTTGTCAACCAAAAGAACACGATCAAACGTTACTTTGTCTCCTTCTTTTGCATCTAAGCGGTGAACATACACTTTTTGGTCTTTTTGCACCTTAAACTGCTGCCCTGCTATCTCTACAATTGCGTACATATAGCTTGTTTTTATTAATTAATTTCTAAAAAATGGATGACAAAGATAGATAAAAATTCCAAGATGTCAACAGTTGAACGTGAATAATTTGAAAATAATCCATTTATTTTTCCGGAAAGCATCAAAAAGGGAGGAAAATTACCGTTTAAACCGTTTTTTAATTCCTTCCGAACGTACAACCATATAGACTCCTGCAAAGATAACACACATCCAGAGAAGCTTAATTGCTGTGATGGATTTGGTATAATCTTCCGACAAACTGATTGCATAAAATAAATAGGCAAAGACAATGACCATCACTGGTTGCAGATAAATGTAGGTACTCGTTACACTTGCGCTGAGGAACTTCATCGCATACATGGTCAACAAATATGTAAAGAAGGTCACACCGATGATCACATAGGTAATTCGCAGCCATATACCAAACGGGATGGAGGAGAAGTCAATCAGTGTAAAATCGATCAGTGTTTGTGGAAACAGCAGTACATACATAGCACCGAAGGTAAATACGTAGGTTGTTACGGTCAGGGCAGAATATTTTTGCATCAACGGTTTGACCAGGATGAGGTAGATGGCATAACTCACAGCATTAATAAATAACAGGATATCCCCAAACAGCGTGCTGCCGTCCGTTCCGTCGGATTGCAATGCCAGAAAAACAGCTCCTGTTGCACCAATCAGTACACCCGTAATTTTGATGGTATTCATGGTTTCCTTCAGGATAAAGAATGCCATGATGGCAACCATGATCGGGTTGAGGGTCATAATGATTCCCGAATTGATGGCTGAAGAATGATTGAGCCCGTGAAAGAAGCACAGTTGATTGACAGCAACACCGAAGATGCCGCAAACGGCTAACTTCAGCAAGTCTTTTTTTGCTACTTTTTCACGTTTTGTAAACAGGGAAACCAGCCAGAATAAAAAAGTAGCACCTAATACCCTGAATGCAATGAAGACATTCGGAGTGAGGTAAGCGGGCATGACGTCCTTGGCAACAATGTTGTTGGCTCCGTATAATGCATTGACAAAAAACAGGGCTACATGGGCTTTTGCCGTATTGCCCATTTTAGTTATTCAACGATTGTTTTGCTTTTTCTACCACCTCTTTAGCGTTCCCGATAAATACAGCTTCTTCGTTGATGATAAACGGACGTTTTAAGAACGTGTACTCTTCCAGCATCAATTGACGATAGTCCTGCTCGGATAAGTTTTTATCTTTCAATCCCTGTTCTTTGTATTTGGTCGCTTTTTTTGAAAACAATGCTTCATACGAACCTTCTTTTTTTGCCAACCAGTCCAATGTATCCGCATCAATGTTTTGTTCTTTGATGTTGACCAGTTCAAAATCTGTTGTGTTCAGTTCTTTTAAAATCCGTTGATTGGTAGAACAGGTTTTTAAATAATAAATTCGTTTCATTGGATTAATTATTTCGCATGGTGTTTTTGTCCTGATCGTTAACTTGCGCAGGCGGGCAACCTTTCGTTTTCTTTTGAAACAGGTACGTCCACTTGATTTTTGCCAGCATCGGGTAATAATTAGAATCAAACCATTTGAAGTCGGAAGCTCCTTTTCTCCATTCATGGATTCCGAAAATCGGTACCTGTACGGATGGAATCAGCATGCTTCTTCGGCTCAAACGAATTCCGAATCCCAATTCGTAGTGAACGTGGGCCATAAACGGATGGTGAAAATAATGCCTTCCAGGTACAGCTGCTGTAACGAAATCCGTGTAGGCAGATCCTTCCTGACGCTTGAAGTTGAAATCTAAATTCACTCCGAATCCGTTGTCGATGAAGTATTTTTTACCGATGTAAAAGTTTTTATGAACCGTAACCCGAGCCGATGCAAACAGGTTGCGAAATTGACCGGTTTGTTCATCCGTAGCAATGATATTGTTTGTTACAGGATCCAATAAATCGATGCGTGTCGTCTCATTTCCGTTGAGCATTTTAATTCCAACACCCCAGTCGATGTAAGAAACGAAAATATACTTCAGTTTTTGAGATAATTTGGAGCGTTTTTTCGGGAAATGAATCATTCCGACTTCTGCAAAAATCCCTGGTAATCCTTTGGGAGTTGTCGTCAAATCATATGAACGCCCTATTCCCGGATAGTTTGTGGTAATAGGTGTTTTGCGGGTTGCCAGTGTGAATGTCGGCCCGACAGATAATTGCAAACCAAACGGTCTGTATTCATTGAAATCGGATGCACCGCCAAAAAAATCTTTCTTGCCTTTTCCCTTTCCGGGAACCATGTTCCGTTGTGCTGAGGCGAATTGTATCAATCCGGTGATCAGTAACAAACTGAAGATTGTTTTCATCATACCAAGCTTAAAATTTTATCAATTACTTCCTGCGAATCCCATTTTTCTTCTATTCCGGGGATAGCCATCACCTCGTCCATGACTTGATTCTGAACTTCTCCCTGTTTGTGAGCAACAGAATAGCGAATATCGCTGAACGTTACCTGAGAGTATAACGGCATCCATTTATTCGGGTACAGTGTACTGAATTTTGCTTCGATCTTTTTGCGCAACAGGAACATCGGATCGGCTACGTAGTCACGCATGACTAAGTAATTGTACAGTGACAAATCCTGTAAGGCGTCGCCATCCGGTTTTCGGGTTGCACTGTATTCTTCAAAAACAGCTTCCCAGTTTTCGTTGTGTTTCTGCATCAGTTCCCACAACACCGTACAGTCTTCAAATCCGGCATTCATCCCCTGTCCGTAAAAAGGAACCGTTGCATGTGCAGCATCTCCCATCAATACGGTTTTATGGTGATGCCACGGGTAACTTCTCATAATGGCCAGTGATGACAAGGGATGGTTGTCCCATTCATCGGCAATCTGAGGCATCAGGGCATAAAAATCAGGAAATGTTGATTTAAAAAATGCATCTACTTCTTCCCGCGTATTGACTTTGTCAAATGCATTTTCTCCGCCTTCGTGCGGCATGAACAGGGTGCAGGTATAGGAACCGTCCTCGTTGGGAAGTGCGATCAGCATAAAACGACCTCTCGGCCAGATGTGCAGCGCGTTTTTATCCAGTTTGTGTGTTCCGTCTTCATTGGCAGGAAGCAAAATTTCGCGGTATCCGTCAGCAATAAAGTTTTGAGAGAAGTTGAAGCGGTCTGTTCGTTGCAAACCGACATATCGGACTGCGGAGAAGGCACCGTCACATCCGAAAATGACATCTGTTTTATGATGGACTTGCTCTCCCGTCTTTTTATTGAGAAATGTTAATTCGTTTGTTTGTAGATTGATATCAATACATTGATGGTTGTACAGAATTTTCGCTTTTCCTGTATTTTCCGCAGCAGTCATCAGAATGGCGTTTAAATCTCCCCGCGATGTGGAATAAATGGCTTCATTTTCTTTTCCATACGGTTGAAAGGTAAGATTCCCTTCCAAATCGTGCATCATCCGGCCATACATCGGGATCGCTATTTTTCGCACTTCTTCTGCAGCCCCGACTGTTTCCAGTGCTTTCCATCCCCTGTTGGACAATGCCAGGTTGATGGATTTACCGGCAGAAATATCCGCTTTCCGGATGTCATCACGCGCTTCAAAAATGGTAACGTTGTAACCGGCTTTTGTTAGATAAACAGCCCATAAAGATCCAACTAAACCAGCTCCGACAATTGTAGCTTCTTTCATTGTTTTTGATGTATAAAAATTGTTGTCTGTCCATTCACAGTTAGACTGCTAAAGTAGTAATTTTTTGAATTGAATGTGAATTTGACACATTCAATACGTCCTGTAAAGAAAGACTTTTAATTTTCTCTGAAATTCATTATATTCGTGACTTTCACAAAAAAATATGCCTATGGGATACATCAAAATTACTCCTGTCGACAAGTGGATTATTAATCCTGTCAACCGTTTTATCAGTAAATCATCTACCGGTGGAATTGTTTTAATCATAGCCGCATTCGTCGCTATTTTTATGGCCAATTCTCCCTGGTCGGAATGGTACAATAGTTTATGGAAATATAAAATTTCGTTCGGATTGCACGATGATCTGGACCTGAACATGACGCTGCATCATTGGATCAATGACGGATTGATGGCGGTATTCTTTTTTGTAATCGGACTGGAACTCAAACGCGAAATCGTTGCCGGAGAACTTTCCAAACCGAAGAATGCGATCTTGCCTATTTTCGCCGGTTTGGGAGGAATGATTTTCCCGGCATTGATCTACACTGTGTTTAACCAGGGAACGGAATCCATGAACGGATGGGGGATTCCGATGGCGACAGATCTGGCATTTGCATTGGGAATTCTTTACCTGTTGGGTGATCGTGTTCCCGCTTCACTGAAAATTTTTCTCACAGCCTTTGCCATTGTTGATGACTTAGGATCTGTGATGGTAATCGCTATTTTCTACACGGCGGAAATTTCCATGCAGAACCTGGGAATTGGTCTGGGTGTACTCGGAGTAATGATTCTTTCCAATATACTGGGCGTGAGAAATACCTTCTATTACGGGCTTCTCGGAATTGGAGGAGTCTGGTTGTTTTTTCTGTTATCGGGAGTACATGCGACGATTGCGGCTATACTGGCAGCATTTGCGATCCCGGCCACAACGAAAATCAATGAAGTTCATTTCATTGAGAAAATGAAAATGTACCTGGAAAAATTTAAAAAAGCAGATCCGAATGACAAACCGGTGCTGACCGCTGAGCAGTTGCACATCCTGGAAGATATGGAATCATTGAATAAAAAGGCCATGTCTCCGCTTCAGAAATTGGAGCACGACATGCATCCCCTGGTTGCATTCATTGTGATGCCGATCTTTGCACTGGCGAATGCAGGTGTTGTTTTCGGTGACAATGTGTGGGCAGATGCGACTAGCAGCGTGGCGATTGGTGTAGCATCAGGCCTGATTATCGGAAAAATCATCGGAATTTTCTGTGTTTCCGGACTGATGGTTAAATTTAAACTGGCACCGATGCCCGCTGGGGTTAATTACAAGCAGTTATTCGGATTGGGATTGCTTTCTGCAATTGGATTTACAATGTCGTTGTTTATCAATGAACTGGCATTTACTCCGCTCGGAGACATAGGTGATGTATATATATCACAAGCGAAAATCGGAATTATCATTGCTTCGTTGATCGGAGGATTGAGTGGGTACTTTTTATTGCGGACGGTGGGAGCAAAAAAGAATGGGCCGGATATAGCTGAAAGTTGATTGCCAATAAAGGAATTGGTTTCTTTTGTGTAATCTTGTACTATGAAAATTCTCATCATAGGTAAAGTATGGCCTGAACCCGATTCATCTGCTGCAGGAAGGAGAATGAAACAACTGATCGCGTTATTGCAGTATCGGGGAGAAGTACATTTTGCCTGTGCAAATGCATTGACCGGGAATGAAATTGATTTGGGATCAATGGGAGTCGTTGTGCAACAAATTACATTGAACGACGACGCTGTGAATGTGTATTTCAGAGAATTGAACCCCGATCTGGTTGTCTTCGACCGGTTTTTAACAGAAGAACAATATGGTTGGAGAATCATAGAGCAATGCCCGGACGCCATCCGGGTTCTGAACACGGAAGATCTGCACTTTTTACGAAAAACCCGACAAAAATTTGTAAAAACGACCAATAGCATAGCAACGGATACGACAGTTCTTGATTTTCAGAATGAAGAGACCATGCGTGAATTGGCGTCCATCTACAGAAGCGATCTGACCCTGATGATCTCCCCGTTTGAAATGGAATTGTTGCAGCAAGAGATGCAGGTACCGGGTGAACTATTGATGTACCTGCCGTTGTTTACGGAATACAAAACCGAAAATACGACGTCATTTCAGGAGCGAAAAGATTTTCTGTTCATCGGGAATACACTCCATGAGCCAAACGCAGACGCCATCCGGATGCTGGTGGAACACATCTGGCCGGAACTTCGAAAAGAATGCCCGGCTGCGGAACTGATTATTGCCGGAGCATATCCCTCACAGCATATTTTGCAACTCGATAGTGAAAAAAATAGGATCAAAGTTGTAGGGCATGTGAAGGACCTGGATGAACTTTATAAAACGGTGCGGGTTAGTTTGATTCCACTGCGTTATGGTGCGGGAATCAAAGGTAAAATTGTGGAAACACTTGAATACGGTGTTCCGTTTGTATCGACGAGTGTGGGCACGGAAGGGATGTTTTTTGGTGCGGATTGGGAAGAATGTATTGCCGATGACTGGACATCATTTGTGCAAAAAGCGATATCGCAATATTGCGATATGACGAAATGGGAAAATTACCAAAAAATGAGAAAACAACACCTTCAAACCCACTTTGCCCGATCGCTTTTCGAACAAAATTTCCTTGATCAACTTGATAACCTGACAAAGACGATCCACGCTAAACGAAAAAAACGGTATTTCTCCAGTTTGGTGCAGCACCATTCATTGATGAGCACGCGCTATTTGTCGAAATGGATCATGGAAAAGAACAATAAAAACGTAGAATAATATTGAAAATTGCGATATTTACTATATCCCGGATGCGTTAAAGTTTGTAGGAACAGATGTCGGTCAGGTTCAAAAAAATGTTATTTTAGCAGTGATTTTTCTGAATATTAAATCTTTCAATTAAATTTGGGGCATGAGCGAGAAAAAAACGAACGAAGTAAATTTCCATTTCGGATTTAGAAAAGAAAATTACAAACTGCTTTTGATCGGTTTAGCGATCAATGTAATCGGCTTTCTGTTGATGATCGGAGGAGGTTCTGATGATCCGAATGTGTTCAAAGAAAAGGAATTGTTCAGTACAACGCGTTTAACCATTTCTCCGATTCTGATCATAGGTGGTTATGTTGTTATGATTTATGCCATCATGAAAAAAAATAAATCTGTTCAATCGAACAGCGAAGAATAAGCCCACCCGCAAATGAATTTTATTGAAGCCATCATTCTTGCCGTTATTGAAGGCTTGACTGAGTTTTTACCTGTTTCTTCTACAGGCCACATGATCATCGCCTCCACGTTTATGGGAATTGAATCCGGTGATTTTACAAAGTTATTTACTGTTGCCATCCAGTTTGGAGCCATTTTATCGGTTGTGGTTGTGTATTTCAAGCGTTTTCTCCAGTCATGGGAGTTTTATAAAAAACTTGCATTCGCTTTTATTCCGACCGGAATTATTGGTTTGTTACTCAAGTCACACATCGATGCGTTGCTTGAAAATGTATGGGTTGTTGCGACTTCACTATTGCTGGGAGGAATTGTACTTGTTTTTGTCGATAAATGGTTTGCAAAAAATGAAACAGAAGGAACAGAAGAAGTTTCTTACAAAACCGGCTTTCTGATCGGAATTTTCCAATGCATCGCCATGGTACCGGGAGTGTCACGCTCTGCTGCAACGATTATCGGAGGATTGACTCAGAAATTGACGCGAAAAGCAGCGGCAGAATTTTCTTTTTTTCTGGCCGTACCTACCATGTTTGCCGCGACAGCAAAAAGTATCTGGGATGAAAAAGAACTCTTGATGAAATCTTCAGATAATGAATGGCTACTGCTGATTGTAGGAAATATCGTCGCATTCCTTGTTGCATATATTGCGATACGAACATTTATTGCATTCCTTTCCAAAAACGGATTCAAAGCATTCGGATATTACCGTATCATTCTCGGAGCGGCATTAATCATCCTGTTACTTTCGGGAATTAACCTTCAAATTGTTGATTGATGCTGAAGGAATTTGCGCAGGGAGCAACCATTTTAATTGACAAACCACTTCATTGGACTTCGTTTGATGTGGTGAACAAAGTTCGCTGGAACCTCAAACGAAAATTAGGAGTAAAAAAAATCAAAGTGGGTCATGCAGGAACACTTGATCCGTTGGCAACAGGACTGTTGATCCTTTGCATTGGCAAAAACACGAAATTGATCGATTCCATTATGCCGGGTGAAAAGCAATATACCGGAACCATTCTGTTGGGAAAGACGACACCTTCTTTTGACCTGGAAACGGAATACAATGCTGATTTTCCGACGGAACACATCACAGCTGAATTACTGGAAGAAGTACGGCAGTCATTTTTAGGAGAACAAGACCAGGTTCCCCCTGTATTTTCGGCTAAGCAAGTAGATGGAAAACGGGCATATGACCTGGCGAGGGCAGGGAAGGAGGTAGAGCTGAAGAGCAACCGCATTCACATCTCCGATTTTCAGATCGATGCACGCAACTTTCCGCAAATAACATTCAACGTTTCATGCTCCAAGGGAACGTATATTCGTTCCATCGCCAGTGATTTTGGTCAACGGTTAAATTCCGGTGGCACCTTGATCGAGTTGCGCCGTGTTCGCTCGGGAGAATACCAAATCGAAGATGCAAAACAAGTAGATGAATGGCTTGAATTCATTGAAAAAGCAGAGTTATAATCATACCTGAAACGGAAACGACGCAATGGTAGATCCGTCGGATAATTTTCGAAGCACTACCTGATAGGTTCCCATTTCCCATCCTTGTACTGTTAGCCCGAATTTGAAACTGTGTTTTATATCTTTCTCAATCAGTTCTTTGGTTGGCATGGTCGCTTTTACTTCATTCGTAGAATTAACTACGACAATTTCAAATTCCGTTGTTTCTTTTAATGTCACTTCTAAATTTCCCTTTACTGCTATAGTAGCACGTTGGATAGGGCGTCCGGGTTCCGCGAGAACGGTTTGCCCGCTGGTATACCAGGGATCTTTTTGCTTTGTCAATACAGCGATGTGCTCCCGTAGTTTTTTGTCTGCAGGTGTAAGCGGTTCAATGGCAGCGATGGATTCCTGGTCTGTCAATGCCCATACAGCAGCCTGGTAATTGACAGGTGAAGGTTTATTGGTCTTTAAAAATGTCAATAGAGAATGTAGTTGTGCGTTGCTGGTTGTCCCGACCTTGAACCGATTGTCGAGACGGGGAGTCATTTTGCTTAGCTGTGTGCAGTAACCGCCCACATGGATCGATTTTGTTTCTTTTCCGTTCAACGCCAGTTGTTTTTCTTCGATGTTCATTAACACTTGTTCGTTACCACCTTCAGGTTGAAAGATCGTACCTCCGGGAATGGAAACGGTGATCATTTGAGCAGTGGTATTGCTGATCGTTAATAAAACACCGTTGTTACCCAATTTTTTATAGGTTGGAACAACAGTAATTTTCCCGGTTTTCAACGCTTCGTTGATGTCAATAGTGGAGGCTGTTCCACAGAATGCCAGGATGGAGAAGGCAAGGGAGAGGAGCGATTTCATAATATCTGATTTTCAGTGTAACGGTTTCATTGTTTGTTGGTTACAATGCTTCCGAAATTCACTTAGCTGGAAATCAGATGCTGCTACAGTCGAAACGCACCTGTTCTTGCCAACTGCTTGAAAAACTCCTTTTCTGACAAGTCAATGATTCTTGCTCCCGGAAAATAAAACCGGGCAATTTGCCTGAAATCGTATCCTGAACGTGCCATTTTCATTGCCCCTTCCTGGCACAAACCAACACCGTGGCCAAATCCTCTTCCGCTGATAACAACTTCTTCTCCTTCCAAATGTGTAGAGAAAAAAGTAGACCTCAATCCGTATTTCTGGCGGATATCTCTGAGCGGAATTCCCAAAGCAGGCGTCAGGTAAAATGCTTTTCGTTCATCCTGTGTAAAATTGTACAGTTGATCTTTCCACAAACTGTCCTTAATGGGATAATTGAATTGGGTAACCATGTAATTTTCCCAATCGGTCTTCGGAATGCGTTTCTCCCATTTTGCCTGCTTGGTATAAATACAAAATGTATCTACGAATGTCGTCAGGTACGGAATCGGGTTGTTCCATACATAGTCCGGTTCACAGGTTTGTCCTCCGCAGTTGGCATGAAAATAAGAATCGATCAGTTGGTTATTGGCATCCAGCATCACACTTCCCGAAGTACTTTGAACGGCTTCCCGGATCAATGGCGTAAACCGGAGCATGCTGTGGTAAGCCTGGCAATGAACCCTGTCACACAGGGAAAATCCTTCTTTGATGTGTTTATTCACATATTTCAGGGCATACGTTCTGCTCATCAATGCCTGCACCTTGTAATATTCGATGTGCTGCCCGCCCCCACCTTCGGATTCTACAACGCCGGAAAGGTAATTGTCAATGTCTACCAGGTTGACGATTGTAATGGCATTGTCCGACACTGTCAGTTCGACATCATCTTCATATTTCCGGGGTTTGATGGACGTATTGGAACGCGGATCCAGTGTAATGGAAGATCCGATGTTATTCTGATGTACAACAATTTTGGCATACAGTCCTTTATCGACTACCCCCATTTTCAGACGGAGTTTTTTTCCTTCAACGGAAACATCGATGAATTCATTCGGGAGAATGGATCCGAAATGGGTTGTATCAGCGTAAATGGCATAGCTACCTGAATTATACGCAAGGATGATTCGTTTGATCGTATAGTCACGAAAAACCCCTATTCTCATCTGCTGGGTCATCGCAAACGAGTTTAGTAAAAAGATAAAAACGATTGAAATAAGAAGTTTCACATTACAAAAATACAGGTGAAATATGTATGATTGAACACGCTACACATTAGTTTTCAACACCGATTGTGCAATTTTTTTACTGGCACCTCCTCCTCCGAGGATTTCTTTCATTGTTTTGTAATCCGCCAGCATCTGTTCCCGCTTCGTTCCCCCGATCACAAGCCGGTTCAATTCTCCCCGGATGGATGTCGGATTGCACTCTTTCTGAATCAGTTCTTTTACAACTTCTCTGTCCATAATCAGGTTGACCAGTGAAATGAATTTGATTTTGATCAGTTGCCGGGCAATCAGGTAGGAAATCGGAGAACCGATGTAACAGACAACTTCCGGAACTTCAAACAAAGCTGTTTCCAGTGTTGCGGTTCCTGAAGTGACAATGGCTGCTTCTGCATTGGACAACAAATCGTATGTCTGGGAATGGACGATACTCACGTTGGAATATTCCTGTAAAAAAGGCTGATAAAACGATGCATCCAGGCTGGGAGCTCCCGCCACAATTACCTGATATCCTTTCAACTCTTTCACTGCCTCAAGCATGATCGGGAGTTTTTTCTTCACTTCTTGTTTTCTGCTTCCGGGTAAAATTGCAATAACCGGACATTCTTTTAAGCTGTTTCGTTCAAAAAACCGGGTTTCTGAAACCTGCGATTTATAGTTTTCAATAGCATCCAGCAAAGGGTGCCCCACGTAGGTCACCTCAAAATTGAATTGCCTGTAGAAATCTTTTTCGAACGGGAGAATAACGTACATTTCATCGACGACTTTTTTTATGGTATGCACCCGGTTTTGTTTCCAGGCCCACACTTGCGGAGAAATGTAATAAATGACTCTGATGCCCTGCTCGTGTGCCCATTCGGCGATTCGCAGGTTGAACCCGGGATAATCAATCAGGATCAGCGCATCCGGTTTGTAGTGCAGGATATCATTTTTGCAGAATTTCAGGTTGCCTAAAATGGTACGAAGGTTCATCAATACCTCCACAAATCCCATAAATGCCAGTTCTTTGATGTGCTTTACACGTGTTCCTCCGGCTTTTGACATTTCGTCACCTCCCCAGAAGCGAAAATCGCAATCCGGTTGCTCCTGCAGCATGGCTTTCATCAGGTTGCTCCCATGCAGATCCCCCGATGCTTCTCCCGCGATGACATAGTACCTGTGTGCCATCAGAGCAAGAATTTAAAGACCAACATTGCCAGTAAATCCAGTACCGTTGCAACAATCAATCCCTGCCCGAATGCCCATTTCTGCTGTCTGATCGAGACAAAATGAAACCACGGGAGGTTTCCGATTGCTGCCAGTGAAATGACTTTTGCTGTGAATTCATGCATGAATGTGAACCGTTGAAAATTGACATTAAACGACATACCATTCCGCAGGGAAAAAATCCAGATGACGATGAAAACACAGGCAATAATTGTCAGAATACCGACGATTAATCCTTTTGTATGTTCTTTTGACCAGTTTCTTAAGTTCATTATTTCCAGTTTTTTAATTCTTCAATTGCAGCATGTGCCGTCATGTCAAATTGTGTCGGAACGATGGTTGCATATCCTTCGTTGATGTAATGCAGATCCGTGTCTTCTTCCGTTTCAATTTCCTGGAATTTACCTGTCAGCCAATAGTAGGAATGCCCGAAGGGATCCTGACGCTGTTCAAAACGGTCATCCCAATAAGCAGCCGCCTGCTTACAGAATTTAACTCCTTTGATTTCATTTGCCGGTAATTTCGGAATATTGACATTCAGACAAATGTGGTGTGGAAACTGATTTCTCAGTACCAGTTCTGTTACTTCCGCTACAATTTTTTGTGCTCCCGAAAAATCGGCATCCGCTGCAAAATCACACAGCGAAAACCCGATCGAAGGGATGTTTTCCATAGCACCTTCCACCGCTGCGGACATGGTTCCTGAATACAGCACATTCGTAGAAAAATTCGCTCCGTGATTGATTCCTGACACCAACAAATCCGGTTTTCTTTTCAACACTTCATAAATTCCCAGTTTGACACAATCAACCGGTGTTCCCGTGGTGGAATATGCCTCAATATCCGGGAAAATCTTCGATCTGTCCATGCGTAGCGGGTGATTGACGGTAATTGCGTGTCCCATTCCGGATTGCGGCTTATCCGGAGCAACAACAACGACATCCCCGAATTGAATCATTGAACGAATCAACGCATCAATCCCCTTCGCTGCAATCCCATCGTCGTTTGTGATTAAAATTAAAGGTTTCCCCATCACTATTAAAATTCTGTTTTGTGCGAAAGTAACAAATATTGGACGAACTTCGGTGTTCTATGCGCTCGTTTTGTGTTTCTCAGCAATTGATCATATATGAATTAAGAATCAAACTACAGTTAATTGTGGTATTATTCTGATAACTATCGGAGTGATAACAGGTGTTTGAAAATGAACCACATAGGTACATAGGTGTGTGTAATGAGGTATTAGTGGCACATAGCAGTTCACTTCGTTTGCTGCGGGAGTGAATCAAATCGTTGATTAACAACTATTCTTTTGTACATTTAATGCAATCATTAGAATTATGTTGCGATTTTTAATGCTATCGATCGGTCTTATTTTTTTCTCTCCGCTTTTTTCTCAGGAAGAAGAGAACCTTAAATCTGTTTATTTTCCAGAATACCCTGCAAGGGAAGATGTGTCTGATTTTGCTGAAGAGGAAGCGGAATTCCCTGAGGGAGCAACCGAAATGATACGGTATTTGAGCAAAAATTTAAAATTCACCGGCGATACGCTAACACTCGTATCCGAATGTATTCTCAATAAAATCAATATCCGTTTTATCGTTGAGCAAGATGGTTCTGTTACAGGCATACAATTCAAAAATTACAATTCGAATTGTCCTGAATTTTATGAAGAAGTAACGAAAATACTATCATCCATGCCCAAATGGAATCCCGCTCTGAGTGAGGGAATGAAGATAACAACTTACTTCTATCTCCCGATACATATAAAATGGAATTAAATTCTGTAACAGACAACAAATCTAAGATTGCTATTTCTGCATATCGTCATATCGCAATATTGCGATATGCACATTTCCGATGCAAAACAGGAGACTATTATTCTGATTTTGCAGATCGCGTCCACTTCGCTTCCGCAACCAATGCATCTATCTGCTTTTCAAAAACAAGAATTGATTCCGGGTAGTTGTGCCTTCTTTTTACTTCTTTCCGTTTCCCGTCGATAACAATGGAGGAAACGTGTGTCGGTAAATCGGTTACAGGACTGTCATATACATCATTCAATGACATGTAATTAATTTCCTTTGCTGTTTTCGTTAGCGTAGCAAGTTGATCTTTCGTGAAACGGGCTGTATAGGTCCCGACCATATCCACATTGTCTTTTCCTTCGTATACTGCATAACCGGAATTGTAGATCTTAACGGTATATACCGGGCATTTACCAAAACAATAACCTCTGTCCAATGATGCGAAAAGGGAATCAGACGCTGTTACTTTCCCCGTTTGGGAAGTCTGGTTGTTTGCTTCCGGATCTGTTGCTATCTTTTTAGAAGCACAGGAAACCTGCATTCCGACAACTACCATCAACAAGGAGGAAAATGAACCTATTTTCATAACTTAACGATTTTATACGGAAAAATAACAAAAATCCAGCCAAAGACCGAATCTGTGCGTATTAATTTGAAACTTTCATCGCTTCCAGGTAGCGATTCAGATTTGCATTTTCTTTCAATGTGTCTGCTCCGATGAACAACACATTCTTGCATCCGTTTCGTTCCAGCCACAAAGAGAAGTTGGAAACACCTACCATCAATGTACCGTTGATATCAATGCGTTGAACAGGTTTCAACGAGTCGTCAAATAATTTGCGAATATCTAACAAGTCTTTTTCAACATCCGAATTCTGGTTGAAAATCACAAGCCCCTCTACAGCCTTATCAAATCCGTCTTCAAGCGGAAGTTCTTCGACTTCCAATCCGTTTGAAGCAGCCCAATCCGCTATTAAAGCACCAAAAGATGAGCCCGGCTTAATAAATATCTTTCTTAATTTCATGTCTTTATGTGAAAATCCGCATTCGGATTAGCCGGCAAAGGTAATCATTAGATTTAATCCTGCCGTTAAAATTTATTATTAATACCCTAATATTTTTAAAAAGTCATTGGCGGTTTGCTCTTCGCTGAAGATCTCCGTATGGATTTTTCCTTCCTGGTCGCGCTGAATGAGAACGTGTCTCGGTTCAGGGATCAGGCAGTGTTTTAACCCTCCGAAACCACCAACTGTTTCCTGGTAAGCTCCGGTGTTAAAAAAGCCGATATACAGCGGATCGTTTCGATCAAAACGCGGGAGATAAATGGCATTGGCATGTTGTTCAGAGTTGTAATAATCATCTGAATCACAGGTTAATCCTCCAAGTAAAACGCGCTCGTAATCTTCATTCCAACGGTTGATCGGCAACATGATGAACCGCTTGTTAATTGCCCAGGTGTCCGGAAGGTTGGTCATGAATGACGAGTCGATCATGTTCCATTTCTCCCTGTCATTTTGTTGCTTCTGGTGCAATACGCGGAAAATCGCCCCGCCGCTTTCTCCGACTGTAAACGAACCAAATTCCGTAAAAATATTCGGCTCCGGAATGTCATTATCGGAACAAACACGTTTGATCTGCATCAGGATTTCACGCACCATGTAGGCATAGTCATAATCAAACGCCAGTGACTGCTTGATTGGGAATCCCCCTCCGATGTTCAGTGAATCCAATGTCGGGCAGACTTTTTTCAGGTCGCAATAGACACGCAAACATTTGGTCAACTCATTCCAGTAATAGGAGTTATCGTTGATTCCCGTATTGATGAAAAAGTGGAGCATCTTCACTTTCACCCGTGGGTTGTTTTCCAGGATTGCTTTATAAAAAGGAACAATTTCCCGGTAACGGATTCCAAGGCGGGAGGTATAAAACTCGAACTTCGGTTCTTCTTCCGATGCGATACGGATTCCGATGTGAATGTCCTTGTCCGTCTTCGCCAACAAATCCTGTACTTCCTGCGTATTATCTACAATCGGAATCACACGTAATTTATCTTCTTCGATCAGCCCTGCAATGTTGTCAATGTATTTCGGTGGCTTGAAGCCGTTACAGATCACAAACTGACCGTCTTTCAATTTTCCCTGTTCATTGAGTTTTTTAACGATGTCAATATCAAACGCAGATGACGTTTCGATGTGTACATCGTTTTTCATAACTTCGTCCATGACAAACGAAAAATGAGAACTTTTGGTACAATAGGAATAATGATACGCTCCCTGGTAACCGATGTTGTTCATCGTTTCCCTGAACCATCCTTTTGCACGTTGAATATTGTGTGAAATCTGGGGCAGGTAATTGAACTTGAGTGGTGTTCCGTATTTTTCCACCAGTCTCATCAGGTCAATTCCATGAAACATCAAACGATCTTCAACCAGGTTGAACTCATCCTGCGGAAAATCGAACGTCTGGTCAATCAGATCTATGTATTTTGTTCTCATTTACACCGTTAAAATTAATGTTCGAATGATCAATTACTTCACACGAACAGTTAATACATCATTTTCTTTGGTTACTGCCGCAACTCCCATTTTTGTCAGGGCTTTTATCCCCAAATCCCATTGTTTGTTACTCAGACCCGTTTGGTTTTTCAACGCATTCAACTCCATTTCTTTTTCTGCGGAAAGGATATCGAAAATGGCTTTTTCATTTTCGGACAGCGTTAGTTTTTTCGCTTCCGGGCGCATTTGCGGGAAGAACAGTACTTCCTGGATGGACGGATTATTTGTCAAAAACATGATCAAACGATCCATTCCGATTCCCAATCCTGAAGTAGGCGGCATTCCATATTCCAGTGCACGTAGAAAATCCTGATCAATAAACTGTCCTGCCTCGTCATCCCCTTTTTCTGCCAGGCGTACTTGCTCTTCGAAGCGCTCACGCTGATCAATGGGGTCATTCAATTCCGAGTACGCATTTGCAATTTCCTTGCCACAAACCATCAACTCAAAACGTTCGGTAAGTTCCGGATCGTTTCGGTGTGACTTACACAGCGGTGACATTTCTTTCGGGTAATCGGTGATAAATGTTGGCTGGATATAATTTCCTTCACATTTTTCCCCGAAGATTTCATCAATGAGTTTTCCTTTCCCCATTGTTTCATTTACGTCGATGCCCATTCCTTTTGCAGCTGCACGCAATTCATCTTCTGATTTCCCGGCAATATCAAATCCTGTAAAATCCAGGATCGACTGACGCATCGTTACCCGTGCATACGGCGCTTTGAAGTCAACTTTATGTTCCCCGAATGTAGCTTCTGTTGTTCCGTTCACAGCGATCGCGCAATGTTCCAGCAATCGTTCGGTGAAGTCCATCATCCAGTTGTAATCTTTGTAGGAAACATAAATTTCCATTGCTGTAAATTCCGGGTTGTGTGTCCGGTCCATTCCTTCGTTTCGGAAGTTTTTGGAAAATTCATACACACCGTCAAATCCACCAACAATCAGTCGTTTCAGGTATAGCTCATTCGCAATCCGCATGTACAGCGGAATATCCAGTGCATTGTGGTGTGTCACAAACGGACGAGCAGCGGCTCCTCCCGGAATGGATTGCAAAATCGGTGTTTCCACTTCCATGTAGCCGGCATCGTTAAAAAACTGGCGCATGGCATTGAACAACTTTGTTCGTTTAATGAATATCTCTTTTACATGCGGGTTTACTACCAGGTCAGCATATCGTTGACGGTAGCGCATTTCAGGATCTGTAAATGCATCGTGTACTTTTCCATCCGCATCTGTTTTCGGCAATGGAAGCGGTTTCAGTGATTTACTCAGCAGTGTAAATTCTTTAACATTCACAGATGTTTCACCAACCTGCGTTTTGAACACAGTTCCTTTTATACCGATGAAATCACCCAGATCCAGTAATTTCTTGAAGACTTCGTTGTACAATGTTTTATCTTCTCCCGGACACATTTCATCCCGGTTAAAGTAAACCTGAATCCGTCCTGTGGAATCCTGCAGTTCGATAAAACTTGCTTTTCCCATAACGCGTTGACTCATCATTCGTCCCGCAATACAAACCTCCTTATTGTCTTCGAACTTTTCCTTGATGTCCTTTGCATAGTCCGTTACCGGGTATAATGCTGCAGGGTATGGATCGATGCCCATTTCCCGTATCTTGTTCAACGTTTCTCTGCGTTGAATCTCCTGATCGGATAGTTCGATAAAACTCATAATTTTCTATTCTTTTTTTGTGGGACTGCAAATTTAGGTAAATACTAAATATCTGCCACAGATTCACGGATTAAATTGAAACAGGAGTGCCTAAAAATTGCATTTGTACTGTTTTTCTCACTGCAATTACATATTTTTGCAGAATAAATTATAGATGTTATGCTTATTCCAATCGGTTGCGACCACGCAGGATTTCAATTAAAACAGGAACTGATCAGTTACCTGGAAGAAAAAGGGTACGAGGTAAAGGATTTTGGTTGTTATTCCGAAGAAAGTATTGATTATGCGGATTATGCGCACCCGGTAGCGGAATTGGTGGAACAAAACAAAGGAATGCGTGGCATTCTGATTTGCGGATCGGGCAACGGAATCAACATGACGGCCAATAAGCATCAGGGAATTCGTTCGGCACTTTGCTGGCAGCCGGAAATTGCAAAGCTGGCACGGGAGCACAACGACGCGAATATCATCGCATTGCCTGCACGATTTATCTCTTCTGAAAGTGCGAAAGAAATGATCGATCTGTTCTTTTCAACTGACTTTGAGGGGGGAAGACACCAAAAACGCATCGAAAAGATTCCGTTCTGTTAACCCGGGGTTAAAAAAGTTTGAACGGATGTAGTACGTTTTCAAAAAAACTTTATACATTTGTCGCCCGTTGGTAAAAGAATCAACGGGTAATATTTTGAAATGCATTACGCGAGAATAGCTCAGTTGGTAGAGCACGACCTTGCCAAGGTCGGGGTCGCGGGTTCGAATCCCGTTTCTCGCTCACAGAAAGAAGCGGGGTTTCCCGTTCTTTTGATAGATATACCGAATGCTCGAGTGGTGGAATCGGTAGACACGCCGGACTTAAAATCCTGTGCCCTTTTGGGCGTGCGGGTTCAAGTCCCGCCTCGAGTACACAACCCCGTCAGAAATGGCGGGGTTTTTGTTTTTAAAAATGCTTACAATGGGGCTTCCACCCTTTGTTTGTAAGGAAGTCTGGCTTTTATTAGTCAGACTTTTTTTGTTTTGTATTCCTGGACTCGTTGTTGCCTCATGTGTGTTTGTATTCAGGTAAGGATTTTTGGAAAGATGAAAGATAGTCCCTAAATGACTTCACTAGTGACAAAGCTGAATGATAAAAATTATGATACCTATCACAAGGACCAGAATGAAATAATTTTGATACATGTCTTTTTTTGCATAGTGCTCGTACTTTTCCCTTCGAAATCATTGACTCCTCATCTAATAAAAGCACCCGAGAAGTTTAGCAGGTATACCAAAATGAATTCAACAATAATTTATAGAATTAATTTCATTTTCTGTATAAAACAATAATGAGGAAGTGAATTGATAACATTACCAATCTATTTGATTTTCTATCCATGTTTTGAAGCTCCACTCAGGCTTATGTGTTATCCCTAAAAAAGTGTATCTATATATGCTATCAACTAATACATCCAGTTCCTTTTTTCCTTCACAATAGATCATTATAACAAGTCTTACATCTATTTCTTTGTGAGAATCATGCGACATATTTAAGCTCGATAAATTCAGACAATCAGAAAAATTGTTCAAAACACTTGTGTCAGAAATAATTTTCCTTTTGATCCAATCAGATTTTATTGACAAGAACGTAGCTTTTGTATATGAAATTGGAGCCGTGAGGGTTTTAGGAAGATATATTAATTCAATGCTATCAATTTTTATTGAAAGATTCTGACTAAAGCTAAACATTGTTATGCACATTAGTGGTATAGAAATAAGAAACCTCATTCTTTAGGATATTAACATAGATCTACTTATTTATATAGTTTCCTTATCTCATTTTTAAGTGTTGATGTTGTTCCTCCTTCTTAAAGTTTTGCGGATAAAGTGTACTGAATTAGACAAAGATACATGTTTAAGTTGGATTATTAACATGTTGAATGTATTCCTTTTTTGTCAGATTTATATCAAAAAAACCAAGTGTCAACGATGCTTGTTTTTCTTTCCTATTTTTCAGGATACTTCTTATTTTCGTTAAGTTTACATTTGTTGAGGGGCGCTTCACAGGAAGTAGATTTGCAGTTAGTCTGGAAATGGATACTCCAAAATAAAATGAGACACTTGTGATAACATAAACAAAATAATCTATTTTAGCACCGTTAAATTGTACAATGTAACAAACCACTTAAAAATTAATACAACAACTACTATGAACAAACTATTAATCAGGAATATCGGATGGATCGTATTAATTGCGGTATGGAGTTTTTTAGCAGGTGCCTACTTTAATCTTGGATGGGTTCGCAATCATTCGGTGGATTACAAAACAGGATTCTTCATAGGTGGAATAGGGATGTGGATTGTGTTTATCGGAATGGGAATACTGATCTACCGGTTTGCAAAAAAGAACGGGGCTCAGGATCCGGCAAAACCTGCTCTTTACGTTGTGAGTTTCTTTACGATCTGCTTTTTAATTATCGCATCGATCAAGTACAACGATGTGAAAAAAGACAAATTTGTTGACGATCTTGAATATAGTTTTGTTGACTATTACACCTACAAGGCAGCTGAAAAAGGATTAAAAATCACTGATTTGAAATGGGAATTGCAAGATCTGTATTTATTCATTCGGTATGATTTAAAATCACATGCTGAACTTGAGAAGATCATGCGGCTGGAAACCGAAGAGGCTGTTTTTGAAGAAAACAAGGTAATTGCTGAATTATGTATCAATGCATTGGAATTAACTGAGAAATCGAAGTATCCTTCACCTGAAGGAATGAAAGAGTTATTTGAATAAGGTTTTGTTCTAAAAAGTATTTTACCACAGATTTTATTGCTCGGTTATAAACAACGATCATAGCACTTATTTTACTGTAGGTGTTGATTTATCTAATTAACAGAACACTAACAAAAAAGTTACCCCGAATTGTTTCCACAAGTCCGGAAAAATGAATAATTTTGCCCTGTTATGAACCGTTTTTTCCATACAACAATGATCGCAAAACCCTGGATTGCCTAACCGGGGGAACAGGAATGCTCCTCCGATTATTTGTGTGAAGACAACGTCCTGTTGATCTTCTTTGTTGTAGTTGATAATCATTTCAAAAAAAATTCATGGAAAATAATCAGTGGTTTCGTACCTATCTATTTATATGGGCCGGTCAGTTTGTATCGATGATCAGCAGTTATTCCGTCCACTTTGCCGTTATTATCTGGCTCAGTCTGAAACACCAGTCTGCCGAAGTACTCGCACTGGCTGGAATTGCCGGATTGCTCCCGCAAGCCATTATCGGTCCGTTTGCAGGTGTATTTATTGATCGCTGGGACCGCAAGCTGGTCATGATTCTGGCCGATGCGTTCATTGCTCTGTGTACGTTTGTGATGACCTTTATTATGAACGATGGGGATCCGAACCTGGTATTGGTCTACTTCCTGTTGGGATGTCGTTCTGTCGGAAATGCATTCCATGCTCCGGCCATGCAGGCAGTTGCTCCGTTGATTGTACCCGAACAGGAATTGCTGCGTGTATCGGGGATTAACCAGATGTTGCAATCGTTCAGTGGAATTGCCGGTCCTGCTTTGGGAACATTGGCCATTACTTATTTCCCGATTGCAAAAGTATTGTACCTTGACATCATCGGGGCACTGGTAGCCATTACCTCGTTGTTTTTTGTATCCATTCCCCGGTTAAAACGTGAGAAAACAAAGCCTTCTTTCTCATCGGTGATTCATGAATTGAAGGAAGGAGTGCAGGCGGTTTACCACAATAAAGGACTTTCACTGTTATTCCTGTTTGCGATGATCGTTACCTTTTTCATCATGCCGGTAGCCATTATGTTTCCGCTACTGACCACCGGGCATTACGCCGGAGGAAAATGGGAAATGGGACTCATCGAAATTATCTGGGGTGTTGGCATGCTGATTGGCGGATCGATACTGGGTATTATGCGGGTAAAGACTTCCAAAATCGTGCTGATTAATGCGATGCACATCATTATTGGATTAACCTTTACTTTTTCGGGATTCTTTCCCGGTACATGGTTTCTTGGTTTTGTTGTACTGACAGCATTCGGGGGAGTGGCACTTTCTATCTTTTCAGCAGCGTTTATGACGATCCTGCAGGAGGAGGTCGATCCGGATAAACTGGGTAGAGTTTTCTCCCTGTACTTTAGCATGGCGATGCTTCCCAGTATTGTCGGGCTGTTGTTTACAGGGAGTATTGCGGAAAATGTGGGAGTTCCATATTCCTTCATTGTATCCGGTATACTTGTCTCACTCGTGGGAGTGATTTCATTTTTTGTCCCGTCGCTGATGAAGTTGGGAAAACAAGAGTAGGGTGTTACATTCAGTATTTATTTCACCGGGCAGTCGATGATTTGCCCGGTTTTTTATTGTTATTTCATAGCGGTACGAATAAAAATCAGGTAAAAATACGCTTTTGAAATCCCGGTGAAGTAGCCTATCTTAGTAAGCCAAAAACCCTCACTAATTATGCAGGAAAACATTCAACAATTGCTCGGCAATTTGCAGGATAACCGTTTTGTCCCCTTGGGGGAATGGACACAGATTCCGGTTGCGAACCTGACGAACTCCCTGCAGAAAAAAGGAAGAGAAACCAAAGATAAGGTATGGGGAACGCTGGGTTGGGAAAATGATGCGCCGTTCGGACCTTCCGGTGAGTTGGTTTTCTCAAGGGAAGGAAATTCCGATGAAGGATTGTACAATACGGAAACAAAAAACGTTCTGACCCGAAAAGAAATTGCAGATCTGAAAGCTGTTAATCCGGAATTGAGCATCCGAAGAAGAAAAGAAGTACACGAATATTATATCAATTTTGACGCCGTTGAGTTTTCACTTCCGGAGGTATTCAACCCGGTGGAATTGCCTCGTCTCCGCCTGACCGTATTTATTGAGCCGGATGAAGGGGCCATTGTGTATTTTCAGCGGAGCAAAAAAGGAGATTTTTTTGATGAAAACGCTTTCTCCGAGTATATTTTACATGAGCAGGAAAAAAAATCGACCAGGGACCGGCTGACCTATCTCTTTCCGGTAGAACCTAAATACATCCTGAAACCTGTACCGGGGGAAGAAGATCGCTACCGGCAATCTGAACGTGAAACAGGAATGAGTTTCATTGTAAAAGTGTTGGTTTTTAAACAAAAAAGAGGGTCAGAAAAGCAATTGTACAACCGGTTTCTGAAAACCATTAATCAATCAGAGAAGGGGAATACCAAGGTAGCCGGGAAAGATAAATACGCACTGTTGAGATTGGATCCGGTTAATGGTGCATTTAGCCCCATAACAACCGCTAATCAAATCGATCCGCACGCTAAAACCGTGTTACTGATCCACGGCACATTTGTAGATACGGCATCTTCTTTTGAACACTTGCTCAAAACCCGGTCCAGTGGAAAGAATGTATTGCAGGAATTACTTTTAAACAGGAAATTTGAGCAAATTCTGGCATTCAATCATCCCACCATATCCGATCATGCAGAAGGGAATGTTGCCTGGTTGTCTGCTTTTCTTCAACAACTGGGTATACAGCTGTCGCAACCTCTTCAGATCATTGCATCCAGTCGTGGGGCATTGGTGGCCGAATGCATGGCTTCGGATACCACGTTGCGTCATTCGGTTCCGGTAATCAGTAAAATTATGTTGTTTTCTGCGGGAAATGGTTGCGGTTATTTCAACCTGGGACATAAAATATCGCGGGCTCTCGCCATCTGGGGAGCGGTTTCTCCCGGTCCGGCCGGAAAAATAATCGCTTCCTTTGCGCAATTATCCGTGCAATGGTTTCTTTCACAACCAGGTTGTAAAATGATGACCATCAATAGTCCTGAGTTGAATGCGATCCTGTCCAAACCTCCGCTCAATCCATCTATCCGCTATACATCGGTTCTCGCTGACTGGCACAAGTGCCTGGTGGATGAAAAAGGTTTTTTCAAACGCGTGGGTAGCACCAGTTTGGATGCGGTTATACGCATTGCATTGGGAAGAGAACACGATTGGGTTATTGGTGTGGAGCAACAAAAACGGATTCCCGTAAATTCAGGTATTCCGGATCAAATCCTCCGGTATTCTACGCATGGCCGCTACCTGGAAGCAGGATATGTACGCGATGCATCCTGTAATGTTATACAGGATCCATATCAGATTCTGTATGATTTTTTTGATTAATAACCCAAAAGCTCTGTTCCACCATCTGACTTTTAGAACAAATCATAACAAAAAATCCCTTGTCAATACAACAAGGGATTTCAATGCTTTATACGTTCGATGAATGAACCAGC
The DNA here is from genome assembly GCF_014518315.1 of Taishania pollutisoli. Lineage (GTDB taxonomy): Bacteria > Bacteroidota > Bacteroidia > Flavobacteriales_D > Crocinitomicaceae > Taishania > Taishania pollutisoli. The sequence goes on from NZ_JACVEL010000004.1 coordinate 221,560, forward strand.
ACTTATTTTTTGATCACTTTTCGCGTCATTTTTGCCTGTTTACTGTCAATCACTTCAACCAGATACTGTCCGGTGCTTAACCCCGATAAATTTACAGATTCCCGGGAAGTTACCTGTTGCTCCATTACCAACTTTCCTTTTTGGTCAATTAACCGGAAAGTACGTGGCTGAGCATCTGAAAAAATGACAGTCAGTTGTCCTTCTGTAGGATTGGGATACAGTACCAAAGTTTCTGCTTCTTGTTGCAGGCCTGAAACAGATAAATTTGAATTTTGCGTAATTGTACCAGTCTTATTAATAATATAATTCAGCGGATCAACAGCATTGACAGCAACAAAGTTTTCGATTCCGGAAATGGTAGCAACTGTCTGAGCAGAAGTAATATTCACGCGAACGATCGTGTCGCCTAATCCCCCGCTTCTAACGATTCGCACATCTACCGGATTTGTAAAAAGCGGTGTTACCGCAGGCCTTGAAACCGTCTGTGAAATGAGTACATTCACATCTGTACCGGTCGCATTGTACTGAACAGAATACGTAGGATACCCTTCTCCAAAGTACCATTGGTTAAAAAAGTCTGTCAAATCCAATCCGGTAGCCTGTTCTGCATAGGACTTAAACTCTAATCCTGTTGCGGTGCTGTTTGCGAAAGCAATCTGAAAACCTTTCAATAAGTCAAAGAACGCGGCATCGTCATCAACCAGGTAGCGCAATGTATGTACAATTGCCCCCCCTTTGTCATAGACCAGCCTCCCGCTGAAAATCGCACTTTCATTCAGGCTATCTGCCACCCAGGTACTTCCTCCCGGCTGTGACATTACATTGGTATGAACATCGTTCATATTGGTCTGTGCGGTGTTGAACGAATACAAATTCTCCAGCATCAGGTATTCCGAATAAGAGGCAAACCCTTCATTTATCCAGATATCCGCCCATGAACCGCATGTTACATGATTTCCCCACCACTGGTGCGCTAATTCGTGCGCCGTCAGTGAGCGTTCAAAAAAGCCTTGTGTCGTCATTGTCTGGTGTTCCATTCCCCCGGAAAGAGGAGCAACACAATGTCCGTATTTTTCATCCTGAAACGGATAAGGGCCGTACAAATCGGCAAATAATTCTATAAAATCGACCGTTTCATCAATGTCTTGCTGGAAAAACGGTAAAAATTGCGGATTATCATAAATGAAATTCTGAATCATGACAGGTTGAGGTGACCCTGCCGGATTTGCATAAACAGTGTATTCCTGGTAACTGGCAACTGCGACGGAAATCAGGTAGTATGCAATCGGGTGCCGGTGCATCCAGTGAAATGTTTTAAAACCGCCGACTGTGGTAACGCTGTCCAGTACGCCATTGGAACCAGCCATCAGGTGATCAGGAACAGTGATGCTGACCTGTACCGAATCAGCCTTGTCTTTGAGGTCTTGTTTGCACGGAAACCATTCCAGTGTAGAAAAAGGTTCGGAGAGTGACCAGGTGACCTGATTTCCCCAGGAAGGAGAAGAAGCATTGGTCATTCCGGAGCCACCCAACGGATTTGTCGCTGCCGTAGGAGGTGTTCCTGCATAATCCACGGAAACGACAAATTGGTCTCCCACTGCACGATTCAACGGAATGGAAAGCAAGGATCCGTACCGGGAGTAGGGAGTAGGGACTCCGTCGACTTCAATCGCATTAATGGTAAATCCACTGTAAAATTCCAGTAAAGCAGAATCAATTGCCTGTACAGCTGTTGCCTGAATTTCTACCACTCCTGATAAAGCAGTTGTTGTATTGGTCATATTCAAATCTAACCTGTAAAATGTGACGTTGTACTTTTTTTGTTGAAGTACCTGCGCTGCATCAACGTAGGGAGAGATTTTCAGCTGGTTGGAATACCTGGCCCGTTTGGAACAATGTGTTGCTGTTTCCTGGGCAAAAATGCCACAACAGACTGCTGTAGAGAAAAGGGAGAATAAAATTTTGTGCATGGTTTCACTTTTTGTTGACGCTAAAGTAAACTATTTAATTGACGCTGAAAAATTATTTTACGGATCAGTTACGCTTTAACGATTCCTAAAATTTTAAAGAGATTTCTTACCAGCGGAATAATAAAAAAGACCATAACGGGAACAACGATAAGCGTTGTGATCAACGTTTTTAGTGCGAAATGCCAGGATCCGATAAATGGGTGCAATAAGGAAGATACGATTAACAACACCGGGTAAAGTCCTGTCCAAATAATAGCCGATGTAATGATTTTCTGACGCATGTAATTTGAATTTTAAAGTGCAAATGTATTGAAGAATTGAGAATAATCCCACGAAAAAAGGGACATCAAAAAGTTGATGTCCCTTCCATAAAGAGATTGGATGCTTCTTGCTTATTTTTTATTGCTTTTCGCGATGAATCCACCCAGCATTTTACCTGCTTTGGCATACGCTTCGGAGATACGTGTACTTGTATCGAAATCATATCCCATTGCCTGTGCGCCCGGTACATTTGCCTGTGTATATTTTGCAACGACTTTCTTTGTTGCCGAATCAACGAAAATGTATTCAAAGCTAACACCCGCAGGTTTACTTGCAACTCCTACATTAAATCCCGGTTCGGTAAAAATAGTTTTTACGATCAATGTATAGTTTGCATTCTCATTGTTTCGGGAAGCTGTCAGGCCTGAATATTTGTTGAACAATTCTTCAAATTTAGGATGGTATACACGATCTCTTGAACCTTCCCAGCTTTCTTTCCACTTGTCTCCTTTTCCTGCTTCTTTCTCGTTGTATTCTTTTACTTTACTGTTGACGTATTCTTCTTCGGTTTTGAATTTTCCTACTCCCATGTCCTCATAGTTGTATTCAAGGTTCAATGTTTTCTCTGACTTCAGGAATGCTAAATCCCCTTCTGTTTTTATTATTTTTTGAGAAAACCCCATGCCTGCCAACCCGACAAACATCATCAATAACGTCATTTTTCCTATTTTCATAATTTTCAATTTAGTATGTAGCAAATATAGATGATAGTTTGACAATCTGTTAAATACAGCTAAAATAATTTGAAAAATACGCCGAAAGCAGTATTAAACAGCTTCAAAACATCCAGAATGAAAAGTTAATCCGTATTTTTGAAATTCTATAAAACACACATGCAATATAGCTTAACCAATTAATCAAGAAAATAGTTAAATGATATGAATAAAATCAGAAAAGACTGGAATGAGATAAAGATTAACGACAGCTGGGCGATTTTTAAAATCATGGCCGAGTTCGTAGAAGGGTATGAAAAAATGGCAAAGATAGGACCGTGTATTTCGGTTTTCGGATCTGCCAGAACGTCTGAAGATAATAAGTATTACCAGCTGGGAGTTGATATCTCCAGGCGACTTGCTGAAGCAGGTTACGGAGTAATTACCGGTGGAGGCCCCGGGATCATGGAGGCGGGAAACAAAGGAGCGCAAGCGGGTGGAGGAAAATCGGTTGGGTTGAACATTGATCTGCCTTTTGAGCAATTTCACAACAAATACATCGATGAAGAATCCAATCTGAAATTTGATTATTTCTTTGTGCGAAAAGTTGTTTTTGTGAAATATTCCCAGGGATTTGTTATTCTTCCCGGGGGATTCGGAACAATGGATGAATTATTTGAAGCATTGACACTTATCCAAACCAACAAAATTAATAAACGACCGGTTGTACTGATCGGAAGTGCATACTGGACCGGTTTAATCGACTGGATCACAAATGTGATGTTAAAGCAGGAAAATAATATTTCCGAAAAGGATCTGAATTTATTCAAGATTGTTGATACGGCTGAGGAGGCGTACAACTATATCGATGACTTCTACAAAACACACGAATTGACGCCTAACTTCTGATATGCAACTGAAGGAAATCATACAATACCTGGAGTTCCTTGCACCATTGAGCAGCCAGGAGAGTTACGACAATTCCGGACTGATCACAGGCAATGTGAACATGCCGATCACACAAGCACTAATCTGTCTGGACAGTACGGAAGAAGTGGTTGACGAGGCAATTGAGAACGGGTGTAACCTGATCATTGCGCACCACCCGATTGTGTTTCAGGGACTGAAATCCCTCACCGGTAAAACGTATGTTGAACGCGTAGTATTGAAATGCATAAAAAACGATATTGCATTATACGCCATCCATACCAACCTTGACAATTATCGATTTGGCGTCAATGACGAGATCGGACGCAGATTGGGATTGGAAAACATGCAGATACTGTCCCCAAAAGCCGGTGTTTTAAATAAAATTACGGTGTTTGTCCCGTTGGAAAACCGGGAGCAGGTTGCCCAAGCAATGTTTAATGCCGGAGCAGGTTCCATCGGTCAGTACAATGCGTGTAGTTTTTTCGGGGAAGGGACAGGAACATTTACTCCCGTTGCCGGAGCTAACCCTTACATCGGAACACCGGGAACGGCCGAACAGGTAAAAGAAAACAGGTTGGAAGTACTGGTTTCCACCCATCAACTGGCGGCCGTTGTATCAGCGATGAACGAAAGTCATCCGTATGAAGAAGTGGCGTATGACATTGTTGCGCTCCGGAATTCAAATGCATTTGAGGGGACGGGGATGATCGGAAAATTACCTGTTCCGATGCCGACAGAAGCATTTTTAAATTTGGTGAAAAATGCGTTCAATTGCGGAGTTATCCGACATACAAAACTGGTGAAAACTACGATTGAAACCGTTGCGTTCTGCGGAGGATCCGGATCGTTTTTACTGAAGGAGGCTATTCGTTCAAAAGCAGATGTTTACATTACCGGAGATTTTAAATACCATGAGTTTTTTGATGCGGAAGACAAATTAATCATTGCAGATATCGGACATTTTGAAAGCGAACAATATACGATTAATTTATTAAGTGCTATTTTGACAAAAAAATTTCCTAACTTTGCGCTTCGTTTAACGACGATTAATACGAATCCGATAAATTATTTTTAAAAATATATGGCAACTGCAACAAAGAAAGAGGCAACGGTAGCGGAAAAATTGGACGCACTTTACGAATTACAAAAAATTGATTCTGAGATTGATAGAATCCGTACAGTTCGTGGAGAATTACCTTTGGAAGTACAAGACCTGGAAGATGAAATCGAAGGATTGGAAACGCGCATTGCTAAGATTCAGGACGAAGTCAAAGAAGTAGAAGTAGAAATTTCCGACCGAAAAAATGCGTCAAAAGATGCGGAACTGGCGATCGGAAAATATAAGGAGCAGCAAAAAAACGTACGCAACAACCGTGAGTACGAATCGCTATCGAAAGAAATTGAATTCCAGGAATTGGAAATCAAATTGCACGAAAAGAAATCCAAAGAAGCAAAAGCGCGTATTGCTCAGAAAAAAGAATTGCTGGATGAAGCAAAAGAGCGATTGAATTTCAGAAAAGAAGATCTGAAAACAAAAAAAGCGGAGTTGGATGAAATCATTGCTGAAACACAAAAAGATGAAGACGGATTGGTAAAGTCTTCTGAAAAAGCAAAAGCACAGATTGAAGATCGTTTATTGGTTGCCTATACACGTTTGCGTCAAAATGCGAAAAACGGATTGGCAGTCGTTCCGGTAGAACGCGACTCGTGCGGTGGATGTTTTAACCAAATCCCGCCTCAACGGCAGTTGGATATTGAAATGAAGAAAAAAGTAATCGTTTGCGAGCACTGTGGACGTATTCTGGTGCCTTCTATTAAAGAAGATTAAGTTTAAACGACCATATTGGAAAAGGTATCCGGTTTTTCGGGTACCTTTTTTTATGCAATTATTCACATATCGCATTATTGCGATATAGTGACATCGGCAATTAGCAGATAGTACTATCTTTATACAGACTCAGAAAGGAAAAAAATACAGCATGAAATTCAAAGATTATAACATCAATAAAGCAATTCTGGAGCAACTGGACACCATGGGATTCGTTCGTGCAACAGACATCCAGTACAAAGCAATCAAACCGATTCTTGATGGTGAGGATGTGATGGCCATTGCACAAACCGGAACCGGTAAAACGGCTGCGTTTGCAATTCCTGTGCTGCATTTTCTTTCAAAAAAATCGAAGTACTCAGCAAGTAGCGTCCGTTGCCTGGTATTGGTTCCAACCCGTGAATTGTCCCAACAAATTGCAGATGTGTTTGTTGAAATCGGAAAAAAAACAGCGGTGAAAGTACTTGGGCTCTACGGTGGTGTGGAACAAGATCATCAAATCAATACATTGAAAAAGGGAGTAGATGTACTTGTTTCTACTCCGGGACGTATGTTTGACTTGATTGCACAAGGGCATTTGGATGTCTCCAATGTCGAATTCCTCATTCTTGATGAAGCTGATTTAATGTTGGCGATGGGATTCAACAAAGACATCCAGGATATTCTCAAAAAGATTCCGAAAAAACGCCAGACCTTATTCTTTTCAGCAACGATTGACAAAAAGATTAAATCACTTGCTTACGATGTCGTTAAAAATGCCATCCGCATTCAGATTTCTCCTAAAAACCCGGTTGCAAAATCGGTGGAACATGCTGTTGCGTTTATTGAGATGGATGACAAACGGTTTTTCCTGGAGAATATATTGAAGGAATATCCCGATAAACGAATCCTGGTATTTGTGCGTACCAAAGTTCGTGCAGGACGAGTTGTCGCGGCTATGAAACGGGTTGGCATAGATTCCGAAGAAATTCACGGGGGAATTGAACAAAAACAACGTTTTGCCATCCTGGAACGCTTCCGCTCCGGAGAAAACCTGATTTTGATCACAACAGATGTTTCTGCACGTGGAATTGACATTCCGAATGTTGATTATGTGATCAATTACGATTTGCCGGAGGATCCTGAGAATTATGTTCACCGTTGCGGACGAACAGGCCGTGGGGAAAAGAACGGTCAGGCATTGAGCTTTTGTGCCCCGTCAGAAGAAAACTTGCTCAAAGAGATAGAAGAATATACCGGTGAAGAAATTATGCACTACGACATCCATCCGGATGACTACAAGGAGATTCTCACGGATTCAGATGACCCGACTTACAATTGGCAAAAATTGATCGATCAGGCCAATCAGGAAGACGGAACGGAAGATAAGTGGTAGGAAATTTTGAATACTGAATTTTGAATGTTCTGGTTTTATTATTCAAAATTCAGTATTCAATAGTACAATTACGCCCGGTTTGCTTCCCGAACTTCTTTCACAGAATAATAGAACACCATTCCGAATCCGATTCCCAGCATCAAGTGAAAAGGAACCATTCCCAAATCTCCGTAAACAGCGCGGTTGATTGCCGTAAACAAGAATACAACTGCAAAGATTCCCTCCAGGATATTGACAAGGTTCAGTTTCTTCTTATCGTATTTATTTTGCTTGAATTCTGATTTGCGGGAAACGTTGAATTTTGGTGTGCGGACAAACGAACTCTTAATTCCCAGGTACCCTTCAATCACAGCAACCGTATTATTAATTGACATTCCCATCGACATGATCAGGAAGGTAAAGAAACGACCAATAAAATGGAAAAAAGATTTTTTCCCGTTCGCTTTGCGATCTCTGAATGAAAACCAATAATAAACCATCAGGAAAAGTGTACTGATAATGAAAACACTCATGAATCTCAGGATATAGTTCAGATCTGAGAAGCTGTCCTTTACATGCAATACTACCAAACTCAATAAGGCAACCATTAAAATAAATAAGAAAACAGAAGAGTTAAACAAGTGAGAAATTCCATGAATCCGGTCTGCTGTCTTCACCCCTTTTGTTGTCAACAAGCGCTTCCACATCTTTTTAAAACACTCTACTCCACCTTTCATCCAACGGTGTTGCTGGCTTTTCAATGCCGACATGGTAATGGGTAATTCTGCAGGAGACACAACATCTTCCAGGTACTGGAATTTCCATCCTTTCATCTGAGCACGGTAGCTCAAATCCAAATCTTCTGTCAGTGTATCGTGTTCCCATCCTCCGGCATCTTCGATACATGTTTTTCTCCAAATACCACCGGTACCGTTAAAGTTGATGAAATGTCCTGCCGAGTTTCTTCCTCCCTGTTCAATTGCAAAGTGTCCATTCAATCCGAATGCCTGCAATTCCGTCAGTAATGAATAGTCTTTGTTCAAATGCCCCCAACGTGTCTGAACCACACCAATGTGTTCGTCCTGGAAATAAGGCATTGTTTTTTTCAGAAAATCAGGCTCGGGGATGAAATCCGCATCAAAAATCGCAATAAAATCTCCTTCTACCCGGTCCATGGCAGCATCTAATGCTCCCGCCTTGTAACCTGTCCGGTCTACACGGTGAATGTGTTGAATATTGATTCCTCTTGCAGCAACTTCGGCAACTTTTTTAGCGATCAAATCTTTTGTTTCATCCGTTGAGTCATCAAGCACCTGAATCTGTAACTTATCGCTCGGATAATCAAATGCCGCACACGATTCAATGATTCGTTCTGCCACGTACATCTCATTAAACATTGGCAGTTGAACGGTTACTTTCGGTGTTGTTGCAGGATCAAAAACCGGTTCTTGTTTCTTTCCTAATTTTTTGTTCTTAGCATAGGTAATGGCCAGATTAAACTGCAAAATGCTGTAAAAGAATATCAGTAACAGGAATAATCCGTAAATCGCCAACACAATTTTTCCGACGAGATGCGACCAGTAATGCTCCTGTATATATACTTTTCCGGTTGCATCTGTCATTTTACGATCTCCCCAGTTAAACATCCACGACACTTTCAGATTGGCAGTAATCGGTTTTCCGAACGTAAAGTTATCTGCGTGGTCCTGGTTAATATTAAACGTAAATGTACTGTCTTTTTTGTATAACTTATCCGTTATCCTGAATTCATAGTTACCGAAAGGAATGTTTTTAAACTGGAAAAATCCATTTTCATTCGTAGTAGTGACAAAAGAATCCTTTGTTTCAGTATTCTTTAACATAACAGTAACATCCTCTACTACCTTTTCACTCTTTTCGTCTATCAGTGTTCCTTTCACCAATTTAGATACCTGGGAGAATGAAATACCGGTAACGGCAAGCAACAGTATCAACAGAAAATGTTTACGCATATATAAAAAATTAGTACAAAAAACAGGCAAAGTTATATCAAATCTTGTTTACTATAACAGAAAACTAAATTAAATCATTATTTCAATAAAAAATTGTATCTTTCGTTCGTAAACGATAACCCGGTTATACTTATGAAACATTTATTACTTTTCTCCTTATTCAGTGTGGTTATAACAGCATCTAATTGCTTTTACGGGCAAAGTGCAAAAACACACTTTGATAACAAGCCTTATGTTGAAGGTGAGTTTCTGATTCAGTTGACAACTGAACAAAGTCTGAAAAAATTAATTGCAGAAGCCCCTGCGGAATACAAATTAGAAGTTCTAAAATTTGTTTCTCCTCCCATGCGAATCTGGAGCATCAAATTTGACCATCAGGCTATTTCCCATGAAGGGATGCAACAATGGTTATACACCCGAAAAGAGGTTGTTGTAGCTGATTATAATTACTATGTTCAAATGCGCTCTACACTTCCCGGTGATCCAAGCTTTACTCAACAATGGCATCACAACAATACCGGACAGACCGGAGGAACGGCAGATGCGGACATTGATTCAGATCTTGCCTGGGACATTACGACCGGAGGAACAACAGCTACCGGTGAGGATATTGTGGTATGTATGGTTGAAGGATCAGGAGGGAATCTGAATCACCAGGATTTAAGTCCGAACCGCTGGATCAATACTGCTGAAATTCCGGGAAACGGAATTGACGATGATAACAACGGCTATATTGATGATTATAACGGTTGGAACACGGTTAATGATAATGATGACACAGGTACAGGGGCACACGGTACAAACTGTTTGGGAATGATTGGTGCAAAAGGAGACAACAACCTAAATGTTGCCGGAGCAAACTGGGATGTGAAGCTAATGGTAATTAACATGAGCAGTTCGCTGACGCAGTCCAATGTCATTGAAGCATATACTTACCCGCTGGTAATGAGAAAAAGATGGAACCAATCAAACGGTACACAGGGGGCCTTTGTCGTGGCAACCAGTGCATCCTGGGGAATTGATGGTGCGAATCCCGCAAGCTATCCGCTTTGGTGTCAGTTCTACGATACGTTGGGATACCATGGTATCATTAATATCGGTGCTACCACCAATTCTAACCTGGATGTGGATACTGCCGGAGATATGCCTACAGCATGTTCCAGTACGTACATGGTTGGAGTAGGAAGAACGGACCACAATGATAATACAGCCGGAGGATACGGGGATCAAACCATTGAATTCGGTGCACCGGGAATCAATGTTGTTACAACTGCCGGAACCAACGGAATTACAACAACGACAGGAACCTCTTTTGCTTGTCCGTTAACCGCCGGAGTTGTCGGATTGGCATATTCCATTCCCTGCCCGAGTTTTATGAATATTGTAAAATCGAATCCCCGGCTCGGAGCTGATCTGGTATTAGAAGCGTTAATAAATGGTGTGGATGTTAAGGCGCAATTGGCAACAAAATTTATCACCGGAGGACGTCTGAATGCTAAAAATACACTTGATTTATTGATGACGGAAACCTGCAGTACATGTTTTGCAGAAAACATCAGTGTTTCAACAACCGATGCTGCTGCAACCATCACATTTACGATTAATTCAGAAGTCAATTCGGTTAATGTGCATTGGAGGGCAGCAGGAGCTTCTTCCTGGGTAACAGTTACAGGCGTTACTTCTCCTTACCAGTTAACAGGGTTAGATGCCTGCAGTGCCTACGAATTTTACCTGGAAACAACCTGTACAAGTGAAACCGGGGAGTCTGCTATCACAGCATTCAGTACTGTAGGATGCGGAAATTGTATTGATCTGCCTTATTGTGATGCTAAAGCAACAGGTTCTACACAATCACGTATCGCGTTTCTTTCTCCGTCAGGAATTGTAACAACAATTACGACTTATACCGAAACCGACAATTGGGGAGGAGATATTGAGGATGGCTATGTATACGGTAATCTGGTGTTGATGAGCGGTAGCGGTACCAACACAAATGAAGGATGTGGTACACTTTCAAATGCTGCTGCTTTGTCCGGAAATATTGCTGTTGCAGTGAGAGGTACTTGTAATTTTTCAGAAAAAGCATTGAATGCTCAAAATGCAGGGGCAACGGCGCTGTTACTCATTAATAATCAAGGAACAGCACCTGCTTCTTTAGGTTCGGGAACAGGAGCGGCAAGCGTTACGATCCCTGTTGTAATGATCACTCAGGCACAGGGAGCCGGTTTATTGTCAACCATAACAGGTGGTGGGACAGCAACAGGATTGATGGGAGTTCAACACGAATGGATCGAGTCATTCGCTCTTGGTGGAACAACAATAACAAGTGGGGATAACAATGGCTATGCAGCTGCTGATGGAACAAATTCCTTTGCATTGGAAACAGGGACATCTTATCCGTTCACATTAACTCCGGGATTTGATGGTGAGGCACTTCCTGAATATACAAGAATCTGGCTGGATGCTAATCAAAACGGGACATTTGAAACCGGTGAGTTGGTTTTCGACCAGGGATCTGCCTCAATCGGTGCGGTATCAAATTCATTGACTGTTCCTGTAACAGCAGCTATCGGAAGTACACGTATGAGAGTTCAGTTGGCTTATCAGGGAACGGGGCAAACGACATTGCCGAATGTATGTGGTGACTTTATGTGGGGAGAAGTAGAAGATTATTGTGTTACAATCAGTGAAGGAGGGCAGGATACTACGGGAGTAGGGCTTGAGCAACTGACTGCGGATGATCTGAGTGTATTCCCGAATCCGTCAACAGATATTGTTTCTTTCAGCTGGAAAAAGCAACAAATCCCGGCTGTAATTAGCATTGTAGATCTTGTCGGAAAGGAAATGCATACAACACCATTGGATTCAGAGACGACGAAAATCAACGTTTCCGGTTTCGCTACGGGAACATATCTGTACCGCATTACCGGGGAAACAGGTCGTATATTATTTACCGGAAAATTACTCATACGGCATTAATACCATAACCTCTGCTAAAAAGCCTCTTTGATTATTTCAGGGAGGCTTTTTTATGATTAATGGTGTAATTCAAGGCCCCAACGCTATAGCTACCTTCGGGAAAACAATGAATGTAATTCTACGACATGCCCTCAATGGTATTTCGTGTTATCGCAATAATGCGATATGACGATTTGCGCATAGTATCATATGACGACAATTAAAAATGGTTCATTATGACCCACATTTTCCACATCCGCAGTCATCGTCTTTTTTCTTTCTGAACTGTTTCGAAAACTTCCAGCCTAAAAATCCTACTGCTGTGCCTACACATACTATGACAAGAATAAGTTGCATATCAAGATAACAATTGGAAGGATAAGAATGCGCCTAAATAAGCCAGAACTCCAAATAATCCTAACTGAAAAAATGTCCATTTCCAACTCCCTGTTTCTCTTTTTACAACGGCCATTGTCGCCATGCATTGCATTGCAAACACATAAAAGACCATTAGTGAAATACCGGTTGCAAGGGTGTAGACAGGAGTTCCGTCAGCACGTTTTTCTTTTAGTAATTTCTGGCGTAGCGGAAGATTTTCTTCTCCGTCATCGTGAACTGAATAAATGGTTGCCAATGAACCGACGAATACTTCTCTGGCTGCAAATGAAGTGATCAGCGAGATACCCATTTTCCAATCGTACCCAAGTGGCGCAATCACCGGTTCGATGGTTTTCCCCATAATCCCGATGTATGAATTTTCCAATTGAGCACCGGCAATTAAATCTGCCTGTTCCTCTTCGTCCAACTGGTTGACTGTTGCAAATTTCTCGGCAGTAATCACCGCTTGCTCCATCCTGTCACCCGGTCCGTAGGATGCAAGTGCCCACAAGATAATTGAAATCGCAAGGATAATTTTTCCGGCATTCAGTACAAACACTTTTACTTTTTCGAATACCGTAATTCCTACATTCCCCCAACGTGGTTGTTTGTATGCAGGCATTTCCAATAATAAATATCCCTTCGTTTTTGCTTTGATGACAAACTTTAACAAGGCAGCAATGCCCAAAGCTGCTATCACTCCCATGACATACAAGGCAAATAACACTAATCCCTGAAGGTTAAAAAAACCGAAAATCGTTTTTTCAGGGATAACCAATGCTATCAGTAACGTATATACCGGAATGCGTGCAGAACAACTCATCAACGGTGTTACCATAATAGTAATCATCCGCTCTTTCCAATCAGCAATTGTACGGGCAGCCATTACTCCCGGAATGGCACAGGCAACACCCGACATCAAAGGAACTACACTTTTTCCGTTCAGTCCGAAAGGACGCATCAACCGATCCATAATGAATACGACACGTGCCATGTATCCTGTTTCTTCCAGGATGGCAAGGAAAAAGAATAAAATTGCAATTTGGGGAACGAAAATAACGACTCCTCCGATTCCGGGAATAATTCCCTGGGTCAATAAATCATTGAAAATTCCTTCCGGCATGGATCGGGCTATCCATTCACTTAAATGCCCGAATTGCGCATCAATGAAGTCCATCGGAATAGAGGCAAACGAGAAAATAAATTGAAAAATGAGCAACAAAATTGCGGCAAAGATCAGGTATCCGAAAATGGGATGTGTTAAGATTTTATCTAATTTTGTGCTGTTTGTTTCCGTCTTTTTTTCATCTGCTTTTTGCGTCAGGATGCCCGGAATAATTGTATCAATTTTGGCAAATCGTTTTTCTGCCTCTTCCTCTTGTCTCGCCTGGTCATCAATAACAGCTAACGTGGCATTTTCTATAAAAGTAATACGATTCTCCGATTGCTTGGCTGTCGTAATCGCTTCAAGAATCCGGGTTTTCCCCAATTTAACACGCGCATTACTGGACACAATAACCGCATCGGGAAACTGGGATTGTAAGTTGTCTACAGCAATTGATAATTTGTTTTTGTCTGCCACATCAATCATGTTCAACACCATAACTGTGGGCAGTCCCAGGTCATAAATCTGTGAGAATAAAAACAAATTCCGCCGGAGATTGGATGCGTCTAAGACAACAACACATACATCCGGATAATCCGGATTGGCCGGATTGGAAAGCACATTGTAAACAACTTTCTCATCTTCGGAATGAGGATAAACACTGTATGTTCCAGGGAAGTCAATGAGTTGATGGCTGGTTTCGTTTATCTTTAATAGTCCCGTTTTTTTCTCAACCGTTACTCCCGGGAAATTTCCCACGTGTTGCCGCAAACCAGTCAACAGGTTAAAAACAGAACTTTTTCCGGTGTTCGGATTTCCTAAAAGCGCGATCTTCATTGTGCTGCTGTTGGTAAATGATTAAACGGTAACGTGAATTAAATTGGCCTCAGATTTTCGCAGTGAAAGAACAAATCCTTCGATATCGACTGCAATCGGGTCGCCAAAAGGTGCGGTGTATAAAACGCGGACTTTACTGCCGGATGTTAATCCCAATTCTAATAATTTTGAACGTAATTCGTCACCTTCTATTGATTGTACGACGGCATCATTTCCCTTTTTAATCTGTGCTAATTTAATGTGACCACTCATTATTGTGCTGACTTTCTGAAATTGCCGTAAAGTTAGCATTTTTAACCAATAAACCTTCCTTATTTAGAAAGATTATGAATTAGGTGTCATTATTTCGCCAACCACAAGCCCGGATTCAAGCTTGTAACAGTTGTTCCCACAACCTGATGGATCTCAAAATGTGACGTAGATAACGATTGTCCGTCACTGGTGACGAGCGAACCAATTACTTGTTTTGTAGATACTTTCGAGCCTACATTGACGAATGTACTTTGCAGATTACTGTATACCGTTCTGTAATTTCCGTGTTTCACAATCACCACTTTTCCTGCTCCCGGAATGTTCATCACAGAAGTCACTTCTCCTTCAAAGACAGCTCTTACCTGCGCATTTTTCGGTGCGGAGATATCCACTCCGTTATTATTTGTAAATACACCCGGAATCGTTGGATGCGGATTTTTACCATATCCTTCGGTAATGTTTCCTTTTTCAACCGGCCATGGTAGTTTCCCCCTGTTTCCTTCAAAACTTTTACTCAATGCCGCATTTTCTTTTGTCTCTGGCAATTCGACCGGTTTTGTCGTAGGTGTTGTTGAGGTAGTTGTATTCGGGGAAGTTGTCGTTGTCGGTTTAGCAGCATCAGCTTTCTTTTTGGCTTCCGCCTCTGCCTTTTTACGACGCGCCTCAGCTTCTGCTATTTCTTTCTTGATTGCTGCATCGATCTGTACCTTGAGGTTGGCGCGTTTACGTTCGTCTTCCTTCAGCTTCGCGATAATTTGTCCTTCCTGTGCTTTTAATTCCTGGTACACCACCTGTTGTTTCTGCTGGTCAGCCATGATCTGTTCACGTTCCGCCTTTTTTTCATCCAGCATTTTCGACTTGTACTCTTTTTCCTTTTCAATGTTCTTCATTTCCGTAGCGATCAACCGTTGATGTTGCTCAATTACCAGAAACTGCTTTTTGATCATTTCCTGTATTTTTTCCAGGTATTTCGCCCGCTTAATGGCTTCATAATAGCTGTCAGAAGAGAAAATGTACATCATTTTCCCGTATTTATTCCGGTGTTTATAGGCATAAACCAATAATTTCTTATATTGTTCCCTGAGCGTTTTCATTTCTTCGCTCAGTTGTTCAATCTGGTTTTGCTTCTCTTTAATTTTTAATTCAGCCCCCCGAATCTGGTTGTCGAAATTGCGAACCAATTGTTCCCTGTATGCGATCTGATTGTTCAGTAATTTCAATTCATTAAATGAAGACTCCGTATTCGACTTTGCTTTTTCGAGTAATTGTTTCGTATTGGCAATATTTTTTTCCAATTGCTGCTGTTCTCTCTTCAGTTTTTCACTGGTAGACTGCGCTATGGACTGTGAAGCCATTGCCATGCATAAGATTCCCAATATGATTTTACTTACACTTTTCATACGAATCAGGAATTACAATGATCATTTCTTTTGGAACGTTTAGTTCTACTTTATCGTATGTCATCGACAGCAAAATCTGGTTATTCGGTGTTTTGATTTCTGCCGTGATAATTTTCGGGGATGAGAAAAAATCTCCGGTCATGTACTCCGGATAATGGACTGCAATGGATACTTCATCTTTAAAGCTGGTAATTTCTACTTTTTTCAACTGTTTCAGATCCGGGCTGAGGTAATAGGAAATAAGCACTCTTCCTTCATCTTCCAGTTTTTTCTGTGTTGAAAGAATGTAATTGTACGGGTCGGGAACCAGATAATATTCCCGACCAGGATTGAAATTCAACGGACGCCCCAACAGCAATTCTTCGAGGTTTAAGTAGGAAAATTCTACTCCGAACCGGTTTTTAAAAAAATTCAGGTCTTCCAGGAGGTAACATTTCTCTTTCTTATTGGAAATCTTTACGGAATCCGTTGTGACCATTGCCGTAATAATCGGGATTCCCGCATAGGTGATCAAGGCGTTTACAGCAGTATCTTTTTGAATCTTAAGTGATGTTTTGAAGCTAATGTTTTGCTTATTATCTGTGTATTTTGTGTCAATTTTTGTCGACAGAAACTGTGGAACAGATTTGCTGATACTATCCAGCGCAGCGACCAATTCTTCTTCTTTTACTTTCGGAAGTTTTTCGTGTCCTTCTGTCAGTTTTCTGGCACACGACTGACTTCCGATCGCCAACACACCAATTAATATGTTAATCCAGATTTTCATGGTATGTTTTCGTTGCGATTTTTTTCTCAATTATTGTTCCTTTTGCTCCCAGTTGCACCGCTTTTTCCCAAAATTCCACTGCTTTGTCTTTTTGGTTCAATTTGGAATAAACATCTCCCAAATGCTCTGCTATTAAGTGTTGCTGATTATCCAACTCATATGCTTTCAGGAAATCGGCGAGGGCTGCTTCGTATTTTTCTTGTTTGAAATACACCCATCCCCGTGTATCGTAATAATTGGGTTGCTGGGGTGATTTTGTGATTGCCTGATTGGCTAGGCTCAGTGCTAGTTCCAGGTCTGTCTTCGCATTTGCCAGTCGGTATGCAAAGTTATTTTTCAGCAGGTTACTTTCTCCATCCAGTTTCACGGCATCCTGATAAAATTGTTTACCTTCCTTGTAATTTTTAGCTGTAAAATATGCTTCCCCCAATTGTCCCAGAAATTCAGCTTCCAGTTTTTTATCGTTCACTACCATTGATTTTCCGATGGTAAGTACATCAATAGCTTCATCTGCTTTTTTCAACTGAACGGCGCTTACTCCATTCAATAAATAAACAATTGGCATGGTTGTAAAGTAATTCAAACATTCTTTGCTATCCGTATACAGTTCTTCCCACATTGACGATTGGTATTCCAGCAACATCACCTGGTTCCAGATCGGGAATTGTTTTTTCTCGTATTGTAATGCCTTTCTGTAATTTTCCAGCGCTCCCTGCTCATCCTCTTTCTCCATCAGGTAATCTCCTTTGATCGAATACGACTTGGCATCTTCGGGGTGTAACAGGATCATCAGGTCAATCAGTTCCGCCGTTTCCTTCGCTGATGCCAGCGGTGTATCCTGTAAGCTGATGAGTAAACTCATTTTTGTATCCACATCTACATCCTGGCATTGAAAGGCTGCTTTGAATTCATTAAATGCTTCTGCTGTTTTCCCTTTTTGCCGGTAAATCTCCCCCAATGCAAGATGCGCCCTACCATTTTCCGGATCAGCATCCACCAACTGCTTGAGAAAATCAACCCCTTTGTTCATATCTCCTTTTTTGAAGTAATGATCAACCATTGTCGCAATGATCTGAGGTTCTTTCGGGTATTCCACTAAAACGGATTCCAATTCAGCCAGTGCTTCCTTTTCCTTTTTTAAGGACATGTAGAGGTTGTATTTCTCCAAAGAAAGACTTGGATTTTTTCCCATCACATCTTCAGCCTTATTCAACACCTGAATAGATTCATCTACTTTGCCTGTTCTCAACAAACAATCTCCGTACCCATATAACCAGCTCAGGTTTGTCGGTTCGTGCTCAACTAATTTTTTGAAGTATGGAACCGCTTTTTCAAACTGCTGTGTGTCGTAGTTTAAAACGGCTAATTCTTCTGCATACCAGATATTTTTCGGATCAAGTTCATAGGCCTTTGTTACCATCTGAATGGCTTGCTGATATTGGTTTTTCAGAGAATAGAGCTGTCCAAGCGCAAAGTATACAGCATCGTCATTTTGCTTTATCTCCAGGCATTTGTTAAATGCTTCGATGGCTGCATCCGTATCTCCTTTGATCTTTAATCGCATTCCATTGTGAAACGCTTCGATGTATGGAAATTCCGCCTGTGAATGGGGTTGTTCCTGTTTCTTTCCTTTTTTGGAAGACGAGGTATCGCTCTGAGCTGTTTTTCTTGTTCCGCACGAGCTGATAATCACCCCTGAAATAAGCACTATGACTGTTAGAAATTTCATCCTTTTACTGTTGTATAATCACCCATGCTCAAATCCTGCGCCACAGATTCAAAATGCGCGTGAGCACCGATCATTGAGTTGGCGATAATGGCATTTTTGATAGAGGAATGATGTTGGATGATTGTATTTTTAACCACTGATATCGCAATATTGCTATTTGCACCTATTGACACATGCGGACCTATCACAGAATTCGTTATCACTGCATTTTCTCCAATAAAACAAGGTTCAATGATTGTGGAATTTTCAATCTTTGCTGATGGAGCAATAAATAATACTCCTTTTTCTTTATCATATTCCAGTACTCGTTGATTGGTGAAAACCGTTACTTCTTTATTTCCGCAGTCCAACCATTCGATTACCTCACCCGGTTTGAATTTATACCCGGATTCAGTTAAACGTCTCAATGCATCCGGAAGCTGGTATTCTCCTCCTTTGATTACATTATTATCAATCAGGTATTCCAATTCCTTTCTTAATTTCTCTCCTTCCCTGAAATAGTAAATTCCAATCATTGCTAAATCAGAAACAAACGCTTTCGGTTTTTCTACAAAATCAATGATTTCTCCCTTGTCATTCATCTTTATTACACCAAAGGCAGAAGGATCTTCAATTTGTTTTACCCATAAAATACCGTCATCATTCGGGTCAATTTTGAAATCAGCTTTAAATAACGTATCAGCAAATGCTACAACGGTTGGCCCAATTAGCTGTTCTTTAGCACACAAAACGGCATGAGCTGTACCCAACGGTTCTTTTTGGTAATGGATGGAACCTTTTGCTCCTAACTTTTCTGCAACATTGATCAGTTCTTCTTCTACTTCCGTTCCGAAATCTCCGATTACAAAAGCGATCTCATCAATTTTGTTGTTTAAAACTGATGCGATATCTTCTACCAACCGATGAACAATTGGTTTTCCTCCAACCGGAACAAGTGGTTTCGGAACAGTTAATGTATGTGGTCTCAGACGACTTCCTCGTCCAGCCATTGGAATGATTATATTCATTTATTATTCTTTTATTTTACTCCCGTACTCCCAAAACCGCCATCTCCACGGTCTGTTTCAGAAAGGGTATCTACTAATTTAAATTTCGCTTGTTTATGTTTTGCAAACACCAGCTGGGCTATCCGTTCCCCATCTTCAATCAAAAATTCTTCATTGGAAAGGTTGATTAAAATTACACCAACCTCACCGCGATAATCTGCATCAATTGTTCCGGGAGAATTAAGGACTGTAATTCCCTTTTTTAAAGCCAGACCGCTTCTTGGACGAACCTGACACTCATAGTCTTGCGGTAATTCCATGAATAGTCCTGTCTTAACCAGGATCCTTTCTAATGGTTTTAATCGTATGGGATTGTCTATGTTTGCCCGGACATCCATTCCTGCCGAAAAAGCTGTTTCGTATTGTGGTAACGGATGCTTCGATTTGTTAATGATTCTGACTTTCACTGGTTGCTGTTTGTAAAACAAACAAAGGTATAAAAATGAAAAGGATTGGAGATGTCGCATATGTGAAAGTTGTTAGGATGAAGATGTTGAAAAGGTGAAAGAAATAACAATTATCCCCGATCTTCAGATAACACCATATCGCAATTTTGAGAACTGTCCAAATAGTAAGAAAATGCAAAGATCTGCTAAAACACATTTGCCTGACTCAATATTATTTCTTATCTTAAAATAAGATTTTATTTATCTACCTTATTTTAAAACCACAAAAATCATGGGTGCAACTAAAAACGAAGCATACACGCAACAACAGATCATGAGAGCCAGATTTTTTAAAGCGATTAGTCATCCTGCACGGATTGCTGCTCTTGAAAAATTAATTGCTGCAGCAGGACAAGATCTCGGATTCAACGAATTATTTGACGGAATAGAGCTGGCACAATCAAGTAAATCACGTCATTTAAAGCAATTAGTTGATGCAGGATTTGTGAAAACAAAACTGGCAATCAGGAGTAATAAAAGTTGTCTGCGTTATCGAATTAACAAACCTGCCATCGAATTTATTCAGGGATTTTTAGATTTAATCTATGAAACGATTGATTTAGATGTTAATGAAAAATGTGCAATTATTGAAGGCTTTTTTTCAGGTTTTCAACCAACTAACGGTTGGCCTGTATCTTTTCAGACGTAGAATTTTTATTTTGCGTTCATGATGTTCTCAAAAAAATTAATTTTGTAGGAATCCTATACCTCTCAATTACTGAAGCAAACTGATTATGATGGGATGTGTTACCGTCAGTATGTAGAAATTTGAAGAGATGCCAAAATTAAGCAGTGAACATCAGTATTGTATTCTTTGTGGAAACGATGAATTGATTCCAATGGAACGATACAAGGCGGCACACCTGTGCCAATGCCTTAAGTGTCATCTCGTGTTCTCAAGTCAACAACCTACATCCAATGAGATTGAGACCTTACAAAAGGGCAAAAAATGGAAAGATCATATTACGGATGACGCATATCGCCGTTATGCTCATATTTTAGATCGTTTTGAACATTTCCGTAAAAATGGCAGAATCCTTGATCTGGACTGTAGCCACGGAGAGTTTTTGGAAATGGCAAAAGAAAGGGGGTGGGAAGTGTATGGTACTGCCGATACCAGGGAAGCACTTGAAATCTGTAGAAGTAAAGGACTTGAGATGTACGAAGGCGCATTGAATGTAGAAATATTTGCTGAAAATACATTTGACATCGTATGTGCAAGAAATATTCTGGAACATATCGTAAATCCGAACGAGGAATTAAAAAAAATCCGAAAGATTATCCGAAGTGGTGGACTCTTATACGTTACAACACCTAATTTCAATTCTTTTCTGCGGTTTCGCTTAAGAGAAAAATATAGTATTATATCCTATCCTTTGCGATTGGTTTACTATACTCGTCGACCCTTTAAGCGCTTATTCAAAATGAATGATTTTAGAATAATGGAAACAGAAGCTTCCGGAGTCAGTATTTCAAAACGTCAGATTGCGCGGGCGAAATCTACCGTGCCCATTACAGAGGAATCCGATTTTATAGAATGGGATGAGGGATTAAAAGAAAGTTGGTTGTCCCGTTTTCAGAAAAAGAACCTGAATCCGGTGTTTAGCTTTTTGGGAATTGGAGATTTTTTAAAAGGTTGGTTTGTGAAGCCATAAAGGGATATTCCTTTTTATTCATATGAACTCTTATTCATATCGCAATAATGCGATAATGCTGCCAATAAATATCAAACTAAAGTTTTTGTAACTTTGCATTCCAACAAATATGGTAATGGCGGATCAATCTCTATACTGTATCAATATATTGAGTTATGAACGCTTTCCAACCCGGGAAGTAATGATCGGGAATGTCGGTGTGGGTGGAAAAAACCCTGTCCGGGTGCAATCGATGACAACGGCAGATACCATGAATACACAAGCGTCTATTGATGAGTCCATCCGGATGATTGATGCCGGATGTGAAATTGTCCGTTTAACAGCCCCCAGTAAAAAAGAAGCAGAAAACCTGAACGCGATCAAAGAAGGGCTCATTGAACGAGGGTATAAGACTCCATTGGTGGCGGACATTCATTTCACACCGAATGCTGCAGAAGTTGCTGCCGATTACGTTGAAAAAATTCGTGTTAATCCCGGGAATTACGCTGACAAAAAGAAATTTGAAGCAATTGACTACACAGACGGATCTTACCAACGAGAATTACTTCGAATTGAAGAGAAATTCACACCACTCGTTCTGAAGTGTAAAACATTGGGACGTGCCATGCGTATCGGAACCAATCACGGTTCACTTTCCGACAGAATTTTAAGCCGTTATGGCGATACTCCGGAAGGAATGGTCGAATCTGCAATGGAATTTATCCACATATGCGAAAAAAACGATTACTACGATTTGGTGATTTCCATGAAAGCAAGTAATACACTTGTTATGGTACAAGCCTACCGTTTGTTAGTTGCGCGAATGATTGAAAACGGTCAGAACTATCCCCTGCATTTAGGAGTAACGGAAGCCGGTGATGGAGAAGACGGCCGGATTAAAAGTGCAGTAGGAATCGGAGCATTGCTGGAAGATGGTTTAGGAGATACCATTCGGGTTTCACTAACGGAAAATTCAGAACATGAGATTCCTGTCGCAAAAAAACTGCTGGAAAAATTTGATGGGATTGAACCGGGACCCACAACGGAAAAGTTGCCATTGACATATTCACCGTACAGTTATACGAGAAGGAAAACCTTGGAGATAGCTAATCTTGGAAATGGCCATGCCCCGATCGTTGTTGCTGATCTTTCTAAGAAAGAAAATATAACACCAGCTAATTTTTTCGGATTTGGTTATAATTATTCTGTTCAGTTGGACAAATGGAACCTGATGGATTTGGCTGCTGATATTGTTTACCTGGGCAAACAGTCCATTGATTTTGAAGTACCCGGAACAATTCGTTTATTGCAGGATTTTGAAAGTTGGGACAATAATCCAAAATACATTCCACTTGTTCCCTTTGCTCAAAGAAACGAAATAGAACCTACCGTTGTTCATTTTATTTCGATTGATTTGGATCAAGCAATTGCAGTAGAAAAATTAGCTAACAGACCTAATGCCGTCTTTGTCGTTGAAACAAAAAAACGTCACAAAACACCTGTTTTTCGCAAATTTCGACTGAAATTAGATGAAAAAAATATCTTAAATCCGGTTATTTTAAAAACAAGTTATACAACTCCTGATGAAGAAACCTTCCTGTTACATAGTTCTTCTGACCTGGGGATTCATCTCATCGACGGCTTCGGGGACGGGGTGTGGATTACAGGTCATCACAGTCTGAATTTGATCAATTCTCTTAGTTTCGGTATTTTACAGGGCACACGTACACGGATCTCCAAAACTGAATACATTTCCTGCCCTTCTTGTGGTAGAACCTTATTCGATTTACAGGAAACCACAGCTAAAATCCGTGCAAAAACAGCTCATCTGAAAGGTCTTAAAATCGGGATTATGGGATGTATTGTTAACGGCCCGGGAGAAATGGCCGATGCGGACTATGGATACGTTGGAACCGGTCCCGGAAAGGTTAATCTGTACAAAGAAAAAACAGTTGTGCGGAAAAATGTTCCCGAAGAGGAAGCCGTTCAGGCGCTTATTGAAGTGATTACTGAGTATGGTGATTGGATGGAGCCGAGAACCACTTAATCTTTTTACAGCTTCCAATAGAAAGTTGTAACTACACAATTAACATCCGTTTTTCCATGTAAAAATAACCGATTTACTTTCTTTAAGTGAGTTTGTTTTCTTATGTTTGTGTAGCTATCATATCGACATATAGCGATTTCAATAAAAGCGCTGATCATGAAAACCTTTACACACATCATTATCTCAATGATTCCGTTGGGAGTCGGATTTTTAGCGGGAGTCGCAACTGCAACAGGAATTAACGATTGGTACCGCTACCTGGAAAAACCGGTATTCAATCCTCCGAACTGGTTATTTGGCCCGGTATGGACAGTTTTGTACCTGCTGATGGGCGTTACAATCTACCGTTTACTGATAAAACCACCAAGTCCGGAACGCTCCCGTGCGATGAGATTTTTCTGGATTCAACTGGTGCTCAACGGAGCCTGGAGTTTCATTTTCTTCAATGCGCAGCAACTGGGGTGGGCGTTTGTCGAAATTCTGCTTATTTGGATAGCTATTGTTGGAATGATCAGCACAACCCGTCGGGTAGATAAGATTGCAGCCTATATACAAATTCCTTACTTGCTGTGGGTCAGTTTTGCATCCGTGCTCAATGGCACCTTGTGGTGGATGAATCATTAAAAATGCTCCATGCCCTGAAAAATTGGGGATCACTTTAATTTTTTTAACTGTTCTTATAAGTCATTCATTCAAAGTTATTTGATTGATTTATCGATACTGTTTTCCGCATTCAGGAATCAAATTTCGAAAATCCATCAATTCCCGACGCTTATAGGCTAAAATCAGACGAATATAAATTTATTCTTAATTTATAGTCTGGTAAACGTTCCGGGCACATTTGGATAGCTATATTTGCATACTCATAAAACAAATATACTGTACAATGAAAAAACAAATTTTATGCTTGTTTATCGGAGGGGCCCTGTTGGCAACTTCTTGTTCCCGAACTCCTGAGAGCAAAGAGACGGAATATACGTCGAATGTAAAGGGATTCCTGAATGCAAAAAATAATGAAGAGGGAGAACCTGTATTCAATATGATTAGCTTATCACTGGTGACTGACGACTGGGATGGAAAAGAAGATTTCAGCCCGAACAGCGGAGATGACAAATTGGTGAAAGTAGAGTTCTCTATCCAATCAACAGATGGTAGTGTAGATATCGGAATGATGGAAACCAATCTTGGGCTGTTTGATTCTTCTACTAAAAAAACATATCCTGCAAGTGTTTCTCTTGCGACAGGTCCAACATTACAGGCTCTTATGTCTACTTTCGAAACAGGTTACGCAGTATTCAGCGTTCCGGTAGATACGAAATTGGATAACCTGTACCTGGGGGCAAGTACTAAAGATGGAGCAATCGATTTGAGCAAAGAAAATATCGAGTCATTGTTGCCATTGAAGAAAATGGAAGCTCCTGCAGAAAAAACAGTTGCGTTGAGCGCTTCTCATGCAATTGAAGATATCATCTTCGGAATGACGAAAACATATACATTCAAAAGCGTGACTTTCAATGCAAATGATGACAAAGTTAAAAATTTCCACTCTGCAAACCCTGGAATGGAAGGATACAGCTTCGTGAAATTGGAATTGGATATCGATAACTCTTCCAAGACTGAAAAAGCATGGGTAAACTTGCCATACCTGATTTCAGAATATGGTTATTCAATCCCTGATTACGATTCTTCATTCGGAGAAAAACCATCTGATGTTCAACCTGGAAAAACAAGTCTTACATTGTACTACAGAGTTCGTACAGGAGAGAAAGTAATTGCATTCGTTGGTGAAGACAGAAAAGCAGACGACTATTCTGTAAAATTATAAGGAAAGTAAAAGAAATAAATCATCCATATCCGGGATGTTTTAATTTCAAGAAATATATTGAAAAGAGATCGTACGTGGAAACGGCGGTCTCTTTTTTTATTAGAGCTGATTTCATCCTCAAAAAAATCCGGAAAGTAGGAGAATAAAGCATAAAATTACTGAAAAAGATCAGCTATCACCAGCCGAAGTCACCTGTTTTTTCTGCGAACAGTATTGTTTATCCTTTCCGCGGAAAGTTCCTCTAAATTTTCTATCTTTGCACCTTACTTTTTTGCAAACTTGAGTATTGCAGATTTTAAACGGAAACTAAAAAATGGAATTGAGCAGTTTAACAGCTATCTCGCCGATCGACGGGCGCTATCAACGTAAGACAAATGAACTTCAACCGTACTTCTCTGAATTCGGATTGATCAAATACAGGGTAATTGTTGAAGTAGAATACCTCATTGCTTTGGTAGAAGCAGGAATTGAACCGCTGCAACCGTTTCCGAAAGATAAGTTCACCGAACTGAGAGCAATCTGTACCAATTTCTCAGAGGAAGATGCTTTGTGGATCAAGAACACAGAGAAAACAACCAACCACGATGTGAAGGCAGTGGAATACTTCCTGAAAGAAAAGATGCAGCAGCTCGGATTGGAAGCGTACCTCGAATTTGTGCACTTTGGTCTGACATCCCAAGATATCAATAACACAGCTGTTCCTTTGTCCCTGAAAGACGCTGTGAATGAACAATACCTGCCATTGTTACAGCAGTTGCTGAACAAACTGAACGCATTGAAAAACGAATGGAAAGATATCCCGATGTTGGCGCGAACACATGGACAGCCGGCATCTCCGACGCGTTTAGGGAAAGAAATCCAAGTGTTTGAAGAGCGTATTGAACGTCAGTTGGATTTGTTAAAACAGATCCCTTATTCTGCAAAATTCGGCGGAGCAACAGGAAACTTTAACGCGCACCACGTCGCTTTTCCGCACCACGATTGGGTGGCATTCGGAAATGACTTCGTAAACAACAAACTGGGATTGAATCGTTCGCAAACAACAACGCAAATTGAGCATTACGATAATATCGCTGCATTGTTTGATGGGTTGAAACGCATTAATACCATTATCCTGGACCTGGACAGAGACATGTGGACCTACATTTCACAGGATTATTTCAAGCAAAAACTCAAAGAAGGAGAAATTGGTTCTTCGGCAATGCCACATAAGGTAAACCCAATCGATTTTGAAAATTCCGAAGGAAACATCGGGATCGCCAACGCATTGTTTGAACACTTATCAATCAAATTGCCGGTTTCAAGACTGCAACGCGATTTGACAGATTCAACCGTTTTACGTACAATTGGTATGCCTTTTGCACACACGTTTATCGCGTTCAAAGCAACGCTGACGGGATTGGAAAAGTTATTATTAAATGAACAGGCTTTCCACGATGACCTGGAGGATAATTGGGCGGTAGTGGCAGAGGCTATTCAAACCATCCTGCGACGGGAAGGATTTGAAAAACCGTACGAAGCATTGAAAGGATTGACAAGAAAAAATGAGCGCGTAACAAAAGAAACCGTACATTCATTCGTTGATACATTAATAATCAGTGAAGCGCTGAAAGAAGAATTAAAACGAATTTCACCGCATAACTACACAGGAATTCAATTAGTAAAATAAAAAACGCCTATGAATAAGTTCCTTACAGCCGTCTTTTTATGCATCAGCCACCTTACACTGGTAGCTCAGGAGAAGATGCTGGAATGGGGAGAACTGGAAGGAAGATCGGGGCATTTGATAGAGCTGCTGCCGTTTCACAGCAAGGATTTTTATACCCTTCGCTGGAAAGGAGGAGGTATTTTTGGAGGTTACTACCTTTCACGATTTGATGATCTGAAAGAAACGAAAACAAAGCGGGTTTCTATTTCTGTCAATAATAACATTGCCAATTTTGAACGGGTATTGATCATTGACGAGCATCCTGCCGTCATTCTAACCAATGTGCGGGATGGAAAGGAACAGGTTTTTCTTCAGCAATACAGCTATGAGCTGGAACCGAAAGGAGATGCCATCCTGTTAGCAGAATATGAACTCCTGAAGGGAATGTCCAAAGAGCCGATCAAAATTATTCAGTCAAAAGACAAAAAGTATTTTGCTGTCCTGTGGTTGTTGGTCGGGAAGAAAAAAGACCGGGATGTATATGGTTATGCCGTCTACGATCATAAATTCAAACAAGTGGATGAAGGAGAATACGAGGTTCCGTTCGAATCCCGTTACTCTCAGATTACGAGTCACCTGCTGAGCAATACCGGTCATTACTTCTTTGTGGTAAAAGAATTTGAACGAAATGAAAACCGAAAGGCCGGACAATCTGATATCATCTACAAAGCGATGCACATTTATCAGGTGAGTAATGATGAAGGATTGGATCGCTACACCATGCATTTGGGCGGTAAACGGATTGAAGCCATGTCAGTGAATACAGATGACAGTACGGCATTTACCATTACCGGAGTGTATGGAAGTAATGAATTCAGAGGGATTCAGGGGGCCTTTTTTATGAAACTGGACTTCCGGAATCAAAAAGTTATACAGGAAGGGTTCCAGGAGTTCGGAAAGAATTTTATTACTGAAGATTGGTCGGATAAGGAAATTGAGCGGGCTGAAAAACGGGCCAGCAGAGGAAAGGAAGAACCTGCATTGTACAATTATCAAATGCGTGAAGCACAACTGTTACCGGATGGGAGTATGATCGGGATTATGGAACAGAATTATGTCGTTGTCCGTTCGTTCTCAGATACGCGTAGCATGGTTACATTCAGTTATACGTATTATTACAATGATATTGTCGTTTTCAAAATCGGGCAGTCAGGGCAATTTGACTGGATTGAAAAAGTTAGAAAATCACAGATTTCTTCCAACGACGGCGGACCTTACAGTTCCTTTGCAAGTATTGTTGACGGAAATAAAATCCGCCTGATCTTCAACGACAATGTGGACAACTATGATAACAATGGAAGGTATCTCCCTGATCATGTCTATTCTTCCCGCTTTAATCTGAAGCACAATACCGTTTCCATGACAGAGATCGACCTGGTAACCGGAATGCAGGACCGTTATATGTTGTTTGGACGAAAAGACACGAAGACCATTGCAGTTCCGAAACAGTTTAAAATTGACCTGAATTCCAAAGAGATGCTGTTGTATACCGCTTATAAAGGAAAAGAATTGTACGGAATTCTGAATTTCAAATAGTCGCTTAATCGTGTGACCCCATTAGAAAAAAACAGAAAGGGCGATCCAATTGAATTGGGTCGCCCTTTCCTTATTCGTTACAGGTGTTATTGTTTTGTTCCCTTACCTTTGTGTTCCGAACCTCCGCCTTGCTCAATTGTAAAGGTCATCGTACTTCCTGTTACCTTCCCTAAACCGGAAAGTCCCGTTTGTGAAGGAATAGAGAAATTTGTTCCTGCAGTAATTGCCTGAAGGCTACCTCCTTCATTCCAGAAGTTATTGATGTAAAGCGTATCTTTCTTTGTTCCTCCTTTTGTTACCTGGAGCACATACACTTTCTGTTCAGAAAATACGCCCCCTACAAATACACTGTCTGTGATCAGGTAATTTCCTACAATTTGGTCCCGTGAGTCTGTTACTGCATACTTACAGCTTCCGTCATCCTTTTTTGCTTTTTCTTCGTAATTGGTAGCTGCTGCATCCGTACATCCGTCTTTCTTACAACTTACGAACATAAATGCAGAACACATCCCGGTAATGGCCGCTATAGCCAAACTTCTTTTGTTCATCATTTTGGTTTTAAAACTGATTAATAAAAAATAACGTAGTAATCTTTTTGAGATGTTAACGTTTAGTTGTTGCCGCGAAAATAAGACAATAATCGGAAATGGTAAAAAATCACGGGCTTTTTTCTGCCGGTGCACTCAAAAACGGGACATTTAAACGATTATTGAGTACCAGTTAGAGCGGGCGGATGAAATGCTATCCCCCTTTGGGTTGGAGAGTAAGGAGAAGGGGTGTAACTCTTCCATTTTAATGCCTTAATTTTTTTCTTCGCCTTTGTTATATCCTGAATTCCGCCCCTTGTTGATAAATAAGAAACGCAACGATCAATTAACGTTTCTACAACTTGGTAATATCGAATAAAATGCTATTTTTGCTGACTTAATCAATCGGAGGACATATAGAATGTTCTTATAAAAACAAGGAGATGATATGAAAGAAACTACCAGATATTCAGATGCCGAGTTGGAAGAATTCAAA
Source organism: Taishania pollutisoli (assembly GCF_014518315.1). GTDB lineage: Bacteria > Bacteroidota > Bacteroidia > Flavobacteriales_D > Crocinitomicaceae > Taishania > Taishania pollutisoli. The sequence goes on from NZ_JACVEL010000004.1 coordinate 251,297, forward strand.
GTGTTGATCGAACAAAAATTAGCGGAAGCTCAGGAGCACTTGAAGTTGTTGAAAGGTTCGTTGTCGCATACGGATGACCATGGAACCAATGATACTGGTCGTACTTTTAATATGATGGAAGACGGTTCAGACACACTTTCCCGTGAAGAAGTTGCCCAGTTGGCATCGCGTCAGGAGAAATTCATCCAGAATTTACACAATGCGTTGATCCGTATTGAAAACAAAACATACGGAATCTGCCGCGTTACGGGTAAGAAAATTCAAAAAGAACGTTTATTGTTAGTTCCTCACGCTACATTGAGTATCGAAGCAAAGAACAATGAACAAAAGTAATACTGTAAAACGTAATTTATTGATCGTAGGAGGGATGATTGTCCTTCTCCTATTGCTTGATCAATGGTTGAAAATCTACGTTAAAAACAATTTCCAGTTGGGAGAAGTTCATCCCGTATTTGGTGATTGGTTTGTAATGGAATACATCGAAAATCGGGGGATGGCATTTGGTACGTCCTTTGGAAACAAAGCATGGCATAAACTGGCGCTGAGTATCTTCCGGATCATTGCGGTCGGTGCGTTGATTTATTACTGGGTCAAAAAAGCCCGGGAAGGTATGAAATTGAGTTTTCTCGTTCCTCTGGGGTTGATCATTGCCGGTGCGATGGGAAATTTACTGGATTCCATGTACTACGATTATTATTTTCCGTATGATCCGTGTTTCCCGTATAATATTCAGGAAGGGTCAGGTATCTGGACGGAATGCAATGTCTGGGGATTTACAGAGAAAATAGAAACCAAACCGAGGGGATTTTTATTCGGAAATGTAGTGGATATGTTTAAGTTTGACGCTACCTGGCCGGAAGGAACACCTGTTGTTGGCGGAAAACCGGTTTTCCCTGCGATCTGGAACCTTGCGGATGCAGCCATTTCTATCGGAATTCTCGTCATCCTGATCTGGAACAAACGCTTCTTTCCAAAGAAAAAGGAACAGCAATCAGAGCAGGTAACTCCAACCGAGGAGCATCATCAATAAATCAATACAGCCAAAGAAAAAGTAACCTCTTTTCTCCGATGTAAACAACAGGAACAATAGCTGCAACGCTACTGCGATGTGGAATATCCAGTTGTCTACTGCGATAAATCGATACCCGATGTTTCCTGCGGTAAAACCAATCAGCAGAACCGTGCCAAGGAGTTTTGTCAACGGGATATCGATGCGTTGGGGTACGGTACTGTGATGCACGTCATCAATGTGTACATCCCGGATGTCAAAGGGAAGAATAATTGCTGTGAGGTAAAGGAAGAATAAAAGGGAAAATAAGAGGGTTTCCTGTAGCGGAATACCTTCATTTATGAGAGGAAATACAACACATCCATAGCTCCATGTCATAGCTGTAACGACGATCTTTATCCCCGGAATTTCCCGTAATTTCTGCCCGAAAAAAGGAACGGTGTACCAGTAACACAGAAACGAAAAGAACACGGAAAGAAAAACAAGGGAAGGACTGAAATGAAAGACCGAAATTCCCAAAATAAATGCTCCAAGCAGGGCAACCAGGCTGAATACAACCGGGATAGCTGTAGCATTTCCCCAGACAGATGGTTCCGATGCCGAAAACCCGGATTGATCAACAATGCGCTGCAGGGTATAGACAGCAAATATAAGTAAGAACAGGATACTTGCATACCTAAGAGGATGTTCCAGTGAAAAATGACGTGCGATACCAAATGCCAGAAAACCTCCTGAAAAACTGACCACCAGGTTGGAAGCAACCAAAAAATAACCGATTCGCCGGAAGAACTGCATTGTGTTTATTCATCCTTTTTTCAAAGGTAAGGAATCATTTTATCCCTTGTTGGTATTTCTGTTTGTATTTGATGTATAAATCTTTTTGTTTGTTACCCAGATCAACAATTTTCCCATCAATTAAAGCGAATGTGACATTATTGGTGCGCATATCGAGGGCATTTCCGTCAGAAACAAATAATGTTGCTGATTTACCGGTTTCAATACTTCCGTATTTTTTGTCAATCCCGATGATTTTACATGCATTGAGTGAAACTGCAGCAATTGCTTGTTCTTCCGTCAATCCATACGCGTGAGCTGTTCCTGCCAGAAACGGAAGGTTGCGGGCATTCATCGCTTCCATGTCCCCTTCATTCTGAATACAGAATAACACTCCTTCTTCCTGCAGTTTGAATGCGGTTGAATACGGTTGATTTACGGCTTCTTCTTCTCTTTTCGGCAGGCTGTGCGGTCGGTACAGCATCACAGCGATTTTTGCGTCTTTCAGTTTCCTTGCTACAAGTGCGGCATCGTATCCACCGACAATAACAGGTGCGGAGAGTTTGAAATATTGGACGAAATCAATGATGTCATTCAATTGCTGCAGGTCGTCAGCGTGAAAATATACGCGTTTCTTTTCGCGGAAGCAATCAGTCATGGCTTCATAACGCAAATCTTTTTCCGGTTTTTTAGTACTTGCATATGAAGATGCGGCTTCAAAAAAGGAATAGAGTTCCTGTTTTTGTGTTCCATAGTCTTTGGATTTCTCCTGAATGGCCCTGTTGTCCGCCATGCGTTGCGTACTGTTCGGCCAATTGATATGTACTCCGTCATTTGCCAGAATGGTTGCGTCTTCCCAGTTCCACCCGTCCATGGCCATAATGGAAGAAGTTCCGGAAATCACTCCTCCTCTTGGCGTAGGTTGACACAGCAAAACACCATTGGAACGAACCGTCCGGATGACTTCAGATTCTACATTGTAAGCAATTTGCGAGCGCACGTGCGGGTTGTAAATTCCTGTTTCGTGAAAATCCCGGGTTGCCCGAACGGCATCAATTTCTGTCAATCCCAATGTGGAATTGGCAGCAACAAATCCCGGGTAAACGTGTTTCCCTTTCAGGTCAATAATTGTGTCCCAATCGGAAACGGAGTGGCTGTATGCTAGTGAATTTTTCAGTAAAACAATTGTTCCGTTTTTTATTCCGATTGCCGCGCTGGCAATAATATCTCCGTTGCCCGTATGTAGGTAGCCGTTCTTCAGTAACATTGTTTTTTCCTGTGCTGAAGCAGTTGTACATCCTAACAATATGGAGATGATAAGTATACTGTTTACAAAGCTGTTATTCCGTTTATTCAATAGCATATGTATTTATTTTCTTAATGTCCGTTGTGTTCACTACTTCCTTCTTCTCCGAATGTGTCGCAATGGAAAAACTTGGGTTCGGTCGGTTGGAACGTCTTTTTCTCTCCTCCGGAATTGTTGGATTCCAGCATTTTTGAAATAATTCGTGCTTTTTCTTTTTGATTGCGTGCTTGTCTTTCCAGATCCTGTTTTCTGTCGAAGAATAAAATACCGTCAATAAAGACTGTTTCAGGAATGGCTGTAATGGTAAGCGGATTGTCAGTCCACAAGACCAGATCGGCATCTTTTCCAACTTTCATACTTCCCAAACGATCATCCAGATGTAGCAATTTCGCAGGATTCAGTGTAACCATTTTCCAGGCATCTTCTTCTTTCATGCCTCCGTACTTCATTGCTTTTGCCGCTTCCTGGTTCAGACGTCTTCCCATTTCCGCATCATCCGAATTAATGGCTACTACGACTCCCTGTTCGTGGATCAGTGAGGCATTGTACGGAATGGCATCCAGCACTTCAAACTTATAGGCCCACCAATCGGCAAATGTAGAAGCACCCGCCCCGTGTTTAAGCATTTTGTCGGCCACTTTGTATCCTTCCAGAATATGTGTAAATGTATTGACATGGAATCCGAACGTATCCGCTACTTTCATCAACATGTTGATTTCCGATTGAATATAAGAATGGCAGGTAATGAACCGTTCTTTGTTCAGAATTTCCGCCAGTGCTTCCAACTCCAGATCAACGCGGTGACTGTCTTTTTTTCCTTTGGATTTTTCCTCCATGTATTTCTGAGCGCGTGAGAATGCGTCTACGTATACCTGTTCAACCCCCATTCTCGTCTGCGGAAAACGAATGGTTTGTTCTTCTCCCCAGTTACTTTGTTTTACATTTTCTCCTAATGCAAATTTGATGAACTTCGGTGCATTCGGAACGAGCATCTCATCCGGTGTATATCCCCATTTCAATTTAATGATGGCAGATTGCCCGCCGATGGCGTTAGCGGATCCGTGTAGTAGTTGAGATGTTGTCACACCTCCTGCAAGTTGCCGGTAAATGTTGATGTCGTTGTTTCTGACCACGTCACCAATAGAAACTTCTGCTGAAACCGACTGTCCTCCCTCGTTGACACCCCGCGATATTGCGATATGCGAATGTTCATCAATAATTCCGGTTGTCAGATGCATTCCTGTTCCGTCAATTTCTACCGCATTGACCGGTTTTTTAAAATTTCCGGTTCCCACGTAATGAATTTTCCCATTTTCAACAATAACAGTTGCATTTTTCACGATTCCTTCTGCTTCGTTGGTCCAGGCTGTCACATTTTTAATGATATATGATTGTTGTTTTGGCAGAGAATCATAACCATACGCCATGTTCGGAAACCAGATTTTGTTTTTGTAGAGTGAATCTGTGACCAGTGTTTTATTCTTTTTATCTGCATCAATTTTCTTGTGTTTGATCGCGTTCCACTTCACCCATTTGCCACTTACATCCGTTCCCTCTCCCTCAAAAACGCCTACTTTTGAATTGATTTTCCCGTGCAGCAGTATCGTTCCGATGATTCCGTTGATGGAATCCTTCAGTTGGATGGTAATGTCATTGGAACTAACACTTACAGCTACTTTTTCGTATTCTTTTTTCACTGCATTGGTCTGCTTCCCTTCGTATCCGCTCCCTTTTTTAGTAATATCAACGTTATAGGTCTTGTTTTCAACCAATATCCGGTAATTTCCATCCAGTCCGTCAATTGCTGCCTCTTTGTATAATTTTGGTTGACCAAAGGTCCATGTTTCCAGCAAATCTGCTTCTTTTTCAAACGGATTCTCGGAATAAACAGAGAATGAAGCGATCTTTCCGATCTCGAGTGTTCCCGTTTCTTTTTCCAATCCGATTGTTTTTGCCGGAGTAATGGTTAGCGCTGTCAATGTCTGTTCGAACGATAATCCCCGTTCCATTGCTTTTCGGATATTTGTCCAGAACTCTTTCTCCGATTTATTCTTTCCAAATGTAAAACAGATCGGAATTCCGTTGGAAGCAAGTAAATAAGGGTTACTTGGTGCCAATTCCCAGTGTTTTAATTCTTTCAGCGGAATCTCCATATTGATATAAGGGTCGGAGACATTGTAGGCATCCGGGAAATGAGCGGGGATGATGATTGTTGCTCCTGTTTTTTTAATAGCATCGATGTGTTGGTATTCATTACCGCTTCCGTAAAAGTTAAACTTCAGATGAAATTCGTGTGCGATTTTATCACCTCTTAAAATTTCCAGAGCTTCCGAAGTAGAAAAGAAAATGGGTTTCTCCAGTTGTTTTGCCAATGCTTCCAATGATAAATTAACTGTTGCATTGTCTGCATGTTTCTGATACCATTTTACATCATACAGTGTTTGACGCAACAAGGCAATACTTCCCATTTGAGAAGAAGGATATGTTTGACGGGAAGAACCTTTTTCCAGTGAGAAATGTGTGGATACATTGGCTGCAAATAAAGAAGATAAGACGGGGTGACTTCCGAGTGCAATAACAGAGCCGGTTCCACGTACGATGCCGTCATTGAGATGTGTTAATGCAAATCCGAACCCGGCTTTTGCCAGTTTTTCATTGTCTGTTTCATTCGTTTTGTAATTTTCCGCGGATAAGAATTCCGGCCGGACTGCATCATTCCAGGAAAAGAACTGTTCTTTTTTCGAGTCAATTTGCGGTGTTCGGTCTCTTCGCTCCGCAGACGGAGGTTTTTGCATCCCGAGGTCCGTGTCCAGATCAATAAATGCGGGAACAATTGTTTTCCCCTTGCAGTCAATTTCAACAGCGTTTGCGGGTTTCAATAAAATGTTTCCGATATCCTTTACTTTTCCTTTTTCAATAAGAATGTACCCGTTACTGATTGTCTTTTGAGGGGAAACAATAATAGTCGCATTCTTCAGAATGTATGCATCCGGAAAAGATGGAGCAACCCCATTCTGCGGACGGTCCTGACCAAATAATAAAACAGATCCGATCCCTGTAAACAAGGTAAGGAGAAATAACTTCATATAGTTTGATAAATTTCAGTGGACTAAGTTATAAAATTGTACAATACAGACAATTTTATCCGTAAAAAACACTGGTTTCTGGTGCGTCTTACAGATACTGATATGCACATATCGCGATACCGTCATATCGCAATATGTGCATGTGCAAATTTGAGCAAAAGATGATGTGCGGCTTCCCGCTAATGAGATTATTTACAAGACAATATTCACAATTTTACCGGGAACAACGATCACTTTTTTAGGAGTATTTCCCTCCAGGTATTTTGCTGCTTCCGATGAAGTCAATACGGCTTGTTCTACTTCCTTCACTGAAAGTGTAGCTGCCAATGCAATCTTGAAACGCATTTTCCCGTTGAAAGAAACCGGGTACTCAATACTGCTTTCAACCAGGTATTCTTCATTGAAAACCGGGAATAGGGCAGTGGTGACTGTTCCTGCTTCATTTCCTGATCGCTGCCACAATTCTTCTGCGATGTGAGGAGCATACGGAGAAAGCATGATCACCACTTGATCCAGTATGTATTTATTGTTACACTTTTGCTCCGTCAATTCATTCACGCAGATCATAAAGTTGGAAACACAGGTATTGAACGAATAGCGTTCCAGGTCATCCGTTACCTTTTTGATCGTCTTGTGCAATGTTTTTAAATTGTCTTTTGTTGGTTCCCCGCTGTCCAGTTGTGCAATTCCGTTCTCATCGATGTTGAACAAACGCCACAACTTGCGCAGGAAGTTGGAGACCCCGTTGATTCCTTTTGTATCCCAAGGCTTTGCCTGTTCGATTGGTCCTAAGAACATTTCGTAGCAACGCAGTGTATCGGCTCCGAATTTTTCAACCAATTCGTCTGGTGTTTGAACATTAAATTTAGACTTGGACATTTTTTCTACTTCACTTCCGCAAATGTACGTTCCGTTATCTTCCAGAATAAACTCCGCATTGGCATAATCCGAACGCCAGTTTTTAAACCCTTCGATGTCTAATTGATCATTATCAACAAGTGAAATGTCAACGTGGATGGGAATTTCATTCCCTGCCAACTTACCTTTAGAGATATATTGACCCTCAGAATTTCTATACACAAACGAACTCCTTCCCAAAATCATTCCCTGGTTGATCATCTTCTGAAACGGCTCTTCAAATGGAATGTATCCTCTGTCGAACAGGAATTTTGTCCAGAAACGGGCATACAACAAGTGTCCGGTCGCGTGCTCGGATCCCCCGATGTACAAATCCACATTTTTCCAGTAATCCACTGCTGCTTTTGATGCAAATTCCGATGCATTTGTCGGATCGGTATAGCGCAGGAAATACCAGGAACTTCCAGCCCATCCAGGCATGGTGTTTAGTTCCAGTGGGAAAATCGTTTGGTTGTCAATGCGTGAATTTTCAACAACGGTGTTACTCACAGTGTCCCATGCCCACACGGTTGCATTTCCCAATGGTGGTTGTCCGTCTTCCGTCGGCAGGTACTTTTCCACTTCCGGTAAAATTACCGGTAAGTGTTCAACAGCAATGGTCTTCGGAATACCACCCTGGTAATACACCGGAAATGGTTCTCCCCAGTAACGTTGACGGGAAAACACCGCATCGCGCAGACGGTAATTTGTTTTTCCTTTCCCGATTCCCTTTTGTTCAATGACTTCAATTGCTTTTTCGATTGCTGCTTTCGCTTCCAGCCCGTTCAGGAAATCACTGTTGGCAATCACTGCGTCTTTTTCGGTGTATGCAGCTTCTGAAATATCCTTATCCTGGAAAATGTTTGTAATCGGAATGGAAAAATGTGTTGCAAAATCCCAGTCGCGTTGATCTCCGCATGGAACGGCCATTACAGCCCCGGTTCCGTAAGTGGCAAGAACGTAATCAGCAATCCAGATATCTACTTCTGCTCCGGTAAACGGGTGGATGACTTTTGCTCCTGTCAGCTGCCCGGTAATGTTTTTCACATCCGACTGACGGTCCCGTTCTGATTTCAATGAAGCCACTCGTTTGTATTCAGCAACTGCTTCCGCAAATTCCGGTGTTGTGATTTCATCTACCAACGGATGTTCCGGTGCAAGTACCAGAAACGAAACACCAAAAATGGTATCAGGACGTGTGGTAAATACTTCAATGGATGGTTGGGAGGCATTCTTTTGTGAAAGGGAAAAGAAAACCGAAGCACCTTTGGATTTACCAATCCAGTTGCGTTGCATGTCCTTGATAGAATCGGTCCATTCCAGTTCATTCAACCCGGTTAGCAAACGTTCCGCATAGGCTTTGATCCGCATCGACCATTGACGCATCAGTTTTTGCTCCACCGGATGACCTCCTCGCTCGGAAACACTGTTGATTACTTCATCGTTCGCCAGTACGGTACCCAATGCTGGGCACCAGTTGACCCATGAATCGGCCAGGTATGTCAGGCGGTAATTTTGCAGGACTTCCTCTTTTTTCAGTTCGGAATACGTATTCCAATCTGCTGCTGTAAATACTTCCGGATGGTCGTGAACAGCAGTGACTGTTGCATTTCCTTCTTGTTCAAAAAGGGCAATTAATGCAGCAATTGGTTCCGCTTGATCGGTTGTGGTATTGTACCAGCTGTCGAACAATTCGTTAAAAATCCATTGTGTCCATTTGTAATATTCAGGAGAAGAAGTGCGTACTTCCCGGTCCCAGTCAAATGAAAAACCGATTTTATCCAATTGTTCCCGGTAACGGGCGATGTTTTCTTTGGTCGTTTTTTCCGGATGTTGCCCGGTTTGAATGGCATATTGTTCTGCCGGCAGTCCGAAAGAATCGTATCCCATCGGATGCAGGACGTTGAATCCTTTCAGACGTTTGTAACGGGCATACACATCCGAAGCAATGTATCCGAGTGGGTGTCCTACGTGTAATCCTGCTCCGGATGGATAAGGAAACATGTCCAACACGTAAAATTTCTCTTTTTCAGGATGTTCAAAGACTTTGTACGTTTTGTTGTCCGCCCAGAATTTTCTCCACTTTTGCTCGATTGCGTTAAAATTGTATTCCATTACTGCTGATTCTAATTTTTTTGTGCAAAGATAACTGAAATTGAAGACAGGAGGATGGAAGAACGTAAAATTGAGAACCCGATCCGGAAAGTTCTTCCCATTTCAAAAGAGAAACTATGAGTGCATAATATTTTTTTGAAAATCCCTCTTTTATGTTATGGTTTTTCTATTTTTAATTTATTAAATTTGTCGACGTTAATAGAAAATTAAACGAGAAAAAGATGAAAATACTTGTAGGTATCTCAAAGTCACCTGATACAACTTCAAAAATTGCCTTCACAGATGGTAATTCAAAGTTTGATGAAAACGGTGTTCAGTATATTGTCAATCCTTACGATGAGTGGTATGCACTGGTAAGAGCATTGGAACTGAAAGAAACAATCGGTGGGACGGTAACAATCATCACGGTTGGTGCTGCTGCTGACGAAGCGGTTATCCGAAAAGCATTGGCAATTGGTGCTGACGAGGCGGTACGTGTTGATGCGGATCCGAAGGATGCATATTATACGGCTGCTCAGATTGCTGACTATGCAAAAAGCAATGGTTTTGATCTGATTCTTACAGGAAAGGAAACAATTCAGTACAACGGTTCCCAGGTAGGAGGAATGATTGCTGAAGCGTTGGATATGCCGTTTGTATCGTTGGCGACAAAACTGGATGTTGACGGAACAACGTTGAAATTGGAAAAAGAATACCTGGGAGGAATCCAGTCCGTTGAAGTAACATTGCCTGCTGTTGTTTCCTGTGCAAAAGGGATGGCGGAACAACGCATTCCGAATATGCGTGGTATCATGGCTGCACGAACAAAGCCATTGACAGTGATTCCTGCTGTTCAGGTGGAAGATTTGACGAGCTTTACAGGCTATACTACTCCTCCGGCGAAATCATCTGTTAAGTTGATTGATCCGAACAATATGGATGAATTGGTTGCTTTACTTCATAACGAAGCGAAAGTAATCTGATTTGGTTCTTTATTCATTATTTAAACATTGAAATATGTCAGTTTTAGTATATATAAACAGCGCACACGGAATCGGTAAAAATGCATTCGAGACCGTCACATACGGAAAGAAATTAGGAGATGTAACGGTTGTAACAAACGGTAACGTTGACGATGCTTCACTTGCAAAATTAGGGGAGTACGGAGCGTCAAAAGTATTGGTTGATAAAACGTTGGTGGATGCGGATGATCAGCAATTGACACGTCTGATTGCGAATGCCGCTGACCAGGTAGGAGCAAATACGATTGTGTTTTCACACGACCATGTAGCTAAAAATGTTGCACCGCGTCTTTCTGTTCGTTTGAAAGCAGGATTGGTGTCCGGGGCAATTGCGTTGCCGGATGCAGACGGAACAATCAAAGTAAACGTATTCTCCGGAAAAGCGTTTGGAAGTGTCAAAGTGAATTCAGCGAAAAAAATCATTTCGTTGCTTCCGAATTCCATTCAGCCTGAAAACATTGGTGGAAGTGCCACTGTTGAGGCGTTTGCAGGAAATGCAGGTGACGCAAAAGTAAAAGTATTGTCAACAAAGCAACCGGAAGGAGAGATTCCACTGCCTGAAGCGGAATTGGTTGTTTCTGCAGGGCGTGGTCTGAAAGGTCCTGAAAACTGGGGAATTGTTGAAGACCTGGCGAAAGCGTTGGGTGCTGCAACAGCTTGTTCCCGTCCGGTTTCAGATATTGGTTGGAGACCTCACCATGAGCACGTAGGACAGACCGGAATTGCGATTCGTCCGAACCTGTACATTGCGGCAGGAATTTCAGGAGCGATTCAGCACCTGGCAGGAGTGAACGGTTCAAAAGTGATCGTTGTGATCAACACAGATCCGGAAGCACCATTCTTCAAAGCAGCTGATTACGGAGTGGTAGGCGATGCATTTGAGGTGCTTCCTAAATTGACGGAGGCGATAAAAAAATTCAAAGCGTCCAACTGATTTCGGATTTAAAATAGTAACTTTACAAAAATCTTTAGGGAAGTATTCTGAATGCTTCCCTAATTTTTGTTGAAATAAACAAAACGATAAAACGCTTTTACGGATTGAATGAAAAAGGTTAAGTTGGAGATCGCGGGTCTTTCGTATAGTCAAACGCAATCTGGTGCCTATGCACTTGTATTGGCTGAATCGGGTGGAAAACGAAGACTGCCGATTATCATCGGGGGATTTGAAGCACAAGCAATCGCTATAGAATTGGAAAAAATGGTACCGACACGGCCGTTGACCCACGATTTATTCAAATCATTCGCTCTTACCTTTGATATCCAGGTGAAAGAGATCATCATTTATAACCTCGTAGAGGGAATTTTCTTCTCCAAAATTGTCTGTGAGCAAAATGGAGAAACGTACGAAATCGATGCGCGTACTTCTGACGCAATCGCAATTGGTGTTCGCTTCAATGCTCCTGTCTTTACGCTGGAAAATATTTTGGCCAGTGCAGGAATTTTGCTGGATGAAGACCTGATCGATACCATGAGCGAAGAACCTGCTGAACAGGAATCCTCCTCTAAAAATATCTACCAGAATCTCTCGTTGGAAGAGTTGGAAAATAAATTAAACGAAGCCATCAATAACGAAGAATATGAAGTGGCTTCCAAAATCAGAGACGAAATCAACAAACGCACTTCCAATTAGAAAAATTACGCGCCTATGTATGGAAACATAAAACTCCGGCTGACTGCAATGAGCTTTCTCCAATTTTTCGTCTGGGGAGCATGGCTGATCACCATTGGGATTTATTGCGATAAAACCCTTCATTGGACCTTTGCAGAGTTTGGAGCCATCTTCTCTAAAATGGGACTTTCAGCGTTGTTTATGCCTACATTGATCGGATTTGTAGCCGATAAATGGATCAATGCAGAGCGCCTGTACAGTATACTTCATTTGGGAAATGCTGCTGCAATGCTCATTCTCCCGACTGTGGACGATCCTTCTGTTTTCTTTTGGATTGTACTGGCAGCAATGATTTGTTACATGCCTACACTGGCACTTTCTAATTCCATTGCATACCAGACACTGAAATCGCAAAATTGCGATGTGATCAAAATTTTCCCTACGATTCGCGTGTGGGGTACTGTGGGGTTCATTGCAGCAATGTGGACAACTAATTTAACCGGGAACAAGGCGACAGAAGGCCAGTTTTACATCTCTGCAATAGCAGGAATTATTCTGGCGGTGTACGCATTGACTTTGCCCAAATGTCCGCCGCAACACAAAGTTGACGGATTGGAAGCGAAAGCGAATATTATCAAAGACGCACTCAAACTGATGACGGATTACAAAATGGCGTTGTTCTTCGTTTTTTCCATGTTACTGGGGGCTGCTTTACAGCTGACAAATATGTACGGCGATAATTTTGTGTCCAGTTTTGAAAACGTTCCTCAATATGCCGATTTGCTGGTTGTAAAGTATTCAACCATTATTATGTCGATTTCTCAAATCTCGGAAACGTTGTTTATCCTGGCTATTCCTTTCTTTTTGAAACGCTACGGAATCAAGAAAGTGATGCTGATGAGTATGTTTGCCTGGGTATTGCGTTTTGGCTTACTGGCTTATGCAAATCCTGCGGACGGGTTGTGGATGATCATTCTTTCCTGTATTGTTTACGGAATGGCATTTGATTTTTTCAATGTGTCGGGGTCATTGTTTGTTGAAACGACAGCCAGCCCTAAAATCCGGGCAAGTGCACAGGGATTGTTTATGATGATGACCAATGGAGTGGGAGCTATTTTAGGTAGTTTCATCAGCGGGATTATTATTGATGAGTATTTTATTCTTGCAAACGGCTCGTTAGATTGGACGGGTATATGGCTTACATTCTCCGGATACGCCTTTATTGTAATGGTGCTTTTTGCATTGTTATTTAAGCACAAACACGATCCTCGCCAGATGGAGCATATTCAGCATTGATTTGTTTTTAATTGTCTGATATCCAGTTTGTTTTTTAGTGTGCTTCTTTTTTTATTCTGTTAATTTATTGTGCTATTTCAGTAATTAATGTAGTTTTGCACATTATTATTGGTACAATTTATGTAAAACTTTTATTATGAAGCTTTTAATTCATTCACTTGAAAAAAAATTGAAAGGTTTGTCACTTATGGCATTGTCCGTATTTACAGCTGTATCTGCATTTTCTCAACCAGTCACAGATGCATATACGACTGAGGGAAATCATACGTGGATCGTCCCTGCGGGGATCACGTCCATTACCGTTGAGGCCTGGGGTGCCGGAGGCGGAGGCGGAGGAACACTCAGCCAATTGCTTCCTTATTCTAATCCGCGTGCCGGAGGTGGGGGTGGAGGAGCCTATTCACAGATCCAATTGACAGTTGCTCCGGGAGATATTCTTAACATCCAGGTAGGATTTGGCGGTATTGGTGGAAACTCGAATAACGATGGAGCTGACGGTGGTGCGTCTTCTGTTGATATTCTCGGTTCTACAGTTATCTCAGCTGCCGGAGGGCAGGGAGGTGCATTCAGAACAAGTAATGATGTCGTAGGTACTGCAACAGGACTGGGAGGTACTTCAGGTGTCGGGTTCATGTATGCAGGAGGAAACGGCGGACCGAATAACAGTGCCAGCAATGGTAGCGGAGGTGGAGGTGCCGGAGGTACTACACAGGCGGGAACGGATGGAACAACAACTGCTGCAGGTATCGGAGGTACTGCAGGGGGAGGAAACGGTGGTGATCCAACAACTACGAATGACCAGAACGGAAATGCCGGAATTGCACCCGGAGGTGGTGGAAGCGGTTCACGAAGAACACTTCTGCAAGGAAGCAGCCAGGGAGGAAACGGAGCAAGAGGAGAAGTGCGGATTACGTATTGTTTGATTCCTGCTCAACCGGGTATTATTGCCGGAGAAGATGCACTATGTGAAGGGACTGTTCAAAATTATTCGGTCACGCAGGATCCGAATGCGACAAGTTACAACTGGACATTGCCATCGGATTGGTCCGGCTCCAGCGTCACAAATACCATTGATGTAATGGCGGGAGGCGACAGCGGAGATGTTACGGTTGAAGCAGTTAATGTGTGCGGTGTTTCTACTCCTCAAACATTGACAATTACAACAACACCGCTTCCTACGCAACCATCCGTTATTTCGGGAACCACACCGATGTGTGTTGGTACAACAGGAACATTTTCTGTCGTACATGACCCTTCTGTTGATACCTATACATGGACCGTTCCTTCAGGGTGGACAGGTACAAGTACAACGAATACAATTGATGTGACTGCCGCTGCAAACAATGGCGCGATCACTGTAACAACTGAAAATGCATGCGGTACATCACCGGTGCGTATTATGAATGTAACAACGTCGGATGTTCCTGCACAACCTGTAACAATTACCGGAAATACAACATTCTGCCAGGGAGAAACAGCTGCGTATAGTGTAGCGATGAACCCGCTGGCATCGGGATATGTATGGAATTTCCCGGCTGACTGGACAGGAACCAGTACATCCAACTCGATCAATTTGACAGTTGGTACTGCGTCAGGATCTGTTTCTGTTGCTGCGGTCAATCAATGCGGGACATCTGCGGCTCAAACGATCAATGTGACAGTGAATCAGGTGACGAATGAGGTGACACAAAGCGGAGCGACACTGACAGCTGACCAGGAAAATGCAGTGTATCAGTGGTTGGATTGCGGAACAGGAAACCCGATTCCGGGAGCGACTTCAAGAACGTATACACCGACACAAAACGGACAATACAGTGTGTTGATCATTACACAGGCAAATTGTACGGTTGTTTCGGAATGTGTTACCATCAGTAATCTTGGAATTGAGAAAGAACAACTGGAAGGATTGTCGATTTATCCGAACCCTGCTTCAGACAATGTAACCATCAGTAATATTCCTGCTGAAAGTACGGTGCGTTTACTGGATATGACCGGGAAAGTGTTGTTTTCAACTGCGGCTAATTCAGCGTTGTCAATGGATTTGACAGATGTCAAGGCTGGTGTTTACTTGTTGAGCATTGAAGGTAAAAAAGGATCGAAAACACAAAAACTGATCGTGAGAAAGTAAGTACTCTGGTTTACTCACATTAATAGGATAATGAAATCCGTTCCGGCTTCGGGACGGATTTTTTTTCAACCATTCGTCAGATCACTTCGTTATTGGATGTGTAAACACATTTAATTGATAACCGATGTTGAGAAAGACATTCACAGCTACTCTATTATGCTTCTGCTGCTTTTCATGTATGAAGAAAGCAGACTACCGGGAAATTCCGGTTACCTTATGTTCCATAGATGTATTACCCATAGACAATACCTATGCTTCACCGCAAACAGCCATGAGTGATACGGTCGCCGCGCAAGCTTTCGGGTTGAGGTTGCAATTGAAATACATGGATGAAGCGGGAATCTGTCAAATAGACCCGATGGAAACAGTTTCATTGTTTCCTGCGTGTTATGCTATGGGAAATAATGGTAAAACATCACATTATTATGTCCCTGTAAACCCGATTGATTCACTTGTGGTCTACTCAACGGAAGATTTTGATGCAACTCATCCTGCAGGAACCAATCTCATTAACTGCTTTTCAATTTTTAAACCCTATTCCTATTATCTGCCAATGGACTATTTGGGGGGAGAACGGCGTATTTTATTTGATGACATGTACCTTCAACCCAAACGAGAAGAAGTGAATATGCTCCTGTTAAAGCTTCCTGAGCATGCAGGAAATCATCAGTTTACAATCCGTGTCTATACAAGAAACGGAGAACTGTTTCAACAAACATTACCTTCTATTACCTTAAGTTTATGATCCGATTGATTTTATGTACCTGTTTTTTAACGGGGCTTTTTTCCGCATTTTCTCAGGCGGAATATTACAGAGTTACACTACAACCGGGATTTGATTACGTTCATCGGTTTAATTCCAGCAATGACATACCAGTTGCAACAATGGAACGAGATTATACCGGGATAGGGTTGTCGGCAACTGTTTTTTTAACAAAACACATCGGATTGAACCTGAAGGGGAGTGTTGCTTCTGCTATTACAACAGGAAAAGATGTGGGACAGCCAAGAGAATCGCTGGAAGCGTATTACAGCCCGGATTTTTATTTGGAAGAGATCGTCCGTCCAAACGAGCAACTTCCCGTTTCGGCTCATTTTCTTGCTGCCGGAGGGGTATACCGACTCGTCAAAAAACGATGGAATTACCAGTTCGGGTTGAATGTAGGTGCAATGAATTATGCACCTTCCGGAGTGGAATATTTTTTGAAAGAACACGGGACGAATAATTATTATGCTGCCCGCATGTATACGAAAATGGAAAAACGTTGGTCATTCGTAGTAGAGCCGTCCGTATTGGTTTCTTTTGTCCTGAAAAACAGACTTGCCGTTTTTGTTGCTGCTTCGTACCGACTGAGTCCGGGAAAAATCCGTCAGCGGGAATACATGACGAATATGTATTCGGGTGAAGTTGTAAACAATGAGTATGCTTCCAATGGGTTGTTCCAAATGATTGCTTTCAATGTCGGTTTCTCAATCGGAATCGGGAAAATAATTGAATAACAGTCGGGAGATCGCTGATTGTTGAAATAATTCAGGGTAAAAAACAAGTAAATTCCTTTCTTCGTGACTATCTTTGTATTCATAGAACAAGATAAAATTCAACGAAATGAATAACTGGTTTACAGTAAAAGTAAAATATACCAAACAATTAGAAAACGGCACGTTTAAACGTGTTTCTGAACCTTATTTGTTATCAGCACTGACCTTTACGGATGCTGAAGCACGTATTTATGAAGAACTGGGGGCAATCATCCGGGGAGAATTTGATGTGGTAAGTATTTCCAGAACGGAGTTACACGATATTTTTGCTTATGACGATGCTTCTACGTGGTGGAAATGCAAGGTAACGTATGAATCTGCAGAGCACGATTCGGAGAAGACAAAGAAAGTATCACAAACGTTTTTGGTTTCTGCGGAAACTGCAAAAGAAGCGTACGAACGCATTCAGGAATCGTTGTCAACATTGATGGTAGACTTTAACATCCCTTCGATTATTTTCTCACCGATTGTCGATATTTTTCCACCTTCTGAAAACCTCGACCGGGAAATTTCCCGTCGTCCGGCTGAAGATTTTGAGTTGGAGCAAGCTTCTCCGGGGAAAGGAGTCGTGTTCAGTGCAGCAGGTTCTGATGTCGATGAAGAGATAGAAGAAGAGGAAGCGGACGAGGTGGACAGCGATATTGAAGACGAATACGCCGACGAAGAATAAAACCAATAGTAGTGGAAGATTTTTTAGAAGATTTACGGAATGACCATCGTGACTTTGATCTGGCAAGGCTCGAAGATGTTGTGGGAACCAACCCGTTTGATTTGTTCAATCAATGGATGAAAAATGCCGTGGATAAGGGAGTTGCCGAAGCCAATGCATGTGTTGTTTCAACAGTTGATACCACAGGGCAGCCATCCGGAAGGATTGTTTACCTGAAAGAGTTAATCAACGGAGAGTTTATCTTCTATACCAATTATCATTCGCACAAAGGGAAAGACCTTGCCGGTAATAATAAGATTTCCATGTTGTTCTTCTGGCCTGCATTGCAGCAACAAATCCGTATTGACGGATTGTGTTACAAAGTTCCGGAACAAGTCAGCGATGCTTATTTCCGATCCCGGCCAAGAGGCAGCAAGATCGGAGCATGGGCGAGTAACCAGTCTGAACAGTTAATTTCCAGAACCGAACTGGAACAACGTGTGCATGAATATGCTGAAAAATTTCCGGGTGAAGTTCCGCGACCGCCTCATTGGGGAGGATACGCAGTACGGGCAGAATTGGTTGAATTCTGGCAGGGACGTCCTTCCCGTCTGCACGACCGGTTCGTCTTTAAAAAAGAGGGTGAAAACTGGAATGTCGGACGCCTCAACCCCTAACTTAATACCCGTTAAAAAAACAGCGGGCAATCACCACATTTGATTAACAACATGTACGATATTCACCCCGAGATTATTCATTTTCCAAACGGGTTGCGCTTGGTTTATTTGCACAAAGACACTGTTGTGGGGCACTTTGGCGTGAATGTACTCGCGGGCTCCCGTTACGAACGGGCACATGAAGAAGGGTTGGCGCATTTCATTGAGCACAGCATCTTCAAAGGAACCGGGAAGCGGCGGGCATTTCACATCCTTTCCCGCCTCGATTCGGTAGGAGGGGAGCTGAATGCTTACACGGCAAAAGAGGAAATCGTTATTTACGGATCGTTTACAAACGCGTATTTAGAACGAGCGATCGAATTAGTTTCCGATATCACGTTTCATTCTACATTCCCTGAAAAAGAGTTGGAAAAAGAAAAAGAAGTGGTGTTGGATGAGCTGAATTCTTACCTGGATTCTCCGGGAGATCGCAT
Organism: Taishania pollutisoli; assembly: GCF_014518315.1. GTDB lineage: Bacteria > Bacteroidota > Bacteroidia > Flavobacteriales_D > Crocinitomicaceae > Taishania > Taishania pollutisoli. The sequence goes on from NZ_JACVEL010000004.1 coordinate 269,856, forward strand.
CTTTGACGATTTCGAATCCCATTTATTCAAAGGACACGCACTGGGAGGCAATATCCTGGGAACCGAACAATCCGTTCGCAGTTTTACGAAAGAACACCTACAAGCCTATATTTCGCGGTTTTTTACGGTAAAGAACATGGTTGTTTCATATGTGGGAAGTGAATCCCTGAAAAAAGTAAACTACCTGGTAGAAAAATACTTTTCCAATGAAAACGCGGCTGCTGTTTCACATGAGTTGGAAATCTTTCAACCGAATCCTACGTTTAAACTTAAAGAATCGTTTGGGAATTACCAGACCCATGCCATCATGGGAGGATTGGCACCCGGATACAATGATGTTTCCCGCCGTGGAATGACTTTACTGACGAATATTTTGGGAGGTCCGGCACTCAATTCCCGCCTGACACTTTCCATTCGCGAAAAACATGGTTATTCGTACAGTGTAGAAGCCAATTATACACCGTATGTCGACACCGGGTTCTGGAGCATCTACCTGGGAACGGATTCCAAATACCTCGACAAGTCCCTTAAATTGGTTCAAAAAGAGCTCCGGTTGCTACGTGAAAAGAAATTGAGTGTTTTGCAACTGAATCGTGCCAAAGAGCAACTGAAGGGGCAAATCGCGTTATCGCTGGAAGGAAACTCCGGCCTGATGCTCGGATTGGGAAAAAGTTTGTTGTTGTTCGACCAGATTGATACGATTACGGATATTTACAACGAAATAGACTCCATTACAGCAGAAGATCTGATGACTATTGCCAATGAGTTCTTCGGCGAAGCCAACCAAAGTGAATTGATCTTTGATGTGAAGTAAAAGTGCTTATTAAATCCACAAGACTTCTGTGGGTACTTCCAGTTCGTTGATCAGATCAAGAGTGAGTTATTGAGATGTTACTGCCTGTTTTATTCAAATTGTAAAACAATCTGACAAGCGTTTGTGGGATTTCCTTCCTGCAGTTTTTTACCAACCAAGAAAGGTTCTCATCACACGATTCAGGTTACCGGGGTTTTATGTTACTACGTAAAAAGTCGCATCCTGTTTTCACTTATGTTCCGTCTCGCATGATTTTGTCAGCAAGTTTTGGCGAAAATCTGTGTATGAGCCGTAATAATTTTGATTTTCCAATGTAACTTTCAAAAGTGTTGACCTGGAAATTTTTTAAAAATTCTTTCGTCAGTTGCTCAGGAGGTATCCTTTTAGTTGTACTCCGTCCGTTTGTCATAGGAGTTTCTACTAATGGCGGAATAATTTCAAAAACCCTGATGTTTGTGTCTTTCAATTGATACCGAAGTGTCTTAGTAAAACTGTGAATGGCAGATTTTGTAGCACAATAAACCGAAGCAGACTTTTTGGGTGAGATAGCAAGCCCGCTGCTTACATTGATAATTGCACTTTCCGAATTTTTCATTAAAACAGGTAGCAACAATGCTGTCAATTTCATTGGAGCAATTAGATTCGTACTTACTTCATAGTCTATTTTATCGATCAGATTGTTGCTTTCCAGAAAACTGTAATTGTATTGTATAGCTGCATTGTTCAATAAAATATTCACATCCGGAACTGTTTGCTCAATAAATGTAACCAATTCATTGATTGAATTGGTGTCTGAAAGCTCACATCGGAAAATTGAAATATTAGGGAATTGGGCTTTTATTTTTTCTAATCGTTCAAGATTTCTCCCCGTAATTATTACTTTGTTGTTGAGTTCAAGAAATGCCTTTGCCAAACTTAAACCTATTCCCGATGAACCGCCGGTTATTAAAATGGTGTTACCTGTTAATTTCATTTTGACCCTGTTTGAAATTTGAATGGTAAATCTCGAACTTTTTAAAATGAACTACATTTACATATGTAAAGAAATCTACTTGCCTGTAAATTTCCGTCGGATTCTACTTAATTGCGTAGGAGTAATCCCTAAATAGGAAGCGATATGGTATTGGGGGACTTGTTGTTCTAATTGCGGGTATTCTTTTTGAAAAAGCAAATACCGTTTGTCGGCATCTAACAAAACGATTTCGATTTCTTTTTGTTCTTTGTGTACAAAAAATAATTCAGCCAACTTTCTTGCCGCCCTTTCGATATCAGGATGTTTGTCGAAGAGCGCCTTAAAGTCCGAATAGTTCGCTATAAAAACGGTGCAATTAGATAAGGCCTGTTGGTTAATCTGATTTGGTGTACCTGTTATGAGTGATGCATAGCCGCCAATAAAACAAGGCGAAACAAAAAAGTGTTTATTGTATTCATGTCCTTCACGGTTACTGTAAAAAGCCCTTATGATTCCATCTTGCAGAAAAGCGATTTGAGTGGCAACGTGCCCTTCCGTAATAAAAAAGTCGCCTTTGACGATTTCTTTTTCAGTAAATATACTGCTCAATTTATCCCAACTGTCTGCCGAAATTGGGTTTAACCTGTCAATATATTTCTTTAATTCTGTCAAAAGTGTATTACGCATTTGGGCAATAATTTTTTAATTCTTTCCTTTTCCTTGTCGCTTAACTTATTTCTCTCTATATGTAATTCTTGAAGGTTTGTCAAATACTTGATTTCATCAGGTAATGTCGTTAATTGATTATTCCCGATTTCTAAATATAGCAGGTTTGTCAATTCACCAATTTGTTTCGGTAATTCTGTCAATTGGTTATTGTTCATTATTAAAATGCGTACATTTTTAAGATTACCAATTTCTGGCCCTACATATTTTAGATTGTTTGAACTTAAAGATATTTCGTCCAAGGTCGTCAACTTGCTTAAAACAGTCGGAAAAGACTCAAATTCGTTTCCTAAGAGATTTATTGAAACAATTTTTTCAAGCTGAGAAAGTTTTTTTGGAAGTTTTTTCAGTCCTTGACTTGCAACGTTAATGCTCAGCACTTTTTCTTTTTCCTTAATTACCGTTTTAATGTCGGTGTATTCAAATAGAGCTCGATTTTTTTTAAGAACGTCCCAATATGATTTTCCAATTACTTGATTGATTTCAAATGTATACGCTCTGCTTTTTTGTCCGTCTGTCCATTTACCCGTTGCTTTTTTGAATGCAGTTTCAAGTTGCCCGCTGAAGTAACCTGTGATGCTGTCTGATGTATCACGTTCAATTAAGTAAAATGAATGGTCCGCAGTTAATTTTCCGACTAATTTTAGTGAACCCCGATTCGGATTGTAGTAATATGAACCTACCATTGTCGAGTCAAGAAGAACTAAAAAATTCAGATTTATTTCAAGTCGCTTGTTCTGATCTGTCAGGATGTAGCCTTCGTAAACGTGTGTTTCACAACATTTTTCCTCTTGACCAAATGAGGTTAAAACAGTAAAAAGTCCTATTAGAATTGTCAATATTTTCTTCATTCTCTGTGTCGTCTTAGCCTTGCTACTAACTGCTGCTGTGTGTATGTAGTTCTTAAAATTGCTTTTCAACCCCCTTTCCGTTAAACTTAAATATATTTCCGTCTGCCATTCCAAAAAGTAAATTGTTTTTGTTGTCTTTATAAATAGTCCAAATCATTGGCTTCGTTAGTGTGTCATTAATTGGATAGTTTGTCAACGTTTTACCGTCATATTTCCAGGCTCCTGTATCTCGATCTCCAAACCAAATATTGCCTTCTGAATCTTCTTCCATAGCAAAAACGTGTTCAAGTGTACCTGGTTGTGATGTATCGCCTCTTCTTGTGCTTGTCGGATGGATTAAATTATTCTTTTCAGAAAAATTTATGATTGAATTACCTTCCATTAGCAAAACGCCAATCCCGTTATTTCCTATCCAAATCCGACCTTTTGAATCTGCCAACACACTTCTGATATGCAACAGTTCATTATCTTTTAGGTTTAATTTTTCATTATCAAAGATATTTACCATTTTACCATCATAGTTAAATAATGCTGCATAAGTCGCAATCCAAACGTTCCCATTTTTATCTGTTAAGATATCAGTTACGCCATAAGTATTATCAGGATTTTTATTGGGGGGGAGGGGGAAAATTAAATAGTTCATATTTATTCCGTCAAAACGATTTATACCGCCATCTTCGCCTGCATAAAACCATAAATCTCCATTAGTTTCATTCCATTCATATCTTGGGTTATTAAAATGTGTTGAATAAGTGGTAAACGTTCCGTTGTCATACACACTTGCTCCTTTTGCAGTTTCAAACCAAATTTTTCCATCCTTGTCTTCTTGGATTGAACGGATTTGATTGTCGGATAAACCTTCATTCGTTGTAAAGTATTCAAATGATTTTCCATTGTAAAAACTGACACCTTCATTATGACTTCCAAACCAATAATTGCCTTTACTGTCCTGAAAGATAGCGCGTATTCCCGAAGTAAATTTCAAGGTGTCGGTTTTTGAAGTCGCTACCAATTCCGGCTTGTTTGTTTCTTTGCCGGTTGAACCCTTTTCAACGCAAGAAAAGTTCAGTGTCAATATGAGTATTAAGTAAATCAATTTTATTTTTTTATTCATTTCGGGTTTTTCTAATATGATGTGCAAAGCCCATGTTATCTAATTTATGTTCGTCAACAGAATTTCAAAATGATTTTCTTTTGCTTTTTCAAGAATCGCAGATAAATTGTAGTGGACACTATAATTTTCTACATCTCCGACAACTAATTTAAAACGGGCAAATTCCGCAATTTTATAAATGATACTCTTATGTTTTTCAGGGGCGGAAAAAAATAAGTTGTCTTTTCCGTTACATTCAACGGTAAATCCTCCAAGTGAAACATCATCCCACGAGATAAAATCGACTACAACAGGAAATTCAAATTCCGGAACAAAAAACACCAACATCCCTAAACCCTTCCAAGAAACTAACAAGTCAATAATTTCTTCCTCACTTGTTTCTTCCTCAAAGTAAACAGATTCTTTTTCTTCTCCGCTGACGGAATCATTAAAGCAAACCGATTCTTCGCTCAAAGCTAATTTCCATCCGATTGTTTTGAGTCTTTCAATCAATTCGGTTACAAAGTCTTTAGGATTTTGTTTTTCTTTCAGCAGAAATAATGTACCATTTGACCAACTCATATTTGTTTTTATTACATTAATTTCTGACTGGTTCGGGCAAGAACCAACTCGTACTTAGTTTATTAAATCGTGGTCTCTCCATCAGATCTAAGTTATATTCGTATTTGCTATAGTTGTCCAAAATTACACATAACTTGCTTATATACTGAATATTAATGGTTAATAGCGGGTTTTGAGCTGAATTATCAACTGTTAGAGAAACAGAGCTTCAGAAAGTAGTTCGCATCACATTAATTCCTCAATAGTAATCAAAAAAATCTGAAATAAAGCATCTTTCGGGCAAAAGTGAATGGAAACCACCAGAAGTTTTGGAAAACTGAATCAGATCAGGGGTGTGCGAAAGATTTGGACTTGTCCTCTCCCTTACTTCCTCTCCGAAGAGGAAGACTTAAATCGATCTTCGAACCATACCCTCACTCTCTGCTCTGCAAAAAGAAAAAAGCCCGGAAAGAGTGAGTATTGAGGTACAAAAAGAAAAAAGCGAACTACTTCCGTAATTCGCTTTTTTTGGTGGGGAATGACGGGTTCGAACCGCCGACCCTCTGCTTGTAAGGCAGATGCTCTAAACCAGCTGAGCTAATTCCCCTTCTTTATTTTTCAACTGACTCGCTTGTCATTTGTGGGTGCAAATCTAAGGCATTTTTTTGAATCTGCAAGCACTTTTTTTATTTTTTTTCAAAAAAATCTGAAATTAAAAAGAAACTGCCAAATACTAAAATTGTATCTGTTTTATTTGCAGTACTTTTTGCTGCTTCCAGCGCTGTCGCAGCAGATTGAAAAAATGTTCCGTCAATTCCGTATTTGGATGAAAATTCGCGTAATTTACCTATGGTTGCAGAACGCTCGTTGGTAAATTCCGTAAAGAAATAATGACTCTCCCGGGGAAATAACGGGAAGATGGCATCCAGGTTCTTGTCAGCACTTGTTCCATAAACAATGAACAGGTTTTGTTTATCCGAAAAATAATCCAGTGTTGCTTTGATTCCCGCTTCGTTGTGAGAAACATCAAAGATGACCGTTGGATGTGCTCCGACAACCTGCATGCGACCATAAAAACCGGTGTTTTGGGCTAAATTCGTTAATCCTGCTGAAATATGTCCGTTTGAAACAGGGAAATCGGTGCGCAGCACCTTCAATGCCGTTACAACCAATTTGTAATTCGCCTGTTGGTATGTTCCTAACAATGGGAATTCTGAAGGGAACGTGATTTTTGCATCAGAAGCGTACGTCAAAGGAGCATTTTTTTCATGTGCTGTGCGGTCAAATACCACGGAAGATTCCTGTTCCCGCTCACCGATCACAACCGGAATGTCATTTTTAATAATTCCTGCTTTTTCTCCGGCAATTTCCGGAATGGTATTTCCCAGGAATTGTGTATGTTCAATACTGATGTTGGTAATCAGTGAAATCAAAGGTGTAATACAATTTGTCGCGTCCAGTCGTCCTCCCAAACCTGTTTCGATTACACACACATTACACTCAGATGCTTTAAAGTACAAGAGAGCCATCAGAAAACTGATCTCGAAAAACGAAGGCTCAAATCCGAGTTCCGCCTGTTGAATTTGCTGTGTACACTCCATTACAAATGCTTCACTGACCATTATTCCGTTTACCCGGATACGTTCCCGGAAATCCTGAATGTGCGGGGAAGTAAATAACCCCACCGTGTTTCCTGCTTCTGTTAAAATAGAAGCCAGCATAGAACAGGTAGAACCTTTTCCGTTTGTTCCCGCTACGTGAATGAAGCGCAAATCGTGTTGCGGGTTTCCGAAATATGCCAACAAGCGGTTGATGTGTTCCAATCCGGGTTTATAGGCTTTTCCGCCAATGTGCTGGTACGAAGGAAATTGTTGAAACAACCAGTCAGTTGCTTCCCGGTATGTTGTTACTGTCACGCGAACAAATTATTGAGGCTGAATCCAGATGTGGTAATATTCTTCGGTTACACCGGAACCTTTGGCGTATTTCAATTGTGACTTACATGCGGAAGCCACTTTGCTGATAATGCTTTGGTCATTGGTCGTGGTTTCTTTTCCGACTACACGGGTGCCGATTACTTTTCCATTTTCATCTACATTCAGGATCAGAGTCACTTTGATCAGTGAGTTGGTATAAATGTTATCGGTAGAAATTTCATTGTAGCGCACACGTGCCTTTCCGCTTCCGTCACCATCTCCGTTTCCTGTCCCGGTACCTTTACCGCCTTTTCCGTTGTCGTTCCCGATAATACCTCCGCTTCCGGAATCATTTCCTCCTCCGGCACCTCCTTTTCCTCCGAAAATAGGATTTTTGTTGTTGGTTGTGGAAGCTGTATTCTCAGACGGTTTATCTGAATTTGTTTTATTTGATTTTCCGGATTGCAGGGAAGTGGCATTCGGGTCTTTCGTCGAAAGCATTTCTGTTTGCTGTGGTGGATTTGTTTTATTCAACGGATCATCGGAAGCTTTTCCGCTTCCACCCGGAGAACCTCCTTGTTTGGCTTTCGGTTCAAAATTCAATTCCATGAATTCCAGCGGCACTTCATTAGTCGTGGGAGAATGTACAGGAGGATCCGTCACACTCGAAATGTGAATTAAGCTAATTAACAGCACCAGGACAGCAATGATCGCAATTGCCAATATGCGCGATTTGTTGATGTCCTGCTTATTTGATACAACTAATAATTCCATGACTAAAAAAGTATAAGAAGTTACAACCTTCTACGGATGTACAGCAAAATTGTTACCAAAAAATGAGTTTACGTATAGTTACTAACGGTTTTTTGGACAAAAAAGTATAATCCACGGTAAAAATAGGGGAGAACTTGTTGTGAAAATCAGCAAGAACGAAATATGATCAACAGTTCAATGTGAATTTTGAATCGGATTTTCGATTTTTAACAAAAAATACTACAATCCTTTCAGCTCAACGGCTTTCAGTGTATTGATCATCAGGGAAGCAATTGTCATCGGACCAACACCTCCGGGAACCGGTGTAATAAACGAACATTTAGGTGCTACGTTTTCAAAATCAACATCTCCGCACAGACGCCATCCACGTTCACGGGAGGGATCTTCTACACGTGTTGTTCCCACATCAATCACTACAGCTCCTTCTTTGACCATTTCAGCGGTTACGAATCCCGGGCGACCGATCGCTGCAATGATGATATCCGCCTGTCTGCAAATTTCCCCGAGGTTTTTCGTTCGGCTGTGTGCCAGGGTGACCGTACAGTTTCCCGGACTTTCATTTCGTGCCAGCAGGATACTCATCGGAGACCCGACAATGTTGCTTCTTCCGATGACCACGCAGTGCATGCCGGAGGTTTCAATTCCGTTTCGTTTGATCAGTTCAAGGATTCCGGCAGGGGTAGCAGGTAAAAATCCCGGAAGATTCAGGACCATATTTCCCAGGTTTTGCGGGTGAAAACCGTCTACATCTTTAGAAGGGCTGATGGCTTGTGTTATTTTCAGCTCATCAATGTGTTTTGGCAACGGCAACTGGACGATGAAACCATCGATGTTCGGATCTTCGTTCAATTCGTTGATTTTTTTCAGCAATGCTTCTTCGGAAATGGAGTCATCGTATCGGATCAGGGTACTTTCAAACCCGATGTCTTCACAGGATTTTACTTTCGCGTTGACATAGGTCAGCGAACCACCGTCGTTTCCTACCAGGACTGCAGCAAGATGAGGTATTTTCTTTCCCTGAGCTTTGCGTTGTTTTACTGCTTCTGCTAATTCTACTCTAATGTCAGCAGATGTCTTTTTACCGTCCAATAATTGCATATCCTATTCCGAATGAGGTGCAAATTTAGTTAAAAAATGGTAGTAAATGAAAAACTAAATCGTTTTTGTAGCGGGGAGATATGCTTATTTGCACATATTGACATATCTGCATATCGCATTATTGCGATATCACTATATCACATCAAATTACTCCGATTAATTCCAGTGTTTCCTTCGCGGCAACCTGCTCTGCTGCTTTTTTAGAGGAACCTGTTCCCAGACCGTATTTCTGTTCGTTGATAAGCACAATCACTTTATATTCCCAACTGCTTCCTTTGTTGACTTCACTAATAATCTCAAAATCGATACTCAATTTGTTGCGCTGACTCCAGATAAATAGTTTGGATTTAAAATCAATTTCTTCTTCGAGGACTTTGTTGATGTTGACATATTTCCGGTATACATGCTGTTCCAGGGTTTGTCGTACCTGTTCAAAACCACCATCGAGGTAGATTGCGCCGATAATGGCTTCAAATGCATTTCCTTCCAGTGTATTGATGTTGATGGACCGTCCTTTGTGATAGCGGAGTACTTGCCGGATTTCCATCTCTTCAGCGATTTCCGAAAGGGTTTTCCGGCTAACCAGTTTTGATTTGATCTTTGTCAGGTACCCTTCATCTTCGTTCGGGAAGCGTGCAAATAAGAATTCTGCAACAACGGCATCAATGATTGCATCACCCAGAAATTCCAGGCGTTCATTGGAATCAATGTATTTGCTGTTGGCGTTGGATTTGTGTGTAATTGCCTGTTCGAAATAACTGATTTTTTTCGGGCGGTAGCCAAAACGCGATATGATGAAGCGAATCAATGTGAGTTGAGCCTCATTTTTTCCCGAACCAAAAAAGCGAATTAAAAACTGCAATTATTTTGAAAATTTCTTAACTATCACACTTGTATTATGTCCACCAAAACCAAATGTATTAGAAAGAGCAACATTCACCGTTCTTTTTTGAGGAGCGTTAAATGTAAAATTCAATTTAGGATCCAATTCAGGATCATCAGTAAAGTGATTAATTGTAGGAGGTACGATGTCGTGTTGAACAGCCATGATACAAGCAATGGCTTCAATAGCACCCGCAGCTCCTAACAAGTGACCGGTCATTGATTTTGTGGAACTTATATTCAAATCGTACGCATGGTCACCGAACACCTGTTGAATTGCTTTTACTTCCGCAATATCACCAAGTGGAGTAGAAGTACCATGTACGTTAATATAATCAATTTCAGAAGGAGCGACATTGGCATCATCTAACGCCGCCAACATAGTGTTCTTTGCTCCTAATCCATCGGGGTGTGGTGCTGTGATGTGATATGCGTCACCCGACATACCTCCTCCGATAACTTCGGCGTAGATTTTTGCGCCTCTGGCCAGGGCGTGTTCTAACTCTTCCAGGATCAGTGCCCCGGAACCTTCACCTAATACAAAACCGTCTCTGTCTAAATCAAACGGACGGGAAGCAGTTTCCGGTGAGTCGTTTCTGGTAGAAAGGGCTTTCAGGGCGTTGAATCCACCCATCCCCATTTCATTGACACATGCTTCGGAACCTCCGGTTACAATTGCGTCCGCCTTCCCCAAACGAATGGTGTTGAATGCGTCGATAATGGCATTGGTGGAAGAAGCACATGCAGAAACAGTCACATAGTTTGGCCCTCTGAATCCATACTTGATGGAAATGTGACCTGCCGCTATGTCGGCAATCATTTTAGGAATAAAGAACGGATTGAACCGCGGAGTTCCGTCGCCTCCGAAGAAAGCCTGTGCCTCATCCTGAAACGTTTTCAGTCCCCCGATTCCGGATCCCCAGATAACCCCGATTCTATCCAGGTTCGGATTGGATTCCATGATTGCAGAGTCTACCACGGCTTCTGTTGCAGAAACCATGGCATACTGTGCAAATGGATCTAATTTTCTTGCTTCCTTGCGATCAATAAAATCTTCAATGTTGAAGTTTTTAAGCTCGCAGGCAAATTGTGTCTTGAATAACGATGCATCATATTGCTGAATTGGAGCAGCTCCGCTTTTACCCGCAAGCAATCCCTCCCAATATTCATTTAAGGTATTACCAATTGGGGTAAGCGCCCCCATTCCAGTTACAACAACTCTTTTTAATTGCATAAAATGTGATTCAAGAAAATATTAATTCAATTAACGTTTATGATTAAGCGTTTTTCTCGATGTAAGAAATGGCGTCACCAACAGTTTGAATGTTCTCAGCTTGATCGTCTGGAATAGCGATGTTGAATTCTTTTTCAAATTCCATGATCAACTCAACAGTATCCAAAGAATCTGCTCCCAGGTCATTTGTAAAGCTTGCACCAGCTGTTACTTCGCTTTCCTCAACTCCCAATTTATCAACGATAATCGCTACTACTCTTGTTTTAATATCAGACATCTTTTCTAATTTTTAAAGGTTAATCGGCAACAAAGAAAAAAACAAACATTCAATTATCAAAATTATTTGTGCAGTTTTATCAGTTTTCATTGATTTTGATTTAGTTAAGTATGCTGATGCTCAGTGGTTAAAGTCACTTATTCGGGCGATTTATTTTCGGGTTTCTTTTTCCGTCATTTCACACCTTTGATTTCAGAAATTGCACAGTGTATGAGCGGTTTTATTGAACCAGTAAATTACACCCCCGAAGGTCAGATAAGTCGATTCTACCTAATATTTCAAAGGTTTCCCCTCTTTTTTTTCCCAGGTCTTCCGTTGCAATAAAACTGCAACTGTTGATATTTGCCAGATCAATGACATTGATTCCTCCGCTTTTACCGTCAGCTGTATATGAAAACGGATCGTTGATATCACGGATACAGATTTTCATCCAGGGAGGGCATTCAAACACCCCGTTTTTATTACTGTAGGCCTGAGATAGCAGCTCGGTCATTCCATATTCCGATGAAATGTATTCGACATGCATTCCTGTTTTGAGCCGTTCGTGCAACTCGGATTTTGAAAGTTCTTCTCTTCTTCCTTTCATTCCACCGGTTTCAATGATCCGGGCATGTTGAAAGGAAAATCCTTTTTCCGCCAGATCCAACAATGCGTATGAGACACCGAAAACAACAATTTCTTTTCCGCGTATAACGGCTTCTTCGTATCGTTTCAGCACTTCTTCCGGTTGGTTGAGCAGGAACCCGGATAACGGATCACCACTTTGTTTAATCAGATGGTCAACCATAAAGACAAGACTGGAATTTCCCTGCTCGATATAATTGGGAAGCAATGCGAGGATCACCTGTTTCTTCGGGCCGCCAATCAACAGGTGGTAGGCTTGTTCAAATGAACGAATATATAAAGATGAATCTTCAACATAATGTTTACTGCGGATTTGTCCGGTTGTTCCGCTACTCATAAACAGTACGTCTTCGGGCGTATTTTCCTTACAGATTTTATGTGTTTTGAAAAAGGAAATCGGTAAGAAGGGAATTTCGCTGTAATGTTGCGGATGTATTTTATTTAATTGTTCAACAAATTGACGATAAACCGGGATGTTGTTGTATTGATATTGAAAAACATCAAGCGCAATACGGTTAAACATTGTTTCATCCTTGATTGTAAATATGTCGTGGTGTAATGTGTTCATGAAGTTGCTTACGTGGCAAAGATAACGAAACAATGAATTGCAGGTGAGGGAGTGTGCTATATTTCAAATGATCTCCGGTTGATTACGTCCATTAAAAAAGGGATCTGTCTATTGACAGATCCCTTTTTTGTATCATTTACGAATGATTATTTTCTATCAACTAATTCTTCGTATTGTTCTTTGTCGGCAACAACCATTTTCTGGAATCTGCGAACTCCGGTACCTGCAGGGATCAAGTGTCCAACGATAACGTTTTCTTTCAATCCTAACAAGTGGTCTTCTTTTCCGGCAACAGCAGCCTCATTCAATACTTTCGTTGTTTCCTGGAACGATGCCGCAGAAATAAACGATTGTGTCTGAAGGGAAGCACGTGTGATACCCTGAAGCAATGGAGTAGAAGTTGCAGGAACGGCATCTCTTGCGTCAACCAGTTTCTTGTCAGCGCGTTTCAATTGTGAGTTTTCATCTCTCAATTTACGCGCAGAAACAATTTGTCCTGCTTTCAATTCTGTAGAATCTCCTGCGTCAACCACTACTTTTTTACCGTAGATCGCATCGTTTTCTTCCATGATATCCGCTTTGTGGATGGACTGACCTTCCAGGAAGCGTGTGTCTCCGGCATCAACAATTTCTGCTTTTAACATCATCTGACGAACGATCACCTCAAAGTGCTTGTCGTTGATTTTTACCCCTTGTAAACGGTAAACTTCCTGAATTTCATTTACTAAGTACTCCTGTACTTTTGTAGGTCCCTGAATGTTCAGAATATCGTTCGGAGTAATTGCTCCGTCAGATAACGGTTGTCCTGCACGTACGAAGTCGTTTTCCTGTACAAGGATGTGCTTGGAAAGCGGTACCAAGTACTTGCGAACTTCACCTGATTTAGACGTAATCGAAATCTCACGGTTACCGCGTTTGATCTTGCCGTATTCTGCAATACCGTCGATTTCAGCAACAATTGCAGGGTTGGAAGGGTTACGTGCTTCGAACAACTCCGTTACACGTGGAAGACCTCCGGTGATATCCCCTGTCTTACCTGCTTTACGCGGGATTTTAACGAGGATTTTACCTGCTTCAATTGTTTCACCTTCTTTAATGGCGATGTGTGCGTCAACCGGTAATGAATATTCCCGTAAGATTTCTTTCGTTTTCTTGTCAACGATGTGAATCGCAGGGTTCTTTTTCTTATCTCTTGATTCAGTAATTACTTTTTCGGTAAATCCTGTTTGTTCATCGACTTCTTCACGGAACGTAACACCTTCCTGGATACTGTCGAATACAACATTACCGGCCACTTCTGAAACGATTACAGCGTTGTACGGGTCCCATTTACAGATCACGTCACCTTTCTTCACTTTCGTGTTGTTAGCAACTTTCATTTCAGCTCCGTAAGGGATGTTTGCGTGCATCGCTACAATTCCGGTTTTCTCATCGATGATTCTCAATTCAGCTGAACGTCCGACAACAATTTCCACGCTGCTTCCGTTTGCGTCTTTTGATGTAATTGTTCGCAATTCATCGATTTCCAGTTTACCTGAAATTTTTGCTTTCAAATCTGATTCATCAGCAATGTTAGAAGCGGTACCCCCAACGTGGAATGTACGTAGTGTCAACTGTGTACCTGGTTCCCCGATGGATTGTGCAGCAACAACACCTACTGAATCTCCGTGCTGAGCCAGGCGGTGAGTTGACAGGTTGCGTCCGTAACATTTCGAACATACCCCTCTTCTCATTTCACATGTCAATACAGAGCGGATTTCAACTTCCTCAATTCCTGCATTGTCAATTGCCGCAGCCACGTCTTCGGAGATCAATTCTCCTGCAGCAACGATCAGATTGTCTGTTTCAGGTTCGTAAACATCGTGTACAGATGTACGTCCTAAAATACGATCGTATAACGGTTCAACGATTTCATCATTTTTACGCAGTGCAGTAGCGTGAAGTCCTCTTAAGGTACCACAATCTTCTGCATTGATTACCACATCCTGGGCAACGTCTACCAGACGGCGTGTCAGGTAACCTGCATCGGCTGTTTTCAATGCCGTATCGGCCAAACCTTTACGTGCACCGTGGGTAGAGATAAAGTACTCTAAGATCGAAAGACCTTCCTTAAAGTTGGAAAGGATCGGGTTTTCAATAATTTCCTGACTTGTTGCTCCTGATTTTTGCGGTTTCGCCATCAATCCACGCATTCCGGATAACTGACGAATCTGTTCTTTCGAACCACGGGCTCCTGAATCGTACATCATGTAGATGGAGTTAAACCCTTGACGGTCGTTTTTCAGCTGATCCATCAATGTTTGTGTCAATCGGGAGTTGGTATGCGTCCAGATATCAATGATCTGGTTGTAGCGTTCGTTGTTGGTGATCAATCCCATGTTATAGTTCATCATCACCTCTTTTACATCGTCTTCCGCTTTTTCAACGTAAATTGCTTTTTCTTTCGGAATGATAATGTCGTCCAGGTTGAATGAAAGACCTCCTTTGAATGCCATTTCATATCCCAATTCTTTGATATCATCCAGGAATTTCGCTGAACGCGCTGTTCCGGAAACTTTCAATACGTGTCCGATGATGTCACGCAATGCTTTTTTCGTCATTACGTCATTGATATATCCTGCTTCACGTGGTACAACCTGGTTGAACAATACACGTCCGCATGTTGTTTCTTTCAACATCAATTCCGATTCACCATCGAAGTTCAGATCGTACACTTTCACTTTGATGTGGGCGTGCAGATCCAGTTTCCCTTCGTTGTATGCAATTTCTACTTCTTCCGCAGAGTAGAAAATACCACCTTCACCTTTTACAATTTCTGTTTCCGTAGAACGTTTTCCTTTTGTGATATAGTACAGACCAAGGACCATGTCTTGAGAAGGTACGGCAATCGGTGCTCCGTTTGCAGGGTTCAGAATGTTGTGAGATGCCAGCATCAATAATTGTGCTTCCAGGATTGCAGCGTTACCCAATGGTAAGTGAACCGCCATCTGGTCACCATCGAAATCGGCGTTGAATGCTGTTGTTACCAACGGGTGCAAACGAATCGCTTTTCCTTCGATTAATTTTGGCTGGAATGCCTGGATCCCCAAACGGTGCAAAGTAGGGGCACGGTTCAGTAACACAGGGTGTCCTTTCAATACGTTTTCTAAGATATCCCAAACTACCGGCTCTTTTCTGTCAACGATTTTCTTCGCAGATTTTACTGTTTTCACAATTCCACGCTCAATCATCTTACGGATGATAAACGGTTTGTAAAGTTCAGCGGCCATGTCTTTTGGTAAACCACACTCATGCAGTTTCAATGTAGGACCAACGACGATTACAGAACGCGCTGAATAATCGACACGCTTTCCTAACAAGTTTTGACGGAAACGCCCTTGTTTTCCTTTCAATGAATCAGAAAGGGATTTCAACGGTCTGTTTGATTCTGTCTTAACTGCAGAAGATTTTCTTGAGTTGTCAAACAAGGAGTCAACCGCTTCCTGTAACATACGTTTTTCGTTACGCAAGATTACTTCCGGAGCTTTGATTTCGATCAACCGCTTCAAACGGTTGTTACGGATGATCACACGACGGTAAAGGTCGTTCAAATCCGATGTTGCGAAACGTCCACCGTCCAACGGAACCAACGGACGCAATTCAGGTGGAATTACCGGAACTACTTTTACAATCATCCATTCCGGACGGTTGTCAATACGTTCCTGAGATTCACGCATGGATTCTACCACCTGCAAACGCTTCAATGCTTCGTGCTTACGTTGCACAGAAGTTTCAGTGTTTGCCTGGTGACGCAAATCATAAGATGTTTGCTCCAAATCCAGCATTCTCAGCAAATCGTGTAGTGCTTCCGCACCCATTTTTGCGATGAACTTGTTTGGATCTGTATCTTCCAGGTATTGGTTTTCTTTTGGCAACGAATCCAGGATGTCCAGGTATTCTTCTTCCGTTAAGAAATCCATTTTGTTTAATACCGAACCATCTACAGATGATGCGATCCCCGGTTGAATGACTACGTAACGTTCGTAGTAAATGATCTGATCCAGTTTTTTTGTTGGCAACCCCAACAGGTAACCGATTTTATTCGGAAGTGAACGGAAGTACCAGATGTGTGCTACAGGAACCACCAATGAGATGTGCCCCATACGCTCACGGCGTACTTTTTTCTCCGTTACTTCAACACCACAACGGTCACAAACAATTCCTTTGTATCGGATGCGCTTGTATTTACCACAGTGACATTCATAATCTTTTACAGGACCGAAAATTCGTTCACAGAAAAGACCATCACGTTCCGGCTTATAGGTACGATAGTTAATCGTTTCCGGCTTTAAAACCTCCCCGCTAGACTGCTCCAAAATCACTTCCGGCGAAGCCAGAGAGATGGTTATTTTGTTGAAGCTACTTTGTTTTTTTGGTGTTTCTTTTCTAAAAGCCATGATAATGCTTGTTTCTTAGTTCAAAATTAATCCAATGATACGTTCAGACACAATCCTCTCAACTCATGCAACAATACGTTGAATGATTCAGGAATTCCCGGTTCAGGAATGTTGTCTCCTTTAACGATTGCTTCGTACGCTTTCGCACGACCCATCACGTCATCAGATTTCACTGTCAATATTTCCTGCAGGATGTTAGCGGCACCGAATGCTTCCAATGCCCAAACCTCCATCTCTCCAAAACGCTGACCTCCGAATTGTGCTTTACCTCCAAGAGGTTGCTGCGTGATCAACGAGTATGGTCCGATAGAACGTGCGTGCATTTTGTCATCCACCATGTGAGATAATTTCAACATGTAAATGATTCCCACTGTTGCAGGTTGGTGGAAACGATCTCCCGTTCCTCCGTCGTACAGGTATGTTTTACCTGATTTCGGAATTCCTGCTTTTTCACAGTAGTCATCAATTTCTGAAGGATGTGCTCCGTCAAAGATTGGAGTTGCAAATTTAACACCCAGTTTTTCTCCTGCCCATCCAAGAACAGTTTCGTAAATCTGTCCAAGGTTCATACGGGAAGGTACCCCTAACGGGTTCAACACGATATCAACCGGAGTTCCGTCTTCGAGGAACGGCATGTCTTCCTGACGAACGATATTGGCAACGATACCTTTGTTACCGTGACGTCCCGCCATTTTGTCCCCGACTTTCAGTTTACGTTTTTTCGCAACGTAAACTTTTGCCATTTTGATGATACCTGCTGGCAGTTCATCTCCTACGGAAATATGGAATTTCTTACGCTTGTATGCTCCGAGAATGTCGTTTGACTTGATTGTAAAGTTGTGCAACACACGACCGATCAATGTATTCAAACGTGCATCAGCTGTCCAGTTTGTCGGATTGATGATTGTGTAGTCAATCGCATACAGGTTCTTTTCTGTGAATTTTGAGCTCTTTTTGATGATCTCTTCACGGAAGTTATTGAATACACCTGCAGATTTCTCTTCACCGATGATTTTCAATAATTTGTCAACCAATTGCTTTTTCAAGACTGCATAATCCTTTTCGTATTCTGAATCCAGGCTTTCCAACAATGGTTTGTCCTGTGCTTTCGCTTTGCGGTCTTTAACTGCTCTTGAGAACAATTTTTTATCGATGACAACCCCTCTCAATGAAGGTCCTGCTTTTAACGATGCATCTTTCACGTCACCAGCTTTGTCACCAAAGATTGCGCGCAATAGTTTTTCTTCCGGAGAAGGATCTGTTTCTCCTTTCGGCGTGATTTTACCAATCAGGATATCTCCTTCTTTGATTTCCGCTCCGATACGGATCAATCCGTTTTCATCCAGGTCTTTTGTTGCTTCTTCTGAAACGTTTGGAATATCGGAAGTTAATTCTTCCATTCCTCGTTTTGTATCACGTACCTCCAGTGTATATTCATCAATGTGAATAGATGTGAAGATATCATCGCGTACTACTTTTTCAGAAATCACGATCGCATCCTCGAAGTTGTATCCTTTCCATGGCATGAAGGCAACTTTCAGGTTCTGACCCAATGCCAGCTCTCCTTGTTGTGTTGCGTATCCTTCACACAGTACCTGTCCTTTTTCAACTCTGTCACCTGTCTTAACAATCGGCTTGAGGTTGATACATGTACTTTGGTTGGTTTTTTGGAACTTCGTAAGGCTGTAACGTTTTTCTTCCGTTTCAAAACTTACTAATTTATCGTCTTCCGTCCAATCGTATGTGATTACGATTTCATTGGCATCAACATACGTTACTACTCCGGAACCTTCTGCATTTACCAATACACGTGAATCTCTTGCAACCAGGCGCTCGATTCCTGTTCCAACAATCGGTGAAGATGGTTTTAACAACGGAACTGCCTGACGCTGCATGTTGGATCCCATCAGGGCACGGTTGGCATCATCGTGCTCTAAGAACGGGATGGAAGATGCGGCAATGGATGCAATCTGGTTGGCACCTACGTCCATCAGGTTCAACTGATCCGGGTTCACCAACGGGAAGTCTCCTTCGTAGCGCGCTTTTACAAACTCAGTAAGGAATTGTCCTTTTTCGTCTACTTTCGCGTTTGCCTGTGCAATTGTTTTTGCATCTTCTTCTTCTGCTGTCAGGTAAATCGGCTCATCTTTCAAGTTAACGACTCCTTTATCTACCGGACGGTATGGAGTTTCAATGAATCCTAATTTATTCACTTTCGCAAATACACACAATGAAGAGATCAAACCGATGTTCGGTCCTTCCGGTGTTTCAATCGTACACAAACGACCGTAGTGCGTGTAGTGAACGTCACGTACCTCAAATCCGGCACGGTCACGGGAAAGTCCACCAGGTCCTAATGCAGACAAACGACGCTTGTGAGTTACCTCCGACAGCGGGTTGGTCTGATCCATAAACTGAGACAACTGGTTTGTTCCGAAGAATGAGTTAATCACGGAAGACAATGTCTTCGCGTTGATCAAGTCGATAGGAGTGAAGACTTCGTTATCACGAACGTTCATACGCTCACGGATTGTTCTGGCCATACGAGCCAAACCAACACCGAACTGAGCATATAATTGCTCACCTACCGTTCTTACACGGCGGTTAGACAAGTGGTCGATATCATCCACATCTGCTTTTGAGTTAATCAACTCGATCAGGTATTTGATGATCAGGATGATGTCTCCTTTCGTTAATACGCGGGACTCTTCTGAATCGTCGATACCCAGTTTTTTGTTCAATCTGAAACGACCAACTTCTCCTAAATCGTAACGTGTATCAGAGAAGAATAGTTTTTCGAATACAGATTTTGCCGTTTCGTAATCAGGTGGTTCTGCGTTACGCAACTGGCGGTAAATATGTTCAACGGCTTCTTTTTCCGAGTTGGAAGTATCTTTTTGAAGTGTATTGTAGATGATTGTAAAATCAGCACTGTTGGAATCTTCTTTGTGAAGGATCACTGTTTTGATTCCCGCATCGATGATCAAATCAACGTGATCGTCTTCCAGCACCGTTTCACGATCCAATAATACTTCGTTACGTTCGATGGATACTACTTCTCCTGTATCTTCATCCACGAAATCTTCGATCCATGATTTCAATACACGTGCAGCCAGTTTTCTACCTACTAATTTTTTCAGGGCAGCTTTAGAAACTTTGATTTCATCCGCCAGTCCGAAAATTTCTAATATATCTTTATCGCTTTCGTATCCGATCGCGCGGAAAAGAGTTGTAACAGGCAACTTTTTCTTACGATCGATATAAGCATACATTACATTATTGATGTCTGTTGCGAATTCAATCCATGATCCTTTGAAAGGGATAACACGAGCTGAATACAACTTTGCTCCGTTTGCGTGTCGGCTTTGACCGAAGAACACACCGGGAGATCTGTGCAACTGAGAAACGATCACACGTTCTGCTCCGTTCACAACAAATGATCCTTTCGGAGTCATGTAGGGAATAGTACCCAAATATACGTCCTGTACGATTGTTTCAAAATCTTCGTGTTCAGGATCCGTACAGTATAGTTTTAACTTTGCTTTCAGTGGAACACTATACGTTAACCCACGTTCGATACACTCTTCAATTGTATATCTAGGGGGATCAATAAAGTAGTCGAGGAATTCCAATACGAACTGATTACGTGTATCAGTGATCGGGAAGTTTTCTGCAAATACTTTAAATAATCCTTCACTTTCACGGTTTTCCGGGGTTGTTTCCAACTGGAAGAATTCCTGGAAAGATTTTAACTGAATATCCAAAAAGTCAGGATAATCAAATTGAGCTTTGCCAGATGCAAAGTTCACTCTTGTTGATATGTTATTTGATGTTGCCAATGTCAAACGTTTTTGTATATGAATATGGGCATTTCTGCGTCTCTACGCATTAAAAACAGGAATAGGCATCCGTCAAATGACGAACGCCTTCCTGTGCTATAAAGTAATAATTACTTAACTTCAACTTCAGCTCCAGCTTCTTCCAAAGACTTTTTCAGACCTTCAGCCTCGTCTTTAGAAACCGCTTCTTTCAATGTTGCAGGAGCACCATCTACTAATTCTTTCGCTTCTTTCAAACCTTGACCAGTCAATTCTTTTACCAATTTAACTACAGCCAATTTGTTAGCACCACCTGATTTCAAGATTACGTCGAACTCAGTTTTTTCTGCTGCAGCTTCTCCAGCTCCAGCTCCACCAACTGCTGCTACAGCTACTGCTGCTGCTGCTGGTTCAATTCCGTACTCATCTTTCAAGATAGTAGCCAATTCGTTAACTTCTTTAACTGTCAAGTTAACCAACGTTTCTGCGATTTGTTTTAAATCTGCCATTTTATTTAATTTTTAAAAAGGTTCAAAAATAATTTTAATTAATTTATGCTCTTTCTTCGAGCGTTTTAAGAATCCCGGCAATCTTGCCTCCTTGCCCTTTAAGAGCGGAAACAACATTTTTAGCAGGACTTTGAAGTAATCCGATGATATCGCCAATAACTTCTTCTTTGCTTTTGATCGCAACAAGCGCATCCAATTGGTTGTCACCAATAAACACAGCTTCTTCGATGTACGCACCTTTCAACAAAGGTTTTGCGTTTTTCGCACGGAAGTCTTTGATCAATTTCGCAGGAGCATTTCCTACTTCGGAGAACATGATTGAAGTTGCTCCACTAAGAACAGTTGGTAATTCACCGAAGTTTTTCCCTTCTACTCTTTCCAATGCTTTTGCCAGTAACGTGTTTTTAACAACACGGATACCGATGTTTTGCTGAAAGCATTTTCTTCTTAACTGGTTAACAACATCAACAGTCAAATCTGCCGTATCTGCCAGGTAGATGATGTTTGCCTCATTTAACTGGGCAACCAATTCATCTATATACTTTGCTTTTTCTTCTCTATTCATAATAAATCAGTTTTAAGCAACAACAGACTTTGTATCAACTTGTACACTTGGGCTCATTGTTGCACTCAAGTAAATACTCTTGATATAAGTCCCTTTTGCAGCAGACGGTTTCAATTTAATAAGCATTTGGACCAATTCGTTTACGTTTTCCTTGATTTTATCTCCGCTGAAGCTTGCTCGTGCAATTCCTGCGTGGATGTTACCAAATTTGTCAACTTTGAAATCGATCTTTCCTGCTTTTACTTCTTCAACAGCTTTAGCTACATCCATAGTAACCGTTCCTGTTTTAGGGTTAGGCATCAATCCTCTAGGACCTAAAATACGTCCCAAAGCACCTACTTTACCCATTACCGAAGGAACTGTAATAATCACATCGATATCTGTCCAACCTCCTTTGATTTTTTCGATATAATCGTCCAAACCAACGTGGTCAGCTCCGGCAGCTTTAGCTTCTGCTTCTTTGTCCGGAGTACACAATACCAATACTCTTACATCTTTACCAGTTCCGTGAGGCAATGCCACTGTTCCACGAACCATTTGGTTTGCTTTACGCGGATCTACACCCAAACGAACGGATACATCAATAGACGCATCAAATTTAGTAGTTGAGATTTCCTTTACCAAATTACTAGCGTCAGCCAAGTTGTAAGATTTGGAGAAATCGTATTTCGCCAAAATCTCTTTTCTTTTCTTAGATACTCTTGCCATAACTTACTAGTTTTTAGATTTAGGTTCTTCACCACCTTTTACTGTTACACCCATGCTTCGTGCAGTACCTGCAACCATCGACATTGCTGAGTCAACTGTAAAACAATTCAAATCCGGTAATTTGTCTTCTGCAATCGTACGAACCTGGTCCCAAGAAATAGATCCGATTTTAGAGCGGTTAGGCTCACCTGATCCTTTCTTGAATTTACCAATTTCCATGATTTGAGAAGCCGCCGGTGCTGTTTTCAATACAAAATCAAATGATTTATCACTGTATACAGTAATAACCACTGGAACTACTTTCCCTGCTTTATCCTGTGTTCTGGCATTAAACTGCTTACAGAACTCCATGATGTTAACTCCTTTAGAACCTAATGCAGGTCCTACCGGAGGAGCAGGATTGGCAGCACCACCTTTGATTTGCAATTTAATCAAGCCTGATACTTCTTTTGCCATTTGTATTTAAATTATGTAGTCAAACATGAGTATAGACGGGAAGCTTTAGTCGTCACTCACTCCTACGGGTTAAAAAAACGATTAAATTTCTTTTTCTACTTGCATGTAGCTTAGTTCCAGCAAATTCTTTCTTCCAAAGATTTTTACCATCACTTTTAATTTTTTCTTCTCTTCGTTGATTTCTTCGATTGTACCGGAGAAGTTATTGAATGGTCCGTCGATTACTTTCACGGATTCTCCCACAACATAAGGGATTTTCATTTCTTCTTCCGTTTCGGAAAGTTCATCTACTTTTCCTAAGATTCGATTCACTTCCGCCAGGCGCATCGGAACGGGATCACCTCCCTTTTCTGTTCCAAGGAAACCAATGACATTCGGAATACTTTTGATAACGTGAGAAACCTCACCAACCAAAGCTGCTTCAATCAACACATATCCGGGAAGGTAAGCTCTTTCTTTGCTTACTTTTTTCCCGTTTCTCATTTGAAATACTTTCTCAGTAGGGATCAATACCTGATCCACATAATCTCCCAGCTTTAAACGGGAAATTTCAAGGTCAAGATATTCTTTTACCTTTTTCTCTTTCCCACTTACAGCTCTTACAACGTACCAACGTTTCTTAATTTCTCCCATTTCCAAGAACTATTTAAAATCCACTGTAAATGAAGCCAAGAAGACCTTTCCAGAATCCATTTGAATCAACAGGTACGATTCCAACCAAATAATCGATCACGAAAATGATCAACGATATAATGATGGAAGCAACGACCACAATGATTGTGTTACTTTGCAACTCTTTCCAGGTTGGCCACGATACATTGTGAACCATCTCCGTAACTGTTTCGTTGATATAGTTTTTTACTTTTGACACTTTGCTTGTTTTAAAGTTGCACGGGCGGTAGGATTCGAACCCACGACCAATGGTTTTGGAGACCACTACTCTACCAGCTGAGCTACGCCCGTGTATAAGTAAGAGGAAGCCGAAACTTCCTCTTTATTTTTTGTGACTAATTAGTCAACGATTTCAGTTACCTGACCAGCTCCTACAGTTCTACCACCTTCACGGATAGCGAAACGTAATCCTTTGTCCATTGCAACCGGTACGATCAGGTTAACCTGGATAGATACGTTATCACCTGGCATAACCATTTCACGTCCGTCAGTCAAGATGATTTCACCTGTAACGTCAGTTGTACGGAAATAGAATTGCGGACGGTATTTGTTGTGGAACGGAGTGTGACGTCCACCTTCTTCTTTCTTCAAAACGTAAATCTCAGCTTTGAATGTTTTGTGCGGTTTTGTTGAACCTGGTTTACAGATAACCATTCCTCGTTTGATTTGAGATTTTTCAATACCTCTCAACAACAAACCAACGTTGTCACCAGCTTCACCTCTGTCCAAAATTTTACGGAACATCTCAACTCCTGTAACAGTAGAAGACAATTTCTCGTCACCCATTCCCAGGATATCTACTGCTTCACCAGAGTTGATAACACCTGTTTCAATACGTCCTGTTGCTACAGTACCACGACCAGTGATCGTAAATACGTCTTCAACCGGCATCAAGAAAGGCTTCTCAATATCACGTGGAGGCAATTCGATCCAAGTATCAACAGCGTTCATCAATTCGTTTACTGTTTCTACCCATTGTGGTTCTCCGTTCAAAGCTCCCAAAGCAGAACCTTTGATAACCGGTGTATTGTCACCATCATAATCGTAGAAAGAAAGCAAATCTCTGATTTCCATCTCAACCAATTCCAACAACTCAGCGTCGTCTACCATGTCCACTTTGTTCATGAAAACAACCATTCTTGGAACACCTACCTGGCGTCCTAAAAGGATGTGCTCACGTGTTTGTGGCATTGGTCCGTCAGTTGCAGCTACAACCAGGATCGCTCCGTCCATCTGAGCAGCTCCCGTAACCATGTTCTTTACATAGTCGGCGTGACCTGGACAGTCAACGTGCGCGTAGTGACGGTTTACTGTTTGGTACTCAATGTGAGATGTGTTAATTGTAATACCACGCTCTTTTTCTTCCGGTGCGTTGTCGATAGAAGAGAAATCGCGTGATTCAGCCAGACCTTGAGATGCCAATACACTTGAGATTGCTGCAGTCAAAGTTGTCTTTCCGTGGTCAACGTGACCAATTGTTCCAATGTTTACGTGTGGTTTGGAACGGTCGAAATTTTCCTTAGCCATTGTTTATCTTTGTTACTTAGTTAATAAAAAAACAAATTTATATATATACCAAATTTCACCCATACTATTGAGTGAAAGTCAATCCAAAGTAATTCTCGAGCCAATGACGAGAATTGAACTCGTGACCTCTTCCTTACCAAGGAAGCGCTCTACCACTGAGCTACACCGGCTGAAAAGATCTTTAATTTTTGTTGAGCGGGAGACGAGATTCGAACTCGCGACCCTCAGCTTGGAAGGCTGACGCTCTACCAACTGAGCTACTCCCGCTTAATCTTTTGTGGGGGGAGCAGGATTCGAACCTGCGAAGACATAGTCAGCAGATTTACAGTCTGATCTCGTTGGCCGCTTGAGTATCCCCCCAAAAAATATATTCAAACAAATAAGAGCCGATAGAGGGACTCGAACCCACGACCTGCTGATTACAAATCAGCTGCTCTAGCCAGCTGAGCTACATCGGCTTATTGTTTTGATTCAAGAATTAAAGAACTTTTTTCAACCAATTTTCACAAATCGGATTGCAAAGATATACAAGAATTCTTTATCTGCAACAGAAGAAGCGATTTTTTTTGAAGTATTTTAAAATAATTTTTGAAGTGCCGATCTTGTTATTTGATGCATGTTCGTTTAATTTGCTCACTTTCATGCTGAAAGCGTATAGCCACAGGATGATTTTCATGCAAAGGAACGGACTTCTTTTTTTGTGATGAAGACGGGATTTGGAGGTGTTTATCCGCCAATGAGTTCAAACAGTGCGCTCAGGTTGGGCGAGATGATGATCTCAATGCGTCTGTTTTTCGCTTTGTCATTCGGATCGACAGGAAGAAACTCAGAACGACCACCGGCCATTAGTTGCTTCGGGTTCATTTTTGAATTTGCCAGCATGATTTCAATCACGGAAGTTGCTCTGAGGACGGAAAGCTCCCAGTTATTTTTCGGATGTGATGCACTTGCCAGTTTATCTGTGTCTGTATGGCCTTCAACGATGATCTCAAGGTCTTTTTCAGATTCCAATACTTTGGATAATTCTACCAACGCTTTTTTCCCTTCCTCTTCTACTTTTGTACTTCCGGATGCAAACAATAATTTAGCTTCCAGGCTGACATAAATTTTTCCGTTTTTCTCGTTGACAGTCAACCCTCTGTTTTCAAAACCTTTCAAGGCATTTGCAACTTTTTGTTTCAATGCTTTTGTTGCCTGCTCCTGACGGGCAATCATTTCTTCCAGTTCATTTACGCGTTGTTCACGTTCTGCCAGTAGCTGAAGTTTTGACTTCAATTCGTTTTCAAGGCTTGTTAGTTCGTCTTGCTTGCGCTGTAATTCGATACTCTTGGCATCCAGATCTGCCTGTAACATTGCTGTTTGTTTTTCTCCTGAAAGACGGTATTTGTCAAATGTTGTTTCCAGTGTTTCTACACGTGCTACAATTTTATCGTATTGTGCCTGTAGCTCCCGGTATTCGTTTCCTAACCTGGTTGTATCGTTTTTTAGTGCGTCTACTTCTTTGGTCAGGACATTGTATTTTGCTTCGAATTCGGCCGCTTTTCCTTCACCTGTCAGTGCACGGCTTTTATAAGATTCCAGTTCTTCGTTGCATTGCTTTTCACGTTCCAGTAATTCGTTGTATTTTTTGGAAGGTACACATGCTGTTAGTGCAAGCATTAAAATCGCGGAAAAAAGAATCTTGTTGTTCATTATTTTTTGTTTTTTACAAAATTCTGAAGTTATCGGACAAGATTTCCCTGTATTGATCATAACTTGTTAACAACGGATATTGGATAAAGCTTTTTTTTAGAGAGCCGGTTCTAAAGATTCGGAAGATGATGTAGTGCCAATTTGCATGGTTTTTAGGTAGTTGATACAGGGAACTCCGGACTTCAGGTGAAAATATTCCCGAAAATTGATTCAACGATGCAAATGATTGATAGATTGGAGAACAAGTCGTTTAAAACAGCGTATCTCTTCGCTGGCTGTCTAACTTTAATAAAATGAAGAACATGGCAGAAAAGGACATCATGGATGATCCTCCGTAGCTAAAGAAGGGCAACGGGATCCCGATGACAGGAGCCAGGCCGATGTTCATTCCGATATTGATGGCAAAGTGATAGAAGAGAATCATTCCGACCGAATATGCATACACCCGGTTGTAAACAGAACGTTGTCGCTCGGCAATATATACAATGCGCAGGAGCAGGAATAAATACAGTCCCATCAGTACGGATGTTCCGACAAATCCCCACTCTTCGGCAAACGGACAGAAGATGAAGTCGGTTTCACTTTCGGGAACGTGATTGGATTCGACAGATGCGAGCGTTGCTTTTTTATATCCTTTACCGGTTAGTCCGCCTGAGCCTACTGCTGTCATAGCGCGGTTCCTGTTGTAGTCGTCTCCGTCCCGCTGATCTTCTTCATTCAATCCAAGTAGCAACTCAATGCGATTCTTCTGGTGTTGTTTCAGGTGACTGAATACGGTGGAGATAGATGCGGACAGGAATGAGACGATGCTAAAGGATAAAATCACGATGAATAACAATCTCCGCTTATTCCGGTTTCCGACAATCGTTCTGCCCACTACATAAAATAAGAGACCAATGATAAAATAAGCGGCAATGATTCCAAAAATAGAAGGCAATTCATACAGGCCCACGAAAGCGAGATCAAATGTGGTTTTACTCAACAGTAATGTGACAACGGATATGATTACAATGATGAACAGGAGCGGGATAAAGTGTGTTCCGATCCAGGTTTGTTTGAATTTCACTCCCGGGATGAGATTGATGAGGGAGAGGACAATCGGATCAAATGTAATTCCTTCCCTGTATAAAACGAAGAAAAACGAAGTGAATACAACAAACGTTCCCGCATCGGGTTGCAGAATAATCAGTCCCATCGGAATGATGATGATGGCCAGACAGGTCAGGACATTTTTTACGTTCTGTTGCTTGATGTTCATCCGATTGATGTAGTTAGCCAGCAGAATGGCCGTTCCGATCTTTGCAAACTCTGCGGGTTGAATACCAAAAGACCCTACTCCCAGCCATGCACGGGCCCCGTTGATTGGTGGTGTAAACAGTACTACTACCAGCAACATGAGCGTTCCGATGTAGATAGGAATTGAGAATTTCCGGTATATTTCCGAGTCGATCAGAAAGACAACAAGTCCCAGGAAGAGTGAAACGCCAATCCACATAACCTGCCGCCCGTAGAGCATAGAAAAATCAAGGATGTTCGGATGTTCGGCATCGTAAGCAGTGGAATAAACGGTCATCAATCCCATTCCGAGAATCAGGAAGTACACCAATAAAATCGGCCAGTCAATATTGCTTGTGAGTTTATCGCCCTGTCTCATTATTTGATATTATCCAGTACAGCATCCAGAATCCGTTTTTCTTTTTCTTTGTCTTTCACTTCACCAGTAAGGTATTTTTCAATCATCAGACTGGCAATCGGTGCGGCCCATGTTCCTCCGAAACCGGCATTTTCAATGAAGACGGAAATGGCTATTTTCGGGTTGTCCATTGGTGCGAACGCAATAAAGACGGAGTGATCTTCACCGTGTGGGTTTTGCGCTGTACCGGTTTTTCCGCAAACAGTGATTCCTTCGATTTTCGCTCGTCGTGCCGTTCCCCCCGCTTCGTTTACAGCCATGCGCATTCCTTCCACAACAGGAGGGTAATATTTGGGGTCAATTAATGTTTTGTGAACGACATTGAACTGTGACAATGGTCCGTTATCTCCGATTGATTTTACGACATGCGGGGTAATGTACCACCCGCGATTGGCCATGATCGCAGACAGGTTTGCCATCTGGAGCGGGGTTAATTTCACCTCTCCTTGTCCGATGGAAACAGACCGGATGGTTGAGAATGCCCAGGCATGGTGCCCGTACCATTTATCATAAAATTTTGGACCCGGAATCAATCCCGGCCGGATGGCAGCAATGTCGGAATCCAGTTTCATCCCGAGCCCGAAGCTGTGGAGGTATTCCTCCCATTTACCCAGTCCTATTTCGGCGTCTGCAAATATGTTTTTCTTTTTCCCCTGTTGAATAATTTTTCGGGTTACGTAGTAAAAATAAGGGTTGCAAGACATTTGAATGGCCTTTGATATACTCGTTGCCTGCGGATGGGAGTGACAGCCCACCATGCTTTGTGTACACGGAAACGATGCATTTTCGTCAATGACACCTTCCTGCATACCAATGAGTGCCTGTGTGAGTTTGAAAATCGATCCCGGGGGATATTCCGCCTGTAATGGACGCGGGAATAAAGGTTTTTTCGGATCGTTTACCAGGATCGGGTAGTTTTTAGCGATGTTGGATTTTCCTACAAACAAGTTGGGGTCATAAGACGGCGCGGAGACCATCGCCAAAATTTCCCCGGAGGAAGGTTCTATCGCTACAATACAACCCATCTTATTTTTCATCAGCAATTCCCCGTATACCTGCAATTCGATGTCCATACCGAGCTTGAGTGAAGGTGCCTGAATGGCCATCGTATCGTATTTACCACCGGCATAGGACTCAATGGCGTTATTCAACGCTGAAGTGACAATGTAGTGTACTCCTTTTTGTCCGCGAAGTTCCTTTTCATAATATTTTTCAATACCTGCTTTCCCGATGTTATCTCCTGAGCGGTAGAATTTGTCTTTTTCAATTTCTTCCCGATTTGTTTCCGCCAGGTAGCCTAAAATGTTCGCACCACCGGCATAGGGATAGTCCCGCATGCTTGTCACCTGCTCGTAAAAACCAGGGTATTTGTCCAGGTGAGGTGCAATCATCGCGATTTCATCGGCAGTCAATTCCTTTAAAAAAGGGTAGGGACGTACAGGTTGGTAATTGGGTATTTTCTTTCCGTCTTTACGGGTGAAATAACCTTCCCGCTCACGGATTTCGATGAACCGTTTTTTTACTTCCTCAGGAGTCATCCCGACAAGTTTTGCAAAGGCGATTGTATCCAGGTCTTCAATGTCCTTTTCTACAAACATTAAGTTGTAATACGCTTTGTTGGATACGACTTTTTTCCCGTTCCTGTCAAACATAACAGCGCGGGGAGGGGTAATGTACCTTCGTTTTTCAGCAATTTCCTGGGCACGTACTTTCCATTGATCATCTACAACCTGCATCTGAAACAAACGGAGGATATACACCACACCGATCAGTGCAACAAAAATAATGATGACATATTTACGGTTGTCGAAGTTCATTTATGACTTGTTTCGTTTGAGGAACAAAAACTGGAGCAGGATCACCAGGGAGTATGAGACCGGCAGGGTGAAGGCCAGTTTTCGCACGACGTACAATAACTCACTGAATTTAAATACTTCCATAAAGAAGAACCACAGGTGATGAATCAGCAATAGGGTGCCGAAGCTGTATAAGAACCACCGTTGCCCCATTTCGTATATCGAACCTTCTTTGGTGGGGTCATAACCATCCCGTGGACTGAATGCTTTGAAAATGACCGGACGGAATAGCGCAAATGCAAGCAGGGAAGAGGCGTGCAGTCCTCCGGTATTTGAAAGCACGTCAATGGAAAGCCCCATTCCGAATGCAAGTACCAGTAATAAAACCGAATTCGTGTTGAATGGCAGTAACATGATAAACAACGGATAGATCATCGGATGAATGCCCAACCCGATTTCCAGCTGATTGAAAACAAGTGCCTGTAATAATACAAACAGTATAAAACGAATGCTATGGATGAATATGATTCTCATTCTTTCGGGTCCCGGGGAATTAAGCGTTCCAATTTTTGTTGTTCAGTGGCCAACAAATTTTTTACGACATATACACGTTGCAGTTTTCTGTAATCTTCGGAGAATAGAATAGAGACATCCCAGAACGCTTCTCCTTCTACATTTTTTAATTTTTCAACTTTTCCGACCATGATTCCTTTCGGAAAAATTCCGGTTCCTTCGCGGGTTACTACTTTCGACCATTTTTTGATGTGCAGGTCATTGGAAATTCCGGCTACAGAACCTCTTCTTGGATCCATTCCATCCCATTTCAATAATCCGTAGAGTCCCATGTCTTCAATGACAACACTGATGTTGATGTTTTCCGTCAGTACTGATTTGACAATGGAATAATGTTCGCTGCACCGGTGAATTACACCCACAACTCCGTTGTCGGAAATCACTCCCAATCCTCTTTCTACGCCGTGGATTGAACCGACATTGATCGTAAAGTAATTATTGCGCTTTTCTACAGTAGAATTAATCACTTCAGCAGGGATGTATTCATATTGCTGACGGTAAAGGGTGTCATTTATTTTTACCAGGTTATCATCGATCCGCATGAAACTTTGAGGGAGCTTCTTCATCAGTTCGGCGTTGCTTTTTTGCAATTCCGTATTGGTATGACTCAATTTCAGTTGTTTGGTAACGGCATTGCGTGCTTCCCAGATTTTTGCATTGACAGTTGCTGTTGTAGTAAGGTATTGAGATCGTGGATAGTAAAAAAATGAGAAATAGAATGACAATGCAATAACCTGCAATACTGCAAAGACCAAAAATATTTGAAAACGCCTTAAAAAAGCAATGAGATTCCGCATAATTTACAAAGATAATAAAGCCTCAACATATAAGCAGACAATTGAAAAATACTTTTTCAATTCATACACCGGAATGGCGTCAGACTGAAATTTCTGAATAAGGATCCCAAAATAATTCCTTAAACTGAATGACTTTATCATCTTTTACCTCTACTCCTTCCAATCGGAGTAATCGCTCCATCTCATCCGGTGTTGAAAAATGCATCTTTCCGGTTAATAACCCGTTTCTATTGACCACCCGATGAGCGGGAACGTCTTCTTTGGAGTGCGCGGCATTCATTGCCCATCCAACCATGCGGGAAGAAGAAGCAGTTCCTAATGCTTTCGCGATGGCACCATATGAAGTTACCCTTCCCTCCGGAATCAAACGAACAATAGCATAGACCTTTTCGAAAAAGTCACGGTGTCGTTCATTCAGGTTCATCCGTTTATTCTACCGTTACGGATTTTGCAAGGTTACGCGGTTGATCCACGTTGCATCCTCTCATAATCGCGATGTAATAAGAAAGTAACTGGAATGGAATCGTTGCCAGTAAAGGAACCAAATGTTCATCCGTTTTCGGAATTTCGATTACCTGGTCAGCCATTGCCTTCACATGCACATCTCCTTCTGTGACAATTGCAACTACCTTTCCTTTTCGGGCTTTTACTTCCTGAATGTTGGATACTACTTTTTCGTAAGAAGGACCTTGTGTGGCGATTACAAACACCGGCATTTCTTCATCAATTAATGCAATTGGTCCGTGCTTCATTTCTGCTGCCGGGTAACCTTCTGCATGAATGTAGGAGATTTCTTTTAGTTTTAAAGCCCCTTCCAGTGCGACTGGAAAACAATTCCCTCTTCCAAGGTACAGTGCATTTGTTGCTTTACTATACAAAGAGGCAATGTCCTGAATCAGTTTGTCGGATGAATCCAGTACTTTTTGTACTTTTTCAGGAATGGCATCCAGCTCTGCGAGTAATGTTCTGTATTTGGATTCACTGATTGTACCTTTTTTATGTGCCAGCATCAATGCCATCAATGTCAAAACCGTTACCTGAGCCGTAAATGCTTTTGTGGAAGCAACTCCGATCTCTGGCCCTGCATGCGTGTAGGATCCTGCATCCGTAATGCGTGAAATGGAAGAGCCGACAACGTTACAGATTCCAAGGATAGTTGCTCCTTTTGATTTTGCCAGTTCCAATGCAGCTAATGTATCAGCTGTTTCTCCGGATTGTGATACGGCAATAACAATATCATTCTCGGTAATAATCGGGTTTCTGTATCTGAACTCACTGGCGTATTCTACTTCCACATTGATGCGCGCCAGGTCTTCAATTAAATACTCTCCGACAGTACATGCGTGCCAGGAAGTTCCGCAAGCCACCATGATCAGGCGTGGAGCTGCAATCAGTTTATTTTCGTAATCCTTGATTCCTCCCAGGGAAACCCATCCTTCCGCTACATTTAATCTTCCTCTGAAACAATCGCGGATAGAGCGTGGTTGTTCGTGAATCTCCTTAAGCATAAAGTGATCGTAACCTCCTTTTTCAAGTGCTTCCAATTGTAGCTCCAGTTGCTGGATGTACGGGATTTTTTCCTCACTGCTATTGATGTTATATACTTTCAATCCCTCTGTCCTGTCGACAATGGCAATTTCCATATCGTTCAGATACACCACATCTTTGGTGTATTCAACAATCGGAGTAGCATCGGATGCCAGGTAGAAGTCACCTTCCGTTCCGATTCCGACTACCAGCGGACTACTTTTTCGTGCCGCTACCAATCGGTTCGGATTGTTTTTGGAGATGACAACAATTGCATAAGCTCCTACGACTTGTTCCAAAGCCAGGCGTACGGATTCTGCAAATGAAACGTCTGTTTTTTTCTGAATGTCATCGATTAAGTGAACCAATACTTCTGTATCCGTTTCACTTCTGAAGGTATATCCTGCTTTCAACAGCTCGTGTTTCAGGCTGTCATAATTTTCAATAATCCCATTGTGAATCAGTGCTAAATCTCCGTTTTCAGAGAAGTGCGGGTGCGCATTCACGTCATTTGGTTCACCATGCGTTGCCCAACGTGTATGACCGATTCCGATTGTTCCGGAAATATCTTTCCCGGTTGCAAATTCTTCCAGGTTAGAAACTTTTCCCTTTCGTTTGTAAATATTTAAATCCTGCTGATTATTTAACAGGGCGATTCCTGCGCTGTCGTATCCGCGGTATTCAAGGCGTTTTAACCCGTTAATAATAATCGGGTAGGCTTGCTTTTGTCCAATGTAAGCTACAATTCCACACATAATTAAAACTTGGTATATGAAATGATAAGTCGGGGTTTTACTTTTTTATCGGTTAGTTGCCCGTTAAAAACAATCCGGTCAGCAGCGGATACAAAAGAAGTGGGTGAAACAGTCAGTTCTGCCAGTGTTTCAACACCTATTTTGTAGTCCTGAACAAACTTTCGGAGGTCTGCTACATACCCTTTAGTATAAGGGTCGTAAGTTGCTGTGATTGTAGAAGTCAGGCTGGGAGGGACTAAATAAATCGTACCTGGTGCTGAAAATTTGCTTCCCGGAAGCTGTTGGATCGGCAGGTAAATTTTAGCTGCGTGCACAACAATATTGTCCGGTAAATTTTTCAACGTCGGGAAATTGATTTTTCCCCTGTATTTTCCCGCTTGCACATAAAATTCGGATTGCCCCAGGGTTGAGTCTGCAATTACAGCCTCCACCCGTTTTCCTGTACTGTTGATTTTGTACCGGTTGTAATCTGCGCATTCGGAGTTGAGTACAAGATCGAAAGGTGGTTTAACAGCACCGTTTTCCTTATAGTAAATGATCAGTTTGGTGTCCTGGTCGAGCAAGTTAAAATAACCAACCATTCCGGCGTTTTGGGCAGGTGCAACACCATTTGTTTTTACGTACAACCCTTTCAGGTAATTAGCGGTAAATAAACTGTTGTTGGCATATTCTGCCGGGAAATTAGCTGCATCCTGAATAATTTGCAGCGCCTTAGCCGGTTTCAGGTGGATTCTCAATTGCGTTGTAACCGTATCGTTCCCTACCACCGTAATTCCATTGGGATTCATGTCATAGGTACCGGATCCGTTCACCCAGTTTTCTGATTTCACTGCCAGGTCTTCCGTTGCTAAATAAGCAGAGTCCAGGTACATTCGTTCATCAACTTCAAATACTTCGAATGTTTGATTTCCCATATAACCGTAACTTCCGGCATATTCCAGAGCCATCACAAAGGAATCGATCGTAATGAGAGAGGGGTTTCCAAAATTCGGGTTTAACCCGGATAAACGTACCTGTGTATAAAACCCAAGGTCCACGATTCCGAATTGCGGGTCGTTTAAAATACCCAGCAAACCGTAACGTGGATTGCTGGTGTTGATATTATCTTGCTCTACGGTATAAGTGATCAGTGAAAAGGTATCAATCCCTCCTGAATTCAACAGGTTGTCAGAATCAATCGCTTTTCCGCCCAGCAGGTTGTCTTTTTTCTTACATCCGCCGGTAGTAAGCCCGATACCAACTAAAAACAAAAAAGTAGCGGAAAGAATCATTCCTTTCCGCCACCCTAAAAAGATGTTTTTTAACATACTATTATATAAGTACTTCTTCAATTACTTTGTCAAAAAATTCGGACAACACTTTGTGCTGGTGTTCTTCCGGTACGAAATCCTGCTTGATGCAAGTCAAACCATCATAGATTTTTTGCAGTTCAGGGTTCAGATCTTCAGAAGCAATGTTGACACCGTCCACATATTTCAGCATATTTTCCGTCACGGAATGGAAGTCCGTTTGGGAAAAATTGTTGAGTGTTTCTTTATCCACGCCATCAAATTTAAGCTTTTCAGCTAATCGCGGATCCCAATTTTTGTTAAACTCATTATTGTACATGCTGTAGACGATTTTTGTATCGGCAAAATGTGGGTCTTTGTTGTAAATTTTCTTCACATAGAGCCCCATCGGAATGGTCATCCAGCCGTGGCAATGAATCACATCCGGTTGCCATCCAAGCTTTTTTACTGTTTCCAACACACCGCGACAAAAGAAGATGGAACGCTCATCATTGTCTTCAAAGTAAACGTTGTTTTCGTCTGCAACATTTGTTTTTCGTTTGAAATATTCATCATTATCGATGAAATACACCTGCATCCTTGCCTGAGCAATAGAAGCGACTTTGATAATCAGCGGATGGTCGGCATCATCAATCACAATATTCATTCCTGACAAACGAATAACTTCGTGTAACTGGTGCCTTCTTTCATTGATGCTGCCAAATTTGGGTGCGAAGACCCTGATTTCTTTTCCGGATTCCTGAATGGCTTGCGGTAATCTTCTTGCCGTCGATGCAATTTCTGATTTAGGTAAGAAAGGAGCAATCTCCTGTGAAATGAAAAGTATTTTCTTTTTCTCCATCTGATGTTTTTGGTTTGAAAAAACAGCACAAAAATATAGAAAAAAATGCGGAACTTCAAGAAAAAAAAATAGTTTTGCCGATTTGGACCAGACTGTAGAAACGGGAAATGAATAGAATAAGCACCGTAAAATCAATTCAGGACGAGGTTTTTGCCCTGAAAAAACAAGGAAAAAAGATTGGACTGATACCAACAATGGGTGCATTGCATGAGGGGCATCTTTCTCTCGTTGAACAGGCACGACAGCAATGTGATGTTATTATCGTCAGTATTTTTGTCAATCCCACGCAATTTAACAACCCCTCAGATCTTGCGAACTATCCGAGAACGATCGAAAAAGACATGGATTTGCTTTCCGGTCATGGCGTTATGTTTGTTTTTGCACCGTCAGTGGAGGAGATTTACCCTTCGGATTATGTGAAGCCGGCGATTGACCTGGGGGCACTTGGCCTGGTGATGGAAGGAAAATTCCGTCCGGGACATTTTCAGGGCGTCATCGAGGTGGTAAAACGATTGTTGGAGAGTGTGCAGCCCGATGCTGCTTATTTTGGGCAGAAAGATTTTCAACAGCTGGCCGTTATTCATTATATGGTCAACTACTTCAAGATTCCCGTTGCGATTGTCGAATGCCCGATTGTCAGAAGCGATCGCGGACTGGCGTTGAGTAGCAGAAATATGCGTTTATCTGAAGCTGAAAAGGAGCAGGCACTTGTGATTTACACTACATTGTTGTTTGTGAAAGCACATGTGGCTGATGCTTCTCCGGAAGCATTGATGAAACAAGCGGTTGAGCGGATTAATGCAGCAGGATTAAAAACGGAATATGTCGAAATTGTGCATCCGCTTACGCTGGAAACGTTGACTGATAAATGGATTCCGGGAGCTGTTTGCTGTGTTGCTGCCTATTGCGGGGAAGTACGCCTGATTGACAATATGTTGGTGGGGTAGTTGTTTAGTGAGAAGTGAATAGTTGAGAGTGAATAGTTGGAAGTGAGAAGTTCAATTATCAAAGCTTCGTAAAATATTGAATACTGAATTTTGAATGAGGTAGCTTAAAATCAATCACTCATAAAGCCAATCACTCATAACATCAAACAGTCAACCAGTCAATATTCCATGCCCAAAACTTCTTAATCAGAGAGATTCATATACAACATTTGACACTTCATAATTGAATCATTGATAATTAAACGTTGAAATGATTACTTTTGCACAAAATCTGTCTAATATGAAAAGCATTTCTGCACTTGAAGTCAGTAAAAATCGAGACGCTTATTTTATCCTGGATATCCGGGAGCGGTACGAGTATGAATTTGTCAATATTCAAGCGACCAATATTCCGATGGCTGAGGTGTGTTCACGCTTACAAGAGTTGCCGAAAGACAAACCTGTCGTTCTGATGTGCAAATCGGGGAATCGTGCTTCTGCATTGGCAAATTTATTGATCGTTGACTACAATTTTTCAAATGTATTGATCATGGAAGGCGGAATTACTTCCTGGTGTGAGTATGTAGACCAAACATTAATCTTAGAATAACTAATAAACCGATACCTGATGGAAGTACTTCATTCGTTTTTAGATTTTTTCCTGCACCTTGACGATCATTTGTTCGAAATGATTTTGAATTACGGAGTATGGATTTATGCCATTCTTTTCCTGATCATTTTTGTAGAAACAGGCTTGGTAGTGATGCCATTTCTTCCAGGTGATTCTTTGTTGTTTGCCGCCGGAACATTTTGCGCAGGAATTACAAAAGACGGACAAACAGCGGAACTCAATCTTTGGTTGGTACTTATCCTGTTACTGATCGCTGCGGTGATCGGAGATGCATTGAATTACTACCTGGGAAAAAGGGTTGGATTGAAAATGCTGCAATGGAAAATTCGTGGCAAACAATTAGTGAAGCAGGAATACATTGATAAAACACACACATTTTATGAGAAACACGGACCGAAAACGATTATCATCGCACGCTTCGTTCCGATTGTAAGAACATTTGCCCCTTTTGTTGCCGGAATCGGTGAAATGAGTTACGGGAAATTTTTCCGGTTCAATTTAATCGGTGGATTTTCCTGGGTAGTCGGCTTGACGTTACTCGGTTATTTTTTCGGTGGACTGGAAATTGTGCAGGAAAACTTCGAAACAGTGATTTTCGGTATCATTCTGATCTCAATCATTCCGATCATTATTGAGTTTATCCGCAATAAGGCGGCCAGTAAAAAAACGAAAAAATGAAACGCTTCGGATTGATTGGGAAGACACTCAAACACTCGTTTTCTCAACCCTTTTTTACAGAATTCTTCCGGGAAAACGGTATTGATGCGGTATACGAAAATTTTGAACTGAAGGATAAGAGTGAGATTCGTTCGTTGTTGCAAGAGAATCTTTCGGGGGTCAGTGTGACCATTCCGTACAAAGAAGAAATTATTCCGTTTCTGGAAGAACTTTCCCCGGAGGCAGCCACCATCGGAGCGGTCAACTGTGTTGCATTCAAAGAAGGGAAAACAATCGGACACAACACCGACGCGTACGGCTTTCATCAATCCATCAAGCCTTTTCTGACCAATAAGCACGAACGTGCCATTATTTTTGGTACAGGGGGTGCTTCCAAGGCGGTTGTGTACGTTCTGAAACAGATTGGAATCGATTGTATTTTTATTTCCCGGAATCCCGATGGGGGAAACCAGTTCTCCTATGCCGATATCAATGAACACATGTTGAATGCCTGTAAGTTGATCGTGAACTGTACTCCGGTTGGTATGTATCCCGATAGCGAGGCATGCATCGACCTTCCTTTTCAATACCTTACACCGGATCATTTGGTAGTGGACCTGATTTATAACCCGGTTAAAACACAGTTATTGCAACGAAGTGAAGCGCAAGGGGCACAGATTCTGAACGGTGAAACCATGTTGAAGCAGCAGGCGCTGATGGCCTGGAAAATCTGGCAGCAGGCACAGTGACATTGTAAAAAAATATAAAATCCGCGAACGTCGGGTTCAATTACTGTTTTCTTTCGCTTTTTATTGTATCTTAGCGACACATTAACAAGCAATGATTCACGACCTTTCAAACACCAATTCTGTTTTTAATACATTCCTTGCGGAAATGCGGGATAGTTCGATCCAAAAAGACCCGATGCGCTTCCGAAGAAATCTGGAACGGATTGCGGAAATTATGGCGTACGAAGTTTCAAAAACGCTGGAGTATGAAGCACGTGTCGTTACAACTCCCCTGGGAGAGGCAAAGACGCACCTGTTAAAAGAACAACCTGTTCTGGCAACTATTTTACGGGCTGGATTGGGGATGCACAGCGGATTACTGCATTACTTTGACAGAGCTGAAAGTGCATTTGTTTCGGCGTACAGAAAGCATTCTACCGCAGAGGACTTTGAAATTTACGTGGAATACATTGCGGCTCCGAATATCAATGGAAAAACATTGATCATTACAGATCCGATGCTGGCAACAGGCAGTTCAATGGTAACTGTTTACAAGGCGTTGCAGCAACAGGGGAAACCGGCAAAGATTCATATTCTGGCTGCGATTGCGCATCCGGATGCGATCAACTTTGTGCGGGAGCATTTACCTGATACAACGGAAATCTGGGTAGGGGCCATTGATGCTGAATTAACAGCACAATCTTATATCGTTCCTGGGATGGGAGATGCAGGGGATTTGGCTTACGGAACAAAATTATAAGAAGAATTTATGCAGTGGGTAGCGTTGAGTACCGTATTCTTTACGGCGATGGTGAAGTTCATGTTCAGTCCGGCATTGGGACCGGCGATGAAGTTGTCTTATATTGAGACATATATTGCAAATGCGGCGGGGGCAATTGTCTCCATGACCATTTTTTATTTTGCGGCGGAGTTTTTTCTAAAACGAAGTCATAAAAAAAAGGTGGAAAAATACCGGATGGCTGTTGTAGCGGGAATCGACGTGGTTCCTGTGAAATCATTTACCAAACGAAATAAAACAATTATCCGGCTAAAAAATCGAATCGGCATTGTTCCGTTTTGCTTTTGGGCACCGTTTCTTCTTTCCATTCCAATCGGAACAATTATTACCGCTAAATTCTTTGGTAAACGAAGATTGACGTTTCCATTGATGATCGTCGGTATATTTTTAAACAATACCATTACGGTAAGTTTTGTCTATTTTGTAAAAAATGAAGCGACATCTGTTCTTTGATCTGGACCGGACGCTATGGGATTTTGACCGAAATTCCGAGATAGCTCTGAAATGCCTGTTTGAAGATACACAATCGGTTCATCAGCTACCGAGCTTTTTCAAATTTAACCAGGTGTATAAAGAGGTAAATGCGAACCTCTGGAAAAAATACGGAAAAGGAAAAATCTCCAAGGAAGAATTGCGTGATACCCGTTTCCAGAAAGCTTTTTTGAAACTGGGAATCAACAATGCAGAACTTCACGAGCATTTCAATGCAGAATACCTGCGGATTTCTCCGCTTCAGACCGGGTTATTTCCCAATACAATTGAAACCCTTGAAACCCTGAAAGGGGAGGGATACCAGATGCATATTATTACCAATGGCTTCAAAGAAGTACAGTTGACAAAACTTGAAAAAAGTGCTATTCTTCCGTTTTTCGACGTTATTGTCAGCTCAGAAGAAATCGGGATCAACAAACCGGATCTGCGTATTTTCCGCCATGCGATGGATGCTGCCGAAGCTCAGCCCCAGCACTCAGTCATGATCGGTGACGACATGAACATCGATGTGATGGGGGCCGAACGGGCAGGAATGCACGGCATCCACTTTGATCCCAAAGAAGAACTCAGCCGGAAGAAAAATGATTTCCGCATCCGCGATCTGAATGAACTTCCGGGATTACTACCGTGGGTGTTTAGAGGGTGATTCTTGTCGTTTGTGCTTGCACAAAGTACATTTTTTCCTTATTCCCATGAATTATCAGGAATAATGGTGTCTTCCTGGAATGGTTTGGTGTCGCTTACGGACATTTTATTGGTAAACTGAGGCTTAACCGATCCGAACATATTGTACCGGGCAAAATTTGCAATAGGTGTAGATTTCACTCCTTCTTTAGACCAAAATTCTCCGTTGGTAGCTCGTGATTTGATGAAATTAAAATCAAATTTCAAATCCGCTATTTGGGAAACTTCTTGTGATACTTTTGCTGACAGAACTACTTTTGATTCTTTTGATTGCGCAAATGCAAACTTTAATTCAGTTTCCCAGATTTGCCATACGAATTTATATGAGTTTTTCCAGGATCCGTCATTTTTTAATGATTTTAGTATGTTCTTTAAATCATCGTTAAGATAAATGCTTCCGGTACGTGTATTCGTCAGATGTGCTACAAATCCGCTTTCAGAGTTAAAGCTATATTCAACATCTACTCCCACTAATTCATTGACTTCTCCTTTTATTTCTATGGGTAAAGATGTAGCCTCTTTGTTGTTAATCAGGTAATTGAATGCCGGTGATTCTTCAATTTTATCATTGATAAAGTCGTTTACATGCGTTCCGCTTTTCACAAAGAGGTTACCAACGACAAAAAAATCCCCTTGATTGTAAAAACCATAATCCCCAAGCTGAACTTTGCTTGTGGGAGGAAAAATAATAGCTGCAGAACCCAGGTTTTTTTTAACCGATTCTCTAAAACTTTCTTTAAGACTCATAATTATTAGAAATAAAAAACAACGCCTACTCTATAAGGTTTTCGGCATCTCCTTTCCCTACTCCCGTTTTGCGTGTATTTTCAGGTTGTTCCCACGTGTTTTTCATGAGAGGATAAATACTACCAATTCAGACTTCTTTCCCAAAGAATTAAGCTGCGTGATAATACAGGATGTGTAAGTGTGGAAATGTGACTTTCAAAAAAGCGGATTTCAAAATGTAGTATAGTGAGACGAGGTAATAGTAGTTAATCAGTTCATTTTTTTTAGTTTTAAAGTGTTTGTTTACAAATGTTTAAGTAGTAAAACAAATGTATGTTACTTTTTCCTGAAAAAAAATACCTATATGTAGTTATTTTATTGGGAATCTGTTGGTTATTTTTTTAAAATCAAAAAAGAGAGACCTGTTGATTGATCCCTCTTTGAGTAGTAGCTCCGGTTTTAATTTCCTTATTTTCCTACCTGAAGACTGCTTTCTTTCAGATGCGGTTATAAGTTTGCCCTCCCAGGCTAAAAGATGTTCCGTCTTCACTTACTTCCAGTTGCAAATAGTCGCCATCCGTCCAGGTGCCATTGTTATTGTAGTCATAAATGCGGTTTAGAAAGCGGTATGTAGTTCCTCCCGCATTGGTGATTTCTTTCATTGAATAGCCTCCGACAGCACCATCCGGCATTGCCGTACCATTGTCAATGACCATTCCGTTCCCCGATTTATCAGTGTCAATCCATACGGTAAATCCTGTCGATTCGTGTCTCCATTTTCCGGAAATAACACCGAACCCGCTTTTATTTCCGGGTACACGACTGTTTTCTTTTTCAGAAATATAAAACGGGGTATATGTCCCATAGGGAGTGATCATCTCGTATCCTTTGTTTTTGTGCTTGTATCCCATGCTTTTGAGTGATTCACCGGCATGATAGACATATTCCCTGTACACATCGCCAAAACCGGGAGTGGAAGATTCCAATACTGTAACACGTTCACCATCCTGTAGTGCGATATCATTTCCTGTTACGACACAATAAAATGAACTGTTACCGGTCTGGGCACCTACAAATTGTCCTCCCAAACCGTCATCAAAAACATAATATTGATATTCCCTGATTTCCAGTACTCCCTTCTTACTTTTCTTACACCCTGTGGTGAATACCAGTAATATAATTACAAGCATATTCACACCAATTGGTAGTGCTTTTTTCATGTGTTTTTGTTTTCAATAAATACACAACAAAGATAGTGCTGCGTCCAATGACAAAAAATCCCTATTTGTAGTGATTTTTTTCGTCATTTTTCTAACTTTAAAGCACTAAATCTGAT
This sequence comes from Taishania pollutisoli, assembly GCF_014518315.1. GTDB lineage: Bacteria > Bacteroidota > Bacteroidia > Flavobacteriales_D > Crocinitomicaceae > Taishania > Taishania pollutisoli. Next base: position 312,859 of record NZ_JACVEL010000004.1, read on the forward strand.
GTATGTACAGGTTCTGGTTAAACGAGAAGCACGAATGGAGTTGATCAGGTATGATGAAATGAAAAAGACCTGGTACCAGATTGCCAGGAACAGCGACGGAAATATTCCCCCTTCGTTTGAATTGGAAGTATATAAAAAACTGCTCAACCTGTTTCATGTCGGGAGTTTCTATTACTATATCGTCAACATTGCGTCTGTAGAAATGGAGTTTGTGAGTGACACAGTGGAAGGTGTTTTGGGATTCAGGCCGGATGAATTTTCCGTTGAGCGAATCTTTGAAAACATCCATCCGGAAGATAAACAACGGTTTGTTGACCATGAGCGCCAGGTTACCACATTTTTTAATCAGCTTCCCCCCGAAAAAGTACTGAAATACAAAGTCAGTTATGATTACAGATTGAAATGCGCAGACGGATCGTACAAATGGATTTTGATGCAGACAGTCACGGTTCAGACAAATGAACAGGGGGCTGTCATCCGCGTTTTAGGTGTACAAACAGACATTACACATATGAAAACGGATAATCGTCCTTCGGGTCTGTCCTTTCTCGGATTGGAAGGAGAACCTTCGTTTTACAATGTTCCGATTGAATCAACCGTTTTCATTCCAACCAAAAAAATATTTACGAAGCGGGAAGCGGAAGTATTGAAACTCATCGTCAATGGACTTACATCGTTTGAAATAGCAGACCTACTGTGCATTTCTATGTATACAGTGAATTCCCACCGGAAAAATATCCTGCGGAAATCCGGGTGTGGCACACCGAACGAACTTGTTTCAAAAGCAATCCGGGAAGGGTGGGTGTGAAATAATTGTTTTTCCTATCAAAAATCCACGTACATTTGCTCCTATGAAGAAACTACTTTTTATTGCCGTGTCAATGGTGTTGGTGCCCACTATCGGATCGGCGCAAAAATGGAGCAAATCCGACAGTGAGATTTTTATTGAAAGTTGTGTAGGGGAAGCTCAAAACTACTTTACACCTGAAGGTGCTTTGCAGTATTGTAGCTGTACGATGGAAAAAATCATGGTACTCTACCCGGATGCAGCATACGTTGATGAGATGACCGATGAGGAGATGAACACTGTGGCAGAGGAATGTATTTTACAGATTGGTGAAACAACCGGTGACGATATTTTCCTGAAATGGACAGACGAAACAAAAGCAGCATTTATTGAAGGATGTTCGGGAGAATTGCTCGGTTCCGGTATCGACCCTTCCGTTTATTGCCCGTGCGCACTGGAGGAGATCATGAAGGTTTATACAACTCCGTTTGCAGCCATGAGCATGTCGGAAGAAGTCCTGTTTGAAATTGCTGCAAAATGTTTGGGAGGAGAATAGCTTGACTATTCAAATTCCAGTTCTACCTTCTTACGGCTCTTATCCTCCTGTTCCATCTTTTTGAGGAAATTGTTCAGTTTGGAATCTTTCTTTTTCTTTTCCTGTTCAAACTCTTCTGTTTGTTGCTTGTCTTCACCGTATTGAACTTCCAGAATTTCCTTTGGTCGTTTGACCTCCTGGTAGTGCTGGACCGTTGTATCTTTCTTAAACAAGCCCAGGTCACTTTTGAGCATACTTTTTACCGTTTGTTTTTCTTGTTCAATGTATGCTTTTCGATCCGCAACTTTGGAATCCTTATCCCATTCGAATTGAGGGTTGTCAATGGTTCCGAACATGCGCAGGTAAACAATCATACCGGTATTGTCGTCGACAATGTCACCGAATTCGGATGTCTTTTTCTCTTTGAGGTCGCGCAAACGGAATGAGAAGCGGTAGTCAATCTTATTGTCAAACGTATGTGTTCCCCGGGTTTCGATATTCAATGCGGAGGAATTGATCTTCATTTCAGGGATGGTAATAACTCCGTCACGGATGGTGAGCGTATTCTCAAGGGTTTCAAATTTCAAATCGGATAATTTATCCCCCAGACTTTTGATGTTCCCGGATCCCAGCACCAATTTGGCGGCCGGTGTTTTCAAACTTTCGACGATGTCTTTAAATGCTTCCACTCCCTTGAGACGCCCGTTTTCAATTTTCAATTGCAGGTCTGCCTTTACGTGTTTGAAATTGGCTCCGCTCCGTAGATCAAAGGGTGCATCCAGGTAGAGACTTGCGGCTGCCTGCCCGGAAATATGCTCGTCACGGATCACCGTTTGCGTAAAGTTATTCCAGTCTTTCATTAACGTCTTCAATTGGATATTGGAAGAACTTAATGTGCTCACGGTCTGAAAATATTCTTCTGATTGTTCCTTGATTTTAACGGATCCGGCTACATTCGCTCCGGACGTTTTAAATTTGATGTCGTTGAAACTTAAGGTTCGGTCACTCAGGAGTAAATTCCCCTGGATTTGTTCGAATGTATGTCCCTCATAACTCAATTTTCCTACTGCCAGTTTCAGTTTTCCCTCAATTAGTTGAGGCAGAACATACGCCCGTGGCGCATTGGTTTGTTTTTGGACTTCCTTACTGGTTGTCCCGAGGTCTTCCACACGAATGGCAGTACTTTGTACATCCATTGTTGCCTGCAGCTTACTTTCTTCTTTAAAGTAACCGATGAGGTTGGTAAACATTCCGTTCAGATTCAGGTCTGAATTTCCCAGTTTAACAGAGAGTCCATTGACTCCGACATCATTGTTTTTCAGGAACACGGCACCGTTGATGCTGTGAAAATAGCGCCGGTCATCGATCAGTTGCACAAAATTGTTGACCAGTTCCACACCTCCTTCACACTGAAGAATATGGTAGGTTGTTTTCCCGTTTTCTTTGGGGATTGATTGCACATTGAACGTTGTATTAACGACCAGGTTTCCTCCCAGCTTGTCGACAGTCGGTACCGGAAACAACAGATGTACTGCTGCCAGATCCAGGTTTCCGTCGGCCTTTCCTTCAAATCGCGGTGCATTGAATTCGCTGACTTTCAGATTTCCCCGGAACGGGCCTGTTTTGGTTTGGAAATGAATGTCGTTCAACAACAGGTATTCGTTTCCTTTTCCATTGTTATTGGTGTATTTTCCGTTCAGACTCAAGTCACTAATCCGGATGTTTTGAGTCGGCTCGATGAGTTTTCCGTTTTTTACACCGAATTCACAGTCCACGGCAACAGGGATGTCATCTTTTCGGCTGTCTTCAATGAGGAGGTGAAAATTAACCGTACCTGTTCCGGAATATTTTTTGACATGTTCCACTTCTTTCATCGAAAAATTGTTGGCTACATCTGTCAGTGCCAGTTTTTTTGCCTCGATACTGAATTTCATGTTGTCGGGACTCAGAAACCCGGAGAATTGAAACGGGAGTTTAGCAATATAAATGGTTGTAAGTGGAATGTCCAGCGTTCCTTTGTTCTGATCAATCGCAAGATTGATGTCCATATCGACGGCTTTACCGGAAACAAAATTTACCCGACCGCTTCGGGTTTCCCGCACGATCTGACTGCATTTTGCATGTACAGTAAATACTTTCTCCGCAAATTTTCCTTCCAACTCGGTGGTAATCAAATCCGTTGCGTACCGGTGATTGATTTGCCTGTTGGTATAAGAAAAACGCAAGTTATCGATGTTTACTTTCTGGAGGTCAAATTCAAATTCCGTTGCGGTGGTATCTGAGGTTTCTTTCAGGATATCATAATTCGGTTTTCCGTTATCGTCTACTTTGAGTTGCAGCGTTCCGGGATAAATATCAATGCGTTTCAACCGGTATTCTTCCCGCCAGATATCCATCGGGTTAAACCGAAGCCGAATCTTATCCGAATAGAACAAGGTATCTTTTGAGGTAGCATATTCATACGTATCCTGTATAAATACGTGATTGAAGTCGACAGACAGATTCGGAAAGCTGCTCCAGAAAGCAATGTCGACGTGTTCTACCTGTACTTTTGCTTTCAGATGGGCATTTACTTCATCAAGTACCATCCCGATAATTTCATCCTTGAAGTAATACAACGCGCCGGTAATGAGCAAAACGATGCCGACAACAATTCCGAAGAACCATTTTAAGATACGGATTATTCGTTTTTTTGTCATTGATAACAAAGGTATGCGATTCTGAATGGAGAATGATGGAGATATACCGAAGTTATTAACGTGGAAATGTTGTTTTTATTTCAATGATCAATGCTATAATTATGAATGATCAATGATCAAATGATCGGATATGCATTACCACCCTTTGATCATTGATAACGCGATCATTCAGAATTCAAAATTCAGTATTCCACAATCTCATCTATCCGTTCCGTCGGTCGCGCGATTACAGCTTTTCCGTTCACAATGACAATCGGTCGCTGCATGATCTTTGGCTCTTTCAGTATGTGTTCTGCCACCCAGCTTTTTGTCAGTTTTTCCGGCATACTGATCCCCAGTTTTTTTGCATCCGGCTTGCGAATCAGTTCATCGAGTTGGTCGCTCAGTAAATCAACGATATAACGGGCTGTTTCTTTACTCAATGGCTCATCCATGTACAAAATCACATCGATTTCATCTTCGCTGATTCCTTTTTCTTTCAGGTAATTCAGCGCCTGGTTGCTTTTCGAACAACGCTTATTGTGAAATAGGTGTATCCGATCCATTTTAATTGCCAAATTCCATTAAGTACGACTTTAGGAACGGGAAAATATCACCGTTCAATACTTTATCCGGGTCATTAACCGTATAATCTGTGCGGTGATCCTTCACACGCCTGTCGTCCAGTACATAACTCCGGATTTGCGACCCCCATTCAATCTTCTTTTTACCGGCTTCAATTTCCTGGCGGGATTCCATGCGCTTGCGCAATTCCAGTTCATACAACTGTGAACGGAGTAACTGCATTGCTTTTTCACGGTTTCCTAACTGTGAGCGGGTTTCGGTATTTTCAATAATAATTCCCGTAGGGGCGTGGCGCAAACGAACCCCGGTCTCTACTTTGTTGACGTTCTGTCCCCCGGCACCACCTGAACGGAAAGTATCCCAGGAGATATCTGCCGGATTGATTTCAATATGAATGGTGTCATCCACCGAAGGATACACATAAACCGAAGCGAACGAAGTCATACGTTTCCCCTGCGCATTGTACGGGCTGACACGCACCAGCCGGTGAATACCGTTTTCCCCTTTCAGGTAACCGAATGCATGATCACCTTCAATTTCGATCGTTACTGTTTTGATTCCCGCAACATCTCCTTCCTGGTAGTTCAGCTCCTGGGTTTTGTACCCGTTTTTATCGGCCCACATCTTGTACATGCGAAACAACATTTCTGCCCAATCCTGTGCTTCGGTTCCTCCGGCACCTGCTGTGATCTGCAGAACGGCATTCAGTGAATCTTCTTCTCCGGAAAGCATGTTTTTCAACTCCAGGTCTTCCACCGCACTGATAAGCCCGGCAGCCAGTTGATCAACCTCTTCTTCCGTAGCCATTTCCTCTTTTACAAACTCCATGGTAACTTCCAGGTCACCTAATTTTGTTTGCAACGCGTCATAAGCGTTGACCCAAAATTTAAGTCCGCGAATGTGCTTCATTTTGACTTCCGCTGCTTTTGCATCATTCCAGAATTCAGGATCCTGGGCTTTTAATTCCTCTTCCTTTAATTCCAAACGCTTTGCGGGAATGTTCAAATATCCTTCTATTGCTTTTACCCTTTCGGAAAGGGTTTTAAATTGTTCTTGATTTACCATTGCGGGAACAAAATTAATGAAAAGATAATTAGTTGGGAAACCCGATCTGATTTTAGATGCGGATCAATTAAGAAAATAGATGTTTAGTGAAAGGAATGCCGGTTTTTTATCATGCAGTCAGGGAAATGTAGTGGTTAATGCACCGTCTTTTCGGTGTTTTACTTATTTAATGAATAAAAGAATATACGCTTTGAAGTGTGTTTAAACTGCTCATAATGAGTTAATATTTTTCATTGTCTTGTTTTTGTCTTACAATTTTTTAACGAAAATTTAATGAAAATCAGAATCTTTGGAAAAAAGTTAAATTAAAAAAATGAAAACAAGAATTCCCCTCCTTTTAGCAGTGGTTGCCCAGTTGGTGTGCTCAGTCACATTTGCTGCACCGGGTGACACCACACATATCCGTGTACACGATGCGGTAGACATGGTTTGGTACGAAAACTACGACCGCCCTGTTTCATTCCCGAGCAGTAATGTGACGTATTCCAAAATTCTGATGCACTACACAATGGGATGTGCTTCTACCGGATGCAGTGACTGGGATTATACTACAAAAATTGAATTGAGAAATCCGTTGGGATACATGGATTCGACCATTGCGGATATTGATACCGTTTCAACAAGTCCGCTGGTAATTGATACCACCTGGAATGTGTTTGAAGCAAAAGAATCGTTCGAACTGGCGCGTGTCATTACTCCTTATGGAGGCTACATGCGTGTCGGGTCCAATGGTTACACTCCTGACTGGCAACACGTGCATACGTTTGATGTAACGGATTATGCTCCGTTATTAAAAGGAGACAAAGAGATTCGTGCGTTTTACGGAGGTTGGTCAAGTGGTTTCAGCGTGACGATTGATTTTGAGTTTATTGAAGGAACTCCTCCGAGAGAAGTATTGGAAGTGCGTAATTTATGGCAAACAGGAGGTGACGGCTGGCAATATCAGAATGCAACTCAGTTTGAACAAAACCGTTTGCATCCGTTATCTGTCGACTTTCCTGCGGAAATGGAAAATGCCAAGTTGCGTTTTATTCCTTCCGGACACGGATTTGATAACAATACAGGTTGCGCCGAATTCTGTGAGCGAAATTACTACCTGCGTTTAGACGGTACGCAAATTGGTTCCAACCTGATGTGGGATGACAAGTGTGGTGCTAACCCTATTTTCCCGCAAGGAGGAACGTGGCTGTACGATCGTGCGAACTGGTGTCCGGGACTCAGAGCGCATCATTTTGATCACGAATTGACAGGGTTGGTGAATCCGGGAGCGACACATAACCTGGATATCGATATTCAGGCAATCAACTGGAGCGGTACACAAGCGCCGGTTTATATACTGGAAACACAATTGTTTATTTACGGTAATAAATCGTTCCAGAACGATGCAGCGATTGAGGACATTATTTCTCCTTCACTGAAAGATGATCACAAACGATTTAACCCGATTTGTAACCACGCAACGGTGGAAATTAAAAACTACGGAGCACAAAACTTAACATCGGCAACGATTACCTATTCCGTTAACGGAAATAACTGGAGATCGTATGAATGGACCGGAAATCTGGCGTTTGAAGAAACGGAGATTGTCACGCTTAACCTAACAGAAGCCTGGGAATGGACCGGTGGAATGGGAGAATCTGAATTTATGGTATTGATTGAACATCCGAACGGACAAACAGATGAAAACACCCTGAATAATAAATTAACTTCTGTTTTTAAAACGACTCCTATGCTCCCTTCTTCTACGGAATTCCAATTCAGAACAAACGGAAGACCGGCACAAACAACCTGGCAATTATTTGATGCATATGGTGCGTTGTTGAAACAAAACATACCAGGAATGACTGCAAATACCTTGTACAAGGATACGTTCAATTTAGAACCGGGATGTTACTTGTTGAGAATTGAAGACAGCGGAGAGAACGGGCTTTCCTGGTGGGCGAATAATGAAGGTTCAGGTAGCGCGCGACTACGAATACTGGGAGGATCATATGTGCATACATTCAACCCGGATTTTGGTACGGCAATCGACTATTATTTTACAACCGGATATTCATTGAACCTGCCGGAAGAATTCAAGCAACAAGAACGTGAAGTATTGGTTTTCCCGAATCCAAGCGAAGGAAAATTTACCTTATCGTTTGACTGGTTTAATAATGAACAAATTACAATAGAAGTCACCAATCTGTTTGGACAGGTGATTGAACGGGATACGGTAAATGTGAATAACTATGAATCAGTTGTCAGAAAATATGATCTGAGTGATCAAGGTTCCGGGAATTACCTGATCCACATCATCACGGCAGATAAAAAAATTATAAAAAAGGTAACGGTTCTTTGAAGAGCAGAAGAGAACGTTCTTCCGGGTAATTAAAAAAGAACCCCCGGTGAATCAATCACCGGGGGTTCTTTATATACTATTTGTATGCTTAGTTACGTACCACTTTTTTCACCAATGACCCGTTCGCATTGGAAATAAGAACATGGTAGGTTCCCGGTGCCAGGTTACTCATGTCAATTGAAGATTCAACATCTGCTTTTACAGTAGTTGTTGAAATTGTACGACCAGTCAGATCAAGTACCTGAATAGTTGACGCTGTTGGAATAGCAGAAATAACAACTGCTCCGTTCGTTGGGTTCGGAGAAATAAAGATATTCTGTAAGGTTGCAGAACCGATTCCCAACTCTTCAATTATGTTGATTTTGTAATCTTCCGTTTCACCGTATACTTGTGCTTCGTCACACGATAAATCATCTGTCGCTCCTGTAGCAGCTACTGCAGCAACACGTACACGCATCATGTGTTCTCCCAGTGGCGAAGTTGCAGGAATTGTAAGTGTACCGTTGACAACACTTCCGGAACCTGTTCCGATGTATGTAAATTCAGATGGTTCAAAGACTCCGTTGTCATTGTAGTCAATCCAAACGGATACAGACTCACTTGTAAAACCACTTCCTACAGTTACATTGATTGCTGTAGATGCTCCTGCCTGGATGTCAGGGATTGAAAGAGAAGTATAATCGGTATACCCGTCTACACCACATGCAGAGGCATTGGAGAATCCTAAATCCGGTAAATCGACATTTGTAATCACATCGTCATCCGTACAGTCGAGTACAGGAATACACATACATTCTAATGGAGTTTTAACAGTTATAGAAATAACGTTTGATGTCACGGACTGCCCGTTTTCAGAACATGTTAACACAACGCGGTACTGAATAGCTCCCGTTACCGAAACTGTAAAATTATCCGATTGTGTAGGGGAAAGCATATCGTTCCAGTTTGTTCCGTCAGAGGATGCCTGTAGTTGATAAGACAATCCGGCTGCATCCGGGTAATAATCCATTGATAGTTGAATCGTCTCTCCTGCACAAACAGAAACGGAAGATGCCGTTAGTGTAATGGAAGATGGTAACGTGCTGCAATCCGGTGCTGCGGTTACATTCAACGTATAATCTTCAAACTCACCATAATCCAGCGGTTCATTGTAACAGCCCAGATCTGCAGTAATCAATCCTGCATACACCATGAAACGGATCGGGTAAAATCCTGCAGGTGTATTTGCCGGTAATGTAATGCTGGAAGTAATTGTGTTTCCTGAACCCTGACCGATGTAGATGAATTCATCTTCGGCGAATTGCTCATCTCCATTGTAATCAATCCATGCACCCACACTTTCTGTTGTCCACCCATCTCCGACAGTTACAGAGATCGGAGTACCAACTCCTGCTGTTACATTCGCAGTCATGATTTGGTAATCTCCATACCCGTTTGGAGAACAGGTTGTTGTGTTGTTAATAGTTGAATACGTAATATTCAAAAGCGCATCATTGTCGGAACAATCAATTGCAACGGCACACAATGCCTTTGTCTGGTTGTTTGTATGTACAACGTGCGGTTTCAGCGTGTTCATCTTAGAAACGGTGTTTTTCGGAACTACTGTAGATTTTTGTTGGGCAAAAAGACTGGTTGCACCAAAAGCAGTTAACAGGGCAACGCCCTTGAAGTAATTAATAGTGTTCATACTGAATAAAAGATTTAGTTTCCCCAAATATAAGACAATTATCCTGGTGTGATGCCCAAAAAATGTGCATTTAACATTTATAATGAAACAGGGGGCATTTTATAAGTGCCCCCTGTTTACTGGTATTTAGGTAGTCTAACTCTATTTTATTCAGCTACTTCTTCCACCTCGTTGATGGGTTTTCTGAACACGATTTTTCCGTCAAAAATATCCATCACAACATTGTGTGTTTTGTCGATGGTACCTCCGAGTAGTGCCTTTGATAGCTCATTCAGTACTGAACGTTGAATGACACGTTTTACCGGACGTGCACCAAAGAACGGGTCGTACCCTGTATCGGCAATCCAGTCAAATGCTTCCGGACTGATCACCAGGTTGATTCCCTGTTCGTGCAGCAATTGTTTCAATCCGTCCAGCTGGATGCGTACAATCTGGCGTACATTTCCTTTGGAAAGCGGGTTGAACATAATCGTTTCATCGATCCGGTTCAGAAACTCCGGACGGATTGTTGCTTTCAACAATTCCATGACTTCCGTTTTTGCTTTTTCGGCTGCCCGTGGATAATCCATTTCCGAAACACCATCAAATTTCTCATGAATAATGTTTGATCCGAGGTTGGAAGTCATAATAATGATCGTATTCTTAAAATTGACCATGCGCCCTTTGTTATCGGTCAGACGCCCGTCATCCAATACTTGTAGCAAGATGTTGAATACATCCGGGTGTGCTTTTTCAATTTCATCCAGTAATACAATGGAGTATGGTTTTCTGCGAACGGCTTCCGTCAGCTGACCACCTTCATCGTATCCCACGTATCCCGGAGGCGCTCCAACCAATCGCGACACAGCGTGTTTTTCCTGGTACTCACTCATATCGATCCGCGTCATGGCATTTTCGTCATTGAACAAATATTCAGCCAGTGCCTTTGCCAATTCGGTTTTACCGACTCCCGTTGTACCTAAGAAGATAAACGATCCGATTGGTCTGCGTTTGTCCTGTAATCCGGCTCTTGAACGACGAACAGCATCCGAGAGTGCTTCAATTGCTTGTTCCTGTCCTACAACCCGTTTTTCCAGTTCATCTTCCAGTCGAAGTAATTTAGCGACTTCACTTTCCAGCATTTTGGAAACAGGTATACCGGTCCATTTTGCTACTACTTCAGCAATTTCATCAGCATCTACCTCCTCCTTGATGAGGTTTGATTTGGATTGAATTTCTGCCAGTTTCGCCTTATTTTCTTCCAGTTTTACTTCCGCTTCTTTGATTTTACCATAGCGCAATTCAGCGACCTTACCATAGTCTCCTGCACGTTCGGCCTGCTGTGCCTGCAATTCGAAGTTGTCAATGTCCTCTTTTGCCTGTTGCACGGCATCAATTACATCCCGTTCCGCTTGCCATTTGGCTTTAAAGGCATCCCGTTGTGCGTTTAGTTCAGCGAGTTCTTTTTCAAGTTGCTCAATTTTCGCTTCGTCCTTTTCCCGTTTGATGGCTTCCCGTTCGATTTCCAGCTGCATAATCTTGCGTTCGATCTCATCCAGTTCTTCCGGTTTGGAGTTGATTTCCATCCGCAGTTTGGATGCTGCTTCATCAATAAGGTCAATCGCTTTATCCGGTAAATGACGATCTGTGATATACCGCTGGGACAATTCCACCGCTGAAACGATTGCAGAATCTTTGATCAGTACTTTGTGGTGATTTTCATATTTTTCTTTGATTCCGCGCAGGATGGAGATAGCATCTTCTGCACTTGGTTCGTCCACCAATACTGTTTGGAAACGGCGTACCAACGCTTTGTCTTTTTCAAAGTATTTTTGGTATTCGTTCAAAGTTGTTGCACCAACAGCTCTCAATTCTCCACGTGCCAGTGCCGGTTTCAGGATATTCGCGGCATCCATTGCACCTTCACCCCCTCCGGCTCCGACAAGCGTATGGATTTCGTCAATGAACAGGATGATCTCTCCGTCAGAAGCGATGACTTCTTTGACAACAGATTTCAACCGTTCTTCAAATTCCCCTTTGTATTTCGCTCCGGCAACCAACGCTCCCATATCGAGCGAGTAAACGATTTTACTTTTCAGATTTTCAGGTACGTCTCCATTGACAATCCGGTGTGCGATTCCTTCCGCAATTGCTGTTTTACCGACTCCCGGTTCACCGATCAGGATCGGGTTGTTTTTAGTTCTTCGGGTAAGGATCTGCAACACCCGGCGGATTTCTTCATCCCGCCCGATTACCGGATCCAGTTTTCCCTGTTGCGCCAGTTCATTGAGGTTCTTGGCGTATTTTTCCAATGATTTATAATTCCCGTCCTGAGAATGAGAAGTTACTTTTTCACCGTTTCTTAAATCCATAATGGTTTCTTTCAGATTTTTCTTTGTGATTTTATTGTCTTTTAATAATTGAGCGACAGCATCATTGCCATCCAACATTGCATAAAGCAATAACTCGATGGAAACGTATTCGTCACCGAAGTTTTTCATTTCAACAAACGCGTTGTTCAATGTTTTCTGAGCGTTTGATGACAGGTAGAGTTGTCCGCCACTGACTTTTGCTGTCGCATCCAGCATGCGATCCAGTGTTTGTTCCACGATGGCTGTGTTGACATTTAACTTTGAAAACAGGTAAGGTACAACATCTTTGTCTGCTATCAAAATGCCTTTCAATATGTGCACATTTTCAACTGCCTGATGTCCTCTGGCTGTCGCCAGTTGTTCTGCTTGTTGAATTGCTTCCTGTGATTTTATTGTGAATTTTTGGATGTCCATATCATTTCATTTTTTCATCAGTTCGTCAAATTTTAAACCAGTTGAAGTATATGGGCTAAAATCGGAAATTTTGTCTTAAAAACCAATTAAAATCGCGATGTCTTAATGACTTTTTGACAGTTTTTGTGCCGTTAGACCTGTATAATTTCGTAAAAATTTGACTTGGAGCAAACAGATTGCATTCTTAAATTTACGGAAGTTCATTCGATTAAAAAATCTTTTTTTAAAAGACGCGATTGGTCGTTTGAGTGGAGAGATAGTTTTATTTTATAGTTTAGCCGTTAGGTCGACGTTGGATGGGATGAAAAATTCTGTCCAATGTTTTTTCAAACATGCAGGAAGTAATACGCTTTGAAGCATGTATTTTTAGTTATATGGCATAATCCGGATCAGGTTATGCTGACAATTTTTAAGTGAAGATTGGGCAGGATTATTTCCTGTCCAATTTTTTTGTGTAGCAATTGTTGCCCGATGGGAGAGTGTGCAGAGATACAAAAGACGAAATGTTCCAGGTAATTGATTCTGCCGATGCCGGGTCCGAGGAAGTACCAACCGTTAGAAAGCTGAATCAATGATCCGACAGTAATCGTTTCCGGATGGGAATTCTGTCGTTGAAGTTGCTTGATCCATTGCAACTGCTGCTGGTAATCGGATAGTTGTCCTCCCAACTTTTCCATTTCCAGCTGTGCCATTGCCCGTGACGTTTCGTGTTTGTCGCCTGCTGTGCTTTTGGAATCGGAAGCAATATCTGTCCGCAACTGATCCAATTCGTGCTGTAACAGTTGAATTTTCCCGGACAGATGATTTTCCAGGTGCTGTGTAAATGCTTCTTTGCTGATCATTGGTTTGCAAAGATAGAAAACGGTTTATTTGCCTGTATTGATCCGTTTCAATAAATCTTCCAGGTAATCGATCTGTACTTCCTGAATTTCCAGTAATTTCCTGTTTTGCTGGATGAGTAAATGATCCACTTTTTCATTCAGGAGTTGTATTTCCAATTCCGCTTTCAGGTTTATTTTGTAATCCTGTTCAGCCCGCAACCTGTCTTTCTTTTCCTGCCTGTTCTGACTCATCATGATGATCGGAGCCTGGATTGCCGCAATACACGATAAGAGTAAATTCAACAGGATAAACGGATACGGATCAAATGGTTTTTGAGTAAAAACAAAAATATTAATTGCCATCCAGACAATCAGAAACAGAAAAAAACAGGTAATAAACGTCCAGCTTCCGCCAAATTCAGCAATTCGATCCGACAGACGTTCACCGAATGTCAGATTTGAACTGATATCCGGCTCGATGTTCTCTGTTAAAATGGAATTGTTGTTGATTGCTTTTAACACATCCTTGTCAATGACTGCTAACTCTCCTTTCTCCTGTTCTACAAGTGAAATCAGGTATAATTTCCGGTACTTGTTCAGTTCCTCAACCGAGAGGATACTCTCAAAATTAAAATGGGGATGATCTGTTTTGATCAACTCAAAAATACCTTTTCGAATATCCTGACCTTTGATCGCTTCAAAAGAGGAAATTTCTTTATTGGAGATGCTGCTTACAGGCATGGGAGTGCTAAATTTGAACCGTTAATCAAGGTAAACGCGGATGTACCCGTTTCCTTTTTCTATAAATGTGATTTTTTCCGCATTCCAACGGTGTTTATTTTCGCCTTTTGAGAAAATAATAAATTCATTTTCAGTAGTGATTCCCTCCAGCCACGTTGCTGTATAGCTTTTTTCTACTCCCCTTGAAATCATAATAATCTCCCGGCATGCGCATTCTTTTAATACTTCGGCCACTTTACCGGCGTCTTGCGAGAAAGAGTTGGATGTGATAACAGCAAACGCTGCAGCTAATAAGTAGTTATACATATTCATAATCATTTGGTTTATTAGCCGAATGTACACATTTCCTTGTTACGGAAAAAGAAAAATGATTAATTTCAGGTTATGAATGAGAAACGGCAGGTTTTTTCGCTTCGACAAGTGGTTGCTTCCGTCCGGAAAACCATTGAAGAACGCTACCAGTCCCTTTATTGGGTAAAAGCGGAGATGCACAAACTTAATTTGTATCCGAGCGGGCATGCCTTTCCTGAACTGGTGCAGAAAGAGGAGGGAAAAATCGTTGCTCAAATCAACGGGAGTATCTGGAAGCACAACCTGCAACGGATCAATCAGCAGTTTATGACGGTTTTGAAAGAACCAATGAAGGAAGGATCTACACTGCTCTTACAGGTAAGAGTAAGCTTTTCGGAATTGTATGGTGTCAGTCTGCAGATTATGGACATTGATCCAAGTTATACACTGGGGGAATTGCAACGGGAACGGCAGGAAACATTACTCCGGTTACAGCAGGAAGGATTGATCAATAAAAATCAACAGTTGGCATTTCCAATGTTGCCGCAGCGGATTGCGATCATTTCAGCAGACACGAGTAAAGGATTGTCTGATTTTATGAAGGTACTGAACCAGAATCAATTCGGCTACGCATTTTTCACCCACTTGTTTTTTGCATACCTCCAGGGAGACGCGGCAACAGAATCCATTACCCGGCAGTTGAAAGCCATCGAAAAGGTACGACACCACTTTGATATCGTTGTCATTGTACGGGGAGGTGGAGGAGAAGTCGGCTTGTCGTGTTACAACAACTATGAATTGTGCAAAGCCATTGCGACGTGTCCGTTACCGGTTCTGACGGGCATAGGACACTCCACAAACCTGACCGTTGCGGAGATGATTGCTTACCGGAATGCGATTACACCGACAGAACTGGGAGAATACCTGTTGCAGGTGTTCCACGAATTCAGCGTTCCTGTCGAACGTGCCGTGGAGCAAATTCAACGTGCTTCACGAACAGTTTTAGAGCGTACGAATGCAACGTTTTCACAAACGGTAAAGCAACTGAAAAGTACTGTGCAAACCAATTTGCTGACTCATCATAATAAATGGTCGACCCTCAGCCGGAAACTGAACGCCAAAAGTGAATTGTCTGTTCAGCGGCAGCATGAGCGTTTGAAGTTTATGCAAAAAGATTTGACGACGATATCAAAACGCTTTCAGTTGGAAAAAATGACATATCTCAATGATGCGGAGTTGTTTCTGAAACAGAATGCAACAAAAACGGTGCGAAAAAAAAGTGAAGAGATGGATGTCTTACAACGACAAATTCAGTTGCTCGACCCAAAAAACGTACTGAAACGCGGTTACAGCATTGTCCGGATGGAAGGAAAATCAGTTGCTGCATCGAATTCTCCTAAGGCAGGGGAGCAATTAGACATTGAAACCTACGATTTTAAAATTTCAGCAACAATTGATCAGGTGGAAACGAACAAAAACGATTAATTTTAGAACAAATTTGAACATGAGTAAAGAATTGAAATATACCGAAGCGTTTGATGAGTTGCAACAAATCGTTTCGGATCTGGAAGACGGGGAAATTTCGGTAGACGAGTTGTCCCTGAAAATCAAGCGCGCTTCCGAGTTGATCAAAGTTTGTAAGCAAAAATTAGTAGCTACGGAAGAGGATGTTAACCAGATTTTAAAAGAATTGGAAGGGTAATCATTTCCGGTTTTCGCCGTTGATTGTTTTTACGAATGTTGGTTATACTTGAATGCATTGCTATGAATAAATGTACATTACTTTTTATCCTGTTACTTCAACTACCTGTTTTTTCTCAGAAAGATGTGCTGCCGTTTCTGAAGAAAAATAACGGAGAGTTTTATGCTGAATTGCAGAAAAGCGCATTACTGGATGCCGGATTTTCTGCTAACCGGTATATCTTCCTGGGGGAAATACATGGATTTGCAGAACCGCAGCAGGTCGATTTGGCGCTTTTCAAGCGGTTGAATTCCAGGGATTCATTTAATTATTACATTGCTGAGATAGATGATGCAAAAGCATGGTTGCTGAATGAGTACCTGGCAACAGGGAATGAACTCCTGCTGGAAGATGTTTTTTACAGTTGGAAACAGGATACCGCGCAATGGTCCAACAAACAGTATTTTGAAAAATTCAGAGAGTTACATGCCTACCAGCAATCGCTTCCTGCACAGAAGAAATTTACAGTTGTCGGGGTCGACCAACCTCAGGATTTGATCATCACACTTCGCTACTTTAAACTGCTGTTCACAAAAACAAGCTTGTTTGTCGACGAAGTACGTCAGTTGGAAAAAGCACTGGAAGAGCAATCGCTTCCGTTGATTGAGCAGACGGCAAAGATCTTGTTGGACAGAATTTCTTCTGAAAAAGATGCTTCACAACAGGTATATGGAATCAATTATGTTAAAATTGCGCTTTTGTTGAATAATTTACAGGGAATCAACCAGTCGCGGGATTTTTCCATGTACCAAAACCTGAAAAATTATGTAGCTGCATATGAGCTTGAAACGAAAAAGATGTACGGATTTTTGGGAATGTTTCATTGCCTGCAGACCTCTTACAATAATGTGACACCATTTGCACAGTTGGTGAGGATGAACATGAGTGAGCAGACGTGTACAATTTTGGGATACTATACCGATGGTTTTATTATGATGCCGTATATCGGGCAAATGAAACAGATGTTGCCTGCTGCTGTTGTAGACCAGATGAAAGGATCACACCCTGATTTTGCTCACACAGACCGGTATGTTGCGTTGCCGTATTCGAATAGTCAATCCAACCCGTTTATGGAAAAAGTTGCTGAAATTGAGAAGTTGGAACAACTGGCAAATCCTTCATCAGTACATTTATTTCGTTTGACAGGAAAAGACAGCCCGTTCAATAAGCAATCGACATACGCACAGGTAAATGGTGCCATGGGGCTTCAGTTGACAAATAAAAATGATGCGACAACTAAAGCGTTTCAGTACATTCTATTGATTCGGAATGTAAACCCGGCATCGCCAAGGTAGTTTTTAATCCACAATTTTCAGGATCACATTTCCTGTTTTTTGCCCCGTTTCTACATATTTGTAAGCTTCAACAATCTCTTCCAATCGATACGTGCGGTCGATAACAGGTTTGAAATCCCCATTTTCCACCCGGTGTTTCAGAAAATCGATCATTTCTTTGTTCATTGTCGGGATAGGGAAAATTACTTTCTTTCCACCGAATAAAGGAGTGAAAAGCGCCAGGTAGATGTTTTCGGCATTCTTGCCCAACTCGGTTGAAACATACTTTCCTTTTTTAGTCATCAGAGGTTTGCATGCACCGAATGAGCTTTTACCAACAGCATCGAAAACCAGTTCAAACCGTTGGGATGTTTTTGTGAAATCTTCTGTTTGGTAATCAATCACAACATCGGCACCCAGTGATCGTACCAGTTCAACACTTTTTGTATTGCAGACTGCCGTTACATGTACGCCGAAGTATTTTAGCAGTTGAACGGCGGCGGAACCAATGGCCCCGGTTGCACCATATACCAATGCATGCTGTCCTTTTTGAATACCGGAACTTCGAATGTCGCAAAGTGCATAATGCGCTCCTTCCGTAAAAGCAGCCGCTGTTTCAAAATCATAATTTTCTGGAATCAAAGCAATGGCCCCATCTGCTGCAGTCGTCAGGTATTCGGCATGCCCTCCGCATGTTTTATCGTTAAAACCAAATACCCGGTCCCCTTTTTTGAAAGTGGTGACATCGCTTCCTGTGGATTCGATGACACCTGCAAATTCACATCCCAACGTCTGGTATTTCGGACGAAAAAGACCGCTCCAGAAGCGGGAAATAAAATATTCTGCACTGCGGAATCCCGAATCGGTCCGGTTCACAGTTGACGCATAAACCTTGATGAGTACCTCGTTGGAAGCAGGAACAGGTTGGGGAATTTCTACTAATTGTGCGACTTCCGGTGGTCCGTATTTTTTGTAAATAACTGCTTTCATGGGTTGATTTTGGAGACGAAATTACAAAGAAAATCAGAGATGGAAATGTGTTGTTTGACATTCCATAAAAGATATAAATTCCGAAAAAGTTTTATTTTTAAAATAAAAACTGCATGATTAATCGTTTTCTGTCAAAAAATTGAGCAAAAGCTATTCAAAAAGAAAGCTATTCTGCTAATGGGAGCAAGGCAAATGGAAAAAACGTCGTTGTTAAAAAAGATGTTTTCCCATAGGACGGACGTTTTATGGCTGAGCGGAGACAAGCAAGATATAAGACAACTTCTTGATGGATTGTAATTCAATACAAATGCTCAACAAACATCAACTACCTTAAGCCAAATTTTATTCCTTTTAAGCCTTTTTTAAGGTTGTTCCCCTCACTTTTGTCTGCATAATTGAAAGTTATCAGATGAAACAACTATTGGTTTTACCATTTATCGTGTTTGGTTCTTACCTCCATGCCCAGGATACCCTATCGCTGAGCCGGGAAGAATGCGAAGGCGTTTTTCTTAAAGAAAATTTACTATTAATCGCTGAAAAGTTAAAAATCTCGCAATCCGAGGCATTGGTGCAACAAGCAAAGCTGTGGCCTAACCCGAGTTTTACACTGGATCAGGTTAACTTCTGGGCGACAAATTACCAAACGCAGGGACAGGAGATTGTTCCACCGCTGTGGGGGAATTTCGGAAGAAATCAGCAGTTTGGAATGGAACTGGAACAGTTGATCCTGACCGCTGGAAAACGAAAAAAATTAATGGCACTGGAACGGGTCGGTGTCGATAAAGCAGGCGTTTATTTTGAAGAATTGCTGCGCAGTCTGAAAACAGAATTCCGTAGCCTGATTGCCGAATTACAGTACATTCAGGGAATTGAAGCAGCATATAGAGAACAATTGACCTCTGTTGCAAAACTGACTGTTTCCTTTCAAAGTCAGGTGCAAAAAGGAAATATTTCCAGGGGAGAATATGTGCGTCTCAAAGCACTGGAACTGGAGTTGACAAGTGAACTGAACGACTTGAAAAATGACCGGAATGCGGTTCAGAAAGAATTAAAATCATTGATGCGACTCAATCCGCTTACCATTCTTGTGATCACAGATAAACCGGGAACGGTTGCAGGAAATTTGTCTCAACTCAGAGCTGCCGACCTGATTGAACAAGCAAAATCGAACAGGCAGGAACTCAAATTAGCCGAACTGGAAAAAGAGTATTACAGCAAGTTGTATGCCTACGAACGGGCACAGCGTGTTCCGGATTTATCGCTCAAGGCAACGTACGACAGAAACGGAAACACCATGCTTGACTTTATCGGATTCGGATTTTCCATTGACCTGCCGTTTTTTAACCGCAACCAGGGGAACATAAAATACGCTGAAACAGGATTGGAAATCGCAAAAATCGAAAATGAGTTCCGGCAATTGCAGGTAGAAAATGAGGTCGTTGCAGCCTACCAAAACCTGTTGATTGCCTCTGATTTTATGAACAATATTGAACCGGGATATGAACAAACACTGGATGACCTGCTGAAACATTACGCTTCAAATTTTCAAAGCAGAAACATCAGTATGATCGAATTTATCGATTTTCTGGACGCGTACCTTGACAATAAAAAGATCATCCTGGACGCAGAGAAAAATGTCAGTCAAAAGCTGGAAGAATTGAATTACGCTGTAGGAACAGAAGTGTTGCAGTAAAAAAGGTAGAAAAGAAAATAAAAACAGATTGAATAGAAAGACAATGAATAAGTACATAGTATATAGCATATTATCACTCGGAGCACTGGCTTCTTGTGGAAGTGAATCCCCGGAAAACGGAAGAGGTACGGAAGAAAAGTTTTGCCTGGATGAAACATTTCGCAAAAAAATAGCATTTACAGCAGCTTCTGAAGACCTGGTATCAGAAACCATCCACCTGACAGGAAGTGTGGAGGCCAATCCGGATAAAGTTGTAAGCTTTGTCAGTCTGGTAAGCGGGGTAGTTGTCAATACGCATTTTTCACTGGGAGACAATGTCAGGAAAGGACAGGTGCTTGTAGAGTTGAGAAGTGCTGAATTAAGCGCGCTGCAGGCGGAATGGAGTAGCCTGAAATCACAGATCAGAGTTGCTGAACGAAACCTGCAGTCTGTTAAATCCATGTTTGAAGAAGGAATCGCTTCTGAAAAAGACTTTTTTGCTGCACAAAGTGAATTAAGTGTGTTGAAGGCAAATGAACTAAAAATCAGCAGTGATTTATCCCTCTATCAGGCAAGTCCTGAAAAAGGAGTATTCCAGATCAAAGCAGCAGCGTCGGGGATTATC
The DNA here is from genome assembly GCF_014518315.1 of Taishania pollutisoli. GTDB lineage: Bacteria > Bacteroidota > Bacteroidia > Flavobacteriales_D > Crocinitomicaceae > Taishania > Taishania pollutisoli. Next base: position 333,457 of record NZ_JACVEL010000004.1, read on the forward strand.
ACTGCGAAAGATGTGACACCGGGAATGTCTGTTACTTCAGATGGTGCGACTCTGTTTACCATTTCAGACCTGAATGATGTCTGGATCATGGCCAATGTATATGCAGGGAATGTACAAAACATTCAACCGGGAATGAAAGTGACCATGACAACACTTTCATATGCAGATGAAGTGTTCGAAGGAAAGATATCCGTTATTTCAAGTGTGTTGGATGAAGAAGCAAAAGTACTCAAAGCGCGCATTGTCCTTGACAATAAGGATCTGAAGTTAAAACCCGGAATGCTGGTGGATATTCATGCGCTGAAGGAATCACAGACCAAAGCAGTGAGCATTCCAACAGCGGCACTGATCTTTTCAGACAATCAGAATTATGTATTGGTGTACAAAGATGATTGCAACATCGAGGTCAGAAAAGTAACGATTCTGGCACAGAACACACACAGAACATTTATTTCCGAAGGATTGGAAGACAAGGAATCGGTGATCTCGAAAAATCAATTATTAGTATTCGGAGCAATCAGATAGAAGCCAACAGTTATGCAAAAATTCATTCAATCAATTGTTTCTTTTTCACTAAAGAATTCAATCATCGTTTTTTTCCTTACAGCGCTGCTCATTGTAGCAGGTGTTGTGAGTTATATTCACACACCTATTGAAGCGTTTCCGGATGTAACGAACACGCGTGCACGGATTATTACACAATGGCCGGGAAGAAGTGCCGAAGAGGTGGAGAAATTTGTAACACTTCCCATCATGAAGAAAATGAATACCATTCCGAAAAAAGCACAGGTACGTTCCATTTCGCTATTCGGATTGTCCGTTGTGACGGTCATTTTCGACGATGATGTGGAAGACTTTTATGCCCAGCAATATGCTTCAAATCGCTTGCAGGGAGTGGATCTGCCACATGGTGCTGATGCGGAAATCGAACCGCCTTACGGTGCAACAGGAGAAATTTTCCGGTATGTCATCAAAAGCGATCGTCCGATCAAAGAGTTGACAGCGATCCACGATTGGGTCATCGAACGGGAACTGGTTGCCGTTCCCGGAGTGGCAGATGTTGTGAGTTTCGGAGGAGAGGAAAAAATCTATGAGATAAAAATCAACCCGACGGAATTGGCGAATTATGACCTTTCTCCGTTGGAAGTATTTGAAGCCGTTTCAAAAAGTAACATCAACGTCGGGGGAGATGTAATTGAAAAAGGAAGCCAGGCGTATGTTGTACGCGGTGTCGGTTTGCTCGACAGGGTGGAAGACATTGAAAACATTCTTATTGAAGTCAAGGGAGGGACACCGATCCTGGTGAAACACGTGGCGGAAGTACAAATCGGTGCCAAACCGCGATTGGGACAAGTCGGATTTCAGAACGATACCGACCTGGTACAAGGAATTGTGATGATGTTGCGGGGGGAAAACCCCGGAGATGTGATCCCCCGTTTAAAGGAAAAAATCGCGGAGCTGAACGAAAGTATGCTGCCGAATGATGTAAAAATTGAACCATTCATCGACCGGACGGAATTGGTAGATGCAACAGTTGGAACAGTTACCAAAAACCTGGTAGAGGGAATTTTCTTTGTGTCATTGGTGGTGTTTATTTTCTTGTTCGACTGGCGTTCTACATTGATTGTTGCAACCGTAATTCCGTTGTCATTTTTGTTTGCATTGCTGATGCTGCGCATCCAGGGATTGCCGGCCAATCTGATTTCTCTCGGTGCGATTGATTTTGGATTGCTCCTCGAAGGAACGCTCGTCATCGTGGAAACGGTCTTCGTCGCCATGGAGAAAAAAGCCCATCACCTGGGAATGGAAAAATTCAACCGGATCGGGAAATCCGGGTTGATCAAAAAGAGTGCAGGAAGTGTTGCAACGTACATTGTATTTGCACAGATTATCCTGATTGTTGCATTGATTCCGATTTTCTCTTTTCAGAAAGTGGAAGGGAAAATGTTCTCCCCACTGGCATTTACATTGGGATATGCATTGATCGGTTCCCTGATTCTCAGTATTACGTATGTTCCGGCAATGTGTAAGCTCATTCTGAAGAAGAACATTAAAGAGAAAGAAAACATCATTTCCCGCTTCTTTAAAAATACATTGTTTAAGCTGTTTTTGCTGAGCAATCGCTTTAAAAAGGCAACCATTGCAGCCTTTGTCGGCTTGATCGTGATTTGTACAACGAGTTTCCTGTTCTACGGATCGGAATTTATCCCGAAACTCAATGAAGGAGCATTGTATGTACGGGCAACATTGCCAAACAGCATCAATATTCAGGAATCTACCCGCCTGGCGGAAGAGATGAAATCCAAAATCCGCGATTTCAAAGAAGTGAAATTTGTACTGAACCAGGTCGGGCGACCGAATGACGGAACCGATCCGACAGGATTCTTCAACGTGGAGTTTCACATTCAGTTGTACCCGGAGAAAGAATGGAAACGACATGTGAATAAGGAACAACTGATCGAAGAAATGCGGGGAAAACTGCAAACGTACCCGGGGGTTGTATTCGGATTCAGCCAACCGATCCAGGACAATGTGGAGGAATATGTTGCAGGAGTAAAAAGTTCACTGGTTGTTAAAATTTTCGGAGAAAATCTCTTCGAACTGGAAGAATATGCCGACCAGGTGGCAGCCAGTTTGAAAGGTGTAGAGGGAATTGAAGACCTGAATGTGTACCGGAATATCGGATTGCCGGAATTAAGAATCCAACTGCACGATCACAAAATGGCACGCTATGCAATTGATGTGGCGGATGCACAGGCGGTAATCGAGATGGCCATCGGAGGTAGTGCGGCGACAAAATTCTATGAGGATGACCGGATGTTTGATGTTCGTCTGCGTTTCCAGAAAGAATACCGGGACGACGAAGAAAAAATCGGTGATATTTTGATCCCCGCTGAAGACGGGAAGAAAATTCCACTGAAAGAAATTTCTACAATCAGTTACATTACCGGTCCGACGTTCATTTACCGCGAGGGAAGTAGTCGTTACATTGCTGTCGGATTCAGTATCGAAGGTCGTGACCTGGGGAGTGTAATTGCCGAAGCAAAAGAAAAAGTCGCGCGGGAAGTACACATTCCGGAAAAGAACAAAGTGGTCTGGGCGGGAGAATTTGAAAGCAAGGAACGCGCGACAAAACAGTTGGCGGTCATTGTCCCGGCAGTGTTGGTATTGATCTTATTCCTGTTGTATTTCAATTTCGGAACAATCAAAGACACCCTGATTGCTGCAAGTACGATTCCGTTTGCATTCATCGGAGGATTTATCTCCCTCTGGGTAACGGGAACTGTTTTTGGAATCTCAGCAGGAATCGGATTCATTATTCTCTTCGGCGTAAATACCATCAACAGCATCATATTAATCGCAGTAATGAAAGAAAATTTGCGGAAAATGAGTTTGAAAGAAGCGATTTCCAACGGAGTACACAGCCGGATCCGACCGATTGTCATGATTGCGCTCATGGGATCATTGGGATTATTACCTGCTGCATTGTCCACGGGAATGGGGTCTGAAATTCAGAAACCGCTGGCCATTATGATCGTGGGAGGATTATTGATCTGTATGGTATTGGCACTAACGGTACTTCCTCAGGTATTTCACTGGGCGTATCGAAAAAAATAAGGGAAAAGAAAACGTAGCGGCATGTTGAAACTCCGATATGCCGCTACATTTTCCACACAATTTCAAAAATATTTATATTGTTGTTTCCCCGGTAATGGATATCTCCTTTGTGCAGGTCGACAATTTTGCGGGTTAAAACCAATCCCAATCCGAAACCAGCTTTATTGTTGCTGTTTTTCCCCCTGAAAAACCGGGTAAATAAGTACTGTTCATCTTCCGGATCAATGGTCTTTCCGGAATTGGAAATGCTGATCTTCAACCGGTCGGTGTAAGAACAATCGATTTTTATTTCTGCACGCTCATTGTCTGAATAAGCAATGCAATTCAGCAACAGGTTTTGAAATGCGTGACGAAGCAGGTCTTCATTGGCGTCGATCTGTAGCTTTGTTTCATCGAAGTAAACCGGGAAAAAATTAATTTCAAAGTGGAAATCAGGATACAATACATTGATATGTTCCACCACATCGAACAGTAATTCATCTACGCGCAGTGCCTGTTTACTGACTTCCTGACCCGATTCTATTTTTGCAATTTCCAATAGTGCGTTGATAATCCCTCCCAATGATTTTGAACGGATGATCTGATCATGAACGCCTTCTTTTATCGTGTCTATATCATCGGAACTGTGAATTTTTTCCAGTTCGGAAACGAGAATTGCCAACGGTGTTTTCAATTCATGAGATACATGGTTAATAGTGTGTTTCTGATAAGTAAAGGCGTCATTGGTACGCTTCAGCAATGCATTGAAACGATCCACGAGATTTTGCAATTCATACGTTGTTGTGGTAAGTGCAATTGTTTCATTGACTTCCTTGTTCGGATCGTAGTGATTCAATTGCTCCGACAGATTGGCAATCGGCTTGGCGATGAGGTTGGACAGGTAAAGCGATAGTAAAACGACAATAATAGTGGTCGCAACCAGGATGCCGATCAGGACTTTTCCTAAGAAGTTTTTCTTGGAATAACCAAATGCATCATAGGCTTTACTGACCGCGTAATAACTTTCTTTTTTTGTTTCAATATATACCCCGATGAGGTCGTAGTCCCCGTCTTTTGTTTCAATCCAGCGTTTGGAAGGGGACAATTGATTGAGGATTTCATTGGCGCGTGCAATGGACAAATTATCCAGGCTGGAAAAAATCAGTTTTTTATTCCGGTCAAAGATCAGCATCTTTTCATCGTAAAAATCGTGAATCGTCTGTCGGTCGATGGCTTCGGAGATTTCCAGGCTCATCTGTTTAAATTCCTTGATCAGGTCAATTGTCTGCCTGATTTTTTCATTTTGCAGTTGTTGAAATTCTTCTTCCCGGTGCTCGGAGAATAAAATATAAATGATGGTCAGCGTGATTGCTGTCAGCACAATAATAGCACTGGAAAAGTAGAACAATATTTTATTTCTGATCTTCATGCGGATCAATGTAGTAGCCGAATCCTACTTTCGTTTTAATGGAATTTTCCCCGAACGGTTTATCAATTTTATTTCTCAGGAAGTTAATGTATACTTCAATGGTATTTGTATTGGCATCGACAGATGCGCCCCATATTTCCCGGATCAAATCGCTTTTAGAAACGACATCACCCCGGTTTTTGCAGAGTTTCACAAGAATTTGAAATTCCCGTGGTGTGAGCGTGATTTCCGTTCCTCTCCGTTCCACTTTCTTTTGAGCCAGGTTGATGCTGATGTCATTCAATATCAAATGGTCATTTCCGCCCGATGATTTGTGTTCACTCCGCTTGATCAGCGAGTTAATGCGCAGAATCAACTCCCGCATGTAAAACGGTTTGGTCAGGTAGTCGTCTGCTCCGTTATCAAATCCTTTGACCTTGTCTTCCAGTTCCCCGAAAGCCGTCAACAGAATCACGGGGGTATGATTATTGTAACTGCGGAACTGTTTGCAGAGGTCAAATCCTGTTGTTCCGGGAAGATTCACATCCATAATGATGCAATCATACGCTTCCTTGATCAGTAGTTTATGAGCCAGCGTACCATCGTAGACATTTTCAGTAACAAATCCTTCGGATGTGAGTGCTTCGTTAATGTTGTGTGCTAAAATCGCATCGTCTTCGATGATCAGAACCTTCATGTATCAAAGATAATAAATTTACAGAGAACAGATCCGTCCGGAAAACAGATGTATCAATCCATCAGGTAGATTTTATTTCCCATCAGGTCTACATTCTTGATCAGTGCATGTGTGTTGAGACGTAACATCACAGCCTGCTTATTTTTAGCCAGAATTGCCGATTCATTGTCAAACTTTTCAATTTCCCGGTCAAACCGCGTAATGCAGGTATAGGTTCCTTGTTTGAGCAGCTCCATGTCATCGGCTTTTAGTTTGTTGGCCTGATCAACGGCTATTTTAGGAATGGAACGGGAAAGCGTGTTGTTGGTCCAGCTGATCCATTGGTATTCATCCATCTCATTTTTCTGGTGCTTTGTGATCCCGTTAATGGTCTTTTTGATACCTTCCTGAAGGAGTGTCACATTATCAAAATCACAACTCAGTTTAAAAATGTAGTTGGTAAAATCTTCTTCAATCAGAATGTTTTTTATTCCTTCTTGCTGGGCCAGTTTACTCTTGAAGTCACTGATTTTTTGTTTGATTTCATCTTTGGAAGGAACAGGCCTGCCATCCAGGGAATCCAGTGCCAGAATTGAATTGATTTTTACTTTGCTCGAAGAAAGATTTATTGAATATTTAAAGGATCCCGAACCATCTGAATTCAGGCTAAGATCATCAATGATTTCAATACAACCGGTAAGGATAAATGTGCAAAAAGATAAACTTAAAATCAACCATTTTTTCATGTGACAAATGTATAGCATTTTTTGAATCAAAAATTAAACCACTTTTCCTGCACTTGCTTTTTTAAAATGATGGCACGTCTGTCAAAGTGTTTTTATGCTGCTGACAGACCGCTGTTTATATGCCAGCTGCATCGGGTGTGACTACCCCGGTAATTAATAACTCATAATTAACATCCGATCATTCGTAATTCTTATTTTTTTTCTACTTTTGCAGTCAATTATTTTAAAACACGATAAAAATGTCATATTTGTTTACATCTGAATCCGTTTCTGAAGGGCATCCTGATAAAGTTGCGGATCAAATATCTGACGCATTAATAGACCATTTCATGGCTTTTGATCCGACATCAAAAGTTGCATGTGAAACATTGGTCACAACAGGGCAGGTTGTTTTGGCCGGAGAGGTGAAAACAAAAACATACCTGGATGTTCAGTCAATTGCACGCGAGACAATTAAAAAGATCGGATACACCCGTTCAGAATATATGTTTGATGCCAACTCATGTGGTATTCTTTCCGCTATTCATGAGCAATCTGCTGATATCAATCAGGGAGTAGAACGTGCCAACCCGGAAGATCAGGGGGCAGGCGACCAGGGAATGATGTTCGGGTATGCAACAAAAGAAACAGATAACTACATGCCGTTGGCACTGGATATCGCGCACAAAATTTTGCAGGAATTGTCACACATCCGCAGAAATGAACCAGAATTGATCGGTTATTTGCGCCCGGATGCAAAATCTCAGGTAACAATTGAGTATTCAGATGACAATGTTCCGCAACGCATCGATACAATTGTGGTTTCCACACAACACGATGACTTTGCAGGAGAGCAGGAAATGCTGGCAAAAATCAAAAACGATATCATCACGATCGTAATTCCTCGTGTGAAAGCGAAATTGCGTCCGGAGATTCAACGTTTGTTTACAGATAATATTACTTACCACATCAACCCGACAGGAATTTTCGTAATCGGAGGTCCTCACGGAGATACTGGTTTGACAGGAAGAAAAATCATCGTTGATACATACGGAGGGAAAGGAGCGCACGGAGGTGGTGCATTCTCAGGAAAAGATCCTTCCAAAGTAGACCGTTCAGCAGCATATGCTACACGTCACATTGCGAAAAATGCAGTTGCTGCAGGATTGGCAGATGAGATGCTGGTACAGGTTTCTTACGCGATTGGTGTAGCTGAACCATGTGGATTGTTTGTGGAAACATACGGAACATCTAAAGTAAACATGACAGACGGAGAAATTGCTAAGAAATTAGGAGAAATCTTCGACATGCGTCCTTACTTTATCGAACAACGATTGAAATTGAGAAACCCGATTTATTCTGAAACAGCTGCTTACGGGCACATGGGACGTAAGAATGAAGTGGTGAAGAAAACATTTGTTGGTCCGGACGGAACTGCAATTGAAAAAGAAGTAGAATTGTTTACGTGGGAAAAACTGGACTACGCAGACAAAGTAAAAGCTGCTTTCGGATTGTAATAAAAACCATTCAATACCATGAATCCCGTTTCACACCGAAGCGGGATTTTTTATTGCACCCCACTACGCACTCACTAATAATCAAAACATTGATAATTGAATCATTGATGATTCATGATTCAAAACTCATCATTCAATATTTATCATCCAAAAAACGGCACGATTTTGTAACGTTTTTACACATATTCCCGTTAAGTAGAGAATAAAACTCAGTCATCATATGAAATTCATCGCAGTATGTATTTTTCTTGTCTCGTCCGGAATGCTGTTCGCCCAGAAAGCGTTTACGGGAAAACTGGCGTACCGTGTCGAGATAGCAGACACCTCGTTGCAGAACATGTTTCCCCCGTCCACCATGACAATTTATACCAATGATACAATTCTGCGGGTAGAAACACGAACAGATGCACTGGGTTCCCAGGTATTGATTCAGCACATGGCGAAAAAGAAAGCATACCTGTTGATTGAATCACCCATGGGAAAATACGCCATTCAGATTCCTGAAAAAGAAGAAGAGGGAGAAAAAAAGTACACCTATAAAAAAGCAAAAGGGAAAAAAACAGTACAGGGGTTAGACTCTAAAAAACTGATCGTTGAAAACCCCTCCATAAAAGAACAGCTGGAATTTTATTACCACAAAAAAATTGCTGCCAAATACCTTCCTGGTTTTGAAGATTTCCCGGGATTGCTGACCGATTATTACGTCGTGTCCACAGACGGTGTGTACCATCACCAATTAATAGAGTGTACTCCGCAACAGGTTTCAAGGGACTTATTCGGAATTCCTTCCGACTATCAGAAAATATCCATGTCTGATTTTGTCGATTTAGTGACAGGAGGAGAGGAGGAATAGACGTTTAAATAGTGAATATTCATAACTCAACACTCATAATTTACTATCTTTGTACCCGATGATGACAGTAAATGAGATAATGTTGCCCGTGCAGGAGGAAATCAAAGAATTTGAAGTTCGTTTTCCCGATAGCATGAAGTCCAACGTGAAGCTGTTGAACAGAGTAACGCAGTTTATTGTCAAACGAAAGGGAAAGCAAATGCGTCCGTTGTTTATTTTTCTGACAGCAAAAATGTTGGGAAAAGTAAATGATAACACATATGATGCAGCCTCATTGGTCGAGTTATTGCACACGGCGTCCCTCGTTCACGATGATGTAGTGGATGATGCAAGTGAGCGGAGAGGATTCTTTTCCGCAAATGCATTGTGGCGGAATAAAATCGCAGTTTTAGTTGGTGATTTTATGCTCTCGCGGGTGTTATTATTGTCCATTGAACGTAAGAATGTCGAATTACTGGAGATTGTGGCGCGTGCTGTACGCGAAATGAGCGAAGGAGAATTGTTGCAAATAGAAAAAGCGCGTAGTTTGGATATTACAGAAGAAGTCTACTTTGAAGTAATCCGCAAAAAAACAGCCTCACTGATTTCTACCTGTTGCGAAGTGGGCGCAGTTTCCGTTGAGCGACAAGACATGGCATTACTGATGCGGGAATTCGGAGAATTAGTCGGGTTGGCATTCCAGATCAAAGACGATATTTTTGATTACGGAACACCTGACAACATCGGAAAACCGACAGGAAACGATATCCGGGAGCAAAAAATGACACTGCCGATCATTTATGCATTGAGTACGACAGATAAAGAAACAAAGCGGGAACTGTTGAATATTGTCCGCAACCATAATGACAGCTCCAAACACATTCGCAGAGCCATTGATATTGTGATTCAGGCGGGAGGAATTGACTATGCGCATAAACGAATGATGGAAATAAAGGAAAAGGCATTGCAGCTCCTCACAACCATTCCCGATTCTGCACCAAAACAAGCATTGATCGGATTGGTCGAATATACAACTTTAAGAACAAAATAAATACACATGAAACAAGTCATTTTTTTTCTTTCATTGATCACATTTGTTGCCTGCAAAAGCAATGAGGGTGATGTTGACAACAAGACACCTGAAAAGGTGACGGAAGATTATGAGAAAGTCGAAGGAGGAAATTACCGTGCTTTTTACGGGAGTAATGATCAACTTAAAACCGAAGGAATGTATGATGAGTCCGGGAAAAAACACGGTGTTTGGACACATTACTTTCCGGATGGAAGAAAACAATCGGTACTGGAGTACAAACACGGAGTAAAAGACGGATTTTCCGTTGTATACCATGCCAATGGTTCCATTTATTACAGCGGAGAGTACCGCAACGATAAAATGATCGGGATCTGGGATTTTTATGACACAGAAACAGGTAAAAAAAGCCATACGAAAGATTATGGAACACCTGAATTTAAATAATCAATGAAAACAAAAACCCTTAGGAAAAATAAAGTCAACGTAGTGACGCTTGGCTGTTCCAAAAATATTTTTGATTCGGAAGTGATGATGGCGCAGTTGCGTGCCAATAAATTTGATGTGGAACACGAATCAATGAACGATGATGCAGAAATTGTAATCATCAACACCTGTGGTTTCATTGATGCGGCAAAACAAGAGTCAATCGATACCATTATCCGCTATGCTGAGGCAAAAGCAGATGGAATGGTCGACAAGGTATACGTCACCGGATGTCTTTCCGAGCGATACCGCGATGAACTGGAAGTGGAAATTCCGGAAGTGGATGCCTTTTTCGGTACACGTGAATTACCACGTTTGCTAAAAACATTGAAAGCGGATTACAAACATGAATTGGTGGGAGAACGCTTGCTGACGACCCCCAATCATTATGCGTATTTCAAAATTGCCGAAGGATGTGACCGCCCGTGTTCATTCTGTGCCATCCCGTTGATGCGGGGAAAAAATGTTTCCACCCCGATTGAAGAATTGGTAAAACAAGCAAAAGACCTGGCAGCGAAAGGTGTTAAGGAATTGATGTTGATTGCACAAGATTTAACCTATTACGGGTTGGATTTATATAAGAAACGTGCACTGGCGGAATTGCTGGAGCAATTGGCGCAGGTGGAAGGAATCGAATGGATTCGTTTACATTATGCATTCCCGGCAGGATTTCCGATGGATGTGCTGGACGTCATGAACAAATACGACAACATCTGTAAATACCTCGATATGCCACTGCAACACGGATCGACCAATATTCTGAAAGCGATGCGAAGAGGTACGACACGTGAAAAAACAGAAGAACTGGTGGCACAAATCCGGGAGAAAGTTCCGGGAATCACCATCCGTACTACGTTAATTGCCGGCTATCCGGGAGAAACAGAAGCAGATTTCCAGGAAATGTACGACTTTGTGGAGTCATCACGTTTTGACCGGTTGGGGATCTTCACCTATTCACACGAAGAAAATACACACGCATACAACTTCGAAGATGATGTGCCGGAAGAAGAAAAGCGCCGTCGTGCAGATGCCATTATGGAATTGCAGTCCGGGATCAGTTACGAACTGAACCAGCAGAAAGTCGGGAAGATCTATAAAGTATTGTTCGACAGAGTTGAAGGAGATTATTTCATCGGGCGTACAGAATTTGATTCACCGGAGGTGGACAACGAGGTGTTGGTAAAAAAATCAGAAGACTATGTGCGCATCGGTGATTTTGCACTGGTGGAAATTACCAGCGCAGACCATTACGATTTATACGGCAAGGTGATCGGATAAGAGATTGATTTCGGTTTATAATTTCGGAATTTACAGTTCCTTTTTTGTTCGTTTATGCAGTAAGAACGAAGTGTGCAGGATTGTATTTACAGGTATTTTTTCCCGCATCAAATTTCGTTGATTTTTAGAATCCTCACTGTTAACAATCCTTGCCGAAAGAGGTTTTTGAATCGTTGATAAAATAATGCAAAAAATCGGGTAGTTTTTATAAATAATTGCATATCTTTGCGCCCAAAATAAGAGGAATTTACATTAAAACAGGCAATCAATGTCAGCAATTAAAGGTAAAATAGCACAGGTAATCGGTCCCGTGGTTGACGTAAGCTTCGACAAAGGGGTAGAGCTTCCAAAAATCTATGATGCACTTGAAGTTCGTAAACATGACGGAACAAAAGTTATTCTTGAAGTTCAATCTCACGTTGGTGAAAGCTCAGTAAGAGCCATTTCAATGGACTCCACAGACGGATTTACCAGAGGTATGGAAGTAGTGAATACAGGTGATGCAATCAAAATGCCTACAGGTGAAGCAATCAAAGGTCGTGTATTCAACGTAGTTGGAGATGCAATCGATGGTATCGCAAACGTAAGCAATGCAGGTGGGCTTCCGATTCACCGTGAAGCTCCTAGATTTGAAGACCTTTCTACAGCAACGGAAGTGCTTTTTACAGGGATTAAAGTAATTGACTTAATTGAGCCTTACGCAAAAGGTGGTAAAATCGGTTTGTTCGGTGGTGCCGGTGTAGGGAAGACAGTATTGATCCAGGAATTGATCAACAACATCGCGAAAGGACACGGAGGTTTATCTGTGTTTGCAGGAGTAGGTGAGCGTACACGTGAAGGAAACGACTTGCTGCGCGAGATGTTGGAATCAGGAATTATTAAATATGGTGATGCGTTCATGCATTCGATGGAAGAAGGTGGATGGGACCTTTCAAAAGTTGACTTCAACGAATTGAAAGAATCCAAAGCGACATTCGTATTCGGTCAGATGAATGAGCCTCCCGGAGCACGTGCACGTGTGGCATTGTCCGGATTGACATTGGCAGAATATTACCGTGATGGTGAAGGAGACGGACAAGGACGTGATATCCTGTTCTTCGTTGACAACATCTTCCGATTTACACAAGCTGGTTCTGAGGTGTCTGCGTTATTGGGACGTATGCCTTCAGCAGTAGGATACCAACCGACATTGGCAACAGAAATGGGGGCAATGCAGGAGCGTATTACTTCAACGAAAAACGGTTCCATTACTTCCGTACAGGCGGTTTACGTACCTGCGGATGACTTGACAGACCCGGCTCCGGCAAATACATTTGCTCACTTGGATGCTACAACGGTATTGTCTCGTAAAATTTCTGAGTTGGGGATTTACCCGGCAGTGGATCCATTGGATTCAACTTCCCGTATCCTGACTCCGGAAATCGTTGGTGAAGAGCACTACAACTGTGCACAACGCGTAAAAATCACATTGCAGCGATACAAAGAATTGCAAGACATCATCGCGATTCTTGGTATGGATGAATTGTCTGAAGAAGATAAATTGATTGTACACAGAGCACGTCGCGTACAACGTTACCTTTCTCAGCCGTTCCACGTAGCAGAGCAGTTTACAGGTATCCCTGGAGTGTTGGTTGATATCCAGGATACAATCAAAGCGTTCAACGACATCTTAGACGGTAAATACGATAAATATCCGGAAGCAGCTTTCAACTTGAAAGGAGGAATTCAGGATGTGATCGAAGCCGGAGAAAAAATGTTGGCTGAATCACATTAATATTAAACAATCAAACGCACAGAAATGCAGTTGGAAATCATAACACCGGAAGTAAAAGTTTTTGCAGGAGAAGCAGAAGCAGTACAATTACCGGGATTAGATGGCTTGTTTCAGGTTTTGAACGGACACGCTCCTATCATTTCCGCTTTGAAAGAAGGAACAGTGAAGATAGACTTGGCGACCGCTTTTGAAATCACTGAAAAAACAAGCGATTTGATTGAAAAAGATGCAAAAGATGCAAAGATTATTCGGGTCACTATTAAAGGTGGCGTTGCAGAGTTGACCAACAATAAATTGATCGTACTTGCCGAATAAAATTTAAAATAACTTGAAAGAGAGGGATTCGGGAGACCAATCCCTCTTTTTTGTTAAGGTATGTTAAGCTTTCTCAAGGAAAGTTTTCAGTTACACAATAGTTTCATTAATTTCGTCGTTTCGTAGACTCAGAATGATTGATCGTACTAAAATAGACTTATCGAAAACGCCAAAGCACATCGCAATTATTATGGATGGGAACGGTCGTTGGGCAAAAAAACAGGGTGAAATGCGCCTGTTTGGCCACAACGTAGGCGTAGAGTCTGTTCGTGAAGTGCTCAAGGGAGCAAAAGAATTAGGAATCAAATACCTGACGCTTTATGCCTTTTCTACCGAAAACTGGAACCGCCCCAAAGAAGAAGTGGAGGGGTTGATGGATTTGCTGGTACGCACCATTGCCGGTGAAGTACAGGAACTCCACGATTCAGGTGTGCGCCTTCAGAGCATCGGAGATGTGGAAGGACTTCCGGTGAATTGCCAGAGCGAATTGATGGCGGCGATAGAACATACCAAAGAGAATACAGAAATTACATTAGTGCTTGCATTGAACTATTCCTCCAAGTGGGAAATTGTGAATGCAGCGAAGAAAATTGCAGCCGATTTTGCAGCCGGAAAAATCGCTGAACAAGAAATTACCAGTGAATTATTTGATTCCTATCTGACAACAGCAGGAATTCCGGATCCGGAACTGTTGATCCGAACGTCGGGAGAATGCCGTATCAGCAACTTCTTGTTGTGGCAAAGTGCCTATACAGAATTCTATTTTACCGAAATTCTCTGGCCCGACTTTAAAAAAGAACATTTGTACGAAGCAGTATACGATTACCAGAACCGGGAAAGACGTTTTGGATTGGTATCTGAACAATTAAATAGTAATATATGAAATTAACTCAATGGCTTTTCTTCCTGGTGTTGCTGGCAACAACTTCTGTTGTAAGGGCGCAGGAAGACTCACTGAAAATCGTGGCGGAAGAAGATACCTTATCCCTTCCGGAAGCAACAAAGCCAAACAGCCAGATCAGTATTGGCGGAGGAATTGAACTCGATTATGCCAATCCTGTGGAATATACCATCGGACCGATTAACATTGAAGGAGCAGAGGGATATGACCCGAATGCGATTCGTTTGGTGGCGGGCTTGCGACAAGGGCAGAAAATCACCATTCCCGGACAACAGATTTCCGACGCAATCAGCAATTTGTGGAAAGAAGGATTGTTCTCCGATGTTCAGATCTTTGCAGACAAAGAAATTGCAGGTGTCATTTACCTGACTATCCAGGTAGCTCCGCGCCCGAAATTATCCAAATACCGGTTTACGGGAATCAATAAACGCCAGGCAGATAAAATCAGGGAGCAAATCGAATTATTCACAGGAAAAACTATTTCTGAGAACTTAGTTTACAAAACAAAAGCAAAAATCATCGGGTACTTCCGGGAAGAAGGATATTCTGCCGCAAAAGTCAACATCAAACGCATTCCGGATGAAATCATGATGAATTCCGAAGTCTTTTTGATTGAGTGCGACAGAGGAAAAAAAGTAAAAATCAAGAAAATCAATATTATCGGGAATGAATCGGTAAAATCAGGGAAATTGCGCAGAGCCATGAAAGATACCAAACAAATGGCAATCTGGCGCATCTTCAAAAGTTCCAAATTTACAGAGTCCGCATACTCCCGGGATAAAATTGCGATGCTGAATAAGTTCAATGCCGTTGGTCTGCGCGATGCTAAAATCGTGAAAGATTCGGTCTACATGGTCAACGACAAGCACCTGATGATCGATATTACAATCGACGAAGGTGAAAAATACTACTTTGGCGACATTACCTGGATCGGGAATACCAAATTCCGTTCGACATACCTGGATACGATCCTGGGAATTAAACCGGGAGATATATACAACAAACAGTTATTGGAAGAGCGCTTGAGAATGAGCCAGGATGGCCGCGACATTTCTTCCCTGTACATGGACAGAGGATATTTGTTCTTTGATGTAACGCCGGTAGAAACAGATTTTACAGACAACCGCATCAGCTATGAAATTCGTATTCGCGAAGGAAAAGAAGCACGTGTAGGAACCATTTTTATTCGCGGGAATACCAAAACAAACGACCATGTAATTTTGCGGGAAATCCGAACACGGCCGGGAGACCTGTTTAGTCGAAATGATATCATCCGTACCCAGCGGGAATTAGCACAGTTAGGTTACTTCAACGAACAAGCCTTCCAGGTAAACCCAATGCCCGATCCGCAAAAAGGAACCGTTGATATTGAATACGTAGTAGAAGAAAAATCATCCGACCAGATTGAATTGTCCGGAGGTTACGGAGGTCGGAACCTGGTTACAGACCGACCAATGGTAATCGGAACACTCGGATTGACATTCAATAACTTCTCCGTTAGAAAATTATTTACCGGTGGGGCATGGTCGCCGCTACCTTCCGGAGACGGTCAGCGCCTTTCGTTGAGAGGACAAACCAACGGAAAATACTTCCAGGCATACAATTTCTCCTTTACAGAACCGTGGTTGGGAGGTAAAAAACCAAACTCATTGACCGTTTATATGTCACATACCCTGTTGGGGAACGGTTACCTGAAACGCAATGCAAAATACGAAGGAATCAGCATCACAGGAGCAGGTGTTGTGATGGGAAGACGTAAAAAATGGCCGGATGATTATTTCTCCGAATCGTTTGAATTGTCCTACCAATATTACGATGTGAATAATTACGGATCTTTGTTCCCTGATTTACCGGTAGGGTATTCAAATGACATTTCATTCAAATATACCATTCAGCGTAGCTCTGTAAGTTCACCGATCTATCCGCAATCAGGAAGTGTGATTACCTTGTCGGGAAAAACCACACTGCCGTATTCGACTTGGGAAGGAATCGATGATTATTCGTCCATCAGTTCACAGGATCGATTCAAATACCTGGAGTACTACAAGATTAAATTTGGAGCGGAATGGTACTTCCCGTTATCAAAAGACCAAAAACTCGTCCTGAAGACCCGTGTGGGAATGGGATACATGGGAGCGTATAATTCGTCAAAAGGAATTTCCCCGTTTGAACGCTACTACTTAGGAGGTAGTGGTATTACAGGGATGAACCAGATTGGTGGACGTGAAGTGATTGCACTTCGAGGGTACGATGACAACATGCTTTCATCTTCTGCGGGAGACCCGATTGCAACGAAGTATACCATGGAGTTGCGTTACCCGATTTCATTGAACCCTTCGGCTACCTTCTTCGTACTGGCATTTGCTGAAGCAGGAAATAGTTACCCGAGCTTCAAACGTTTCAATCCCCTGGATGTAAAACGTTCCGTCGGAGCTGGTGTACGTATCTTCCTGCCGATGTTTGGTATGCTTGGAATTGACTATGGATTTGGATTTGATAAATTGAGTCCGTGGGCTTCCGGGTACAATGGAAACAGTGATACGTCCATTCAGCAAAAAGGATATTTTGGCAAGCTGACGTTTACCATTGGTATGAATTTGGGTGAGTTATAATGATTAATTCACAATAAATTACGTTATTTGCACGTTTCGCATCAGAAAACTAATTAAATTATGAAAAACATAGCATTTATTCTTCTTCTGTTCTTTGGCACAGGATTTGCCTCTGCTCAAAAGTATGCGTACATTGACTCGGATTTTATCCTGAATAAAATTCCCGAGTACAATGAAGCAAAAGAACAGTTGGATAAACTGGCGGATCGTTGGACGAAAGAAATCGAAGAACGATACGAAGTGTTGAAAACGAAAAAAGAAAACTTTGCGCGTGAAGAAGTGCTTTTACCAAGCGAGGAAAAAGCAAAACGATTAGAAGAAATTCAGACCATGGAGTCGGAAGCAATGCAGATGCAACGGCAACGATTCGGAGTAGGAGGAGATTACTTTCAGAAACGACAGGAATTGATCAAACCGATCCAGGATAAAGTTTACGATGCGATGCAGCAGGTCGCTTCCAAAAGAAATTATATCTTTGTCTTCGATAAAGCAAACCAGAGTAACCTGGTATACGCCGATAGCAAGATGGATATAAGTGACGATGTTCTGAGAGAACTGAATGTTAAAGACTAAAAATTAAAAAAAGAAAAATGAAAAAAATCTTAGCAGGATTAGTAATGTTGATGAGCTTCGGTGTGATGGCTCAGGTGAAAATCGGATTTGTAGACTCACAAAAATTGTTAGACACAATGCCTTCCAGAAAAGCGGCGATGGAAAAATACCTGGCGCATGAAAAAGAACTGGCAGATGAGTTCAATACAATGAGAGCCGATTTGGAAAAGGCATATGCTGATTACCAGGCAAAACAAGGTGATTTGACTCCGGTATTGCGTCAGGCGGCTGAGAAAAAAATCATGGATAAAGAACGTGCCGTTCAAGAGCGTCAGCAGTCAATTCAACAAGAATTACAAGCATTTGGTGAAGAATTGAACGTTCCGATCTTAGACAGAATCCAAAAAGCAATCGCTATTATCTCTGAGCGTCAGAAATTATCAATGGTAATTGACAAAACATCAACATTGTACTTTGCTCCGGATATGGACATTACAAGTATTGTTGTTGTTGAATTACTGCGTCTGGAGAAAGAAGCAAAGTAAGTAAAGAAAACATTAAAAATACGGAAGGACGGCAAAACCGTCCTTTTTTATTGCCTATCCATTCAGTAATGAGTTGTTTTTTACAGTCCCAGCACCTTTGCAACTGCGTCAGCACAGTGATCCCATCCGAATAATTTGGCGCGTTCTGATCCTGCCCGGGATAATTGGCTTAACCGCTCCGGATCAT
Source organism: Taishania pollutisoli (assembly GCF_014518315.1). GTDB lineage: Bacteria > Bacteroidota > Bacteroidia > Flavobacteriales_D > Crocinitomicaceae > Taishania > Taishania pollutisoli. The sequence continues at coordinate 351,892 of NZ_JACVEL010000004.1, forward strand.
TGTCTAACCGGGCCATATTGGATGCGATGTCTTCAACGTCAAACGGATCACAATACACTGCGGCGTCCCCGGCAACTTCAGGTAAAGACGTGAGGTTTCCGGATAAGATGGGAGTTCCGCACTTCATAGCCTCCACTAATGGAATGCCGAATCCTTCAAAATAAGGTACGAAGGTTAGCAATTTGGCTGCTCCGGTTACGCGGATTAATTCTTCCAGCGAAAGATGTCCGGTGAATTTTATTTCGGAGTGATTGTCTGTTGAAATGGCTTGCCTGAATTGTTCATTCTTCCACAACAGTTCACCGACAATTAAGAGCTGTGTGGTGGAATTCGTTGTTTGTTTAAACCGCTCAAAGGCTTGTACCAACCGGATCAGGTTTTTTCGCGGGTGGAGTGCTCCGACAAATAAAAAATAATCCTGTCCATCCGTGTAGCGGGATTTTACAGCTTGCTTTTCTTCGTCCGGCAACGGTTTGAATGCATCAGAAGCCCCATTCCAGATCGCTGTGACTTTCTCCGGTGAAACCCCGTACGTCTCAATAATATCCTGTTTTGAATACTCCGAAACAGTAATAATATGTTGCGCTTTATCGGCAAATTTCGGAAAGAACCGGCGAAGGTACTTCAAGGCATTTTTAGGTAAATCCTGTGGATGATGTTCAAAATTTAAATCGTGAATAACACCGATTTGCTTCACATCCGACCCGAGTGATAAATAACCGTCGGGAGAAAAAAACAAATCTATATTGTATTTTTTCAACGCGCGTTTCACAGACCATTCAAACCAAATGTAAAACAAAACGGGATGGCGTGCCGGTGGATTTAAAACGATGGGCGTTACGTTTGTACCGAAAATAAATCGCTTGTCGTAAGGACGGTCAAAGAAAAAATAAAAATCGTGTTCGGGATACTGTTCCACCAAGCGTTTGGTGACCTCGTAGGTATACCAGCCGAATCCTTCCATTTTGGCAGGAAGTAAGAACCGGGTATTGACCGCAATCCGCAAAACTAAAAACTTAAAATGTAATTAAACGCTTTTTCTTTTTGAATGGTTGTTTTTTCCCCGTGACCGCAATACACAACTGTTTCTTCCGGCAATTCAAACATGACCTTGAAAATGGAGCGCTTCAACGTTTCCAGGTCCCCTCCCGGTAAATCCACACGCCCGAAACTGCCGTTAAACAACACATCACCATTGATCACAAACCCGTTTTCAGCATTGTAAAATACAACATGTCCCGGTGCGTGTCCCGGTGTAAACAAAACTTCAAATTCAATATCCCCGAACGTTAATTTTTCTCCATGGGAAAGTTGCTGTGTCGGTTGCGGAGAAACTTTGTAATTGGGGAAACCATATACATGTGCATAATTTTGGACCGAATTCAGGGTAACAACATCCAGCGGATGAATGTAAAAATCCACATCATAGTTGCCCAATACAAATGCATTTCCCAATACGTGATCGATGTGTGCATGCGTATTCAGCAGTGCATGTACTGTCAGATTATTGGATGCAATGAAATCTGTCAACTCCTCCTCTTCATACCGTTCATAACAACCCGGATCGATGATAACGGCGTCCCCGCTATCAGAATAGACAACGTATGTATTCTCCTGAAACGGATTGAATGTAAATTGCTGTACATGTAATTTCATAAGCGTAAAGTTAGCCCGATTTTTTGAATAGAAACCTTTCTCCGTGCAACTTTCAGGGGAAACAATTAACCATTCAGCTGTTTAACGATTTCTCCTTCTATTGCCTCCGGTTTTACGGTCGGTGCATAACGCTTAACAGGATACCCGTTTCTGTCCACTAAAAATTTAGTAAAATTCCACTTGATTTTACTCCCGAACCAACCGCCTAATTTCTTTTTCAAATATTTAAAAACAGGATGTGTATCCGGACCGTTTACGTCACATTTTTCAAGCAATTGGAATGTCACGCCAAAATTAACCTGGCAACTTTCCACCATTGTATCGTTGGTTTCCGGCTCCTGGCTCAAAAACTGGTTACAGGGAAATCCCAATACAACCAATCCTTTATCCTGATACTCTTGATGTAATTTCTCCAGTCCTTCAAACTGAGGAGCGAGCCCGCATTTTGTCGCTGTGTTGACAATTAAAATGACCTTTCCTTTGAATTCCGTCATTGAAATCTCTTGTCCCGAAGGTGTTTTGACTTTGAGTTGGTAAAAATCGGTGTTCATGTGTTGTTGATTTAATAAACCGAAAGATACACATTTCTATTAAAAACATATACGACTTTATGACCGATTTATAAGAGAGAAATACGAACTTCCGACTGCCGGGTGATTCTCATTTTTAAGAAAAATAGTTACATTTGCTTCCATGGAAAAAATCGAACAATACAAGCCCCTTAATAAAGTAAGAATTGTTACTGCTGCGTCATTATTTGATGGCCACGATGCATCAATTAACATCATGCGTCGTATTATCCAGGCAACTGGTTGTGAAGTCATTCACCTGGGACATGACCGTTCCGTTGAAGAAGTGGTGAACTGCGCCATTCAGGAAGATGCACAGGCAATTGCAATGACGTCTTACCAGGGAGGACATACCGAATATTTCAAATACATGTACGATTTGTTGAAAGAAAAAGGTGCTCCCCATATCAAAATTTTTGGCGGTGGAGGCGGAACCATTCTTCCTTCAGAGATCGATGAGTTGGAGGCCTACGGTATTGAGCGTCTGTATCACCCGGACCATGGACGTGAAATGGGATTGCAGGGAATGATCAACGACCTGGTGCAACGGTCGGATTTTCCGGTCGGGAAAGATGTGAACGGCAACCTGGACAAAATCAAGGAGAAAGATGTGCCGACAATTGCACGGGTTATTTCTGCAGCGGAAAATTTCCCGGAAGAAGCAAAAGAAATTTTTAAAGACATTGACGCCATTGCTGCTGAATCAAAAGTTCCGGTACTGGGAATTACAGGTACAGGAGGAGCAGGAAAATCATCGTTGGTAGATGAATTGGTGCGTCGTTTCCTGATCGATTTTGAAGACAAAACAATCGCGGTAGTATCTGTAGATCCTTCCAAACGAAAAACAGGAGGAGCGTTGCTGGGAGACAGAATCCGTATGAACGCTATTAAAAATCCGCGTGTGTATATGCGTTCACTGGCTACCCGTCAATCCAACCTGGCGTTGTCAAAGCACGTCGCAGAAGCGATCAACGTATTGAAAGTAGCCAATTATGACCTGATTATCCTGGAAACTTCAGGGATTGGGCAGTCGGATACGGAAATCCTGGATCATTCATCCATGTCATTGTATGTAATGACACCGGAGTATGGTGCAGCAACGCAGTTAGAAAAAATTGACATGTTGGATTTTGCCGACATCATTGCCTTGAATAAGTTTGACAAGCGCGGAGCATTGGACGCGCTGCGTGATGTACGAAAACAATACCAGCGCAACCACAATTTGTGGCACGAAGACGTGGATACCATGCCAGTGTTCGGTACCATCGCTTCGCAATTCAACGACCCGGGAATGAACTCGCTCTACAAGTCAATCATGGACAAAATTGTAGAGAAAACGGGAGCAGATCTGCAATCGAATTTTATCATCACCGATGAGATGTCAGAGAAAATTTTTGTCATTCCACCGGACAGAACACGTTATTTATCTGAAATTTCCGAAAACAACCGTGCGTATGATAAATGGGTGGAATTACAGGTGGCTGTTGCAGACCGTTTGTATGGATTGGAAAAATCGATGGAAACATTGAAAGCTTCATCGCTGGATGACAAAGATCGTTTGATAAAAGGATTACAGGAAGCATTTGAAAACGAAAAATTGAATTTTGATCCGAAAAACTGGGAAATTATCCAGAAATGGGAAGAAAAACGCAACTTATACAAAGAACCGGAATTTAAATTCATGGTGCGCGACAAGCAATTGTCCATCCAAACGCATTCCGAGTCATTATCACATTCTCAGATTCCAAAAGTTGCAACACCGAAATACAAGGGGTGGGGAGACATTCTTCGTTGGGTATTGCAGGAAAACGTACCGGGAGAATTCCCGTACACTTCCGGTTTGTTCCCGTTCAAGCGTGAAGGAGAAGATCCGACACGTATGTTTGCCGGAGAAGGTGGACCGGAGCGTACCAATAAGCGTTTTCACTACGTGAGTTTGGGAATGCCGGCAAAACGCCTCTCTACAGCATTTGACTCCGTAACATTGTATGGAAACGATCCTGCATTGCGTCCGGATATTTATGGAAAAATCGGTAACTCCGGAGTTTCAATCTGCTGTCTGGATGATGCAAAGAAATTGTATTCAGGGTTTGATTTATCACATCCGTTGACATCCGTTTCGATGACGATCAACGGTCCTGCGCCGATGTTGTTGGGATTCTTCATGAATGCTGCAATTGACCAGAATTGTGAGAAATACATCAAGGCAAACGGACTGGAAAAAGAAGTAGAAGCGAAAATCAACGCGATTTACAAAGAAAAGGGAGTGGAACGTCCGCGCTACCAGGGAGAATTACCGGAAGGAAACGACGGATTGGGATTGTTCCTGTTGGGTGTAACGGGAGACCAGGTGTTACCTGCAGATGTCTATGAAACAATCAAGGCGGAAACGTTGACACAAGTGCGGGGAACCGTACAGGCAGATATTCTGAAAGAAGACCAGGCACAAAATACCTGTATTTTCTCTACCGAATTTGCATTGCGTCTGATGGGAGACGTCCAGGAGTACTTCATTCATAAAGGAGTGCGCAATTTCTACTCGGTATCCATTTCCGGTTACCACATCGCAGAGGCAGGAGCTAACCCGATTACGCAGTTGGCATTTACATTGGCAAACGGATTCACATACGTTGAATACTATTTGTCAAGAGGAATGGACATCAATGCATTCGGACCGAATTTATCGTTTTTCTTCTCCAACGGAATTGACCCGGAATATGCAGTCATTGGTCGTGTAGCAAGAAGAGTATGGGCCAAAGCGTTGGCGAAAAAATACAGTGCAAACGCACGTGCACAGATGTTGAAATACCACATTCAGACATCCGGGCGTTCATTGCACGCACAGGAAATTGATTTCAACGATATCCGAACAACATTGCAAGCGTTGTATGCAATCTATGATAACTGTAACTCATTGCACACAAATGCATATGACGAAGCTATTACTACTCCGACAGAAGAATCAGTGCGCCGGGCAATGGCCATTCAGTTGATTATCAATCGTGAGTTGGGACTGGCAAAAAATGAAAATCCGTTGCAAGGTTCATTCATCATTGAAGAATTGACGGATTTAGTGGAAGAGGCCGTATTGTCAGAATTTGACCGCATTACTGAACGCGGAGGTGTGTTGGGAGCAATGGAAACCATGTACCAGCGTTCAAAAATTCAGGAAGAATCACTGTACTATGAAACATTGAAACACACAGGGGAATTCCCGATTATCGGTGTGAATACATTCTTGAGTTCCAAAGGATCGCCGACGGTTGTTCCGAAGGAAGTGATCCGAGCAACAGAAGAAGAAAAACAGTACCAGATTGATATGTTGGCCAATCTCCACAATGCTAACGGAGCAAAAGCGGCAGAAAAAATCAAATTGGTGCAGGAAGCTGCAATCCAAAACAAAAACATGTTCGAACAATTAATGGAAGCGTGTAAATATGCTTCATTAGGAGAAATCACAAGTGCATTGTTTGAAGTAGGAGGACAGTATAGAAGAAATATGTAGTTGGAATTTTATTCCAACTGAACTAAATCAGTCGCCCCTACGGGACTTACAAAGTCCCGTAGGGGCGATCTCTAATTCATCGCGGGTGATTTTAATCACCCGCTTTTTTAAATTAATTTTCTTTTTATTTGGCTGAGAATCATCTTTTTTCTTAAATTATAATAGAAAAGAGTATGGCAAACAGTTATAGTCAGGTGTATATTCAGGCAGTATTTGCTGTGAAATACAGGCGTGCAGTGTTGCACAAAGCATGGAGGCAAGAAGTATTTGCAGTCATGGGAAATCTCATCAATGAAACAGGTTGTAAAGCAATAATCGTCAACGGAGTGGAAGATCATGTTCATTTATTCTTCGGATTGAAACCGACATGTTCTTTGTCAGAAGTGATGAAAGTCGTAAAGGCAAAATCTTCTAAATTTATTAATGAATCCAATTTTCTTCAACACCGGTTTGAGTGGCAGAGAGGATACGGTGTTTTTTCATACAGTAAATCCGCAGTCAGTAATGTTTACAACTACATCGAACGACAAGAACAACACCATGCAAAAAAATCAATGCGGCAAGAATACATTGAGCAATTGAAACGATTTGAAATTGACTACAATGAACAATACATCTTTGAAGAATTACAATAACCGCATACCAGTCCCATAGGGACGACCGAAACTGCGTTGTTGGAATTCATTCCAACCCTGAAAATTTTGATTATTTTTGAATAAAATCTAAATTCCATGAAACCGACACTTTTTGAATTTCTGTCAGCATTGCAGCAAAATAACAACCGGGAATGGTTTGCTGAAAACAAAGAAGCGTATGAACATGCGAAAGATCAGGCCTATGCTTTTTATGAGACAGTTGCCAATGAACTGGCAAAAATTGACGACTTTAGTAAGTTCAAAATGTATCGTATTTATCGGGATGTTCGGTTTTCAACGGATAAATCCCCGTATAAAAATCACTTTGGTGCCATTTTTTCACGTCTGCAACCACATAACAGAGGGAGTTTTTATGTACACCTGGAACCCGGGCATACATTTATTGGCGGAGGATTCTGGGATCCGAACAAAGACGATTTACAACGCATTCGTCAGGGAATTGAAATCGAAGATGATTTGGAAATGATTCTCAATGAGCCCAAACTGAAAAAAGAGTTCGGAGGGCTGTTTGGTGAATCACTTAAAACAGCACCCAAAGGGTTCGACAAAGAACACCTGCGTATCGGGATGATTCGGTACAAACAATTTTTACTTAAAAAAGATTTTAATGACAAAGCTGTTTTTCAACCGGATTTTAAAGATCAGGTTGTTGACGGATACAAAACGATGCAGCCATTTTTCAGATACATGACCGATGTATTGACAACAGATGCAAACGGAGAGAGCATTATCTGAGTTTGAATCATGAAAAATAATTTGTTCCCCATCAAAAGTGGAAATAAAGCCTATCTTGTAATATAAATATGTGAAAAGAACATCATTATAATTATTAGAATATAATGCTTGTTGCTGGTATAGTTCTCCCTTCGGAGGGGGATTAAGGGGGAGGAGAGGAGCATAAATACATTCATTACCCTATAAAACCAAAAGCCCCATCCGTCAACTGACGAATGGGGCTTTTTCTTAGCTTTCTCTGAACTCCGGACCGGAAAAAATCCGTTTCGGATTCCCGCGGGTAATGTTGATTTGTTTCAACCATGCACCGGTTTGCGATTGCAATGTAGCATCCGCGTTTAGTTTCGCTGCTTTTTCACGCAAGCGAACCAATGCTAGTTGCTTATTTTGCAACTGCGAACGAGAGTCCATTACCTGCACAGTTAAACCGGTCGGAACATGTGTCGCACGGATTCCCGTACTGACTTTGTTTACATTTTGTCCGCCGGGACCTGCACTTCTCATTGACTGATAGGTAACATCCCGTTCATTGATTGTATCGACAAGTGCTGCCTGCGAAATTTCTACCACAGCTACAAACCAGTTTTTACGCTTGTGAAAAGGCCTGAACGGACTTTTACATATCCATTGAATCGTACCAATCCATTGCTCCAGAAACTGGTCAGTTGCCTTTCCTGTCAATTTCAGTGTGACGGAATAAGGCAAATCCGCAGCACCCTCAATAGCATGCCGTTCTACAACAACAGCATGTTTTTCGAGTTCTTTTAACAGGCGGTCGACCACCTTCTGAACTGCCAGATTGCATTCTTTCGGACCACGTCCTGAAGTTATTTGTACTAATTTCTCCATGTCGTTTTTATTTGTCCATTCGTACAATCTTCGGTGTAAACGTCCCCAACACATTGACTAATTCATCCTGCAGCTTCATCACTGTATGAATGTTTTTGTAGGCCATCGGAGCTTCATCGACAGCACCGCCAATCAGTGTGACTCCCTGATTTTCCAGTTCTTTGGTCATACTGCTTTTGGTAATGGTACCTTTGCATTGCGCCCGCGATAGCAATCTACCTGCTCCGTGTGAAGCGGATTGAAGACTCAGCGGATTTCCTTTTCCTTCCACAATAAATCCGGGAGCAGTCATAGAACCGGGAATAATTCCCAATACTCCTTCCTGCGCAGGTGTTGCACCTTTTCGGTGAACAATCACCTCCTTTCCGTCAACGATTTCTTTCCACGCAAAATTGTGATGATTTTCAATCGTTACAACCGGACGTTTTCCCAGTGCTTTGGCAATGCGTCGGTGAATGTCATCGTGACACGCCTTTGCATAATCACCCGCCAGGTTCATCGCGATCCAGTATTCCTGCCCGTCATGTGTATTCAAATCCAACCAAGCCAGATGTTGAACATTTCGGGGCAACGGACATTGTTTTGTTGCCAGATACGTATAGTGTTTGGCAATGTTAGCTCCAAGTCCTCTTGATCCGCTGTGCGACAACACTCCGAGATAGGTTCCCGGTGCGATTTTCCACTCTGGCCTGACTGTTTCCAGGTGTACAATTCCGAATTCCACAAAGTGATTTCCTCCACCCGACGAACCCAATTGCTTGTAGGCCTTGTCGTGCAAAGATTTCAATAAAGGCAGATCCCGAAATTCTCTTCGTTCAAGCACTTCATGATCATGTTTGATCTTGTGTGTTTCATACATTCCGAATTTGGTATTTTCCTTCAGAATGTTTTGCAACTGAAAATCTTTCCCTTTGAAGAAAGAAGCAGGTAAATCGAAAATTGACAGACTCATTCTGCACCCGATATCTACTCCGACTCCGTAAGGAATAACTGCATTTTCTGTTGCCAGAACACCACCGATCGGTAACCCGTATCCACCGTGTGCGTCGGGCATCAATGCACCCTGAACGGCTACCGGTAGTTTCAATGCGTCGTACAATTGCCGTTTGGCCAGTTCATCAATTTCGTTTTCTCCGAAGATTGTAAACGGAGCACGTTGATTTTTGAGTTGTTGCATGCGTACTTCAACAGGTTTGATCAATCCTTCGGCGACTTTTCCCCAGGTTCCGTCCCCAAGGAACTTCTCCGGTGATAAAAGCACCTCTTTTACCTCTTGTAATGCCCGTTCTTTTTTCTCTTTTTTTCGGTATCGGTGTATTAGACCAAGGGCAATGTTAACTGTATTATTTTTAGGGTAACCTAGTTTGATCAGGTCTTTCCCCGAAAATTTACTTCCCATGTTTTTTAATTAAATTGTTAATAGAAACCGGAGACACATCAGTAGTTGATGGATCATACCGGTTGGATTCACAGAAAAAGTTTTCCGTGAGGGTCATTAAAAACATTCGGGATTTTTGGTTCAGTGTCCGGAATAAAACAAAAAAGCCCGAATCATCTTCGAGCTTTCATTGTATTATTTAGTTAGATAAATTTCTAATGAGAAGCACGAAGAAAAGCCACAGCAAATCCATTTGCTGACGATGCTTGTACTGATGTGTTTTTTGCAAACATTTTTCTTCGTTTTTTACTTGTTAAATACTTAATTATCGCCACAAAGATATTGTAGAAGATTTTTAATTTCCAAATTAATTATAGAAAAAATAAATTTTTACTTCAAATACGGATTCACATTTTTGTAGTTCCGTACCACAAAATCAATGGCAAATTCGACCAGTTCTCCCATGGAATTGGATCGTTTGAAATTGACATCCTTTGCAAATTTATACAAGGATAATTTGAGTTGGCTAATATGTTTGTCCTCCGAAAGCGGAGATTCTTTCATGCATTCCATCAATTCTTTCAACCGTAGCCATTCGCTGGAAGCACGCCGGGCAATTAACGCACGTTCTTCGCGCCGGTATTGCTCAACAGAACCGGGAGACAGAAATTCATCAACCAATTGCTGATAGGTTTCATTTTCCTTGAAAAATTTAGGAGAATAAGTGCTCAGGTCACCTTCATACGATTGCTGATCAAAATCGATCGCACGAAAACGAAACTGAATACGATCAAAATCGTGTAGCAGGACCATTACGAAATTATAGGCGCGCATGTCTCCGAGAAGACGTACAAAACAACGCTCATTGAACTTAACAAATTCCTTTGCAATGGCTGATTTTTCAGCATTGGTGGCAGTTTTCAGGTAGGTATTGATAAATTCATCACCCGGAATTCCCGAAATATGTTCTTCCACCAGAGTCTCTTTGTCCAGCAGGAACAATATCTGGTTGGGAGAAAGCAGATGCTCCAGTTCCAGTCCGTACGCGCGTGATGCATCTGCATTTTTGATGTACATAAGCGTGTAATTGTCATTCAGGATGTTGCGGACTTTTACCCGAAAGGGTTTGGTATTTCCGAACGTGCAGAAGTCAATTGCGTCGACATTCAGGTAGGGAAGAATTTCTTCTCCTCCGTCGACATACATCATTGAGTACAACCGTTTCAACTCCTGGTCAATTTCAACACGATCCTGCGGATTAAAAAACGTATTCAGCCACAGTGTATTATTCCCGTGTTGGTCGTAAACTGCCATTCCGTCATCAAAACGCAGCAAATCCTGATAATTGATGGGTAGTTTTGCCCCTCTTCCGTACTTTTTCAGATACGCATTAAATTTATCGGAAACAGGATATACCTGTTTTTTATAACGAATCAAATCTTTATCCATCACTTTCCGCTCTTCTCCGGCAGTTCATTTGTTATTCAACTTCGATGATCAGGTCATTTTGGTCGACCATTGTGTTTGGTGTCAGTACCACACGTTTTATTTTTCCTGATACCGTTGCAGTAACAGTACTTTCCATTTTCATTGCTTCAATGACAAACAAAGGTGTCCCCGTCGTGACTTCATCTCCCTCTTTGACCATGATCGCAGACAAGCTTCCTTGCAACGGTGCGCCGACTTCTTTCGCTGGGTTGGTTACTTTCAGATGAGCCGGTTTTGTAGAAGTAACATTGTTGTCTTTCACTTTTACCGTCCGGTTCCCTCCGTTGAGTTGAAAGGTAACAGTGCGCATACCGTCCTCGTCCGGTTCGGAAACATATACAAGGCGGACCAGAATTTCTTTTCCTTTTCTCAACCGCACCAAAATTTCCGTGTGTTTTTGTAAAGGGTAAAAGAAAGCAGTTGTCGGAATTTCAGTCACAACGCCGTATTCCTTTTTGTGATTGAAATATTCGTCATACACTTTCGGGAACATTTGGTAGGATAAGAAATCGGAGAAGGTGCTTCCCGGGTACTTTTCATAGAATGCTTTTGTTGCAGTATCCAAATCTACATCCGGAAGTATTTGTGCCAATGCCTGGACAGATTTGTCTTCATTTTTCAGGACAATATTTCGCAGTTTTTCTGGAAAACCACCATACGGAATTCCCAGATCACCTCTGAAAAATCCGATCACAGAGGCAGGAAACGAATGATTTTTGGTGTCGTCCAGTACATCCTCTTTTGACAAACCATTGGCAGTCATAAACAAGGCCATGTCTCCCACCACTTTGCTACTTGGTGTAACTTTTACAATATCACCGAATAACTGATTAACAACGGCATAGTTTTCTTTGATTACAGCCAGTTTCGAACCGAGTCCGACCCCTTCCGCCTGTTGACGCAGGTTGGAATACTGTCCTCCGGGAATTTCATTATCATAGACTTCTGCTGTTGATGTTTTCAGATCACTTTCAAACGGGTAGTACATTTCCCGCACGGCTTCCCAATAATTACTGTATTCATTGAGGCTATGCAGGTTTAGTTGATTTTCACGTTCATGTCCCTGCATGAGTGCTGCCATGGAATTCAGACTTGGTTGCGAAGTCGTTCCGCTGAATGAAGCCAATGCACAGTCAATACTGTCTATTCCTGAGTCAATTGCTCTCAGGTATGTCGCAATTTGCGTTCCTGCAGTATCATGTGTGTGCAGCGCAATCGGGACGGTAACGGTTTCGCGGAGTGCATGAATCAGTACTTCAGCTGCCTGTGGTTTCAACAATCCTGCCATGTCCTTGATAGCAATCATGTGCGCCCCTGCATCTTCCAATCGTTTTGCAAGATCGGTGTAATAAGTAAGGTTATATTTGTTGTTGTCTTTTCTTAAGACATCTCCAGTGTAACCAATGGATGGCTGTGCAATGGCTTCCGTATTTTTCACAACGAATTCGATGGCCGGAAGCATGGATTCCAGGTTGTTTAATGAATCAAAAATCCGGAAGACATCAATTCCCTGTTTCCAGGATTCTTCAATGAATTTTCCTACAATATTTTTAGGATAGGCAGAATAACCAACCGCATTACTTCCGCGGAACAGCATTTGCAACAGTGTATTCGGCATGGCTTCCCGTAGTTTTTTCAACCGTTCCCAGGGGCATTCGTGCAAAAAGCGAAGTGCCACATCAAATGTTGCCCCTCCCCATACTTCTGCGGAAAAAAGTTGTGGATTATCTTTTGAAAAACCTCCTGCGACTGCTAAAATATCCTTTGTTCGCATGCGTGTGGCAACCAGCGATTGGTGTGCATCGCGGAAGGTTGTATCGGTGTAATGAATCTGCTTGTCATTCCTGATGCGTTTCAGAAATTCATCACGTCCGAGTTCTGTCAGCAAATTTTTTGAACCCTTCGGATGTTCCAGGTTGTGGATTAGTGGTATAACAGGTGTTCTGAATGTTTTGTTTTCGTCCGGGTTTTTTACATCCGGATGTCCGTTTATTTTGACATTTGCCAGGTATTTGAGAATTTTTGTCGAACTGTCTTTGAGGTTGTGCAACTGAAATAATTCCGGATGCTGTTCGATGAAATTCACCGTACACTCGCCGGCAATGAATTTTTCATGGTTAATCACATTTTCCAGGAAAATGATGTTTGTGGTTACTCCTCTCACCCGGAATTCAGTCAAACTGCGATGCAATCGTTTTGCAGTACTGGATAGAGTTCTTCCACTTGCTGTCACCTTCACGATCATGGAATCAAAAAACGGGGAAATTTTCATTCCCTGGTAAGCACTTCCTTCATCCAGACGAATTCCGAAACCACCTGCGTTCCGGTAGGCGATCAATGTTCCGTAGTCCGGTTTGAAATTATTTTCAGGGTCTTCTGTTGTGATCCGGCACTGAATGGCAAATCCGTTGACAGAAACGCTTTCCTGATTGGGAATCCGGATACGGTTGTCAGATAATGCTGTTCCCTGTGCAATCAACAATTGATTTCGTACAATGTCAATCCCGGTCACTTCTTCCGTGACGGTATGTTCTACCTGTATCCGCGGATTGACTTCAATAAAATAAATGTTGTGTGCTTTATCGACAAGGAACTCAACGGTTCCGGCATTATTATAATTTACTGCCTTTCCAATAGCAATGGCGTAATCGTATAATTTATTCCTGACCTCCTGGGGAAGGTTGGGGGCAGGTGCGATTTCCACTACTTTCTGAAAGCGGCGTTGTACAGAGCAATCACGTTCAAATAAGTGAATGATATTCCCGTGATTGTCTGCGAGTAACTGTACTTCAATGTGCTTGGGAGAATCAATGAATTTTTCAATAAAGATTGTTCCGTCACCAAATGCTTTCAATGCTTCACTGGATGCTTCTTTGAAAGAAGGAAGTACATCTTCCTGTTTTCGAACTACGCGCATTCCTCTTCCGCCACCACCAGCTGCTGCCTTTAAAATAATGGGAAATCCGATTGCAGCAGCTCGTTCAGCAACTGTCCCGATTTCATCTGCTCCAAGAATACAGTCTTCAATGACTGGAACCTGGATGGAGCGGGCGAGCTTCTTCGCTGCGATCTTATCACCTAACTGTTCCATGACTTCGGGAGCAGGACCGACAAAAATGATTCCTTCCTCCCGGCATCGTCGCGCAAAATTCACATTCTCACTCAAAAAACCGTAACCGGGATGAATGGCGTCTACATCATTTTCCTTTGCAACACGGATAATTGCTTCAATATCCAGATAGGGTTTTAACGGTTCCGTATCATCACCAATCTGGTAGGCTTCATCGGCTTTATAGCGGTGAAGTGAGTACCTGTCTTCGTGTGTGAAAATTGCAACAGTTCTAACGCGCATTTCCGATGCTGCACGAAGTACCCGGATCGCAATTTCCCCGCGGTTGGCAACCATTAATTTTTTAATTACCTTTTGATCTTGATTGTTAGTCATTTGAGTCGTTTTGTGTGTAAAAAATATGCGTGTGGATAATTGCTTTTAAAGTTATGTAAACTTTGTTCGCTTTTCCAAATTTATTTCAGAAAATAAACAATTCTAAGGGAAAGGCAATGGAAAGGAGCCCGTACCCTGTAAGGGGTAAAATTTCCTTATTTTCTGAAAACACTCCCTGTGTAGCGGAATTTTTTCTACTTTCGGAAATCATAAAAATGTAATTTTTCCATGAAACACCTATTTTTAACATGCATCGCATTATCCTTGCTGAGTACTGTTGCGATTGCCCAGCAAAGCCTTGAATACCAAAAACCGTCCCAGGAGATTTTAGAACTGGTTGACGTAGAGCGGGCGCCATTCGTAACAATGGATAGCAAAAAACAAACACTGGTTTATTTTTATACTTCCATGTATAAATCCATTGAAGCCGTTTCGGAAACAGAGCTGAAAATTGCAGGACAACGGATTAATCCGAAAATCAATGCACGTTCAAAAATCAGTTACATTACGAAGATTCAGGTACAGAAAAACAGAACGGGGGCCATTCAGGATGTAAAAGGATTGCCTGCTAATTTACAATTGGCGCATTATTCATGGTCTCCGAATGACTGCTTTATGGCATTTGGAAACGTCGTCAGTAACGGAGTTGAGTTGTGGGTATTGAATATGGAGACGCTGGAAGCAAAAAAAATCAGCGATGCCGTTTTAAATGCTAATTTGGGAACACCTTTTTCCTGGTATCCGAATAGTGAAGCGCTGTTGGTGCGCACATTGCCTGCCAACAAAAAAGGATTTATCGACATCACATCAGCCGTTCCGAACGGTCCTTCAGTATTGGTGAGTGACGGAACAGTCGGGCAGAACCGGACATATCCCGATTTGTTAAAAAGCAAAGACGACGAAGAGAATTTCCGTACAATGGCACGAAGCGAATTGTACAGAATTGATCTGAACGGGTCAAAATCATTGTGGAAACAGGCAGGATTGCACAAAGGAATCAGTTTTTCACCGGATGGAGAATATGTGATTTTGAGTACCATCGAGGAACCGTTTTCTTACCTGGTGCCATGGTCCAGTTTTGCTGAAAAAACTGTTGTTTATGATAAAACCGGGAAATTGATCCAGGAAATTGATAACCGCCCGGCATCGGATAATTTACCGAAAGGATTCATGTCAACCCATAAATACAAACGTGCCGTTTCCTGGCGGGATGATAAACCTGCTACATTGATTTATGTGCTGGCACTGGATGGTGGTGATCCTGAAAACAAAGTCGATTACAGGGATGAGGTATTTTCTATGGAAGCCCCGTTCAAACCGGGAACAGAAAAATCATTGCTGAAAACACAACAACGTTTTTCAGGAATCGAGTGGGGGAAAGAAGACCTTGCTATCGCTTACGATTATTGGTACAATACACGGAATATGAAGACGTATGTGTTCAATCCTTCCAATCCGTCAGCTGCACCGGTAATCTTGTGGGATCGAAATTACCAGGACAGGTACACGGAACCGGGTGATTTCCAGTCAACCAAGAATCAGTTTAACCGGGATGTATTATTGCTCGATGGCTATACTGCTTATTTGATCGGGGATGGTTTTACGCCGGAAGGGCAATTTCCGTTTGTGGATCAGATCAACTTAAAAACAAAAGCGAAAAAGACATTGTACCGTTCAAAGTATACGGATAAACTGGAATCAATCAGCGCGATTCTGGATGTGAAAAAAGGAGAATTGTTGGTGAATATACAGGCGCCGACACAATATCCGAACTATTACCTGAGAAAAATCGGAAGTAAGGCAGAACCGGTCCAGGTGACACAGTTTAAAAACCCGTTTGCTAAATTAGCGGGGATCAGTAAAGAAGTAATTACCTACAAGCGCGAAGACGGACTGGAGTTGACGGCTACACTTTACCTCCCGGCAGGATATGACAAGGCCAAAAAAGAAAAATTGCCGATGGTAATGTGGGCGTATCCGCAAGAGTTTAAAGACAAAAGCAGTGCCGGACAGAATACAACCAATCCGAATGAATTCATTTACCCGTACTACGGTTCTCCGATTTACTGGGTCATGAAAGGATACGCGATTCTGGATGATGCAGCTTTCCCGATTGTAGGAGAAGGAGATGAGGAACCGAATGATACCTTTATAGAACAATTGGTGAGCAATGCAAAAGCAGCAATTGACGCGGTAGATAAATTGGGGTATATCGACAGAACACGTGTTGCAGTCGGAGGGCATTCATACGGAGCTTTTATGACGGCGAACCTGTTGACCCATTCAGATTTGTTTGCAGCAGGAATTGCACGAAGCGGTGCATACAACCGTACATTGACACCATTTGGATTTCAGGGAGAAGAACGCAATTACTGGGAAGCAAAAGAAGTATACGACAAGATGTCTCCGTTTAATTATGCAGATAAAATGAAGACACCAATGTTACTGATTCATGGTGCTGATGACAATAACTCCGGGACATTCCCGATTCAAAGTGAACGTTATTTCCAGGCATTAAAAGGGTTTGGAGCACCTGTTCGTTATGTTGTGCTGCCGAAAGAAAGTCACGGATATGAAGCAAAAGAATCCATCCTGCATTTGTTGTGGGAGCAGGATCAGTGGTTGGAGCAACACGTGAAGCAAAAGAAATAGTTCGATTATTGAACACTTAATTAAAACGGGCAATATACATCTGTATATTGCCCGTTTTTTTATAGCTTGTTTGTTTACTTGTCTGCTTTCTTGACCAGGTTGATCTTCACTTCACATTCATGGAATTGCGGATAGTGTGTTCCCGGTTCAAACTTTAATCCAAGTACATAGGTGCGTGCGCGCACCTGCAGCGGTGTTGATATTTTGGAGGATTGCTCCGGAATAATCTGGGCAGAAGTTACTTTTCCTGTCCGGTCGACTGACAGCCGGTAAACAATTGCACCTTCTGTTGATTCATACATGGTGAATTCTGAAGGAACAGCCAGTTTTCTACCTTCTTTTACCAATTCGCCACCCATCAACTGAGCATGAGAAACAGTACTGAAAAAACACACGGAAAAAACAAAGAAAAGCACTTTCATAAGAGACCAAATTTTGACCAAAATAAGTAATTTTCCGTCATACAATCAATTCTTATCGCGAATCAATGGATTACTTGCTGTTTAATCATTTAAAATCCAACACCTGATCATTGATAATTAAAAACTTAATAATTGATAATTTATCATTCAAAACTTGATCATTCAAAATCCCCTTTCACCCAACACTCGCTTTGCTTGCTGAATATGCCGTATGTTGTGATAAATCACAAACCGGAAAGTATCTCCTAACCTTAATTTAATCCATTTCGAAATCGAAATGCTGACTTTCGTGTGTGTCAGATCTGCTGTTCTTGCCTTTTCGAGTAACTGGAGCATTTGCTGCTGCTGATCGATGAATTCATCAATGACGGACAGATCCAGCTGGCTGTGAATGGGATTCATTTCCTTAAATGTTTTCATCTTCTTGAGGCGTTCTTTGGGAAGCATACTGTTTGCAAAGTAATTCCCCAGCCAACCACTTTTGAAAAATTGCAACGGTGTATCAGGCGCCTTTGTATTCTTCAGACGACGCGTCAGTTCAGGGATGTAAAATCGGCCGTACAGGTTCAGGTGTTGCAGGCATTCGAGTGCACTCCAGCTATCTGTAGATTCCCGGTGATTCAATTGCTCCAGTGATTGCTCTTTTAATGCGGCTGCGTATGTAGCAATGGCCTGTGTTTGTGCCGTCAATTCGTTGAGGAGGTTCTGTGTTTTAAATTTCATCTTTTTTTGAGCAAAATTCGGAATGTTTCACGATTTAAAAATTGATCGAAATCAAGACTTTTTTAAGCGGGATAATGTCTCCGGCGTCATCCGCAGGTAGTTGGCGATGTGTTTGTGCGGAATTTCCTGAAACAATCGGGGGCTTCGTCTCAATACCCGTTCGTACCGCAATTTAGGAGAATTGGTCAGCAGGTCTTTTTCCCGCTCAATTTGCTGAAGAACGAGGTCTTCCAGTAGTTTCTGGTACCACAGTACATGTTCCTGCGACGAATGGATCAAACCCATGAAATCAGCTTTTGAGGCAACAGAAAGTGTTGTTTTTTTGATGGCTTGTATGATAAAGTCGGATGGCTGTCCACTTATGAATGAATCGAGGGAAACAATTATATTGTTATTGTATCCGAAGCGGATATTGCGTTCTTCTCCTTCGTCAATTGTAAAGATGCGCAGGCTTCCGCTTTCTACAAAATAGACATTTGTATCAATTGATTGATAGTCTTTTAAGTAATCATTGCGTTCCAAAATAACCTGTTTTTTAAATATCCCGGCGTCTTTAAGGTGTTTCATGCTGATGATTTACCTACTGCTGTTGTGCGATAGTGAGATAAAAATACCTATTATTGTAATACGATTAAAATAAATACAACTATGACATTTCCTGCTTCAGAATTGGTATTGGACAAACACGGGCGTGTATATCATTTAGGATTGAGTCCACAGGAACTTGCTTCAAAAGTCATTTTGGTTGGTGACCAGGATCGGGTGGAATTGGTAAGTGCGTTTTTTGATACGGTTGAACACCGTTCCCAACACCGGGAATTTGTTACACACACCGGTACATACAAAGGAAAACGCATCAGTGTTCTTTCCAGCGGGATCGGAACCGACAATATCGATATTGTACTCAATGAACTCGATGCGCTGGTCAATATTGACCTGGAAAAGAGAGAGACGAACGAGCAGCATACTTCACTTGAATTGGTCCGGATCGGTACATGCGGGATTTTACAGGCAGACATTCCCGTTCATTCCTACCTGCTCAGCAAAGCAGCATTCGGGTTGGATAATGTAGCTCATTTTTACGAAATTCCGTTTTCTGAAAAGGAAACCGGACTGAAAAATACCATTTGTGAGCACCTTTCCCTTCCAAAGGAAGTTGTACCTTATTATATAGGAGCGGATGAATCGTTATTCGCACGGTTTCAATCCGGTCAGACACATGCAGGGATTACAGTTACCAGCAGTGGCTTTTACGGACCCCAGGGGAGACAGTTAAATCTGAAAACCAAAACGACCGGATTAAATGATAAGTTAACGTCTTTCCGGAGCGAAGATATGAGAATCATCAATTTTGAAATGGAAAGTTCGGCATTGTTTGCACTTGCGAAAGCATTGGGACACAAAAGTACAACCATTTGCCTGGGAATTGCCAATCGTCCGAAAATGGAATTTTCAAAAGGATATTCCGCAGAAATGAATGAATTAATCCAGTACGTGCTCGACCGTATCTGATTGGGAATACGGCTCCTGTTACGGTAAGGCAGTTGTGAGGTAGTTATACACATTTACGTGTCAAATATTAATTAAATGTTAGTGAATATTCATTTTAATTTAACATTTGTACACTTTGCCTTAAAAAGAGGGTATTTAAAATGGAGAAACCCCCATTTCAATAAAAAAAGTTACACACAGGCTCTATGATTTAGTAATATTTCAAATCCTTTTATTAAGTTTGCCCTATTAACTAATGTTTAAGAACTTAAAAATTGAATTATGAGTAGTAGAAAGACAGCAGGAGGATTTTCTGCACTGGTTGGTGCAATTGCAATCGTAATTGCTTTGGTTATTGGTATTGTAATTTATAAGTACATACTTGGAAATCCAGCTAACTTTATTGATAATAATCCGGAGAATGAACCATTACAAGGAAATTATTTAGGAATTGTCTACAAAGGAGGTTTTATTGTACCGATGCTGATCGCAGTTAACATTACTGTACTTATTTATATGTTCGAGCGTTTCATTACATTGTCGATAGCGAAAGGAAAAGGTAACTTAAATGCATTTGTTACCAAATTGAAAGACTTATTGGCTTCAGGAAACATCGAAGAGGCAAAAGAAGCATGTGAAACACAAAAAGGTTCATTGGCAAATGTTGTTGCTGCCGGTTTGGAGAAATATGAATTGATGGCAAATGACACAACATTGGATAAAGAACAAAAAATAGAAAGCATTAAGAAAGAATTGGAAGAAGCTACATCATTGGAATTGCCGATGTTGTCTAAAAACTTACCTGTACTTTCTACAATCGCTTCTATCTCGGTATTGGTTGGTTTGATCGGTACGGTAATGGGGATGATCAAATCCTTCGGTGCGATGTCACACGGAGCTCCTGATACAGCTCAGTTGGCAGCAGGTATTTCCGAAGCCTTGATCAACACGGTATTGGGTATCTCCGGTTCTTGTTTGGCGATCATTTTCTACAACTTCTTTAACACGAAGGTAGACCAAATGACACACAGCATGGATGAAGCAAGCTTCACAATTGTACAAGATTTCTCTAAGTCTGTAAAATAATCTCAGACGGAAACAATATTTAATTTATTAAATTAACGAAATGGCAAAGATTAGCAGACCGAAAAGTGCCCCTGCGATAGACATGACGCCTATGGTGGACCTGGCATTCTTGTTGGTTACGTTCTTTATGCTTTCGGCTAATTTCCGTACGGATGAAGTGGTTCAGGTAGATACACCTTCAAGTATTTCAGAAATGACAATGCCTGAAAATGTAGTGTTGATCACGGTAGATCAGGGAGGGCGTGTTTATTTTGGTATTTCAGGAAAGGAAGAAGCAAAACAAAATTTGCTGAAACGAATGTCTGAAAAATACAAAGTCCCTTTTTCTCCTGAGCAGATCACAACATTTGGATCATTGACAGACTTTGGATGTACGATCCAGGAAATGCCGGCATTTTTGAATATGTCCAGTGAAGAAAGAAAACGATTCGTAGCAGAAGGTAAAACGATGGCAATCCCGACAGACTCCACCAATAATCAGTTAAAAGACTGGATTAATTTTGGAAACATTGAAATGTTGGCTGTTGGAGAGAAAGCTTACTTTGATGCAAAAGACAGAGGATTGGAACCAAACATCAATGAGTTCAAACCCAAGTTTGTCTTGAAAGTTGACGGGAAAGCAGAATACCTGTACGCAAAGAGAGTAATTGAAACATTCCGTGATTTGAATCTCAACAACTTGAACTTTATCACGTCGTTGGAAGCAGATCCGAGAAAACCACAGTAAGATATGGCACAGATACAAGATACAGGCGGCCAGGAAAAAGGTGGCAAGAAAAGAGCAAAGCGAGGCGTCCCGACAATAGACATGACACCGATGGTGGATTTGGCATTCTTATTGTTGACATTTTTCGTAATGACGTCGACGTTTAGTAAACCAAAAGTAATGAGTTTGGTTTATCCTGCAAAGCCAAAAGTAGATGATCCAAAACCGACACAAGAAATTAACAATGCTGTTACTTTTTTATTGTCTGATGACCGGATTTTTTACTACCAGGATGCATTCTACCTCGAGGGGAATCCAAAAGGAAAACCTGCAACACAGTTGGAGGAAACGGATTTCAGCCCTCAGGGAGTGAGAAAATTACTCACAGACTTGAACCGATTTGTACTTGAGAAAAAAGCAGGGTATGATCAGGAGTTGAAACGCGGGCAAATTGCCGACAGTACTTACCTGCGTTTGGTAAGAGAGGCAAAAAGTGATAACGCAGCGTTGAAAGTGTTGATCAAAACAGATGATATGGCAACGTGTAAAAACTTCATCGACTTGATTGATGAGTTGAAAATTGCTGACATCGGGGTAATTGCTCCGGTTGACATCACTGCCGAAGAGCTCAAGTTAGTTAAAGCTAAAACGGATAAATAATTAAGCTATGGAAATTATCATTTTCATTACAGTTTTGGTGTTTGTGGTGTCACTTTATGATTATTTTTCTTCAAAAAGTTGGCAACAGGTAACATCAACTGCTCGAAACGAAGTAGTCTTCGATGAGAGAAACAAGGAGTACGGTGCGTATCAAATTCGTAGAAATTACGACCGAAATTTGATCCTCATCATTTTGGGATTGGCAACAACTATCGGACTTGCTTACGGAACGTATTTGTTTATAAAGTCGTTACCGGAAGAAGAAATCGAAGCGCCGCCAATCGATACATCGGTATTTACAATCGAAGCACCGCCATTGGATGATGAAGTACCACCACCACCACCGGTTGAAGAAGTACCCGTACAGTTGGAGAAAACGGTAGAGTTCTTACCACCGGTAGTAACGGATGAGCCGGTAGATAATCCTCCTCCGATTCAGGATGCGATGACAGATACGAAAGCATCTACACAGACAAACGATATTGAGACGGAAACATTCACACCTCCGACAGTTACAGCTCCGAAAGTTGTAGAAAAAGAGGAAGAAATCCTGACATTCGTTGCTGAAGAAGCTTCTTTCCCTGGAGGAACAGCGGAAATGATGAAGTACCTGGGGAAAAACATCAAGTATCCTGAGGTAGCGATTCAGGCAGGAATCCAAGGAAAAGTAACATTGCGTTTCGTAGTCGGAAAAGACGGTAGCATCGAAAACGTAACTGTTGCAAGAGGTGTTCCGGGATGTCCTGAGTGTGACAAGGAAGCAATTCGTGTGGTAAAATCCATGCCTAAGTGGAAACCTGCGAAAAACGACGGTAAAGTAGTGAAAAGTTACTTCAACTTACCTGTAACGTTTAAACTGCAATAGTTCATTTTTAAACATAGATAGAAAGCCCGGTTCAATTTGATCCGGGCTTTTTTATGCCTTAAAAACAGACCTGTTTAGCAGGTCAAATTCCGGAAGTGACGGTAGAATCAATAGCTTGCTTACTTCCATCGTTTACCCTGTTTTTCATAATCGAATGGTTTAACTTAGATATAAACCTTTAAAATTTGAGTTATGGAAATTATCATTTTAATTACGGCCCTGGTACTGGCAGTTTCACTGTATGACTTCTTTACCTCCCGCAGTTGGCAGCAGGTCACATCTTCTTCCCGGAATGATGTTGTTTTCGATGAAAGAAACAAGGAATACGGAGCCTACCGGATCCGGAGGGACTATGACCGGAACCTGTTGTTTGTGCTTTTAGGAATTGCAGGATCTATTGCAATTGCCTACGGTTCGTTGATGTACTATTATTCATTTCGTAAAGATGCTGAAAAACTTCCACCTGTTGATCCGACGGTTACGACAATTACACCTCCGCTGATTGAATTTGAAATGGAGATTGAACCGCTTCCGGATGACGGAGCTGCAGCGACTCAGGCTACAAATACCACAGAATATATTAATCCTGTAGTTGTGGATGATGTGGTGACGACAGTAACACTGACACAGGATCAGTTGGAAGGAACACAAGCTTCAACATCGACCTCCACAACAGGAAGTGAGTTTGGTACAACAACAGGGGGTGAGGTTACCGCAACAGGAAGCGGAACTGGCGATGGTGACATCGGCGAACCGGCAATCTTTGTCCAGCGCGAAGCAATGTTTCCCGGGGGTTATACGGCAATGGCAAAATACCTCGGAAATAATATTAAATACCCGGAATTGGCATTAATGGGAGGAATTGAAGGAAAAGTAACGTTGCGGTTTATAGTTGGAAAAGACGGAAATATTGAAAATGTTACTGTGGCAAGAGGTGTTCCGGGATGCCCCGAGTGTGATAAGGAGGCAATCAGGGTGGTGAAGTCAATGCCGAAATGGGAACCTGCGATGAACGATAATAAAATAGTGAGAAGCTATTTCAATTTACCGATTACCTTTAAGATCAAATAGGTTTACCTATCAGCAAAATACCCCGGATCACAATTGATCCGGGGTATTTTTATTGCAAAGGTAGGTTATGTTGGGAATGAAAAGAATGGGAGCAACTTATAAACCAAGTATGTGTTTGACTTCTACTTCGGTAATTGTTCTTTTCACTCCTTCGGGGTTGAAATATGACCGGGTTATCAATCGTCCATGGATCGCCACTTTTTTACCTTTTTCACCAAACTGTTCGATAAAACCGGCAATATTTCCCCATGCAAAGGCTTTGTGCCATTCTCGTCCTTCTCTGATTTTACCATTGTTAGCACGGTATTGTTTTTCTGTTGTGACATCAAACCGAACAATTTTATTACCGTTTTCAAATTGCATAATCCGGTTGTCTGAAGCAATACTGCCGATTAAGGTCACATGATTTCTGATGGTTGTCATAGCTGTTTGGAGTTAAAGGATTACTAAATCGTTGATCTCTACTTCCGATACACATTTACGTTGTCCGTTCGAATTGTAAAAGCGGGTAATTAATTTCCCTTCTACAGCGAGTTCCATGCCACAGAAACCTAACTCTTCGAGTACACGTGCCCATTTCCCCCAAGCGGTCATTCGGTGCCACTGTGTTTTTTTCTTTGATGTCCCTTCTGCGGTAAGTACCATTTCATTGGTCGACATGGAAAATTTTGCGATACGTTTTCCGTTGTCTAATTCTACAATTTTGGGTGTAGAGCACATTTTCCCGATTAAATTTACGTGATTCATGGTTTGTTTAGTTTTATGCGGGAAGATCATAAAACCTTCCCGCAGGTAAGTTATTTTTTTACTTGTCAGATTTTGGGCTGAGCACCAGGAATTCATTCATTTCAACATTTGTTGCATAGCGTTTCTCTCCTGCTTTCGTTTCAAAACTTCTGTTGACCAGTTTCCCTTCAACAACAACCTCTTGCCCTTTTGATAATAATCGTTTTACCAAATCTGCGGTTTTTCCCCACGCATTGATGTTGTGCCATTGTGTGTCATCTACCCATTTACCGGATTTATCCTTGTAACCGGAATTGACAGCCAGGGAAAAACGTGCGAGTGCTCTTCCGTTTTCTGTTGTTACATACTCCGGTTGCGCTCCCAACCGTCCGATCAAACTAACTTTGTTTCTTAATGTGTTCATAATGTAAATTTTTAAAAGTTTGAAAAATTTGTTTTGTGTGATTTGATCTGTTCAATCGAATCGACATTGCAAAGTTGAGGCGGTATGAAAATTTTATCCGGTAATTAATTAATTTCTGTCGGTTAACATTCGGTTGTAGTCGGTTGTAAATGAATATTAGTTTGATTTTTAGATTGTTATATTGTATAGTTGTCAAATACAGAAGTGGATGATACAAATAACAAAAGAGGATGATACAAAAGTGAATTTTTGAATGTAAAATGCTCTAATAAACTGTCAAAATTATTAGAAAATGATAGTAGATGTCATTTTCAGAAGTAATTGAGAATAGTTGTCAGATACACAGAATAGAATAATACAGAAACGAAATTTAGATACTAGAAATTCTTTTGTGAATTGCTGAAATTATCAGATAATATTATCGGAATTGAAATTAGGTATAAATACCTGTTTTACAAAGATGTAACGATTTTTCGAGATTTGATATATATATTTAAGCCGTCATTCATAACTATTGAAAATGTTTTATAGAGTAAAAAAATACGATAAAACCTACAAAAACATGTTTGTTCTTGATAGTGATTTAGATTTAACAAGTTTAAAATCTCGGACAGAAATTGAAGATTGCGCAAAAAGGGGCTATGAACCTTTTAGCAATGATGTAACACATATCACTTCACAAGATGTTACATGCAAATCAATGGGAGGAAAAAAACGGCATTCTGATATAATTGAGATTTAAAATGAGAGGGTTTAATATAATTGTAATTGTGATTTTGATTATCTCGACAATTAGTTGTGGTACAACATTAAAACGATATAGAACATTAAAAAGGACAGTTACCAATGATACATTAGTAACTGTAAATATGATTTCTTCGTCAATTAATAATTCTATAGTAGAAGAGCAATATAAAACTATTTTTGATTTATCAGATAGAGGGCAACAAGCTATTTTAACTGATAAAACCAGTGATAAAATTCCAGAAATTTTAAATCAAAAATTTCAAATTAAACAGAGTCAAAAATTAAAAACAATTGACTTAACAACAAAAAAATTACGTGTAACTTTTTCAATAAATAGACTTAGATCCTTTGATAGGAGTACGCTAAATGCTTATGACAGAATTGAAGACTTGAAATATACATTTAAGTTGTCTAAAGATATATATGATGAAGTCAAATTTTTGAAATGGAATAAGTATACTACTGAATATGGAACTATTGATATAGGTACTCTTGAATATAATCAAGGTTATACAGCAGATCTAAGTATAAATGGGAAAATTGGAGCTAGTTATAGCTCTGCGGATACGCAAAAAGTAGATGAGAATAATTCTAAACAATCTTCAACCTCATTAGGCCCCGAGATATCTGTAGGGGGAAATTTTGGGTATACACAATCAAGAAAAGAAAATCAAATATTTAAGCAAAGATATATACAGTTTACAGGTGAGTTTAATGATTCCAGTTTCTCTGTACATCAACAAGGTGTTAGGGAAATAGTGTATCGACCCCTTATTAATTGGACGGATTTCCGCTGTTAGTTTAGGTTGATTTTATAGTTTTACGGCTTTCGCCG
>NZ_JACVEL010000040.1 GCF_014518315.1 Taishania pollutisoli
ACTGGAACGTAAAAACCCTGTCGACCAACGTTAACGCTAATTTCGTAACACCGGCCGCCGAACAAGTATGGGCCGCCGCAACTTTCGCGCCTCTTGAACTAAGCGAAAAGCCAGTTGATTTTGTTTCTCTAATGAGCGGCTGGCGGCAAACCGAGGTAAATCGCCTTGTTATGGGCGTTAAATCTGGGTTCGTACAGGGGATGACCACACGTCGGATAGTTAAGAACGTTGTCGGGCCCGGTGGTCTGGCCGATATTTCCGAACGTAATGCGGCGACGGTTATCCGTACAGCCCTGGCGCACGTATCTAATGAGGCACGGCAACAGGTTTACGCGCGGAATGACGATATCATCACGAAATACGAGTGGGTATCTACCCTTGACTCTCGTACTTCTGCCGTTTGTAGGACCCGTGACGGAATGACGTGGGAAATTGGTAAAGGGCCGATGCCACCGGCCCATTTTGGCTGTCGGTCGAGCACAGCACCGGTAATAAGCCCCGAATTCGACTTCCTGGATAAGGGTGCAAAACGGGCGGCCAGGGGCGCGGATGGCGGTCGGCAAGTAAACGCGGACACGACCTACTACGAGTTCCTTAAACAACAGCCGGCCTGGTTCCAGGACGAAGCCCTCGGTCCTGTCAGGGGTAAGATTTTTCGTAATAGTGGGATAACCCCGGAAGAATTTCGTGTAATATCAGTAGATGGATTCGGGCGTCCGTTAACCCTTAAAGAGATGGCGGAGCTCGATAAGCGTGTTGCCAAATACCTGAAAGAGGAATAAAGATGGGCTTTTTCAAAGTTAAAGATGTGCCGGCGCGTCGGGTGGTTCAGTACTCACGTGTGTCTGGTGCTGGCGAAGGTGTCGTGTACATTAAAGATGAATCTGTTCTTGGTGAGTCGGTAGATGAAATGCCGTTCGCCGATAAGACCGGACTGGTAGCAATCACCGACGGTATCCTGTACGAAGTGCCGTATCTGGACGGAGCAGGTGATGTGTACTTCGATACACAGCCAGCAGATGTAGAATTGAAA
>NZ_JACVEL010000041.1 GCF_014518315.1 Taishania pollutisoli
ACTGGAACGTAAAAACCCTGTCGACCAACGTTAACGCTAATTTCGTAACACCGGCCGCCGAACAAGTATGGGCCGCCACTACTTTCGCACCACTTGAACTAAGCGAAAAGCCGGTTGATTTTGTTTCGTTAATGGGCGGATGGCGGCAAGCCGAGGTGAATCGCTTGGTTATGGGCGTTAAGTCTGGATTCGTACAGGGTATGACCACACGGCGGATAGTTAAGAACGTTGTCGGGCCCGGCGGACTGGCTGATATCTCCGAGCGTAACGCCGCTACCGTTATCCGTACCGCCCTGGCGCACGTATCCAACGAAGCGCGGCAACAGGTTTACGCTCAGAACGACGACATCATTACAAAATACGAGTGGGTATCAACCCTTGATTCCCGTACTTCGGCTGTTTGTCGTTCGCGAGATTCTATGCAGTACGAAATAGGCAAAGGTCCGCTACCACCAGCGCATCCGAACTGTCGGTCGAGTACAGCACCGGTAATAAGTTCCGAATTCGACTTCCTGGATAAGGGTGCAAAACGAGCGGCGAGGGGTGCAGAAGGAGGCCAGCAGGTAAGCGCAGACACCACCTATTACGAGTTCCTTAAACAACAACCGGCGTGGTTCCAGGACGAAGCGCTCGGTCCTGTCAGGGGTAAGATTTTTCGTAATAGTGGGATAACCCCGGAAGAATTTCGTGTAATATCGGTAGACGGATTCGGGCGTCCGTTAACTCTTAAAGAGATGGCGGAACTCGATAGGCGTGTTGCCGATTATCTGAAAGAGGAATAGAGATGGGCTTTTTCAAAGTTAAAGATGTGCCTTCACGACGTGTAGTTCAGTACTCCCGTGTGTCTGGTGCGGGTGAAGGTGTCGTGTATATCAAAGATGAATCGGTTCTCGGTGAATCGGTGGACGAAATGCCGTTTGCAGATAAGACAGGACTGACCACAATCTCGGACGGCGTCCTGTACGAAGTGCCGTATCTGGACGGAGCAGGTGATGTGTACTTCGATACACAGCCAGCAGATGTAGAATTGAAA
>NZ_JACVEL010000042.1 GCF_014518315.1 Taishania pollutisoli
CCGTTGGCTGTCGTATAATCAACCGTGCCGTCGCTCTGAACATCCCACAAGGTCTGGTTAACGGTACCGGAACTGACTGTTGACGTACCTGTAAATGTCACCGCTTCGTTATCACAGTTGTTGACAAATGTAAAGTCCGCCACTGGTAACGGATGAACGGTGATTGCCTGTGTTACCGTATCACGGCATCCCTGATCCGTTACTGCAATATGCGTGAGATTGAACGTACCGTCATTTGGGTACACGTGTGAACCGTTGGCTGTCGTGTAATCAACCGTGCCGTCGCTCTGAACATCCCACAAGGTCTGGTTAACAGTGCCGGAACTGACTGTTGACGTACCTGTAAATGTCACCGCTTCATTGTCGCAGTTGTTGACAAATGTAAAGTCCGCCACTGGCAACGGGTGAACGGTGATTGCCTGTGTTACCGTATCACGGCATCCCTGATCGGTCACTGCAATATGCGTCACATTAAACGTACCGTCATTCGGATACACGTGTGAACCGTTGGCTGTCGTATAATCAACCGTTCCGTCACTCTGAACATCCCACAAGGTCTGGTTAACAGTACCGGAACTGACCGTAGACGTACCTGTAAATGTCACCGCTTCGTTATCACAGTTGTTGACAAATGTAAAGTCCGCCACTGGTAACGGATGAACGGTGATTGCCTGTGTTACCGTATCACGGCATCCCTGGTCCGTTACTGCAATATGTGTGATATTGAACGTACCGTCATTTGGGTACACGTGTGAGCCGTTGGCTGTCGTATAATCAACCGTGCCGTCGCTCTGAACATCCCACAAGGTCTGGTTAACGGTACCGGAACTGACTGTTGACGTACCTGTAAATGTCACCGCTTCGTTATCACAGTTGTTGACAAATGTAAAGTCCGCCACTGGTAACGGATGAACGGTGATTGCATATGTTACCGTATCACGGCATCCCTGGTCCGTTACTGCAATATGT
>NZ_JACVEL010000043.1 GCF_014518315.1 Taishania pollutisoli
AACTACGCTATCCGTGTTAAATTGCAGGCTGGGCGCACCGGGGCGAGCGGAACATCCATCCTTCTGTCGCGTGTTCTGCTCGGCGGCGCCCAATTCGGTTCACCAGCCGCTACTAAACTGGCAAGCGCAGACGCCACGATTCCTATTGAATCGCGTGTGGTAGTTAACGCCGTCGCTGGGCAAAACTTCGCGGTAGAGATTATGCGAGACGCGGCCGGGTCTAACTTTGGTGGATTGTACCCTCAAACAGCAACGGTTACTTCCTGGGGCGTAGCCCCATCCGCATTGCTGGTCATCTCAAGACTGGAGGCCGCATAATGAGCACCGCTTTCAGTAAAAGGATGCAAGGTGTAGGAACTCGCCTGTTAACAAAATACGGCAGTACCGTAATCTTGATTCAGAAAGGTCAAAAAACATGGGACCCTGTTTTAGGTGAGTACGTTTGGGGGGCGGACACGACGGTCCCTCTTAAATCCGTTCCTGTACCGGTTAATGCTGGTCTGGTAAACGGAACTACTATACAGGCGGGTGACATGATGGTTAAAGCAGATTATAGCGTAGTGCCGAAGATGGATGACAAAGTGCAGTTTAGCGGAGAACAATGGTCTGTAGTTGCTATTGAGAAGAAGATGGTTAACGATGACGTTGTGGCATACTTTATTCAGGTGAGAAAATGAGTTTTGCGCTTGATGTGTCCAGGTTCGTGGAAAAGGCTAAAAAGAATCCCGAGAAGGTGATGCGCCAGGTTTCTATAAAGTTGTTTTCTGCGATTATTAAAGCTAGTCCGGTAGATACCGGGCGATTCAGAATGAACTGGAGTGCTTCCGGAAGCACTCCCGCTGACGGAACTACGGACGCTACCGATAAAGCTGGCACCACGGCGACCAGTAATGCCGCTAATTTCGTGCTAAATGCCGC
>NZ_JACVEL010000044.1 GCF_014518315.1 Taishania pollutisoli
TTTAGAAAGAAGGACACGAAATGGTTCTGAACTGCGGAATTTTCTTCTTACAATTCAGGTTCAGTCCCAGTGACACCTCGTGTGAACCTCCGGAAACTCCGTTGTTCAGCTGAGATACGGTAACGTCGTAACTGTACCCGATCCGGAACATCCCTGTATTGATCCCGATCGTTGTAATGAAGGCATCACTTGTTCGGTACCACACACCAGCGGTGAAAATCCCGTACTTCACATACGTTCCGATGTTCAACTCCTGGAATCCGTTCTGGTACTGGTAAATCACATTGGGCATAATCGATGTGGTATTGGAGTATTTTGATTTTCCTCCCAGTTTGATTTCTGCTCCGGCATGCCCCGTAAAACGCATTGGAAGACGGCTTTCTCCTACAATCATTGATTCGTTGGGCATGTTCAGGTGATGTGCCGCAACTCCGAAGAAGAACACATCCGAATACCCCACAATTCCTGCTGAAGCATCAAAGAAACCTCGGGTACCTCCCCGGGGAACATCCCCTGTTTGGTAGATAAATCCTTTTCTGGGATCAATCATGTCTCCGAATGTCAGCTTATCCCAGTCCAGGAATTTCTGATACCAGGCAGCGCGGGCGCCAAACATCAGGGAAAACTTTCGCGTAACAGATAAATGGTACGAGTAAATCAATCCCAACATCGAAGTCTGGATCGTTCCCTGTCCCTGCATATCGTGCGTCGCCAACACCCCGATTCCTCCGGAAATATTTTTAAAATATTGATCGTATGCAGCTGCGTACGTTACATAATTCCCCGAAAGGCTGGGCCACTGATTGCGGTAATTTGCTGCAAATCGCGGACAACCGTTAGAACCTGCAAAAGCAGGATTCAGATAGATCGGGTTTGAATAAAATTGCGTAAACGACGGATCCTGAG
>NZ_JACVEL010000045.1 GCF_014518315.1 Taishania pollutisoli
TGCATCGCGGCGAACCAGAACGCATCCGCTGGAATCCGTGTACTTAGGTTATTAACGGCAATGCGTGCCATCAGTTGTGCGTCTTTGAATGCTTCGGTGTCCAGTAGCGGTTTGCAATGGTAAAAAACTTTATCGCTTTGTAAGTTCATCTTCTCCACTCCGTTCTCGTTGTCAATGAGCTAAATATAATAGGGTTAATGTTACTCGTCAACTATTATTTCTGGATACAGATAAAAAAAAATCCCGGTAATGGTCAGTTACCGGGATAAAGGAGCTAGAGGGATGAATCAACAGGAGCAGGTTTAGTATCCCAGGAACTCCCCTATGTGTCAACCTACTTAGCAGCGCGCCCTACAGCTTCGGCCTGTTGCCACAGCATACCGTCGAACAGTGCAACACGACCAGCAGCTCGGCGCCGCAATCCGAGGAGTGATTTGCCGTTCTGATAATGGAACTGAGTTAACTTATTACGCAGTGTAGATGCATCGCCTTTGCGCAGCGCCTGACCTGTTCCGGTTGACACAGCAATCGCACCTGCACCAGCGTTATACACCAGGTCACACACGGCGTCGAACTGTGACTGATTTAGAGACGGATGCGCTACGGCGTCTACAGCAGCTACGGCCTTAGCCATATCTTTATGCAGAAGCAGGAGACCCTGGCCTTCGGTAATCTTCTGACCTTCTTTTACATCTGCGCCGTTGTGGCCGTAGCCAATAGTAAAGTATTTTTCTGAAGGTGTCGCGCGGTAGGCGGTCCCGCGGAACCCCTCGAACGCGGCGGTGAAGTGTAATCCGTTGTCACTGATGTTTCGGTTTGACATACATCCTCCGGTATT
>NZ_JACVEL010000046.1 GCF_014518315.1 Taishania pollutisoli
TAACGCTCTTCTTTCTCTTTCAGTACAGGTTCATACTGACTACGAATCGTCTTTTCAAATTCGTCCATTTTACCGGCAGCCTTCAGCGCTTCCTGGTGTGCACGCTGCCGTTCTTCTTCGGCTTCTTTAGCACGGCGTGCAGCTTCCTTTTTCTCGCTAAGTAGCGCTTCCTGGTTTGCCTTAAGCCCGGCAACTTCTTTCTCAATAAGGGCCTGCACTTCTTCGGCGGTGTACATTTTTGGCGCGTCACCCGCGCCCGGTTTATCTTCCACCCCGGCTTCTTCATGAAGCGGGTAACGTAAAAAACGATTCATAGTCAATATGTCCCCTGGACTTTAGGACACCGGGCCCCCCGGTGTTTCTGTAACAAGAATAAATTATTCCACTTACTAAGGCAACTATTCCAGAATATTCCTTATGTATCCCTGTAACCGGAATACTTTCAGACGCAATTGCCGTGTGCACTCCGCGTTCTGCACATCGACGGCCAGGTCTTCATCGGCATCACTACTCGGTAGCACCATTTTGCACGGTGGCTGCATCAACGTCGTATCCGGGGATGGAATTAGCATTCTCGGCGGCGCGTCGTTTGATTGACACCCGTTCAGGAGGAAACTCACAGACAGTACGGCCAGGACGGGTAACGTATTTGATAACTTCACGGGTGATAGACTCCGCATTTTCTTTACCTTCCGATTCGGCGGCGGCGGCTTGTGTATCGTTTTGCTGCTGCCGTTGTGTTTTCTTCGTCAGCTCAGCTTGTGCCTTCTTTTGTTGCTGTGAAACAAGATTCTCTCGGCCTTCTACCCACCCGCTTCTGTAGTTGTACTGGCCGTA
>NZ_JACVEL010000047.1 GCF_014518315.1 Taishania pollutisoli
TGCATCGCGGCGAACCAGAACGCATCCGCTGGAATCCGTGTACTTAGGTTATTAACGGCAATGCGTGCCATCAGTTGCGCGTCTTTAAATGCTTCGGTGTCCAGTAGTGGTTTGCAATGGTAAAAAACTTTATCACTTTGTAAGTTCATCTTCTCTACTCCGTTCTCGTTGTCGATGAACTAAATATAATAGGGTTAATGTTACTAGTCAACTATTATTTCAGGATACAGATAAAAAAAATCCCGGTAGGGTCAGTTACCGGGATAAAGGAGCTAGAGGGATGAATAAGCAGGAGCAGGTTTAGTATCTTAGGAATACTCCTATGTGTCAACCTACTTCGCAGCGCGCCCTACAGCTTCGGCCTGTTGCCACAACATACCGTCGAACAGTGCAACACGACCAGCAGCGCGGCGTCGCAAACCGAGGAGTGATTTGCCGTTCTGGTAATGGAACTGGCTGAGTTTGTTTCTCAGTGTAGATGCATCGCCTTTTCGCAGCGCCTGACCTGTACCGGTAGAAGCGGCAATCACACCTGCACCAGCGTTATACACAAGGTCACACACGGCGTCGAACTGTGACTGATTTAGAGACGGATGCGCAACGGTGTCTACCGCAGCTACGGCCTTAGCCATATCCTTATGCAGAAGCAGGAGGCCCTGGCCTTCGGTAATCTTCTGGCCTTCTTTCACATCAGCACCGTAGTGCCCATAACCTATAGTAAGGTACTTCTCGTTCTTCGTTGCCTTGTACGCGGTTCCTCGGAACCCCTCGAACGCGGCGGTGAAGTGTAATCCGTTGTCACTGATGTTTCGGTTTGACATACATCCTCCGGTATT
>NZ_JACVEL010000048.1 GCF_014518315.1 Taishania pollutisoli
TCCTGTACGAAGTGCCGTATCTGGACGGAGCAGGTGATGTGTACTTCGATACACAGCCAGCAGATGTAGAATTGAAAGACGGTTCCGCAAAATTAACCGTTGTCGTGAAAGGTGGCAAAGCGCCCTACGATTTGCAATGGTTTAAAAATGGTAAAGAGGTGATCAACGTCCCGTACGTTGAGGGTGAACTAACTGTTAAAGACCCGGGGGAGTATTTCGTCAGGGCGGTAGATGCTGACGGGGTATCGGTGGTAAGTAAAGCGGCTAAGGTCTCAGAACCTGAGTAACGAAAGGCCCCGTCAAGGGGCCTTAATTTTACACACCATTATTCCAGTTATTCCTTACCAATGTAAATTCAGGAATACTTTATTCAAAAAGTAGACTTCTATTATTTTTTATGTTACGCTACCTACGCTTTCAGCGTACCGCGGTGCGGACGCGTGAAGCGGGCGCCGCAGCGCCCTAGCGTAACCGCGAACGCATTCGGAAGGGCCGAGCTATATTGCTTTCAGTATTTAACTAAGATTCGCCGTATAAGGTTTACAGATATACGAGTTTAACGCCCGGCTTACGCCGGGCTTAGCGTATAAAGAAAGGGGATACCATGAATTGGAAAGTAACCGCATTAACCACGGCAGCTGGTATCCTATCCTTGTGGTTATACGGCCAGTACAACTACAGAAGCGGGTGGGTAGAAGGCCGAGAGAATCTTGTTTCACAGCAACAAAAGAAGGCACA
>NZ_JACVEL010000049.1 GCF_014518315.1 Taishania pollutisoli
ACATTCCCCAGATGATTCGACAGTTCATACCGCTTGTCACCATAGGCATTATCCAACATACCACTGTAGTTAAACGGCGCTGCCTGTGTTAGTGCCATATTTACTTGCTCTTGTCCCAATCTACTCGATCCATAAAGGTTGCGTTCCGAAAGATATAAATTATATACCGTACCTCCACCATCAGCTGCACGGATATTTCCTGTATATACATGCATCACATTCCCTTGAGCATCCACGACATAGTAGGTAGACGTAACATCTCCTCCCTCTGTGACGTGCTTGGCAATGCGGTTGCCCAGTCCATCGTACTCAAAGCGGATCGTGATGCCATTGGTCTTGGTAATCTGTTTCACCTTGTTCGTCACCGTCCATTCAATGGAACTGATATCTTCGTCATCGTCGCTTACGAGTTGACCGATGGCATCGTACTTGTAGTTACCTGACTCCATGGAGTGGTCAATGTCTGCATTGTCAAACAAGGAGGCACCCGCCAGATCCTGTACCCAACTCAATTGGTTGTTATCTCCGTTATTGACGGTTACCTCTTCGTACTTGTACCTAAAATTATCCATTAATTGACTCACTCCATTCCCATCTTTTGCATAGCGCTGCAGGCTTGCTAAATTCCCGTTGGCATCAAAACTGTAATTGCTCGA
>NZ_JACVEL010000005.1 GCF_014518315.1 Taishania pollutisoli
TCTATGTCCAACTCTCCACCTGCAATCTCTGAACCGACTAAACGTGACGTCCATTGAACTTCTGTGGCTTGTGATGAGAAAGAGGTGAAAAGAAATAATAAAAATGCAGTTAGAATATTTTTCATCATGTATCGTTTTAATTTCTGTTATCGGTAATGGTATATCCTTGAAAAGGAGCTACAGGAACAAGTACGCCTGACTCCTGAACCAGGTAATTGGATAAGTTGAATACCGCATTGGTTTGCTTTGAATGGGTGGAATAATTATATAGTTTGATGCGCAGACGTGCTACATCCAGTTCTTGTTGCTGTCTGTTTTTAGAAAAATCCTGTAGTGCCGTATAAAAAATATCCAATTGAGAAATCCTGTAATTCTTAGGATTCGCAGTAATTTGAATGTTGTTAATTCCCAAATCCGCGTTCATTAATTCCAGGTTTACAATCAGTGATCCGTTGACTTCTTTGACACTCTTTTTCTTCACATATTTCAAGGTCTGATTCAAATCAAAACCTGCAACTACCGCTGTTTGGCTGTTGCTCAACTCCATTCCTTTTTGATCTGCATTTATTTTCAGGGTAAAACCTGCTGCATAAATGAATTCCGTTTGATTAATTTTCTGATAGAG
The DNA here is from genome assembly GCF_014518315.1 of Taishania pollutisoli. Classification (GTDB taxonomy): domain Bacteria; phylum Bacteroidota; class Bacteroidia; order Flavobacteriales_D; family Crocinitomicaceae; genus Taishania; species Taishania pollutisoli. The sequence continues at coordinate 626 of NZ_JACVEL010000005.1, forward strand.
TTGCTTTCCGTTCTTATAAACATAACCGGAGTAATTCGAGGTCGCAACTTCTGAGTTCCCCCGGAGCAATTCATACATTGTATAATATTCCAGGTGGTCTGCATCCGAATAATTGGTAGTGATCTTCTTCAATACTTCGGAAGCATCCTGTGCAAAAGACAGTGCGGAAATCCCTATGAACAATGTAAGTAATTTCATCTTATTCCTGGTATTTTATGACATTCGATGAACGCGATTCCTGAATAGTCATGATTCCTCTGGCAGTTTCCTTTTTGATACGGATTAACTGTCCTTCATTGTCGTATTCATAAATTGTCGCATAGTTATTATCATCCAACTCAGCCGTCAGCCAAAACGTTTCAGCGTCGTACACATACGACTTCATGCTTGCATTAAACGGATGCACACGAACATCATCAAAATAAGAATCAACGGAACCTCCTGAACTGGCAAGGTGGATATTCATCTTAACAGCACCGGTAGGAATAGAAAATTTGCCGACAATGCGTTGCCATCCTTCAATGATATCTCCCGTCGGGTGGAACTGATACGGTTGAACAGTGGTTCCTCCTCCAAGAAATTCGATTTCAATGTATGAATTTTGGTAGGTTTTGGGTTGAATGGCATGCCCTTCCATCACCCAGGCACTGATCCAATAAGCGGTTGTTGCATTATCCAATGAAAAGTTTTCACAACAATATTCATTATTTAAAATGATATCTTGGGTCATTGTCACAGAGGTAGTACACGGCGGAAAACCGGGAAACGTAGTTATTTGTGTTACCGTATACGGCCCATTTCCGGGAAAGTCATGTGCAATCGGATCTAATGTTGTCGGAAATACGGATGGACTTCCATCCCCAAAATTAATTTCTACACTTGGTGTTCCCTGTGATGCTGAACCTTCATAATGCGCCGGTGTAAACTCAAAATGATTTTCACCTTCTTCATAGACTACGCTGAAACTTAACCCCGACATGTTCATGCATGGATTATTGGTATTGTAAATTACTTCTGTTTCACAGACACATCCACCTTGAAATGTCACAAATTCCTTGATCGTTTTATTACCATGTGTATTCCCGTAATTCGCGGTATAATTTTGATCGAACTGAACAGCCGAATTTCCTGATTGCCCTGTCTGCCAGTTGTAATTGATCTTGTGACTTGTAACAAACGGAGCCAATGATGAATTTGTCAAGTTTCCGGTCTGAACAACCGGTCTGAATTCAGTTGGCCCAGGTGAAATAGTAGGAGGTGTCAGGTAATCGCAGAGGTTATTCAAAGTAATCGGAACTGGTTTTGTATAAGGACAAAGTAATTTATTTGCTCCGTTTCCAAATCCCATTGATGCGGCATGGGATAAGGTATACATTTTTGTAACCTGTAAATCCGTAGTTGCAGTTAAATCATTAAATTCAGGCTCATCCGATCTGCAATAAAAATGAGGTGATGCATTTACATACAGCGGATCGTTTTCTCCTAACCGATCACCGTTTTCCAATTCTGTTTGTGACCAGATTCCTGCAGAACCGTCGTCAAAATTAAATACATAATAGTCGTTGTTGGTAACATAATCACCCGTATAGATAAAATTATAGTAATTGGGCAATACGGAATTGGCAGTATAATCGATTGAATTGAAATTATTTGCAGCAGTTGGTCTACTATAAAATTGAGTCATTGGAGGATTCACTGTAACCCAGTTATTAAACACATTCTTATATTCGAATGTAACTTTAATCCATGCGTTTTGATTTACTTCATTAAAATTGATATGATGCTGAAGTCCGCCACCATTAGAAGTGATGTTCGGCGTACTTACCACGCCATGAAATTGATTTCCTGAATTATACGATCCATTAACATCAGGAGTTGAATAGTGAAAGGTAATATTCTTAACTAGTCGTGAACAGAAGAATCTTAAATCAACCGTACCATCACAATTCACAATCGTGTGTAATGTTGTTCCATTAGGTGCTGAATTGTTTTCGATTATTACATAGGTAGCTTGTGCAACTACATTTAAATTCAATCCAACTACTAAATAAAATAGAATTGCGATTTTTTTTGACAAAATATTTTTTTTGTGTAAATGCATAGTGCTTTTTTTAAAATTCATCTATTGCCCGCTAGTTCCACCCTCTTCCTCTGCTTCAAAATCCTCAATTTGTCCACAGTTCAGTTTCTTTTCCAGAGTAGAACGCTGTCCCGGGCCAATTTTCAAACTTTTCTTACCGGTATGTGCTTTATTGACAATTTCACCATCGAATTGGAAATGCGGAGTATGCGGGCATCCGCCAAAATTCCGGTCTTCGAAGCCATCAAAGCCTATCTTTTTGTATTCCGTATTTGCTCCGACAGCTATCGGGAACATGTTGTTATATCCATAAAGTGCTGCGGAGAAACGGTTCAATGCATCCCGGTTTTCCACTTCAAACCCATACGGACTGTACTGTTCTACCTCCGTAACCTTTGTCCAACCGGTATAATCGTGTACCCATGCGTTATTGAAACGCTTGTACATCGGGGCAAATTTTGCAAAATACCCATCTACCCGTGGCGTTGCCTTCTGTGCATAATTTCTGCCCGTTAAGTATGTACGGGATGATTTTGTCCGCCACACTCCCAGTTCATTAATTGCATACGGGTTGTAAGTCGATTGTTTATCTTCTATACCACATTCACAGCTTACTTTCCAGTTGCTTGAATACTCAACGGCACCGGCATTGATAATTTTCCAGGCGGCATCAAGTCCTTGTGTGGTAAACAAATTCGATAAATTCTGAATCGGACTGCCATCCAGTTTTTGGAGCGGATTTTTCATCAGCGTTACGTTCATGATTCCTGCAGACTGGAGATTTCTTCTGGCTGACCGGAGTACGACATAATCCAACGTACCTGTCAGATTTAGCGTGGCTCCACTTGCATCAATTAAGACTAAACCACTTCCTACCTGACTTACCCATGCATGTCTTTGTTCGCTCGAATTGTAAACAATCAATTCATCACCCGGCATGAAGAAAGGCAGGTAATTCCCCCCCGGATTATACACTCCGCTACCTAAACTGGTGATCGAGCCACTCAATCCCGTGTTCGTGTACGCTTGTCCCATGCCTTTATACACCCAATGAGCAGGGTAATTTAAAGTATAGTATTTGTCATTGAACTCATCAACAGTCTCCGTAACCAGAACCTCACCAGTTGCCTCATCCCAGGCCAGGTTACGTGTACTGACACGGGCACCCGCATCATAAGCAATCGTTTCACGCAAGATTCCGAATGTATTAATGACTTTTGTTGTGGTTGCAGATCTGAACTGATCTTCTGACTGAGAATAATCAGGTAACGGAACCGGGATCGGTATTGGAATAACCCCCGCAATAATAGTTGCCAGGTTGGTGTTCATCCCTGGAGTTATCGTTTTCGACTTATTTTCCCGTAGGTGATTGACTACATCAATTTCGACACCGATTGTTCCATTTTTAACTTCACCGTTAGGCGCAACAACTGTAACGGAATTATTCAATCTTCCCTGGTTCGCATTCGTGATATCAGCACTCTGAGAACCGTTGATATCGTAGATGTACTCTACTCCCGAGATCGCATCATCCTGACCTTCGGCATACACCATTTGTGATTTTTGTTTGGCATTCATGTCATTTAAATGAATGACATATCCCTGTGATGCTGTAAAGTGTTTTTTCGTATTTAAGTTCAGTAGATTACTGAGCAAATCGGTTTTGTCTTCTTCCGTTTGTAATTTGGTTTGATCCACAATTACAGGATAGTCTTTGGAGGTATAGAACTCACTGACAACTTTACCTGTTCTATGCAGCGACTTTATTTGCTGACCTGCCGCTGTATTTGTTCCTAAATTCAGCGAAGAAACACTAACCCGCGAATACGTTACCTGCGGACTTGGGAAAAAACTCTCCCCAAACGGAGCTTCCATGTAATTTTCCTCATCAGGTGCCAGTAATTTTTCTACGTGACTTGTAACAGGTTGCACAAGCGGATTCTCTTTGTTTCCTATCGGTTCGTATGTCGCAACTCCACTTGTTTTTCCGTTTGGTAAATCATACGAATAGGACTGCCCGTATTCCATTTTGATAAACTGACTAAAGTTAGGTAAGCTATTCGGATTGTTCTCACTTTGCTGACCTGTACTTAACATTTGATCCCAATTATCACTTATCCGAACTTCTTTTACGCGGGCACCACCACCCAGCTTAACTCCGTCCGGGTCTTTCAGACGCACCCACGACTTTTCAGGAATGAATCTTCTGGCAATCATTTTTTGTTCAAGTGCACCGTTGGGCCCTTCAATAATTTCCATCAAACTATTGATCATATCCGCACCCACCAGCTGATTGGCAATCGCTTCTATATCGTTCTCTTCATCATTCGGATTGAGACTGTATACGTATTTATTCAAAAATTTCCGTCCGAATTGCCATCCCCCCTTCGCAATCGGATTGGTCGCACCACTACCGATATTTTCTTCATGAACGGTTGTGACAGGTAAAATTAAATACGCTTGTCCACCATAAAGTTTAACGTCAATAGGTCTCCCGGTATCATATGAACAATAACCCGAAACGTAGTCAAATTTTGCATTGTTTAGGTTATTTGTACCCGGAGCCCCACCTAACTGCGTCATGTTCAAAAAGAACCTAAACTGAATCGGGGTTTGAATCACGTCAAAAAACAACTGTTCAATCTGCGTCTCACTCATTGCATCAATCGTTGCTAAAGATGCAATGTTTTGAAGTTCGTCCTCGTCCAGATCGACAATTAAATAGTTGGTGTGATTCTGAACCATGCCTGCCGTATACAATTCTTGTTTCAGGTCGTTTAAATCCGGATCAGGGCTTGCAGATACTCCTGCCACCTTGTACATCCGGTTTACTTTTTTGTCCTGAACATAGGCGTATTCATCTGATTCATACACTAAACTTATTTCTCCACCGGAGGGTAGTTTTATTTTTTTCAACAGCCATGCAGATGCGTACTCATTTTGTGTCGCTTGCTGTTGATTCGTATATGGAAATTCAGCAGCTGTCGGCATACCGGTAATGGTATTTGAATGATTCGGAGGCAAATAATTTCCCCATGTATCATACCCTTTCAAGTCATAACCGGGGTTGTAATCGCTGTATCCGAATTCATACCCGGTATATTTACCCATTTTGGAATTGCGGTACGTAAAGTGTATTTTTTTGAGGGTTAATTTCCCTCCCTGATTCACGTCAGGACCTTGTAAATCATTGTTGATGACTCCCTGGCAAAGTTCATAATCGTATTCAAAATGCACTGTTTTTATCGGTACCGCAGTTTGAATAGGCTCATGATTTGCATTATAATATTCCCCGACGGAATACAAGCTTATTGAATCCAATTTGAATGATTTCGATAAAGACGTTTCAGGATTGGGTATGCCCGAACCATGTTCATCATTTACACCATACCCGTCATGTCTGGGAGAAACATGGAAAATGGCAACATGGGTTTTTGTTTCAACTTTGCGGATGTAACGCACCTGTTTTTCACCATAAACATAATTTCCCTGATCGTCTTTCGGGTCTGTCTTCATCCCCTCGTTATAACTTCCTTGATTCGCCTGAAAAGGAACTCTCCATTTATACACCCCAGCATCTGGTGGATCAACAGCGTCTGTAGGGATAGTTCGAGGATATCCATCGGTATAGGTGAACAGCGTATAAGACCCAAAATCATCTGGTGTAGGACCATCATTTTCCCTGTCAAAATAATCTGTTGACAAGATGGATGATAACAGGTATGTATGCACATATCCTGGGGTAGTAATCCGATTAAAATATTGATCATTTGGCAATCCACTGATCGGATTCATCGGATTATCGAATGATGATGGGTTATAACTAACAAGTCCTGTATTCGAATTTGCCATATTCCCATTAACGGCAAATGTGGTTTCTTTCTTTGTCGTATTGTAAAGTGGTTCACCGTAGATATAGCGGGCACCGTCATTGCGAATGATCTGCACCTCACCGACGTGATGTGATTTTGCTGCGGCAGGACGTAAGTTATAATTTCTCGCAATCGGGCCGTAACCAACCCCTTTTTCAAGTTGTTCAAACGTTACATTATTAATCGTTTGATTCCTCGATTGACGTTCGGTTCTTTTTATTTGCTGACCATTCAATGCGACAAGGTTGGATTCGTTCATCCCAACAGAACTGATTTTTTTGGAAAAGGCACCATTCAATGTTCTGCCGAACTGGCCTCCTGAAAATGGGATTCGTATTGCCTGATAATCACCTATTTTCGTCTTAAAAGCTCCCAATTCCCTGTCAGAAGAAAGATCTCCTACATTTCTGTAATGGACGTTTTCAAAATTAGGATTGGATGAATTTGTTTCTCCCAGTGCACTTAAGATGTTATTCTGCGAAAACCATCCTCCTGAGCTACTGTTCGTAGTTGTGGTCTCAATATCTACTCCCACGTGTGCAGTTTGGGCAGCACCAACTTCAACTCCTATTGTTCCGGAAGCACTAAAATCCGTGATCTTCGTATCGTAAATATAACCTACCTGGTTTCGGTAAGGCCTGTATGTACCACTCACACCCTGCCCCTGAATCGAATAAATATCATAGGTGTAATTTGCAACAGGCATATTTGTCGTATTCACACTGAAACTCCCGTCCTTTTCAAGATTGAAGTCCAGTACATCTTCTTCTCCGGCTTCATGCGTATTTGCATAACCATAGGCACGTGAAGTAGAAACGACATCACGTACAGTCGTAATCGTACCGTAAGCTGTAATCTGCCCTTGTGGCTCCGTTCCAAAAACTTCAAGTCCAACTCCTGCATTTAGCGTGAAACTTTCTGTTTTCATCGCTACCCGTTTTGAAGGGGTATATAACTCTTCAGCATATGCAACAACAGAGCCTAATGATGCACTCCCTCTCGCATTCCCAGCCTTAAAATGTGTATACTTCAACTGTCTCAGTTGAGCACTTTTCGAAATATTCACAGACCTGGAAACCAGACCTTGTCGCGAATTATAACTTGCCCCAACATTGGCAGAAAGCTTTGTCCCATTTCCCGCCATTCGCTTTGCCTGGTAATGAAGAGATGCATTGGGACTTAAAGAAAGCCCGTTTTCACCGGATTCCACATTAAACCCGACTGAAGCTGCCTTACCCAAATCCAATGAAATTCCTGCACTTGGTTTAATTGAAAACCCGGTATATGAATTAAAGGATGCTGCTACTCCAACACTCGCGTTCGCACCGATTAAACTTTCTACATCGATACCTGTAATGTTTGCCTGGACGTTAAAATTTGCTCCAACTGTCAGGTTCGGCTTAAGGTGATTTTCATACGTCATTTGATCACCTTTGAAGTCATCCGGTAATCCTCTTACATTCCGGTTAATCTGTCCAACTGATAAATCCCAGCCAAGACCAACCCATGAAGCCTCCTGATCCATACCGACATTACTCGAATAAGCAATGTTGATCGGGTAGCCCCCCACGTCCATGAGCGGAATGTTATAATTCATATCTCCTGATGACAAATCAACCATGTCGCTGGCCCCGATCGGTGTGAAGGAATTAAATTCCGGTTGTGTCGGACCACCTGTCAATGCCAATGCCTGAGCAGGAAAGACAACGTTTATAAAAAGAATAGCTGACAGCAGTATTGCCGTTCTTTTAAAGGATTTGCTGGCACGAATTTTTAAAATCATACGGATTGTTGTTTATGTTGCTTTGATACCTTAATGATACCGGCATCAAATAATTGATCAGTGTATTGAATGGTGTAATTCTCACGGATATCGACTCCTTTGAAAAAAGTCAAAATCCTTATTTTATTTTCATTGGCTCCTACTGTTCCCTCGTATTGAATCCCGTTCGGATTGATGCGCTTTCCATTCTGAGTTAACCAGAAATCGTTTACAAAATCACCAACGAGGTATTGAATCATTTCATCCTTGCCCAGAGTCGCGTGGATGTTCTTAAAAACAGAATGATATTGATTTGTATCGGACAGTTCAACGATGATCACTGTCTCGTCTTTTAATTCCTCCGCATCTGCATCTGTCGGAATTTTGTTGTTCCTTGCAAGAAAATCAAGTGCGCTAATCGCAGCAAATGAAAATCGAATCCCTTTTACTGTTTTTGTCTGAATGTTACTACCATCTGCAGCCTGTTGCTCCTGAATATCAAGTACACGCGGTTCAATGTTTGAGCCTGAAGTTTCATTATCCTCAATTAAACCGTGCTTCTTATTCTCTGAATGACAGGAAAGCGTGAAAAATATCAATATATACAGCCATCTATGCATTACTCCTCGAATTTTTTATTTGCATACGTTATCATTTCTTCTGTAAAATCGTTTGATTCTTCAACAAATAACACCGTACCGTTATTCCCTGAAAATACAATATCCAACTTTTTATCCTTAGCAAATTCTTTGATATACTCATCGAGTCTGGCAGTAACAAGCTTCGTATATTTCATGGAGTATTGTTCAAACTTATTATTCATTAACTGATCTGCAACCTGATATTCTCTTTTTAATTTCGTAAGCATCTGATCATCGGTCGTGCTGTTGATCAACGTAGATAATGAATCCAATGCAACAGTTTCTGCCAATAAGTCATTTTCCAGTATTTTATCGTATTCAACTTTCATCGTAAAACTTTCAAACAGTTTCATTGAATCAATAAATCCGATCGATTCAGATTGATCTTCTTTTCCAGAACAACAAGTCAACAAAAAGCTAACGCTGATTATACCAATGTACCTTAACATGACTTATATAATTTGAAAACGTAAATAGAATTTTTCTGACTTATCATTGATAACCTCCAAAATGTATTCTCCGCTCTGCAACTGTGACACATTGAGTTTATAACGATTATCTCCAAATGTAACATCTTCTTGATTTGTTGTTCCGGTCATTACAGGAGTTACAGGATCAAACGCTTTGTAAATTTTGTAATTCAAATTCGGGCTGGAACTATGGTATTCCTGATCGTAGTAAAATTGAACTTTATCCAGGTATACTTTATATTTCTCACCGGTCAACCTTCTTTCAAGCTTTGCATAAATTGTTCTTTCCGGGCACGGCAAGTTGGATGAAACATTTTTAAAACCACAGTTCAACCGGTTAACAAATGCCACTAATTTATCCGGGGATGAAAAACTAAAGGTCGTTCCTATCGCTGAATAGGAATTCCAAAACGTATGCTTTCTGAATAATCTCGCTTGCGTTGGAGATAACAATTGCAATCTGAATTTTGTATTCAAAGGAATCGTATTATTACTCCCTCCCGGAACGATTACCCCCAGTTGATTAGAAGCAGGATACGTAACAAATCCTAAACCAACGGTCGGGTACATTGAGTTAAACGACTGATCCTCAAAACCAATAAAAAGAATGTTTGTATATGAACCTGTTTGTTTTATCTCAAAGTCAACATAATAAGGATAATTTGTTCCTACCACATTCTTCGATTCCGCAGACTCAAGATCTACCAACAGTATAGAAGGATCGGTAGAGGTCAACGATTCATCTGCACTTTGATAAATGGCATCATCTAAATTTGTCCAGATGATTCGGGAATCGATTTCAACAACAATAGTTGTAGTGGTAACAAAGCTATTCAAACCTGAACCATTTGCTACATAATAACGTTCTACTTCAAAGTGATAGGTACCCGGCAGTAAATGCTCATAGTTGTAGACATATTCATTGGTACTGGTATTCGCAATCGTAACAGACGGAATAGTGAGCGTCGTGGAAGGTGTTATTAAATTGTCATTGGAATCATACAAGCGGATAGCTGTCACGTGATGCGTTTGATACATGTCTGAATACGCCACATTGCTCGTCATAAAATTCAAATTACCCTCTCCTGAATAGCAATTGCTGGGCGTTTTATGAATTTTATAGAAGTTTACCCATTGAAGAAGTGATGGCAATGCTGTTAATTCCAGGAAACCATTTATTCCATTGATTTCAATTGTTAAATACCGCTCATCACTTATACTCAACGGTTTTTTCAATATGGAAATGTCGTTCAAAATAAATTCAATAAAGCCATCTTTTCGCAGAATAGATACGGTACTCTTATCATTGATCTTGTAATTTTTCTCCTTCAATTCTCCTTTGTTGATAACAGAAAGAATACCATTACTCACTTTAAAACCTTCATCAACATCAGAAAAATCAGTCAATATTTTTTCACCTCTGTAAAAACCTACTGTGATTCCTTCATTTCGTAATAATTTTGAAACCTGAAGGTTCATTGTGGCTGTTGGCATACTCTCACGTCCTATAATTGCTGTACCCTTCGTTGAATTGGATACTAAACGTTTACCGTCTTGTACAACTCCTGAAGTATGGCTGAATAGCAGATTTGGTGCATTATAAATCTCTTTTTGAAAAATAATTTTCCCGGCATTATCATAGGAAGACACATAATACTTCCCCGGCACATCATTATAAGTAACGTAAGGCGTAGTATATGAATGGCTTCCGTTACAAAAACTCGCTGAATCGATTATGTTACTGTCCAGGCTCGTATTGATCATCGACACATAGTATGGTAGCGGCGGAATGATTAATGAACTCCCATCTATGTAGCTAACGTTTCCGGATAAGCCGCTAACCTGGTTTAAATTTACAGCCACTCTTCCGGTATTTAAGCTATCAACCCAGGTAGTAGTGAGTAATGCGTCATAATTCTTATGGGAAAAAGACATGTTTTTTAATTTACTTCCTCCGATTACAACTCCTCCGATTACTAAATTTCCAAGAGTCGGAATATTCATTGAATGCATGATAATACCATTTACGGAAACGTTCCAGGTTCTGTTTTCCTGATCTGAAAAAATAGAAAAAACATCTCCTGGATTATATGAAAACTCCTTTAGTTTATTCGTATAAGATGTAATTATTGCTATCTTGTTCTCAAAACTAATTCCAATAGGAGCATTAGAAATAGATGAGAATGAGCCGCTTTGACTAATGATTCCAAATCCTCGAAATACTGTTTGATCATCCGTAACATACGAAACCCAATGATCTTCTTGATCCGTGAAAACAGATGTCGATTTTGCAGTACCAAATATCCCGGGGCCCAATGGAAAAAACTCCAGAATTCCCTGACCAAAACTATCATTATTTACAACCTGTGATTTATTAAATGAGCCCCATACGATCGGTTCTCCAACCCCATATTCTTTGTCTATAGTGTTTCCTAAATTATCTCTGACCTTAATCTTTTCCAGGTTTTCAAGGTAGTTGTGTTTCGTAATTGCTATATCACCATCTTCCCAATTATACAGATAATTTTCGAGCGTATCCAAATAAATGAGGTTGTTCACATTGTCAATCTGTGTATTTAACTCCACTATTTTTGAACTTATGGATGTTGTTAAATGTGAAAAACTGGAAGGTGCGCTGATTAGCTGAGCCTCTATTTGCAACACCTCATACGGATCAACAAGAAGTTGGTGAATCTTCGAACCATTTAAGGTCACAAAAATAGAATCTTCGAACCGTTCCAAAGCAATGGAATCATTCACAACGAATGTACCAAGCGTAATTGTTGAATCAGCATTGAAAAAATACAGCTTACTATCCACAAAACTAATTCCGTAATCAATTTCGTTGAACGTCTGACTACTGTCACTGATAACATCAAAACCGATTTTTTTCAAATCATCTGTCACATTGCCTATTTTTAAACCAATCCCGCCATTTTTATATCCGTACTCATTCCTTGCATATAGAATGTTCTTTGATCTGCAATAAGGCACCGCGACCGATTGCGTGTTTTTCTTCACGAACGTTTGACCAACGCTGATATCCACACCATTCCCATGAGACCATACCAACTCAGTATCTTCTTCAACTTTAATTTTAAATCGTACATAAGGTCTATAACTTGCAGTTGCGTGATCTGACGAATAGAACCGTTGATATTTTGATATATTATTATAATAAAGTAATTGAACAAGCCAGCCATAGTTACTTATATTATCTTGTTGCCATGTTTGAAACTGAGACAAAGCATCCAATTGAATTTTACTCAAACTGGTGATCGTTGAATGTGCAATTTCCAGATATTCAGTCGATGAAGAATTCGGCATCGACGAATGTGTTACAGTCATTTCCCCCCAATCATTGTTGACTCGATTGAGTCGAACCGTATTGTTGCTTCCACTACTTGCAGTTGCAGTTGATCGGCTTAAATAGAGACTTGCCTCATTCATTGTAAATGCAGGATCCAGCCAAAGTCTGAATCTTAACAGACCTCGAATGTCATTTGTCGTAGTCACTTCTTCAGCAAGTATATTCCCAGTTACTCCATAATTGTAGTAAAGGAAGGAAGAATATAATGATGCATCGTCAATAAAATTACCGTCAGGGTTATACGTAATGGTCACCTCTTCTCCTTTTTTTCCCACCAGAAAAGAATAGTAAAATGCTTCTGTTCCTACAATAGAACTTGTAACTCGTAATCCATACCAACCATAGGGAATGTCTGTTAATTCCAAAGATGTTTTCCCGGGCATCATTGTTCCTGGGCCATTGTACCATTGGTAACTATAGGTTCCTCCCGGACCATCTGCTAATAGGGGTACAATCGATCCGTCATTCGTCCCATCAGCACTTTGATGGTTAATTTCAACAGAGGAGACAGACATCGGAATGTAATAAGTGACTTCCAACTTTGGTATCTGGGTGGTATTAAGTGCATCATCAGAAGCAAAAGACCTGTTAACTGCAAGAGATTGTGTCTCATTCGAAAGATAGAGTATCCACCCATTATTGGTATACACATTCGCATTCATTTTCTGCACATGACTTGTCACATCAAATGTAAGCCAGTTACTCACAATTGAAGACGTTGTAATGATATCTGACGTTTCATAAGCAGGTTGATTTGCCCAAATTGCTGTACTTTCACTCCATGGGGCAGATAATCTTGCTGCATATATTGTAGGAGTTCCTGAAGTAGTACTGATATACATTTTTAGCTTTGCAGAAGTAATAATTGCATTCGATGGAATACTCGTCGAAAATTCAACCAGCGTTCGGTAAGTTGTGTAAGGATCTCCTGTCGCTCTGGGAGCATATCTCCCAACTAGAACAGATGATGAATTAGGATTTGCTGTTGCGCTTGCAGAATGTACGCTCGTAGATTTATCCGATGTAATTTCTGTGGTGGTAATCAATGAAGTTTGTGAAAACACAGTCAGGGAACTAAAAAGCCCCAGTAATAATAAAATAAGTTTCATTCGTTCAGAATATGTGGTTAATGAACCGTTTTGCTGATAATCGGATAATTCATACCTTGATAATCCCGTACAATAACTTCGACACGATACTCTCTTTCTTCTTCAACACCATGTTGAATATTGATTGTAATAATACCTGAATTGTAAAGATTATTATCGAGAATTGATTGAGCAGTATGTTTAATCTTGTGAACCGGATAATCTGTCTCTTGATCATACGCTGTTACGATAATTTCTCCAAAAAAATCAAAATCATTGACCCATGTTTCGGTTTTAATCGCTTTGACTGTTGCTGTAGAATCCAAGCCCTCGAGTTGGACAGTCACCGTTTCAAAATACGTATTAACAGAAGCACTGTCGAGCTGTGCTGTAGAAGAGAAAGGAACGAATGCGAGTATTAACAGGCACAAGGAGAGCATATTTTTCATGGAGATCTAAGTAATTAGTTATTAGTGATAATCTAGTTTTTTAATAGTGAGGTGCAAATCTACTCTAAAAAAAGATTAAAACAAGAAAAAATAGAAAAAAACAATACAAAATGTTATAAAATTAACACCAAAACAACCAATCATCGACCTTACCAACTGAAAAAGAAGACAGTACACCGAAATAAAATGACATTAAACAGCTGGTAAAAAAGAACCGAATCGCCTATCTTAAGTCTGCCGTTTCAAGGAAGCGTAACACATTCGCGTAGATACGTTCTTCGATGTTATCTGTAGCGGCTTTTTGGAATTCCTTCCCCGTAATGCGTTCGTACAATTCAATGTATCGTTCTGTAATTGTTTCCACGAATTCGTCCGGCATCACCGGCATTTGTTGCCCGTCCAGTCCCTGGAAGTTGTGCTCAATCAACCATTGACGAACAAATTCTTTGGACAATTGTTTTTGCGGTTCGCCTTTCTCCTGGCGTTCTTCGTATCCGTCCGCATAGAAATAGCGGGAAGAGTCTGGTGTGTGAATTTCATCAATCAGAATCACTTCCCCGTTTCGGATACCGAATTCGTATTTTGTATCTACCAGGATTAACCCTTGCTTTGCAGCCATCTCCGTCCCGCGCTGAAACAATGCACGTGTATAGTTTTCTAACTGTGTATAAATTGCTTCCGGAACAATGTTTTTCGCAATGATATCTTCACGGGAGATGTCTTCGTCATGCCCTTCATCCGCTTTGGTCGCAGGTGTAATAATCGGTTCCGGGAACCGGTCGTTTTCTTTCATTCCTTCTGGCAATTCGACACCACACAGCACTCGTTTTCCAGCTTTGTACTCACGTGCCGCATGTCCTGCCAAATAGCCCCGAATTACCATTTCCACACGGATAGGTTCGCACGCATACCCAATCGCAACGGAAGGATCCGGTGTTCCGATCAACCAATTCGGTACGATATCACGTGTTGCCTCCAAAAACAAAGTAGCAACCTGGTTCAGCACCTGCCCTTTGTGGGGAATTCCTTTCGGCAAAATATGATCAAACGCAGAAATGCGGTCAGAGGCAACCATTACCAACAAATCATTTTCCAGTGTATAGACATCGCGGACTTTTCCTTTGTATACCTTTTGTTGTCCCGGGAAATTAAAATCTGTTTTTACAATTGCTTTTTCCATTGCTTTCATTTTCGTTTGATTCGTTCTGTTGTTTTTCTTTTTTTACATTTCATTGATCAGTGATCGTCTTCGACCCGGAGCTCTTTTTCTTTCGCCTCTGCTTTGTCGAACGCATCAATGATCTTTTTCACCAGGCTGTGGCGAATGACATCACTTTGTTGCAGACGGATGATTTCCAATCCCTCCACATCTTTCAGGATATCCATCGCGTAAGCCAGTCCTGATCGCTGTTTTCTCGGCAAATCGACCTGTGACATGTCGCCGGTAATGACAAATTTTGCCGTCATTCCCATCCGCGTTAAAAACATTTTCATCTGCATGGTTGTTGCGTTTTGTGCTTCATCCAGGATGACAAATGCTTTGTCCAACGTACGCCCGCGCATGAATGCCAGCGGCGCGATTTCGATGATACCGAATTCAATCATATCCGCCAGCTTTTCTGCCGGGATCATATCACGCAGGGCATCGTACAAGGGCATCATGTACGGATCCAGTTTTTCTTTCAGGTCGCCGGGAAGAAAGCCCAGATTTTCACCTGCTTCCACTGCCGGTCGGGTCAAAATAATCCGCTTGACTTCTTTGGCTTTCAACGCCCGCACAGCAAGTGCTACCGCCGTATAGGTTTTTCCCGTTCCAGCCGGTCCGACGGCAAAGACCATGTCATTTTTACTCACCGCCTTCACTAGTTTTTTCTGGTTGAGCGTCCGTGCCTTGATCTTCACTCCTCCGTTACCATGGACGAGTGTTTCCGAACCGTCATCCACCGAAAGCATGTTGTGCCCGTCTTCCAGCATCAGGTTGTCAATATTGTTTTCAGAGAGTGAATTGTATTGTTTGAAATGACGCATCAGGAGATCAAACTTTCGTTCAAATTCCTCAATTACCTCTTCATCTCCGATCAACGTAAGTGTGTTTCCCCTCGATACGATTTTCAACTTCAGGAAGAAGCTTTTTATGTGCTTCAATTTGGTGTTGTTGACTCCAAAAATCCCTACCGGGTTGACATCCGTAATTTCAATAGTTCTTTCCTGCAAACTGATAATTTATGAAATAATTGCCAATAGTATAACGATAAAACGTATTTTTGGACAAAATTAGGAATTATTTACTCACTGTAATAAGGATTTTTTTAACAAGCATGCGTTTTATCACATTAACGACAGATATGGGGTTGGATGACCACTATGTTGCTGCAGTAAAAGCTACCATTTTACAGCAATGTAATCAGTCTATACACCTCATTGATATCACGCACAATGTTCAACCGTTTGATGTTGCAGAAGCAGCATTTCATGTGAGTCAGGCATTCAGAAGTTTTCCGGAAGGCACGATTCACATTGTAGGAGTGGATTCGGAACCGATCTTCAATTTCGGAAATTCGGAAGGAGCATTTCCATCCATTATGGTGATGAACAACCAGTATTTCATTTCCAATGACAATGGTTTTTTCGGGGTATTATCCCGTTTCGGGCAGGACATTCAATTCTACCGGATCGAAGATGTGCTTTCCAACCCGAAGGGGTTCAAGTTTCCAACCAAAAACATGCTGGTTCCGATTGCTGCAAAACTGGCAAACGGAGAGAAAATAGAAGAAATTGCAACTCCTCACCCATCTTTCAAAAAGGCATTTGCAACCGTTCCGGTGATTGAAGAACACCTGATCAAAGGATCAATTATTCATTTCGATAAATTCGGAAATGCGATCACCAATATCGATACGGAATTGTTTCAGAAAATCGGAAATAACGCACCTTTCATTATTAAATTCAGAGAAGGAGAAAGCTATAAGATTGATGTTATTTCTAAAACGTACAATGAAGTACCGGAAGGAGAGAAACTGGCTCTTTTCAGTGAAAACGGATTGTTGGAAATTGCCATCAACAGAGGAGCCAACCAAAGTACGGGAGGAGCTCAAAAACTATTTGCACTGCGAAAAAATGACATTGTCAGAATTGAATTCATGCCACGGGGATCCCGGGAATCATTCGATCAATTATTTTAACATACATCCATGATACGCATCGTAAAATTGACATTTGAAGAAAATAAAATCACTGAATTTTTAACGTTCTTCGACTCCATCAAACACATTGTCAATAACTTTCCCGGATGCAATGGAATGAAATTGTTACAAGACATTCACAATCCCGCTATCATCATGACATACAGCTTGTGGGAAGGTGAGCAAGATTTGGAAAATTACCGCGTGTCTCCTGAATTTCAACGGATCTGGGGAACAATCAAACCCTGGTTTGCGACAAAGGCTGAAGCCTGGAGCGTGGATGCTTACTTTGATGGTTTTGCTGAGAAATAAGCACTATTGATTTTGGAAAAGTCTTATACTGACTGACTGATACTCTTGTCTTTCCGCACTCGCCAGATCACCGCATCGAGGTAGTAATGGTGCAACGACATGGAGAGAAAAAGAATCGCAATCGCATTTCCTAATACATATTCCGTTTCGGGAGCTACTCCGAATGATATGAATTTTGTACCTGTCCGGAATAATTCGTAGACAACTGCATAGATGAAAGAAACGGCGATAAAAAAAACTGCTTTTTGTGCCATTTTTTTGGCTATTCCATGCTCTTGTTTACTGGCTGAATAATAGTTGTAATTGAAGAAATTGACGAAGGTCAGATACTGAATGTTATGCGGAATGGTAATTGCCATCACCACAATGGATTTGTTCTCAATCGGCAACAATAAAATACCTCCGTACAATACCAGCGAAGAAATCAAAACCGCCCATTTCTTTGTATTCAGCACTTGTTGATTGATTGCTTTCCGGATGCTCATCACCAATGACACAACAAAAAGAAGAACGACTCCGGTCAACACCACATATAAAACATTCGTTCCCCATTTCAATAAAGCCTGCATCAAAACAAAAACCGCCAGGAAGAAGAGCCCCAGATTTCGACTTACATATTTGTATTGAGGACGCGATTGGAACACATATCCGATCAACAGCAAAATAACTGAAAAAAGAAGTGTATACAATGAAATCTCCCCCCATTCCTGTGCGAGATATTCCACTAAACCTGGTTCAGGAGTAATAAAAAATGATTCGGAAGGAAACCAGACCGGATAGATGATCGCCGCGAGAATAAACGGAATAAATGACCCGCTGAGCAACACCAATTTATCCCATCGATCGGACCCATCCTCCGGTTCATTCATCTTCTTTTTATAAATGGCCATGAATCCCCAGTTTTGCTTCACCAGGTGATAAAATCCAAGAATCGTTGTGATCCGTAGAAAATAGGTAAAAATAAATCCTGTGTCGTACACTCCTTCTCTTGCAACCAGAAAAAGTACAAATAAAGGCACCGCAATGATCAGAAAAAAACTGGCGTTCAACCACTTTTTATTTTCCTTGAAATAAACCTTGTCCAGATACGTTCTGGAATACGTGGAAAATAGATGGCGCACATCAAAAAAGATGGCGTAAATCAAGAAAGTAATGAGAATGGCAATATCCGGTTGCTTTGGGAATACGGCTTGCATCAACAGGTAAAAACCTATCAGCATAAAACCAGAAAGAGAGCTGAACACAATGAAGGTCCAATCTCTCTTTTCCGTTGCTAATATTGTTGTCATAGCTCGCCCAACGGTGACTACCTTAACTTCTGAACAGTTTTAAGGAAAGTGCAACTTTGTCTCTGAGCTCACCTCTGTGCACAATGTAATCCAGGAAACCGTGTTCCAATACAAATTCGGATGTCTGGAATCCGTCCGGCAAATCGCGTCCGATTGTTTCTTTCACAACGCGCGGTCCTGCAAACCCGATCAATGCTTCCGGCTCCGCAATGTTTAAATCTCCCAACATCGCAAAAGATGCAGTGACACCACCTGTCGTAGGATGTGTCAACAGGGAAATGTATGGTAATTTGGCTTCAGACAATTGCCCCAGTTTCCCGGAAACTTTTGCCATCTGCATCAGGGAAAACCCTGCCTCCATCATACGGGCACCTCCTGATTTGGAAATAATCATAAACGGTGCATTAATTTTGATCGCATGGTCAATTGCACGTGCGATTTTTTCTCCCATTACCGAGCCCAACGAACCTCCAATGAAATCAAAGTCCATACACGCAATCACAAAATCATGACCATCCAGCTTTCCTGCCGCCGTTCTGATCGCATCGTACAATCCTGTGCTTTTGATGGTTGCCTTAACACGGTCTGTGTATTTTTTTGTATCCTCAAAATCCAGGGGATCACCTGATGTTAATTTCGCATCCAGTTCTTTGTATTTCCCATCATCAAATAAGATTTGGAAATATTCCTCAGAACCGATTCTTCCGTGGTGTGAACAGCGGTCACACACCCAGTATAATTTTTGAATCTCCTGAAGCGTATAAACTGTTTTACACTTGTCGCACTTATGCCACAGTCCCTCCGGAGTTTCTTTCTTCTCTTTTGTAGAAGTGGTGATTCCTTCCTTAACTCTCTTAAACCAGTTGCTACTCATACTTTTTTCTTTTTCTCTGCTTATTCGGACAAACGGCCCTTATCAAAGTGTATTTACATTGTTCAGATCGGCAAATGCTTGCTCCAAACGTTTGATAAATGTCAATTCCCCTTCACGTACCCACTTTCTCGGGTCGTAGTATTTTTTGTTCGGCTGATCTTCTCCTTCCGGATTTCCGATCTGTGTTCTCAGATAATCAATTTTCGATTCTACATAATCCCTCACACCTTCTGTGAATGCAAACTGCAAGTCGGTATCGATGTTCATCTTCACAACTCCATAGGAAATTGCTTCACGAATTTCTTCCAGTGTTGAACCGGACCCCCCGTGAAATACGAAATTCACAGGATTGTGACCTGTATTAAATTTTTGCTGTACGTATTCCTGGGAGTTCTTTAGAATCTTCGGTGTCAGGACAACATTCCCCGGTTTGTATACGCCGTGTACGTTTCCAAATGCTGCTGCGATGGTGAATTTATCACTTACTTTCATCAATTCTTCGTAAGCATAAGCCACTTCTTCCGGTTGTGTATACAATTTTGAACTGTCCACACCTGAATTATCCACACCATCTTCTTCTCCACCGGTAATTCCCAATTCAATTTCCAGCGTCATTCCGATTTTGCTCATTCGCGCCAGGTATTCTTTGCACAACTCAATGTTTTCTTCAATCGGCTCTTCCGATAAATCCAACATGTGTGAAGAGTACAGGGATTTTCCTGTTTCTGCGTAAAATTTCTCGTTCGCATCCATCAAACCATCTATCCACGGAAGCAGGTTTTTAGCACAATGGTCCGTATGTAGAATAACTGTCGCTCCATAAAGCTCTGCCAATTCATGAATGTGTTTTGCACCGGCAACAGAACCTGCAATTGCAGCACGCTCGTTGTCATTCTTCAATCCTTTTCCTGCAAAAAACTGACCTCCGCCATTGGAAAACTGAATGATTACCGGTGCATTCAATTTCGCAGCTGTTTCCATCACAGCATTTACCGTGCTGGAACTTGTAACATTTACTGCAGGAAGCGCAAAACCTTTTTGTTTTGCATAATCAAATATTTTCTGCACATCATCGCCTGTTGCGACTCCGGGTTTAATAGTATGACTCATAGATCTAAAAAATGATGCTGGCAAAGATAATTTAATAAACTGAAAAATTTTAGCTTTTACAGGGATTTTACCGAATTCTTGTTATTTATCCAACGAACCGAAAACACGTTGAAGCAAGTCAGATACACGCGCGCTTGCGTTGTCACGGATTTTATTTTCTTCTTTTTCAACCATTTTAAACAACCCGTCGATTGCCAGTTGCGTAACGTATTCATTCAAATCCGGGTTTACTTTATTGGTTCCAAGCAACGGAGCTGCCGTATTGTATTTTGTCACAATCGGGTTCCAGTAATCGGTTAATTTCACCTTTTCAATCGCTGTTTTAACTTTCGGCGCGAATGCAGCGATCAATTCGTTCGTTGTATTGTCTTTGAGAAATTTAGTAGCGGCACCTTTTCCTCCGTTCAACACAGCGAATCCATCCTGCAGGGACATTCCGGTAATTGCATTTTTAAAGATTGGCAATGCTTCTTTCGCCGCTTCTTCCGCTGCTCTGTTCAACGTTGTTTCAAATTTTTCAACTTGTCCGTCCAATCCCCACTCGATTGCCTTCTCTCTTACTTTGATTGCATCCGGAGGAAACGGCAGTCTGATTTCTGCATTTTTCAGGAATCCGTCCGTTACGGAAGTTAAATTCACTGAATTGGTAATCCCTACGCTTAATGCTTCTTTCAATCCTTTGACAACTTCTTCATTTGACAAAGGAATTTTCCCTGTGGAAGATCCATTTGTAACGGTACTTGCAGCGCTTTCCAGCACATCACATGAACTCAAAATCATCAGTACCCCTACAGAGGCTGCAATCACTATCTTTTTCATTTTGTTTAATTTTCTAATTGGTTATATTTTGATATTCACAAATGTAATACCAAAAACAGACTAAAAAAACCTGAGTTCGATTATTATTATCGAAAAAAGAAACCTGTCAATCAAGTTTAGGATTCATTTTGAATTGTAAATCTATTGTGGGATTTAACTGAAAAACTGTTTCGTCTGATAACTTCTAAACTACACAAAAATGACTACTTAAAAAACATGCTCCTTTGATTTTGTTCGCGGATAACACGGATTTTTAGAAATTATTTCTTAAATTGTACTTCTCAAAATTGTATAAATCGTTTTGATGAAACGTATAACATCTAAAATTACTATCATGAAAAAAACTCATTTTATTGGTGCATTCTTATGGTGCTTAAACTCATTCTCATTTGGTCAATTTAATACTCCGTGGACTACCACGACTTCAAACGCAACCAGTTCTGGTTATATTGGAATAGGTATCAGACCGCTTTCAACATCCACATCATTACCTAATTTTAATTTTCAAGTTCATGGCATAGCTGATTATATCGTCTATGGTGGTAGTCAATCAGGACTGGTTCAAGGTAATGAACTTGAAAATGAGAGTTCTCAATTTGAAAATTTTCAATTTGAAAGTTCAATAAATTATGGAAAAACATCTCGAATAGGCTTGACAAATAGTGTAACGGGTCTTGGAGCAAGTGATGGCACTGTACTAATGATGGCTCAAAATGATTTTTTCATTAAAAATCAAGAGCTTGGAAATTTCACATTGTCAACAGCTGGTTTTTCTGTGCTTTTACATAATTCCTCCAAAAGAATTTGGGTAGGTGGCACGCCATCTGCTGCTCTTACCTATGGCAAATTAAATCTCATTAGCCCGGATAATGGCTTATATATCGAGACATTCGGATCCAGCAAAAAAGGGTTGATCGTAAAAAGTTATACAGATGCCTCGACAGCAATTGAAATTTTTGGCGCTAATGCAACTCGATCAAATTTCAGAGTGTATGCTTCTGGTTTGGTACGCGCGCGCGAGGTAATTATTGACCTGGCAGCATGGCCTGATTATGTATTTATGCCTGGTTATAAGTTAAAACCATTAAAAGAAATAGAAGTGTTTATTAATAAACATGGGCATCTGCCAGGTGTTCCCAGTGCAGATGAAGTGGCTAACGAAGGTGTTTCATTGGGTGAAATGAACAAAATACTTCTTGAAAAAATAGAAGAATTAACCCTTCATTTGATTGAGCAACAGAAACGTATTGAAGCATTGGAAGCTAAAAAATAGGTGATGAAAAAAATAATAACGAATCTATTTACAGGGCTCAGTTTTGTTACAACTGCACAAGTAAGTGTCTATGAAAACAACAACACGGTTAGATATATAACAACAACCGAATTAAATGCAACAGCTCCCATTGATGGCAATAAAATTGAAATCGGAAATACAGGAGGTGCCAATTTCACAAGCAACATCAACAAAAGCATTGCAGCTTGTACAGAAGTACGTTTAAAACCGAATACCCACTTAAAAGCTCCTGCAACCAGCTCCAATGAATTACATTTAGATGTAGTGGCAGATAAATTGGAAATATTCTCACATTCTCATACCGACTTAACTCAAATTCACGCGCTTGAAAAATTTGAAACACGTGTAGAACTTCCACTTGAAATTGCACAAAAAATTGCGGCTTATAAGCAGAATGAGTTAGATACGAATGGCCTTAATCCATTTTTAGAGTGGGATGTATCTCTAAAAATTAAATACACACATCTTTCAACCGGATATTCACATTTTAATTATGGATTCTATTACGAAGATTATGCCCGTAATATGAATGGTGGAAATGAAAATATGGAAAGTTGGGGCTGGAATCTGATTCCAAACACAGAAGGATTCCGGGTACGCTATGCTTTCCCGGAGTTAAATGGTTTATGGAAGATCGAATATGAGTTATTTGTAAAAAATAACCTGTATTATTCCTATTGTCCTTTTATGGTTACCGTTATTGATAAAAACCCCGAAGATGGATTTGTACGAGTAGCTGACAATAACCGTGTACTTCAAAGAAATAATGATTTATTTATGCCTATTGGTCACAATTTGAAGTGGCCGGATTCCTATCAGAAAGCTAACGGAGATTGGATGTATTGTGAATATAGCACAGAACCGTGCGAAAGTGCTGCATTTTATGCGTATGACCAGCAATTGCAGGATTTTGCAAACTCAAATATTGATTATTTCCGGATGCTTCTTTCTCCCGGATCCATTGATTTTGAATTTGAGAAAATGGGAAATTACTTTAACCGCCTCAACTATGCAAAGGAAATCGATAAAATCATAGAATTTGCTGAAGATGAAGACATGTATGTTGATTTTAATATGAAGGTACATTACAATTTGGTAGATGGTCCTGTATACACATTTTTTGCATGGGATGGTTCTGACTATACGGCTCCGGGCTTCGATGAAGCTTATGGATTGCAGCAATATTGTTATGTGGAGGAATTGAATATGAACAGCCCCATTGAATTTTTCACGAATGCAGAAGCAAAAAAGTTTTACAAGCAGAAGCTGCGTTACCTTTTAAGCCGTTGGGGGTATAGCACGCATATTGCGATGTTCGAGTTAATCAGTGAAATTAACCAGGTGGGGGATGTGGTAGAAGTATTTTACAACTTTCCGGACGACATCGCTCCTTCCGATACCAGTTCGTGGTGGCAATACAGTTATACACAGACGACCAGCAGCCCTTATGTTTCAACTGTATCGAATAGAGTCAATACCTACCTGTGGCAGAAGGAAATGGCAGCATACATCAAGCATGACTTGCAACACAAACAACACCTGCTCACCTGTAGCTATGCCGGAGGTCCGGGTGAAGGAGATTCTACTTTTTCCATTCCCGAACTGGATCTTTTAAGTGTCAATATGTATTCCTTTGGAAATTTAAACAACATCGTTTCGCTGCAGAATACTGTAAAAGCTGTACACCAATTGTATAATAAACCCATTATTTTCAGTGAATCGGGACCCCTGGATGAATTAACCTGTTCAGGTACCTACTCCTACACACAACAGTTGTGGCAGTTAGCTTTCTCAGGCATTGCCGGATTTAATTACTGGAATGCAGACAGGGTTGCTTTTGCCGCTGAATGGGCAGAAATGAACAAGCTGAAAAACTGGATTTCCGACGACCCCCTCAAACAGTCCATCTTATTGGGTGACTGGGAGGTGGGGCATGCGAACGGAACAGTACGAGGAACTCCTGACTCGTATTGGCGGAAAGATTTTAATTACATTTATGAAACAGCTACGTATCCGAGTACGTTTAAACATGCATTTGGGGCACTGGTGAACCTGACGGATAATTATTATACCAACAATGCAGCAGATTCAAGTTGGTGTATTAATACTTGGGGAGAGCTAAATCCATGGCTTAAGGATCGAATTAATTTTGATGGGACGTTAAGTACCAATCAACGGCTTTTTGTTAAAAACGATCTTTCCACCAACAATGACCCCTTGTATCTGCCGTGGGGATATGTTGAATATGTTTCTGATTTAGTGTGGTACGATCTGGCCACCTTTAACACGATATCAGGAAACTGGACCAATTACAACAGTGCCCCCTTGAGTCATCCGACCCTCTATGTGACGGATGAAACAATTGCTGTTCATGGAAACAGAGCTGTTGTGCCTTTTGAAGGGCAATTTAAAGAAATTTCAGAGCAGGGCATGGCACAAAACGAAAGTGAAACTGTTCAACTATTTACAGCTGTGGAGAACAACGAGCGATTGGAAATTGTTGAAGTCAGGAAGGCGTCAATCAGATTAGAACAACAGCCTACCATGTATGAAGTATACATTACAAATGTGATGGGTCAAAAAATATACGAAGGAACCATTGATTTGAAGGAACAAAGTGGTATCTTTACAGAACGCTTTCCTGCTGGAATATTGATTATTACGCTAATAAATAACAACGAAAAACACACCGTTCGATGGTTAAATTTATAAACATACTACTTATCTTGCTTGTATTGTTGGCTTGCAAGAAAAAGAAATTTGAATCGGATGCGTATGCGTTTATATTGGGAGAATGGGAGTGGAAGCTTTCTATTGCTTCCTGGAGCACCATTACTAACACAACTGGACCAGGTAGTTATTACTTAGATAAAATTTTTGTAAGAAAGGGAGAAATTTCTGAATACTGCCGGCTTCGTTTTACAAACAATGGCAAACTCACAATTACCACACAAGAGGGAGAGGAAATCATGAAATTAAAACCACACAACGTGATTCAAATCGGAAACAACCGCATTGTGCAATTCAAAACCAATGATGGCGCAATCATTACCTTTTCGTATTCAGCAGAATTGAACCAATTAGATACAGAGTACTCGTTTTTTTCATTTCCCGCTCACCCATGCAATACGGGTTTTTTAATCTTAAACAGCAGCTATGAAAAAAATTAGTTTGATAGTGCTGGTGCTGGTGTTTTTTATTTCTTGTGAAAAAGAAAAGAAAGACGCCGCACCTTGTCATAAGGTATCAGTAGAACCAGCACTCGTTGGAAAGTGGAAGTTAATCAGATGGAGTACTGCTCGTTCTAATACAGTTACATGTGAGGGTGGAGGAGGAATGTGGTACAATACTTCAGATTGGGGAATAAATGTGGTATTAGAAATACGGCCTGAAGGAACGTTTCGAACCTACAAAAATGATACACTGGTCAATGAATCTTTTCCGACAAATACATATGTATATCTTTACGAGATAGGAGAACAATATGATCTGAACTGTGGACAACTACATATGGGGTTTAAGAGTTACTCAGCCAACTCCTTACAAAGTGTTCAAATCGGAGATACACTACAAATAGACAATCCATTTGTTGATATTAATTTTTATAGTGTTCCTACTCCTGTTATTTTGTCTCTTACCGTGCAGCAATATTACGTGAAGGTAGAATGACTTCAATTCTCAAAACGATACCTCCCCTAAAAATCACGAAGCAGCACCAAATGTGAGGAATTATTTAAACGATTGAATAACGAAAAACACACCGTGCGATGGTTAAATTTATAAACATACTACTTATCTTGCTTGTATTGTTGGCTTGCAAGAAAAAGAAATTTGAATCGGATGCGTATGCGTTTATACTGGGTGAATGGGAGTGGGAGCTTTCTATTGCTTCCTGGAGCACCATTACTAACACAACTGGACCAGGTAGTTATTACTTAGATAAAATTTTTGTAAGAAAGGGAGAAATTTCCGAATACTGCCGGCTTCGTTTTACAAACAATGGTAAACTCACAATTACCACACAAGAGGGAGAGGAAATCATGAAATTAAAACCACACAACGTGATTCAAATCGGGGACAACCGCATTGCACAATTCAAATCTGATGATGGTAAAATCATCACCTTTTCGTATTCAGCCGAATTGAACCGATTAGACACAGAGTATCCGTTTTTTTCATTTCCTGCTCACGCATGCAATACGGGTTTTTTAATCTTAAACAGCAGCTATGAAAAAAACTAGTCTGATAGTCTTATTGCTGGTGCTTTTAATTTCTTGTGAAAAAGACAAGAATGCAAAAAATACAAACACGTGTGATCACATCGCATCTGTAGAACCGGCACTTGTTGGAAAGTGGAAGTTACTCAGATGGAGTACTGCTCGTTCTAATACAGTTACGTGTGAGAGTGGAGGAGGAATGTGGTACAATACATCGGACTGGGCAATAAATGTGGTATTAGAAATACGGCCTGAAGGAACGCTTCGAACCTACAAAAATGACACACTGGTCAATGAGTCTTTTCCAACAAACAGGTCTGTAAACACGAACGGCATCATCAGAGAAACATATAATGTTAATTGTGGAAAAACATTTATGTTCTTTAAATCGACTAGTCCATTGATAAATTCGTTACACGACATACAAATAGGAGATACATTAGAGATATACAATCCATTTGTTGATCTTGTTTTTTATAGTGTTCCTACTCCAGTTATCTTGTCTCTTACCGGGCAACAACATTACGTGAAGGTAGAATGACTTCAATTCTCAAAACGATTGGTGTCAATAATAAGTATATCTGTTGCTTTCACAAAAAACACTTATTGGAATTCCTTACCCGTTCTCTTCTTTCTCCCGACCTTATTCATGCAGGTAATACCCCGGTTTTTCCAGGCGATTTCCTGAAGCATCGTGTACCGCAAAGTTAAACCCGTTCTGGATACAATACGATCCGTATTCACCGTCTTTGCCAATAGCGATAAATCCAACCTGGATGCTTTTCAAATCCTTTCCCCTTCTTTTCGCTATCTCCACAATGCGTTCAACTGCTTCTTTACATGCTTTCTGCGGACTTCTCCCCTGTCGCATTAGCTCCACAACAAGGTGACTTCCAACTGTACGGATCACTTCTTCACCATGACCTGTCGCAGTTGCCGCCCCCACTTCGTTGTCAACAAACAGTCCGGCACCAATGATCGGAGAATCCCCGACACGACCATTCATTTTAAACGCCAGACCGGAGGTGGTGCACGCTCCTGACAGATTCCCATTCGCATCCATGGCAATCATCCCGATGGTATCATGATTTTCAATATTCACCGGAGGCAAATATTCCGATTTTTGCAACCATTCCTTCCACTCTTTTTCCGATTCGGGGGTCAGCAGATTTTCTTTTTCGAACCCTTGCGAAAGTGCAAAACTAAGTGCTCCTTCACCTACCAACATCACATGTGGTGTATTTTCCATTACCTTCCGTGCAACAGAAATCGGATTTTTAATGTATTCCAGAAAAGCAACAGACCCGATGTTGTAATTGTGATCCATGATACACGCATCAAGTGTAACACGCCCATCCCGGTCAGGTCTCCCCCCATATCCCACACTTCTTTCCGTCGGATCATTTTCGACCAGTCTTACACCTTTCTCAACAGCGTCCAATGCAGTACCTCCCGTTGACAAGACATCCCACGCAGCCTCGTTTGCCCGCAACCCAAAATCCCAGGTAGAAAGCACCAGAGGTCCGTTGATTTGTGATTTCTTTTTCTTCTCTGAAATTTCCTGACTGATACGAACAGATGGGACGGCAAATACCAAAGAGGCAATCGCCGATGACTTAATGAATTTTCTTCTCGATGTTTGCATAGTTCAAATCTACACTTTTTAGCAATAAAAAAGGCTCATAGTTTCCCATGAGCCTCTTCCGATTCTTTTTATTCTATCTCAGAACATTAACTGTTCCTTTGTATTCATCCTTCCCATCATCATTTTTATGTTTGATAGATGCTCTCCAGGTATACATACCTTGCTGAACAGGTTTTCCGTTATACGTTCCATCCCATCCCACTGTCGGGTCGTTTGTTTCCCAAACCATTTCTCCCCAACGGTTATACACTTTCAGATTAAATCCGTACGCATCACCTCCTTTCAGAATGAATTTCCAGGACTGGTTAAATTCATCGCCATCCGGAGTAAATGTATTCGGAACGTAGAACATAATTACATCTTCAACAATTGCATCTACCGTGATGGTATCGGTACACCCGTATTGAGACGTTACAATCAATGTAACCGGGTAAACTCCTTCCACTCCTTCAGGGAATGTAAATTTAGGACTTTCCAGGTTACTGTGTGCAGGGATAGAGTGCGGAGAAATCCACTCCCATGCCACGACGTCATTTGATGATAAATCATGTCCCTGAACCGTTGTTTCAAAAATCGTTGCAGGATTTCCTCCTAAGTAGAAATTAGCTGTCGGATCCGGATGCACAACAAAATAATCTACCAAAACTGTATCGTAAATACATCCATAAATCGATGTATTGATAACTTCCAGTGTGTATGTTCCTGGTTGATTGTATACAATCATTGTATCTCCTCCGTTTGGAATAATATAGTTTACATTGTTTCCGAAATCGATATACGTAGTAGCCAATTCACTGATGTTTGGCGAGATATTTTCGATGTAAAACTCTCCCGGTCGACAATCCTCGTATTTATCCGGTTGTAACACCGGTGGAATCGGTGTCGGGAATGTAATCACCATACATGAATCCGCTTGCGGTGAACCGCATTCTTCCGTCAGTGTAACACAGTACTGCGTATTCGTTACCGTAGGATCAACCGTTATTGAAGTTCCTGTTCCCAAAACAACTCCATTCGATGACCATGTAAAAATATATGGTGATGAACCTCCTTCTCCTGCCGCAGAAATTTGTAAATCATCTTCCGGACAAATTTGTGTATTTGGGGTAATGAAACTAACTTTCAACGGAGCCGGTTCCGTCAGTGTTCTTGTCATTGTAATTACGCACGCCTTATCATCCGTAATGGTTACTGTGTGTTCTCCCGCATACAAATCATTTGCTGTATGAGTCGTTGAAGCTGAATTATCCCATACGTATGTATAAGGTGCTGTACCTTGTATGACTTCTACTTTCAAAACACCATCATTACCACTATTACAAGTCACATTCGAAACATTTGTAAATGTTCCCACCATTCCCGGAATTTCAGTCACTGTAACATTCACGTTATTTGTACACCCCACAGACGAAGTAATGGTACATGTATATGTTCCTGCAGTTAATCCTACAGCTGTTTGCGTTGTTTGTCCCATCGGGTCGTTCCACGAGTAAGACAGTGTTCCCGGAGAAGTTGAACTCGCCGTAGCTGTTCCATCATTTCCTCCCGGACATGAAACCAATGTAGAAGAAGACGTTGTGGTTACCGTGTTGAATCCTACGTTCACTGTAGCCGTTCCGCTACAACCACTTGACAATGTAATTGTACACGTATACGCTCCCGGAGTTAATCCCGTAGCTGTTTGTGTCGTCTGCCCTGCTGGATCACTCCACAAGTAAGTCGCAGTTACTCCTGGTGCTGCAGCTACAAAGTTAGCCGTTGCAGTACCGTTATTCCCGCCAACACATGCTGCCGGTGTAGAAGTTGCAGAATACGTTGCACCTACATTGGTAACTGTTACTGTAGAAGTTGCTTCACAACCGTCATCCGTTGTCATTGTAACGGTGTAACTTCCCGGAGCAAGCCCTGTAACAGAAGGTGTTGTCGGGTTACCCGGCGTGTTCCATGAATAAGTATACGGAGCCAATCCATGTTGAGGCGTTGCTGTTACTGTTCCTACACTCTGATTACATGTATCCGGTGTCATAGTTGTATTTACAGTACAAGGCAACACGATATTACAGTTTGTCAATCCTGTAGAACCAGCATCTGTAAAAGCAATACTTCCTTGTGATCCGTTGTAATTTGTTACCAGCATGATATATACCTGCCCTTCATTCGCATTTGGAATATTCGCCTGCTCACTTGCAGAACCAGAATATGAACAATCTATTGTAGGAGTGTTTGGCCCGATAGTGGCACACCCTTGGTTCACAGAAGTATAAGGCCCGTATAAAGCAAAATCGACATCTGTCGGTGTACCGTTCATATTTGTCTGGTTCATATCAATATTAATATTTCCTGCTTGTCCGACTTCCATGTACAACCACATTGCATTAGGTGTCGTATACAAACAAGAATATTGACCTAAACTTGGATTCCCTCCACCTCCGGTGTATGAGTTACAATAAACGATATCCGCTCCCGAACAAAACGGCTGTGCTGTTGCACAGTTAAAGTTATCTCCACCAATACAATCATCCGGAGGAGTAGGAGAAGTTGCACAAATGGAAAAAGTACCTGTTCCCCCTCCATATCGCCAGATCCGCACATAAATCACTTGTCCGGGCGTCATTCCTGAACGTGTAATTTTAGGCATCAATCCATTGTTGCTATCATCGTCGTCACATTCGATCAACGTGAAAGGTCCGCTACAACTGGATGCAGAATACCATGCCATCCCACCATCCGTGATGGAACCTGTATTTAAATCAATTGCTAAAGATCCGTTTGCGGGAACCGTTACCTGGTACCACACATCCGGCCCTGAATAACTGGCGCATCCCGGAGCAGGCACTCCCGTCGTATTTGTAGATCCGACATTTGTTCCCGACTGAAATGAACAAGAAGTACCAACGTTCAACGTCGGTGCTCCACACGGATTATCAGACTGAGCACTCAGCAATCCAACGCTCAATGCAAATGATAAATTTAATATCGTTGATGTTAACTTCATATTACATGAATTAGTCTTCAACTGAATAAACAGATGAATAGTTTTGAATAGCGGCAGACGTCGTCACTACATACGCCTTGATATCCTTAATTGTATATTGTCCTTCCGAAACCAGTATTAATTTAGTACCATCCGCAGTCAATGTAAAATTCTTCACACGGGGATCTGCTGTAATCTGATTTTTGAATGCCTGTATTTCGCTTTCCTGGAGGTTTGACAAATCGACATCGAAAGTGGCGATCACTCCGTTGTACAAATCCATTCCCGATGCTTTATTTGCATCCATTTTTTGTTGTACAACACCCGGCATCTGACTGTATTCCTGAGCAAAGGAAAAAGAAGTCAAGATACTGAACATTAAAACATTGGCTATTTTCATTACCTTCCGATTTACATTTTTCAATTCGTTATTATTAAAATAACGTTACATACATGATTTGGTTGCTTCAAGTTTACAAAAAAATAACCTTAAGTTATCCTTTCGTTTACAAAAATAACACATTTACATCAAATTATCTACTCAAAAAATTAGCATTCCATGTTTTTCCACCTAAATTATCTTTGTTGCTTTCATAGCAACATATCCGAATAAAATATAGTTTTGCACTTTAAATTTGTTTATACATCAAGCGTACCAAATAATGGAAACAGCGTTAGAAAAAAGATACATTGATTTCGATGCGACAGGATTCAGCAACGAAGAATTATTAACCATCTACAAAAAACTGGTTCTTCCTCGACTTATTGAGGAAAAGATGCTGATTTTACTGCGCCAGGGGAAAATTACCAAATGGTTTTCCGGATGGGGACAGGAAGGGATTTCCGTTGGTTGCGCGTATGCCATGAACGAAGAGGAATTCATTCTACCCATGCACCGGAACTTAGGTGTGTTCACAACGCGGAATGTTCCGCTGAATCGTCTTTTTTCTCAATTTCAGGGAAAAGAAAACGGTTTTACAAAAGGGCGCGACCGTTCGTTTCACTTTGGAACGATTGAACATAAACTGGTGGGGATGATTTCCCATTTGGGTCCTCAATTGGGAATCGCAGATGGAATTGCACTTGCTGCAAAAGTAAAAAAGGAACAAAAAACGACCTTGGTATTTACGGGTGACGGTGGTGCATCGGAAGGAGATTTTCACGAAGCTGTTAACGTTGCATCTGTTTGGGATTTACCAGTGATTTTTGCCATTGAAAACAACCAATGGGGATTGTCAACTCCTTCACGGGAACAGTTCAATTGTAAACAATTTATTGACAAAGGAATCGGTTACGGAATTGAAGGAATTCAGGTAAACGGAAACAATGTGCTGGATGTTATCCGCACCGTTCGCTCTATTCGTGAAAAGATGTTACAGGATTCAAAACCAGTATTGTTGGAATTGATGACCTTCCGGATGAGAGGGCACGAAGAGGCTTCCGGCACAAAATATTACCCGGAGGGACTACAGGATGAATGGAAAAAACAAGATCCTGTCGACAACTATACGCTCTTTTTGAAGGAGAAAGGAATACTCACGGATGCATTGGAGAAAGAAATTCACGATTCCATTAAACATGACATTCAAAAGAATTTTGATCTGGCACAAAATGAACCGTTAATTCCTGCTGCGATTGAAACGGAATTAAATGACATTTACGCACCGTTCACGCAACATGTCATTGCGCCGAAAGGAGATCAAAAAGAAATGCGCTTCATTGATGCCATCCAGGACGGACTGAAACAGTCCATGGAAAAATACCCGGACTTGATCATTATGGGGCAGGACGTTGCAGAATACGGAGGTGTCTTCAAAGTAACGGAAGGTTTTGTTGACCTGTTCGGAAAAGACCGTGTACGCAACACTCCGATCTGTGAATCAGCAATTGTAGGAGTCGGATTGGGACTGTCTATTGCAGGAATGAAAGCTGTTGTTGAAATGCAGTTCGCTGATTTCGTAACATGTGGATTCAACCAAATTGTCAACAACCTGGCAAAACTTCACTGGCGCTGGGGAGAAAATGCCGATGTAGTGGTGCGCATGCCGACCGGAGCAAACACAGCTGCAGGGCCGTTCCACTCCCAATCCAATGAAGCATGGTTTTTCCATACACCGGGATTGAAAATCGTTTATCCATCCACGCCGGAAGATGCAAAAGGACTACTGGCTGCGGCTATTGAAGATCCGAATCCCGTCTTATTTTTTGAACACAAATATTTGTACCGAAGCCTGAAAGCGGAAGTTTCAACTGATTATTACACAACTGAAATCGGTAAAGCTAGAACCGTTCGTCAGGGAACTGACCTTACGATTATCACTTATGGACTGGGTGTTCAGTGGGCAGAAGAATACTTAGACCAACATTCGGAAATCAGTGCGGAAGTTATTGATTTGAGAACGTTATTGCCTTTGGATACCGAAGCAGTTTATGCTGCTGTTAAGAAAACAGGTAAAGTACTGGTGTTACACGAAGATTGTATGACGGGAGGGATCGGCGGAGAAATTGCTGCATTGATCGCTGAAAACTGTTTTGAACACCTGGATGCTCCTGTAAAACGCATTGCGTCGCTGGACACACCGGTTCCGTTTGCGGTTCCGCTGGAACAACAATTCTTGCCGAAAGTACGAATTGACGAAGCGGTAAAAGGGATTTTGAAGTATTAATTTTGAATTATAAATTATCAAGTGCGTTAGGTCCCATTCATAATGGATAATTCATAATTCATTTATATTTGCATAAAACGATATAATACAGTATAAATACAATGAAAAGAACAAAAATAATCGATGTTTTAACGCGTACGGAGGTAGGTACGGAATTGGTAGTAAAAGGATGGGTGCGTGCATTCAGAAGCAATCGTTTCATCCAACTTAATGATGGTTCTACAATCAACTCACTCCAAGCGGTTATCGATTTTGAAAATTTTGACGAAGCTGTATTGAAAAAAATTACAACAGGTGCTGCTGTCGGACTGACAGGAGTCTTGATCGAATCCCAGGGTTCAGGTCAGTCTGTTGAACTACAGGTGAAGGAAGTGGAAATCATTGGTGAAGCCAATCCGGATGATGTACAAAAAACGGTAATGCAACCGAAAAAACACAGTCTGGAGTTTTTGCGTGAACAAGCGCATTTGCGATTCAGAACAAATGTATTCGGAGCTGTTTTCCGTATTCGTCACGGTGTTTCGTATGCGATTCACAAATTCTTCAACGACAAAGGATTTTTCTACATTCATGCCCCGATAATCACAGGTTCGGACGCTGAGGGAGCGGGAGAAATGTTCCACGTCACAAATTTAGACATGGAAAAACTCCCGAAGAATGAAGCTGGTACAGTTGATTACAGTGAGGATTTCTTCGGAAAACCGGTGAATTTGACTGTTTCCGGGCAGCTGGAAGCGGAATTAGCGGCACTGGCACTGGGTCAGGTATATACCTTCGGACCGACTTTCCGCGCTGAGAACTCCAATACATCACGCCACCTGGCGGAATTCTGGATGATCGAACCGGAAGTCGCATTCAACGACCTGAACGATAACATGGATCTGGCGGAAGAAATGCTGAAGTACATCTGCAAATACATCGTCGACAATTTTGCAGATGATCTGGCTTTCTTAAATGAACGTGAAAAAGCGGAGCAGCAAACAAAACCGGTCAATGAACGCAACGAGCTGACATTGCTGGAGCGTCTGGATTTTGTGATCAACAACGATTTCAAACGCATTACCTATACAGAAGCGATTGATGTGTTGATGAATTCCAACCATTACAAAAAGAAAAAATTCAAATACGAAGTCAACTGGGGAACTGATCTGCAAAGTGAGCACGAGCGCTACCTGGTCGAAAAAGAGTTTAAACGTCCTGTAATTATTACCGACTACCCTGCGGCATTCAAAGCATTTTATATGCGTAGAAATGACAACAGTGAACTGGGGAAAGAGACGGTTGCTGCCATGGACATTTTGTTCCCGGGAATTGGTGAAATGGTGGGCGGGTCACAACGTGAAGAGCGCCTGGACGTGCTGAAAGAAAAATGCGCTGCATTCGGAATCCACGAGGCAGATTTATGGTGGTACCTGGACACACGAAAATTCGGAACAGTACCTCACTCCGGATTCGGTTTGGGATTCGAACGTATGGTTATGTTTGTAACAGGAATGACCAATATCCGCGACGTGATTCCTTTTCCGAGAACACCTGGAAATGCTGAATTTTAATTCAAAAAAATACAGATCAACGATAGAAAGAGGTTATTTTATAACCTCTTTTTTCTTTTAACACCGCAACAGGAACAGAGAAACAGAATTTCACTTATTTTTGCCTGCATCAGACCTTTTAAACTGATTGATTTTGTGTGTATGAAGAATAGTGTTCTGTATCTGTTTACAATACTAATTACCTGCTTTGGCAAACCTGTCTACTCTCAACAAACTGCCGACTCCCTTCACCATCTCATTGATGTTTCCCAGGGAAAAAGAAAAGGAGAGTTGATCCTGGAATTAGCCAATCATTACTTGTCCGGTTATCCGGATTCCAGTATGCACTATGCGCTCGTTGCACGAAAAACAGGAGAGCAAACAAAAAATCATGTGCTGGTTATCCGCTCTTATTCGCTGGCAGGTGAAATCTATCAGAAACAAAATAAACTGAAAGAATCGGTTGATTCTTACCTCAAAGGAGTTGAATTGGCTGAAAAACACGAAGAGCAATCACTGCTGGGAACATTGTACAATGGCATCGGAACCTGCTATTTTTATATGAACAATGTAAAAAAAGCAGAACGTTACATGGAATTGGCGGCACAGGCCAAAAAAGAAGCAAACGATTACCAGTACTATGCGATCATCAGCGCCAACCTTGCGTCATTACAAATCCTTCAGGCATCCTACGATCAGTCGATACACACATTACTGGAAGCAGAAAAAACATTACTGGAAAAACAACAGTTGGTCTACCTTAGCTCTGTGTATAATTCATTGGGAGCCGCCTACCAGATGGGGAAACCCGAATCTGATTCTTCCCGGTTTTACTATGAAAAAAGTCTGGAATTTGCCTTAAAAAACAAGGATTATCTCATCATGATGAACGCCTATCAGAATTTAGGAGATTATTATTTTTCAAAAAAGGAGTATTCCACCGCAATTGATTACATGAAAAAGGCCATTGCTACCAATGAACTCCGAAAAATAGAAGATCAGTACAAACCTGCATTGTACGGAAGAATAAGCACCGTATACGACTCCCTGGGAGATTATAAAAATGCTTATACCTATATCAAAATGCAGCTGGAGGCCAATGAACGACTCTTAACTGCTACACAGCAAAAAGAAATTGAAGAGTTGGAAATCCGCTATCAAAGTGAGAAAAAGGAAAAAGAAATTCAATTACAGAAACAAGAAATTGAAAAAGGAAAGAATCAGCGCAACACCATTATTTTTACAACGATCTTTTTATTCCTGCTAATCGGGTTCAGTGTGTATTTCATTTTCCAGCGCAGAAAAATCATGCAGCGATATGAACAGGAAAAATTAAAACTGTTTGAGAATCTTTTTCACGAAATCCGCACACCACTTACGTTAATCAACGGCCCCATCCAGGTGATGAAACAAGCCGGTACCGCTAACCAGGAACAATTACACCTGATGGAAAAAAACGCCCGGAAACTAATCGGATTGATCAATGAGTTGTTAGACGCCTCAAAATTGGGAAAAGGAAATTATCAGCTGCACTTCAACACAGGGGATCCTGCTGATTTTATTGCAACGGTCATTGAACGTTTTTCAGGGGAAATTACAGCAAAAAACATGGAAGTTATCTTTGACAAAGACGACGGCTCCCCGATTTGTTCATACCCCTTCAATGTACTGGAAAAGGTAATCAGCAACCTGCTTGGAAATGCCATCAAATATTGTCCTTCCGGAACAACCATCCGGATCACGTCAGCAATTACAGGAACCCGGCTGATGATTGAAGTACGTGACAATGGTGGAGGAATTCCTGAAAAAGAACAAAAAAAGGTATTCAAACGTTTTTACAGAGGGACCAATGCAGCAGTCGGCGGAACAGGAATCGGGCTGGCATTGGTGAAAGAGTTGGTGGAACTTGCCAACGGAACCATTCAACTGCAAAGCAATCCGGCCGGGACAACCTTCATTGTAACACTCCCCGTCAGGGAAACGGTTCGTACAACGGAAATAACCGCATTAAAGGGCGACACTCCCATACTTTTACTCGCAGAAGACGATCACGACATGGCAGCCTTCAGTACGGCTGTACTCAAAGAAGATTTTCAAATCATCCGGGTTTCAAACGGACAACAAGCCATTGAAACCATCACCTCACAGTTGCCCGACATTGTACTTTCGGATGTGATGATGCCACAAAAAGACGGAATCGCACTGTTGCAAGAAATCAAGTCCAACGAACTGACCAATCATATTCCCGTTGTACTGTTCTCAGCAAAAGCATCCCTGGAAAGCAGGTTACAAGGCCTAACACATGGCGCTGATGCATATATTCCGAAACCATTTTCTCCGGAAGAACTAAAATTGACGCTCCAGAACTTACTCACAACCATTCAACGAAATAAGCAGGTTTACAAAGATGCGATCCGTTCTGAAACCACATTTGAAGAACGCATTAAAAGTAATAACCCCTATGTTAATAAAGCCATAGAAAAGGTAATCAGGAATATTGACAACCCGGATTACTCTGTCAATGAACTCTCGGATGACATGGCAGTGAGTCGTAGCCAGCTGCACCGAAAACTGGTTGCACTTACCGGTTTTTCCACTACCAATTTCATCCGGATGATCCGTCTGGAAAAAGCAAAGGATTTGTTGGCAAATAACGAGGGAAACATCACTGAAATTGCCTACAAATGTGGTTTCAACAGTCAATCTTATTTTACCAAATCTTTTACAGAATATGTTGGCAAAAGTCCGAGTCAAATGGCCGGAAAGCCTTGATTTCACAAGACATGCAACAATAGTTCATACAATTACAACATGGGTGCATACTGCATAATTCGCCCCCTCCTACCTTTGCTCCATTAATTGTTCTGATATGACAAACTATTTTATTCTATCTGTTTTTACAGCATTCATGTTTGCTGCCAATGCAAATGATGAATGTACAAATGCAACTGAGTTATTTCCGAATCCTACAT
Source organism: Taishania pollutisoli (assembly GCF_014518315.1). Taxonomy (GTDB): domain Bacteria; phylum Bacteroidota; class Bacteroidia; order Flavobacteriales_D; family Crocinitomicaceae; genus Taishania; species Taishania pollutisoli. Next base: position 39,244 of record NZ_JACVEL010000005.1, read on the forward strand.
GTACCAATACCAACGGAACATTTAACGGAATGACAATGAGCGGAGCTGCTCCTTTATGCGGTACAGCTTCTCTTCAGGATGTCTGGTACAAATTTACCGCAACATCTGCAACGATGAGTGTGACGCTCACAGCCAATAACGGTTTGAATCACGGATTTGAACTCATCCAGGGAGGATGCAACGGAACCGTTTTACAATGTGTCAACGCAAATAGTTCCGGTTACGGGGAACATTATTTCAACAATAATTTTGTTCCGGGGCAACAATATTATGTCCGTGTGTTCAATGCAGCTGCATCAATGAGTGCTGCTAATTTCGGAATTTGCGTACGCAATTATCCGAATCCTTCCAATGATGCATGCAACAATGCCGGGACATTAACGCCGAACACTACTTGTAATTACACCTATGGCACATTCAGCGGAGCCCTGTTGGACGGAGGAACATCCGTATGCGGACCGAATACTTCCCAGGATATCTGGTACAAATTTACCGCATCAGACTCAACCATGAGCATTACCTTATCAGCCGAAGCAGGGCTGAACAACGGATTTGAGCTCATCCAGGGAGGATGCAACGGAACAGTCATACAGTGTGTCAACGCAAACAGTTCCGGTTACGGGGAGCATTATTTCAACAACAATTTCATTCCGGGACAGGAATATTACATCCGTGCGTTCAATGCTTCGGGAAGTCTAAGTACCACGACATTCGGAATCTGCCTGCGCAAATACCCAAGTCCGGCAAATGATGATTGTGCGACTGCAACCACACTAACACCAAATACAACATGCAGTTATGTATACGGTACGTTCAGCGGAGCAATGATGGGCGGAGGAACCACTCCTTCCTGCGCGACGAATACTTCCCAGGACGTCTGGTACAAATTTACCGCGACAGATTCAACCATGAGCATTACCTTATCGGCGGAAGCGGGATTGAATCACGGATTTGAGCTCATCCAGGGAGGATGTAACGGAACAGTCATACAGTGTATCAATGCGAATACATCAACAGGGTATGGCGAACACTATTTCAACAACAACTTCATTCCGGGACAGGAATATTATATCCGCGTGTTTAATGCCTCGGGAAGTTTAAATACCATAACATTCGGAATCTGCCTGCGCAAATATCCAAGTCCGGCAAATGATGATTGCGCAACTGCAACAACGTTGACACCAATAACTACCTGCGGTTATGTATATGGTACGTTCAGCGGGGCAATGATGGGAGGAGGAACCACTCCTTCCTGCGCGACAAATACTTCCCAGGACGTCTGGTACAAATTTACCGCGACAGATTCAACCATGAGCATTACCTTATCGGCGGAAGCGGGATTGAATCACGGATTTGAGCTCATCCAGGGAGGATGTAACGGAACAGTCATACAGTGTATCAATGCGAATACATCAACAGGGTATGGCGAACACTATTTCAACAACAACTTCATTCCGGGACAGGAATATTATATCCGTGTGTTTAATGCCTCGGGAAGTTTAAATACCATAACATTCGGAATCTGCCTGCGCAAATATCCAAGTCCGGGAAATGATAATTGCGCAACTGCAACAACATTGACACCAACAACCACTTGCAACTATGTATATGGTACGTTCAGCGGAGCGATGATGGGAGGAGGAACCACTCCTTCCTGCGCGACAAATACTTCTCAGGATGTCTGGTACAAATTTACCGCCACCGATTCGACCATGAGTATCTACTTATCGGCAGAAGCAGGCCTGAATCATGGCTTTGAACTTATCCAGGGAGGGTGCAACGGGACCGTTTTACAATGCATCAATGCGAATACATCAACAGGATATGGTGAGTATTATTTCAACAACAATTTCATTCCGGGACAGGAATATTACATCCGTGTGTTTAATGCGTCGGGAAGTTTAAATACCATAACATTCGGGATTTGTCTCCAGAAATATCCAAGTCCGGCAAATGATAATTGCGCAACTGCAACAACATTGACACCAACAACCACCTGCGGTTATGTATACGGCACATTCAGTGGAGCAATGATGGGCGCAGGAACCACTCCTTCCTGTGCGACGAATACTTCCCAGGATGTCTGGTATAAATTTACAGCCACCGATCCGACCATGAGTATTTATCTGACTGCAGAATCCGGTTTGAACCACGGATTTGAACTCATCCAGGGGGGATGTAACGGAACAGTTGTACAATGTGTCAATGTAAATAGTTCTAATTCCGGCGAATATTATTTCAACAACACGTTCATTCCGGGACAGGAATATTACATCCGTGTATTTAATGCTTCAGGGAATTTAAATACTGCTACATTCGGGATTTGTCTCCAGAAATACCCGAGTCCGGCAAACGATCTGTGTGCAAATGCTGCTGAGTTGACGCCCAACAATACATGTGGTTTGGTTTACGGAACATTCAGCGGAGCCTTGATGGACGGAGGTACTCCTCCCTGCGCTGCATCTTCCTCCCAGGACGTCTGGTACAAATTTACTGCAACTGCCACTTCGATGTCTGTTCAGTTAGGTGGAACAAGTGGTCTCAATCACGGATTCCAGGTCTTCCAGGGAAGTTGTAACGGAACAGAAGTCATCTGCCGCAATCAAAACGGATCAGGAAGTGGTGAGTCGGCATCGCTGACACTGTTAACAATCGGGCAAACGTACTTTATCCGGGTCTTCAATGCTTCTTCAAACTTGAGTACAATTACTTTCAACATCTGTCTGATCGGACCACCTCCATCTGCATGTACACCTTCTGTTGTAATCAGTACATCCACGACTACCATTTGCCAGGGAGAAAGCATTACGTTTACCGCAGCACCGACAAATGGCGGAACTGCCCCCGCTTATCAGTGGAAAGTGAACGGAGGAAATGTCGGTTCAAATAGTGCTTCTTACACAAGTAACACCCTCACCAATGGTAGTATTGTCACATGTGTGATGACCACTAACGCGGCCTGTGCCTCTTCAACAACAGCCACCAGCAATCAGGTAACGATGACCGTGACGCCTCAGGCAACACCTGCGTTTACACAACTACCAGCTATTTGTTCGGGTGAATCGTTGACACTGCCTGAAACCTCTAATAATGGTATTTCAGGAACGTGGAGTCCGGCAGCCAACAATACGGCCACAACAACCTACACCTTTACACCGTATGCAGGACAATGTGCGGCAACGGCAACAATGACCGTAACAGTGAGTCAGACGACACCTGTCTTTACGCAAATTCCTGCTATTTGCCCGGGTGGATCCTTCACACTTCCGGAAACCTCCAACAATGGCATTTCAGGAACATGGAATCCGGCGATCAATAACATGGCCACAACGACGTATACCTTTACACCGAATACGGGACAATGTGCATCAACCACAACGATGACCGTAACTGTCAGCCAGGAAACACCTGCATTCACACAAATTCCGGCTGTTTGTTCAGGAACTTCATTTACGCTACCTGCAATGTCCAATAACGGTATTTCAGGAACGTGGAGTCCGGCAATTGACAATACGACCACAACAACCTATACGTTTATACCGAATACCGGACAGTGCGCAACGACGGCAACGATGACCGTAACGGTAACGACTCCGGTAACTCCGGTATTTACACAAATTCCGGCAATCTGTTCCGGAAGTTCATTTACATTGCCAACAACTTCATCCAATGGTATTTCAGGTACGTGGAGCCCGGCAATCAACAACACGGCAACGACAACGTATACCTTTACGCCAAACGCAGGGCAATGTGCTACAACTGTAACAATGACCGTAACGGTAAATAATGGTACAACAACTCCGGTCTTTACACAAGTTCCGGCAATCTGTTCCGGAAGTTCTTTCTCCCTTCCAACGACTTCGTCCAATGGAATCATCGGTACGTGGAGTCCGGCAATCAACAACACGGCAACAACAACGTATACATTTACACCGAATGCAGGGCAGTGCGCCACAACCACAACAATGACGGTAACTGTTAATGAGAATACCACTCCCGTATTTACACCAGTCTCTGCAATTTGTTCGGGTGAATCGTTAACGCTTCCTTCCATCTCTAATAATGGTATTTCAGGAACATGGAGTCCGGCAGCCAACAATACGACAACAACAACGTATACATTTACTCCGACTTCAGGGCAATGTGTACAAACGGTGACCATGACGATCGTTGTCAATGCCGTAAATACAACCGTTACCACACAAGGCAATACCATTACCGCAGTGGCAACAGGTGCTTCTTATCAATGGATCGACTGCAATGACGAAGCACCGGTCAACGGAGCGATCCATGCATCCTTTACCCCTTCAGAAAGTGGAAGTTATGCGGTGATTGTTACACAAAACGGATGCACAGACACAAGTACCTGTATTCAAATCGGTTCCGTAGGAATCGGCACACTTTCCAATGAAGTGGTTCAGTTATATCCGAATCCGTTTGAACAGGAATTTACGGTAAACAGTGGTTCTGCATTCATCGGAACATTATTTACAATTACAGATGTATATGGAAATGTTATACGCACAGGAATTATTTCAGAAGAACAGCAGCGGTTTAGCATGCGTGAAGCAGCAGCCGGAGTTTATTTCATCCTGGTTGACAAGCACATCATTAAGTTCATTAAGCAGCACTAATTTTTAACTCAATACGACACAAAAGGGAAGCCGGTAATCGGCTTCCCTTTTTTATATTTTTGGCATGATATTCGCTAACTGTTAAAAATTAAACAAAAACAAAAACACATGATGAAACAACTTTTTTTCGCATTGGCTTTCACAACGGGAGTGAGCTATGCACAGGACTACCGTACCGGAGACGCTGATCTGGACGCCAATTTGAAAATTGTCAATACAAAAGGGAAAGAAAACCTTTCGGATTTTAAACTGGATTTATCAAAGCGTTTCGAAGTTCCACTACAAAAAGTAGAGGATTGTTTTACTGCAGGAATGAATCCCGGGGATGCATTCATGGCACTTCAGGTTGCATCTATCCAACAAATCCCGGTCGACAATGTAATTAAAGTATACAAAACGGACAAGTCAAAAGGATGGGGAGCGATGGCGCAGGAATTAGGAATTAAACCCGGATCAGCAGAATTTCATGCGCTGAAAGGGAAAGCGAAAGAACATTCCAATGGAAATGCCGGAAAAGGAAAAGGTCAAACAAAAGCAAACGGGAAAGGAAAAGAAAATGGTAAAGGAAAATCCGGTGCCTCGTCAACAGCTTCTTCTTCAAAAGGAAACAGCAACGGAAAGGCAACTGGAAAAGCTACCGGGAAGTCCACCGAAAAATCAGCGAAAGGAAACAGTAAAAAATAAACCGATTTTCAGTTAATGCTATAAATAAAAAGCGTTTGGGGATTCTCAGGCGCTTTTTTGTTTCAGGGGAATCGAATTGTTACTACCCTTTGATCTTGTTCCAGGTTTCGTACATTTTTTCCTGTTCCGGTCGGTCAGGCTCTACTTCTGTCAACGGTTCGCATGGTCGCAAATGTGTATGACATTCTCCGGGAAGTGCCTGATACAATGCTGTACCTTTTGTTTTCCAGGCAATCATTTCGTCGCTCACATCCTTAACAATTTTTGCAGGATTTCCCACCACTACACTCCGTCTCGGAATTGTCGTATTGGCAGGAACAAATGCCAATGCACCAATGATGCATTCATCGCCGATAACACAATCATCCATGACGACGGCATTCATGCCGATCATGCTATTCGCTCCGATTGTTCCGCCGTGTACAATAGCCCCGTGACCGATGTGCGCTCCTTTTTTTAACAACACCGTTGTTCCGGGAAACATGTGAATAGTACAATTTTCCTGTACATTGCATCCGTCCTCAATGATGATCTGTCCCCAGTCTCCGCGAATTGCAGCTCCCGGTCCGATGTATACATTTTCACCAATGATTACGTTTCCTGTTACCGTTGCATTCGGATGAACAAAACTGGATGGTTTCATTACCGGCTTAAAGCCGTTGAATTCAAAAAAGGCCATGTTGTTTGGAATTATGAATATTGAATGTTGAATTATAAATGATTAGTTGAGTGTTTATGATTTAACGGTTGTTATGAAATCAGCTAAACGGGATTCGTGTTCTTCGATCAGCTTTCCGTTTTCAAACACATGTCCGAAAGACGGTAAACTGAATGTCTGCTTCACCGTTGCACCCAATCGTTCCATTAAACGTTTGGACAGCTCTATCGAATTGGACGCTCCCCCTCTTCCCGGAGAGGTTCCGGCAATAAATACCGGTTTCTCCTTTACGAAATCCCGATCGAAACGGCTCAGCCAATCCATCGTCGATTTAAAATAACTCGTATAGCTACCATTGTGTTCCGAGGTTGACAGCAGCAATAAATCCGCATGCTTGATCTCAACATGCAGTTTTTGGACAGTCAACGGGATTCCGGAATTCAGTTCGGTATCCATTGAATACATCGGAACTTCAAACGAACGCAATTCGACCAGTTTCATCTCGGGGAGGTAATTAGACTGAATGTATTTCAATAATTGATGATTAATGGAGGTGGAACTGTTACTTCCCGCAAATGCCAGTATCTTTGCCATAGTTATTTTTGAGTGCCAAGATAAGGAAATTAGCGAATAATTAAAATTACTTTGCAGGTGTTCCGAAATTCCGCAGGTTGTAGGTTGCCGTCAGCATGAAATAACGATTCAACACCCTTGATTCAACATCTTCGATGTAGGATTCCGTTACATTCCGTGCAATGCTATTGTTATTATTCAGAATATCAAAGACAGACAAACGGACTTCCAGTTGTTTTTTCGGTAAGAATTTATACCCGATTCCTGCATTCCACAACATGATTGTCTGGTTGAAATCGGAACTCAATCCCGCGTATGCATTCAATGCATAATTGGTGTTAAACACCAGGCGCTCTTTCACAATCCAGTTAAATTTGGCATACAGGTTCTGTACAAAATATTCATTGTTGGTGCTGCCCTGGCGTGAATTCACGGCATTGTTGTAGTTGAACGTGTACCCCACAGCAAAATCAATCTTCGGGCTGATGTTGCTTGCAATCGTCACTCCGGCATTTCCGTTTCGTGTATTCGATCTGTTGAGCTCATTGTTGATTAATCCCGGTGTAACACCGTATCCTCCTCCCAGGTTAAAATTCAGGTTAAGTTTAAGTGCCGACAGCGGAATTCCATACGACACATACCCGTTTGTATTCCATTTCCCGTCCAGGTTGACCGGTTTCCGGTATTGCGCGCCCCTTGCCAATTGAATGGTTCCGTCAATCAATGTATCACTGGTAGCAATAATTGTTGAGTTGGTAATATAATCAGAGCTGACTTCTCCGGATAAAAACACAAAGAAATTACTTCCTTTCGTTACGTTGGTCACATTAAAACGACCAAATACCCGGTGATTGTACTGTTGTTTCAGTTTTTCATTTCCCGACGAAAGTGACAGCGGGTTGGAATTATCAATTACGTTTTGTAACTGGTCGATGGAAGGCGTACGTGTTCCTGCCCGATAGTTCAGCTGAATGGATTTTGTTTTAGAAAATTCATACCGGAATCGCACGTTGGGCAACAGGTTATGAAAAACCAGGTTGACATTCCGGTTAACGGGAAATTCCTGGTTGTTTAATAACAATGTATTGAGGTAGCTGAGACCTATCTGTACGTTGGCCTTGTTCTTTCTGAACCGAAAATTTGTTCCGATTTCGTTTCCGATTGTTTTGTTTTGAAACACGTTGGAGAGCAGTGTATCCATTGTATTGTACACGCCTGTATTCGGATCGTAATTGTATGTCCGTTTGTCTGCATTACTCAGCGTATAAGAAGGCGTGTAGGAATATTCACTCGACCAGTAATCATTCAACGGCTCCGTATATGAAACCCGTAATGAGGTGATATAACCGTTTGTTTTATTGTCCGCAAACTGGTTAATTGTTGCCGATGAATCTCCCGCCAATGCATCGTAGTATTCTGCCAGTGATTCCTGCCCGCTTTCTCCCAAACGGTTGTTGTACGTTCCGGACAAGTTCATAGACAGTGTTCTTTTCGGCTTCATGAATTTATGTCGCCACAAGAAAGATGTACCAGCATTGATTCCCTTGTTATCTCCGTAAGTTGAATTGGCAATCTGATTGAGCAAGGATGCCTGCTTATCGGCAGTCGTTGCGAACATTTCCTTTGTCCGGTCATTTCCCTGGTAGCTCAGTTTCGGAGCAATCACGATTGAATTGAGTGAATCCAACTGTACATCAAACCGGAAATTCATACGGTGGTTATAATTCCGGGTAACGGCAGAATAATCTTCATTGTATAACTGACCGGACTGGCTGGATAAAATATACTCCCGTTCGGTCAGCTGCCTGTTTTCATTTTTAGAAGCATTGAAAAAATAACTTCCCGTCACCTTGGTTTTGGTTCCCCACCTGTCCGAATAGTTGATCCCGATGGAATGTGTCGTACTGATCCCGTTTTCCTGACCAACGATAAAATTTTCCGCGGCACCTCTTCCACCCGGGCCTCTCCCCCCTTGCCCTCCGGATGCTGACCCCGAGCTCGAAAGCCCCAGGATATCTTCCGATGAAAAATTTTGTTGGTTTACATTATTGGTCATTCCAACGATGGAAATTTTACTTTTTCCTTTAAAAATATTGATGTTTAATCCGCCTAAATAGAGATCCGGGTATCCATAACCGGCATATATTTTACCAAATTGCCCCTGGTTTTTACCTGTTTTTGTGACAATATTCAACGCTTTCGCTTCCGTTCCATCAGAAATTCCTGTAAATTTTGCCTGGTCACTCTCGTTGTCGTAAATCTGAATTTTGGACACAATTTCCGCAGGTAAATTTTTCAATGCAGCTGCCGCATCATCTCCAAAAAACTCTTCTCCGTCAATGAATACTTTTTTGATTTGTTCTCCCTGTGCTTTTACCACGCCATTTTCCACAGTAATCCCTGGCATTTTGGTGACCAAATCTTCTACGGTCGCATCCGGATTTGTTTTAAACGCGTCGGCGTTGTACTGCGTGGTATCTCCTTTTTGCTCTACGCGAATGGCTTTTGCCTCCACGCTTACCTCATCAATCAATTTAGCATCTGAGGAAAGAACAATGGCCAGTTCGGTAGCACCTCCGGGAAGACGAATGGTTCGGACCTCATCGTTGTACGTGAGCACTGTCACTTTCAGGATATATGTTCCTGGAGCAGCAGAAATCCGATAATTCCCTTCTTCATCAGAAGATGTTCCTGTTACAACGGATGAATCTCCCGGTGATAACAACATGACTTTTGCATCAGGAATGGATTCTGTTGTTTTTTTGTCTGTAACACGTCCCTTCAATTCTGCTTGTTGTGAGAATGTATAAAATGAACTAAATGCAGCGATTACAACAACAATAACTCTGACGAAAGACTTCATATATTAATTTTATCTATCAAAGACAATTGAAAACAGGAAACGTTTAATCCAATTTACAAAAGAAAATGATCACAGCCAAACCGATGGAGCGGATACCTCCGGTGGTCAACTGATTAGAAGTAATTTTATTTTTGAATTTTAATGTCAACAGTCATCACAGCTGCCACATTTCCGTTTCCTGAAATGCTTTTAATTCTCAGCAAACCGATCTTCTGATTGTGCGTAATAAAACGGTAGACCTTCCCGCTTTGTACATTGGACACGTAATGGGGCATTAAGCCCGTAGTTCCCCAGGCTGCTTTTAGTTCCGAATAAGTAGTTATGCTGATAAAATCTCCGACCGATACGGATTCCCAGGGCATGATCGCCGTTTCATTTATTGTTGCCCAATAAACAACTCCGTTCGGAGCATTATCATACAATCCACCTTCTGCCTGATTGCTTCCCAGCGTTGACGGAGCTCCCAGGTAAGCGCTGGTTGGAGCGGTTGCAGTATAATAATAAACAAGGTCTATTCTTGCCTGGTGATCTGCTGCTTTGGGTGGGTCGTTGAGCGTATATACTTCACCTGATCTCAGGCATAGAAAACCGGATAGAGTTGCCGTATGGTGATTTCCGATCTGAATATCTGAAAAAACAGCAAGCGAATCTTCAGGTGTTTGCACTATCGGTTCGTCTTCCGACTTGGTCTGTTCTTTTTTACAGGACAAAGTACACATGGAAAGTAAACAGCCGGAAATTATTATTTTTTTCACCAACTTCATCCGGATCAGATTATTTATAGATACAGGCTGAAATTTATCGTATGACTTTCAGTCAGTACCTGTTTTTATTCATACAAATAAACGTTATTTTTTTATAAACTTCACTACTTGCTGCTTCCCTTCTTTCTGATTTACAATTGTAACAAAATAAACACCACTGTCCAATCCATTTAATTCCAGGTAAACTTCGGTTTTCAGCCCTTGCGAAGAAACACCTTCTTCTTGTGTTACCACTCTTCCATACTGATCCGCCAGTTGCAATGTATAGGATGCATTTTTTTCACTGGTAAAGGATACGATGCATTGATTGTCTGCAGGATTCGGAACAATCACCGCCTCGTTTAACACTTCATCCGATGAAGAAACAAACCGCGGACCGTACAGATTAAATTTACCGTCAAAATCAACGACTTTCAAGCGGTAATAAATGTACCTGCTGTTTGTAACCGCTTCTTGATCTTTGAATGTGTATGCATGAGATTCATTGGCATATCCCGCAGCCTGTACGTTTCCTATTTCATAAAAATTGAATCCATCGTCAGAACGTTCTACCGAAAAATAGTCGGTATTTAATTCTGTAGCTGTTTTCCATGTCAGTTCTACGGTAGTTCTGTCTATTCTTTTAGAATCAAACCCGTAAACTTCGGTCGGCAATGCGATTCCATCCACCGTAAACGTCCACGTACAAACATCTCCTGCCTGTCCGTCCACAGCGATAATATACGTTTGCCCCGGAACCAGTGGTGAGAGTGAGAGGCTGGATGTACCAACGGCACACCCCAAAAAGTTCGCTCCGTAAGTTCCCACGGCAGCACAACTTCTCCATACACCAAACTGAGCCTCTCCCATTGTTCCGTCATTACAAATAATATTGTCAATATCAATTGAACCATCGGCATCTGTTGCCGTAAATGTGTAAAACACTGTATTTTCGTTTGAATACCACGTTCCTCCGGCACATGCTCCGGCACCTAACGCACTGGAAGGAGCGGTAAAAGTAGCACCTGTCGCTCCCAGATTGCATGCTTCGGTATTGGAAATGGCATTCGCACACGACGTGTTGGAAGGCGCGGGAGAAGTTCCCGTAAACGTAAAGTCAATATCATATCCTTTATCTCCCCAGACAAATATCCACAAATTCTGGGTATCATCCAGGTTATCCAATCCCAGAGAAAGCAACACTAAATTGGGTCCGGATTTATCAATGATCTGCCCGCATCCTACGTTTGTAAGCGAAGAACAATTCGGACCTTGATAGGCAGACATCCACAATTGGCTGAATCCACCAGCACCTGCAAACCCGCCAGCATATTCAATCAACAGACTTTCCACCCCTGTAGCCAGATCAAACACATGCCAACTTCCCGGTTGCACTCCTCCTCCCTGAGGTCCGCAAGGATGTCCGGTAGCATCTACATTTTCATCATCAACAGAAGCGGTTATCCCTGCACTGTTAAAAGCAGCGGTACCAATATCATCACAATCGACCAGATTGATCGTACCATGGTTGGTTGCTCCACAGCGTGTTGTTCCTTTTTCCGCATACGATTCTACTTCATGTGGGGGATTAGGCACGTCTATGGCTACATAAGGAGCAAGGTAACGAACATCTTTTTGTTGCCCAAAAAGGCAATTTACATTTACGAGAATTGTTAGAAATACAAGTATTTCCGGTCTTTTCAGCTTTTTCATGGTTATTTGCTTTAGGTGAACAAATACACTACAAGTGGTTATTAATCAAACAAATATACAGCAAAAAAAATGCAACCGGTTTCTTTTTACTCTTTTTTTTACAAAAATATGTTGTCTGAAAAAAATGCCAGAATCCACAATCCCTTACTGGTAGTGCTCTACGAAAAATAAAACGACTTCCCCTCACTGGTTCGGGAAGCGCCAACATTCATTTGCTGCAAATAGTTTATTTATAAGAAAGCCGGTGGTTTTCTGAAATCCAGCTTCGCATCTTTAAAGATAGACGACGTATTGCGAATGGTGAGTAAGAAACTTTTGTTGAATCCGATCGGTGTCCAGCGGAATGACAATGCCCAGCAATGCATATCTCTGTTGAGCGTAAAATAGCCATTGGTTACTTTTTTAGTTTTCAGGTCAATGTTGACTACCGCCCCCAGCTTCCATCGTTTGGTAATGCTAATATCTGTATCCACGTTTACCGTATGCACCTGGCGAAATTCTTCATTATCCGTTACCGTTTTATTGATGTTCCTGTTGAGATTAAATACATGGGATACGTTTACTTTCCATGGAATCCTGTAATCAATGATTCGCTCCGGGTGCAGGTAGAAATAATCATAATCCGCCTGCCAGTTTTCTGCTACCACCTCTTTGTTTTCTTCTATTTTTTCCCGGCTTTCCCGTGAGGTAATTGTAAAAGTCGTTGTGATGGCGTTGTTCATCGTTCGTCCCAATTTACTGTTTGATTTCAGAGCGAAATCAGGTAAGGATGCATTGGTGACTGCATCCCATCCATAAAACGAATAAGAAGTCGTCCCGACAATATTCATCCATTTAAAAGGACTGATCCGTATATTGACATTGATGTCCGACAAGTTCATCGATTCTTTCATGATGTCGTAATTACCCGTGAGGCTCAAGGCGTCAATGATCCTGATTTTCTGGAAACCGGTTACGGTGTCTTTATCGGATTTTCGTTTCAGTTCAAATGAGTTGTTGATCCCGAAATTAATCAACGCCTGATCTTTGGTTGCAGTATATGCATACACACTATTGGAATAGGGAGAGTAAACCAGTTTTTCCTGATTTGGTCCGACATTGGCTTCCAGATTTTTCGTCAGCAAAGGACGGTAACTGAAAGACACATTCGGTGTCAGTACATGGCGCATGATCGGTTTATTTTTACCGACAAAGCGGTAATAGGTATACAGTGCTGTTGTTGCTGCCATATTGAACGACAAGGTATGTGCCAATCCCGCTTGTCGTACAGTGTCATTCACCGCATTATTGAGAACCGGGTCGTATACTTTTCGGATCTGCTGAAAGTTCAGATTGGTCGAATAATTAATACTTGGCGTCAGCTTCAATACATTTTTAAAGACTCCTCCTGTAGTCTGAACAGTCAAGTTTTGGCGCATTCCATACATAAACTGATTCCCGATCTCTGCATATTTCCCATCCCTCAGCAATACATCTTCAAACGTCGATTTGTTTTGTCCTTCAATGTTGTAAATAATCCCCAGGCGCTGGAAAATTTCCGCTTTCAGCAATTTTTTCAATGGAAAAAACTGACTGGTTGAAAAGTTCACGATCGGGCTTGTCAATGCGATATTCCGTGTCTGGGAGTTTTGACTCAGCGCTATTTTTGCAGACAACTGGTATGGTTTCCCGGGAAATGATCGGTTGAGATTGATGTCGGACATCAAGGTATTTTTGAAGTAATTCTGGTTAACCGGATCCAGGTTATTTTTCGAGTTGTTACTGGAATTAAAGTTAATATTGGTATTGAAGTTCCATTTCGGGTTAGACTTCGCATCTTTTCGGTGTACCCATTTCAGGTCCACATTGTTGAGCCTGTTATTGGTCGGAAAGCCACTTTTATACTGGTAATAACTCACATCAAAACTTCCCGTGTATCCATATCGGCGGGCATATTCCGTTACATTCCGCAATCCCCAGCTTCCCCTGGAATAGATTGTTCCGTAAACAGAAGTTTGCAAACGATCGTTAATGGGAATATAGTATCCCAGGTTATTTAAACCAAAACCATAATTCGAGATCGGAACGATCTCCGGGAATAATAATCCGTGCGTGCGTTCATTCTGATCCTTTTGCGGAATGTAGCTGAACGGTAATCCTAATGGTGTCGGGACTCCTGCAATGTATAGATTCATCGGTCCGGTCACGATGCGTTTATCGGGAATCATTACACCCCTTGACAATTGAAAGTGATAATGCGGTTCATCCAGGTCACAGGTTGTAAACCGGCCTTCCACGAAATGAATTTCTTCATTTGCCTGCCGCTTGGCTCGTCCCATGTGCAGGTACATTTCGTCCTGTACAATTTTTACTGCTTCAATGTATGCTTTTCCTGTCCGGAGATTGTATTTTAAGGTATTTGCCTCGGCTTCATCGCCTCCCATGGTGAAGAGCGGTTTTTCAATCAACCTTCCTTCCTCATCCAATACGTATGTAGCAGTCACTTCCTCCTTTTCCATGTCCACCAGGATATAACCTGCCTTGAGATTCATTTCTTCTGTTTCCACATAAGCTTCTCCATACAGGTGCAACTGTTTCTTCTTTAAATCCGCATAGATCGAATCACGGGCACGGTATTTGGAAATTCCTCCCATGCTCTCATCGTTTACATAGATTGTATCCTGTCCGAATGAATAAAAACCCGCACACATTATTAACAATGCATGGAAGATAAGTAACGGTATGGAACGCTTTTTGAGCAAACTTTAAAATTAACTTTGTACTCTATCGTTGTTTTATGGATGCAAAACTAAAAAATAACCTTCTTGTGATGGAAAAAAACAGGCCAATATACAAAATCTGTACCCTTTTTGTGTTAATTTTAGTTGCCACGGGGATTTTAACAATTGATTCCCATGCACAAAAAGATGAATTGTTCAATTCAGCCATTAAAACCGTGGTGATCGATGCCGGGCACGGAGGAAAAGATCCCGGGTGTAACGGGGCACATTCCAATGAAAAAACAGTTTGTCTGAACATGGCACTGGCACTGGGTGAGATGATCAAAAAGAATTACCCGGAAATAAAGGTTGTTTATACCCGTGACAAAGATGTATTTGTGGAACTGGATGAGCGGGCAAAAATTGCCAACCGCAATAACGCCGACCTGTTTATCTGTATTCACGCCAACTCAGCAGGACCTGCAGCTTATGGGGCAGAAACCTACGTTTTGGGACTCCACCGGACCGAATCACAGCAAAAGATCGCCGAGCGGGAAAACTCCACAATTTACCTGGAGGATGACGGAGGTGAAAAATACAAAGGATTTGACCTCTCACCGGACGCCATCATAGCACGCCAGTTACAATTGAGCATTTTCCTGGATCAATCCATTAATTACGCCAGCAAAGTGCAGGCGGAATTTAAAACGCTCGGCCGTCACGACAGAGGTGTCAAACAGGCAGGATTTCTTGTACTCTACAAAACTACCATGCCGAGTGTGCTGATTGAAACCGGCTTTTTAACCAATCCGCAGGAAGAAAACTTCCTGGGAAATAAGGAAAATCAAAAGAAAATGGCCGAGGCAATGTTCAGCGCCTTTCGTAAATATAAAAACGAGTTGGAAGGTGTCCACGTTGATACAAAAACTCCAATTACGAATTCCAGCCAGAATTCAGGAACAACTACACAGCAAACGACAGAAACAACAACTGAGGATGAAAAAGAGAATAATAACAAAGTTGTCTTCCGTATCCAGATTCAAACCTCTCAAAAACGCATCCCTACCTCCAGTAAAGAGTTTAAGGGGATGCCGATTTATGAATACCAACAGGACGGACTTTACAAGTACGCCACAGGATATTTTGTAAGCGACTTCAAATCAGCAAATAACCACAAAAATGAATTGAGAAATACCGGCTTTGAACATGCATTTGTCATTGCCTTTTTAAACGGAGAACGCATTAATTTGGAAAAAGCTATTAAATTAGCAGAAAATTAATTGTTTTGAAAATCTCTAAGGAACTTAAGACGGGTGTTATATCCATCGTGGCGATCGGATTACTGATCGCAGGGGTTAACTTTCTGAAAGGCAACAGCTTTTTTGGAGGCGATGATGTATATTACGTTTATTTATCTGAATCAGGCGGCGTTGCTCCTGCTACTTCCGTTTATGTGAACGGGGTCATTGTCGGAAAAGTACTGGAAGTAGGTCTGACAGGAGAAAAAGAAGAAAATAAAAAAGTCCTGATGAAATTCAATATTCAGGATCGTAACTTCAGAATTCCGGTTGGCTCCAACATCCACGCAGGGAGTGTTGACTTACTCAGCAAAGGTTTGATTATCATCCCGAATGAAGACATTTCAAAGTATCACAACCCTTCGGACTACATCCAGGGAGACATTACCAGCAGTTTGATGTCCGAAGTAAAACAATACGCGGATCCGCTGATTCAAAAAGTTTCTGCAGTTGCCAATTCACTGGATAAATTCATCGTTTCATTTTCTGCTTTCTGGGATACAACCGCTAATTCCGAACTGAAAGAAACATTTAATGAAGTACAGTCGGCCTTAAAAAAATTCGGTAATGTAGCAACAGAACTGGAAGGGTTGATGGTAACGGAGAAAGCAAAACTTTCCCGTATTTTCAGCAATGTGGAATCCATTACTTCCAACCTGCATAAGAGCAATGAGAAAATCGAAGGAATCATTGGCAATGCAAAAACATTTACCGACGACCTGGTAACTGCCGATTTTAAAGGTACAATTGAAGAAGCAAAAATGACGCTCAACAAGTTCAATACGATGCTGGATGCGGCTACAAAAGGAGAAGGGACCCTCGGAAAATTGCTTTCCGACGAGCAATTGTACAACGAGTTGAACACAACCAATCAGCGTTTGCAAAGCCTGGTAGGTGATATTGAAAAACACCCGGAACGGTACATTCACTTCTCCGTTTTCGGAGCAAAAACAAAAGGAGTACCTTTGTCACCAAGTGAAGAACGGAAATTAAAACAATTGTTGGACTCAACAAATCTGAAATAAATGATTAGCGGTATTGTATTCGGCATTTTATTGGTAGGAAGCTTCGGATTCTTTACCTGGAACGTATGGAAGATCCGTCAGAATATTCTCCTGGGAAGGGAATTGGACAGAACGGACAATCCGAAAGAGCGTTGGAGAACAATGATCCTGGTGGCATTCGGGCAAAAGAAAATGTTTCAGCGTCCGATTCCGGCAATCCTTCACTTATTCATCTATGCGGCATTTGTGATTACACAAATCGAATTGATTGAGATTGTTGTAGATGGTTTCTCAGGACATCACCGGATTTTCAGACCCGCACTGGGCGGCTTTTACACCTTTATCATCAGTTTTATTGAAATTCTTTCCGTACTGGCGTTTGTGGCAACCATTGCCTTTTTGGCACGCAGAAACCTGTTAAAAATTCCGCGATTTACGATGCGGGAAATGGTTGGCTGGGCAAAAACGGATGCCAATTTGATTCTTTTCTTTGAATTTTTACTGGTGACTTGCATCTTCATGATGAACGGGGCCGATGAAGTACTTTACAGCAGAGGGCTTTCTCATGCGGAAAACCTGGGAGACGGTTCATTCGGGTTTGCCGTTACGCAACACATCGGGCCGGCATTCTTCGGCGGACTTTCCGACGGAGCATTGCACGTGATTGAGCGCATCGGATGGTGGGGACATATTGTAATGGTATTTGTTTTCCTGAATTATTTGCCCTTCTCCAAGCATTTTCACATTTTACTGGCATTTCCGAACACGTATTATTCCAACCTGGAAAAAAAAGGACGGTTTACCAACCTGGCATCTGTTACCAATGAAGTAAAATTGATGATGGATCCGACAGCAGATCCATTTGCAGCTCCGGCAGATGGTGCGGTCGCAGAACCACAGCGTTTCGGTGCGAAGGACGTAACTGACCTGACCTGGAAAAGCTTGCTGGATGCGTATACCTGTACGGAATGTGGTCGTTGTTCTTCCGCCTGTCCGGCAAATCAGACAGGGAAATTACTTTCTCCACGTAAAATCATGATGGAAACACGCGATCGTTTGGAAGTGGTCGGTGATAACATTCGCAAGCATGGAAAAGAGTATGATGATGGAAAAAGTTTGTTGTTTGACCACATCACAGAAGAAGAAATCTGGGCATGTACATCGTGTAACGCGTGTGTGCAGGAATGTCCTGTAAATATTGACCCGCTTTCGATTATCATGGAAATGCGCCGTTACCTGGTAATGGAAGAGTCAAAAATGCCAAGTGAGTTAACCGGAATGTTGACCAATATAGAAAACAACGGGGCACCGTGGCAGTTTTCTCCGACAGACCGCCTCAATTGGAAAGACGAGTAGTGTACAATCACACATCATGGATAAAAAAACAGACCAACACTTAATTGAAACAAAAGAAAACGGAAAACTGATCAGTCCCATATTACCGGAACACGTAAAGAATTATTTAATTGACATTGACGGGACGATTTGTGATGACATACCGAATGAAGAACCGGAGCGAATGGCTACAGCAGCTTTGTATCCGGATGCACTGGAGATATTGAACAAGTGGTATGACGAAGGACATATCATTACGTTTTTTACCTCACGAACGGAAGAACACCGTCCGGTAACAGAAGAATGGCTGAACAAAAACGGGTTTAAATACCATGGTATTTTGTTCGGAAAACCACGGGGAGGAAATTATCACTGGATCGATAATCACCTGGTAAAGGCGACGCGATTCGAAGGTAAGTTTACCGACCTGGAGGAACGGGAAGTGAAGATACAAGTATTTAAAAAATAGTTGTTTTATGAGTAATCTGAGAGTGCCGACAATGGCAGAACTAATGGCAAGCGGAGAAACAGCCGAAATCCTTTTCTGGGTAGGTTGTTCGGGGAGTTTTGATGACCGTGCGAAAAAAATTACCAAGGCCATTGTCAAAATATTGAATCATTGTGATGTAAAATTTGGAGTACTGGGAACAGAAGAAAGCTGTACCGGTGATCCTGCAAAACGTGCCGGGAATGAGTTTACATTCCAGATGCAGGCAATGATGAATATTCAGGTGCTGGACGGTTATGAAGTAAAAAAAATCGTTACCGGATGCCCACATTGCTTCAATACATTGAAAAATGAATATCCGGAACTGGGAGGAACCTACGAAGTCATTCACCATACGCAATTGATCCAGGAACTGATCGATTCAGGGAAACTGACGGTACAGGGCGGAACATACAAAGGGAAAAAAATCACCTTCCATGATCCGTGCTACCTCGGGCGCGCCAATGATGTGTACGAAGCCCCGCGCGAGCTGATCACCAAACTGGACGCGGAACTGGTCGAAATGAAACGCTGCAAGACCAACGGACTGTGCTGTGGTGCAGGAGGAGCGCAAATGTTTAAAGAAGCTGAAAAAGGCAACAAGGAAGTCAACGTATTGCGTACAGAAGATGCATTGGAGGTTGCCCCTGAAATCATCGCGACTGGTTGTCCTTTCTGCAATACCATGATGACCGACGGTGTGAAACACTTCGAGAAGGAACAGGAAATTAAAGTGTTGGACGTAGCAGAATTGATCGCAAATGCAGCAGACTTATAACAATTTATTTGAACACCTTCCCGATTCAAGCAAAATCTGGATTTATCAGAATCAGGGAGCGATTCCACAGGAGGTACAGAAAGCAATTCAAGCGAAATTAGATGTATTCGTTCGCCAATGGGCCGCACACAAAGTACAATTGTACGGCGCTTCTGCTATCCTGGAAGATTATTTCATTGTACTGGCAGTTGACGAAAATATGACAGCCGCTTCCGGTTGTTCCATTGACAGTTCTGTTCATTTCATCAAAGAACTGGAAAAGGAATTCAACCTCCGCTTGTTTGACCGGTTGCACGTCCTGATTGAAGAGAACGGGGAAAAGAAAATCGTTCACTTTTCAGATGTAAGCAAGCATAAAGGAGCAACGTTTTTTGACCCGATGGTAACATGCCTTGGAGAGTTGAGAACAACCTGGATGAAGGTAGTTGAGTGAATTGGTAATTTTGAATACTGAATTTAAATGGATTTGGTATCACGTACAATGATCCGTGATTCTCTTTTATTCAGCATTTATTTCATTTTTTGATTAAATTTAGCAACGAATCTGTTCAGCTAAAGGATGTCGCGAATGAACTACATACTGCCCTTACTTTTTATCACACTTTTTTCCGTCCAAACGTTTGCGTGTTCGATCATCTATTACGTCGACAGTAAAACAGGCCACATCTATTTTGTCAACAATGAGGATTACTGGTATGATGTAAAACCCTACATTCAGATTGTCCCGGCTTCACACAATGAATTGGGGAGAATCTGGTATGGTTGGAAAAATTTCGGGCAGGGCGGTGTGAACGAGAAAGGACTGGTCATCGACGGTGCAACAACACCCGAGCAAAACATCCCGGAAGGATATAGCTCCTCTCCAACCGGCAATCTTACAGACGAACTACTGGCAAACTGCAGTACGGTAAATGAAGCTGTCCTCTATTTAGAAGAACAGAAAGTAGCTCTGAAAAACGCACACATTGTACTCGGAGACAGAACGGGTAGTGCCGTAATTATCGAATGGGTGAATGGTCGTCAACAGCTTGTCCCCATCCAGAACAACCGACTTGTTGCAACCAATTTTAATCTTTCGGACACCAATCAAATGGAAACTTGCTGGCGTTATCCCCTCATCCAGGAAGGTTTGGATCAACTGGATGCAGCGAATCCAACAGAAACAATTGATCTGAAGGCAGTTGGGAATGTACTGGGAAAGGTAGTTCAACTTCCTCAACCGGATGCTACCGGTAAAATAGGAGGTACACTTTATACGACTTTCATTGACCTGACGGAAATGAAACTCGTTCTGGTATACCAACTGGACAATTCAAAGGTCCACAAGCTGGATATTCTAGCGGAGTTGGAAACGGGTAAAAAAAGAAAGATTAAATTGGGGTAGTTACAAGCAAAGACACTTCTCACACGAAAACGTAAAAAATGAAGATCAGAACAGTGAAAATACGACGGAAAAACACGCCTTCGATCGCCAAATTAAACAATACGACAATTGCTGTTCACACACGATTTGTAACAAAAGGGAGTGAATGGCACATGACTATTCCGACTCAAATTATCATTGAGGAAAACAAAAACGAAACATTCATCACTTGCTACGGACAAATGACCAAACCGTTTCTCCTGTCATTGGCTTTTGGGTTAGTTTGTCCTTTTCCCGCACTTGTTAGCAACCAGTTGCTGATATACCTTCTTCTATGCCTTGGATTGTTCGCAATTTTGTTTGTTTTTTTCATGAATCGCATTGTATATACAACCAAAGATTATCTGAAAAGATTGCAAATATAAGCCATTCATGAATTAATCCCTATATCCGAAAAATTGAATAGTTTTAACCTGAAAATCGTTCACATCACTTCCATCGAATAAAAAAAGTAAAATGAAGTTAAAATTACTAGCTACAATCACATTACCCCTCTTCTTCAGTCCGTTTTCTTTTTCCCAAAATAATGTGAAAGACTTATTGGAGAAAGCGCATCTGGCACGCCAGGAAACGGGTATAGAAACAGCAATTGAGTTGTATACAAAAGTGATCGAATTAGATCCGACAAACATAGATGCTTATTATTACAGAGCAGATATTCTGGCCGTGTTCAATGCAACAAGCAGCATTGAGGACTTTCTAAAAGTAATCGAATTAGACTCCTTACATGAAGAAGCACTGCATGGTGCGGCATACTATTATTCGTTCAACGGTAATCATGAAAAAGCAGCGTATTATTTAGAAAAGGCACTCGCTGTAAATCCGCAAAGTACGAACAATCTTTTTCTACAAGTGAAACGTGAAATTCGCAAGGAAAATTACGAAAAGGCTTTAATAATGTGTAATCAAATCATATCCCAACAGGATGAGTCATCCATTTGGCCAACTTTATTAGAACGTGGACGCATCTATTTCTTTACGGGAAAAAATCAAGAAGCAATTTCAGATTTTGAAACATGTTTCAAGGATGATATGTACGGCAAGTACAGTTCACAAGACTTTGAAATGTGCGGAGATGCCTATGAGAAAATAGGAGAATTGGAACAGGCGTGTGAAAAATGGGATCTGGCAATCAACCATTTTGATGTAGACGTACCTTCCGAAACGGCCATTCAAAAAGTGGAGAACAAATGCAAAAAGTAACCGCTTATACGATTACCTTAGCCTGTGTGAAACTGATTTTGCTTTGTGTATAATTAATTGAATGCCTTTAAGAACAACCACCATGTACAATTTCAAAAACGATTATTCCGAAGGGACGCATCCCAACATTATCAACAAATTGGTAGAAACCAACCTGCTTCAGCAATCCGGTTATGGAGAAGACGCCTACTCCATTGCTGCCAAAGAACGGTTACAACAACAGTTGAACAATTCCGAAGCTGCCATCTATTTCGTATCGGGTGGTACGCAGGCCAATCTATTGGTGATTTCGGCAACACTACGTATCCATGAAGCAGTCATCAGTGCAGAGACGGGCCATATTTTTGCGCACGAAACGGGTGCAATCGAAGCAATCGGGCACCGGGTGATCACCGTTACTACCACTGACGGGAAATTATCTCCGAAAGCGATTCAAACAGTATTAACCGATTATTCATTGCGACCGCACGTAGTAAAACCGAAGCTGGTATACATCTCTAATTCAACCGAAATCGGTACCATTTACAGCAAGAAAGAACTACAGGAACTATCTGCTTGTTGCAAAGCACACCAATTGATCCTGTTTATGGATGGTGCACGATTAGGGCACGCATTAACGGCAGAAAACAATGACCTGACACTGGCAGATCTTTCTAAATTGACAGACGTATTTTACATCGGCGGAACAAAAAACGGAGCATTATTGGAGGAAGCCATTGTATTTAACTCTCCCGATTTAGCTCCTGAATTTGATTATGTATTGAAGCAAAAAGGAGCGTTGTTGGCAAAAGGCAGGATATTGGGAATTCAGTTTCTCGAATTGTTTAAAGACAATTTGTACTTCGACCTTGCAAAACACGCCAACAGGATGGCCGGGAAGATTGCAACAGCAATTCAAGAAAACGGTTATTCATTTTTAACTCCTCCTGTAACCAATCAGCTCTTCCCTATCTTGCCTCAATCGCTCATCAAACAACTCAGCGAAAAGTATGTATTTTACGAATGGAAAGTAATGGATGACCAACATTCAGTCGTCCGGCTGATTACCTCCTGGGCTACGGATGAACACATGGTCGATGAATTGATCCATGATTTAAACACATGGCATCGGTAGATCGGGAAAAGTCGTTGTGAAATTCAGCAAAAAGTGCGTATTCGTCAGACGGTAAATCTGTTGACTTTCTGTGCCTTCTCTTTTTTATTTCAAAAAATCGTTTATTTTTGGATAGAAATGATGATAGAACCGATCATCTGTAAAAAGTGTACAACAACCCTGAATTTGTATTAACAGATTGGTATCCTTTCAACGGACATTTGCAACATCATCTTAAAAACAGGAAAAAATGAAAAAAGTAATTGTAATTACAGGTGCAAGTTCAGGAATGGGAAAAGAAGCTGTAAAACTGCTCATCAATCAAGGACACTCCGTCTATGCATTGGCAAGACGCATGGATGAAATGCAGGACCTTCAACAACTTGGTGGACATCCCATGCAACTGGATATCACACATGAAGAGAACGTCCGGCAAGTCGTGGAGACCATTGTTCAGCGGGAAGGAAAAATCGACGTATTGATTAACAATGCAGGTTATGGTTCCTACGGTGCTGTTGAAGATGTTTCCATTGAGGAAGCGAAACGCCAGTTTGAAGTGAACCTGTTCGGGTTGGCCCGGATTACACAAGCGGTGCTTCCCATCATGCGGAAAAACAAATCGGGCCGGATTGTCAACATCTCTTCCATCGGAGGAAAAATTTATACCCCATTCGGTGCCTGGTATCATGCGACCAAACACGCATTGGAAGGCTGGTCGGACTGTCTGCGGATTGAAACAAAACCATTTGGAATTGATGTCGTTATTGTAGAACCGGGTGGTGTGTTGACTCCCTGGGGAACCATCGCAGCTGAAAATCTGAAAAAAACAGCTGAAAACAGTGCTTATCAAACACGTGTCAACAAAACAGCCGACTACATGATCAAAATGTATACGGAAGACAACAACCTGTCTTCCCCTGTCACAGTTGCTGCTAAGATCGTTAAGGCAAGTACCGTTCGAAAACCACGAACACGCTACGCGACCGGGTATATGGCAAAACCGATTTTATTTATCCGGCGTTGGGTGAGTGACAGAATGTTTGATTGGATTATCTCACGGTTCGGATAGGAAGGTCATGAAACCAATTATCAGCCTCCAACGCATCAGTGATATCGGGAAGTTTGATCCCGCCATCCGGATTATGCATCCGCTTGTCGCAATCGTTGATTTTAGTAAAATTGATGAGTCCCTGGAAGAAGGTACCCGCATCAGCTGTGATTTCTACACCATCATGTTTAAAAATTACTGTGTCAATACGCTACGGTACGGCAGGCAAACCTACGATTTCCAGGAAGGAAGCCTGATCTGTATCGCTCCCAAACAAGTGGTGACCATGGACAGTGAAATTGAGAAGAAAGAAAACATGATGGGCTGGGGATTGTTTTTTCACCCGGATTTATTGCGCGGAACTTCGTTGGCGAATAAAATGGCTGACTATACCTTCTTTGCCTATGAAACATCGGAGGCGTTGCATTTATCAGACAAGGAAAAACAAACGCTGCACGATTGCGTTCAAAAAATACAACAGGAATTACACGAAAACATTGATGATTACAGTCAGTCATTGATCGTTTCCAATATTGAACTGTTACTGAATTATTGTACCCGTTACTACGGAAGGCAATTCATTACCCGAAAAAACAGTAATTCAGGGACGGTAGCACAGGTGGAGCAACTGTTAAAGCAGTATTTCAAAACTGACAAAGCGCAACAGGAAGGATTTCCAACGGTAAAATACCTGGCGGACCAAGTCCGTTTATCGGCTAATTATCTGAGTGATTTGCTAAAAAAAGAAACGGGAATGAGCGCACAGGATCACATTCACTATCACGTCATTGAAGCAGCCAAAAATTTGTTATTGAATTCAGATAAGACTGTAGGAGAACTGTCTTTCATGCTGGGTTTTGAATACCCGCAATATTTCTCCCGTCTGTTCAAATCCAAAACGGGTCTGACACCCCTCGAATACCGGAATTTAAATTAATCGATAAACAGCAATTATGGTTCGAAAACAGCTTTAGCAAATGTGCACCATAAAATCGACAATAATTCAGCCTGTTTTGTATTTTTGAAGGGAAAATAGAAATATGTTTGAAATGTATTGAACTTATTCTTCCATGTATGTACTACAAATAAAGCCATCATGAAAAACATCTTTTTAGTACTGCTTCTTTTTGTCTGCTCATACCAGGTACATGCACAGGACCACCGTTTTCAAAACCGTATCCACACGCAATTTGAACTTCACGTTGATTCGTTGGAGCGTTGTACAGTGGCGCACAAACAGTATGTCGACACCGTTTATTGGTTACATTTCTCTGTAAAAAACACTTCCGGAGACACCCTTACGTATGTCACCAATTCCTGTTTTTACTACAATCATTTTACGATGATAATCGGTAGGGTACAATTTGAAGTCAATGAGAATGGGGGCTGTCTGTTTAATGAGCAGCAGCCACATATAGTAGCTCCCGGAGCATCAGTTCGCATCTCCGAATGGATTACTTCCGCAAAATTGAATCAGCTGGACACCGGAGAATGGGATGGAAAGGTAATCATTCCGCTGATACGGGACACGGAACAAATCTACCGGGTAGACGGAAGATATTTAACGCAACACGGTAACGATGTTGTCGGACAGGAAGAATACCTCATTTTTGAAGGCCGAATAAACATCGTCCAAACGTATACTGAAGGATTCAAGGGAAAAAAGAAAGGGAAATCAAAATCCAAAAAGAACGCATGAACATACAACAAACAAAACAACTGACGGACATTCAATTTCAGCAAATCAATCAACTGTGGAATGACGAATACCCGGTGACCTTGAAAGACCGGTTCGGATTGTTACTGGACGGAGTAGAAAACTATACACACTACCTCATCGAAGATGCGCAAAAAAACATCATCGCATGGGCTGTTGATTTTGAAAAAGACAATGAAATCCGGTTTTCGATCATTGTTGACGCGCAACAGCAGGGAAAAGGATTGGGACAACTCCTGATCAATCGGTTGAAAGAGGCACTTGATGAAGTGTATGGTTGGGTGATTGACCACAACAACGATCTGAAAGCAAACGGTGAATACTACCAGTCACCACTGTCTTTTTACGAGAAACAAGGTTTTGAAGTTCTCCGGGACATCCGTGTTGATACGGAAATGCTGAAAGCCGTAAAAATCAAATGGGCAAAACACCCGGTTTCAAACACCTAACAGATCCATTTGTGAGCACTACACCTTATAATTTACTTCCGCGGCGCATAAAGCTACTGTATCGGATAATCTACAGCGAACTGGTTTCGGATGACCTGACCATTTTCAAAAATAGTTCAGGTAAATGGGGAGTTCTGAAAAAAGAACAAAAATGGGGATTTACTTCCTGGTATACCTGTATTGTCAAACCACGTTACCATTCAGTCGGGTACAACAAACAACTCGAGATGATAGAAGCTGTAGAAATAGTGAACAATGAATGGGACAGTACCACCAATATTTTTTATTACTACAATACTTCCGGCAAGTTGCTTCGTCAATTGGAAAAAGGAACTTCTGCCAACATCGATCAGCATGGAAACATCATTCGAAAGAAAAATGGTTTGTACGGTCTGTTTGATACGAATTTTAATGTACTGATTGAACCGCAGTATGAGCAGCTTAGAGCAATTGACAATACGTATTTTATTGCCTCTAAAAATCAACTATTTGGTATCATTTCCGTCACGGATCAACCCATCCTGGAATTTGCATACACTGAAATTTTTGACAAAACCATCAACAACCGGGTGATCGTCGTAAAAAACTCAGCTTATTTTTCATTTGACATGATCAATCAAACACTGGAATCCTTGCCATTTGATCAGGTGTTACGTCCCACCAGTAATACATACGGTGCTCCGACTCGTAACAGTTTATCGCTCTTTAAAGCAATTTCCGATTGTACAAAAAAGGAAGACATGGAAGAAGAAGACATGGCAAAATACAGGGGAAAATGGGGAATCATAGAAGCAGACGGTAGTATTAAAATTCCATTGGAATACGACTACATTGACTTTTTACGCAATCCCCGATTCTTTAAAGTATGTAAAGGAAATCTGGTTGTCAATGACTGGGAAGATGTGGAAAGTGATTACCGGTTAAACGTCAGTGGTAATGCAAAATGGGGAATCGTTGACGCTGAAAACAATAGTATCGTACCGATTGAATACGATTGGATCGATGAAGTAGAATCTACTATCTGGGTAGTTTACAAAGGTGGTCAGGTGTACTACAATGACGATTACCAGGAAAATTACTGGACGATAAAAGGCGGAAAACTGGGAGTTTACAACGGAAAACAATTGATTACACCTATTGAATATGCTTCCATTGACAAAAACTGGTTCCGGGTAAAAGATTATATTTTTGTCCGAAAAGAAGACCACCCGGCAGATTACGATGTCTACACCTTTGACGGGAAAAAAATTGAAGCAAACAAACCTAATCCACGTGATCATGTGTATTATGGTGGATAACAATTAAGTTCAACAGTAATACAAACAGACAAAAAAAGAATGCGACAACTGGTAATGATAATGATCTTACTACTTACGGTTACAGGATGCTCTGACCAACCTCAGGTAGACAACAAACAGGAACAGGAATTGATCCAGGCATTGCTGTACCGACATGAGTTTAAAGTTTCATCAATTGTTGATGAACTTATAAAAACAGGCAGCATCGATCAAAAAATACCAACGGAACGTGTTGCCCGGACTGCTAACTTCTGGACGCCCTTGTCGTATGCCGCATTTATTGGAAATGTTGCTGCGGTAAAATTGTTCATCGAAAAAGGAGCAAATATCCATTACACGGATGCTAACGGCCAGACTCCTTTGATTTTAGCTGCTATCAGTGGGAATATGGAAGTGATTGAAATCCTGTTACAGGCCGGGGCAAACATCAACGCAATGGATATCAATAATCGTACGGCTCTTGTTCATGCTGCAACTGCAGGAAATCTATTGACGGTCAAATACCTGATAGAAAAGGGATGTGATCCCACCACTCCCCACGCGAAACAAAATGCGCTCGATTTTGCACTATTTTATCAGCACACAGAAATTGTCGACTACCTCAAAAGCAAAGGATTAACTCCCCATAATTAATCACAACCGGAACCATAACTGGTTGGAATTAGCCCTAAACCCTGATTGGAATAATGAAATACATACTGGAGACAAATCGATTGCTGTTGAGAGAACTTACTCCGAATGATGCAGAATGGTTTTACAGGTTAAATAGTAATCCCAATGTCATAAAGTACACCGGGAATACAGCATTTAAATCAATAACCGAAGCAAAGGACTTTCTTGAAAATTATTCTGATTATGCGTTGAATGGTTATGGGAGGTGGGCTGTCCTTCATAAATCAACGGGCAAAAATCTGGGTTGGTGTGGGCTAAAATACGACGCGGTAAATAATGAAACAGACATCGGGTTTCGTTTCTTTGAAGAAGAATGGAACAATGGATATGCAACCGAAAGCGCCGTCGCTTGTATAATGTATGGATTTGAAAAATTCGAATTGACACGAATCATCGGAAGGACGATGAAAGAAAATAGCAATTCTGTCAACGTGCTTGAGAAATTGGGAATGATTTACAAAGAAATGTTTGACTTCGACGGGCAGACAGGAGTGATTTATGAGCTCACACAACAGGATTTCAAGCAAAAAAGTATAAATCACAAGCCATAATCTCTTACAAATACCAGCAGAAAAGTAAAAATCCGTCCGATTCATTTATTTTTGCATAGCAGTATGCCTTTTTAAATACGGGATTTGCATACGTTATTAAAGTTGTTATGAAGAAGATAATCACATGTTTCCTGATTTGTATTTCTGGCTTTTCACATGCACAAAACATCAGTATACAAACAGCAAAAAAGCAGAGCCTTACCGGACCAGTTAAGTCTGTTTCAGAAAAATCAGTGATGCTTCCGGAAGAAGGTGAACCGTATGAACTTTTGCGCAATTACACGGAATATAACAAAGAAGGAAATCAGGTGGTGCATAAATCCATCACAAACATATATGAACAGACATTTTCCCTGACTTCAACAACCTATACCGAAACACAGCAATTGCTGGAAGTGAACATGTATGAAGACACTACATTGATTGAAACAAGACGTTATGAATACGATGCTGAAAACCGTGTAACAAAAGAATCCATGTACAAAGGGAACGGTTATTTATTTCAAAAATCCGTTTTTTCCTACGATGCTTCCGGAAACCTGTCCGAAATGCAATTGTGGAGTTCCGATACCTATTTTGTGCTGAAACAACTCTACGAGTACGATCAAAACGGAAACCGACTGAGTTTAAAAAATTACACCAATGAGCAGGTGCTCTCCTACGAATACACCTATGAATACGGCGGCAATAACAACAAAACAAAAATGGTGTATCAAAAATTAAAGTCTCCGATTATTCAGACAACCAACTATACATACAACAAAAAGAACGAATTGATCAAACTCGAACGTTACGACAACGACAAGTTAGTGCATACCATGGAGTACGTCTACAATGAACAAGGAATTGTGACAGAAACAATCAACCGTGGAATTTCCTCACAGTTTAAGACCGTTGCCCGATTTGATGAAAAAGGTTCACCCATTGAAACCCTCGAATATAAAACTGATGAGTTGACCGTCCGGCAGGTGAATTCGTACGAATACGATTCTCAAGGTAACTGGACAAAACGATCCAATTCATACAACGGAGAATCGCCCAGTATAACAGTGCGGGAAATTGTGTATTATTAGCAATAAAAGGTTTATGAACACTGTTATTTTCCCAATAGTAGTTCTCGCTTCCCCCTCTAAGAGAGGACTGAAGGGGAGGAATTTTTACTCTACCAAATAGAAACAACTACTAAAACAATTTGATAGTTTCTCAATTTTTAGTTAACTTCGTTACCATCCAACTAATTGTTAATCCATTATGAAAAAATTTCACCCGTTTTTCAGCATCGGAACCATCGGAATGGTAGTTGCTGCTTGTTTGCACATCTTTTTAGCATGGGGACTGTCATTAACAGGTGTCCATATGTCGTTTATGGTGCTTTACACACTGTTTTCAGGATTCCTGATGATGGGGGTTGCACTGACGCTAAAAGCACAGAAAGAAGCAAACTAATCTGATTTACTGTTTGGGCTCCTTCGATTGAAAATATACCTCAATCATCTCAAAAAGTCAGAAATAATGATGTTAAATCTGTTTACTTCTATACGATACCAGCACCAAATCAATAAATCGATCGGTATCAAGATACATATGAGCAGTAAAATTCGCTGCCACCAAACTCCTTCAATCGGATAGTTAAAAACGCTTAAATGAGGGAAAAATAATATTCCGCAAATAATACTCAAATGCAGGAAGACAAGCAGTAGGTACCATAGTTCAGAAAATTTTATTTTCACATGTACCATTGTGCGATTCTCTGACAGTTGTACAAGTTTTATATGAGCATCTGGTACAATCCGTACATTTTCAAATGGTTTTGCACGACGGGACAGAACAAATTTATCGTAATTAAACTCACCTGAATAGGCTAGCTCACCGGCAAAAAAGTTATTTTGTTTCATCACATACGTTCCGACAAATGTCTTTTTCAACCGATCGTTTAGATCAGCAATAGGCTGGTTCACCTCAAATTGTTTCCTTCGTAACGTAAAACATTATCTTGATTTGCTACATGAATTCGTTCAATGCAGAAACTTGATAAAATTACTATTTTTAATGTCCACAACGAAAAATTATAAAAAAACAGAAAAATTAAGAACCCTTCAAATCAATAGAAAAAGGTAATTATGATACTACTACATAGGAGTAGTTCTATGATTAAATCTACCTGATTCTATCTATTTTTGTAGCAAAACAGCATAAATGAGCATTCACATCCAACCGTACAAAACTGAATACAGAGAAGAGCTGCTTTCTGTGTGGGAAAAATCCGTTGTAGCCACCCATCATTTCCTGAAAACGGAAGATTTCCTGGAAATCAAGCAATTTCTCCGGGAGTTTGATTTTGAAACCATCACCGTTTTCTGCCTGCTGGAAGAAACAAAAGTTGTCGGATTTATCGGTATTGAAAACGCAAAAATCGAAATGTTATTTTTAGATCCTGCCCACAGCAGACAAGGATGGGGAACGCGGTTAACAGCATTTGCAATTGAACAGTTCGGAGTCAATCGTGTTGATGTAAATGAACAAAATACAGCAGCAAAACACTTTTATGAAAAGCAAGGGTTCGAAGTCGTTGAACGAACAGAAAAAGATGATCTGGGAAAAGATTATCCTTTGCTGAGAATGCAATTAAAAAACAAGAACAAATGAACATAATCTCCGTTAGAGAGTATCCTGAATACGAACAAAAAGCCATTCAGTACCTGCAAACCAGTTGGCCGGAAGTGGCTCCTGTCATTTATGCAGATTGTATTTCCAATTGCCTGCATGCCGAACAACCATTACCACAATGGTACCTGTTGGAAAAAGAAGGGCAAATAATCGGCTGTGCAGGCCTGATTACCAATGATTTTATCAGCAGAATGGACCTGTATCCCTGGCTGTGCGCACTGTTTATCGATGAACAACACCGTGGAAATAATTACGCCTCCCTGCTCATTGAACACGCAAAAAAAGACACGAAAAAGTTCGGTTTTTCGACCTTGAATCTCTCTACCGATCACATCGGATATTATGAGAAATTGGGGTTTGAGTACATCGGACAAGGATACCATCCGTGGGAAGAAGAATCACGGATTTACCAGGTGAAGGTGTAAAAGAATAGTAGTTTTATCATTGATATAAACCAACTGGCAAGATGAATGAACAAGCATTACAACAGCAACACGCGAATAATTGCGCTCAATTGAAAAAACTAATCTACTCCTGGCACCTTATTCCTGCAGCTTCGCCAAATGAGTTTGAGCGCTTGGCCAATACATTATTGAATCAGTTATATCAAGCTGCTGACCAACATAAAATCGAACGGGTACTATCAGGTGAACTTACTGTAGTATACGGTATGCATTCATCAGAATTTGATGCTCAAAAGCACACGGAATCTATCTTCAGCTGGTGGAAAGAAAATAAGAACCGGTAACACCCTTTTTTCAGTAACTTTAAATCCAAATCCAAGACGCAATCACATGAAAAGTAATAATACACGTGTTTACAAAATGTCATTTGCAGGTGTCTACCCGCATTACATCCACAAAGCGGAGAAAAAAGGACGGACAAAGGAAGAAGTAGACGAAATTATTTTCTGGCTGACGGGCTACGATCAGCAAACATTTCAACAACACCTGGATGCGAAAACCGATTTTGAAAACTTCTTTGCTCAGGCACCCCGGATCAATCCGAATGCAGCGAAAATTACAGGAGTTATCTGCGGTTACCGGGTAGAAGAAATTGAAGACAAACTAATGCAACAGATTCGCTACCTGGACAAACTGGTTGATGAGTTGGCGAAAGGAAAAGCAATGGAGAAAATTCTGAGAACGTAAATGAGACAGCCAACAATGCACATAACAATCCGGCAAGAACGAATCAACGACCAGGCAGAAGTATACGAAATCAATACGCTGGCATTCGGACAGGAAAACGAAGCTATACTGGTCGACCGGTTGCGAAAAAGTCCTTCATTTATACCTGAACTTTCCCTGGTTGCCACCATTGATGACCAACCGACAGGACACATTCTCTTCTCAAAAATCTACATCATTGACAGTAACCGGAACAAAGTTGAAAGTCTGGCACTTGCTCCAATGGCTGTGAAACCGGAGTTTCAACGACAAGGTATTGGCGGGCAGCTCATTCAAGCAGGACTCAACAAAGCACGTGAACTGAAGTACGCATCCGTTATTGTGTTGGGGCACGAACACTACTATCCGAAATTCGGTTTTTTGCCTGCGGAAAAATGGGGAATTCATGCTCCGTATGATGTCCCTTCGTCTTTTTTCATGGCATTGGAGTTGATTCCGGACGGACTGAAAGGTGTGCATGGAATGGTAAGCTACCCGGAGGAATTTGATGGGGTGTAATCACTGAATTGTACGTTTAGGAATACAAGAACTACCGTTCAAATAGCAGAATGTCAGTCACCTCTTTCATAAATTTGCTTTATGTTTACACAATCCGAAAGCACATTCATCTTGCCCGGTTGTCTGGTAAAACCACTACGATTAGTTGTATGCAAACACATAAAATTCAATAAAATGAAAACCAACGTACGCATTTTTCTGCTCGTTTTTAGCTCCTTCTCCCTATTCGCGCAAGAAAAAAAACAGTTGACCAACCCGGAAACGGATGCATTTATCAATCAACTGTCTGCAAATCTGCAGCAGACGTATTTTAACGCTGAAAAAGCAAAAGAATTAAGTACTGTCTTGAAACAAAAACTAAAGAAAAAAGAATTGTACAACATACCTCGCGATTCATTGACCAAAAAACTGACACTGCTTTTACAAGAAAAAACCAATGACATTCATTTTTATGTCGGGCAACACGTTCCGGAGAAACAACGGCCAAAGCAGTACTTTAACGGCGGCTTCACGGAAGTGAAAATAATGGACAACAACATCGGGTACATCAAATGGGATCGGTGCATTGCAGATGATGCAGCATTCAAAAAGATCAAAAGTGCACTGGTATTTTTGGAAGGAGTAGATTATTTAATCATCGATATTTCAACCAATCCCGGAGGGGACGGACGAAGCGGCGGTTTTATCAATCAACATCTCTATGCAGATCCCGCCTATCAAAATTTACTGCTGAAAAAATGTGTAGGAGAAGAATCCTGGTATCAAAGTGAAGTTCCCTACAATTACTCGGACGCACCTAAATTCTATTCAACCCCTGTGTATATCATTACCTCCGGAAATACAGGGTCGGCCGCCGAATACTTTGCATTCATCGCACAGGAAACAGGCAGGGCAACGATTCTCGGAACAACAACCGCCGGTGCAGGAAACCCGGTGACAATGGTAACGATGGACGATTTTTTCGTCTACATCCCGGTTTGCGAAATTAAGACACAAGACGGAAAATCCATCGAAGCAAAAGGTGTTGTCCCTGACGTACTGCTTTCTTCCGACAACTGGCTGGATGAAACGATCAACTACATTATCCGTCAGAAAAATAAGTAATGAGAGAAAAACGACCTGTCATTCTGTCAGAAAAATGAAAGTGGAATGATTTATGACTGTACCGTTGAAAATTAACGAGAGTTTTTCACCACAGAAGCACGAAAATATCTTATTTTTGGCTTCCATTAAAATTAAGGTACAATGTTATCAAGCTTATTAAAAAAGATTATCGGAGATAAATCTGTTAAAGACCGTAAAGAATATCAACCATACATAGACAAAGCGCGTTCTTTTCAGGACCAGTTCAAGTCAATTTCGGATGATGAATTAAGAGCTAAAACAGTCGGGTTTCAGAACCTGGTGAAACAACAGATTCAACCATTGGAAGATGAAGTAGCCGAATTGAAGGCAAAGGTGGAAAACAAAGACCTGTCAATTACGGATAAAGAAGCATTGTACGACAAAATTGATTCGATGACCAAAGTCATTGATGAAAAAATTGAAGAAACATTAACGACGATCTTACCGGAAGCATTTGCTGTTGTTGTTGAAACGGCGCGAAGATGGGCAGAAAACGGAAAACTGGTTGTAACCACACAAGATTTTGACCGTGAATTAGCTGCACGAAAAGACGGAATTACAATCGACGGAGATACTGCTACATGGCACAACAAATGGACAGCAGCCGGAGCAGAAATTACCTGGAACATGGTTCACTATGATGTGCAGTTGATGGGTGGAGCCGTGCTGCATACCGGTAAAATTTCCGAAATGCAAACAGGGGAAGGAAAAACATTGGTGGCAACGCTTCCTGTTTACCTCAACGCATTGTCAGGAAAAGGAGTACACGTGGTAACTGTCAATGACTACCTGGCAAAACGTGACTCTGAGTGGATGGGACCACTGTACCAGTTCCACGGGTTAGTTGTTGATTGTATCGACAAGCACCGTCCGAATTCCGCAGAAAGAAGAAAAGCATACAAAGCAGATATCACATTTGGTACCAACAATGAATTTGGTTTTGACTACCTGCGTGACAACATGTCAGGGCATCCGGATGAATTGGTACAACAAAAACACCATTTTGCAATCGTCGATGAGGTCGATTCCGTATTGATTGACGATGCGCGTACCCCATTGATCATTTCAGGGCCAACTCCGAAAGGTGACGAACACGAGTTTCATCAATTAAAGCCGCGTGTTGAAAACATTGTTGCGGCACAACGCCAGTATGTAAACCAATGTCTGGCGGACGCGAAAAAAATGCTGACCGTGATTCAGGATGGATTCGAAGACAAAAAGAACGGAAAAGAGATGCTGGAGCAGGGAGGAATCGCATTGCTTCGTGCACACAGAGGATTACCGAAGAATAAAGCATTAATCAAATACCTTTCCGAACCGGGAATCAAAGCACACCTTCAGAAAACAGAAAATTTCTACATGCAGGAGCAAGGAAAACGCATGAAAGAAATTGACAAAGAGTTGTTTTTCGTCATCGATGAGAAACAAAATACAATTGAATTAACAGACAAAGGAATTGACCTGATCTCAGGAAAAGACGACAGAGACTTCTTCGTCATGCCGGATATCGGGTTGCAAATTGCTGCATTGACAAAAGAAAACCTTCCTGCTGAACAATTCCAGGAACGAAAAGCAGATGTCATCCGTGATTACAGTATCAAATCAGAACGTATTCACTCGGTAAGCCAGTTATTGAAAGCGTATACGCTCTTCGAGAAAGAAGTAGAATACGTAATCATCGACGGAAAAATCAAAATCGTTGACGAGTCGACAGGGCGAATCATGGAAGGTCGCCGTTATTCCGATGGTTTGCACCAGGCAATCGAGGCAAAAGAAAATGTAACGGTAGAGGCGGCAACACAAACATACGCGACAATTACGTTGCAAAACTACTTCCGTATGTACCACAAACTGGCTGGTATGACCGGAACAGCGGAAACAGAAGCAAAAGAATTCTGGGACATCTACAAATTGGATGTAGTGGTGATCCCGACCAACAAGCCGATCCTGAGAAAAGACCAGAACGACCTGGTATTCAAAACAGCACGTGAGAAATTCTCGGCAGTTATTTCAGAAACGGAAAAATTAGTTGCACAAGGTCGCCCGGTATTGGTGGGTACAACAACGGTTGAAATTTCCGAATTACTGAGCCGTATGCTGCAAATGAAAGGCATCAAACACAATGTATTGAATGCCAAGCAGCACCAGAAAGAAGCCGAAATCGTTTCGGAAGCAGGTAAAGCAGGAGCGGTAACAATCGCAACAAACATGGCCGGTCGTGGTACCGATATCAAATTGGGGGAAGGAGTGAAAGAAGCCGGAGGTTTGGCAATCATCGCAACGGAACGACACGATTCCCGCCGTGTGGACAGACAGTTGAGAGGACGTTCCGGACGTCAGGGAGATCCGGGTTCTTCCCAATTCTTTGTGTCACTGGAAGACGACCTGATGCGCAAATTCGGTTCCGAGCGCATTGCGAAGTTGATGGACCGAATGGGATTGAAAGAGGGAGAAGTCATCACCCACTCAATGGTTTCCAAATCAATTGAGCGTGCTCAGAAAAAAGTGGAAGAAAACAACTTCGGAATGCGTAAACGTCTCCTCGAATACGATGACGTGATGAACGCACAACGAAAAGCAATCTATAAAAAGCGAAAAAATGCGTTGTTCGGAGAACGCCTGGATGTCGATGTCGATAACATGTTCTACGATACGGCTGAACACATCGTTACCTCTTACTGGAAAGGGAATTTTGAAGAATTTGAAAACGAATTACTGCGCGATTTAAGCATCCAGGCCCCGGTTACCAAAGAAGAATTTGCCGCGGCAGACCAGGTAACACTTACGGAAAAAGTATACATGGCAATGATTCGTCGTTACAACGACAAGAACGAACGCATTGTCAACCTTTGCTGGCCGCAAATCAAATACGTACAGGAAAATGAATCCAATCGTTACAAGACAATGGCGATTCCGTTAACAGACGGGCGGCGTATGATGCAGGTTGGTGTTCAATTAGAAGATGCTTACAATGCGGAAGGAAGAAACATTCCGAAGCAATTGGAAAAAGCCATCGTTCTCGGAATTATTGACAACGAGTGGAAAGAGCACCTGCGTGAAATGGACGACTTGCGCTCTGCGGTTAACAACGCACAATACGAGCAAAAAGATCCGTTGTTGGTCTACAAACTGGAATCGTTCGAACTGTTCAAATCCATGTTGAACCGTCTGAATAAAGAAGCAGTTGAATTGTTGATGAAACTGGACCTGGAGATTGAAAATAAAGTAGAGGCTTCTGCAAAGGAAATCCGCCAGGAAAACCAGTACGCCAAACAAACAACCAGCTCTGCCGAAGCTCCTCAAAAAATTGAAGGAAGTCAGGGATATCAGCAAGCCGTTCAGAACTCTGTCAATCAACCCGTGAAACAAGCTCCTGTTGTCGCAGAAGATAAGATCGGAAGAAACGAACCTTGTCCATGCGGAAGCGGTAAAAAATACAAACAGTGTCACGGTAAATAAATACGGAATATTGAATACTGAATATTGAATGATGAATGCTATTCAATATTCAGTATTCATCATTTATAATTCAACAGTCGGAGTGACAACAGTGGGTATCATCGGATCGGGAAATGTTGCATGGCATTTAACACGGGGATTAAACAGTGCCGCCGGAGTCGAAATCGCATGGGTATATAGCAGAAATCACACAACACGTGATGAACTTGCACATTTTTTTGATGTACCTGTAGCAGGAACTCTCCTCCCCGCCCCTACTGACCTGGTATTGATTTGTGTCAACGATGATTCAGTTCAAAGCATGCTCGATCTGCTTCCGGAAGAAACGAACGTCGCCTATACCTCCGGAACTGTTTCCCTGGAAAAACTGCATGTAAAACAAAAAAATTGCGGGGTGTTTTACCCACTTCAGTCATTTACCCGAAAGGCGCCTGTTGACCTGGAAAACGTACCGTTTCTCATTGAGGCAACCACTCCGGAATATGCACTGGAACTGGAACAAATTGCACAAAAACTGAGTACCAATGTCCGACAGATGAATTCGGAACAACGAAGGCAATTACACATTGCTGCCGTATTTTCCAATAATTTTGTCAATCACTTATTATTCCTGGCTCAGGAACACCTGAAAGACCGACACATACCCGCAGAATTACTGCAACCATTGATCGCGGAAACCATCCGAAAAGCAGCGGAACTGGGACCTTTTCATGCACAAAGCGGACCAGCCAGACGTTTTGACGAACAAACCATTCAAACGCATTTATCCGAATTACACGGATTGCCCAAAGAAATTTATTCCCTCATCACCGAAAGTATCAAGAAAACATATTCCACATGATGACTTACAAAGAACGACTGAATTACATTACCACCTTTATTTTTGACATTGATGGCGTACTGACCAACGGAGATGTTACCATTCACAAAGATGAAATCGTTCGTACACTAAACAGCCGTGACGGGTTTGCCATGCAACTGGCTGCTAAAATGGGATTCAATGTGTTTATCATTTCAGGAGGGAGTTCCGAACCTGTAAAAGAACGCTTGCTTCACCTGGGAGTAAAAGAAGTGTTTCTCCGCGCCTCCAACAAAGTAACGGTCTACAATGAACTGACCGAACGGTACGGACTCCGCAATGAAGAAATTTTATACATGGGAGACGACCTCCCGGATTACAAGGTAATGCAACTCGTGGGATGTGCCACTTGTCCGCAGGATGCCGCCATAGAAATAAAAGAAATCTCGCATTACCAATCTCCGTTTTACGGAGGTCGGTTCGCTGTGCGTGATATCATTGAGCAAACACTTCGTGTACAGGAAAAATGGCTGACGGAACACGCATTTGAATGGTAAAGAAAAAAGAAGCATCCAACTGCTAATCTTCGCTGAAAACGCGGAAAAATTCAATTGGTTTGCCACTATGCAAATTCATAATTAAAAAAGCCGGATAGATGTTAACACAAAAAGTATAA
Organism: Taishania pollutisoli; assembly: GCF_014518315.1. Lineage (GTDB taxonomy): Bacteria > Bacteroidota > Bacteroidia > Flavobacteriales_D > Crocinitomicaceae > Taishania > Taishania pollutisoli. The sequence continues at coordinate 78,581 of NZ_JACVEL010000005.1, forward strand.
TGTGTTAATTTTATAGTAGACTACACATCTATCCATATGAAAACAAGCTATTTAAAAAGCACTCTTGATTCAACATTCCGCATAATTGTCTGCTCTGTATGGTTGATGATCTGCGGACATCTTTCCGTGTATGCACAAACAGAAGCATCCGGGATGGATTCAAGACCCAATAATTACACATCGTTTGGAGTAAACAGGTTATCTTCTCCCCAATCACTGCCGTATAATGCTCCGTGTACCGAATGTGAAGAAGATCTTTCTGCACGGACCGAATTTACCAAGACATATTACGGGAAAGGAAAAAACGCAGACAAGATTTATACGCAATCCGGATATTCTCCGCTCCACATTAAAGACGCAAGAGGAAACTGGATCACTTTTGACAGCAGATTGCGGAAACAGGCTCCGGGACTTTACACTGCACCAGACCAGCACTCGCCTGTAACAATTGATTTGAATGCAGGTAGCAGCAGCGTACGCAATGCAGACGGGGAAATTCATTTCAACAACCGGCCTGAACTGCTCTGGAAAACAGATACGGAGATAAAATCGTTAGGAAAAGCCGATTTCAGCAACCACACAGCCGGGGATGACGGAGTCTATGTCACCAATGTGTGGCCGGGAATCGACATGGAAATGCGCGTATTAATGGGCGCATTGAAAACCAATTTCATTCTCAAAAACAGACCTTCACAACAATCCGGAATGTTCATTATCCGGGATGAACTACAGCTCTCCGGCGGACTGAAACTGCAAAAAAATGAAGGTGAACTGCAAATTGTAACGGCTACCGGAACAGAAGCATTCACCATTGCGACCTGTGTCGGACATGACAGCCATCCGGGCAGAGACAACGGCATTCAAATCTTTGATTACGCACTGAACGGCAACACTGTTGACATCTTATTACCACTTGAAGTATTGAAATCTCCTGATCTTGTATATCCGTACACCATTGACCCGCTGGTAAACTCTGCCAACACACTGGCACAGGCTTCCATCACCGGATCGGGATATGGTGCTACCTGTTTTTCAAATTACTGTTCATATAACCTTACTGTTCCTACACCTGCGAACGCTGTTATTGTGGATGCCCTGTGGTCATTCAACTACATTGCATCCGGACTGTGCTGGACATCAGACGGAGCGGTTACTTTTGCAACCGGAGCATGTGTAAGCCCGAATCAGGCAGGGTATTATTGGTTTTGTAACGGAATTGGCTCGGGAACATGTACCGGAAATAACATTTCACTTTTCTCTCATGTCAGCTCGTGTCTTCCCGCGCCTTCCTGCGCACCGCAAAACGTGAGCTTTTCCATGCGCTTTTACCGGTGTTACAGTTCCGGAGGATGCAGCAATACATGTATCGGAGCAGCGTCCCCCTGGACAATGACACTTGTCGGAAGAACATTGGAACATACCAACCCGACCAATCCGATAACGGTCTCTTCTACCAGTGTATGCCAGGGACAAAGCATCAATGCATCAACGGCAGGATCGTATGGTGTTCCTCCGTATACATACAACTGGAGTCTAAGCCCGACCGGGACACCATCTGCAGGTACAGGCAGTAGTGCAAGCATTACTTTTCCGACGGCAGGAAGCCAAACCTTGTATGCCACAACGACAGACGCATGCGGGCAACAAGTAACAAGTTCGGTTGCAATTACAGTCAATCCGGGACCTTCGGTTACAGCAGCACCCAACCCGGTCAATCTCTGTAGCGGTGCAACAACGGGAATTGCGCTGACATCAACACCAACAGGAGCAACATTTAACTGGACGACAACACCGACGAATGTTTCGGGATCAGCTGCAGGAAGTGGCAATACAATCAGTCAGACGCTTACCGCAACAGGAGCAACACCCGGAACAGTCGTATACAATGTCACAGCAACGGCAAATGGGTGTACGTCTCCACCGGCAACTGTCAATGTAACTGTCAACCCGATACCAACAATTGTTGTAACACCTGCCACCCAAACGATTTGCAGTGGTTCCTCAACATCACTGGCATTAAGTTCGCCTGTTGCAGGAGCGGCTTTTAACTGGACAGCTACCAATTCCAACACCAGCGGAGGAGGAACAGGTTCCGGAACCACAATCAGTGAAACCCTTACCAATGTAGACGGAATCAATAACGGTACAACAACGTATTCAATCACGGCATCGGCAAATACCTGCTCGGGTGCCCCTGTCAATGCTGTCGTTACTGTCAACCCCTCTCAAAATGCAGGTTTTACTTACTCACCGTCATCCATTTGCATCACTGCTTCAAATCCGACTCCCACATTGAGCGCTCCTTCCGTAACAGGTACATTTTCAGGAACAGGAGTTGTGTTTACAAATGCCGCAACGGGGACTATTGATCTGGCAGCTACGGGAGCCGGTAACTATACAATCAGCTACACCACTTCAGGGCCATGCCCGGCCACACAAACACAGAATATAACGATTTCCAATGCCCCGGATGCATCTTTCAGCTATGCATCTCCTTTCTGTCAGAATGCGACGAACCCGGCTCCTCAGTTAAATCCCGGAGCGGTGAACGGCGTGTATTCTGCATCTTCTCCCAATCTGGTCATTAACAGTACGACAGGTGTGATTAATTTAGCAGGTTCAACACCCGGAACATATACCGTTACCAATACAATTGCCGCAAGTGGCGGATGTAGCGCCACCAGCCAGACCGCATCGGTAACCATCTCAGCCGTTCCGACGGCCACACTTTCAGGAGGAGGAAGCTATTGCCAGGGAGGCGCCGTTCCAACTGCTTCCATCCAACTCACAGGAACAGGACCCTGGACGGTTGGCATCACCAATGGATCAACCCCTCAGACATTGACGGTTACCAGTTCTCCATATGTCTATACACCAGCCGGTCCGGGAACATATACCTTAACATCCGTCAGCAATGCAAATTGTTCGGGAACAGTATCCGGATCTGCAACTGTGACACTGAACCCGACACCATCTGTGAATCCGATGTCTCCGGTTACTGCCTGTGCCAATAGTACGGTAACTGTACCAGCCTTCACAGGAACTCCTGCAGGAACGACATTTACCTGGACGAATTCATCTACGCAGATCGGACTTGGGGCAAGTGGCGGGGGAAATGTTAACAATTTTACTGCAACCAATACAACAACGGCCCCTATTTCAGGTCAGATTACTGTAACACCAACCCTAAACGGATGCACGGGAACCCCCGTCAATTTTACAATTACCATCAACCCGAAACCAACACCTATCATCACCGGAACAACGACTTATTGCGCGGGAGTCCCTGCCTCCCCCCTGACTGCAAATCCTTCTTCCGGAGGGCAGATTACCTGGTACAGTAATCCCGGTCTGACAACCGTCGTTGGAAATGGTACTACATATACACCACCATCTACTGTGGGGACAACCACCTATTATATGACGGAGAATTTCAACGGTTGTATTTCGAATGCCGTTCCTGTTACTGTGACAGTGAATCCGCTTCCAACAGTCAATGCAGGAAATGATCAAACGCTCTGCGCCAGTACACCTGTCGTCCTGACGGGAAGCGGGGCCGTTTCATACACCTGGAACAACGGAGTCACCAACGGGCAACCATTTACACAAGCTCCCGGAAGCGTCACTTATACCGTTACGGGTACAAATGCGAATGGCTGTAGCAATACCGATCAGGTAACCATCACAACAATCGACAGCCCTGCATTAAGCGTTGCCAATACACAACATGTTACCTGCTTCGGATTGGCAAACGGATCGGCAACGGTCACTGTTACCGGAGGAATTGCCCCATACACCTACAACTGGTCTCCATCCGGAGGAACAGGAGCAACAGCCTCAGGCCTTCAGGCAGGAACATATACTGTTACTGTAACGGATAATGTCGGCTGCTCAGATAATACACTTATCACCATTACACAGCCCGGTCAGTTAACTGTAACTCCTTCTGTCGTTGATTACAGTTGTGGTATAACAGATGGAGAAATTGCACTGTCTGTAACAGGCGGCACCGGACCGTATTCGTACAACTGGTCTCCGAATGTCAGCACATCCAACACGGCAATCGGATTAAGCGGTGGTAATTATTCCATCATCGTCACCGATGCACAGGGATGCAACCAAACAACTCAGGTAACGGTTGATGTCATTGAAAGCGATCTCATCTCGATTTATGCAGATGCCTATATGGTCAATGAAGGGGAATCTACCGGGCTGTATGCAGAACCGGCTCCGGGGCTCGTGTATGACAGTGTCGTATGGTCGCCTGCAACCGGTTTAAGTTGTACAACCTGCCTCAATCCTACCGCCACTCCGAGTACCCCGACAACGTATTATGCGACGATTTACACTCCTGACGGGTGTGTTGATACCGATACGTTGATGGTATCCATCAGCATTCCGTGCGGGGAGGTATTCATTCCAACCATCTTTTCGCCGAACGGAGACGGATTAAACGATTTCCTATGTGTAAAAGGTCCGTGTATTGTTCTGTTGGAGTTAACCATCTATGACAGATGGGGAGAAATGGTGTTCTATACAGACAAAAAAGACATCTGTTGGGACGGGTACTTCCGGGGAAGACCTGCACAATCCGGTGTGTATGTATACAAAGCAACTGTTACACTGGATGATGGTAAAAAATTGACCGATTCAGGAAGTATTACTGTGACGAGGTAATTAACAAACGTTTTGTTCTAAGTATTTTTACCGCAGATTCTCGGGTTAAAAGGAAGCAATAGATGGACAATGGTACGGATGAATGATCAATCTGTCAATCCGTGGTTATAAAACAATGCATCAACTTTCTAACAACGTAAATAACTTACGTACTTAGCAATGTATCTTTGTAATCTAATAGACAGATTATGAATATACATGCAATTTACAGTTCATCCAAAACAGAACATGGAAAACTACCACTACAAACTTTCAACTATCAGTTATCGTTTACTAAAATAAACAATAAAAATGTCCGTTACTTTTTAAACCGGTACGTGTTATACACTACAGTACAGGAAGTAACACACGGATATTGTTATTCTGCTCATCTATCAATTCTTTACACAACTATGTAATTTTTCTTGTTTTAATACGTTAAAATTCACATATTTGTAACTTTTATTAATACTTACACCAATCATCGACACTATGAACGTCAGGTTATTATCACTATTTATCACCTTATTAGTAGGTCATCAGGTACACGGACAGCTGACCGGCGGCCGTGAAAACAGTCAGAAATCCCCTTCGGTAAGTGAAGTCGGGAAATTATCCGGGGGCATCTACTCGGGCGATGTCAATACCTTTACCGGAGGGCATCAATCCTCCATTCCGTTAGGAAGCGTTTCCACCCTTTCAGGGCTTGGCTACACGCTGGAACTCAACAGGGGAAGTTCCTTTTCATTCGGAAGCAACGAACCTAAAGTCAAAGGACTCCTGTACGGGGACGGCTGGGAGTTGAACATCCCGGTGATCACGGTCACAACAGACAACTTTCACCGCTTTAACAATGGCGATGAATGCAATGACAACGGCAGTAACATTTTATTTAACACCAATACAAAAACCTCCGACTACGACCGTTCCTGGGAAGGCGACGTGTTCTGGTTGGAACCCTATGTGAGCATTCCGGGCGTAGGCAGCGGGCGTGCTGTTTTTAAATACGTGGATGCCGTGGATGCCAACTGCGCGGTGTTTGTGCTCAACAAGTTTTCCACTTCCGTGGAACTTCGTTTTTACGGAACGTCCTGGGTGGTTAACGTCGGGGACGGAAGTGTATATGTTTTTGAGGGAACCATCCGCCAGTTTTCCGCTCCATCCAATAAACGGCAGTTTCACTTTCAGAACGATGGAAGTTATGAAACCGGGGACGAAGGGACAGCCGTTGTACTGGAAAACAACTATCCTTCAAAAGAGGATGCGGTCAATGTCATCGAACCGAAAATCTATTACAACAGCTGGTATTGTTCCCGCATTTTCCATCCGAATTATCAGGGGCAAAATATTCTGTTTGAGTACGAGCGTTACGGAGAAGTGAACTTCTTTCAGGAGTTTCAGCAGGAAAATTACCAGGACGTACACCGTTCCGTTTTTCTGGATCGGTCAGCAAGTTACCTTCCCGACTATACCACCTATCGCGACATCGTACTGCAACGGGTGATCGGTTCCTCGGTGGATGGCAATACGGACATCATCGAACTGGAATACGGCATCGACGGGTCTTTATCCAGTAATTACCTGTTGACACCGGGTGTATCCGGCGCGGTTGCCACCGATCCGATGTACTGCTCACAGGTTGTGAAACGCTACGACGGAACATCATCCAACTCTTATTCAGGTTGGCATAGATATCCGCATGCGAACCGCAATAAAACAATCAATCCGGAAGACATCAATGAAACCAATCCGTACATCAATCCGTCCGGCAATTACCAACGCGAAGGGGTGACAGCGGTTGCATCCGGCATTCCGTTTGACCACGGCTTTCTGGAAAGTCCGCGCATTTCGGATGGTGCTGCTCTGGTAGCCGGTGATCTCTACGAAATCCGCACACGTGTAACCCGGCCAAGCGGATCGGATCTCAAAAACGGGAACGGAACGCTCGACATTGCCGTGGTAACAAACAATGATGCAACAATCTCCTATTCCGAACCGTCTTCACCCATACTGCATACGGTTTATGGAGCTACGCGCGGCGAGCAACTCTTTTCCACCTTTAATATGGCCATGAAATGGCAGATGGGTTGGGGTGATGAAGTACTGCAAACCAGTAATTTATTTGTCATGCCGAACCTTCCAACTAATTTTCAAGGGTTCAACATTCAGGTAGGCCCCGGGAACTCTGATATTGACTACGACTATTATTCCAATACGGATTTATATTATACCACGACCACTCCGGTTCAGAGTATTAACCGTCCGAATGCATTGTGGGCGTATCCGCAACTCAAAGGTTATACGCCTTTGAAATCTTCCGGAACCATTGCCCGTAATTTCGGTACCGGGCATCCCTGGGGTAACATGATACCCGTGTACAACCACCGCGCACTCGTTGGCGCAAGCGGAACGGGTTCTCCCGCTTCTTTTGAGGAATTATATAAGGGAACCTGGTCGATGACGGCAACTGATATTGCGACGCACGGTGATCACCACAACCCGACCAAGTTCAACAACACGGTGGAACTGGAAGAAGTGGAACTGATCCGTCACGGACGAACGGGTTACATGCTCATGGGCGTGAAACAATACCGCATGGAAGGCGAATACGGAGGGCCTGTTACAACCGGTAAAAAACTCGTGTCCCAAAAACGCATCAAGTATGAAATCAAGCATGTGGATGTGCGTCAGAACAGAAATTATGCAAATGGCAATTCAGTTGTGATGGGGACGAATAACAGCGATGTTATCCTATTGAAGTCCGTTCACGAAGTACCGCTGGAAGGCAACCTGTACGCAAGCAATTTTGGGCTAAGCGACCCGACGGTTGTACTGACAACGGATTTTGAATACACCAACCTGCTTCCTGCCTCGGGAACCTATTCACAGGCTGCACCCTATGTCGGGCTGGTGTATTATGCGCTGACCAAATTCACTGACAATTTAGGTGGCATTACCGAAATAGAATACTACCCGATCCATGCAGCACCGACACGTACCTACTCCACCATGAATTTTAACTGGAACTGCGGAACCTATTCCCCGGCTTCCTATGGCGTGGAAAAAAGTTTTACCATGAACCTGGCGGTGAAATACATCACCAAACGCTCAGCTGATTACGATGCATTGACACAGGCATTCGTTCCTTCCACACGTCGATGGGAATACGTGTACGATCTGACCAAACCCACGTTCAGTTTCAAACGCTTTGAACTCCCATCCGGGCACTTCAGGAGTCGTTACGCCAACAGTTATGAAAGGGGCTATGCGAAAGTAACGGTATACGAACCGGCACTGGAAACGGGGGAACGTAATTATACCGTGCACGAATTTTATGGGAATGTCAATTATCCGTATACGTTGCCGGGAACAACCACGATTACCGATTACCTCTATTACGGGAAACCGAAGAGTGTAAGAACATACGATCACCAGGGAAAAATCCACCGGGAAAAATTGTTTGATTACAGTTACACGCTCGCGTTTGAAGATGGGTACGGACGCCCTAATTTCTACCGCGACCAGGTGAACCGATATCACCAGCCGATCACCGACAATTACGAATACCGGGATTATTATACCGGCGAAGAGCTGACGGCTCTGGTTGGTTCCACGCTCCTAACCGGGGATGCTGCCAAATGGACCATTGCAGGAGACGTACGAGGTCTTGCCGGCGCGGAAGGTTACTCGATGGAACATCCGAAGTACCTGCCCTTTTATTTCCACGATGAACTGCGGGCATCTTTTACAATGTCTGATGTCAATGGTGATTCACTTACAAGCGGGTACATGAACCCTGCTTATGCATTCAATTCCTACTTCGTAAAACTGGTTTCCGAAATTGACCGTACTTATGAAGACGGACTGACCACGCAATTGATTTCCAACCCGGTTGTTGTGACCGATCCGGTGCGGAACAAGGAACCAAAAGCACCCAATCCGTTTGGCGGTGGTATCGTAAAACCGGCAACGGCATTTGACTCGCTCTATCTGGACATGATTACAAACGCACCTGCTGAATCGGCTTACAATGCCCTGATGCAGGCAGGTGGGTCACTCTCCGAACAGGTATTGGGTGCAATGGGACAAAGCGACTCGTTCACGTTTGACCAGAAAGTGGATATCATGGCTAATCAGAACGGATTAACGGACGGCATCTGGCTCGGTATTCTGGATATGTCAACATACCTGACTTCCCTGCAATTGCAACGCCTGGTGCTGAGCCAGCCGTATTTTACCGATACCATCCAGAAGAAAGCCATTGAGGTACGGCTAACGGACAAAAGTATCCTAACGGCGATCCTCACACACAATGCGTATTTATCGGATGACGTGGTGGGCTACATTACCCGAACCCCGTCGGACTGGCTGGGTGCAAGTTACGAGGATGCACTGGCCGCACAGCCGCACCAGTTTACGGATTCCCTGTTAAAAGTCATTGTTGAAGACGATAAGCTGAAATCCTCCATACTGACAGACGTATTGAAACACCAGCAACCACTAGATGATCATTACCGGATTCTGATTGACCGCACGGAGTTCACCACAGCATCCATTGCCGATCTGTTTCTGACCGGAGACGGAACACCTTCCGATACCATCCTCTATTATTTTTTCACCGAGCGCACAACGGATTCGGCAACGGCACAGGCCATCATTGACCATGTCGCACGTCCGCTTCCTAACTACCTGAAGGGACACCTCCAAATTACCTTTCCGCTGATTGTTTTCCACAACTGGGAGACGATGCCGGGCTACAACCCGCTGAGTGCCTATTGCGGGAATCCCGTCAGCGGTTCACGGATTTACATCGAGACAAAAACGGAGTACGAATACTACGAAGCCGATTACAGGGGGCACGCACAGGGGAAAGCGTACGAACTGCTCATGGGAATGATTTCTTCCATTGATGAGCCATCCACTTTTCCGAAAAACGTACCGACGTATTCAATGGACGATGTGTACATTCCGGCACTGCGCCTGAAATACGAACCTTCGTGGCAGGTATTTGCCAAAAAAGTAACCTCACCGCACCTGCCGGGTGCTTACCAGCGCGAAGAATATTTTTACCTGTATGATTTGCAGAACCGCTACGGACGTCACTGGGCCAACTACGATGTAACCAATTACGACAAGTACCAGGTGGAGGAATTTTGGGACACCGGTATACCATTGGATACCATTGTATACAATAACGACTTAAATGCTGTTTACCACCCGTATGGTCAACTTCCCGAAATTCCGCAGTACGACGGGATGGTGAAGTCGCGGGAATACAACATGCGGGGCATTCCGTTCCAGAAAACCAATTTCTCCCGGACAGCAGCCGATCCGGCGGTCGTTTCCCGATCGGAATACTACCACTACGATGCCCGCTGGAATTTTACGGATTTGCCGGGTGCATCCATTGAACGCACATTTACGGGCGACACCTGTATCATACCTCCCGGTGAACCCTCTTGCCCTTGTGTGTACGAAAACCACATTTTCGGGGACTACGAAATGGGATTACTGGAACAGCGTTACCCTTTGGAAGATTATTGTTACTACCACCTGGGCGGGGACGGAACCGGATGGCAATATGCTTACTGGGTGTGTCCGCAGTCGGTCGATCCGTATCTCTGCTATGACGGCATCACTTCAGCGATCTGTGCTGAACCGGAAGGACCTGAATCACCGGAAAACCCGGGCGGGCCGATCGCCATTTACCCCATCGGGGAAGTCCTTTCCAAAACATTGCAATTGCGCAGTACATACGTACAGGTGGATACCGTGGATTACTTGTCAGATCACGATTTCCTCGACAATAAATGGGATCGAAAGAACCGCTACATTGCAGAATTCGGGATGGATGGTATCGGACCGGACCCCATTGACGGGTTTCAGGGAGTAAACTACCGGATGATCCTGCCGTTCACCTCGCTGTTGTCAGAAAAAGTACTGGAGCGCAACCGCCATACACAGGTTGCACTCCTGGAAGATGCAACGGGGCTTAAAACAAAGTACCATTACCAGAAACCCACGTTTTATCACTACCGCAATACCCGCTGTGAAAGCGATGGGTACAGTACCGTTGTGTACCGGAATACAGGGCTGCCGTTCCGTGTAACGGTGGGTTACGGACGTGCCGACTCCATGGGAACCGATTATGCCTATACCGAAGCCGCACAGGTAGCCACCACTATCAATCCGTTCGGGCTGGAAATGCGCTACACCTTTGACGGGTTCAACCGCCTGATCCGGGTAAGCGAGTTTGACGGTACTAACACGCTCGTTCTGTCCGAAGCCGCCTACCACCTGTGGGACAGAGGCTCTGCATCGGATGACTTTATGGAGCGGGCGGCACAGAACTACGTGGAAAAACGCGTCTTCAACAGCAGTGACCCGGCCGACTACTCCTTTACCCGTGAGTATGCCGACCCGCTGGGCCGTGCTGCTGGGGCAGTGACGGTTTACAATGAGCAGGGAGATACCCGTTTCATCCATACCGGAAGTATTTGGTATGACAAATGGGATCGGGGTATCCGGCAGTTCAAGAATGTATCTGCTTCGGCGAGCATTCCATCCGGACAAACACATGCCATTCCTGCATTGCAGTGGGATTTTACGACGTCTTTTACGGAGTCTGATCTGGAACGTACCCCGAAAAACCGGGCGAAAGAAGCAGCGGACTTTGGTGTGAGTATCACCTCTCCGCTCGACAAAACGGTGCGCAAGAGCTATGCCATTGCCAGCAATGTGTACACGTCCTGCGAACTGGAATTGTCCGGTGACGAACTCCGGGCGATCATGACCGATGGCAATACCGCAGCATTCCGTTTTTTCCGTGTGCAGACACTCGATCAGGACAACAACAAGTCGGTGGTGTATACCAACGCGTTCGGGCAAACCATCGGAACGATTTCTTACCTGACTGCCTCCGACAAAGTGATTACCCTGTTTGTGTACGACAACATGGGGAACGTGAAAAAGGTGATCAACCCGGTGAAACTGGAAAACACCTATGAATACAACCTCTTGGGACAGTTGTACCGCGAAACGACACCGGAAGCGGGCGAAAAAAAATACATGTACAACAAACGGGGGCAGGTTTCCCTGGCACTGGATCAGGAATTGTGGAGCCGCATGGACGGGCCAGACCGTGCTCCGCTGTATCGTGAATACCGTTACGACGCTTACGGGCGTCCATCGGAAGTCGGGTTGATTGAAGGGCCTGTTTACAGGGAAAGCACCCTGTACGGACCATTGCATTACAAAACGGAATTTTACGGTTTTCTTGAAGATGGTATCAAATACCCTTTGTGTGATGTGCCTCACTACAGCTCAACTCCACCACAGGAGTGCGCGTATTTTGATTACGTGTTCTCACACAGTTCCACTCAGGATTGGTTATTGCGCTACCAGGTAACAGAGCTTGAAGGCGTCTTTAACCCTGGCACATATCCGGCTGACTATCTGTGGGATGTTGTGTTTTCAACACCAGCCTACCATACACTGGTGCAGTCAGAGAAAAAATACGTGTACCAGAACAATACCGGATTGCTGGCACGCACGGAGAGCTATGATTTGTCCGGTTATGAAATTCAGCGGGTGCTGTACGGATACAATGCGCGCGGGCAAATTAACCATCAGAAAACCTACTTCAATGAAACACCGCAAACCATTACCGATATTACACTGGTGGAGTCTGCAGTGATTGAATACCCCGCATATAGCACACAAGGCTTACCACTGCATCAATCGGTGGACATGGACAATGATGGTAATCTCGAGCTACAATATTTCTACCAGTACGATGCCTTGGGCAGACTACGCGCCATCAAGGTACTGGATAACAACGGAATCGCAGATAATGCCACCACCATTGCCCGGTACACGTACAACGACGTAGAAGGTGTATTGGCAGAGCGCATGCACGAACTGGATAAATCCTTGACCAAAACAAACTACAGTTATGATGTGCGGACCCGTATTAACCGAATTTCTTCGTCCAACCTGACACTGGATAATCCAACAGTACTGGTAAGTCATTTTTACAGCTATGACGGAAATGCCCCAACGTACCAGGGGCAGTACATTCCATCTTGCGGGTTCAGTTACAACGGGAACATCAACGCGGTGATGAGCAGCTATAACTTCAGTGGTGTCTACGGCAGCGCGCCTTCCGAATTTAACTATGCTGCCGTTTACGGGTATAAATACGACCGTTTGAACCGATTAACGGATGCCGACGGCATGGTCGGTGATTTCGTGGTGCATGCAATGGGGCTTGGTCTTGGGCAGGGACCAGTGAATGATGCGTTAGCGATCGGAGATGAACGTTACAGCTACGATAAGATCGGGAACATCAAACAGTTGAGCAGAACCGTCCGGCATTCGGATCCGATGAACACCGCGGTGGTAAGCAAAGTGGAAGGATGGAATTATTATTACAATGGTTTCAATAAACTCACGCAGGTAAACGGATTCCCGGGAACAACCACCCGCACCTATACCTACGATAAAAACGGAAACCTGCTCACGGACAGTTACCGGGAAATTGCCGCAACGGAGTACGGTAGAACCGCTTATCCGTATTATTTAGAAGCAGATAACAACAAAATTGCTTATCTTTATTCCGTTGATGACCAACGTATGTACAAGAAAGTAGACAGCCCGACAGAAACAACAACGGAATTTTACCTGCAGGATGCGACAGGAAAAACCGTTGCACTGCGCCGCAAAGTTGGTTCGGCTGCTGCTACCTGGGAATATTACGTTACCGGAGCGGAGCGCGAAGCACGCATCAAAAATGTAACACACGATGGTGATCTGGAACCCAACGAAATTGAGTTTTACCTGTATGATCACTTGGGCAATACACGTGTAGTATATGAGCATACCTATGCAGGTAGTGCGCTGGAACTCGTAATTAACTACGCAGCAGATTATTTCCCTTACGGTAAAGTCCTTCGTGAATATGTCAATACCTCTACCGGAGACCCGGAAAAATTCCTCACCACCCAGCATGAACGGGATAAGGAAACCGGGTTGGATTACAGGGGAGCGAGGTTTTATGATTCTGATATTGCTCGCTTTCTATCACTTGATCCGTTGGCAAAAGAGTTCCCTACATGGAGTGCATATAATTATGTGATGGGGAACCCAATTAGCTTGATAGACCCTGATGGACGAAGTCCTGAGAATACTAATGGAGGAGGTGAAAAACTAAATAGAATGCCTAATTGGGCTAGCCAAAAAGGCTTCTATGTGCATCAAAGAGCAAATAACTTGGCAAGCCTCCAATTATTTTCCGATAAAAGTATCGACTGGAATACATCTATTGTATTAATAAAACAACTGAATAAAGCAGCAGTCTATGCCGACAGTAAACAGTTTCAAACATCTGAATATTCATACAGACATGCTATGAGAAATGGTGAGCAAACTGTTGAACAAGCAAAAGAATTAGCTGATGCGTTCGTTAGAGAAAGGTACCTGTGGGCTCGCTACGATTATGATAATGGGAATTACGAACAAGCATATTTTAATCTTGGTGTTGCCCTTCACGCTATTCAAGATGCAACATCTCCTGCTCATGGAGGCTTTCAAAAATGGACAGGAGAAGAGTCTGTTGGTCAATTAGTTGATCATGCAACAAGTGAGCTGTACTATCCAGGAACCAAGAGTAATCTACAAAAGGAGACTAATAGTTTTTTGCAATCCTTTTTTAACAAACAGGATTTACCAGAAGGAAATATCTTTGATAATATTAAAATAGACCAGCCAAAAGAAAGAGAAGTTCTTAGAGGCGACTAAACATAATCATATATGGAGACGATTCTTTTTATTTCAGCCTTCGTTCTTGTAAATAGTCTAATAATACTCTTGTTTTATTATTTTTTGCAACGAGTTTCACCTGTTCTGTTTATTCTTTTGTGCTTAACAGAATTAGCTGTTATCTATTCAATAGCAGAACTATTTAATCAGCTTGATATTTATCTGCTGAAAAGAAAGGTATTTATTGAATTGGGGCATGCTAAAATTATTTTATTGGAAATCCTCCTCGGTTCTCTTGTAATTGCGGTTATTTCCATGATCATTAGTATAGTAAATAGAAGCCGTAAAAAATGGTAACTTATACTTAATCAAACCCCATTAAAACATATAAAGGGGTAGTGTTCCAAACTTGCACCTGAGTTATTTTTAAACAATTAATCAATTGAAAACCAGAAACAAATTGTTTCTGGTTTTTTGTTTTTTCCACTACCTGTGGTATATCTCTACTCAAAAGAATCCAAAACAGGTATCTTAAAAGCAGCGTTTTCGTACCACGTGTTCCAAATCTGCACCTGATGGAAATGGGGTCATGTATCAGCATTCCTGCCCCGACGCAGGGTGACAGCTTGCGAAGGGATTTGCTGGTTGTTTTGGCTTGGAGGGAGTAAATTTACCAGCGGAAAGCCTGAAAAACAACAGCAAAAACCGAGCAACTACAACCCGGAGACGGACAAGGCAGCCAACAAGAAAGTAAACGGCATTTCAGACAATGCCACCACCATTGCCCGATACACATACGACGATGCAGAAGGTGTGGTGAACACACGCGTCCACGAGTTGAGTAAACTCCTGACACAAACCACTTACAGCTATGACGAGCGGGCGCGTCTGGATAGCATTATCACCAAGAATCTAACTGTTACCCCTTCTTCTCCCGAACTGATGAAACATCTGTATCACTATGACGGAAGTGTACCTTTGTACGGAGGGCAATATATGCCGCAATCAGGACTCAGCTATAACGGGAACATCAATGCAGTGCTGAGCAGTTATAACTTTAGTGGTGTTTATGGAAGCGCACCTTCCCAGTTTAATTATGCCACGGTGTACGGCTACAAATACGACCGCCTGAATCGACTCACGGATGCCGATGGATTTGTGGGTGATTTTGTAGTTGCAGCAATGGCACTGGGCACCAATCCGACGATTGCCGCTGTTCAAATCGGCGACGAACGCTATACCTACGATAAGATCGGGAACATCCGTACGCTGAAACGTACCATCCGTCATTCAGATCCATTGGACAATACAGTAGTAAGTAAGAACGAAAACTGGACGTACCAGTACGATGGATACAACAAACTTACCCAGGTGACCACGGGAGGTTCGGCTCTGTTAAACCGTAATTACACCTACGATAAAAACGGAAACCTGCTCACCGATAGTTACCGGGAAATTGCCGCAACGGAATATGGAAGAACCGCTTATCCGTATTATTTAGAAGCTGACAATAAGGAAATTTATTATCTTTATTCAGCCGAAGACCAACGCATGTACAAAAAAGTAGTAAGCCCGACAGAGACGACAACCGAGTTTTATCTTCAGGATGCGACCGGGAAAACCGTTGCCCTGCGCCGCAAAGTTGGTTCGGCTGCTGCTACCTGGGAGTACTACGTAAACGGGTCGGTGCGCGAAGCCCGCATCAAGAATGTAACCCACAACGGGATCATTGCTCCGCAGGAAATAGAGTTCTACCTGAGTGACCACCTGGGTAATACACGTGTGGTGTACGAACCGACCTACGCTGGCGGTGTATTGGAACTGGCGATCAATTACGCCGCGGATTACTTCCCTTACGGTAAAGTCCTCAGAGAGTATGTGAATACCTCCACCGGAGACCCGGAGAAGTTCCTCACCACCCAGCACGAACGAGATAAGGAAACGGGACTGGATTACAGGGGAGCTCGTTTCTACGACTCCGACGTGGCGAGGTTCTTATCTATAGATCCTCTCCAAAAAGATTATCCGTCTTTTTCTACCTACCATTATGTAATGGGGAATCCGATTTCGTTGATAGACCCGACTGGAAAAGGAGCAGAATCTACACATATTGATAAGAGTGGAAAAGTAATTGCCGTTTTTAATGATGGGGATAATGGTGTTTATCAACATGGAGACAATGCAGATGGGGGAACTCCTACAGAGTACATGATTTCCAGAAGACAAGAAAAATGGGGAACATCTGCAAATGGAACCAAAGTAGGAACAACTAAATATTGGGATGAATTTGTAAATATTGAAAGTGGTAAAGCAGAAGGAGTTTTGAAATTAGGAGAAAGTTGGGATAAGGCTGTTGAAACATTGCACAATTCAGCTATGAAAAATATGAATCTTTATCAAATTGCTGAAGCGTCCAGACCTAACAAAGCCCTTGATATAAAATCCAATACTACAATTGCTCCATTTGGAGTAATGACAGGTAGATTATTAAATGGAGAGTATGCTACTGCAAGAAGTGCAGGAAATTATCTAGCTGGGATGAATGGAAGACACGGCACTATAGCAGGAGAAAATATATCTCAGACAAAGTATATGATGTTGGCAGGAGCTCTGGACAAAGGAGTCTATAGTAAAAAAGTAGCAGGATTAATTGTTTCCGGTTTTATGACCACCAAACAATGGCCTTGGCCTGCCCCCTACTATGGCGAAGATGAATATTCAGGGCGGCGTATATTAGAAGGTTGGAACAAAAAATAAATATTAATAAAATGAAATTTAGAGACTTATTAATTATTTTCAGTTTTCTTATTGGATGTAATCTTGGAGACAAGGAACGGGTTATTATTCCTTTAGAAAAGGGTGATTGCAAGATTTTTTTAAAAAAGGTTTCCTGGTTAACGGATAATAGCAGAACCTATATAAGTAATAATGATGATTGGAATGATACAATAAATGAGCCTTATTTCACTTCATTGGATTTCTTCTACAAATTGGATACGACTCACTGCAAATTAATCATTTATAAATCGGATTCTTTACGTCGGAGTAAACTTTTAAGAGTACCAATTGTACTAAATGGCACAGAAAAAATAGATTTTAGTAATTATAAGAAAAAAGGATTTGACAATATTCTTTACCAATGAAAGAATAGGATTTACCAAACCCCATTAAAACATACAAAGGTGTTCTGTTACGAACATCTTTAAAGTATTTGTTATTTGAAAATAGAAATACGCCACTGATTACGTCATGGTAAAATCCTTCGGGAGCATGTGAATACCTCTACCGGAGACCCGGAGAAGTTTTTGACAACGCAGCACGAGCGGGATAAGGAAACAGGGCTGGATTACAGGGGAGCGAGGTTTTATGATAGTGATATAGCACGGTTTCTAAGCCTTGACCCGTTGGCAAAAGAGTTCCCGGCATGGAGTGCGTATAATTATGTGATGGGGAATCCGATCAGCTTAATTGATCCCACTGGTAGAAGTCCGGAGGGAATAGATGATCCCAAAAAGAAAGACGAACAAAAAGAAGGTCGTAAAGATTTGGATCCTAATGTGGGGACAGATTTACCCGAATATACAGTAGAAGAAGATGCTCCGGATTATGGAGGAATGATGCAGGAGCGGAATAGTAAAAATTTGGATAATGCGATTGCCGCTCTGACTGGAAATGATAAAAAAATAATAGCAAATGTAACTGAAACGACAGGGTATATAGGTACTATTATTAGCACAGTAGGAGAAGTAATGAAAACAAGGAGTGAAGAAATGTATCGACAAGGATTCAGACAAGGATTCAGACAAGGATTGTCAGGGAATTATCAACTAACAGGACGTAATTTATCACAATTTGGAAACTTACCTGCAAAACCTTATACTCTTCCCTTAAGTGGTATGTCTAAATGGGGCGGGAGATTAGGAACAGCTGGTAATGTTTTTGGTGTTGCGGTAATAGGAGCTGATACTTATTCATATACAAACGGGGAAATGAGTGGTATACGTTATGGTTACCATTTAGGATCGTATGGAACCTCTATCGGTGTTGGAATGCTTGCTGGAGGTCCTGCCGGGTTCTTTGTTGGTAGCGCGTTGTCAACTGCGGAAGCTGGTTATGATGCTTCTAAAAAAGTAGAAACAGAAATGAAACAAAGCTACAACCATTTCTACAATAACATGATGAGTAATTTTCTGAGATTTAGATAATGGATAATATACAAATGGATAATATACAAGAATACAAACAATCGTTAAAGCATCATTGGGAAAATGCTAAATCTGTAGTCTTTTATATTCTTGGATTAATTGGTTTCCCTGCATACATGATTTATAGATTTGGATGGGAAGACTCAACAGTGTTTATTCGTTACGCTTTAATTGGCTTTTCGGTATTTCTTATCCCTCAGTTAATTCTTCATATTCGATATTATTACATAAATCGGGGATATATTTTTTACTATTATCCCCAAGAATTAAAAATAAAGATACGGACGACAACTGGGGAAGAAACCGAGTTTTATTTTGATGATATAAAGCAGGTATACTATGTTAAAAGCTTTCCACAGGCAGAAAATCGAATGCAATGGTTGGCGACAGATAGCTATAGCTTTGCACGTATTTATTTAAAAAATGGAAAGCAATTTTTAATTACTAGTTTGATTATTCCAAACATGAATCTTCCATTAGAGAAAGAAAAGATACGAATTAGTAAAACATTTTATGCCTATCCTTTAACAAAGGAACGACCGTTGAAGGAATTGAAGAAAAAGCCTATTAAAGAAGAAAAGCAGTACAGGAATTTTTATTAGTTATTGATTTCATTAAAAAATGAAAACGTGTTTGTGACAACGTACCGTTAAAGCATTTGTTCTTTGAAAATAGAAATACGTCTGTAGGGTTTTAATTCAAATGATCATGGAAAAACTTAAAAAAGTATATTATTACCTGTTTTATCAGTTTTATAAATGGTACGAAAAAGGTCCGTCTGTTTGGTGGAGTGATTGGAAAGCAGCATTGTCAATTGATGTATTGTCAATATTTTTAGGTATATCATTCATTACTTATTATACTGTTTACGTTGACAAATATTTTCGACTTGGAGATGGTAAATTTTTTTTATTGGGTTATGTGTTGTTAGTTGCTGTGCCTAATTATTTTATTTTTCACCATAGGGACCAATGGAAAGACATTGTAAAGGAATTTGACCAATTGCCCAAACGTACAAACAAAATAGGCGGCTGGATCGTGTTTGGGGTGGTAATGTTAGTCATTACCAATATGGTATTTGCTTTTTATCAAATGAGTTTGGTAGACTGGAGCCAGTATAGATAACATTAAATATAAAACCATGAATAAATCAGAATTTATCAGAGCCATTGCCGAAAAGTCTGGCAACTCGCAAGCAGAAACGAAGCGTTTTTTGGAAGCGCTTACAGCTACGGTAGAGGAAACGTTAGCCAAAGGCGATAAAATTACTTTGGTCGGCTTCGGAACCTGGGATGTACAGCAAACCAAAGCACGTACCGGGAGAAATCCACAGACGGGCGCGGTACTGAAAATAAAAGCAAAGAAGAAAGTGCGTTTCAAAGCTGGTTCAGAACTGGCAGGGAATATTAGTAAGAAATAAAAGCTGATTGGTGTTAAATCCATCCATTCGATCATTTTGTTCTTTGAAAGCATAAATTAAAACTGAACGAGCACGCATCAAGGATGTAACGCACGATGGTGATCTGGAACCCAATGAAATTGAGTTCTACCTCTACGATCATTTGGGGAATACCCGGGTGGTGTACGAACCGACCTACGCTGGCGGTGTATTGGAACTGGCGATTAACTACGCCGCTGATTATTTCCCATACGGTAAAGTCCTTCGGGAGTATGTGAATACCTCTACCGGAGACCCGGAAAAGTTTTTGACGACGCAACATGAACGGGACAAGGAAACAGGACTGGATTATCGTGGGGCGAGGTTTTATGTGTCAAATTTTCATATCGTGAACAAAGCGATAAGATCGTCGTAACGTTTCCGGGAATTAAAGTCTCGTCAACTAATCAAAAATCCCTTAACAAGCTAAGCGTTTTAGGTGGAGGTGGCTAAAACCCGGATTCTGGTGTTTGTTTATTTTGTAACTTTGATTATCATATAAATCAATCCAGAATGCTCAGACACAAGGGAAAGGCACGTACCTTTATCCACAATCTAAGACTAGCTTCCGTTCTATCCACCGTCGCAGGTATTGTCAATATTACCGGGGTTCTTTCTTTAGGAACATTAACCACAAATGTAACCGGTCACTTTGCTTATTTTTCCGAGGAATTGTTCCTAAAGGAATATGCTACTGCCATAACTTTTCTTTTTTGTATTCTTTTTTTTCTGTTCGGTGCATTCATTTCCAGTTTTATTATGGAGTGGACTTCGCGACACAGACACATGCCTTCCTATATAATTCCAATTTCCGTAGAGATTGTCTGTATAACAGCAGTAGCATTCTCAGATTTGCTGAGGGAGGGTGGATTTCCACAACAACCTATAGTATTTTCTTTTGTCCTTCTGTTTGCTATGGGTTTACAGAATGCACTTGTTACCAAAGTTTCGCAGTCCGTGGTCAGAACCACGCACTTAACAGGACTGTTCACGGACCTGGGGATTGAGCTATCCCAATTACCGTTCCACAAAGAAAGGCAGCAAAAAATCAGGTTGAAAAGAAGTATTTACCTGAAACTCTCAATTATTGGTTGTTTCTTTCTTGGAGGCATTTTGGGAGGCTATGTACATCGCTATGCCGGACTTATGACACTTCTCGTACCCGCCATCTTACTTTTGTATGTGATGTGGTATGACAGATTGCTGTTCCAATATTATCACATCAAGAGAAAATTCCGGTAAGTTGTACAGGTATATCAATCTGAATAATGGATAGGACATCAAGAACACTTTTCTTCATATTCAGCGATTAACATTGTAGAAAGTTCCGTTTTCAAATTAATATTGTTATGATAAATTAAAGATTTAAAAGAATAATATTTTGTTGTAATCTTCTCCAATTCTACTTTTTTCATCATGAGTTCATGAATTTGTTGTTTATCACAAAACACTATCTCTGTGTAAACTTCCCGAATTTGTTCCCTTTTGTATTCTATGACAAAAAAGATGTTGATGACCATAATTATACACAAAAGGGGTTTGGTAACATTGCATATCAGTAACTACAATATAGTCAGTCACATATTTCTTTTTTCAGAATACAACAGCAAAAAAAGAGCCGGCGTATTGCCGGCTCTTTCTCATTCGTTTATTCCGTTCGATTTTATCGGATCAACACACTTTGATTCGTAGATGACGTTGCCGTTCTGACATTCAAAATATATTTCCCGGTAGCAAGGTTATCCAGGTCAATCACTTTCTTCAATTTGGAATCTGAAGTCGTATAAATAGTTCTACCTGTCAAATCCATAATCGAAATGGTATATTCTTCGGTTAAATCCTGTGCAAATTCAATCGTGAATTTACCGGAATTCGGGTTTGGATACACCGCAAAGCTATGCGCATCTGCACTGTTGATTCCTACAGAACTCTGAACGACAACCGTTGCGTTTGTCACCGTACCGCAATCATCCGTTACGGCAACGGTATAAGTTCCGGGTACCAGTCCTGAAAGATTTTGATTCGACGATGTAAATCCTCCCGGCCCTGACCAGCTGTAAGTATATGGAGAAACTCCCCCGTTCGGAGTCACTGTCGCGGTTCCGTTATTTCCACTGCTGATGGTACTTGCTGTTGTTGCCGTCAAAGGAGAAGCAGAGCTACACGGTGATGCAATACCCAAACAGAAGTTGTGAGAAGCAATTGCCCCAAACGTAGCAGAGGTCATTGACACCAGCGTAGTACTTCCGTCAGAAATACTGTATCCTGCGCCCGAAGTGCTGCATCCCGGACCGGAACTGGAAGATAAACCGTCTCCGTAATCATCATATATTTCAAATGTATAACATCCTTGTGGCAAACATCCCGGAATGGCGTACGTTGTCGCGTTGCCATACGCTCCGGCACCTGAGGCTGAAGCATTCTGTACTCCTCCCGGAAGTTGAACCGACTGGTTACCACCGGATAAAACCACTGCAGAGCTTCCATCCAGAATTCTCCAGTAGGTTTCATACCCGTAACAATCCGTAGAGATCGTTACAGTCAAAGGAAGCGCATTGGCTGTCGCTGTAAACGTAGATGTTTTCAAATCATTTGCCGTATTGTTATCTGCCACACCATTTGGTTGTGATGTCTGAACGGTAAATGTCGAGTTTCCGTTGTTCACCGTCATCGTCGGCAACACAACCGTTGCTGTAGCTCCCGGAGCCAGTGTCCCTGTCCAGTTATACGTTTGTTGCGCAACACCGGTAGAAGCATAAAGAATTGTTACACTTGTCAGGTTGTTCATTCCATAGTTTCTCAAGACAACAGAAGGTGTCACCGATGTTTCACAGTACGTCCCCATCGGCTCGGTAACAGACTGAATGCCGGCATCATCACTCACCGATACCGCATTCGGATCATAACCGTCCAGAACTGTCACTCCGGAGCCGGAAGGATCCAGCCAGTATTTCAATTGGTTGGTGGAATTACTTCCTGCCGGTTCCCATGACTGGGCGACACGTCCGTAATAGTCAGCAGCAGAAAGGTTGGAACACGAAGCTCCTCCACCCCACAACTGACCGATAATCCGGTGGTTTTGATCAAACAAAGGAGATCCGGAAGACCCTCCTTCCGTTGTGGTATTGCGATCCCAGGAAACCATCCAGCTACTGGTTGCTTCAGACGATCCCATTGCCTGTACCGCAGAAGCAGGATTGTCGTCAAATGAAATTTTCTTGATATCTCCGTCCGGATGGTGAATACTCACCGTAGACGTTGGAACCGTACCCGAATTGTCCCAACCTGAAAAATACGTGTTGTACGATGCCGGAACAGTTCCTCCCTGCAATCCTCCGGTGATTTCCACCAAACAAAAATCAGTTGGTGTTCTTCTTGATCTCAAAACAGCGCCACTCAACGATTGAAACGTAGGAGACGTAGTCGGGTTAGTGCATGTCGCCGCTTCCCAATTGAACCGGAAAATCCAGGTTGCCGGGTTACTATAACAGTGATTCGCTGTCAATACGTACGGTTTTCCGTCATTTGCCGTATTGTTGATCATTGATCCGGAGCAGAATCCGTTTGAACCGGACACCAGCATCACTGCTCCCCGTTTCTGATCGCCCCAGGCAGCTCCGTCCGGGCAATTCACATTCATGTTACAGTTTCCGGAGGTATTCAATCCTTTCTCAACATATTCAGATGCCGTCCGATAACCATGTGTTACTTTGTCAATGGAAAGTGAAACGGGAATAGCCTTGTTTTGAGGAGCAACATAATACTCTACAATTGCAACTTCTCCGGGAACCAATTCTGTTCCCAACTGGCCTTCATATACGTGATTATCGGTAAATTTACCCAGGATAAATGACTTATCTTCATTGTACACATACAGTTCATTGCCTTTCGGAATAACCAGGTTCTCAAACGTCAGATTGACCGTGTACGCATTTTTGCATTTTAATTTAATTATCCAGAGTTTTCCGCCATTGGTCAGCTCATACCATTCTCCGGCATTGTCCATGTTGATCCATGTATCGTTATTGTACCCGAATCGCCACGGTCCTGTCTTTTCAGCATCATTGATTGCATCTTCTGCTCTTAACGCTGCCACATCCGGCTCCTGAAAAAGAACGGTTTTTAATGCTGAAGGTTGAATGGTTTTACTTTTAGGCGCCCCTCCGTCGCCTTGTATCTGTGCCGATGCCGTTAAGCAAAAGGAGAAAAAAGCACAGACCGTTACTAGCTTGATTTTCATATCGTATAGTTTTATAACCGGGAATGATTTCCCACATAATTTAGCAATTATAAAATTAACATTTTTTTTAAATAATCTGCGTTTTTTTACGGATAAAAAACAACCGAAGCTCGAAATATTGTAACTTTGACACATGAAAATAACAGCAAATTCTGTGGTTTCGTTGGATTACACATTAAAAAACAACGCGGGAGAAGTACTTGACTCTTCACAGGGAAGAGCTCCTTTATTGTACTTACACGGAGTAGGTGCATTAATCCCGGGTCTTGAAAACGAAATCGATGGAATGGAAAAAGGACAATCGAAAGTGGTAGTTGTTCAGCCAGAACATGCATACGGTCACAGAAGTGATGAATTACTGCACATTGTTCCGAAAAGCGGTTTCCAGGGAGATGAGGAAATGCAGGTAGGAATGCAGGTTCAGCTGGAAACAGAACAAGGACCGGCGATTGCAAGTATTTCAAAAATTGAAGGAGAAGACGTGACATTGGATCTGAACCATCCGTTGGCAGGTGAAGTCCTGACATTTGAAATTTCCATTGCGGATGTAAGAGAAGCAACAGCCGATGAGATTTCCCACGGACACGTACACGGACCGGGAGGACATCACCACTAGAAATAAGTGATAATCGCATTTCAATAACCTTTCTCAATCCGGGAAAGGTTATTTTTTTAGGGTTCTGTTCTAAAAGTTGGACGATATTTTCACCACGGATGCTCGGATTGAAAAGGAACGAACAAAGAAAAAAATGACACCGACTTAATAGTCAATAGAAGTAATCCGTGTATCTGTGGTTATGGAACAACGGGCGGTACCGTACAAAAGTGGCTTCAATACAGTCAAGGATTTGAGCAATTTATTCAACATGATTTCATCACCCAACTTTTAGAACAGAACCTTTTTTAGTTATTCCTTCGAAAAAAGGCTGAAAATGACATTCCCATATCCCCTGCTCAATTCAAAGTGAGGCAATTCACTTAAATCGGTTCGTTTTCCATGTTCAATGATCAACAAGCCGTTTTCATTCAACAAGTCGCGCTCGTACACTAACCGCACAATGTCGGCATGAAATTTTGCTTCGTACGGAGGATCTGCAAAAATTAAATCAAACTTTTCAGTTGTTTTTTCGAGGTATTTCACAACATCCGACTGAACGATCTGAATAAATGATTCCATTTCAAAAGACTTCGTCAGGGAACGGATATGCCGGACAACATTGAAATTACTGTCAACCGCAACCGCTTTACCTGCTTCTCTCGACAACCATTCAAAGGAAATATTTCCTGTTCCGGCACACAAGTCCAATAACTTCAGATCAATAAAATCAAAGCGGTTCTCCAGCATATTGAACAACCCTTCTTTAGCAAAATCAGTCGTCGGCCGGGAAGGAAAATTCTTCGGCACCGTGATTTTTTTCGTTTTTAGTATCCCCCTTATTATACGCACAATTGCTGGTATTTTTCGATCAGATGATTGCCTGTCAACACCTGAACATTGGTTCCGTGAATCGCTTCTAAACTTCGCTTTAATTGTTCTGTATCCAGCTCTGCTCCGGCTCCGACAGCTAATTCAATTTCATTTGTCAACTGACTCTTTCCTTGTTGCTGAATGGAAAAACTATAATAATAAACAATGTCTTCCGGCGTGTTCCATTCAAAAGAGGAATAAAACTGTACATTATTTTCCTGAACAATCAACATCAGAAAATGGGTTTCATGTACCACCAATTTTGTCTTCAGTTTGAATGTCTGACCTGAAAAAACACCGCGAATCAAATGTGTTCCTTCGTGCTGGATGACAATGCGGGGAAAACGGATGACAAAAAATGATTTCACCCACATCGGAATGGAAAACACGTTCACCACTCCCTGCACGGGCAACCGGTTGTAATCAATTTCATCGTTCTGAACATGCCGGCCGAACGACAATGCAAAAATTGACTCCTTATCCGATTCATTGAACACATTCACGGGAACCAGGGAAGTCTGCTTCTCCGACCAGGATAAGCTGACATCGTCAAAATCAGTTTCCTTCCATCCGGTTTGTTCCCAGAATTCCTCCAGTTGCTGCTTGTACCGGTAATCTTGCTTATCAGTAAAACGAATGTTTTTTTCCTGAATTACAAAATCGCCGTTCAATTTAACAAAACGAACCGCAGATGTATTAATGTCTATTGCCAGGTGATTTTTTGCCATGTGTGTTTGGTATCTCATTGCATTTTAAGACTGGAACAAAGCTACGTTTTTTAATCAAATACACACATAGTTAGTCCCGAAACAGTAAAATATTTGTCGCTGAAAAGTGTCCTTTTTTAAAGCGTTAACGATTGTTAAAGTCAAAAAAGCAATTTATTTTTTTACTTACCTTTAGAAAAAGCCGGTTGAAAATCAATCTGCATAAATAGTAGAAACCTTTTACAATTAGATGTTATGATTACAAAAAATTTAGGAGTATTGGCCGTTGGACTATTCATTTCTGCAGCAGCGGTTGCTCAAGACGATTTAAGAGAAAGATTTACTTTTGGTGTTAAAGCAGGTGCAAACGTTTCCAATATTTGGGATACAAAAGCGGAAGATTTCTCCGCTGACCCGAAAGCAGGGTTCGCAGGTGGTGTTTTCGCAACCATTCCACTGGGAAGAATCGTCGCCTTACAACCTGAAGTGATGTTTTCTCAAAAAGGGTTCAGAGGATCAGGTACATTTATGACGATTCCTTATGAAATGGAACGAACTACGAATTACCTTGACATTCCCCTGCTTGTTGCCATCCGGCCCGCACCGTTCCTGAGTATTGTTGCCGGACCGCAAATCGGGTTCCAGCTCAGCCAAAAGGATAAACTCTCTGTCGGAAACCTGTCAAGTGAAGATGAACAACAGTTTGAAAACGACAACTGGAGAAAAAACATGCTGGGAATCCACCTGGGACTTGATTTCAATATCCGTCACTTTGTCATCTCTCCGAGAGCGGCTATGGACTTCCAGGACAATAAGGGGGATGGTACATCCACCGACCCGCGGTACAAGAATTTCTTGTTGCAATTGACAGTGGGATACCGTTTCTGATTGGACCATCCGACCGTTTTTGTCCGCTGAGGACATTCCTGTAATGGTCGTCAATATATATAACTGAAGCCGATTGTTTCAGTCCCGCAAGGACGACAATCGGCTTTTTTAATGACATACGGCTCATTTTCTAAACATCTCATCGTTCATACTTTCATAAAAAGGATGTAATTCACATTGTGATTCACCTTAGTTTTGAAACAAACTAATAAAATTATGGAAGATATTTCGTTTTACTTTGCCCCGGTCGCATCTGAACGCCTATCGGAAAGTGGGCTGGGACAAGAAATCGATATACATACTGAACATGGGTTCCCGGAACTGAAAAAAGGAGGAATTGCCGTATTCTATGTTCCTGAATTCAGAAAATCCAACTATTCAAATCCCGCAAGCGAAAAATTCAGGGAACAGTTGTATGAACTTCATTCATCCGGTGGTTGGGAAAAACAACTGTACGACCTGGGGGATGTGTTACCCGGAGAATCTGTCAACGATACATACTTTGCTGTCGGAAAGATTGTCGCGGAGCTGGTAAAAAACCAGATCATTCCCGTTTTAATCGGCGGGTCGCAGGACATGACAATGGCGTTGTACAAAGGTTATGAAAAATTAGAACAATTTGTCAACCTGTGCAGTATTGATTCCAAATTAGACATTGGTAATCCCGACGAAGAAATTCATGCGGAAGGGTACATCAGCCAGCTACTGGTTCAACGCCCCTGCTACTTGTTCAATCACGCCAATATAGGACTTCAGATTCCGTTTGCTAAAAAAGATGAACTGGAATTATTTGAAAAACTTTACTTCGATTATTGCCGCCTGGGCGAATTCAATGCCGATTTCAAACGCGCTGAACCACACCTGAGAAATTCAGACATCCTGAGCATTGATCTGACAAGTCTGCGGTACAGTGAACTGGTCGATAGTCAATATACAAATCCCAACGGGTTTTATGCAGAGCAAATGTGTCAGATGGCACGCTATGCCGGGGTAAGTGATAAGTTGACCAGCATCGGGATTTTTAATTATTTGCCCGAAAAATCGACTGCTGTAAACATCTCGAACCTGGTCGCACAAATCATCTGGTACTTTATCGACGGCGTCAATGCACGCGTAGGCGATTTCCCGATCGGAACCCGGAAAGAGTACATGAAATTCATTGTTCACCTGGATGATTTCACCGAACAATTGACATTTTATAAAAGTGACAAATCTGCTCGTTGGTGGATGGAGGTTCCCTACCCTGCGGAAGAAGGAAGAAAATATGAACGGCATTATTTAGTTCCGTGTAACCAGGAAGATTACGAGCGGGCCATGAAAAATGAAATTCCGGATTTGTGGTGGAAAACCTATCAGAAACTTGTATAATTCCAATCAAAGCAATCTTCTTATTGTCAGCTGGTTAACTGTGCAAGATCATGTTTTAGACATGTTTAAAACCAACAATAATTAGTTTAAAATCAGTTTTTTATCTGTCATTAGCAGTGTACCTTTACATCACACTAATAAGAAAAGCTATGAACAGATTTTTACACACGATCGCACTTCTGTTGTTAAATTTCCACTGGATACAGGCGCAGAATTATTACACCACAATGGATGTAAATAATGCTGAATACAGGGTTTCCAATTCAGGTGTTTTTTTCAATGACCCCATGTTTGCCAGAGGTGTATACTACGTACCAAAATCACTCAACACATCATTAATCTATGCTACAGCCTTCTGGTTCGGGGCAGTTGATGAAAATGGTCAAATCAAGTTAGCCGGGATGCGGTACGGAGAATCCGGGTCTGATTTCAAACCGGGCCCGTACAGCACATCCGATTACGGAAATGCATACGGCAATGCAATCTGGCAGGTAACAAGCGCCGAAATAGAAACACACATGCAATCCTGGAATACACCCGGATATGTGATTCCGTCCGGCATTTTGAATTGGCCGGGAAACGGAGACACTGATTTTGGAGTTGCCGAAAAATTGGCTCCTTTCCGGGACTTGAATCAAAATGACATCTATGAACCGCAACTGGGAGAGTATCCGCTCATCAAAGGATGCGAAGCAATTTACATGATACTTAACGATTATACCTTACACACCGAAACACAGGGAGAACCCATCCACATAGAAGTACATTACATGTTTTACCAGTACTTATCAGATAACGCGTTGAACAACACGACATTCATGGATGTAACAGTTTACAATCGGACAAATACGATGTGGCAAGATTTTAAAATCAGCTTATTTGCCGACAATGATATCGGTAATTCGACAGATGATTATGTCGGGTGTGATACAACTAAAAACGTATTTTATGCTTACAATGCCGATAATATTGATGAACCCAATTCAGGAATTCCGGGTTTTGGTACAAACCCGCCTGCTGCAGGTTTCCTGTCTTTGAATCAAAAAGCAAGTTCATTTATTGCCTACAAAGATATTAGTAGTTCAAGTTATCCTCACATATTACCATCTTTTGCCTCCGGAATGTGGATGAATATGAACGGGTACTGGAGTGACGGAAGCAACATACTCGACAATAACGGGAATCCTACTCGTTTCATGTACCACGAAAGTCCGTTGGTTAGCAACTCATACAGTGAAACTGGTATAGGAAACCCTCCGCGTGACGTACGAACATTAACCACATTCGACGCTATCCTGCTCCCGGGAGGTAAAAAAGAATTATCCTTTGCCATTTTGTACAACAGAAGCGGCAACAGCCTTCAGAATGCAGCTGATTTACTACTTGTTGCTGACAGTATTCAGCAATGGTACGATGCGGGAATAGAGGGGTGTACAATCCAACCATTGGGTGTGGAAGAACTTCAGTCGCTATCAACTTTTACAGCATTCCCCAATCCGGCTGCGGACAACGTCACCATTCGGTTTGAGCAACCTGTAACAGGAAATCTGACCATTTCTTCTGTCAACGGGAATGTGGTATCGAAATTTCCGGTCAATGCACAAGAAATAACCATTCCTACAAACAAGCTAAGTGAGGGTGTTTATTTTATTGGTCTTGAATCTGCCCGGTCGAGCTATAACAAAACCAAATTGGTAATCGTTCATAAGTAAACCAAAAACCGGAGCACCTCCGGAATCACTGAATTTCGGGGGTGTTTCTTTTAATCACGGGTATACTCCATTCGCTTTGCCTTGATAAAGCGCGGAATGTAGTATTTACTGTTCTTGAAGTTTTCAATAATGACCCCTCTGGAAGTCGATGAGTGAATCATTTTAATCTCATGTTCATTTGCCTCAACAACCATTGCGACATGTCCGACAGTCGTCGAATTGATGTTTCTTCCTTTAAAAAACAGTAAGTCTCCGGGTTGTACTTCTGACAGCTTGACTGTTTTTCCCAGTTCAGCGATGGCGTAACTGGATCGGGGCAATGAAAATCCAAAACCTCCCATTACATAATTGATAAAACCAGAGCAATCAAACCCGGAAGGAGAACTTCCCGAATACCGATAGGGTGTTCCCAGGAATGTTTTGGCAAATGAAATCATGTCGTCGATGTGTTTCCCGTTTTTCAAAACAGGTTTTTCATTCACAGTAAGTGAATCTGTTTTTTTAACCGAAATTGTATCCGTACCAGCAGGCGCAGACTGACCAAAAGACCAGGCTGAAAAAATACACGCTGCCAATAGAGAAACAATAAATTTCATTCGTTCATTTTCCTGAAGTTGCAAAATTATAACTAATTTCGGATAAATAAAAAACCGGTTTGACTCCTAAAATCGACATAAAATCCTTAAATAAACTGTATTACACGATTGGTGAGGTAGCAGAAATGTTTGACGTAAACCACTCGTTGATAAGGTTTTGGGAAAAAGAATTTACACTTATTCAACCCAAAAAAAATAAAAAAGGAAACCGTCTGTTCTCTCCAAAAGACATCGAAATTTTTAACAAGATTTATCAGTTAGTTAAAATTCAGGGGTTTACTTTGGAAGGTGCTAAAAAGGAATTGAAAAAGAAACAGGCACCTGTTGAAACAGTAACACATGATGTTGATGCTGTCATCTCCCGGTTGGAATGGATTAAATCCCAACTTTTAATGTTAAAAAAAGAACTTTGACTGCCCGCAATAAGGCACAATTCAGTACTGTTCACTCGAAAAAACCAATCTTTGAAACATTATTCTGAAATAAAGCACCTATTTTTCCGTTTGTAAGGTTATTTTTGCCCCCATGCGTAATTGGATTTTTCTGATTTTCTTATGTTTTCTAACCCATGCTTTCTCACAGGAAGTAGTGGTCAACGGACGATGCATCAATAAAAAACAGGAAGGTGTCAGCGATGTTCTGATCCGGATAAATCAGCGAAACACCCCGATTTTCAGCGATCTAAACGGGCACTTTTCATTTTCCGCACATGTAGGAGACTCCCTGGTCATTCAATATACCATTCCCGGAGATTCATTTAAGCTGGTTCAGCAATTTTATGTACAGGATCAACAGTCGACTTCCCTGCCTCCGGTTCAAACAATTCCGGAAGTGAATGTAAGAGACTTGCAGGGACACACCGTCATCCACAACATTGAAAAACCTTTTGAACTGACTCCCATCAAACTCAGGGATTGGCAGACAATTCCCCTGCAGAGTCCGGAGCATGTACTGGTGTTCACCACTGCGGCGCGTTCAAGTAATGAACTCACTTCCAACTACAATGTACGGGGAGGTAATTACGATGAAAACCTGGTCTATGTGAACGGGTTTCAAATCTATCGACCTTTTTTGACACGGGCCGGGCAACAGGAAGGAATGAGTTTCATCAACAGTGCACTGGTTGAATCTCTTAGCTTTTCCGGAGGAGGGTTTGATGCGCAATACGGCGATAAAATGAGTTCCGTACTGGATATAAAATACCGGACTCCTGAAAAATTTAAAGGATCGGTCATGGCCTCCATGCTCGGGGTAGAAGGACACCTGGAACAACAGTTGGGGAAAAAGAAACGGTTCAGCTACATGATGGGGGCACGGTATCGCTCCAATGGCTACTTCCTGAATTCCCTTCCCACAAAAGGCGCTTACAATCCTGTATTCTGGGACGCACAGTTACTGACGGAGTACATCATCAGCGATAAATGGACCTGGTCTGCAATTGCACATATTTCGGACAACAATTACTCATTCACCCCGCAAACGGCACAGACCAACTTCGGTCCGGCCAATGAAGCGTACTCCCTGATGATTTACTTCGACGGAAAAGAGCAAACCCGTTTCCGTACAATGATGGGAGGAACAAAATTTGCGTTTGCTTCTGAAGACAGTAAAACCAAATTAAATTTCTTTGCCACGGCATTTCATTCCGATGAACGCGAGTACTTTGATGTACAGGGACAATATTACATCAATCAGTTGGAAACAGATCCTTCCAAAGAAGAATACGGAGACTCCATTGCGGTACTGGGAGTGGGAACCTTCCTCGACCATGCACGCAACCGCCTGCGCGCAACTATTCTGAACATCTATCATACCGGAAGCCGCTCCCTGAAAAACGGGTTTCTGAATGCCGAACGTACAAAACACAATCAATTTGATTTGTTGTGGGGACTCAATTACCAGCAGGATGACTTTTATGACGTGCTAAGCGAGTGGAAACTTGTTGACTCAGCAGGATATAGTTTACCGCAATCGAATGACCACAAGGTCAATTTATCGGAAGTCATCAAAGGGAAATTAAACTTGCAGGCCAGCAGGCTCAGTGGTCACGTTCAGTTGAATTCGGTATGGTCACGTACAAAAATTGATCATCCGGTACAACTCTCCAAAACATACAAAGACGCAAATAAAGTCAAGCACAAAGTTACCTTCCGGGACACGATACAGGCATCTGCCACCAAATGGGCGCTTTCCGTAGGAACACGTGCTGCTTATACCAGTGTAAACAATGAGTTCTTTGTTACACCGCGTATTTCGGTGATGCACTACCCGAGAGCATACCTGGTAAAAGATTCTACCATTGAACGCCGGAATGTGAGCCTGCGTTTCTCTACGGGGTTGTATTATCAACCACCGATTTACCGGGAAATGAGGACATTCCAGGGAGCTTTAAACACCAATGTACTGTCCCAGAAATCATACCATGCCGTACTCGGATATGACATGTTCTTTTTCATGTGGGGAAGAAATAACCCGTTCAAATTTACCACGGAAGTATTCTACAAGTACATGTGGGATGTGAATCCGTACAAAGTTGAAAATGTCAGAACCCGCTACTATGCCAACAATGACGCAACTGCGTATGCTGTCGGAATTGATTTTAACCTCAACGGTGAATTTATTGAGGGAATCACTTCGTATTTCAAGCTGGGAATCATGCAGACGAGAGAAGACATCAAGTCTGATTCCTATACGGAATATTACAATGCTGCGGGCGAAAAGATTTATTTCGGATACAGTGATGACCAGGTCGTGGTTGACTCAGCTGTCATTTCTCCGGGGTACATTCCGCGTCCGACAGACCAGTTGGTCAATATCGGAGTACTGATTCAGGATCAGATGCCGAATTTTGAAGCATTGAGCGTTCAGGTGGGACTGCAATTCGGAACACCACTTCCCTTTGGCCCTCCGGGATATGATCGTTATAAAGATACCTTGCGCATGAAATCCTATTTCCGGGTTGACTTCGGTACTTCATATGACTTTCTCTACAATAAACGCATGAAAGAGAAGAACAATCAGCAGGTAAAAACAAACTTTTTCAATAAAGCATTTACCGATGCGATTCTTTCATTTGAAGTCTACAACCTGTTAGGCATAAACAACGAGATGTCCAAACAATGGGTTCAGGATGTCAATGGCGGGTATTATGCCGTACCGAATTATTTGACGCAAAGACGATTCAACCTGAAGCTGATCTTAAGATTTTAGGGTATATTTGCAGGGAATTTCAGAAACAATGACCGACGTTACAGTAATCATTATCGACAGAGAAGGACAGGAACATGCGTTACTTGCCCCCACAGACATGAACATGAACATCATGGAACTGTGTAAATCCTATGAATTACCTGTAGCAGGAGAATGCGGAGGAATGGCGATGTGCGCCACCTGCCAGTGTTACCTGGAATCAGATCATGAATTACCGGAACAATCCGATGATGAGCTGGACATGCTTGATCAGGCATTTTTTGTAAAGCCAAACAGTCGCCTGGGATGCCAGATTCACATTTCAGAAGCCATCGACGGTATCCGGCTACGGCTGGCACCGGAAGCATAGCATACAGAAAACTAAACTTCCTTAAAAATGTATTTCATTTCAAATGTGGCGGTGTGCACCATCACACCATTGCTGTATACACTTTTCACTGATTGTGATCACCAATTACCTCAAAAACAGAAATGTTAAACGAAACGATAAAAATTACCTGATTGTTAAGAACAGGTGTTTACCCTTGATCTGAAATACAGTGCTTTAAATACCTTTGTCAAAAACTATTTTAGATGAAAAATTTTACTTACTTACAGATTTCCATCGGAGTTCTGCTATTTGTGTTATTAGTTAGTTCCAATGCATATGCACAGCCTTGTTCGGTTATTCTCAGCTCCACGGATTCATTGATCTGCGCCGGAGACAGCATCACTCTCAATGCATTGGCAAACGGAGAAGGTATGCAACTTCAGGCTTCCAATACAGCAGGGAACAATCACCGTGGAAATATGTTCGACATTGTGGCAACGAATGCGGTAACCATCCTCTCATTTGATGCTTCTCCAATGGGAAACACAACCATTGAGATTTATTACAAAACCGGCACCTGGAATGGTTTTGCCAACACACCTTCAGCATGGACGTTCATCGGTTCTGCACCTGTAGCATATACAGGAGGGTTTTCACCGGTAGCAGTCGATGTGAACATCACAATACCTGCAGGAGAAACGTACGCATTCTATGTAACTTCCAGTGTACAGGGAGGAGTCGCTCTGAACTATTCAAACGGTACCAATGTGGGGAACGTATACAGCAGCGATGCTAATATTACGTTTCTTGAGGGAGGTGGCATGGAATATCCGTTTACCATGGGAACCGGTGCCGTTTATCAACCGCGTGTATGGAACGGGATGATTCATTATACATTGGCCGATCAACCCGGAACAGTAATAACATGGGGAACAGGAGAAACAACAACTTCTATTCCGGCAGCACCGTCAATGACAACGGAATATACTGTGTCAGCAAGCATTCCGGGATGTGCAACTACATTGCACGATACACTTGATGTAGTTGTTTCCATACCCGTTGTAGAAATAACCAGTACAGCGTCAACAGTATGTGCAGGTACAGAAGTATTGCTTTACGGTACAGGGGCAGAAACCTACGCATGGGATAATGGTATTACAGACAGCGTGGCATTTCTGGCAGATACAACTGTAACTTATTCTGTCATTGGTACCGACTCAGTAGGATGTACGGGAACCGATCTGTTTACCCTAACCGTCAATCAGAACCCGGATGTTTTCGCAGGACCGGATTTCAATGTCTGTGAGGGTAATTCTGCGACACTGGCAGGACAAGGTGCCACTTCTTATGTATGGAATAACAATATAACGGATAACGTTGCGTTTGAACCGGAAAATACAGCAACATACATCGTTATCGGAACAGATGATAACGGGTGTAGTAAAGAAGATACGGTCACCATAACCGTCAGCGCACTACCAATCGTTTCGGCAGGACCGGATGTGGATCTTTGTAAAGGAGAAGAATACACGCTTTCCGGAACAGGGGCAGAAACCTACGCCTGGAATCATAGTGTAACGGATGGAATGCCATTTACGCCTCAGGCAACCGGAATTTATACGGTTACAGGAACAGATACGAACGGATGTACGGCAACTGACGAAATGAAAATTACCGTTCATACAGTGATGGCATCAATTTTTTCATCAGGGCCTGTACTTAGCGCAGGAACACTTGTCGACATGACAGCTCAATGGGTGAACTGTTTCGACATGTCTCCGGTTTCCGGTGAAACAGGTGCATCATTTGAGGCACAGCACACAGGAAGTTATGCGGTCATCATCACAGACAATGTTTATGGTTGCTCAGATACTTCAAACTGCATACAAGTTGACTTCGTGGGAATCGACGAACTGCAACAAGATGCAACACTTAGTGTTTATCCTGTACCAACAAACAGCACGGTTACGATTACGTCAACTGATGCCCCGATTGAGCGTACAGAACTGATCGACCTGCTTGGAAAAGTACTTGAAACGACTGAGCCACATGCAGCGCAAACAACATTTGATCTTTCAACCTATCCGTCAAATATATTCTTTGTTCGCGTTTATCGTGGAGATCAAATGACACTGATGAGAGTAATAAAGGATTAACGACAGGTTGTAAGAATAGTTAGAATAGATAGTATGACAATGGCTCCGATTATGGGGCCATTGTTATTTATAAACCAGATCAATGATTCGTCAATCTCAAACAATGAGACAGAACACTCAGCAATGGAGTTTCCACCAACGTAATCCAACTGTTAAAACAGGATAAACGACAACCCGGCGCGGATGTCCATGATATTTGAACCACGACTGGTGCGCATAGACCTGCGGACATCTTCCTCCCAATCAATGTATTCACTATCTCCTCCCATCGTAAGGTTTTGAAGATGTGGCATGTGAAACCGCAGATTGGAAGCTACATTCACCGCCATAAATGAAGTGACCGGAAGACGTAATTTCACACCATATTCTAACACAACACCATGCAACGTGCGCTGTGTAGAGGTACTTTCCTTGTATTCCATACTCGGGATAAGGTTCCCGTTATTATCGTACAGGTTGCGTACCAGGATTCGGTAATTATCGTTTGTTAGTACAGAATTCGCATAACCGATTCCGATGCTATGACAAATTCCGATTGGTAAATTTCCACGCGATGCCCATTCAAATTTCGGGATGATATAATAGGTGCGCATGTTCATTTTTTCAATCGTAGCAGTTGAGTTATAATCGATATAATATCCCTGGTTATAATCAGGGAGATAAGACAGTTGTTTTGCATATGGCATTTTCAGTTGATTGAATGTCATACTGAAATCAATGCCAATTCCTACATTTTTTGTAAAATAATGCGATAAAGAAGCCGTAAAACCACCGGCAATAACCGGATTAGACGACTCACCTGTCAGTGTTCCCGTGTTGTACCTGTAATTGCTCAACATGCTCTGATAAATTAAGGTTGCACGAAGTGATCCATCAACAGAAACAACTGTTTTTTTTCCGAAATATCCTCCTTGAGACGACGCCGAAAAACTAAAAAGCAAACAAAAACTATAGCTGATAAATTGTTTCATTGCGCTTATTTTTTTGCGTTAAATAAGTTGTGAACTTCGCTCTTCAACACCAGGTTTCCTCCCGAAGTTTTCATTTTATTTGATTGAACATAACTTACATTTCCTTCTTCCATATCAAAAACGATAAACGCAATTTCACATAACTTATACTTTGAAACTCCTGTGAGCAACATCGCAGGAAAAAGAGGTGGAATAATCGCTCCTGTAATAACAGATGCAACTGCACCTCTCGCATTGGTATAATATTCCGTCCAGGAAAACAACACCCTGCTTGTTCCGCATTTTTGCTGGATGTGCTGAATCAATTCAAAATCTACCGGAACAAAGTGCGTCGCTTCAGGCAATGCCGCGTACTGAAGCAGGTAATTCATCATTGTATTTCGTTGATTGAAGACATCTGTCCCCCCCTGGTTGAGCGATTTGGTACTGTAATCAAACAATTTCACTCCTTCTTTTTCAGCCGTGTAATTAATGGCCTCTACTAATTTCGTTTGATAAGCATCTGTTTTTTCGAAATCATAATTTTGCCGGGTAATGTATACCGTGCTTGGCTCTACAACAATCAGACGTTCCCCGACAACAGAAGATGTCTTTGCTGTTTTGCCTCCCGCTTTCTTTTTAGCTGATCGCTCAGCGCTCAGTTTATCTGCTTCTTCCTGATAACCTTTAAACTCGTTCAAAAAAGACGGGTCGGAAATCAGGTCGGAAATTCCGAACAAATAGTACCTGGATGAATCACTGATAGCTGTTGCTGATGTACTTTTCCCTGCACCGGTACCTTTAATCCGATCGTATTTCGTCAAGGGTTCATTTGCCTGTGTACTCGTCGAATCTATTGTCCCTGAAACAAGTAAATCGTTCTCTTCTACCTTGGGCTCAAACGCTTTTTCAAACGGAATATCACTGTATTTCGTCCAGGACCAGCTTCCGGAAGCAGCGATGATCTTCATCATTGATGAACGGATCTTTTTTAATTCTTCACTATCGGGATAAACGGATAACGCGTCTGTTATCGTTCTAAGTGCATGGGAACTGACTGCGTATTTATCCAGTTTTTTAATGTATTGATACAAAACAGCACTTTCTCCTTCCAGTTTTTGTTTCGGTACCGTTACATCTGTCCAGTGTCCGTTTAATTTAGCATTCAATAGTCCTAACCAGGTATGTGCTTTCCACCTGGTTAATGCGTAATTGTCCGGAAATTCCTTTTCAAGCAGGAAAAGCTGGTACAACGCTTTGGATAATTCCAGGTCAATAATACTGGTGCGCACAGATTCAAAACGGGCATAATTCCGGATTGTTGTAAACTCATCCGTACTTCCGACAAACGCATTTCCCGTTCCGAATTGATTTTCCAGGTGCGGACGGATGGTTTCTTTTCGCTTTTCCACATTCGGGTGCGTACTGTTTGCATCATCGTAGGCTTCATCAATTTTGATCGGGAACACTTCCGTTGTGAATTCTTTTTCGGGAACAAAAAATAATGGCGTATTGTAATAATCTGACGGGAATTTTATCTCGTCAAACGGCAAATGACAAAACATCAGTACATCGAAAGAATTGTATATCTCCGTAGCAGAGTACCCTGCTTTCAGACACATATCGACGGCTTTGCTATCTGCTTCAAATTCTTTTTCTTTCGAATAATTATTAAACTGCCCGATATTTTCCCGGTTGTACTCATGCTGTAATTTCCATTCAAACGTCTGAACGACGTGTTCTTCCCGGTAGTGGACAATTTCATGTGCCAGAACATAGGCCAACTGCGTTTCATTGGCAAACTGAGAAATCAATCCTGTTGTAAAAACAATGATCCCCTGATGCGTTGAAAACGCGTTGCTGACATTGGATTTAAGGGTATAAAACCGAAGTTTTGAATACAGTTCTTTGTCGTCTTTCAATAACCGTTGCGCGATTTTATCCACATAAACAGAAATCGGATCACCGTATACACATTGTCCGGAGTGAATGATCTGATCGATCGAATAATGAATGTTTTGTTTAAATTCTTCATCCGACTTTTCCGTCAGGTTGGTATTCCGTTGGTTATCACCCGCGACTTTTTCATGGGTTAAGGCAGAGAAATCGGAAGGAATCTTCCCGGATGACTGTAGTGTAGTAAACTTATTCAGATCAATTTGCCCGGTAGTGATGAACACAGAAAAGGCAAACAAAAAGCATATTTTCTTCATCTAAAAACTCTTTGGACCCTAAAGATACGCTTTTGGAATGAAACAAACCGGAATCGGTTGCATTTTGTGCTGATTAATACGGTTTAAACGTCGATAGATAGCTAAAACTTCCTTTTCACGCTCTCTCAGACCGGATTCTTCTCCTGAAAAATCCATCGCCCACTCCAATTCGGGATAGGTAGCTCCGATCTGGTCTTCGTCACTCCTGCCATCTTCAAACAAACCATCTGTCGGTTTTGCCTCCAGGATAGCTGTAATCACTCCTGAATGGCGCGCCAACTCAAACACCTGTGTTTTATTCAAATCCGCAATCGGGGAAATATCCACTCCTCCGTCACCGTATTTTGTATAGAATCCCACACCAAAATCTTCTACTTTGTTCCCCGTTCCGACAACCAGACAGCCATTTGCCTGTGCAACAGCATACAAGGTAGTCATTCGCAAACGGGAACGGGAATTTGCCATTGCCAGGTGATTGACATTCAGATCAAACGGCATGGTACGTTCAAATGTCTCAAACGTATCTGTAAGGTTAACTTCCAAAGAAACAACGTTAGGGTAACGCTCTTTCAGTTGATCCATGTGTTGAACCGCCCTGTCATATTCGGCTTTTGTCTGACGGATCGGCATTGTCAACAGAATCGTCTGTGCTCCTGTCTGTGCGCAAAGTACAGAAACCAACGCGGAATCAATGCCTCCTGAAATTCCTACGACAAAACCGGACAACCTTGTCGACTGCAGGTAATCTGTCAACCATTCCCGAATGTGCCTGGAAACCTCTTCTGCCTTCAAAATATATGAAAAAAGTGTGGAAGTGTTCTTAGAACAAGATTGATATTTTCAATTGTAACTGTCCCTGTGTCGCTTTGTTGGAAACAGGTCGCTGTACCATCGCTCCGTTGTTATCCGCTTCGTATGTAAACATGTACGCGTTGTTTCTGTTATAATACAACGGGGTAATTCCATAATAATACCCGATTTCAGCCATCAGGCATGTACTTCCGGTAAAGTTCCATTCAGCACCTCCGGCTACACCAACCGATCCTTTGTAGAAGAGTACTTCGTTAGAAGCTTTCATGTTTTTTTGCTCCACAGTAGCTCCGAAATTCGCAGGTAAACTTCCCAAATCGGTAAATGCGAAAGAATTTCCGGTATCATTTGATTTTTGTCCTAACAAAAAGCTGTGACGCATCCCGAACTTACCGAAATAACGCACATAACCGATAAACTTTGTTCGGAACAATAACATCGTAGGAACTGTAAGATATGTTGATTTTTGCTTGCGTTCCTGTAAGAGGAATATACCATTTGCCTCTGCCGCATCTTCAATTCCGATGATTTTTGTATCGTTGAAATAATAGAACAAAGGATTGGGACCAGTTTTAAATTTCGTTGTAGAAAACTCAAATTCAATTCCGGTCGTCAAACCGATCGTTTCATTGAACATGATGTTCATATTTCCACCAATCAGCAGGTCATTTCCAACACCGTTTTTTTCGATGTTCTTTGTTCCCATGTTCTGGAAATTCAATCCAACTCCCGCTACTAATCCTCCCTGGAATTTTTTATCTGCAGCATCCTGCCCCATGGATAAGTATGTAACTGCAAGAACACTAACTGAAAGTAAAACCTTTTTCATCTTAATATTTTAGTTGTTCAACAAAAGTGGTCGATTATTCAACCCAAATTAACTAATTTTGATGCGAAATTAAACAAAATAATGACACTCAAAAAGTTTTTCTGTTTCATCCTGTTGTTTTTAGCCCTCGCAGCTTGTAAACACGATCCGTTGGATATTGATATCAGCACTACAAACGTTCAGATCGGTTTTACCAACCTGGATTCCCTGTTGTACAACACCCCTGCGGAACAATTACCGGAACTCAGAAAAGAGCTTTCCTCCTCCATTTCCGATATCTTTGACTATCAGATCGGTTATTGTATGCGGATCGGACGTGTTCACGACACAGCGTTTGTCAATAGTATTCTACAGTACCGCGCAGACACGAACATCATCCGGCTGGAAAAAGAAATCGCCGGTCAATTCCGCGATCTTAGCTCCTATAAAAAGAAGTTAATCCTCGCTTTCCGACATTTGAAGACACACCTGCCGGATGCAAAAATCCCGCAGCAGATTGTGTTTCAAAACTCGCTATTCAACAGTAGCGCGTTTTGTACGGAACATGAAATAGGAATCGGGCTGGATCAATACCTTGGCGCAGAATCACCAACCATCAAACAATTGCCTTCCGAACCTTTCTACGACTGGATGAAAAAAGGATTTGACCGCAGCTACATGGAAAGGGATGCCGTACTTTCATGGACGCTCACGCATATTCTTCCCGAAGTAAAGGGAAACCTGGCTGAAGAAATTATTTATCACGGGAAGGCTTTGTATCTTACAGAAGC
The DNA here is from genome assembly GCF_014518315.1 of Taishania pollutisoli. Lineage (GTDB taxonomy): Bacteria > Bacteroidota > Bacteroidia > Flavobacteriales_D > Crocinitomicaceae > Taishania > Taishania pollutisoli. Next base: position 120,866 of record NZ_JACVEL010000005.1, read on the forward strand.
AGCTATGCCTTCCGCAGCAAAACACATCATTACACGGTATTCCGAAAAGGACTTGAAATGGGCCAATGACAATGAGTATAGCTTCTGGAAATACCTTGTCGATGAGAACATGTTGTTCAAAACGGATGAAAGAAACGCGCGCAATATGTTACAGGAAGGACCTTTTACTTCCGGTCTTCCGGAGAAAGGGCCGGACAGACTGGGACAATTCCTGGGATGGAAAATCGTGAAGAATTACATGGAAACAAGCAAAATAACTGTTGAAGAATTAATCAATACACCTTACAACGAAATTTTACAGGCATACGAACCGGAATAATAGTAAGAATATGGAAGCAGAAGATAAAATTGTAAAAACATCTGAAATTAAATTATCCGTTGGATTAAACGAAAACAACCTGCCATTGGGAATCCAATGGAGCGCATCAGACGGTGGAGTAGACAATGCGCAGGCACGTGCGCTGATGCTTTCACTTTGGGATCCGAACGCCAGCAATACGATGAAGATTGACCTGTGGACAAAAGACATGTCCGTTGAGGAAATGAAACAATTTTTTCACCAGACGTTGCTAACAATGGCGGATACCTTTGAAAAAGCGACAGGAGAAAAAAACATCTGTGAAGACCTCCGCGACTATTGTTACCACTTTGCAGATAAAATGAATATTTTACCTGAACAATAGTGAAAGGAATACTGCATAAAATGAAAACTGTATTCAATGATCCCATTGAGTACAGTTTATTATTGGATGGTGAAAACCTGTCAGTCAATTCACTGATCGGGAAACAGATTCAACTCCAGCACACAGGAGCAATCTTCTGCTCATCCTGTGGTACTAAAATAAAAAAAACGTTCCAGGACGGTCTATGCTTCAAGTGCTTTCAATCAGCGCCAGAAGCTTCGGAGTGCATTTTACGTCCGGAATTGTGTCGTGCCCACTTAGGAGAAGGAAGGGATATTGAGTGGGAACAAGCTAATCACAATCAACCACACGTCGTGTACCTCGCGGCATCAGATACGGTGAAAGTCGGAGTAACCCGTGCAACGCAAGTACCGTTCCGATGGATGGATCAGGGAGCTGCATCAGCCATACGGCTGGCAGAAACTCCGAATCGTTATGAAGCAGGAAAACTGGAGGTTGCTCTGAAAAGTTTTTTCACAGACAAAACCAACTGGCAGCGAATGCTGAAAAATGAAATTGACGAAAGCATTGATCTGGAAGAAGAAAAATGGTCACTGCACGATCAATTACCATCTGATCTGACTGAATTTTTCTCAGAAAACGATGAAATTATTCAGTTACACTACCCGGTTGAACAATATCCTGAAAAAATAAAAAGCCTCTCGCTGGATAAAACACCATTGATTGAAGGAAAACTGAGTGGAATCAAAGGACAATACCTGTTATTTGAAGACGGATCGGTGATCAATATCCGAAAACATACGGGATACGAAGTTGTTATTTTAGTGGTGAATTGAAAGTTGGCATCATTCTCCACTTTCAACTTTCCACTCGCAACTAAATCAATTCAGCAAGTTTTTTACCGACATTCGTTCCCAACGCCACACCGATTCCCCCGAGTCTGGCTCCGACAGCAACATTATCGTTTACCCGTTTGATAATCGGATATTTCGATGCCCCCATCCCCATGATTCCACTCCATTGGTAATCGATCGTATACGACGCTCCGGGAGCAATCATTTCATGAAGCAACTGCTGCAAACGATCCTGAATCAGCGAAGTTGTAGTCATTTCGTAGGTTGTCTCACCTTCAATATCCAGGTTTCTTGCTCCTCCCAACAGAATGCGATTCTCAAAATTTCTGAAATAATAATACCCGAAATCGTAGTGAAATGTTCCTTTCAGGGAAAGATCGGGAATGGGAGACGTCACTAACACCTGAGCACGCGCAGGAATAACATCCTCATCTTTTAGCAATTGTTGTGTGAACCCGTTGACAGTAACTGCTATTTTTGACGCAGAAACAGCACCGATGGAAGTTTCAGCAATTCCCTGCTGTTCATCAATGGAGTGAACGGTAATTCCATACAGAATATGAATCCCGGCACCTACAATCAATTGATGGTATCGTTTCATCATTTTCCCTGTATCAATTTGCCCTTCCAACGCAATATTGAAACACGTCTCTATTCCTGACAACCCGAATCGACCGGCGGCTGTTTGATCCTCTGAAAACAGCACCTTGTTCCCCGTCATTCTGAAAAACTCCTGGTTCATTGCTGACAAGCCGTCACGCACTTCTTCCGATAATCCGGTTTGATCGGGAGTAATGAGGTCCCATCCTCCGTTTTGCTGAAAATCCATTGCTTTGTCACCAATCAACTCGCGCAAGTACACCAATCCTTCATACCTTGCCTGTATGGTATCCCAAACAAGTGATGCATCTTGTTTTTTCAGATCATCCAATAATTCTACAGGTCCGCCGAAGCTTGCAAACCCTGCATTTTTTGTACTTGCACCACACGGAAGAACTCCCCTCTCCAACACTAAAATCCGGGCAGACGGATATTTTTTACGCAGATGAAACGCTGTAGAACATCCGACGATACCGGCTCCGATAATCAGGAAATCGATTTGCTCAAAAAATTCTTTCCGTTCCCAAAAACTTAATTGTTCAATGTTTAGCATGATTTTTGAACTCTTTTCTCAGAGATTTTTACGATATTTGTATTATTTTTTGATCAAATTTAAACCAAATCTGTAACTGGTTGTACAGGTAGTACGTTTAAGTAATAACTATGAAGAATTTTTTCCTTATTCTGCTTCTTACCATTCCGTTTTTTGGAACCGGTCAATCCATGCTGGACGTAAAGTTCGAAGGGAGTGTATCCAACCTGGATCTTGCCAAAAAAGAAGCGGGAGTAACCATTGCCATCATGCAAGGATCACAGACCGTTGCTTCGGGAACATCCGGATCGAACGGAAGGTACTCTGTCAAAGGAAAAGTTGACTACAACAAACCATTTGATGTGGTCTTTACGAAAGGAGGCTTCGTCAGTAAACGAATTAATTTCAATTTCCAGGGATTGAACCTGGAAGACCTACCTCCCGGAGACTACAAGCCAATCGAGTCCCTGGATATGGAAGTGTTTTCGGAGAGACCCGGAGTAGACTTTTCATTCCTCAACACACAGCCCGTCGGTAAATTTACATGGAGTCAGCAAGGATACCCGGCAGTGGACGAGGCCGGAAAAAAGATAATGGCTGATAAAATTGATAAGCTGTTAAAAGATTCAGAACAAAAGGCGCAGCAGAACGAGGTCGCCTACAATGCAGCAATACAGGCAGCGGATAAAGCGTATGCAGCAAAAGATTATAAAACAGCACTGACAAAATACGAAGAAGCGACCAAATACAAACCGAAAGAACAGTATCCGATTACAAAAATCGATGAGATCGATGCACTCATTCAGAAACAAAAAGAAGACAATCTGAAATTTCAGCAGGAAAATGCCGCTTATGTTAACCTCATCACAGCAGCAGATAATTTATTCAAAGCCGGAGATTATGAAAAGGCAAAAGAAAAATACTACGAGGCTTCCGATATCAGCGATGAGCAATACCCCCTGGACCAAATAAAAGAGATCGGGCGAAGACTCAAAGCAAAGGAGGATGAAGCAAAGTACAAGCAATTAATTGAAGCAGCAGATATCATGGTCAAACAAAAAAGTTTCCGGTCTGCGCGCGATAATTATGCTGAAGCATTGAAATTAAAGCCGAATGAAGTATACCCGCAACAGAAACTAAAAGAACTGGATGCCAGCATTAAATCGGAAGAAGATGCCGCTGCGAAAAAAGCAGCCTATGAAAAATTGGTGGCTGAAGGGGAACAGTTGGTTAAAGAAGAAAAGTGGGAAGAGGCAAAAGCGAAATTTGAAGAAGCTCTTAAAATCGAAACGGCATCTACCTATGTAAAAGGGCAGTTGGATGTCATCAACAAAAAACTGGCAGACTTAAAAGCTGAAAAAGAAAAGGCAGAGAAAATCGCTAAGTTATTGCAAGAAGGAGAACAGGCATCTACGGCTAAAACATATGATATTGCGTTGGGTAAATTCAAGGAAGTGCTCACGCTTGATAGCAAGAATACCGTTGCTCCTGCTAAAATAGCCGAAATAGAAAAGATTATTGCCGATGAAGCGAAAAACAAAGAACTGAATGACAAGTTCAATGCATTGGTAAAACAAGGTGATGATGCTGTCACAACAAAAAAATATGCCGATGCCGTTACAAAATATACGGAAGCAATTACACTCAAGGATGATGCCGCGGTAAAGATCAAATTGCAGGACGCGCAGAAAGCAGTGGCAGATGCTGAACAGGCCGCTCAGAAAGAAGCTGAGTTTGCCAAACTGATCGCAGAAGGAAGTGCCGCCTATACCTCAAAAGACTATACCACATCGTTGGCAAAATATGAGGCAGCACTGCAAATCAAACCAACAGATGATCCGACACTTAAGAAAATCAGTGAAATCAAGAAACTGGTAGCAGATCAACAATCGGCCGCTGAGAAACAACAAAAGATTGAACAGTTGTTACAAGAGGGAATCTCCCTGATGGAAGGAGGTGTGATGGACGGCATTCAACTGGAACCGGCACGTGAAAAGTTCACAGAAGTACTGACACTGGATGCGAATAACGCAACGGCAAAAACAAAAATCGGTGAAATTGATAAGTTGCTGAAAGCACAAAAGGACCAAGCAGATAAAGAAGCCAAATTCAAAGAAAATGTTGCAAAAGGTGATGCCGAAATGGTCAACCAGGCATGGGAAAAGGCTATCGGATTCTACAATGTTGCTGTAGGAATTGTCGATGACCCGACAGTGCGTCAAAAAATTGCAGAAGCTCAAGGAAAGTTGGGTGAGTTAGCAGCCTCCAAACAATTGGAAGCGGATTATCAGAAGGCGATAACCGAAGCCAATACATTGAGAGATGGTAAGAAATATACGGAAGCAATTGTAAAATACGAACTGGCAAAATCGCTGAAACCGGCAGAAACATTCCCGCAGGAGGAAATCAACAAAATCAATCAAATTCTCGCTGAGCAGAAATCAGCAGCAGAAAAACAACAACAGATTACAGCTTTACTAGCGGAAGGAGAAACCGCTTTCGGGAAGAAAGAATATACAGATGCAAAATCGAAATTTGAGCAAGTACTGGTACTCGATCCTGCTAATGCAACCGCAAAAAAACGCATTGCAGATAGTGAGGCAGAATTAGCTAAATTGGCAGGAGAAGCAGAAAAGCAACAACAAATTGCCCAATTGATCCAGGAAGGAGAAACCTTATTCTCCGGAGCTCAATACCAAGCATCTGAGGAGAAATTCAAGCAAGTTCTGACGCTGGATGCCACAAATGCAACCGCAAAAAAGTACATCGCCGACATTGCGGCAAAACTTTCCGAACTGAAACAACAGGCGGACGCAGAACAAAAATTCAATACACTGGTGAGTAAGGGAGACGCTGCTGTTTCAGCTGAAAAATGGCAGGAAGCGATTACAGCATACACCGATGCGTTGAAAATTAAGGCAGATGCCGGAGTTGAACAAAAAAGAACTGCCGCACAGCAGAAGCTGGGAGAACTTTCGCAAGAGCAGGAAATCAATGCGAAATATACTGCTGCCATTACTGCTGCCAATACATTCCGGGATGGTGGAAAGTATCCGGAAGCGATTGCCAAATACCAGGAAGCAAAATCCATTAAACCTACAGAAACATATCCGCAGGCTGAAATTGATAAACTCAACCAGCTGATCGCGTCCAATTCAAGTAAAGAAAAAGTAACTGCTTTACTGGCAGAAGGACAAACGGCTCTGACAGCCAAAGACTATACAACAGCTCAAAGCAAATACCAGGAGGTACTCACCATTGATAATACAAACGAAACAGCCAAAACAAAACTGGCAGAAATTGCTGCTCAATTGAGCGCACTGGCTTCCGAACAAGCGAAAGAAGAAACCTTTAAGCAATTAAAAAATCAAGGATTCCAGGCGGCTTCAAACCAGGATTACAACAACGCGATGCTCAATTTTGAAAAGGCACTTGCGATCAAGGATGATGCTGAAATTAAAAATAAAATAAATGAGATTACAGCCATGAGGTCGGCTGAGAATCAAAAGAACGTGCAGATAGAAGCTTTACTTGGAAAAGGTAAGCTTGCATTTGATCAGAAAAACTGGGAAAGCGCAACTGCCGCGTATACGGATGTACTGGCACTTGATCCGGGAAATACAACCGCGAAATCACAGTTGGCACTCATAGAGTCAGAAATTGCCAAGACACAGAACGAAGCAAAAAACCTGGCTGAATTTAATCGTTTGAAATCACAGGGATTTGCAGAAGCGCAGGCAGGTGAATGGGCGAGCGCCAAACATTCCCTGGAAGAAGCACTTAAACTGAAGCAAGACGCGGAAGTGACCAAGAAATTAGAGGAAGTCAAACAACAGATTTCCGACAAGCTACAAGCAGAAAAACTGGAGCAGGAGTACAAATCGGCTATGAACAAGGCCGAAATTGCTGAGGCTGTGGCCGATTATGAAGGAGCATTGCAAAACTATAAAACAGCCAGCTCATTAAAACCGAATGAACAGCTCCCTAAAAGTAAAATAGATGCCTTGTCAAAACTATTGGCCGATCAAAAAGCATTGTCCTCGCTTGACAAGCAATACAACGACCTGATTACGAAAGGAGATGAACTCGTCGGAGTACAGGATTATTCAGGAGCAATTAAAAAGTATAATGAAGCACTGGCGTTGAAGCCGAACGAAGAATTGCCGGTAGTAAAAGCAAATCTCGCTGAAAAGTTAGCTGCGGAACAGCAAAAAGCAGAACAGGATGCCGCATTTGAAAAAATTATTACTGCCATCAATACTAAGATCACCGAAAATGATTTCAAAAAAGCACGTGAATATATTACATCTGCTGCTTCGCTGAAACCAACGGATCCAAGACCTTCCATGCTGTTGGCAAAAATTGAATCACTGGAAAAAGAAAATGCTGCATACACAGACTTTATGCAAAAAGCAGCGAAAGAAGAAACAGCGAAAAATTACGCAGAGGCTATCAATTTGTATGAAAAAGCAAAATCGGTGAAGCCAGGAAATCCTGAACCAATTGCAAAAATCGAGCAATTGCGCCAACTGCTTGCTGAAGCATCGAATGCCGCAGATAAAGAAAATATCTATCAACAATATTTTGATGCCGGTGTGGCAAAGCAAGCTGCGCAGGAGTATGAACTGGCCATCAACAATTACAAAAATGCACTCAACGCAAAACCTAACGATACAAAGGCTGTGAATAAAATTGCCGAAGTAGAAGCGTTGATCGCTAAACGGGATGCTGCCAATCAATTAAAACAGGAGTCGGAAGCAGCTTTCAATAAACTGGTTTCGGAAGCAGACGACTATTTCAACAGCAAGAATTATCAAAAAGCAGCGGAAACCTACCGGCAAGCACTGGCCGTGAGACCTGAACATCAATATACGAAAAAACAGCTGAATGAAGCCGAGCGACTCAACAAGCGGGAATCAGATGCATTGGCGAACCAGCAGTATCAAAAAATTCTGGATGTTGCTGACAATAATTTTAAGAACAGTAATTACGAAAAAGCATTGGAGTACTACAAACGGGCACTGAGTATCAAATCAAGTGACCCGTATCCGAAAAGAAGAATTGAAGAGATCAATGGTCTGCTCAATCCTGTCAGTGAGTCCAGTGCTGAATTGCAGGCATTGGGAGAACCATTCGACGGCTCTATCCTTGATGGCGAAGTTGCCTTGAAAAAAGCAGAAGAAACCCGTAAAGACGCAAAAAGAAACAAGGTTAAAAAAGTAGAAGAGCAAGCGTTGATTTCGCATTCGCAGATGACTGATAACAAAAAGGCAGAGCAAGCTCAAACAATCAGCACCATTTATAACTTATACCTTAAAGTAATTGGAGATGAACAAGACAGGGGAGTTGACAAAGTAGAAATCGCTTCGAAAGTGCATGTCGTGGAAGCCCGTAAAACACAAGTAGAATCAGAAAATCATCTGTATGAGCAACACTCGATTGCCCAAACAAAAGGAATTCTTGACGGACAGATTGCAAAAGTGAACCAGGACACCGAAATCAGCACAAAACTGCAACAGGAAAATCATGTTGACGTGGAACGGGTGCGTGTTGAAGAGCAAAATCTAACGAATTCAAAGTCGGTAAATAATCACAACGAAAGTATCCTGGTAGATGAAACCATTACCGGTATTGCAAACAAAATAGAAGCGGATAAAATAAAAAGTACAGAGGAACAAGTTGAAATTGCATTGCATGTAGATAAAAAACGTGTCGAATCGGAAGATATTATCACCCGTAAAGATGCAAGCAAATACAACGAGTCGATCGGTAATAAACAGCACGTAGACAACGTTTATACCAGTGTAAGTGAAAAGGCAACATCCAGTGAACGCGAATTAGCAGAACACAACAAAAAAATTGCGGTAATTGATCAGAAAATCACAGAAAGAAATGTAGCTGATTCTAAAAATAAACACCATGAATCCATCGGTGTAAAAGAAGGTGTTACCACAATTACAGAACAAGTATCTGAAGATGAAGCGAAACAGGAAATCAAACGCATTGAGAGCAATGAAAAGCTCAAAACAAGGGCGAACGAGTTAGTTCAGGCCGAGCAAATAAAGACCAGTGAGAATGCACTAAAAAACAATGAAACAAAGACACTGGTCGAAGCACAGGAAGTAAGAAGTCAGGCAACAACTGAGTTGGCAGGAATTGCACACCGGGATAAGGTAAATGATATGAATCGTGTGGAAGCGGCAACCAGCAATTCCAATGCATCTATGAGTTTATCGGATGATCAGCTTCGCCTCAACACACAACGGGATATAGACATCAAAAAAGATGAATCAAGACAGCGGGAAGTACTCGAAAGTGATCGACTGAAAGAAAAAGGGGAGCAAGTCAAAGAAACATCTAAAACATTGTCAACCGGTAGTACTTCTATCAGTAACGAGAAAAATCAGAGTATTTTGGACGCGAAGAAGGAAATTGACAAAATCAGCAATGTTCCTGTTGAAAAACCAATTATTCCAAACGCACTTGGGGAGAAGTACCCGGAAGGAGTATCTCAGGAAATGTTTCAGCGAAAAGATGATGCGGGAATCCTTTCTGCAATTATAACAAGAAGAATTGTCGTAATCGAAGGAAGAGGTTCCGAATACGTGCGGACACAAACCAATCATGCAACGACTTATACTAAAAACGGAAAACCGATTACGGAATATGTTTGGCAAAAAGAAACACAGGATGCGAAATTACAGCGTCATTATTAGTGGATTGCTTTTCCTCCTTTCGTGTGCTCCGCAAAACAGCAGTCCTGAGAAAGGATTCAAATTTTCAGGACATACACAGGGTACAACATATACCATTATCGTAGCAGAAGACAGCATTCATTTCCAACAAAGCGAAATTGATGAATTACTGGCAGCGTTTGACACCATTCTATCGACGTATATTCCCGAATCTGAAATCAGTAAATTGAATGCTTCTGAAGCCAATTATGCATTCAAAGATACCCACTCTTTTTTTAAAAATTGCTATACCATTTCACAGGAAGTTTACACCAATTCGAATGGCTTATTTGATCCGTCGGTCTATCCATTGGTAAAGGAATGGGGATTTTTTGACAAAAGTGAACACATTCCCGATCAACAGGTAATCGATTCGATTCTTTCGTTCACCGGGTTTGAACATACAAAACATCACAGTGTTTTGTTTGATGCGGACAGTGTCAAATTCACGAAGAAAGATCCTCGTTTTAAACTGGATTTTAACGGCATTGCACAAGGGTATTCTGTAGATGTTATTGCCGGTTTCATTGAAAACAGAGGGCATCACAATTACTACGTGGAAATAGGTGGTGAACTGCGGGTAAAAGGAGTAAACAGGGAAGGAAAAAAATGGTTTGTCGGGATTGATACGCCAAGTGAAGAGAACGAAGCACATAGCATCATCACAACTGTTTCAATTACTGACTGCGGGATGGCAACCAGTGGAAATTACCGTAATTTCTTTGAAAAGGACGGAAAAAAATACGGTCATACCTTACATCCTGCGACGGGAAAACCAATTGCAACGGATGTATTGTCAGCGACCGTAGTAGCCGAAAATGCAGCACTCGCCGATGCCTATGCTACCGTTTTCTTAATTCTCGGGAAAGAGCGGGGAATACAGTTCCTGGAGAACAATAAAAACCTGAAGGTATTGTTAATCTACGTAGACAGTGACGATCAACTGAAAATTTATACAACGATTGATCAGACAGAACAACCTGCTTGATCTTAAAAATGAATGGAATCAGCACATCCGTGATTTAATTTCACTACTTTTAGACTGTTCAACCAAACGATTAAAATGATGAAGAAGAAAATCAGTCTCCTGTTCGCATGTACATTATTGGTGTGCATTTCCTGTAAAAAAGACTGGACGTGCTCATGTACCTACACCCTCGACGGAACGGCTTCCGGAAGCTACGAAATCAATGATAAAAGTAAAGACGATGCCAGATCGATGTGTGAAGCGACAGCTATCTCAGAAACGGGAGATACCCTGGTGTGTAAAATAGCTGACTAATCAATTAGATTCAACAATGTCTTTGCTTTATTTTCGGTTTCGTCCCATTCAGCTATGGGATCTGATTGTTGTGTAAACCCTCCTCCCACATAAAGATACAATTGATCCTGTAGTAATTGAGCAGAGCGAAGATTGACAAACAAACGGGTTGAGTTTAACCCCGTCAGCCCGATAATCCCTGCATAGAACTTTCGGTCGTGCGCTTCAAATCCGGCAATACACTCCAATGCTTTTTCTCTTGGAAATCCACTGACTGCAGGAGTCGGGTGTAGTTTCCTGATAAGTTCCCACCGAACGGATGCAGTAATTTCAAATGTAAAATAATGAACCAGGTGTTTCACGGGACCTGCTATCAGCTCTTCCCGCTCCGATTCGTGAACATGTTTACAGGTTTCAATCAATTGTCTACGGATAAAATCCGTTACCAACTGTTGTTCATGCATTTCTTTCACTCCCCAGTCAGTTGTATCAGCAACCGGTTTTGTTCCAGCCAGAGACATCGTTGCTCCCCTTCCCGCTTCTATTTTTACGAGCGTTTCGGGTGTCGCACCTATCCAGGTCCCCAATGAAGGGCTCTCGAAATAATAACAAAAGGCATTGGGATATTTTTCAACTAACTTCGCAAAGAAAGTTGGCAGGTTGGAAGTAAAATCGACTTGTTTTACGCGTGATAAAATCGCTTTATCGATCGAATGATCCTGCAGGTAGTGAATAAATTCGTTTGCCATATCGCAATATTCCGATTTGGAAATAACAACGGGAGGCTCTATTGCTGCGAACTCTTCACCGGAAGCTCCTTCATAGAAACCATACAGATGATTTCCTTCAAAATCAGAAACAATGAATCCTTCAAACGCACCGGGATCATCCAGTCTGCTGAAACGTCCCTTTTTCTCCACAACAGGAGAACCAGGCAACCGGTATATCAGTGTTGACTGCACAACTAACGCGGCACAATCATTACTGTTAAACGACCTGTGCACACTAATTTACCGGTTTCTTCGTGGTGAATATCAACTTGCCAGACATGCGTTCGTTTTCCTGCGTGGACAATTTTACCTGTGGCAATGACAAATCCGTCTCTGACACCTGCAATGTGATTGGCATTGATCTCCAATCCGACAGGAACTTCTTTCTCGATGTCAATCAACAAAACGGAGCCCATTGAACCGATACTCTCAATTACTGCAGCACTGGCGCCTCCATGCAGCAATCCCGCAGGTTGATGCGTTGATGCTTTAACCGGCATACGGGATTTCAAGTAATCATCTCCCAGTTCGATGCATTCTATTTCCAACACTTCCATTAAGGTATTCTTATTGAAAGAGTTGATCATTTCAAGGGGAATTTGTTTTAATTTCATCCTACAAAAATAAGGAATTTGTACCCACGACATGCAAAAAGAACCCGGGTTTTCGCAGACAGGACGATTGTTCTGATTTTGCTTTCAGGTACTGGTCAAATGATCCATTTACGCGCCATCGGACCTTCGTTAAAAATCAGGTCCAGGACAGACAAATTCAACAAACACATCTCTTTCTGGCGAAACACCTGGTGATAGGGTGCATGCACATCACCTGATTCAGTATCGAAAGAAGTTATCCTGTCATCCGTTTCCGGTTGCAGATGATATGTTGTTGTATAAATGGTCGGAATTTCAATATCCAGCCACGACAAGACGCGTTGGTGAACAGCATCATTCAGATCAATTAAACGGATGTGGTCACTTTCCAGTAATTCCTTTACTTCCATTCCGTAATAATCAAAATAAGCGGACGAAGAATAAGCGGTTTCAATTGTTTTCCAATGGATTTTACGCCATCCGTCTTCTACAATTCTGAGGTCTTCAACAGTCGTTTTATTTCCATTGATCCGTTCAACCGGAACACTCAGTAATTGTTTACCATTCGGTCCCAGCAGTTCACACCGGGTACGGATCGTTTGTTTTACAAAATGCTCCTTCGCTTCAATAACCGGTTCTTTCGCATGTACATACGCATGATAATAGGCGATCGGAGCGAAATAAGCCGTCGGGAAAATATGCATTACTTAATCGCTTTGAACACACGATCCCAGCGAATTCCATATTCCGGGTTACTTGAGAACCATGTCATGGAAGCTTTTCCGACAATATGATCTTCCGGTACAAATCCCCATGTACGTGAATCTGCGGATTGATAACGGTTATCCCCCATCATCCAGTAGTAATTCATTTCCACTTTATAAGTTGTCGTCTTTTTCCCGTCAATGTAGATTCCATCAGTCTTTTCTTCCAGCTTATGTCCTTCATACGCAGTGATGATACGACGGTAATAAGCAATGTTTTCTTTTGTAAAATCGACTACTTTTCCTTTGAACGGAACCTGGAATCGTCCGAAATTGGACACATTGTTGGATACATTGATGTCTTTCGGGAAATACGATAAGTTATCTACTTGTTCAGATGCGCGGAATACGCCGTTTCCATCGGGAACGTATTGTGGTTTCACGTCAATGTTAAACTGGACGTTCGGATAGGTTTTCCGGACTTTTGCGATGGTTTCCAGGTTTGCGTGCACACCATAGACCACTCTTCCGTCCCAGTGTAAATCACTCTTTTCGATGCCAAACTTATTGTACAGTTCATCGGAAGTTGCAAAACCGGGTTCATTTGCCAGATACAACAAATTTTGGTGCTTTGCAACCTCAGCAGGTTTGTCATTTACGTATAAAATTGAATTTTTGATCTCCAGGTAATCGCCCGGCATCCCGACACAGCGTTTGATGTAGTTTTCACGTTTATCCACCGGACGGTAAATAATTCCGTGATGCTTGATCAATTGCCCCAATTGGTTGTCCATCGTTACTTTGTCATCCGCAATCATTTTGCGTGCTTTTTCTTTCCAGGAAGAAAGGTCTTTAATGTACTCGAAACTTGCACGCTCATTCACAAAGCGATCCAATAATTCATCTGTATAAATTCCGGCATTCTTTAACGAGTCTCTGTAATAATTTTCAATAACGCCAAATCGTGTCTGGGAAGCCTCTCTGTACAAACGAAATGCTTCGTTGTTGACAATTCCTTCGTATTCATGTCCCATCAAACCATACGGCATACGTGGATCATAAACAGCTGTATCACCTGCCGGGTAATTGAATACAACCACATCATACCGCTGGATTTTCCCAAATCCCGGAAGGCGTGTATACGTTCCTTTTTCCAGTGTGGTATATGATTTCATCGTGACCCATGGAACGGTATTGTGCACCAACGGATAAGACAATGGTGTTACCGGAACTTTCGGTCCGTATGCCAGTTTATTGACAAACAGGAAATCACCCACAAGTAATGTTCGCTCCATTGATCCTGTCGGGATTCTGAATGGTTCGAATACGTATGTGCGGATAATCAATGCTGCTACCAACGCGAAGATGATGGAATCTCCCCATTCTTTTACTTTGGTCTTCGCTCCCGGTCGTGCGCGGGTCACAGCACCGATTCCCAATGCAATAATGTGTCCGATCACCGGTAGTGAGAGGAACAATACTAAATGATCTCCCCATTCTCTTTGTGCGACTTCTTTGCTGTTTGCCCAGTTTGTTTCGGGGAGCATTTTATCCTGGTTTTTTGCTATTTTGAAAAACAGGATGTATGGAAATATGATTCCCTGGATGGTATCCAACAGGCTATAGTAACCGAAACGACGAATATAGCTCACATTTACAACTGACCACATCACCAAATGTACTCCCGGGATCACCAACAGTACGGCCCACCATCCTTTTTTACAGAAAACTTTAAATGCAACATAGTAGTTGTACACAGGAATCAATGCTTCCCATGATTTTCTGTCTGCCAATTCAAAACTTCTCCACCACATTGCCAAATAAGGGTGAATCAACAGCATCAAATAGAAATAGATAAAGCTCATTTTTTATAGTTTAATTTTCAAATGTACGGGAGCTTTCCGGCCTCCCCTCTTATTAAAATTGTTATTCAATTGTTATTTGTGTGTTATCTTCAACACATCCGACATCGTAAAGATACCCTTTTTTCCGTTTAAAAATTCAGCAGCAATAACTGCCCCCAACGCAAACCCCTTTCGGCTGTGTGCTTCATGCCGGATCTCAATTGTATCCACTTCAGAACGGTATGAAACGACATGTGTTCCCGGAACGTCCGGTTGACGAAAGGATGTAATGGCCAGTTCATCAGATTGAACTTCCGGAGCGGATTCTTCTCCCAGTTTCCATTGTTTCAGGCTGGAACTATTCCCCAGGATATCATTGGCAATGGAAACGGCTGTTCCACTCGGAGCATCCAGTTTTTGCAAGTGGTGAATTTCTTCAATATTTACAGTATATTCTGTATGCGGGTTCATTAATTGTGCCAATCGGCGGTTGATTTCAAAGAAAATATTCACTCCGACAGAAAAGTTACTTGCATACAGCATCGCCCCGTTTTTTGTTTCAACAGCAGCTTTTACCCTTGGAAATTCATGATTCCACGCCGTTGTTCCAACGACCACAGGAATTCCCTTCTCTATACAAAACAGGATATTTTGAACCGCAGCATCCGGACGTGTAAATTCAATGGCTACATCCACCTGTTGATCCGCCAGTGACTCCAGGGAACCGGTCGCATCAATCTTTGCAACGATTTCATGTCCGCGTTGTACGGCAATCTCCTCAATTGCCTTCCCCATTTTACCATATCCGATCAATGCTATTTTCATGTATACATTTATTTAAATGTGAATTGAAGTGACAGACCTACTGATGCAGGATTACCATAAGACAGGGGGATAAATGCCGGTCTGATTTTCATCGAAAGGTCGTCTGAAACATCAAATTTAACAAAATGGGCTTCTACCGCAGCATCTGCAACCTGAAGTAGATACACTAATCCCATTCCCAGGAACAACAGGTCTCTTCTATTGAGTTTTTGTTGATACAACTGAATGATTCCGCTGTCATCGTAATTCAGGTATTCATCACCATAGACATTGTGTTCCGTACGATTAATATACTCTTGCTTCAGTGCCTTTTGTTCCTGGTGATTTTTGATAGCGAAGTAACCTGTTGCCCCCAATCCGGCATAGATCAGCGGCACCTTCCAGTACGCTTTTTTCTTTCCCTTCGGCATGGCAATATGATTGTATACCTGACCGGCACCGGGAAGCGCTAACGATAGGATAGTGGCTGTTTTTACAGAATGTTGTTTGGTTGTATCCTGTTCGGCTGCTACGACTCCTGCCTTGATAATGGAATCATTATCCTGACTAAAGGTCGGAGTAATCGCTCCGAGTACAAACAAAAACACCCACTGTTTCATCAATTTTAATTGTGAAGAATAACGTCCTGATCAGTTGTTTAACAACTCTATGATTCTGTTCAAATCATTTTCGGAACTAAATTTCAATACAATGCTTCCGGAGCCGTTCGCTGCTTTTTTAATATCCACTTTTGTTGCCAGACGGTCACTCAGATGCTCTTTAAAAACGAACTGCGTATCAGAAATGGTATGTGATTGTGTATTTTTAACACTTGCTTTTTCTTCTGTTGCCACCTGAGGCGATAACTCCCCTTTTACCAAGGCTTCCGTATCACGTACAGATAATCCATGGGCAACAACCTGTTCATAAATGCTGATTTGCATCGCTTCGTCTCCTGCGGAAACTAACGCACGGGCATGCCCCATTGAAATCTGGTTATCCCTCACCCCTGCCTGCACTTCAGCCGGTAGTTTCAATAAACGAAGAAAGTTGGTAATGCTTGACCGTGACTTTGCAACTTTCTGGCTCAATTGATCCTGTGTGAGTGAACATTCGTCAATTAAACGCTGGTACGAAAGCGCCACTTCGATTGCATTCAAATCTTCCCGCTGAATGTTTTCAACCAGTGCCATTTCCAGCATGGTTTGATCATTTGCAACGCGAACATACGCCGGAACTTCTGTCAAACCGGCCAATTGAGAAGCCCGAAAACGGCGTTCTCCCGAAATCAACTGGTACTTATCCTGTCCGACTTTTCTTACTGTCAGCGGTTGAATAATCCCGTGAATTGAAATAGACTGGCTCAACTCTTCCAGTGCCTGTTTTTCGAAATGTGTACGGGGATTGAACGGATTCGCTTCAATCGCTGAAATCTGAATCATGGAGACAGATCCCGGTTCTCCCGTCATCTCCTTCCCTGCATCTGCTCCTTGTAATAATGCTCCTAAACCTTTTCCTAAAGCGGAACGTTTATTTGATGCGTTACTCATTTATTGAATAATTTTTTTCGTTATTTGAAATTTGTGTTGAATCGTTACGCTGCAATACTTCCCGTGCAAAGTTCAGGTAATTAATTGACCCTTTACTTGCGGCATCGTGCATAACAATTGTTTGTCCGAAACTTGGTGCCTCTCCCAGCTTGGTGTTCCGGTGAATGACCGTATCAAAAACCAAATCCTGAAAGTGCGCCTTTACCTCATCGACCACCTGGTTTGCAAGACGCAGACGCGTATCGTACATGGTCAATACAATTCCTTCGATTTCCAGGTTGGTATTCAATCGTCCCTGAACAATTTTAATAGTATTCAGGAGTTTACCCAACCCTTCCAGTGCAAAATACTCACATTGAACAGGTATAAGGACAGAATCAGCAGCTGTCAGCGCATTAACGGTGATCAATCCCAATGACGGAGAACAGTCAATGATAATAAAATCGTATTTATCCTTGACTTTTTCCAGTGCCAGTTTCAATTTGTGTTCACGGTTCGGGATATTGATCATTTCCAGTTCTGCCCCTACCAAATCGATGTGTGAAGGGAGAATATCCAGATTCGGGCTGTCGGCCGCGATGATCAATTCTTCGGGATTAACATCATTGACCAGGCAGTCGTAAATGTTGCGGGTATTTTTCGGGTCCAGACCGACTCCACTCGTCGCGTTGGCCTGCGGATCCGCATCTACGATCAGTGTCTTGTATTCCAACACTCCGAAACAAGCCGCCAGATTGATCGCCGTAGTAGTTTTTCCAACTCCTCCTTTTTGATTTGCTATTGCAATGATTTTTCCCATCCTTCAGTTTTTGAAAAGATAAAGATACTATGAAAAAAAAAATTAATGTCAGTTAACTCCGATTAGTTATCAACGATTTTTTTGAATGTTGAATGACGGATTTTGAATTTTGAATGAAAAGCAAACACTTTCAAGTCAGAGCAACTGATTACCCATCAATTACATTCTCCAGACAATCCGTCATTTAAAATTCAGTATTCCCTCTACATTCCGGGCATCCCCTTCATTCCTTTGAGTTGCTTCATCATCCCCATCATGTTTTTCGGGTTACTCATCATCTTCATCATCTTTTTCGTATCTCCGAATTGCTTCAGCAACTTATTTACATCCTGTATAGAAGTTCCGCTCCCCTTCGCAATTCTTGCCTTTCTGGGACCGTTGATGATTTCCGGATTGGTCCGCTCTTTTGGTGTCATGGAATAAATAATGGCTTCGATGTGCTTGAATGCGTCGTCTTCGATCTCCACATCCTTCATGGCTTTCCCCATTCCCGGGATCATCCCCATCAAATCTTTCACATTCCCCATTTTCTTTACCTGTTGCAACTGCCCCAGGAAGTCATTGAAATCAAACTGATCTTTGTGGATGCGTTTCTGGAGTTTACGCGCCTCTTCTTCGTCGAATTGCTCCTGTGCCCGTTCTACGAGGGAAACAACGTCTCCCATTCCCAGGATACGGTCAGCCATACGGGAAGGATAGAACACATCCAATGCGTCCATTTTCTCCCCCGTCCCGACAAATTTAATGGGTTTATTGACAACTGATTTGATTGACAATGCTGCTCCACCTCTGGTATCACCGTCTAATTTCGTCAGTACAACTCCATCAAAATCAATGCGGTCATTAAATGCTTTTGCCGTATTCACCGCATCTTGCCCTGTCATGGAATCCACAACGAACAATGTCTCTGTCGGATTGATCGCTTTTTTAACTGCCGCGATTTCATCCATCATGTGTTCATCTACCGCCAAACGTCCCGCGGTATCGATGATCACGACATTGAATCCTTTACTTTTCGCATGCTGAACAGCTGCTTGGGCGATCAGTACCGGATTTTTCTCTTCTTTATTTGAAAACACTTCTATTCCCAGTTGCTCTCCCAATACATGCAACTGATCAATCGCAGCCGGACGGTACACGTCACACGCAGCAAGCAATACATTCTTATGTTTTTTGGTCTTCAGGTAGTTTCCTAATTTCCCTGTAAACGTTGTCTTACCGGAACCTTGTAGCCCCGACATCAAAATAATTCCGGGATTTCCTTTGATGTTGATGTCCACCTCATTTCCACCCATCAATTCCACCAATTCTTCGTGGCAGATCTTCACCATCAACTGTCCCGGAGAAACAGCCGTCAATACGTCACGCCCAAGCGCTTTTTCTTTTACGGTATTTGTAAATTCTTTCGCCGTTTTAAAGTTCACATCGGCATCCAACAAGGCGCGACGCACTTCCTTCAACGTCTCTGCCACATTGATTTCCGTGATTTGCCCCTGTCCTTTTAATACCTTAAAGGCGCGTTCAAATTTGTCCGTAAGATTTTCAAACATTGTTTTTCAGAATTATTGAGGTGCAAAATTAGTAAAAAGATTTGAGATGTCCGACGTCCGTCGAAAGAATGAAAGCAGAAAGAAAAGGAGGTTCTATTCTATTTGAAATAATATACCTTTTTGACATTCAGAACTCTTTACCGACTTACTAATCAGTTGATCAGAGCCTATACCAGGATTACTTTAGCTTCATTTCCTGAATGAAGCGTTCAAGTTCAGCAATATCCTCTTGATTGAACGCCATCGACTGCAGAAACAATGAATAATCTTTGCCTAAATAGCCAAATACATTGAACCGAACTGTTTTTTCCTCCACACGACAATCAGCAATAAACTGGTAGACTTCCTTGCCATCAACCGTTGCGTTTCCTTCATAAATTACATCGAGTAGCTCCAGTTCATCCATTGTCAGAAAATCAGCCATCAACTCCATCACAATTTTCTGGTTGGTCGTTTCATCATCCCCGGGCAATTGCTTTACGATTACAGACGATTCACTCCACAAATTCCTTGTTTGCTTTCCATCTCTGGAAAATTGCAATTTCCCAAAATAACTGCCCTCTACAAACTTGAACGCATTCTGTACCGGAGGAATGATAACAAGGTGCTTGCCCCAATCTATTTCTTTCACACTTACTCTGTTCACCTTAATTGATTGTATGGCATTCATGAGTTTTTCTGGCAAATCGGGTTCTTTATGAGCTGTGTAAGAGACACTGATTTTTGCTAAAAAAGTCGTACTATCTCCATACAGGATTTTGAAAGCCCCCGTATGCCCTGCCTTTAGCCAGACTATTCTCATCTGAAAATCGTCTACTGTAATCCGGGATTGTTTCACAACATCGTAACCCGCCCGGGCATAAGCAGCAGAATCAACTTCTGCACGAATCATGTTATAGTCACCAATACCGAATTCCATTGCCGAAATCTCATACCGGTCTTCTTCCCTGATAATGGGAAAGTAGATCAAATTTATCGGAGGGTTGGATGGAGGAATCATCGTTATTCGTGTTCCCGAAAATTGGATTCTGTCTTGTGAAAAGACCAGCAGATTCATGAAAATAGCAGTCAAAAAAGTGAGTGTTTTCATGGAGACAAATATACTTAAATCAATGAATACATTATCTATTCATAATTCATATTACTTTTGCAGTATGAAATGTCACATCAATGTATTTATGCTCAACGAGCATTTTTCTCAGGAGCATGCAGATGCCAACTTTGGCGGCAAGCCGTCTGAAAATAATCGCCTGTATGATTGGGAAGACGACATGCGTATTACAACTCCGGTTACAAAGGTTGTTGAGCACCGGAATGTTTCGTTTCCGCTTCAGGGGCAACTTCCTTCCGGCGATCCGTTTCACCACGAAGTAACCAATATGTTTTTGTTTGAGATTCAATCCGAGGGAGCACCTTCGACCTTTATCGGTTGCTCGGAAAGTATTCTGGATTCTTTTGAGCAGACAATAGAAGACGACACTATTTTCCTGAAAGTATTCATTCGTGACTACGAAGCGTATGCCAACCCGATTCCCGGAATCTATATTGCATCCAGAGAATTTCCGAAAGCATTGATTTTCTAACGCTGGTCGAATGCTTTCCGTTAATAATATTTACCTGGTTTACAATCAACCCGTTTTAAACGGCATTTCTTTTTCTGTCGCTGAAAATGAAATCATTGGTATTGCCGGTAACAGCGGAGCGGGAAAAACAAGTTTATTAAAAATCATTGCCGGTCTGGCAGACGCAACGGAAGGTACCGTTTACCTGAACAATAAGCGGGTGGTTGGTCCGTCCATGAAACTCATACCGGGACATCCGGACATTCAACTGGTCAATCAGGATTTTGATCTGGACATTTACCAAACAACGGAGGAAAACATCAAAGGAAAGATTCTTCACCTTCCAAAAACCGTTCAGGAGCAATTCACAGCTGAATTACTGGAATTGATGGAACTGACACACGCATCATCACGACTGGCGCACACCTTATCCGGCGGAGAGCAACAGCGATTGGCGATTGCCCGTGCATTGGCCCTGGAGCCGACAATCCTACTACTGGACGAACCATTTGTGCACCTGGATGCTCAATTGCGTTACCGCTTGATCAGCTATCTTACAGAATTGAAGCGAGTACGGAACATGAGTATTATCATTGTTTCTCACAACAGCGAAGAGTTGCTCAGCCTATCCGACAAGATCATATACCTGAAAGATGGGATCATTAAACGTCTGGCCTCTCCTTTTGAGTTTTACTACAATTATACGACGGTCTCCGAGGCACGGATGTTTGGGCTGATCAACCAGTTAACCGTCGCCGGGAAGTCGGTTCATTTCCGACCGGATGAATACGAAATCGATGATTCGGAACACCCGGAAATTCCACTGAATTATTCGCGTTCTGTCTTTATGGGGAGCTACTTTTTAAATGAATTTAACGCCGGTAAAAAGAAAAAAATTGTATTATTACACAAAGCGCAATTAAACAATGTCAAAGGGATTACAATCAATAAAAGGAAAAAGTAAACGAAAACGTTTAGGTTGGCTGGAAACGTGGCAACTGACCAAAACCACTTTTGTTGAATATTTTTCAGAATCTACTTTCAGACACGCTGCAGCATTGGCATATTACGCCATCTTTTCACTCATCCCGATGCTCTATCTCGGGGTCTATTTTTTCGGACGCATACTCGGAAATGAAACTGTTCAATCGCTGGTATTTAATTTTTTATCCGGGCATGTCGGTATGCAGGATGTTTCCGGAATCATGGAAATACTGCAATCCTACGACGTGGAAAAACGCAATCCGGTTATGGAGATTGTCGGAATTGTCACGTTGTTATTTTCCAGTTCGGCATTTGTTGTTTCCCTGCACAAAAGCATTAGTGATTTCCTCGATATCGAACCGGTGAAAGCCCCGGTAAAGAGAATGATTCTTCGCACTGTACTGAGCCGTTTACTGGCCATCGGATTCATTGGGATTCTTGGCTTTATCGTCATTTTAGTTTATATGACACAAACTGTTTTGATCTCCATGAGCCAGGATGTGATTTCCAACCCGACTCTTTCGTTTTTATTCAATAACGGGCTTGCACATGCAGCCAGTATTGCGACAAACTTCCTGATCTTTACCATGATGTTCAAGTACATTCACGATGGAAAAGTACGGTGGAGGGCAGCCATGTACGGGGCGATGATTACGGCGTTACTTGTTTACCTGGGGCAGGTATTGATCAAGTACTACCTTACCAACTTTTTCTTTGCGGCAGACGGAGGTGTTGTCGGTTCTATTTTTGTGATACTCGCCTGGATTTTCTATACCAGTCAGATTCTTTTCCTGGGGGCAAAATTCGTAAAAGTATATTCTGAAATGGCTGGAATCCCTGTGGTTCCGAGGTATAAATTGATTGTAAAAAACGGGGAAGAAGAAGTGGTTGAAAACAAAAAAGAGTAGTCTGAATACATGTTTTTACCTGCGGTTCTAATAACTATCAGAATGTGATGGATTTAATCGGTGCATCCGTGATTGCTTATAAAGCTCTCAAATTCAATAATGTACTCACATTATCTGATTTAACCACCGATGCACGGACAAGGAGCAACGGTAAGAAACAGTGGTTTTCACCACAAATCATTTGTTAAACACGAACTGCATAATCTTCTCAGCAGCTCCCCGATTTTTCTCTACGAAACGAATGCTTTTTTCAGCAATTTGATCCCTGTCAGCAATCAGTTGTTGGATCGTATGTGTTAATTCCTGTTCATTTGTAACAGAAAATCCGATTCCGTTATCAATGAACGCCTGCGCTTCTGGAAAACGACTGAATTTAGGTCCGAAAAGAACCGGAAGTCCGAAAACAGCAGGTTCTAAAATATTGTGCAAGCTCCCTGAAAACCCTCCTCCGACATACGCAATCGCAGCATAACTGTATGCAGAAGCAAGCTGTCCGATCGTATCAATAATCAAAACAGGTGTTTCTGTTTTTTTCTGCGTGTTCCATTCTGAATACTTCGCTGCAGGTGTTTTCAATCGTGCCATCAGGCTATTTACGTGATTGGAATCTACATTATGCGGAACAACAATGTATTTCTCAAAACGGTTACTGCCAATCAATTCTTTCAGCAATTCTTCATCCTGCGGCCAGGTACTCCCGGCAATAAAAACAGATTGACTTCCATTGACAAAAGCACTGATAATCGGGTTTTCAGCTACCGTTTTTTTATGTTCAATCACCCTGTCAAATCGTGTATCTCCGGAAAGCAGTACGTTGTCGACAGCAATGGAATGCAACAAATCTACGGTAGATTGGTTCTGGGCAAAGAAATAATTGAATTGTTTCAATGTGTTTCTGAAAAATCCTCCGTACCACTTGAAAAAATGCTGCCCGGAACGAAGAGAGGTGCTCACTGAATAGAGTTCACAATCGTTTTTCTTCAGTTCTCTGATATGGTTCGCCCAAAATTCATACTTGATAAAAAAAGCGGCCTTCGGGCGAAAATGAGTGACAAAACGACGGGCATTTCCGGCTGTATCGATGGGAATGTAACAGACAAAATCTGCAGGGTGCTGTCGCTTGTGATAATGATTAAATCCTGAAGGAGAAAAAAAGGAAACCAGGATAAACGCCTTCGGTTTTTGTTTACGCAGGAGGTTCATAACCGGTAGTCCCTGGTCAAATTCTCCCAAAGAAGCACAGTGAAACCAATATACTTCTTTGTCATCCGCTTCCGGTAGGCTCTTCCACAAATTTTTCCTTCCGGCTACCCAGTCCTTGGCTTTCGGAACGAACAATGCTGCAATCCGGACACTAAAAGCATACAACCTGACACCTATCGTATAGAACAACCTCATCAATCGAAGTAATACGCTTTGGGTGTTCGTTTATAAACAGGAATCAACCAACCGACTTTAAACCCGTACATCAGATCAAAACGTGTGTTTGTCGGCACAGGTACATCCGGCTGATCCCAGAAAATGGTTCTCCGGTTTTTGGTAAATCCTTCCTGAATGTAAAATCCAGCATAAAAATTAAGGAAACTGTTATCTCCCATGAACAAATAACCAATAAACTGAGTTGTATTGAACCCGGTTGTCAACCTGTCGTATCCTTTCCGGTATTCTTTTTCTACCTGCGGCACGACGTGGTCATTGGATTCGATGCGAATACGGTGATTCAAATAACCCGCCCCTATCTTTATGAACAATCCTGAATTCTTGTTGTGCCCCAGCTTGTTGATGACCTTTCCTCCTTCTACATTGACGTGAAATCCTCTTCCAAATGTCAGAACGGTTGCAATATCCCCGTTTTGGTCCGTGATATTGCCTTTACTGTCCATCAGGTGATGAAATAAATCATAATACGATAGTTGGATATTGTTTCCAAACATAAAATCTCCGGCCAATCCTACATACCAGTTTTTCCGGAATTTATATCCTCCCGCAATTCCTACATGGTTAAAATATCCATACCGTTCCTTCAGATCTCCCCCGCTCCAGGTTCCTCCGTACTGAACGCCAAACAACGGTGTAGGAATAATCGAATCGATCATATTCCGCTGAGCGGCAGCATTAAACAAAAGGATAAAAAAAGTTATTGATAGTATGAATTGTTTCATAATTCGTTATATACGTTCAAAAGTACAATCTATTGCATTAACCCAACCGATATC
Source organism: Taishania pollutisoli (assembly GCF_014518315.1). Classification (GTDB taxonomy): domain Bacteria; phylum Bacteroidota; class Bacteroidia; order Flavobacteriales_D; family Crocinitomicaceae; genus Taishania; species Taishania pollutisoli. The sequence goes on from NZ_JACVEL010000005.1 coordinate 145,775, forward strand.
CGTCGTTATTTTTTCCTAAAAAACAAATTCGGAAATACATCCCGGGGATTCTTGTTGGTGATTTGAATGAGCCAAAACGACCGAATGAAACCTGTTCCGTAGCCATAAAACTGAATAGCAACCGCCCACACGGAAAGCAGGCCGATGTAGAAACTCCGGTTTTGAACCGAACTTGCCACCAGACAAACAATGAAATACACCAGGTACAGGTCAAGTAAATAGGGAATTCCCAGCAACAGAAAAAGAAAGGCTACCAGGAATCCGATCAGGAAAACTGCCGGAAAAAAGTAGGTAATCTTTGCATATTCGGGGTACCACTTGTTGAGTATTGGTCGGACTTTTCCGAATTTACTGACTTGCAGTTTAAATTTCCCCCAATCAATTCTTCGTTTATGATAAACGGATACATTTTGAAACAAGCGGGTTTCAAATCCCAGTTTCCACAAGCGGATCGACAAGTCCGGGTCTTCTCCCGGGTGGATTTCTGAAAATCCCCCGGATGCTTCAAATGCCTTTTTAGAGATTCCCATATTGAAACTTCTCGGTTGAAATTTACCCAGCTTCTCAGATGCACCACGCACTCCACCCGTTGTCAGTACGGAAGTCATCGCAAAATTGATTGCTTTTTGCACATCGGAGAAGGAATCCAACGCCGCATCGATTCCTCCGAAGCAATCTACGTATTCATTTTCCAACGCTTGTTGCACCTGCGCCATGTAGTCTGCAGGTAAAATGCAATCTGAATCCAGGATGAGAAAATAATTACCTTTCGCCTGCATCATTCCATAATTCCTGGAATCACCTGGTCCTGAATTGGGTTTGAAGTAGTAACTGATGTTCAACTGGTCCGAAAATGTTTCAACCACCCGATCGCTTTTTTCAACGGAACCATCTTCTACAATAACAACTTCAAATGTTTTACGTGTCTGCACAGCCAAACTTTCCAGTAATTCCTGTATTTCATTTGGCCTGTTGTACACAGGAACAATAATTGAATAACTGATTGGTTCGTCTTGCATTGCTCTTACTTTGAATCGTCCAAAACTACTTTTAATTTAACAAAGGACAAAGCGTTTTTTTACGTTGAAAAATAAAGTTCGAAAAAATAGAAGCATTTATTTTGCAAAACAGAAAAGATTAGCTAATTTTGCACCCGCAATGTTCGGCGAGATAGCTCAGTTGGTTAGAGCGCAGGATTCATAACCCTGAGGTCCCGAGTTCAACTCTCGGTCTCGCTACTGGAAAAAAGGTCAATCTTGGATTGACCTTTTTTATTTTTACCATATCCTAAAAACTGAAAAGAGTTTTTTAACGTAAACACCAATAATTATTGGGGTAAATTAATCGATTTGATCGTTTAATACTGAGTCCTCCCCCTTCCACCTCCAAAAGGGAACTATTCATCCACAAAAAAAGGCTGCCCATTTCTGAACAGCCTTCTCTTCTTAAGAAATAGGTTTATTCCGCGATCGCGTATGATTCAACGCTCGGGCATGAACAGATCAGGTTTCTGTCCCCCAACGCATTGTCAACACGGCGAACGGGAACCCAGTATTTGAACTCTTTCAGGTATGCAACCGGGTAAGCTGCCTCTTGCGGAGTGTATGGGTAATTCCAATCCAGGTTGATCATACAATCCGCTGTATGCGGTGCATTTTTCAACAGGTTGTTTGCTTTGTCTGCATGTCCGTTTTCAATCTCACGGATTTCCTCACGGATTTTAATCATTGCAGTAATGAAACGATCCATTTCACCTTTGTCTTCCGATTCAGTCGGCTCAATCATCAATGTTCCGGCAACCGGGAAAGAAACTGTTGGTGCGTGGAATCCGAAATCGATCAAACGTTTTGCGATGTCTGCTACTTCTACATCTGCCGTTTTCTTGATCTCACGGCAATCCAGGATCAACTCGTGCGCAACTGTTCCGTTTTTACCTGTGTACAGGATCGGATAGTGTTCTTTCAATGAAGCTGCAATGTAATTTGCGTTCAAAATCGCTGTTTCCGTTGCATTTCTCAATCCCTGAGCACCCAACATTTTAATGTATCCGTAAGAAATCAATAAAATCAATGCACTTCCGAAAGGAGCCGCAGAAACACCATGAATTGCTTTTTCTCCTCCTGTAGTTACCACTGCATTTGTAGGCAAGAAAGGTACCAGGTGAACAGCTACTCCGATCGGACCTACTCCGGGACCTCCTCCTCCATGAGGAATTGCAAATGTTTTATGCAGGTTCAGGTGACACACGTCTGCACCGATATTCCCCGGATTTGTCAATCCAACCTGTGCGTTCATATTGGCACCGTCCATGTATACCTGTCCACCGTTTTCGTGGATGATGGATGTAATTTCTTTGATTCCTTCTTCGTATACACCGTGTGTTGAAGGATATGTTACCATGATTCCTCCCAATACATCTTTCAATTCGACAGCTTTTGCTCTCAATTCTTCGATGTCGATGTTTCCGTTTTCATCACACCCTGTTACTACCACTTCAAATCCGGCCATTACTGCTGATGCAGGGTTTGTACCATGCGCTGATGAAGGAATGATAATTTTTGTCCGGTTGAAATCTCCTCTGGATTCATGGTATGCTTTCATCACCATCAACCCGGCATATTCACCTTGTGCTCCGGAATTTGGTTGTAATGAAACGCCTGCAAAACCTGTACATGCGCACAAATCTTTTTCCAACTGGTGGATCATTTCCAACATTCCTTCTACCTGGTTAGCAGGAGCAAACGGATGCAGGTTGGCAAACTGCGGATTGGTAATCGGAATCAACTCAGAAGCTGCATTTAATTTCATCGTACACGATCCCAGGGGAATCATGGAGTGAACCAATGATAAATCTTTATTCTCCAAACGTTTCATGTACCGCATCATCAATGATTCTGAATGATACGAATTGAATGTCGGATGTGTTAAAATTGCATCTGCACGCAACAGTTCTGCCGTCAGGGGAGATACAGGTTCCGGCGCTGCCATTCCTGCATTTTTACCTGTTACTTCTGCAAAAACAGCTAAAATTGCCGTTACATCTTCATCTGTATGTGTTTCACCGAAACTGATGGTTACATCTGATCCGGAAACAATGTTGAAGTTCATTTCATATTTCTCTGCAACTGCTTTTACCGTTACAGCATCTGTTCCTTTTACCCAGATTGTGTCAAAGAATGGTGTTTCACTAACAGTAATTCCCATTCCTTTCAATCCGTTCGCTGTTTTAGCCGCCAGGTTGTGGGCATGTTGCGCAATCGCACGCAATCCTTGTGGTCCGTGGTAAACAGCGTACATACTTGCCATTACAGCCAACAATGCCTGTGCTGTACAGATATTGGATGTTGCTTTATCGCGCTTGATGTGTTGCTCACGTGTCTGCAACGCCATTCTCAATGCTGTATTTCCGTCCGCGTCTTTGGAAACCCCGATGATACGCCCCGGAATGTTTCGCTTGTACTCATCTTTCGTAGCAAAGAATGCTGCGTGAGGACCTCCGTAACCCATTGGAACACCAAAACGTTGTGAAGTACCACACACCACATCCGCTCCGAATTTCCCCGGAGCTTCCAACAACACCAATGAAAGAATATCTGCGGCAACAGCAACACGGATTCCGTTTGCTTTCACCCGGTTTGTGAATCCTTTAATATCTCTGATTTCTCCGTTTTTATTCGGGTATTGTACCAGTGCTCCAAAAAACGTATGGTCTCCTTCAAATGTCGCAAGGTCTCCTTCGACCAATTCGATCCCCAGGTTTTTTGCTCTTCCCACTACCACATCTTTTGTCTGCGGGAATACATCATCGGCAATAAAAAATTTGTTCACCCCGTTTTTCACTTCATCGCGTGACCGGGAGTTGAAGAACATGATCATTGCTTCAGAAGCAGCCGTTGCCTCATCCAACAGAGAAGCATTTGCCAACTCCAAACCGGTTAAATCCAGGATCATTGTCTGGAAGTTCAACAATGCCTCCAAACGTCCTTGTGAAATTTCAGCCTGGTAAGGTGTATATGCCGTGTACCATCCCGGATTTTCCAATACATTTCTGAGGATCACTGACGGAGTGATTGTTTCATTGTATCCCAATCCTATAAACGACTTGAATACTTTGTTTTTAGCTGCCAGTCGGGCGATGTGCTGTAAATACTCTTGTTCAGTAAGCGCGTTGTCAACTGCCAGTTCACCGTTCAGACGAATGTGAGAAGGAATCGTTTTATCAATTAACTCAGCAATGGAAGCTGCACCAATTTTGTTCAACATAGCGGCCTTTTCTTGCTCATTCGGTCCTATGTGTCTGCGGGAAAAAGTACTCATTTCAGACGATTGTTTTTAATTAATTTTCAGGGTGCAAATATACGAAATTAATTGCAGATTACAGCCTGAAAAATTCCGGATTGGAATAAGATATTATTAACTAAAAAAAGAAGTTATCAACTCCCTGAAAAACCAGGAAGACAAACCGGAGTTTCAAACCCGTCAATTTACTATTTGATTGCAACGCCATAGACAATATAGCGCATCTTTCCGGGAATAAAAGGTCGTAAGAACGCGTCTACCTTCCCGAGAAAACTGCGTTGTTTTTCCGATCTGCCAAATGCCGCAAAAAAGCCAATCGTTTGATAGCGATGAAATGTCCATTCTGAAAACAAATCCGACACAGTATCGATTTTTAAATAATTCCAGTTACTTCCCCACTTTACAAATTTTCTTCTTGCAAATCGATGCAACCGGGAAGATTCCAGGTTTTCGGCAAACATTAATCTTCCTCCCGGTTTTAAAGCATGGTAGCATTCATCTATCAGCCGCTGTTTCAACTCATCCTGACCGGAATGGCTTACTCCTCCGATAATTGATTTGATAACAATGATGTCAAATTCATTGGTATATGGAATGTCAATCGCATTAATAGACTCATAGCGGATCGATCCCGGCAATTGATATTTTGTGTGCAGCTGTTTTGCAATGACCTCCGGATTCTCCAGATCCGAACAGGTAACATCATGCCCCTTACTTGCCAGCCACAGGGTCCCACCTCCTCTTCGCCCCCCTAACTCAAGGCATTTTAATGTCGCTTTCGTATCGGGCAACTGGGTTTCCCAAAATAAAAGGGCATGTTTCCAGTTTTCAACATCCCACTCGACAACATCATCAATAAAATTTTTATTCAGAACCATCATATGTTAATCAAAACCAGCCAAATGATCAAATATAAACAAATATTTGTAACAAATCGAAATGCTTACGTTTATATGTATGGTTTCATAAGTGAAATATTCTTTCATTTTAAGGAGACTGCGTTAGTGCCGCAGTCTCCTTTGTTTTTGATCAGATTTTTAGCCTTCAGATGACACATGTCGTTATCGCCATATTGCGATGTGTCAATATTTCAATTCAACAAGAACCCCTGTTATAAAAAAAGGCTCACCACATCCCAGCTGAGTTTGCCGGTTTAATTTACTAATTGGATTAGCAAGGATGCCCGGCTCATCACATCACCCTTAAAACATAAAAAAAACTCCCCGGAGCAATCCGAAGAGCTTTTAGAATTATATCAGATACCAGATCAAGAATCAGATCATCTTGCGCGGATCTACCAGTTCGTCGTATTCTTCAGAAGTTACATACCCCAACGTAAGTGCCGCTGCTTTCAACGTTGTTCCTTCCTCGTGTGCTTTGTTTGCAATCTCTGCTGCTTTGTAGTACCCGATTTTCGTATTCAAAGCGGTAACCAGCATCAGTGAATTGTTTACCAATTCGTCAATTCTTCGTTGATTCGGTTCAATCCCCAACGCGCAGTGCTCATCGAATGAACGGCACGCATCTCCCAACAAACGTGCGGACTGCAGGAAGTTAGCAGCCATCATCGGTTTGAATACGTTCAGTTCGTAGTGTCCTTGCGTTCCTCCGATTGTAATTGCAACGTCATTCCCCATTACCTGCGCACATACCATTGTCATGGCTTCACATTGTGTCGGGTTTACTTTCCCCGGCATGATGGAAGATCCCGGTTCATTTGCAGGAATAATAATTTCTCCGATTCCGGAACGAGGTCCGGAAGCCATCATACGGATGTCATTCGCAATTTTGTTCAGAGAAACTGCCAGTTGTTTCAATGCTCCGTGTGATTCCACAACAGCATCATGAGCAGCCAGTGCTTCAAATTTATTCGGTGCAGTTACGAACGGCAACTGTGTAAATTCAGCGATTTTTTTCGCAACCAGTACATCATAGCCTTTCGGTGTGTTCAGTCCTGTACCTACAGCCGTACCACCCAACGCCAGTTCTGATAAATGTGCCAGGGTATTTTTTAATGCTTTCACTCCGTAATCCAACTGAGCGACATAACCGGAAAATTCCTGTCCCAATGTCAACGGTGTGGCATCCATCAAGTGGGTACGTCCGATTTTCACGATATCCGCAAATGCTTTCGCTTTTTTATCCAATGTATCGCGTAACCGGATCACAGAAGGAATCGTGTTTTCAATCAAAATCTTGTAACATGCAATGTGCATTGCTGTCGGATACGTGTCATTTGAAGACTGAGATTTATTCACATCATCGTTCGGCTGCAATGTTTTTTCGCCTTCTCCGATTACCTTTCCGGCCAAAACATGTGCACGGTGCGCGATCACTTCGTTCACGTTCATATTACTTTGCGTACCGGAACCTGTTTGCCAGATTACCAATGGAAATTCATTCGCTAATTTTCCTTCCAGAATTTCGTCACACACCTGTGAAATTGCGTCTCGTTTTTCAACTGCCAACACTCCTAATTCATGATTCGCATGAGCTGCTGCTTTTTTCAGGTATGCAAATGCCTCAATAATTTCTTTCGGCATGGAACCTTCTTCTCCGATTTTAAAATTGTTTCTTGAACGTTCTGTTTGTGCTCCCCAGTATTTATCTGCCGGCACCTGAACTTCCCCGATCGTGTCCTTCTCTGTTCTGTAAGTACTCATATTCTCTATTTTTTGGTGTTTTTGTCGTGTGCGAATATAGGTATTTTTTGAAAATGGTCTTTCGATTATTTTTCACAATCAATGCGCAACTGCATCTCCTTGTCAATTAAAAGTGGGCGAAGGACATCCTTTAATTAAAGTGACTTTTGTATTTTTGAGCAACTGTCCGGAATCAGCGGATCAGTCGTAAACAATCAGAAATGGAACAAGACAAGGAATACATCACCTGGAGCGATTTTGAAAAAGTAGAAATCCGGGTAGGAACAATTATTAGTGCGGAAGTGTTTGCAGAAGCACGAAACCCCGCCTATAAAATTGTCATTGATTTCGGGGAGTTCGGAACCCGGAAAACATCTGCACAGGTCACCCGGCTATATGAACCGGAAGCATTAATCGGAAAGCAGGTAACAGCTGTCATCAATTTTCCACCCAAACAAATTGCCAACATACAAAGTGAATGCTTATTACTCGGCGCTGTTGACGGAAAAGATGTAACACTGCTAACAACAGACAAACCGGTGAAAAACGGCTTAAGAATCGGATGATCGCCGGGAAAAAGAATTTATCAATGATTTAACAGATCAAACAATGGAAACTGTTGTTCGATTATTATCTTTGCTCCTATGTGTGGAATAGCTGGATTTATTGATTTTCAACGACGTTCGTCTTCAGAAGTACTGCAAGCGATGACCGACACCCTCTACCACAGAGGTCCGGACGGAGCAGGGTATGAATACGTTGAAACGCAACAGGCGCAGATTGGATTGGGACATCGACGGTTGGCCATTATTGACCTTACTGATCACGGAAAACAACCGATGCCATTTCAGGAGTTGTGGATTACATTCAACGGTGAAATATACAATTTCAAAGAAATCCGAAATGATTTGGCTGCTCTGGGACATTCGTTTACCAGCGAATCGGATACGGAAGTCATTTTGCATGCCTTTCACCAATGGGGACAGGACTGTTTGCACCGTTTTATCGGGATGTTTGCATTTGTGATTTACAATCCGGTAACTAATCAGGTGTTTATCGCACGGGACCGGACGGGAATAAAACCGTTGCATTATTATTTCGCAGACGGACTGTTTCTCTTCGCTTCGGAACTAAAAGCTTTTCACCGGCATCCACGGTTTCAGAAAAAGATCAACCTGAACGCTGTTGCCGCTTTTATGCAATATGGTAATGTTCCCGGAGATGAAAGTATTTTTGAAAGCTGTACCAAACTACTTCCCGGACATTTTGCTCTATTGGACTTAACGCACCAAACACTTACTGTTTCCCGTTACTGGAATGTCTACGATGCTTACAATAAACCGAAACTGACACTTTCATTTGAGGAAGCGAAAAAAGAAACGGAACAACTCATCCAATCGGCATGTAACTACCGGATGATTGCCGATGTACCGGTAGGGATTTTTCTGAGCGGAGGATATGACAGTACAACCGTTACAGCTTTACTCCAAAAAGAGCGTTCGCAACAGTTAAAAACCTATACAATCGGTGTACCGGATATCGGGTTGAACGAAGCTCCTTACGCGGAGGACATCGCCAAACACCTGGGAACGGAACACACTACTTATACCTGCACCGAAAAAGAAGCGCTGGAAGTCATTTCCCAACTTCCATTCTTCTATGATGAACCTTTTGCGGACAGCAGTGCCATTCCGACACATTTGGTAAGTAAAATTGCCCGAAAAGATGTGACTGTCGCACTCAGCGCAGATGGCGGGGATGAAGTATTCGCCGGGTACAACCGTTACGATTACCTGATGCGGTACGGAAAAAAAATCAATGCAATCCCGTCTTTTGTCCGAAAGGCAGCAGCGGGAATGATGCATGTGATTCCTTCGGAGTCCATTCCGGTACTGAAAAACAAATATAATTTTCACAACCGTTATGAGAAGTTGAAAGGGATTCTCAAAAATCCTTCTCCGGAACGAATCATGTTGAGTCTGAGTCAGCAATTTACAGACAACCAGATCAATCAATTATTTGCCCGGCAACTACATGTGTCTTCCAATGCATACCAAAGCAAAGAGTTGCGAGCGGACAACCATTCTCCACTCGCCTATGTGATGGCAATTGACTATCAGACATATCTTCCGGACGACATTCTTCAGAAAGTAGACCGGGCTACGATGTCTGTTAGCCTGGAAGGAAGGGAACCGTTGCTGGATCACCGGGTAATTGAATGGGCGGCACAGCTTCCGGATGATTACAAGTACCACAACGGAATTAAAAAATACATCTTGCGTGAAATCGCGCATCAATACATCCCTGAACGGTTGCTAAACCGTCCGAAAATGGGGTTTGCCATTCCAATTGCCAATTGGTTGACAAATGAGTTGCGGCCTGTCGTAGAAGAATACCTGGAAGAAAAACGCATTCGCGAACAGGGGATTTTTAACTGGGATTACGTCCACAAGTTAACATCCGGTTTCCTCGGGGGTAAAAAGGAATTTGATGTCAAAATCTGGTATTTACTCATGTTCCAGATGTGGCATGAAAAATGGATGGAATAGAACGGAGCGTTTTTAAATCGACAACAACTCCTTCTCACCTTTCACATTAACGTGCGATCTGTAATTTTGTAACCCGTCCGTCAATGGTTATGAAATAAACACCGTTTGTCAGTTTTTCTGTATTGATTACTGTTTCAGCAGCCACAATCCGTGTTTCAAACAGCCTTTTCCCTGTCAAATCCATGACAGCAACCACTGCATCCAGCGGTGCTCCGGAGATGGTAACGTAATTCTTTGCGGGATTGGGAAACAATGTAACTACTTGCTTCTCGTTCTCTTTGATCCCCACATTGCTTACCGTTACATTTTGGACGGATGACGTTCCTGTACAACCGTTTGAATTCGTCACCGTTACAGTGTAATTACCCGATTGTGTCGGCGTATATGTTTGTGAAGTTGCACCAGGAACAGGGTTTCCGTTTCGCTTCCACTGATAACTTGAAAATAGTTGGGTGGAAAGTGTGATTCCGCTTTGGGAAATAGTAGGTGTTGGCAAAGGATGAATTGTAAGCGACAAATGAACAATACTATCACAACCATTTGAACTGGTTAATGCGAATGTTGCAGTAGTGTTACTTTGTGTATAGGTCTGTCCGTTTATCCAAGTAAACGATCCGCAAGCTGTTCGAACATCTGTTCCTGTCGCATTGGGTAAAACAGTGAGATTTAATGTAACAACACTATCACAACCCGCGGGAGTTGTCAATGTGTGCGTAGCGGAATTATTTTCAGCAGTATATGTATTTCCGTCAATCCATTGCAAGCTACTTCCTTCACAAATTGTCCGAACATCCGTAGCTGTGGCCGGATGTCCGATGGTCAAATTCAAGGTTACAACAGAATCACAGCCAAGTGCGCTTTGAAGTGTGAACGTAGCCGTATTGTTATTTTCCGTGTAGGTAATATCATCAATCCAGGTATATGTCTCACAGGCAGTGATTTGATCTGTTGCAGTGAATGTGTGCGCTTTATCCGTTTCATAACAACCGAGATCAACAACACAACCTTGCAATCTTGCCTGTTTGTTTAAGTCCAGATTATACGACGAATAAACAAAACTGTTATTGCCGGCATTGATACATGGTGAGGTTTCCGACAATGAATAATCATACGAACCCGCATTAAAATTTGAAGTCGCCGACAAATTAGGATTGACGAATTGCGGATCCTGGTTCATGATGTTAACCCCGTTCGTATACCCGTTTTCAATCAAACAATCGGCAACATTATTTCCCAACTTCATCTGCCTGCCTGCATAAGGTGTATTTCCATAAATGATGCAATTCCTTACTTTATGGTGTGCTTTGTGCAGTTTGATCATCTCGCTCTGAATGGTGTTTACATACACATTGTAATTATGTGCAATCGTACAATTGACCATTTCAAACGTTTTTGCGGTGCTGGAACCGTTGAGTTGCCCTATGGATATAAACGTCGGGCTGAATGTATTTACTTTATTTCCGATTAAATATGAGTTTAAAATTTTGGCATTATTAAATTCATCAATATGTAAAATACCGTTATCGCTCGAATTATTAGTAAATATACACCTGTCGATGAGTATTGATTGATACGGGGCAGAATTGTCGTGAACAGCACCACTATAGGCTACATTCCCAACAAACTTACTGTCCCTGATAACGAGATTAGAATACCCGTCATTGTTATTGAAAGTATAGATTGCGCCACCGTTACCGCTACTTTGATTGCTAATAAATTCGCATTTTTCAATGGTGACATTAGAACTACTGATATAAAGAGCTCCACCATAACTAGATGCTCTGTTGGAATAAAAATAGCAGTTCTTAATGAATAAATGACCGCTCAGGGAAGTCAGGTAGCGCAGTCCTCCTCCTGTCTGACTGGAACCATTGCAATTTCCATTCATTATCCGAAATCCGTCTAACTCAATTGTTGAGGTGATATTACTTCCCCTGATTACATTATAAGAATTGTCAGAAGTTTCTCCTGCCTGACCAATATCACCATTTAGTACTGTCGGATTACCGGCAATGTTTCGCTCGGCAATACTTGTTTCATTTCCCGCAAAACCGCCGTACATATTCACACCGTCCCTTAGAACAAAGGCTGTTGTTCTTGTCGTTGATGTTGTAGGTTTATACTGCCCTGCAGCTACCCATATTTCATCACCGTAAACAACACTGCTTAAAGCAGTTTGCAGGCTGGTAAACGCATTCTCCCAGCTCAATCCGTTCTGAGTTCCTGAAGCAGCAGCATTGACATAATAAGTTGTTGCATATGATTTTAAAAGAGAACCTAAAGAAAATAGCGTTATCAGTAAAATGTTTCTTGTGGTTGTCATATCCTTTTCGTTAACAAATTTTTGGTGAAAATACAAACATTTTCATTTACAGGTAACTATTCCCATTCAAATTCAATGTAAAACAAATTTTCTATTTTGTCCCGTTATACAATAAAAACAACGACATTTACCTTCTGAATCTTTTTTATTAAACACAGATGAAAACCGTTTTGTACATATCCTATGACGGAATGACTGATCCCCTGGGGCAATCACAGGTGCTCCCCTATCTTCGCGGGCTCTGTAAAAACGGGTATCGAATCAGTTTGATCAGTTGTGAAAAGAAAGAACGGTTTGAACAACATCGGGAACAAATTGAACGCATTTGCAACGAGGCAGGTATCAACTGGCATCCGCTCAGTTATACAAAAAAGCCTCCGCTACTTTCCACAATTTGGGATTTGAAAAAAATCAATCGAAAAGCAGAGCAGCTTTATAAAACGGAACGTTTTCAACTTACACATTGCCGGAGTTACATCGCCGCGCTGGCAGGTATTCGCATGAAAAAGCGCTATGGAACAAAAATGCTCTTTGATATGCGTGGTTTCTGGGCAAACGAGCGTGTCGACGGAAATATCTGGAATTTATCCAATCCGTTATTCAAACAGGTGTATGCATTCTTTAAACGAAAAGAACGCATTTTCTTATCGCAATCCGACCACATTATTTCACTAACTGAAAACGGCAAGAACGAGCTACTTTCATGGAATGTACCGGCTGTTCATGACTCAAAAATTACGGTCATTCCATGCTGTGTTGACCTAAATTTGTTTGATCCCGAAACCATTTCACCGGATGAGCAGAACAATAAACGTGCGTCGCTTGGCATCGGGAAAACCGATTACATTGTCGGTTATGTCGGTTCAATCGGCACCTGGTACATGTTGCCGGAAATGCTGGATTATTTTGCTGTATTCAAAAAACACCATCCCGCTGCCCGTTTTTTATTTGTTACCGGCGAACATCCTGCGACTATTTTAGCTGTCGCACATGAAAAAGGAATTGATTCTTCAGCGATTCTTGTCACTTCCTGCCTGCATAAAGAGGTTCCTCTACACATCTCGCTGTTTAATGAATCGGTTTTTTTCATTCGTCCGTCGTATTCCAAAAAGGCTTCGTCTCCTACCAAACAGGGAGAAATCATGGCCATGGGGATTCCGTTGGTCTGCAACGCGGGAGTCGGAGATACGGATCGGATTGTGAGGCAGTATCATTCGGGAACAGTCATTGAAACATTGAACGATGTGTCGTATGAACAAGCTGTCGGAAAAGGAATTTCCTATGACCGGAACAAAACACTAACCGGGGCGACCGAATACTTTTCCCTGGAATCCGGCGTGGCGCGTTATGCTAAGATTTACGAAACATTGATCGGATAGGCTGTCATCCCGAAACCGACAAGTTGTTTTCTTTTTTATTCTTTCTGTCATACTTCCTGCCAATTCGTCACATTCCTGCTTTCTTTTATTGCCTGTTTTCGCAAAAATGACATAAAAACTGCTTTTTTTTCTGTTGGCACAATGATTGACTACTGACTACCAAATCAAAAATTGAAAATAATAATACAATGGGAAAAATAATAGGAATCGATTTAGGGACAACCAACTCATGTGTAGCCGTAATGGAAGGAAATGAGCCGGTGGTTATCGCTAACTCAGAAGGAAAAAGAACAACTCCATCTGTTGTAGGCTTTGTCGAAGGTGGAGAACGTAAAGTAGGAGATCCGGCAAAACGACAAGCCATCACGAATCCTACAAAAACGATCTATTCGATCAAGCGGTTCATGGGAAGCTCTTTTGATGATGCAACATCTGAAGTAAGCCGTGTACCTTATAAAGTGGTAAAAGGAGACAACAACACACCACGTGTTCAAATTGACGACCGCACGTATACTGCACAGGAAATTTCGGCAATGATTCTTCAAAAAATGAAGAAAACAGCTGAAGATTACCTGGGACAGGAAGTAACGGAAGCTGTTATTACTGTTCCTGCTTATTTCAATGACTCTCAACGTCAGGCGACAAAAGAAGCAGGTGAAATTGCAGGTTTAACAGTTAAACGTATCATTAACGAGCCGACAGCTGCTGCATTGGCTTATGGTTTGGATAAAAAAGGAGTTGACCAGAAAATTGTGGTATTTGACTTCGGTGGTGGTACACATGACGTTTCGATCCTTGAATTGGGTGACGGCGTATTTGAAGTATTGGCAACTGACGGTGATACGCACTTAGGAGGTGACGATGTGGATGAAGCAATCATCAACTGGCTGGCAAGTGAATTTAAAGCGGATGAAGGTGTAGATTTACGTCAGGATCCGATGGCTTTGCAACGGCTGAAAGAAGCTGCTGAAAAGGCAAAAATCGAATTGTCTTCAACAACATCAACAGAGATCAACCTGCCATACATCATGCCGGTGAACGGAATTCCAAAGCACCTGGTGAGAACATTGCAACGTTCTAAATTTGAGCAATTGATTTCTGACATCGTTGAACGCACCATCGCTCCTTGTCGTTCTGCACTGAAAAACGCAGGATTGTCAACAAGTGATATCGACGAAGTAATTCTTGTGGGTGGTTCTACACGTATTCCGATCATTCAGGACGCAGTAGAGCGTTTCTTCGGAAAAGCACCATCGAAAGGAGTAAACCCGGATGAAGTAGTTGCTTTGGGAGCTGCAATTCAGGGAGGTGTCCTGACAGGAGAAGTAAAAGATGTATTATTGTTAGACGTTATTCCACTGTCATTGGGAATCGAAACAATGGGGGGTGTTTTCACGAAATTGATCGATGCGAACACAACGATTCCGACAAAAAAATCGGAAACATTCTCAACGGCATCTGACAACCAACCTTCCGTAGATATTCACGTGTTACAGGGAGAACGTACAATGGCGTCCGACAACAAGACACTGGGAAGATTCCAATTGTCTGACATTCCACCTGCGCCGAGAGGAGTTCCTCAAATTGAAGTAACATTTGACATCGATGCGAACGGAATCATGAACATTTCTGCGAAAGATAAAGGAACAGGAAAACAACAGTCTATCAAGATTGAATCTTCTTCCGGTTTATCAGACGAAGAAATCGCACGTATGAAGGCGGATGCCGAAGCACATGCGGAAGCAGACAAAGCACGTGCGAAAGAAGCTGAAACGATTAACAAGGCAGACTCGTTGATCTTCCAGACAGAACGTCAGTTGAAAGAATACGGAGATAAAATTCCGGCAGATAAAAAACAACCGATCGAAGATGCCCTGGCAGAATTAAAGAAAGAATTCGAAGCGAAAAATGTAGCGAATCTGGAGCCGGCAATGGAAAAACTGAACAACGTATTCCAGGCTGCTTCACAGGAAATGTACAACGCGGCAAATGCACAAGGAGAAAATCCGGGGCAGGATGCCGGAACAAACCCTACAGATGAAGTAACAGATGTCGACTTTGAAGAAGTAGAAGACAAAAAATAAATTATCAGGCCTTTACTCCTAATTTATATATAAGCCGCCTCACAAGGGCGGTTTATTTTTTACTCCAAATTTGTTTTTAAATCACATGAAATAATAGTACATTTGGGTAATACCAAAATGACAAATTTATGTATGCCGGGATTCTTGACTGAGGATTAAAATTCAATCGGGATTCTGTCCGTTTTAACAATAATTTAATTGACTATCGTTGAAATCAAGCATACATTTGAACCGTTTTTAAATTAAACCAATATGGGAAAGATAGAAGTAAATGTTTATCCGGACTCTGACTCGCCTAAACTTTTTAAGAATAAGTTCTTAGAATTCCTCACCAAAACACACCCACTCGTTATCGATGCAATGTACCTCACCATTGCTTATTTCCTCATCTCACATTTTTATGTCAACCATTCTCAATCGGTTCTTTTCATTGTGGGATTATTTTTTGCCGGTTTTTTTTCCTGGTCCTTCGCGGAATACCTGATGCACCGTTTCCTGTATCATAAGATTGAGGATGCCACGTACAACACCGGGATTCAATACCTGTTTCACGGAATTCATCACGAATATCCGAATGATAAAACCCGGCTGGTATTGCCGATTATCCCTTCATTCGTAATTGCTTCCGTGTTCTTCGCTATTTTTTACCTGATTATGGGCAAGTATGCATTTGTGTTCGGCCCCGGGTTTATGATCGGTTATTGTGCTTATATGACTGTTCACTATACCGTTCATAAAGTTGCGCCTCCGAAACGTTTTAATTTCTGGTGGACGTTTCACAACATCCATCATTATCAGCAACACGATCGTGCATTCGGTGTTACATCCCCGTTATGGGATATTGTCTTCGGTACAATGCCTGAAAAAAACAGAAAAACGGTAGATGTAAAACTGAAAAAAGAATGAATCACTTTCTTTCGTAGAAAAATAGATTGAAAAGCTAAGCGGTGTCTTAGCTTTTCTTTTTTGCGTAAATCCACCTGGTAATCTCCTTCCGGCAAACGCGAATAGATAAGCCCTGTCCAAACTGTTTCACCGGATCAGACAGCAAGAAAAAAGCGACTCTGTTGAAACAGGTCGCTTTTCATCTTCTACTTTATATACGGAAGTGTATTATTTTACTGTACTAAAGAATGCTTTCGCTTGCGGATCATCCGGAATCAGTGTTTGCACCTGTTTCCATACCTCTTTTGCTTTTTCAATGTCTTTCTCAGGAGAGTTGACATAAAAATCACCCAGGTACTTCAATGCTTCAACAGCCATGCTTTTGTACTGTCCTGCTTTCTCTTCGTCTTTCAACAGGTTCAGGAATTGCTCGTAATGCGGTTTTGCCGACCAGGTAACTTTATCCAAATCCAACTGTACATTTGAACGCGCTCTCCACAAATGGCTCATCGCATAATCCGGTGATTGAGCCAGTACTCTTGCGTGTGCCTGATCCGATTTTACAAAGTCTTTCGGCCCGAAATAATATGCACGTCCCAATTCATAATACTCCGCAAGTGTCAGGTTACTTGAATCCCCCGCCATCTTTTTGTTGAAGATCGCAATGGCACTTTCGTAATTCTTGTCCTTCATGTACGTTTTCGCAAGGTCTGCATATACTTCGCTCGCGATTGTCTTATCAACTTCCGCTGCTTTTTCCATTCCCTTCAAATACAATTCCGGCTGATTCATTTTTTGGTAATACAACGCCTGGTACTTGTAATCCGCTCCCAGAATTTTATCTTGCGGTACGATTTTAAAGAAATCGTTCATTGCTTCAAAACCTTTTACGTAGGCAGCTGAATCTGCATTGTTTGCCGTGTTATTTTCGTAGATGGAATACGCCAGGATACGTGCCGTAAAGTGATTTTTGAATCCTTTATCATGTAGGATATGAATCTCCTTAATTGTCTCAGGATATTTTTTCCCCATGAATAATGAAGTTGCATAACGGTAACGCGCATGGTCACTATCATTCAATTGCAGGTATTTTTCCCAGTTGACAATTGATTGGCTTGCCTGGTCATATTTCATGTTTAACTCAGCGCGTTCGCGGTAAGAAGGGGCGTAATTCGGCTCCATATCCTGCGCAACTTTATACAAACTGTCTGCCAGTTTCGGGTTTTGTGCCCGTTGATAAATTTTTGCTTTTCGAACGAATACACGTGCATTGTTATTGATATCACCGGCCTGGTTATAGCTTTTCATTGCCTCTGTACTGTTGCGCGGGTTAATCTCCACCTGTGCATCTCCCAATAAGAGGTAACCGTTTTGGTTTTTCGGCTCCAGTTTGATCGCTTCATTCAACAAATTCACAGCCTGGTTCAAGCTTTTTTGCGGAGAATTGATAAACACCGAAGCAATCTGACGAATCACTTCTGCATTTCTGCGTTTTGTAGTTTTCAACACTGTCTGGAAAATAACACTTGCTGCGGTTGTGTCACCACTCAACCACAACGCTTTTCCTTTTCCAACTTGTGAAAGCGGGTTTTCAGGATCTAATTCAGCTCCTTTGTTCCAAACAATTTTAGCTGAATCGATATCATCCGACTGGAAGAAATTTTCTCCGTAGAAAAAATAATTGTCCCCAACCGAAGGTGTTCCCTGTGCTATCAAAGTACGAAAATCTTTCGCCGCTTCTTCATATCTTTCGTTATCTGTCTTCTTAATTGCATCCGGAAGTGTTTGTCCGAAACCAAAGCTTCCTGCAAACATTAAAGAAAATACTGCTACTGTATATCGTTTCATTTCTAATTATTTACTTATTTCAATCATAGCAAGGTACCAATATCCTTGCCAAACATTCAATGTGCGTTTTTTAAAAAACCGCTAATGTACTGTTTTTTTATTATTTCGTAGTAATATTTACCATTCTGGCAACCATATTCGCAGGTATCAGCGATGCTTTTTGGATGATCAGCTGCCCTTTCTCTCCGGTCATGAAATTTATAAAACCGGCATTTAAAGTTGTTCTTCCTGCCTTGTTCAGCAACCATACTTCACGCACCAACGGATATCCTTTATTTTGATGGTACCCTTCATAAATGTACGCCTGATAAGGTTTAAAATATTCTTCCCCCTCTGTTTTTGCCAGGGCAACGATGTTGATTCCGTCTCTGAAATCCAGTGTCGTCGGATCGTCTTCATCACTGATCCAGTTGACACCGATAACTCCAAGCGCATTTCGATTTTCTTTCACAAAATTGATAACTTCTTCATTTGAATTCACTGCAAATACATTTGCAGGGAGCGTACTGATTTCAGATAAGTTTTTCAGGTAGATGAAATTTGCCGAATTCGGATTGTCGAATACGACATTGATTTTTCGGTTGGATCCCTGCCACAGGGAGTCTTTCCCGCTGATAATGTTTTTCAATCGCTCAACAGTCATCAAGGTATCCGTATTCTCAGGGTGTACAATCAGTGCCAGCGCATCAATCGCCAGCTTCGTACTCCTTACTTCTACATTGTTTTTCGCCAGTAATGATTTTTTTTCTTCTTCCGTGAAATCCCTTGTAATGCAGATGGTGGAAGTTTTCCCGGTGATAAATGCATCAATTGCCTCCACTTCATTTACATAATCTGCATTAATTGTTGCAAGCGGAAATTGTCCTTCAAAGGTATAAATACTCGTTTCAAACAGCGGTTTGAATGATTCTTCGAGGTAGATATTAATTTCTCCCGAGCTGTTGGTGTTTTTCCCTTTCATACTATTGTTATTAGTATTACACGCTGTAAATGCTGCTACAAGCACAGACAATGGGATTACAAGATGTCTCTTCATACGACTAAGAATTAATGTTGATTGGATTTATTTTTTTTATACAGTTGGTACAACCGGTAGCTTCTGAACACGGCGTATACCAATAACAATCCTGCGAAAACATTCCGTTGCGTGTTGGATAAATTAGGTAAAAAATCATTGGAAAAAATGAGGAAATAGCTCCAGATCAAGCTAATTACAATGACAAAACCCGAAAAAATGTAGTTAATAAAATTGGTATTCACGCCTCTTAATTTGTTCAAAGGTAAGGATAATGAGACGTTAATAAAAATAAATAGACGTTAAGAAAATTTAATTTATCCGGAAAAAAAAAGAAAAGGCAAATCTATAAGCCGGGTTCTGTTCCGGTGTTTCCACCAGATGTTTATCATTTATCTAGCCCCGACTTCGCAATCGGGATCCATCAGCCTACCCTCCGGGATCGGGCGAGCAACCCTTTTACACATCCACACAAGGTGAACGTGAATCCCCGGTATACATGGCCTTTCAACGCGTAAGGTTTGCCTAGCTACAGTACATCACTGCCTGCACGGTGAGCTCTTACCTCACCTTTTCACTATGACCCGAAGGCTACTTATTTTCTGCTGCACTTTCTGTTACCACTCCGACAGAATCGGAGCAATACCTTCCCGTTAGGAAGTACGCCGCTCTACGTTGCCCGGACTTTCCTCTCTTCGTCATCTGACGAACAGCGATAAACCGATTTGCCTTGCAGCAAAGGTACGGATTTATTTTTTCACAAATGATGTTGTTACTGTTTCCCCGTCTTTTTGTGCGGACAGCAGATACATTCCGGAATTGAGATTTGATGTATTGATTGCCTGTACCGCATGTTCGAATGACAACTGCTGTACCAGGGTTCCGTCGAGGTGGTAAATGCTGATGTGTTTCATTCCGCTTGCCCATGATAGGATCAATTCATCCGTTACCGGATTCGGATATACTTTCAGTGCACCTGATTCACCGATTGTTTCAATTCCCAGGTAATTATTGTCTTTGTACTCCGCTGATACAACCGTTTCATTTCCCATCAATTCTGTCGTAACAACTTTTAAAATCGGGGTTTTCTCTCCGTTAGCAATCCATTCATATTCATAGGTCACCGGAATATCCAGTCCAAATGCCGTACCGTTGTACTTAACGGAATCGGTTTCTTCTATTTTATGTTGCACTCTGAGCACATCAAATGTTCCGAAAGGTGTTGTAATCTGTCCCCATCCGTCAACAACAGTAGTTCTTTTTCGCTGTTGAATCCATTCAGCAGGAATAAACATACTCATATCCAGATGCGTGTATCTTCTTGAAATGTACTCATCTTCATATTCCAACGGGTAAATGTATTTCGTTTCAATCGTATCTGATTTAATCGGAATGGCCTGACCGTTAATTGATGCCGAATAGCCAACCAGCGTCATTTTTTGTGCATTCTTTTTTGTATACTGGAACACATTTTCTATCTGTACAGGAAGTAAATTGCCAAACTGGTTCAGAGGCAAATCCGTAAAGGGCATGTAATAACTTGAACGATATGCCGTCACCGCCGTAGGTCCATAACTTAAATTAATAAGAAACGGAACTCCTGAAAGCGAGTTGTGTTCCCTTGTCACCTGGTCCAAAAGCGTCAGGTTGGAAAAATCCCATTGGTGATTCGGTCCGGTAGATGAATAGTCAAGTGTCAGATCTGCTGTTCTGCTTACGGTAAGAGCATCTCCTGCAACCGGAAAATCCGCGTCTGTGATTGTAATCTGGCTGTTTCCCATATACGGAAACACAGGTATGAGCAATAGTGATAATAAAGTTAGTTTCATATACTTATTGTTTTCAATAGGGTGACTCAATAGCGAAAATCACTTCCAGTTGCGAATGTACTAAATTTCCTGATAGTAAACTCTTTGCATTTCCTTTAATTGCACCTGTAACTTTGTATATTTTATTCCCGTTCGGCAATTCTTTGAATAACGAGATTGAATTCACAGACAAACTTCCCGGTATGTCCGTAGAGGCATGACTGGCATACACGTCTGCATCATTTTGAAAGGACATCTGCACTCTAAAGTCATTGAAGTAAACCTGTTCAACTGCCGTTTTATACGTTTCCATATCCAGCATATACCTTCCCTGACCGTCTGTATCGACCAATACTTCATGTGTTCTGACAATTCCGTTTGTAAATGTTGTTACAGCTTTTACAGCAATCACTCCGGCACCCGGACTCAGAGACATTTGTTGCTCTTCCGATGCCAATTCGCCATTCACATACCACTTAACTCCCGCAATCGGGGTACTGCTTGATTCCAGCCATAAATTGGTTGCTCCGGTACCTTGTTGAGGGTTGAACTTAATTTTGTATCCCGCCAGATCTTTGTATCCCAACAATACTTTATTGCAAACGGTTCTGGTCGTTCCGTCATTGAACTCCACATCAGCACATATGGTATGAAATCCGGAACTTAAGATGCTCAGATTACTCCCGATTTCCATTCCGTCAAGTGAATAGACAATTGATTCTATCTGCTGACTATTCGGCAGGTTTTGATGATTTACCGTGTACCAATTCTGTTCGTCATATGCGAATGATAAATTGGGGGTCATTATTTCTGAAAAAGTAGGGGGTATCCCTATTTCGCCACTAGAAACTGCTAAGGAAAAAACCGATGATCCTTTGATCATCTTCCCGGATAAAAATTCGATTCCGTTAATTGTTATCACAGTAGTTTCCTGGTACGCCCCGTCAACTCCCGCAGTCATGTCTATTGCATGTTCCCCAATTGTTCCTTTCACCCTAAAAACAGGCGTTTCACTGGCTGCCTCTTCGGGTTTTTGAAACTCTTCTTTTTTACACGCAGAAAATAAGAAGGTGCCGGAAATTAAAATAAAAAATATGTTTTTTTTCATGCGTTAAAATCGTTTTACGAATCCCAACTCTAACCTCAACGGGAGTTGATTGTGCTCGCCGTTAAAATTCGTGTTCATCAATAGTTTATTGACTCTTGCTCCGATCCCCAGCTCCAACAACATCTGGTGTTTAAACTGATATTGAAAGGAGAGTCCCGCATCTAATCCGAATGTATTGAAGTTATCTGATCGTACATATTGTTTTTCGGTTGTCTGTGTCATGGAGCCTTCGACTACTTTTCCATTCTCCTCCTGAGTCTGGCTCATCTTCGCACGCGCACTGATCAGATAAGAAGGTGAGATCTCCAATCCCACGGCAAATTTACGGAACACATAATGGGCATGGATATTTAAATCTACGAACTGCAATCGATCATAGGCAATCGACTGATTGACACTGATCAGCCCCAGGGAGTAATATTCGCGGCTTCGACTTACAGTAAGATCATTCAGCATTTGTTGTCTGAATCCGAGACCTCCTCCCAGTCGGAAGTGGTTTCTGATGGTGTAATCAACTCCTGCCTTAACCCCCCATTGGATGTACAGGTTGGTCGGCTGACGAAGGTATGAGGTTCCTGCTCCTGCATCTGCAGCAACATAAAAACCTGTTTTTTTCTTCAATAGGAGTTCATCAACATCCACCGCACGCGTAGTAGTTTCTTCAACTGAAGGTGTTATTTCCGGATTCTCCTCTTTCATTTCCGCTACGTTTCCGGATGATACTGCTTCTTCGATTTGTCCTGTCGGCTCACCGGTCATCAATTGTTTTTCCTGAACGAATGTTGCGGATTCATTGACATGATGGTTAGTTGTTGCCGGAAGAATACCTGTCGTACTGTTTGTCGTGTTTTCCTCTCTTACAGTCGTTTCGTATTGTTTCTCAACAAACGCGTGTGTTTTCCCGGAAACAGCCATTGGTATTGTTTCGGTCGTTTTCATCTGGTATTGTTCACCTGAAGGAATGAACGTTCCGGATACAACCGGGTTGTTCTCGCTGATCGGATTACCGGACACATTCTGAGCCTCTCCTGTTGTTGTTTCAGATGTACCTGCAGACACGTTATTCGTTTGTGCAACACGTGTTTTTGCAGGTGAAGTCATTGTTCCATTTGTAGTGGTGTAGTAATAACTCAGGGCGATCATCACCATCAGCAGAGCAGATCCGAAGAACCACCAGGCAAATCGCTTTCTGGCGGGCTTCTCTGCATTCAGCATTGCCTCCATTTCTTTCCAATATGCATCATTGTAACCAACGGTCTGTTGATCGGATGCTTTCTTGTAAAGGTTATCTATTTCTTCATCTGTCCATCCCATATTTATAAGGCCACTTTAAGTCGATTTGTTTTCATTTTTTCAATTGTTTCCAGTTTTTCCCTCAATATTTTTCTGCCTGTCGAAAGGTGCCATTTAGAAGTTCCCTCTGACATTTCAAGCATTTCAGCGATTTCTTTGTGTGAATATCCTTCTACCACAAACAGGTTAAATACCCTGGCAGTCAGTTCAGGCAGTTCGGCTACCAACTTCAGAATCAGTTCATACCCGATCTCCTGTTCACCATCATTTTCAAAGTGACTTCCCTGTACTTCCAGCTCTCGTTCTGTTTCCTTTCCCGTCACTTTAGAAGAATAGTTTCGTTGTTTCCGGTATTCATCAATGAGTGTGTTTATTGTAATGCGTTTAGCCCATGGTACAAAATTCAATTGTTCAGGTGTATCTTTCAGGCTTTTCAGAATTTTCATAAAGGCTAAATGAAATGATGAACGGGCATCCTCTTCATTGGTATGGTAGCGGACACAAACAGGCATAAGAATCCCGAAACACATCTCGTACAAGACCTGTATGGCTTTCCGATCTTCCTTCACACACTTTGCGAGTAGTTCAGGTGTAATATTATCCGGTTTCTTCAAAATCCTTATAAAATTGTCCGACTGCAAGTTACATCTTTATTAACAATTATCAAAAATTCTTCTTTCTTAACGAAGTCTGAAAATAAAAGGTTGGGTGCAGCCGGAAAAAACAGGTATTTATGTCGAATGGTACACCTCTGCCTGGTCGACCAAAGGTTCTCCCTGCATTCTCAAAAAGAGTTGAATCAATGCGACCACATCTTTTTCACAATATACTTTGATGCGCTCCAGGTTCTTTTCTTCGTAGTAGACACGAGCCACATCTGCCCCTGAAATATCATCTTTCGGAGTTGGAATTTTAAACACATGGCACAACAATGCGAGTGAAGTGTATGCTTTATAATCTCCGAATTTCCACAATTCCATTGTGTCCAGGTGTGCAATTTCCCATGGTTTTTTACCTGCCATATTGAGAATATTGGGAAGTTCTATACCGTGGATCAGCATTCTGCGACAGATGTAGGGGAAATCAAATTCTTTGGCATTGTGACCGCACAACAAATGATAGGGAGTATTGTAGTGTTCATCCAGCAATCGCTTGAATTGCAATAACAGGGTCTCTTCATCATCGTGGTAAAATGACTTCAGACGGAGCTGCCTTCCTGTACCCGTATCGTGCAGAAAACCGACAGAAATACAGATGATTTTCCCAAATTCCGCAAGAATTCCCGCTCTTCGGAAATATGCTTCTTCAAAATTTCCGATTTCATCCGGAGATACATTCAGCTTGGTCCCAAACAATTTTCGTGTTTCCTCATCCAAATCCTGTGGCAGGTATACCTGGGGAACTGTTTCAATGTCCAGAAAAAGTACCTTCTCCAGGTTCAGTGTATTTAAAAGCATGTTCGTGTAAATTTTTAATTATCATTTTAAATATAGGTAAAATAATCGAAAGCCAAACTGTTTTACCGGCAGTTCCTCCCAATTGATTTGAGAATACCGGCCAACGGGAGAATCAACGGTCACAGTAAAAGACTGAAATATTTCTTATATTCGCTCCTCAATCGAACGAACATGAAAAACATTCTGGTTACAGGTGGTGCAGGTTACATCGGCTCTCATACCGTTGTTCAACTCATTGAAAAAGGATACGCACCGATTATCCTGGATGATTTCCGGAATTCACACGAAACTGTTATCAGGGAACTGGAAACAATCACAGGGAAAAAAGTGCCCGTAATTGCTGTCGATGTGTGTGATAAAAAAGAAGTTGCCGCGGCACTGGAAGGAATGCAGATTGAGGGTGTGATCCATTTTGCAGCCTATAAAGCTGTTGGGGAATCCGTCACAAATCCTTTACAATATTACCGCAATAATATTGAAAGCCTGGTCACAATACTTGATTGGTCCGTGCGAAATAAGGTAACCAATTTTATTTTTTCTTCTTCCTGTACCATATACGGAGAACCGGAAGGCGTAAAAGAAGTAACGGAGGGCACACAACCAGGCATCGTCAGGTCTCCCTACGGACAAACAAAAGTAATCGGTGAGCAGATTTTAACCGACGTTAAAAAAAGCGGGGCTCCGCTCAACATGCTTGCCTTGCGCTATTTCAACCCGATCGGTGCGCACCCTTCGGGATTAATCGGTGAATTACCGATAGGAAAACCCAACAATTTGTTGCCGTTTATTACCCAAACAGCTGTCGGCATTCAACCGGAGTTAACTGTTTTCGGAAGCGATTACCCTACTCCTGACGGAACATGCATCCGCGACTACATTCATGTGATGGATATTGCGGACGCACATGTTCAGGGACTTCATTTCCTTGAAACAACTCCTCTGCAGGATGTCGAATTCATTAACATCGGGACGGGAAAAGGAACTTCTGTACTTGAACTGATCCGTACCTTTGAAAACGTATCCGGACAAGCGGTTCCCTGGAAGTTCGGAGAAAAAAGACATGGGGATGTGGCTGAAATATATGCCAATCCTGCCAAATCAAAAAAACTGCTGAACTGGAGTACAAAATACACAACGGAAGATGCTGTGAGGGATGCCTGGAGATGGGAACTAAACATTCGCAGGTGAAATCGCGTTTTGAACAAAAGAATGATTAAATTTGTTTCCCGTTGTTACACACGATGATTTTGAAATTCAACATAGCCATTGTTTTTGTCTGGATATCCCTGACCGGATTCGGGCAGTATAATTCCAGGGGAGAAAACAAATCGCGGTTTCGACCGGGAGTTATGTGGTACAATACAGGGTGGAAACCTGCACGGCCGGAAATGCTGCGCAAATACGATCGCCTGATGTTTGACATTACATACAATGACTGGATTGGAGACCGGAAGACTTTTAAAATGAAGGGACCTTCCATGGGAATGAACGTAAGCTGGCTGTTTGAAATTCCATTGGCCAGTCAAAACGTGGTCTCTCTTGCAATCGGGCCAAGCTATGGTTTTCATAAACTTCGCCACGACATGCCCGTTGTATACGACCAGGAAAATCGGACAACTACTTTCGGTGACCTTCAGGATGTGGGGCTGTTCGGAAAGCGAAAATTAATCGGGCATCAGCTTTCGGTACCTCTCGAACTGCGTTTTCGGACAAAGGGATGGAGACATTTCAAAGTACACATCGGCGGAAAAATCGGTTATCAGCTGAGTCTTTTTGAGAAAGCAAAATTTGAACAGGACGGTGTGCAGCATGTAGAAAAAATAAAAAACGCTCCGGATATCCAGCGACTCATTTATTCTGCCCATGTACGCATAGGCGTCCGGGATTTTGCTGTGTTTGGTTCGTACAACTTTAACCCGATGTATTCCGGAGACGGCAGTACTCAATTGCATTTACTGCAATTAGGATTGACCATCTCTTTGTTTTAATTTCCCGGCTCCCACATGTTCATCGATACGCACACCCATTTATTTTCCGAGGCATTTAATGAAGACCGCAACGAAGTTGTAAAACGTGCCGTTGACAATGGTATTACGCAGCTGTTGCTCCCCAATATCGATGTCGCATCCATTCAACCCATGTTTGACCTGGCTGCGCAATTTCCAGACAACTGCCTGCCGATGGTCGGATTACACCCCGGTTCTGTGGGTGCAGATGTGGAAAAAGACCTTTCGATTATCAAAGAGGCACTTTACACGCATCGGGAACAATGTATTGCTGTTGGCGAAATCGGTATGGACCTCTACTGGGATAAAACATTTGTCGCGGAACAGGAATATGCGTTCCGGGAGCAAATTCAGTGGGCGAAAGACCTCCAGCTACCTATTGCCATTCATGCAAGGGATGCATTTGATGAAATTTTTTCCGTATTAGATGCACTCAATGACGATCGGCTCACAGGAGTTTTCCATTGCTTTACAGGGACCTATGAACAAGCTCAGCACGCATTGTCATATAGTGGTTTCAAACTCGGAATCGGAGGAGTTGTTACCTATAAAACATCGGAATTACCTGAAGTACTTAAACGCATTGATTTACAACACATCATACTGGAAACAGATTCTCCGTTTTTACCCCCTGTCCCTTATCGTGGAAAACGGAATGAAAGTGCTTACCTGCTTCATGTGGCTGAAAAATTAACGGAGGTATACGGGGTTACACAAGCGGAAATTGCCGCAATTACCACTAAAAATGCCCGGGAACTATTTCATCTTTAACACATTCATCTGTTACTTTTTATAAGTATACCGTTATAATAAGAAACAGAATGCGTTTCATTTCCAACTACTTTTTATTGGGATTATGCTGCTTCCTGGCTCGTACAGGCACCGCTCAGCAAACGGCCCGGTTTCATTCGCTGTGCAATCAGGCCTGTGAAGCATTGGAACACGGAATGGTTGACCACGCTTATGTCTTACTGACAGAAGCATTTGCAATTCCGATTCCTCCTAAAGCGGCTGATTACCTGAACATGGCCAAATGTTATTCTCAACAGAACGAAGCGGACTCAACAGAAAAGTACATTTACCTGGCAATGGAACGGAATCCAAAAATCCGGGGAATCATCCGCATACACGGTTTGTGGTTTGAACCGATCGTCGGGGTCGGGAAATGGGACGAAATACGGGAAAAAACAAGAAGTTCTGTCACACTTTCCAACGAAGCTCAACGGGTTGTAAATGAACTCAGCACCATTGACTCGCTCAACACCCGGTTTTATAAACGGTTCCGGTCGGAGGCAAATCCATGGGAACCCGTGGATACGGCTGCACTCCATGCCAGTTGGGACAGTGTATTTCAGGAAGCACTTAGAAATGCTCCGAAACTGGATAGTATTCTCCTGAGTTTGCCCGACTCTCTGTTGATTCACCCGGCTGTTGAAGAAACATTCATGATTCTGGATAATTCTCTCCGGGCGGACTATTGGAAACCGCGAAAATACATGTATGAGGAGCTAATCCGAAAAGGGTTTACAACACCGGATATCCTGGCACTTATTTATACCGAAGAAAAGTTCGGAAATGACAGTATGTTCGACGTGTTCAACAAACCAGGTGAAAACGCATTGTTTTTCATTGAATATGGTCTTATAGCAAATCTGTACACTCATTCGTATCGCTTGTTGAATCTATGGAATTACGATGAAAAAGAAAACTGACCTGTTCCATCTTCCACCGGAGAAAGAACGATATGAACAATACTTACCCAATAAATAAATCCGGATTCCTATTGTTCATTTCTCAAAGCTTTGTATTTTCATCACTTCTTAAAAACTAGCTATGAATCAATTGGTGAACGAGAGTAATCAACACACAAATAACGGAGCCCTTACTACACTTACAACGGTCTTTTTTTTCTGGGGATTTATTGCTTCCGGAAATACCGTGTTCATTCCTTTTTGTAAAGAATATTTCGGATTGGATCAATTTCAAAGCCAGTTAGTTGATTTTGCATTTTATGGCGCCTATTACCTGGGAGCACTCACTTTATTTTTGATCAGTTCGTCAAAAGGAAAAGATTTAGTGGGTTCCTGGGGGTATAAAAAAACGATTGTCATTGGCTTGTTGTTCTCAGCAATCGGTGCAGGAGCAATGATTTTTTCGGTCTACAACAATGTATTTTCAGGAATGCTATTCGGGCTGTTCATTGTTGCTCTTGGATTTTCCCTGCAACAGACCTCGGCAAATCCGTTTATGATTATTCTGGGGGATGAAAAAACCGGAAGTACCCGCATTACATTGGGTGGAGCTGTAAACAGTTTTGGGACAACGATCGGACCTTTGGTCATTTCACTGGCATTGTTCGGCACAACTGCCGCTATCAGTGATGAACAGATAAAACAACTCGAACTGGATAAAGTCAACATCCTTTACGGTTGTGTAGGACTATTATTTTTAGCGGTTGCATTGCTCTTCCGGTTCTCGAAAAACGTACCGGAGGGAAAGATAGCAGAGGAACATTCAGAAAAGCTGTCTGAAAAAAAGGCGATCACCAGTTTACTGGTCATCACCGGGCTACTGATTGTTTGTTTTGCTCCTGTATTCTACAGTTACAGCGACCGTTTTAACGGAGATGAGAAACATGCGGAGCAAATACGGATTATCGGATGGCTGGCCGGTCTCTTAGTAGTTATATCCGGAATTCTCTTCACCTATTTCAAAGGTTCTAAAATCAAACACGGATGGGGAGCCATGCAGTATCCTCAGCTGACATTGGGAATGCTGGCGATTTTTATCTATGTCGGCGTCGAGGTATCTATTGGCAGCAACCTGGGAGAACTACTCAAAGAAGACCACAAGATTGATGGTTCCGGTATCGCGCCTTTTGTTTCCATGTACTGGGGGAGTCTGATGATCGGGCGCTGGACGGGTGCCATCGCCGCTTTTAATCTTAGCGCATCAAGTCAACGTTTTTTACGCTTCATTGTCCCGTTGATTGCATTTGGAATCATTATGGGGATCAGCAAACTGTGGGGATACAATGTAGAGCCACTGAACTGGTATATTATCTGTGTTCTTTTCCAAATCATTGCATTTTACCTCACCCAGGACAAACCCGCATTAACGCTTGGCGTGTTCGGTATTTTAGGTGTCGCGGCCATGATCATAGGTATCCGGACAAGCGGTATCGTTTCAATTTACGCCTTTCTGAGCGGAGGGTTATTCTGTTCCATTATGTGGCCCTGTATTTTCTCATTGGCGCTCGGCGGACTCGGAAGGTATCAAACACAGGGATCCGCGTTTCTGGTGATGATGATCCTGGGAGGAGCGATTATTCCTCCTTTGCAAGGAAAATTAGCTGATATTTTTACGATTCAATCTTCATTTATCGTAGGCATCTTTTGCTTTGCTTACCTGGCATTTTTTGCTTTTGCAGTAAAGCGGATTCTCACAAAACAAGGAGTGAATTTTGAGTAAGTTTATTCGACAATGACCGGGTAGCTCCGCCCCTTGCTCCGGATGATATAATACCCTTTATCCAGCGTACTGACATCGATCTGAACGAATGTTTTACTCGCATTCACAACCATCGTTTTACCGGTAACATCTTGTCCCAACAGGTTTAAAACGCGAATTTTCCCTACATTTTCTCCCCGGACAGATAATATACCGGAAACAGGATTGGGAAATAATTCAACAGGCTTCCCTTCTATATTCACGGCAACAATATTCGAATAGGTATAATTCCCGTCGAAATCGGTTTGTTTAAGCCGGTAATAGGAAACGTCATTCAACGGATTTTCGTCAAATTCTTCGTACTGCAGCTCTGCATGAGAGTTTCCTGCAGCCGCTCTTCGGACTACCTGCTCCCAGTTATATCCGTCAGCACTTCGTTCAATCACAAAATAATCAGTGTTAATTTCAGTTGCCGTTCTCCAGCGGATACGTACCTCATCGTTTTCCTGTTGCGCTTCAAAACTCAGGAGTGTAATTGGCAAAATAACAGCCGAAATAGTATTGTAGGCTACAAAAGCGACATCACTGTTTGGTGTCAATATATGTTGAAAGCGTGCGATGCTTGTATAATTGGAAATTGTAATTCCCAGGTCGGCAAAATCAAATGCCAACAGGCGAAGATCCCTTGTTCCGGCAGTTGATGCACCGCAGGCACCTCCCAATGTATAAAATTTCCAGTAAGGACGCGCAACGGCAGAAACAGCTGAGAAATTAACATCTACTTCCGTTCCGACCAGGACATTTGACGCATTTAAGAAGCGGAATTTGTCCCACACCGAACTATTCAGATCGCCGGTTTGCGTCACAACAATGTCCGGTACACCATCTCCTATTGACGCAGGGTCGATCATTGAAACAGTGTATCCGATAGTTCCTCCGATATTGAATACAGCTGTCGACAAATCCAATCCGTTCTGTCCGTCCGTCAGGTAAGATGAAACATTCCCTCCGAAAGGAGGAGTAACCGCCGGGTAGCATCCGTTTGCTGCCGGAGTCGTACTAAAACCTCCGTATTGTCTTCCAAGCCCGATAACAGCGCTGCTGCTGCTTCCCGATACAGTTGCGGGCATTGCGTTAAAATTGAGCGGGACAAAAGTAATTCCATTTGCCGTCAGCGCAGCGTTGTTGACACCTGTTGACCACACGGTAGATCCGGTTCGGAATGCGATCAGGTTCTGCGTGGCAACATCTACGGAAACAGGAGAAGATGTCGAACTTGTAAAATAACCTGAATGATCGGTGTAAATGCGCGTAACCGGGGTCTGGGAAAGGCAGGTAATGCCTGTATGCAATAACATTAGTATTCCAATCAGGAAGCGGGTGTAAGTGATGTACTTTTTCATGTAAATGGTTCCTTTGCGGAGCAACAAAAGTACCCTTTTTGAACCGAAATACCAAAAAATGGTTTTAACAATGGCAAAACCGCCTCAAATATGAAAACATTTACACACAATAAAGCGCCTGAAAATCATTTAAAAAGACTTACAGACGCTTTATCTGTAAATTGATCAGTTAGCGATTATTTCCCAATGACCAACTGGTGAATTGACGTTCCGTTTTCTCCTGAAATTTTCACCAAATATGTTCCGGTAGAAAGCGAAGTAACATCCAGTTGTTCAGCTTCTGCAGAAGTAACGGTGGCTTGATGAACAACAACACCTCTCAAATCTGTTACTTCAACACGGTCATTGATTGTTCCTCCTTTGATGTACACCAATCCTGACGAAGGATTCGGATAAACAATCAAATTATTTTTCTCTACTACAGAAAGACCAACCCCGGGTTCTACAGGTGCTTCAGCTTCTTTCACAAGAATTTTAAACTCATCAAAATAAAACCCGTCGTTTCTGACGCCTCCGTCGGATTCCAGTATAAAACGAACATGAATTGTTTCCCCGATGTAGTCGCTTAAACTGATTTCTTCCGCCACCCAATTAGCCTGTGTTCCATCCCATACCGGCTCGTTATCAGGCTGAACAGAGTTATTGGCAGCTGACCCCGCATTGGTATATAAACCGCATTGTCCGATCCAGGAAGTTCCCCCGTCCAATGAAACCTGGAATTGACAGTAGTCATAATCTGCTTCAACCTCCCACTGTGCGTAGAATGTGACTTTAGCAGACGCTGCATTTGTCAGGTCAATCGGATTGGAATACATCATCGTACGCGTCGTGTTGTTTTGGTAATCAGCTCCCGGAGAATCGGTAATTGAACGGGACGGTGAATAATATTTTGCCGTTGTCGTATTCCAGTTTCCGGTCCAGTTGGTTGTGCTTTCTCCATTTTCGGATACCACTTCATCCATTGCCGCACCCGATCCGTAAATCTTTGTGATGGTATCCCGTTGCACCCAGTTTCCGTCATCGGTTGTCAATACATACTTTATTTCGTCTCCGTCCTGGATACCGGTCGTCAACACATAAGAAATCGTTCCATCATCTGTTCCTGTAGCTGCCAGGTTGTACACAACGGGAGTTCCAACACTCTGGATATTCAGCAACGGTTCCAACGATACGGTTGCCGGTCCGTTTTCTCTTCCCAGACGTTTAATTGTGTGGTGAAAATTCCCGGTTGTTGTCGTCACGGAGATCGGATCGTCTTCGTTTACAATGTAATATTTATGGACCATGTGCGCCAACCCTAAATTGACAAACAGCATTTCCTGACAGGTCGGAATAATTTCTGAACTTGCCGGCCAGAAGCTTCCGCCAATCTCCGGCGTCATCGCAAAAATGGTATCCTTCACTCCTACTCCCACATCTACTTTGTACATGTAATCATCCGAATCACCTGAAGCAGGATATAAACCACTACTTTTAGTTGCTTCAAATCCATTATACTGAGTCAGGTGATCACCCAATGCCTGGAAGTAATCGTGGTGGTCAGCATACTCTTCAGCAGTCGTTCCAATCGGAAACAACAACATGTCTCCATACGTGTGTGCATTCAATGCTGCTCTCACCGGCAGGTTTTGTACCAACCAGCGCATTGCTTGTGTTTCCGGTTCAGAAAAAGCGCTTGTCCCCGGATAGGTGTCATTGTTTTGATTGGTACTCACACCAGTTGTTCCCCATCCGTAGGAATAATTCCGGTTAATGTCCACTCCTTTATTGGTGGAACCGATATTGGGATTCCTGTTTTTCCGGTGCATTCCTCCTCCGTTCGGATCAGTTGTCTCATTATAAATGTAACCGTCCGGGTTTAAGCACGGCACAAAAAGCATTTGTGTATGATCAACCAGGTACTTGACTTCCGGGTTATTGTTATAATTTTCCAGCAGATACCACATGTAATAAATCAGCTGGGACATACTCATTGGTTCACGGGCATGGTGAATAGCAGAATACAACAACATCGGATCTCCGTCATCTGTATTCGGATTATTGGAAATCTTTACCTGGTAAATCGGTCGGTTTTCCCATGTCAGGAAAGTGTGAATCGGTGCCTTCACAGAAATGAGGTTGGGATACAACGCAGCCATTTCATCCAGTTCCTGTAACATTTCATTGTATTTGTAATATCCTCCGTAGGTTGAAGAAACCTGGAAATTTTCCGGAACTGTGTTTGTATTTCCGGTCGAGGTCCCGGAGCAACTTGCATTTTTAGGTTGTGCAGGATAAGAATTCTGTTGAACATAGTATTTTTTTACATCGTCAATCACCACTTCGTACTGGTAATTTAATGCCGCCACACGCTGAATATCCTGCTCGGACAAATCGGTAATAATGAACTGTCCGCTTTTCCGGTAACCATGATCCACCGGGATTCCTTCGTTGAACAATTGTACCAAACCATCCCGGTCAGCATAAATTTTTACTTTGGAGAATTTTTGAGCACTGACTGTTGACACAACAAAAAGCACTGCTGCAAAGAGTATTGTTTTCATCATTTATAAGTGTTTGATTCATGTGAAATTACAAAAAAAATAAACACATTCATGAAAAAACACCTTTTTAATAACTACTGCCAGGACACATACATTTAAAATTTTTCACGCTAATTTCTTTAATGATTTACATAGAAATGGCTCGCCAAGCCGCTAAGTCCCAAAGGTATTGGTTTATTCATATTGCGTCTTTGCGAGAACAGGTTAAATGAGTTAAAAAGTAAATGCGTTTGCTATGTAACTACTGCGATTCAATTATTTTATTTCCTCGAAAAAGTGTAATTTTGCACTATGAAAAGAGTGGTTGTAGGACTATCAGGAGGTGTAGATTCAAGTGTTACTGCACATTTATTGATTCAGCAGGGATATGAGGTAATCGGGATGTTCATGCGCAACTGGCATGATGAGTCCGTAACGCTTTCGGATGAATGTCCGTGGATCGATGATTCCAATGATGCCTTGTTGATTGCCCAGCAATTAAATATCCCTTTTCAAGTCATTGATTTAAGTAAAGAATACAAAGAGCGAATCGTCGATTACATGTTCAGCGAATATGAAGCCGGAAGAACTCCCAATCCGGATGTACTGTGCAACCGGGAAATAAAATTTGATGTATTCCTCAAAGCGGCAATGGAACTCGGTGCCGATTACGTAGCAACCGGTCATTATTGTCGGAAAATTGAACACGAAGACGGAACATTCGGATTACTGGCAGGAAAAGATCCGAACAAGGATCAATCTTATTTCTTATGTCAGTTGAGTCAGGAACAATTGGCCAAAGCACTGTTTCCGATCGGTGAATTACTGAAATCGGAAGTACGTGAGATTGCAAGTGAAATTGGGCTGGTCACTGCGGATAAAAAAGATTCGCAGGGCTTGTGTTTTGTCGGAAAAATCAGTTTACCTGTCTTTTTACAACAACAATTGGCTCAAAAGAAAGGTAATATTGTAGAAATCCCGGATACGCTTCCACAGTTTTCGACGTATCATTCACTCGCAAGGACAGAAGAGAATTTAGAGCAACTGGTTGAACCGTTTACATTCCACGAAAGTGACGGAATAAAAGTGCACGAACACATCGGGGCACATTACTATACGATTGGTCAGCGCAAGGGACTGCACATCGGCGGACGACCAAACCCTTCGTTTGTGATCGGGATCGATACAGCGACCAATACCGTTTATACAGGGCAGGAAGAAACGCATCCCGGCCTGAACAGAATTGCTTTGTTTATTGCCAATGATGAGATCAATTACATCAACAGCAAATACATATTGAACACTGGAGATTCTTTGACTTGTCGTGTGCGGATTCGTTACCGTCAACCATTACAGAATGCTACCTTGTACAAAAAAGAAGACGGGTTGTACATTCTGTTTGATGAGCTTCAGAAAGGAATCACTCCGGGACAATTTGCTGCGTTTTACCTGGGCGAAGAATTGATCGGTTCGGGTGTGATCATGTATTGATCATTGGTTCCCGTTTTTTATTTCATTCAGCACTTACTCCACAAAAAAAGTCCTCCGGGTTGCGAAGGACTTTTTACTATATAGAGAAAATTATTACTTATTTTTTTACAGCGTTAACAACTGCTTTGAAAGCTTCAGGGTGGTTCATTGCTAAATCAGCAAGTACTTTGCGGTTCAACTCGATTCCACTTTTGTTAACAGCTCCCATGAATTGAGAATAGCTTAATCCATTCTGACGTGCACCTGCGTTGATACGCGCGATCCACAATGAACGGAAGTTTCTTTTCTTTTGTTTACGTCCGACGTATGCATATCCCAACCCTTTTTCAACGGCGTTTTTTGCTACTGTCCAAACATTTTTTCTGCGTCCAAAGTAACCTTTGGCAAGCTTCATCACGTTCTTACGACGTGCTCTTGAAGCAACATGATTTACTGATCTTGGCATAATTTTTAAGTTTTTTGATAAAAAGTGCGTTGTTATTTCAAACGACTTAGTTACTCATTACCGGGTTAAACAATTAATAAACCTTGGGGTTGATTATTTCAATCCCAATTGTAATTTAACATTTGACTCGTCAGACGGGTGAACCAATCCGGCGTATGTCAAGTTACGCTTTCTTTTTGTCGACTTCTTAGTTAAGATGTGACTTTTGAATGCGTGTTTTCTTTTGATTTTACCGCTTCCAGTAACTGTGAATCTCTTCTTTGCACTGGATTTAGTCTTCATTTTTGGCATCTCTCTTCAATTTTAAAGTTACCTCTATATAGCTTCTTTTAATTATGAATTATTAATTATCAAAGGTCAAGTACATAAATTGTACACTTGATAAATTAATAACTCATACTTTTTTATTTCTTTTTCGGGTTGATCATAATGGTCATTCGCTTCCCTTCCAGTTTAGGCATTTGTTCCAACACACCTAAATCGGCCAGTTCCTGTGCAAATTTCAACAACAAGATCTCCCCCCTGTCTTTAAATACAATTGTACGTCCGCGGAAGAACACGTACGCTTTCACTTTACTTCCTTCTTCCAGGAATTTTTTAGCGTGCTCCAGTTTGAAGTTAAAGTCGTGATCATCTGTGTTGGGGCCAAAACGGATCTCCTTGATGACAATCTTACTTTGCTTCGCTTTGAGCTCTTTTTGTTTTCTTTTTTGGTTGTACAAGAACTTCCGATAGTCCATGATTTTACAAACCGGCGGAACGGCATTCGGAGAAATCTCTACCAAATCCAATTCAGCCTCTTCGGCTAAAACCAATGCTTCTCTCACGCTCATGACCTTCGGTTCTTCACCTTCAACGATCAATCGGATCTGAGGAGCAACTATTTTTTCATTAATTCTATGTTCTTCTTTTGGTTCCTGACGAACCGGTTTACCACCTCTTAATTTAGCCATTCAAAAATTAAACTATACGTTAAATACAAGTTCTTGTTCTACCAATTTTTCTACCAAATTCTTAAACTCTTCCATGCTCATTGCACCTAAATCCCCTTCTTTTCGCTGGCGAACGGAAACCTGCTGATTGGCTTCTTCCTGTTCTCCAACAATCAACATAAACGGGATTTTGTTGAGCTCTGCCTCACGTATTTTCTTACCGATTTTCTCGTTTCGGTCGTCAACGGAACCGCGAATATCGTAATTATTTAGGAATTCTGAAACTTTTTCTGCATAAGCATTGTATTTTTCCGAAATCGGAAGAATCGTAAACTGACTGCCAGTCAACCACAAAGGAAAGTCTCCCGCGCAGTGTTCCAGCAATACAGCAACAAAGCGTTCCATGGATCCGAACGGTGCTCTGTGAATCATCACAGGTCGGTGTTTTTGGTTATCTGCTCCGATGTATTCCAATTCAAACCGCTCCGGCAGGTTGTAATCGACCTGGATTGTTCCCAACTGCCACTCACGCCCCAATGCATCCTGCACCATGAAATCCAGTTTCGGCCCGTAAAAGGCCGCTTCACCGTACTCCACAATGGTCGGTAAGTTTTTCTCTGCTGCTGCTTCAATGATCGCACTTTCAGCTTTCTCCCAATTTTCATCACTTCCGATGTATTTGGAAGGATTTTCAGGATCGCGCAGTGAAATCTGTGCTTTGAAATTTTCAAACGACAACGTTTTGAAAATATACAATACCAAATCAATTACTTTCTTGAATTCTTCTTTTACCTGGTCCTGTGTACAGAAAATGTGTGCATCATCCTGAGTAAATCCGCGGACACGTGTCAATCCATGTAATTCACCGCTTTGTTCGTACCGGTAAACAGTTCCGAATTCTGCAAAACGAGCCGGCAATTCTTTATACGAACGTGGTCGTGATTTAAAGATCTCACAGTGATGCGGGCAGTTCATCGGCTTCAACAGGAATTCTTCATTCACATCCGGTGTTTTAATCGGCTGGAATGAATCGGCACCGTATTTCGCATAGTGACCGGAAGTCACGTACAATTCTTTGTTCCCAATGTGCGGTGTAATCACTTGTTCGTATCCTGATTTGCGTTGTGCTTTTTTCAGGAAATTTTCCAGGCGCTCACGCAATGCTGCCCCTTTCGGCAACCACAATGGCAATCCTTGTCCGACAGTCTGTGAGAATGTGAATAACTCCAGTTCTTTCCCCAGTTTTCTGTGATCACGGCGTTTTGCTTCTTCTACTTTTTCCAGGTACTCTGTCAACTCTTGCGCTTTGGGGAATGTGATTCCGTAGATGCGTGTTAACTGCTTGTTTTTTTCGTCACCACGCCAGTATGCTCCTGCAATGGAAGTCAGTTTTACCGCTTTGATAAAACCGGTATTCGGGATGTGCGGTCCGCGACACAGGTCGGTAAAGTTTCCTTGTGTATAAAATGTAATTTGTCCGTCGTCCAACCCTTCTATCAACTCCAGTTTGTACGGATCTTGTTTTTCTGTAAAATAAGCAATCGCATCGGCTTTTGACACTTCTTTACGAACGAACGGGCTTTTTTCCTTTGCCAGTTCTTTCATTTTTTGCTCGATCTTTTCCAGGTCTTTTTCCTGAATGGTATAATCCATGAAATCGACATCGTAGTAAAAACCGTTTGCAATCGGAGGTCCGATCGCCAGTTTGATGCCCGGATAATAGAATTCCAGCGCCTCTGCCATCAGGTGAGCGGACGAGTGCCACATGGTTGATTTTCCATCGGTGTCGTTCCAGGTCAACAACTGCAGCGTGGTATCACCATTGATCGGTGTGTTGGCATCTACAACTTTGTTGTCAATCTTTGCGGCAAGAACATTGCGAGCCAATCCCTCTGAGATGCTCATAGCGACGTCCATAGGAGTGATTCCTTTGTCGTACTGTCTTACCGATCCGTCCGGAAGAGTAATGTTAATCATTGTTATAAAATCTATTATCTGTTTATTTTGGACTGCAAAGATAAGGATACGGATTTTAATATTGATTAAATTATGTGGAAATAATAAGTGGTTAGTGGAGAGTGAATAGTTGAAAGTGGATTAGAGTTGAAAGTGAAGAGCGAGGAACCATTAATTATCAATGCTCAAAACTCCACAACATATAGCATACTGCATTTTGAATGAGGTAGTGTGAAATCAATCATAACATCAGCAAGTCAAAAGGTCATAAAATCATACAGTCATAAAGTCAATGATCAAAGCTTCGCAACAATAGATTTTATTGGCAACACTCGATCATTCATAATTAAAAGGAAGAACTCATTCGCTTTATGGAACGTCTGCTGTTGAAAAGTTTCAAACGGGGGCTTCCGGGTCATTTGGCATTCAATTACCTTTACCGCTAAGAAATAACCGAAATATGAAAATTACATTCAATTCGCCTTTTATACTGACCTTCACGTTATTGGCTATGTTTGTGCTGATTATTAGTCTGAGCATTGGCGGAACGTTGCAGATTCTTGCTCTCAACGGCAATTTTGATTTCACCAACTGGCAATCGTATGTCGGGTTGTTTCTGTATCCGCTCAGTCACGCGGGCATTACGCATTTAACGGCCAACTTCGGAATCATTCTGCTCATTGGCCCGTTGCTGGAAAAACAATACGGGTGGAAAAAATTACTATCGATGAGTGTGATCACGACACTTGCGATCGGAATTGCGCACATTATTTTGTCTGACAGTGGTTTGATTGGTGCCAGCGGATTGGTGTTTTTGTACATTATTCTGGCAAGCTTATCCAATGCCACCAACAAAGAAGTCCCCCTCACGTTTATCCTGGTAGTCTGTCTGTTTTTGGGACAGGAAATTGTCAGCAGTTTCCAGGAAGATCAGATTTCACAACTGGCCCACATCGGAGGTGGATTGATGGCAATCTTATTCCGCTACGTATTCAAATCCGCATAGCACGGCAATTACTTAATCAGAACCGATTGTTTCTGAAGGAAGTTTTTTCCCTCCGTCCAATATTCACATCGGATGTCATACATCCCTTGCTGTAACGTATTGAGCGGAATTAAAAAAACATGCGTCCCTGTTACTGAAAACGACTGATCCAGTTGCTGATTATTTGGTCGCCATAATTTCAACACAATGGAATCAGCTTCAATGTTTTTTGCAAACTGAACAATCAATTGCCCGTCCTGTTGCGAGATGACAAGTGAATCCAGCAATTTTGCCGAATGCATGGCATCAATTTCATGTTGATAGGCAATTTCTTCCTTGTAATACTCTTCACTCACCAGATCTACTTTTTGCCCGGCCAATACAGAGACCAATACACCGATAAAAACGATAAAAAGTCCCATTACGATCATAATTCCTTTTCCCCAGTTCATTTGTTTCTCTTGTTAAATAATTTGTTCCATCCGGTCAGAAAATCGGACCGATGATTTTTACTTTTTCACGGTCAATTCGTTTCCCGTTCCCATACACTTGCAGGTCAAATTCTTTCTTCCCTCCTTTTATTTCACTGAGCGGCAGACGAACGATAAAACGCTCTTTGACGGTTCCTTCAGCCGGCAGAATGAGGTTTTTCACCACCTGCTCCACTTCTCCCTTCTGTCCTTCCGGCAGTTTCAACTCAACTTTATAAACATGGCTTGTCTTATTCACCAGACTGATCTCAAAAATATTGACAACACTTCCCTGGTCAATTCGGTACGTCGTTCCCCGTTGTCGCAGAATAATGCTTTCAAAATCCTTACGGGTGATCATTGCCGTTGCTACCAGACCCAATAACAAAATCAATAATGCAGAATACGCTTTGACACGCGGCGTCCATCTGAAACCGTTTTTTTCAACGATGTTATTTTCCGATTTAAATGCAATCAATCCTTTGGGCAAGCCCACACTTTCCATCATGTGATCGCAGGCATCAATACAAGCAGTGCAGTTAACACATTCCAGCTGTGTTCCGTTGCGAATGTCGATTCCTGTCGGGCACACATGCACACATTGACGACAATCGATGCAATCCCCTTTTCCTGCTGCCGACCGGTCTTCATTCTTCTTGAATTTTGCTCGCTCCTCTCCCCGCACATGATCATAAGAAATCACCATGGAGTTGGCATCAAGCAGTACACCCTGCAGCCTTCCATAGGGGCAGATTGTTGTACAGACCTGCTCTCTTAATTTTGCAAAAACCAGGTAAAAAACGGTGGTAAAAATGACAATTGCAACCAGTCCTCCGACGTGCTCATTCAACGGATCTGTCTGAATTTCCCACAACCTGTCGGAACCAATAATATAAGCCAGGAACGTATTGGCAATGAGGAAAGAAATGACCCAAAAGATCAGGTGCTTGAGAAACTTCTTCCGGAGTTTTTCTTTTGTCCAGGGCGATTCCCGAAGTCGTTTCTGATGGGTATAATCACCTTCAATCCAGTATTCGATTCTGCGAAACAGCATTTCCATGAAAATGGTCTGCGGGCAAACCCATCCGCAAAATAACCTTCCAAAAATGATGGTAAAGAAGATGACAAAGACTATTCCCAATACCATCACCAATGCAAAGATCCAAAAATCCTGTGGCCAAAAGACACTTCCAAACAGAATAAACTTCCGCTCCAGGATATTGAAGAGCAACAGTTGCTTTCCACCGATTTTGAGATGGGGAGCCAAAAAGAGGAAGGCCAAGAGAAAATAGGACACTATTTTACGGTAGTTATAAAATGTCCCACTGGGTTTTTTCGGGAAAATCCAGATGCGTTTCCCTTTGTCATTTACGGTTGCTATATGGTCTCTAAAACCTTCCTCCAAACTCATATCTAATGTCTTTAGATAAAACTCCCCTTCAATTATTTTTTCGTCACACGACGTATTGCAAACATTTTATTGCCGAACGATCTTACCTTCCGGTTCTTTTCCGTTCGCAGCTTCTTTGAAATGCAGAATGTAAGACGCGACCTGCTGAATCTGTGTCGGCTTCAATTTAGAAGCATGTTCCGGCATCCCGTTCGACGTTCCGTACTTCACAACTCCGAATACTTCTTTGATGTCGTACCCGTATATCCATGTATTATCCGTCAGGTTCGGACCGATTTTACCGGATCCGTCTTCCAGGTGACAAGCCACACAGTTTACATCAAACAAAGCTTTCCCTTGTTTCAGGTCGTTTTCATCTTCCAACAATTCTGCTGTTGTCTCATCAACATTCATCGCCATTTTAACCAGGTATGCTTCGACCTCTTTTTGTTTCGCGATCATGTCTTTCTCGTATGCGGTGGTCTGCAAATCCCCTGTTCCAAGAATGTGAAAATGGAATACATACACCACTGCAAACACGATTGTTGCGTAGAATCCCCAGACCCACCAAGGTGGCAGGTTGTTATCCAACTCCCGGATTCCATCGTATTCGTGGTGCAGGAGGATTGTATGTTCTTCTTCCAGATCAACAGCATCTGTCAGTACCTTATTCAATTTCTTCGTTACCGGCGATTTGATTGCTTTTTCTTTCGGTGTCCGCACCATCCTCATGAAGTTCATGAACATACTTCTCAGGTAGAACACAACTCCCAGCAACACCAGGTCAATCGCCAGGAAGAAATACAAATCCTGATTTTCCACCAACAGCCACGGCTGTCCTTCTTCCGCCATTCCGGGACGGTTGAATGTAAGTGCAAATAATTCATTTCCGGCAAATAAGAAACCAACCAGCAGAAGAACCGATAACAGTGTTGATCCCCCGTCTTTTTTCTTCGCGATTCGCTCCTTGAAATAATCGGATTTAATCAATGTAGAAATGGACCCTGAAAGCACGATGATTGCCAGCAATAAAATGATTGTCAAAGTAATGAACCAGTAGAAAATCGTGAGGTTTTTCTGGTAATTCGGCACGTATTTGATTTCCACCTTTTTTTCTGTTCCTTCCGGGACATCTGCTGTGGGTTCCGGAGCCGGCGTCCACGCATCAATGTAGTCAAAGACGGCTTTGATTTCTTCTGTCGACAACGGCTGCGGATCCATTGTTGTCGGAGAAAAATCTTTGATGGCATTCGCCATGGTACTTTTCCCGGATGTGATCAGCGCATTGGAATTTTTCACCCACTCAATCAACAAATCTCCCTCTCCTGCCGCTTCCCATTTGGCGCGTACTCCGACCAGGTCAGGTCCTGTTGATTTTTTACCGAGGGTATGACAGGTAAAACATTTTTTAAACAACTGTTCTCCATTTTGAGCGGCAACACTACCTATGTGAATCAAACATCCGATCACCACAACCAGTTTAAACAAACTTCTCCTTTTCATTGCTTTTCATTTTCTTGATGAAACGTACTTCCTTCCTCAACATCCATCGGGATATTGCTCAACTCTTCTACCTCTGCTTTCGACATCCGGATCACTCTGGTCAGAACAATCGTAAAAAACAGTACGAAAATCAGTAGTGAGATCATCGGGTAAATATCAATCCCCTCAATGGTCGTCAAATTGTGTTTTATAAATCGTAACATAAGCTTCTATTTTGGTACGTCACTCGCTTTAATATCTGTCCCCAATCGTTGCAGGTAAGCAATCACAGCAACAATTTCTTTTTTCTCAATGTCTTTGATCAAGTCTTCTTTGTTGACATTTTTCAATACTTCCGGTTCAAAATTGTTAACAATGTCCTCCGCAATGGTGCGCGCTTGTTTTTTCAAATCAGCCACCGCCTGGTTTGCGTACCCATCTTTGTAGGGCACATTCAATTTCTGCATGGCTTCTATTTTCTTCGCAGTCAAAGAAATATCCAGGTCATCTGTTCTCATCCACGGGTATGCCGGCATAATGGAACCTTCGGATACATCTTTCGGACGGATCATGTGTTCGTAGTGCCACAAATTGCTTCGCAATCCTCCTTCCCGTGCCAAATCCGGACCGGTACGTTTGGATCCCCACTGGAACGGGTGATCGTACACAAATTCTCCTGCTTTTGAATATTCGCCATACCGGACCGTTTCAAAACGCAACGGACGAATCATCTGCGAGTGGCAGTTGTAACAGCCTTCCCGGATGTAAATATCGCGTCCTTCCAATTCCAGTGGTGTGTATGGCTTCACACTCGAAATCGTTTTTACATTGGATTTCACCACCATAGTCGGTACGATTTCAATAATTCCCCCGATCGCCACAACGATGATGCTCAGGATCATGAACTGAACCGGCTTGCGCTCAATTCTTCTGTGCCAGTATTCTCCTTTTGAGGATACTTTCAGGTTCTTGGTAACAGTTGCCTCTGCAGGCTCTTCCGCCTGGAATGAACCTTGTCGCGCTGTTTTGATCAGGTTGTAGAACATCATGACCGTTCCGACAATGAACAACAATCCTCCGATTGAACGCAACACATAGTACG
This sequence comes from Taishania pollutisoli, assembly GCF_014518315.1. Classification (GTDB taxonomy): domain Bacteria; phylum Bacteroidota; class Bacteroidia; order Flavobacteriales_D; family Crocinitomicaceae; genus Taishania; species Taishania pollutisoli. The sequence goes on from NZ_JACVEL010000005.1 coordinate 190,099, forward strand.
GCCGCAGTGCCTCAACTGTTTTCAGGAAGTCTCCGTTGACCAATGTTCCTTCCGGTGTAAAGTCCTGCCACATTAAGCCTTGCACAAATCCGGCAACATACATCGGAATCGCATACAAGATTACCCCCAACGTAGCGATCCAGAAATGTTGATTCGCCATTTTCTTAGAGTACAACTCTGTGCGGAACATTTTAGGGAACAGCCAGTAGAGCATTCCGAAGGTTAGCATCCCGTTCCACCCCAGTCCGCCAACGTGCACGTGTGCAATTGTCCAATCGGTAAAGTGAGAAAGCATGTTCACATTTTTCAGGGATAACAACGGTCCTTCAAATGTCACCATCCCGTAACATGTCAAGGCAACCACCATGAATTTCAGCGTTACATTGTCACGCACTTTGTCCCATGCCCCACGCAATGTCAGTAACCCGTTGAGCATTCCTCCCCAAGACGGAGCGATCAGCATGACAGAGAACACGACTCCTAAACTTTGCGCCCAGTCGGGAAGGGAGGAATACAACAAATGGTGAGGTCCAGCCCAGATATAGATAAAAATAAGTGCCCAGAAGTGAATAATGGATAAACGATACGAATATACCGGACGTTCAGCCGCCTTGGGAACGAAGTAATACATCAACCCCAGGTAAGGCGTTGTCAGGAAAAATGCGACCGCGTTGTGACCATACCACCATTGTACCAACGCATCCTGTACCCCTGCGTACCAGGAGTAGCTTTTCAGGAATGAAACCGGCAATTCAAATGAGTTGAAAATGTGCAAAATAGCTACCGCCACGAATGTTCCGATGTAGAACCAGATGGCCACATAGAGATGCTTCACCCTTCTGACCAGAATGGTCGCAAACATGTTCCATCCGAACACGACCCACAGAACCGTAATCGCGATGTCAATCGGCCATTCCAGCTCCGCATATTCTTTAGAGGATGTGATTCCCAGCGGAAGCGTTAGTACTGCTGAAAGAATGATCAACTGCCATCCCCAGAAGTTAATGTAACTCAACTTATCACTCCACATCCGGGTTTTCAGCAGTCGTTGAAGGGAGTAATAGACCCCTGTAAAAATCCCGTTCCCCACAAATGCGAAAATCACGGCATTGGTGTGCAACGGCCGGATACGTCCGAAGGAAAGTACTTTAAATCCTAAATAGTCATTAAAAAACTGCGGGAATGCCAATTGCAAGGCAACAATTAATCCCACAAGCATACCTGTAATCCCCCAAATAATGGTGGCATAAGCAAAATACTTAACAATTTTGTTGTCGTAATTAAACTTCTCTACTTCCATCTTCTTCTTCTTTTGTTTCGTTACTTTCGTCTTCAAAAAGAATTCTTACGGATGGTGCATAATCATCTTCGAACTGATTATTTTTTACTGCCCAGATAAAACTTATCAGGAAGAACAGTGCAATCAGCAAACTAACTACCAGCATCACGTAAATAATTCCCATGGTGCAAATGTCATGAGATTGTCATAGAGAAAATATGAGCCGGATAGGGTAAAAACATGATTTATGTCATGTTTTTACCACCGGACAAAACCGACACACTATTCCGTTATAAAACAAATGATTACTCTTTTCACAGGTAGCACAGCTATTTGAAAGAACCGGTGACGGATAAGCCCATACAGGGCATGAACATATCCTGGTATTGCATCATCCGGGATTTCAAAAAATACGGTCTATATATAAGGTATATAAAATAAGGAAATTACGTCCAAAAAACACGTAACACATCAGTTGAAAATAACAACCGTTTAATCAATAAAAACACACCATAAAGCAATTGTTAAAAAACCTACGCTTTTAAAATTTACTTTAGTCAGGTGATAATGAACTGCATTATGAATAAAAACGACTGTTTTTACTACAATCTAAAAACAATATTTTTATGAAATGGTGTTGAATTCATTTCCAAAATGAAAAAGTTTTGTATTTTTAACGCAAATTTAATGTAATTATGAAGAAACTATTATACTCATTTGCAGTTGTTTTGTTTGCTGGAAGTGGTGTTATGGCACAACAATTCTCATGTGCTACAGACCATTATCATCAACAGTTGGTGGAGAAAGACCCCTCTTTAGTTAAAGACCTTAAGCAGTTAATTGCCAACGGTTATGTTGAAAAAGCAGATGAAGATGATTCCACAGTTTTTGTGATTCCTGTCGTTTTCCATATCATTCATCAATACGGTGTTGAGAATATTCCGGATGCGAATATTTTTGATGCGATGACGGTATTGAATCGCGACTACAGCAAGATGAATGCTGACACAAACACTGTTGTTTCAGTGTATGACACATTGATTGCTAACGCGAAAATCCAGTTTAAACTTGCGGCTTATGATCCGTGGGGAAATTGTACAAACGGTATTGACCGTATTTATTCACATGAAACATACATTGGAGACAATTTTGTAAAAATGAACCAGTGGGACCGTTCCCGTTATCTGAACGTTTGGATCGTGAACAGCATGGAGTCGGGAACAGCAGGTTATGCCTTGTATCCGACAGATGTGAATGGTTTGGGCTACTGGTTAGACGGAATCGTTCTTCGTTACAACTATATCGGGAGATTATCACCGGGAAGTGAGTTCAATTCACGAGCGTTGACACACGAAGTAGGCCACTGGTTGGCGTTGCCTCACGTTTGGGGAAGCAACAACAATCCGGGAATTGCTTGTGGAGATGACGGTATCAATGATACACCAAGAACAAAAGGACATACGGACTGTACAGACCCGATCAGTATTGTTTGTGACGTGAATAACTTAGCAGCTGCTACATATGATTTCAGAAACGTTACAACAACTTCCGGTGCGATTGACACAACTGCACCTCCGACTCAAGTAATCATAAATACTAAACGAATCGAATTCAGCAACTTTGAAGCAATCGGAGTTTCAACGAATTCAACTGCTGATAGTGTTTTCTCCTTTACAGGTTGGGGAACAGGTGCAGCGGACGGAGAAACAGACTTTGCAAACCTGACAGGTACAATTAATACAGGTAAATATTATGAATTTACTGTTACTCCTCAATTTCTTCAAGGACTTACACTCTCTGAAATCACATTTGATGCAGGAAGAAATGATGAAGGGGCACGAACATTCGTGGTTCGCTCCAGCGTGAATAACTTCAGTTCTAACTTAACAGCAACGACAACTCCACCGACACACCCTGAGTTAGCTGTACAGGCTGGAAATGTATTCTTCATTAAAAATGATGCTGACAACTCGTTCTCCGGAGCAAAAATAACATTGTCAGGAGCGAATTATACAGAGTTTCACGACCCGATTACATTCAGAATCTATGCATACAATGCTGAAAGTACTGCCGGAACATTTGAAATTGACAATGTGAACCTGGTTGGTACATATGGAACAATTGAGAACGTTCAAAACTATTTGGAGTATTCTTACTGTTCAATGATGTTTACACCCGGACAAAAGAAAGTAATGAGACATGCATTGCAAGGTACAGACGGTCAACGTAAGAACCTGATCACAGCTGCAACACATGAAGCAACAGGTATTGATTTGACAACTCCTCCGGTATGTATTCCTACTGTGGATATTACTTCAGACCGTAAATTCGTATGTGTGGGGCAAGCAGTTGCATTCCAGGATAAATCATACAACGGACCTGTTACGTTCCGTGAGTGGACATTCCAGGACGGAACACCAGCAACAAGTACTGCTGCAAATCCATCTGTTTCTTTTAACTCGTTCGGAAGAAAAGCTGTAACACTTACTGTTGGAAATGCTTCCGGACAAGTTACAAAAACATTTACGCACTACATCGATGTTCAGGAAGACTGGGCTGCTTATACAGGACCGAAATCATTTGACCTGGAGCCGGCAAACCAATACCAGGAGTTGCGTTATGTAAACGATGGTGATAACTTCAGCAAGTTTGAACCGGCAGGTACAGGATTTAACAGTAGCCGTTCTGTAAAATTAACGACATACAAAGATATTTCAAACGCATTGCCAGGAACACAAGAGTCTCGTTATTATAACAACCTTGGAGGACAGGTAGACGCGATTATCACACCTACGTTCGATTTGAGACATACAAGCGGTGTTACATTCTCGTTTGATTATTCGTATGCGACAAACGCTGTACAAACAGCAGACATGACTGAAAACATCAAAGTATATTATTCAAGAGGATGTAGTGAAACATGGGTTCCATTGGGAACAACAACACAACATACGATCTCAGGAGCGGCGTTGGCAAGTGCAGGATTTGCAGGAAGTATCAACTTTACTCCAGCATCAGCAAGCGATTGGAAAAGCTTCTCTCGTCCGTTTAATGCAACTTCTGCCGATAACAAAACACGTTTCAAAATTGAGTTTACAGCATCTGATTATTCAAACAACCTGTTCATTGATAACATCATGATTGGCGGAACACTCGGTTTAGCGGATGATTTTACATCTGAGCACGAACTGGTTATTTCTCCAAACCCGATTGTAAGCGGAAATGCTTTGAATATTCAATACGTAGCGGGGAACGAACCGATCACATTTACATTGAGAAACCTTCAAGGTGAAGCAATCACTTCAGAGGTGAGAAACGAAGTAAATCAACCGGTATCATTCGGATTTGAAATTTCTGAAAACATTGCTGCAGCATACTACTTCCTGGAAGTAAAATCTGCAAGTTCAACAACAGTCAGAAAAATTGCTGTTATTAAATAATAGTTATCTTCAATACATTAAAAAGAGGGGTTCAAAAATTGAACCCCTCTTTTTTGTATCATCTCAGCAAATTCTCCGCTTCAAAAAAACAGCAACAAACACAATCAGATAATATTCACTTCTCTTTCCAATGTTACCCCGAACAGCTGTCGGACACTTTCAATGATTTGCCTGGATAAATGGTAAATTTCGTTCCCGCTCGCACCTCCGTAGTTCACCAGTACCAAGGCCTGTAATTTATGCACGCCGTATTGATCAAATGTTTTTCCTTTCCATCCTGCTCGTTCAATCAACCAACCTGCGGCAAGCTTGATCATTCCTTCTCCCGCAGGATAAGAGGGAATATCGGGAAACGTTGCTTTCAACTGCTCATAGTGCGTTATTGCGATAACAGGATTTTTAAAAAAGCTTCCTGCATTTCCGATTTCTTTCGGATCGGGTAATTTACTCTTTCGGATTGCGATCACAGCGTTGCTGACATCCTTGATTGTCGGAGAAGTGATTCCTTGTTTTTTCAGTTCTTCTTCAATCGCTCCATAACTTGTATTGAGTTGGTGTGTCCTGGAAAGTTTATATGTCACATTTAAAATAACGTATTGATTTTTGTACTTGTTTTTGAAAACACTTTCCCTGTATCCGAATTCGCAATCTTTGTTGTAAAAAGTATGAATCTCACCGGTTGCGATGTGGTAGGCTTCCAGGGAGTGGAATACATCCTTTATTTCCCTTCCGTAAGCACCGATATTCTGCATCGGGCTGGCTCCTACATTCCCGGGAATCAGGGACAGATTTTCCAATCCACCGAGGTTCAACCCGATTGTTCGGATCACAAAGGAATGCCAGTTTTCTCCTGCCCCTGCCTTCACATATACACTATCCCCTGCCTTTTCTGCAATTTCAAATCCGAGGATTTCATTTTTCAGAATCAGTCCTTCAAAATCTTTTGTAAACAAGACATTACTCCCACCTCCGAGAATCATAAAGGGAATACCTTCTTCTTTTTGAGACAAAATCAGCTTCAGTTCATCAACAGACGAAAATACCGCAAATTGCGCAGCTTTCACAGCAATACCAAATGTAGTGCAGGAGGTAATATCTATATTGTTCTTAATCATACTATCAAAAGTATGGATTAGTTCAAATAAAGTCGGAAAAAACAGTTTGTTTTACTAACAATTCACCGTTAGTTAGGGCCCCCATCTATGCATAGAAAACGCCCTCCCATTAACCGGAAGAGCGTTCAAAGCAATTACTAAAATGTCTATTGTTACACTTTATCGGCCATCACCAGGGTAGACGGAATATCGGAAAGCCATATACTCTTTGTATCGAGTAATTTTTTCCAACTCTCAATGCTGATAATCATCAAATCCTGTTGTGCAAGGAAATTCTTATCAATGGTTTGTTGATTCAGCAGTGAAATATGGTTGGGTGCAAACTGCTCAATCGCGCGGATTGCTTCCTTGATTCCCGGATTATTTTTGATCTCACCGGCAGCATCCAGAATAACGACCTGTGCACCGGAATTGTGAATCAGTTTTTGAGCGTACGTAATCAGGTGTGCATCTTTGGGGCTGAAAATGGGCACAAAGACGTTATCCGATCGGTTAAATCCTTTATCGATCAGAATCCCGACAGGGATCTGCGATTTCGAAAGAATCAGTCGCGTATCGTCATCCAGTGGTGATTGATCAAACATATTTTCCTTCCCGGTAACAGTATTCAGAATTGTTTCCGGATTGACGATCCGGGTAGTAAAGCCCAGAATTTTCCCCAAAAGTGTTCCTTCAAAGATGGATTGCCCCAATTCGATTAATAATAAGTCATAATTTCCTTTGTGGGCTACATTTGTAATTTCATCATCAATGCTTCCACCGGAGACTTTAAACAACGTTGTCACCTTTTGATTCAGGTGTTCTGACTCATCCGTGATCGGTGTGAAGTATTCTTTTTCGTATTCTTCGTCATCGTGCGGATGGAGTTCATTTTTCGGTGCCAGGTGCATTGCTGTAATTGCTGCATTTCCTTCCAGCTTTCGGGTCAGTGAATTGGCCAGCCTGAACAATGATCTTCCTGATTCCGGTTCTCCGAATGAAAACAGAATCTTATATTTTCCTGCATCCTTCAACCCACTGAGCTCTTCCTCTTCTGCCGGAGAAGACCGAAAGAACCAGTTGATCACATCCAGTGCCGGGCCAGTCATAAATGTTGTTGTAAGTGCCATAATCACCAACATTGCAAAGATTTCCGGAGACAATACTCCCAGATCATATCCGATGTTGAGAACCACCAATTCCATCAATCCTCTGGTGTTCATCAGTGCTCCGATCGTCAGGCTGTCTTTCCAGCTCTGCCCGACGAATTTTGCAGCGATGGCACTCCCGACAAACTTCCCGACAACCGCTACCAGGATAATAATTCCCGTCATTTTCCACAACGACCATTCATTCAACAGCCCGATTTCGGTCCGCAATCCTGTAAATACAAAGAACAAAGGCAGTAACAATACCAGGGCCACATCTTCTACCTTTTCCACAAAAATGTGTCTGAATTTCGCATTTTCAGGCATGATTGCACCTGCCATGAATGCTCCGAACAGTGCATGAATTCCGATGACTTCCGTTGCGTAGGAAGAGATGATCAAAACCAGGAAAAAAATGGCAACAATCGGTTTGGTCAAACTTGCTTTGGTGCTATACAAATCGCCGATCCGCTTCAAAAACGGACGTACGACTTTAATCATGAGCAACACATACACAATGGCAAGACCGATCACATATAATGAACTGACAAACGAACCTGCCTTCACAATTGCAATCACTGCAGCAAGTAAACACCACGCAGTAATATCATCTGCCGCCGCACATGTAATCACAATGGTTCCCAATCGTGTTTTGTGAATTCCCCGTTCCTGTACAATCCGAGCCAAAACGGGAAATGCCGTAATACTCATTGCAATGCCGACAAAGAGTGCAAACGAGGTAAATTTCACATTTGCGGGAGCAAAGGAATCATAGACAAAATATGCCAATCCGATTCCCAGTGCAAATGGTATAATAATGCTGGCATGGCTGATCACCACCGCATCGTGCGCTTTATTTTTCAACACCTTCAAATCCAACTCCATACCAACAATGAACATAAACAAGATCAAACCAATCTGGCTTAAAAACTGGAGATTTCCCAACGATTGCTCGGGGAAGAGCGCCTGTGAAAATTCGGGGAAATACATTCCAACCAATGATGGACCCAGGACAATCCCGGCAATCATCTCTCCAATCACTGTCGGTTGCCCTATTTTGGTGCAAATCCACCCGAAAAGTCTTGCCACCAATACAATGGTTACAATCTGTGCCAGTAAAAGTGCCAGCGGATGCTGTAAATTATGTGTCAGTGTATCTAAGAAATCCTGCCATTGCCCTTTTCCTGTTAACTTGACCGCGATGTCTCTCCCGATCTCCAGTTTGGCTCCAAGAATCAGAATCCAGTAAATTAATACTGAAAATCCTCCGATTGTACCGATATAGAAAAAACTGTTTCTAAATCTTCTCATATACTATCTGATTTTAATTTAAAACTTTTATTTAAACTTGTATCCTATCCCCACCCCTATTGTCCAGCGCCCGTTTCTACTTGCAGTTTTTGCGTTGTAGTAGAATGGTACCTGGAAAGCTATCTTCTTACAGATATAAGTTATTCCTCCACCTAAGTTGGGTGTCACAGGTGCGTTTTTAGGGGTGGACGTATCTTCTTTCAATCGCAAAGAAGGCAGCATCCCGAGTACGACCTTGTGTTTGCCCTTTGTAAAACTAATATTGGGTCCTAAAAAATTCAAATAGGCTCCCCTGTCAACATATCCGGCGACTACGATTCCTTCAAAAACCGCAATTTCAACTTTTTTAGATGCTTCCTGTGCAAACGCATCTGACCATCCGAACAGGAACAAAAATAAGAAAAGGAAATAGCGAAAATTCATCTGAAAAAAAATTATTTCAACAAAGATGAAAACTCGCCAGAAAATAAAAATTGACCCCGAAATGAATCGCGCGTAAAATGTAATAAAGAAGAGAAAAATTGTAACAAAAACTACACCTTCACCCGTTTTAAAAATCCTTCCCGGTAGACTTCTCCGAGGATTAAGCGCAAGGGATTTTTACTGTTCGGTGCCGTAATATTCGTTGTAATTTCATCAAACGAAAACAACTGTACAATTTTAAGTGCAATGAGTTCTTTTTTGTTTACACGTACAAACCGGTCCGCGGGAAGGACTGTTTTTAATGCCTGAAATGAAATATTTTTCAACACGATTGTAGAGCCGTCCTGCAACCGGGCGATTTTATCCCGGCTATCCACTTCCGAAGCTTTGACGTACACCAGCTGATCGAAGAAAATAATGGCTTTTCCTTTATCGGTATTCAATTGAATAAAATTCTTCTTATTTTTCTGCTGATTCAACCGCATTTTCGCTTTCTCAACTGCCTGCTGTAATCGTTCCATCCGCACTGGCTTCCGGACATAATCAATGGCATCGATGTCGAATGCTTCCGCCGCGTGATCCGTATATGCTGTCGTGAAAATAACCGGTTTTCCATGAAGCAGATTGGCCACCTGTAATCCGTTCATTTCCGGCATTTCAATATCCAGGATGCACAGATCAAACTCCAGATCCGATAACTCACGCAGCAGGTTCACAGGATTGTCAAATGCCTTTACAACTTCCAGGTCCGGAATTTGTTCGCACAGCATTTTCAGGTACGTCAGTCCCGGCAACTCGTCATCCAGCAGCAAGCATCTTAGTTTTGTACTCACGCAAATTAATTTTTAGGTTTGCAATATAGATGTCATTCTCGGTATGCCGTTCCAGTTTAAAATCTTCTTTGTAGATAATTTTCAACCGTTCTTCGAATGTAGCGGAGCCGACGCCTCCCTTTTCTTTTTTCAACGGGTTTTTGGAGGAAATTTTATTGGTCACTGTCATTGAGAATACACCATCCCGGAATTCAAATACAATGGATATAAACGCATTGGGGCTTTGCAGATCCGCGTGTTTAAATGCATTTTCAATCAAATCAACCGACACTAACGGAGCCAGTAAGTGCTGTTCGAATAACGCGTCCTCCTCTTCGATCTTCGTTTTCACTTTCAGTTCAAATAGCGGACTGATCTTAATTTTATTGATTTCAACCAGATTCAGTGCAAAATCAATCTCTTCCCGCGGTGTTACATACCTGTCTCTGCTTTCGTAAAGAATATAATCCAGGACATTTCCCAATTTGTCCATCGCGAAATAAGTTTGATAGGCATGTGACTGAATGGAGTTCAGGATGTTTTTGAACAAGTGCGGGTTTAACTTCGATTCCAGATTTTCCAGATGAAGTTTATTATAACTGCTTTCGTATTTCTGAAACAGCTGTTCCATTTTCTCTTGTTTTGCTCTGCTTTTTCTCAACTGGATGAACATATATACCAGTAAAACCAACAATACCAGGATAAAAATGGTAGCAAGAGAAGTGGATATATACAATGAATCATTCACAATAAGCGCAATTAGCATTCATACAAAAATAGTTTTTTTCTTGTTTTCCCTGGTTTTAAAAAAATCAGCGATCAACGATTTTCATGGTGACCATTCGTTTTTTATCCCGGAAGAATCATGGATTGCATTTCCAAAACGGAAAATTGATTGTATCTTCGCAGGGCTCCATTTTAATGCAACCGTAATGAAAAAAATCCTCATCAAAAATATCAAAGGTTTGGTACAGGCAGGTGAAGAAATTCCTGCTGTGATCAAAGGAACTCACATGCACATACTCCCGGTGATTGAAAACGCATTCCTGGCACTGGAAGACGGTGAAGTCGTTGCTTACGGTCCGATGGACGACTGGCAGGGAGTTACAGACTGGAGAGATCTGGAAGTCATTGATGCAACAGGAAAGTATGTGCTGCCTGCTTTTGTGGACGCGCATACACATACGGTATTTGCCAAAAGTCGGGAAGAAGAATTTGTAGACCGGATCAAAGGATTATCCTATGAAGAGATCGCGTTGAAAGGAGGGGGAATTTTAAATTCAGCACGTCGGTTGGGAGAACTATCAGAAGACGCACTGTTCAAAGCGGCAAAAGAACGCATTGAACGGCTCATTTCTTACGGAACAGGCGCCCTGGAAATAAAATCCGGGTACGGGCTTACTGTAGAAGCGGAAATCAAAATGCTCCGCGTCATCAAGCGATTGAAGGAACATTTCCCGATCACCATCAAAGCAACGTTCCTGGGAGCGCATGCTTTTCCGAAAGCGTACAAAGAAAATCAACAGGGATACATCGATTTGATCATCAACGAAATGCTTCCGGTGATTGAAGCGGAACAACTGGCAGATTACATCGACGTGTTTTGCGAACGCAATTACTTCTCCGTAGAACAAATGGAACAGGTATTGACTGCCGGGAAAAAGATCGGATTAAAACCAAAAGTGCATGTCAATCAGTTTTCCATCATGGGAGGGATCCAAAAAGCAGTTGAACTGGGTGCTGTGTCTGTTGATCACCTGGAAGAAATTTCGCAGGAAGACATTGACGCCTTGAAAAATGCGGCAACTATACCGACGATTTTACCGAGTTGTTCTCATTTTATTTCTATCCCCTTCGGAAATGCCCGATGGATGATGGAAAATGACCTTCCGGTGGCACTGGCAAGTGATTTCAATCCGGGAACAACACCGAGCGGAAATCTGGGATTTGTCTGGTCACTGGCGTGTGTAAAGATGAAAATGACACCCGAAGAAGCCTTCAACGCTCTGACAGTAAATGCCGCTGCCGCATTGGAATTGAGTGAAACGCACGGAAAAATAGCATTGGGAAGAAGATCACCGGTTATCATCACCAAAGAAATTCCAAGTCTGGCTTACATTCCGTACGCGTTCGGCGATATGCACATCGAACGTGTGATTGTCTAATCGTATCCAGTTAAGAAGTGACGGAAATTGATCCCCGCTTTTTATAAAACAAAACCTTAAGAAATTCCCTGCAAAGAAGAAAGGTACGCGTAGGTACCACCTTTCCCGATCAGTTCATCATGGGTTCCCCGTTCGATGATTTCTCCTTTGGAAAGCACAATAATTTCGTCCGCATTGCGAATGGTACTCAGCCGGTGTGCAATCACCAGCGAGGTTCTGTCTGCCATCAGTTTATTAAGCGCTTCCTGCACCAGTTTTTCGGATTCGGTATCCAGGGCGGAAGTGGCTTCATCCAGGATCAGGATATCCGGATTTTTCAGGACTGCCCGGGCGATACTCACCCGTTGCTTTTGCCCGCCTGACAATTTATTTCCACGCTCACCGATCTGGGTATCGTACCCGTTTTCCAACTCTTCAATAAATTTGTGCGCATTGGCAATTTTGGCTGCCTCTATGATTTCTTCCCGCGTAGCATGTGGTTTTCCGAACGCAATGTTTTCCGCAACTGTTCCGTTAAACAAAATAGATTCCTGGCTCACAATACCGATTTTACTGCGCAGGTAATCTACTTTCAGGTCACGGATGTTGACATCATCGATAAAAATTCCCCCTGACTGCACATCATAAAAACGCGGAAGCAAATCTGAAATAGTTGACTTACCACTCCCCGATTCTCCAACCAGGGCGACTGTTTTTCCTTTAGGAATGAAAAAAGAGACCTGTTTCAACACCGCTTCTTCACTGTAAGCAAACGATACATTTTCATACCGGATTCCATCCCGCAATTCTACCGAGGAAACCGGATGTGCCACTTCGTGAATTTTTTCATCTGTATCAAGCACTTCATTGATGCGCAGCTGTGCTGCTTCTGCTTTATTCAGGTTGGCTACAGATGTTGCAATCCCCTGAATCGGGCGCAATAATTGAGAGAAAACCAGAATAAACCCGATGAACTGTGGTCCGTCGAACCCATTACCGGCCTTGTTGTCAAGAATCATGCTTCCTCCGTACCAGACAATCCCCAGCATGACTACCACTGCCAGGAATTCATTCAGTGGCGGAGAAAGGTCTCGTTTTCGGAATGCTTTTGTTGTGAGTTGTTGGTGGCGCAGGTTCGTTTTTCCGAATGATTCCCGGATAAATTTCTGCGCATTGAATGCTTTGATAATGCGGATTCCACCCAATGCTTCTTCCATTTTGGAAAACAGCACTCCCAATTCGATCCGTTCCTGTCCTGCCGTTCGCTTTAAACTCTTCCCGATGCGGGAAATAACAAATGCTGTTAATGGCAGCAAAATAAATGAAAAGAGTGTAAGCTGCGGGCTCCAGTACAGCAATGCCGCTACATTCAGAATCACAGCAATGGGCTCCCTGAAAAACAGTTCAAGGACAGCAATCACCGCAATTTCGATTTCACCAACATCACTTTGAATCCGTGCCATCAGGTCGCCTTTCCGCTCATTACTGTAGTACGACAATGGTAAAGACATCGCTTTATTAAACAAATTCTGACGCACATCCCTTACGACTGCCATTCTCAATTCTGATTGGTGCCAGATCGCTCCGTAACGAAATAAATTTTTCAGAAAAAAGGCAACCAATACCGAGCAACAGACAAACAACAGTGCATTTTTGGGGTTCTCTGCCACCATGCTTTGGGTAAAGTAGTTGTAATAGTCGGAAACATACCTGATCCCGCCAGAGAATGTCCCGTCATAAACAGGTTTACTCACCGTTACGATTTCATCGGAGCTATCCGGGAAAATCAATTGCAGGAACGGGATGAACAGTACCATTGAAATGAGGTTAAAAATCACAAACAACAGGTTGTAAACAATGACCAGTACAGCAAGTCCCTTGTACCTGAATGTCTGCCTGTAAATCTCAATGGTATTTTTCATTGCGCTAAAGTTACACAAAATGATTTGATAGAAGTAACAGCTGAAGGGAGGAAAAAAATCAGCTCTGGCAGTGTGATTCCAAAATATTTGATAATTTTAGTCGTCCAACACAACAACAGGCATTCAAATGAGCACCATAAATTTTGAATCTTCACAATATGTTTCGGTAGAGTTTTCTCTTGCCAATGCAGGACAACGTCTACTCGCTGCCTTTGTTGACATGGCTGTTTTCATTGTCTATTTCATTGTGATGATCGCTTTTTTGGGCGAGTCACTTATTTTCAGTGTGCACACTTACGCCGATTTCTTTTGGTTATTGCTCATCAAAGCTCCCTGGATTTTGTACAACCCGGTGTGTGAATACTTTATGCACGGGCAGACGTTGGGGAAATACATTGTCGGAATCCGGGTTGTGACCTTAAACGGTGATCGTCCAAAATTGAAAGAAGTCTTTACCCGGTGGATTTTCAAAGGTGACTTTCTCTGGATCAGTGCCAATATTTTTGTCTATGTCTGGTTTGGGATGGGACTTGTTGCCATCGCTGTAATCAGCCTGTCAAACTACCGGCAACGCCTCGCTGACGTCTTGTCCAACACCATTGTGATTAAAACAAAAGGGAGCAACGCATATAATTTAAAGGATATTCTTTCGATCAAAGACACCAATACACACGATGTTCAGTATCCGCAAGTCATTCGTTTTACCGATGAGGACATGATGTTGATCAAAAATACGATTTTGCGCCTGCGCAAACACCCGACTCCGGAAACGATCAAATTCGGAAAAGAGCTCTGTGATGAAACAGCACGACTGATGGGTATTGAACCTGTTCAATCGAAACGCATGGAGTTTTTACAAAACGTACTGCAGGACTATGTGGTATTGACGCGGTAGTTTTCTGAATATTGAATTATTGAAGTTTCATAACAACTGACCTCCCCTCACAGTCATTAAAATGCTCTAAATAGAGGTTTTTAGAACCCTTTTGTACAAATACATCGTTTGAATGTATACTCGTGCATCTATTTTGTAAAGGTGTTGAATCTACGTGCCGGCATCAGTACTGTTCCTTGGTAAGCAAGAATCTTTAACGCATAATTAAACAACTGTTTATCAATAAAATAAATCAAAAAAAAGCAGTTTTAGTTCCAAAAAATGAAACAGGTTCAAACTGCAGGGTTTCAGGTAGTGAGAACCACAATCGTGTAATTTTATTACTTTTAAACCATCTGATTTTTAGGAAAATTTAAACATCGGAGCAAACTACAGCATGAATAAATTTGCATGAATCTGGACGCGCATAATAAACACTTATAAAAAACACTAACAACATGAAATTTTATAAACATATTACTCTCTCAATAATTCTGGTTATATGCATGATTGGTCCGTTGAATGTATCTGCTCAAAATTTGGGAAAAGATCAGGAAGCATGTAAATATGTAGATGCTAACATAGTTGAGAACTCGCGTATTGAGTGGGACGGAAAATGTAAAAACGGCTATATTCATGGAAAAGGAACATTGAAAGTCTATTCCGGTGAAACGTTATATGCGACCTATATCGGAGAGGTAAAAAATGGAGATCTGAACGGACAAGGAAAATTAGTTTTTGAAGACACCTCATACGAAGGGGAATTTAAAAACGGAAAATTTGACGGATTCGGAAAATACAAAGCGCCTGAATTAGAATATACTGGATATTTTAAAAATCATGTGCGAAACGGCTTCGGTAAATACACCTCTACTGACGGTGAATTGTATGAAGGGGAATATTTGAATAATGAAAAGCACGGAAAAGGAAAGGCAACTCTCTCGAATGGTGATAAATATGAGGGAGATTTTAAAAATGGAATGGCAGAAGGATATGGTAAAATAACTTTTTCAGACGGAGGCGTTTATGAAGGAACATTCATTGCCGGACAACCAAACGGGAAAGGAATGTATATCACTGCAGCACAAGAATGGAAATATCAAGGGGATTTTAAAAACGGAGTCATGGAAGGCGTAGGCAAACTCGCTTATTCAACAGGAGATGTCTATGAAGGAGAATTTTCCAATAACCAAATGAATGGAAAAGGAATATTTACATTTGAAGACGGATCCAAATATCAAGGTCAGATATCTAATGGAGAATTTCACGGGTACGGAAAATTTTCTGCTCCAAACGGAGATGTATATGAAGGAAATTTTAAAAAGAGTATAAAAGATGGAATGGGGACGATGACAACACGTGATGGCATTTATACAGGAGAGTTCAAAGACGACGTGATGCATGGAAAAGGGAAATTGACGTACACGATCGGAGATATTTATGAAGGTGAGTTCCGAAACGGGATGTTTGAGGGAATGGGATACCTTCAATTAGGAAACGGAGATAGATATACAGGTGGCTTTTCTAATCATCAAATAAATGGTGAGGGTCACTATCAATTTACAAACGGTTATTATTTTAAAGGCGAGTTTCTGAACGGACAATATATCAATGGGACGATATTTGATCCTAACAATCAGATTTTTGAGGAGTACAAAGATGGTGTAAAATTGAATGAGTGATAAATGAAGGACTATCCTAAAAATACAAGCATAAATACCGATCTGCAAAGCAAGAAAGCATCAAAAGGAAAATATGACAAAAAATGAAAAATAATTCGTTAATTTAGAATGGGGTATTCCGTAAAAATCAACAATAAAAAATGACCAAAGAAATTCTAACCCTTATTGATAATCACACCTATACAGCTGCTTATAACCTGGTAAAGCAAAACGAACGGTTAGCAAAAATTTATGTTGTATGGACACTCGTGTATGACGGACAAAAATTTGAAACGATTGACCGAACCATCCATTCTGATGATGTTGGCAATGAGATCATCGAATCGGTTAAACTATACATTCATTTGTCACAATCAAATTGGGATAAGGAATTATTGTCGGAGTTCAGACGGGTAGCGAAAATGATTATCGCAGAGATAGCAGCCGGGTTAAGAAATGCCTCACATACGATCGTAGACGGACAGATCATACATACCCCTGCCCACCTAATAAAACCTGACGTCAGGGATTATATCCAGGAATTAATTGAGCACTTTGACAAAAAAGAATTGTATGAAAGTAAAGCAGATATGGCGCGTGTCAAGGCTCAGTTAACGTTGACGATGAACCTGGAAAAACGCTATGTCGGGGCTGACATGATTCAATATGGTACGTTTTACGAAAACGTGAAACAATACGAAGACAGTGTTCAAATATACTATGCGGTAGTTCACGACTTTGAAGAAGCTCTTGATTCAGTAGCTTATGAAGACAAAGAAGAACAACTTTTAGAACTAGGTTTTTTAAAAGACGCGTATGAAGGAATTTTAAGGTTGACAGATACTCCAGATATTCAACAAAAACTGGATGAACTGAATTTCGTTGTGTCAACATTGCAACATCAATCTGATTCAGAATCATTCAACCAGTCCACAGGAGATAATCATCATGTTGTTGAAAAAAAATCGTGGTTTAAACGAATTTTGAATAATTAGGAAGAAACAAGATTGACTCGTTTAATGTTTCGTTAGTTATTCAAAAAAACAAAGGAAGGACAAATGCCCTTCCTCTGCTGCTAACTTACGAAACCTAACCACTAAAAACTATCTGTACTGGTGTTGCTCACTTTCAGCTTATCATCACCTGTAGAGATTACCTTAAATTCTGTTCGTCTGTTCTTTTCGTGCTCTTCTTCCGGACAATCCGATTTTACGGTTCCTTCACATGCGCAATCATTCAACAGACGCGATTCACCGTACCCTTTCCCGTAAATACGCTCCGGATTAGTAATTTTCTTCTTGATATATTCTGCGGAAGCCTTCGCACGCTTATCCGACAATGACATGTTGTATGCTTTCGATGCCCGGCAGTCTGTGTGAGATCCTAATTCTACCACCATATTTGGGTACTTGTTCATCACATCCACAATTTTGTCCAGCTCTTTTGCTGCATCCGGGCGAATGGCATACTTGTTCAAGTCAAAATTAATCGGGTTAATCTGTACCATTTCCGACAAATCTTTTACCTCCGGATCCAGTCCAAGATCCAGAAGCGCATGAATATCGTACTGTCCTGGCTTGTCAAACAAGGTATTGTAGGTAACTGTTTTTGAGAAATATCCTTCTTTCTGCAATACCAGGTTGTAACTGCCACGTTCGTTGAGTTTTTTTCCGAACAATGCTTCCCGGAAATCACCGGATACAGGCGTCACAATCCTTTTCGATTTATCCGTCATGTTGTCCACCAGGTACACTTGTACCCCTTCCAGCGGCAATCCTGTTTTTTTATCTGTGATCAATGCATACAGCGACAAACCAGGATCTTTTTCCAGGATGACATCTGCAATGACAACTTGCTCATTGGTGAACGTATTTGCCAGATTCTTTCCGTCAAAATAATCTGTTTTTGTACCTGTCAACCCATAGTTTTTTTCGTATTCCGCTTCAAAGGAGTATACCCCGTTTTCGTCAGCAGTAACTGATTCAATAACCGTTCCTTTGTCATCTTTCAGGTCAATTTTTGCAAACGGAACAAGTTCTCCTTTCTTATCTTTTGCAGTTCCTTTAATGGTAATTCCAAATACAAACGGACGAATCGATTGCACCGCGTAGATGTCATCTCCACCTTTTCCGCCATCCCTATTGGATGAAAGGAAACCTGTCTTTAAATCGTTGGACAAATTGAATGCGAAATCGTCAAACTGACCATTCACCGGCAATCCGAGGTTGTGAATTTTCCCGAATTGCTCTCCTTCCGGCAACGCAACAAATACATCCAATCCTCCCAATCCCGGGTGACCATCTGTTGAGAAAAACAACCTGCCTTCTCCGTCAATAAACGGGAACATCTCCTGCCCTTCCGTATTGATTTCTTTCCCCAGATTGATCATTTCTCCGAAAGTTCCGTCCGGTAAAATTGCTGCTTTATAAATATCCGCACCGCCGTGTCCTCCCGGTTTATCCGATACAAAATAGATCGTTTTTCCATCTTTTGAAATCGTTGGATGTCCGACAGAAAAGTCTTTGGAATTGTAAGGAAATTCTTGTTCATTGACCCATTTTCCATGTTCATCCACGGTTGCACTGTACAACTTCAGGTTCTGGATCTTTTGTCCGTCACGGCGTTTACTTCCTGAAGCAATGTTATTGCGGGTAAAATAAACGGTCTTCCCATCGGGTGCAAATGCCAGCGGACCTTCGTGAAACTTGGTGTTCACCTTCGAAACACGCTTCGGTTTTCCCAACTGTTGCTGATCGACTGTCACCTGGTAGACGTCCAGGAAGCGCTTGGCATCCCATGCCCACTCATTTTTGACAAAGGCGCGTTTTTTCCGTGCCGTAATAAAATACATCTTGTCCTGTGACGGGTTGTAATACCCTCCGAAATCGGCAGCAGCGGTATTCAAACTCAGGTTTTCCAATGAAAAAAACGGCTGAGTTTTCTCAATGTTGGATTTATACCCGGTATTTGTCAAAAACAATTGGCTCCGTATATCTGCTGTAGCGGCCTGACTGTACTTATTCATCCACTTATCGCTTTCCATGTAATTTCCGGTCTGTTTCAATGCAGAAGCGTAATTGTAATAATCTTCCAGCCTGGCTTCAGGAGATTCAATCATCTGGCTGTAATAATCAACTGCCTTCGTATAGTTATCCATTTTCAGGTAACTCAACGCCAGTTTACTTTTCAATGCCGGGCTGTCTACTTCGGAACCAATCAGGTCTTCATACAATTCGGCAGCATATGCGTACGACAAACGGTTGAAATAACTGTCTGCTTTCTTCAATTTACCCGATTGTGCAAACAGGGCCATTGAAATACTGCAACTAATTGCTAATAGAACTATTTTCATGTCTATGTCTGTGTTTTTTAGAATTAGAAATAACGGGGTGAACGGATCCCTTCTTTTTTGAACAAACAGTCATACGACAGCATGATTTCAAACGATCCGTTGTTATAGTTTCTCAATCGTTGTGTTCCGAAATCACTGGCTACCCCGATTTTGAACTGCGGTGTGATCTGTACCTGTACAAATGCTCCAAACGCAGCCAATAAGCGATAATTTGCTCCCAACCACAGTTTTTCATTGTAAATGGCTGCTGCTGTCAGATCCAGGCTCAACGGAGCTCCCTCTGTTATTTTCAACAAGGAAGTCGGGCGGAGTTTCCATTTATCCGATAGGCGAATCACCCCTCCGATAGTCGCAAAATAATGGCGACGTTCCAGGTTGGTTGTACTCAGTTCATCATAACTTCGTTCCAGTAATTTCGGAGTACTCACACCAATGAAAAAACCGGGTGTATGGTAATAGATTCCAAACCCGAAATTCGGATTGATGTTGTTGCGAATATTCTGCAATAATTTCGGATCGTTCGGGTTATCTGTGTTCAGTCCTTCTCTTCCGATATTGATCAGGTTAATCCCTCCTTTCACACCAAATGCCAGTTTACCCCGATGATTTTTAAATTTCACCGTATATGACGCATCGGCGTAAAACATCGTCTGGTTCATCGGGCCAATGTTGTCATTGACAGCAGTCAACCCCAATCCGATGGATTCATACGACAGCGGAGAGTGAATACTGAATGTGGATGAACGGGGCCTTCCGTCAAATCCTACCCACTGTTCGCGGTGGATTCCCGTCATGTTCAGCATTCCACGACTACCGGCATAGGCCGGATTGATGAACAGCATGTTGTCAAAATACTGTGTATAATGAGGATCCTGCTGTGCGGTTGCACCGGTGCTTCCGAGAAGCACCAGTGTCAGACAACCTGCTAAAAACTTAATTGTTTTCATTCTTATGTTTTTCAATGTGAAAAATTTCTATTCTTATCGCTGGATATATACATATCCTTTCAATACTCCTACGTTACTGTCTTTGGTGTCAATCACGTAGTAATAAGTTCCCGTCGGAAGTTCTCCTCCTCCGATGTTCAGATTACTGTTGGATGAACCATCCCAGGTATTGAGGTATCCGTCGGCAGTATACACGACATTCCCCCAACGGTTGTAAACCGTTAACTGATTATCCGGGTATGCTTCAATTCCGTTGATGACCCATACATCGTTGATACCATCACCATCCGGTGTAAATGCATTCGGGATATTGATTCCGCATGGATTCGGATCACATGGATCAAGCGGATCAGAGCCTCCGGCCAATTCATCGCCATTGGTAATTCCGTCTCCGTCACAGTCGGCATTCATCCAAGTTGTTCCCGGAGTAACTGTTTGACTTGTCAGTACAAAATTACATGGGTCGTTTGGATTAGTTCCATCTGTCAATTCATCGCTGTCTGTCACACCATCTCCGTCTGTATCCGGAGTCAACGGATCTGTTCCCGCCTCTACTTCTTCTTCATTGGTAAGTCCATCATTATCACAATCTGAACTGTTCCATGCACCTCCTTGTGTAAGTGTAACACTTCCTGCACTGTAATCGCATGGATCATTCGGATTGGTACCATCTGCTACCTCATCACCATTGATTACACCATCTCCATCACAATCCAATGTGTTCCAATCTGCGCCCGGAGTTGTTTGACTTGCCGTGTTGTAATCACACGGATCGTTCGGATCAGTACCGTCTGTCAACTCATCTCCATTCGTTACTCCATCCCCGTCACAGTCTGCATTGTTCCAAATAGCACCCTGAGAAAGAATAACACTTGATGTATTGTAATCACACGGATCATTTGGATTCGTGCCGTCTGTTAATTCATCACCATTGGTTACACCGTCTTCATCACAATCCAGTACATTCCATACAGCACCAGGTGTTTGCTGATTCGCCGCATTGTAATCGCATGGGTCGCTCGGATCAGTACCGTCTGTCAACTCATCTCCGTTGGTCACACCATCTCCGTCACAATCTTTCATCGGATCGGATAAACATGGTACCACTGTAATTACAACAACTGCTGTGTCACATAATACCGGCATACCCGTATCACAGATTGAATAGATCAATGTATCGGTTCCACTGAATCCGGGGTTTGGTGTGTACGTAATTTCTCCGGTAACCGGATTAACTATCGCCGTTCCGTTTGTCGGAGGGGTTACAACTGTTACGCTCGCTTCATCCAGGTTCCCATCTGCATCTGTATCATTCGACGGAACATCAATCACAACAGGCGTATCTTCATCTGTCGTGGCTGTATCGTCATTCGCTACCGGAGCATCATTTACAGGGTTTACTGTAATCACTACAACAGCTGTATCACATAGCACCGGCGTACCCGTATCACAAATTGAGTACACCAATGTATCCGTCCCATGAAAGTCAGGATTCGGTGTATACGTAATTTCTCCCGTAACCGGATCAACTGTTGCTGTTCCGTTTGTCGGAGGGGTTACAACTGTTACGCTCGTTTCATCCAGGTTCCCGTCTACATCCGTATCATTCGAAGGAACATCAATCACAACAGGTGTATCTTCGTCTGTTGTCGCTGTGTCATCATTTGCAGCAGGCGCATCATTTACAGAATTTACAGTAATTACAACAACTGCCGTATCACATAGCACCGGCATACCCGTATCACAAATTGAGTACACCAATGTATCCGTCCCATGAAAGTCAGGATTCGGTGTATACGTAATTTCTCCGGTAACCGGATCAACTGTAGCCGTTCCGTTCGCTGGTGGCGTTACAACTGTTACACTTGTTACATCCAGGTTCCCATCTACATCCGTATCATTCGAAGGAACATCAATCACAACAGGTGTATCTTCGTCTGTTGTTGCTGTGTCGTCATTGGCAACAGGCGCGTCGTTTACAGAATTTACAGTAATTACAACAACTGCCGTATCACATAGCACCGGCATACCCGTATCACAAATTGAGTACACCAATGTATCCGTCCCATGAAAGTCAGGATTCGGTGTATACGTAATTTCTCCCGTAACTGGATCAACCGTTGCCGTTCCGTTCGTTGGTGGCGTTACAACTGTTACACTTGTTACATCCAGGTTCCCGTCTGCATCCGTGTCATTTGACGGAACATCAATCACAACAGGGGTATTTTCGTCTGTCGTTGCCGTATCGTCATCGGCGACAGGAGCATCATTTACAGGGATCACGGTAATTACCACTATAGCAGTATCACACAACACCGGCATACCCGTATCACAAATCGAATAAACTAATGTATCATTTCCGTTGAAATTCGGATTGGGTGCGTACGTAATTTCTCCGGTAACCGGATCAACTGTAGCCGTTCCGTTCGTTGGTGGCGTTACAACTGTTACACTTGTTACATCCAGGTTCCCGTCGACATCCGTATCATTCGAAGGAACATCAATCACAACAGGCGTATCTTCGTCTGTTGTCGCTGTGTCATCATTTGCTATCGGCGCATCATTTACCAGGTTTACGGTAATTACTACTACAGCGGTATCACACAACACTGGCATACCTGTATCACAAATCGAATAAACTAATGTATCATTTCCGTTGAAATTCGGATTGGGTGTGTACGTAATTTCTCCGGTAACCGGATCAACTATTACTGTTCCGTTTGTCGGAGGGGTCACAACTGTTACGCTCGTTTCATCCAGGTTCCCGTCTGCATCTGTATCATTTGACGGAACATCAATCACAACAGGTGTATCTTCATCCGTTGTTGCTGTGTCGTCATTGGCAACAGGCGCATCATTTACAGGGTTCACGGTAATTACAACAACTGCTGTATCACACAACACCGGCATACCCGTATCACAAATTGAGTACACCAATGTATCGATTCCATTGAAATTCGGATTGGGTGTATAGGTGATTTCTCCGGTAACAGGATCAACTGTTGCTGTTCCGTTTGTCGGAGGGGTTACAACTGTTACGCTCGTTTCATCCAGGTTGCCTTCCATATCTGTATCATTTGCCGGAGCATCAATCACAACAGGCGTATCTTCGTCTGTTGTCGCTGTATCATCATTGGCTACTGGCGGACAGTTAGAAGTATGTGGCAATGTAATGTGTGCAACCTGGTATTCGCATGGATTCAATGGATTTGTTCCATCAACCACTTCCTGGCTGTTTGTCACACCATCTCCGTCACAGTCTGTATTGTTCCATGCTATTGTTGGTGGTGAGCTCTGACTTGCCAATACAAAATCACATGGATCTGTCGGATTTGTTCCATCAGTTACTTCCTGTCCGTTGATGACACCATCTCCATCACAATCTGCATTGTTCCAGATTGATCCTGTCGGTTGCGTCACACTTCCGGTCAACAATTCACATGGATTCAACGGATCTGTTCCGTCTGTGATTTCATCTCCATTTGTTACTCCGTCACCATCACAATCGTTATCATTCCATGCCGCTTCCTGAGCCACAGATTGACTTGCCAGATTAAAGTTACACGGATCTCCCGGATTGGTTCCATCAGTCATTTCATCCTGATTGGTCACTCCATCTCCGTCACAATCACCCAATGGGTCTGATAAAATGTCTACATCCAGATAAAAATCTTCTACTTCACCATGAATCACAGATCCATAGCTTCGTTCATCGATTGATGTAGAGATATTATCGGTTAGCGTTTCAGTTGTTATTCTGACACGTACATATTTAATTCCACACGACGTAGTGACTCCGTTCCACTGAAGATTTACGGTTTGGGGTCCTGCTGCTGAAGGTACAGTTGTTTCAACAGCTTCATCCGGACTGAAGATGCCGTCTCCGTTCCAATCTACCCATGCATAAACCGTAGCATTAGAGCCTGAATTATTAACGTATGTCAATGTTGTGGAAA
Source organism: Taishania pollutisoli (assembly GCF_014518315.1). Lineage (GTDB taxonomy): Bacteria > Bacteroidota > Bacteroidia > Flavobacteriales_D > Crocinitomicaceae > Taishania > Taishania pollutisoli. The sequence goes on from NZ_JACVEL010000005.1 coordinate 214,462, forward strand.
AATCCGGGTTGGCAGTTGTATGTGACAAAGGAGTCGCTAATCCGTCTTCATCTGCTCCATCTCCGTTTGTTCCTGTATTGTCCGCTCCCCAGGAAACATTATTGTTCAGTCCGTTGTCCGGATCCGGCGCGATTGTTCCCAGGTATAATTCATCTCCACACATATAATAATGCGTTGCCGGATTTCCATTTTCATAGGAAAGTGGTACATCACCGGCATCATACGTGCTGGAACCACAAATCAATCCAAGTGGTGTATTGGCGCAATCGAATGTAGAAACGGTACTTGTTGTAGCAACGTTATCTCCCATTGAACCGTCAATTTTATGTCCTACATAACAATAGCGCTCTGCACATAATTTCATACATGCAGTGGTATGTCCTCCGACTTCCACATACGTGGCGATATCCGTTCCCAATGTAAATCCGTTAGGAACCTGTGGTAAACTGTGTGTTCCAGTACCTCCTGGTACACCGATCATCTGGTTGTTATTGTTTCCCCATGACCACAATTCTCCGTTGGCAAGGATCACAGAAACGGCCGCACTTGCAGTCGTCCAGCCATCCTGATCGTTTCCGGATACAAAAATAACATTGGTCAGATCTGCTGTATTTGTAGCATTCCGTACGGGCAACCACCCCAGTGAATGCGCTGTATTTCCTTGTCCCAACTGACCACTGGCATTTCCTCCCATCGCATATACTTTATTGTCTGCCGGGTTAATGGCATAATAACTGGTTCTGTTAGCAGCATTGTCCCATGTCGCATTGGTATAATCACTCGTAATGGCAATCATCACTGGTGTTCCTGTAAACGGTGTCGTCATAGGTGTAGCACGGTCATATGTTGCCACAGCTGATCCGTCTCCCAGGTAACATCTCGGTCCCCAGGTATACCATTGTCCGGTAGACGTTACAGCAAAAGCACCTGTGGGGCTCACCCGCATATCGATGACTCCCGTAAGAGGTGGGTTTCCTGTAATGTTTCTTGTCACCCTCGACCAATAGTTATCTCCAGCTCCCGGAGATGTTCCTCCGATTCCGTGAATGCTTGTATTACGTCCGCTGACATATACCTCTCCCGAATTGGTCAATAACATGAGTGACCCGAACGAAGCAATCATGTTCTTAACATCTGAAGGAGTGACTCCAACAGGCATTAGAATTTGCTGGAAACCGGTTGTATTGTACAATCCTGTTCCTACTGCTATGTTGGTGGATCCCCATGCATACAAACCTGTTGTCGACAATACAAACCCTTGTGTTGCATTGGACGAACTGGTTGCCAGTGTGGCAAACAACGGTGATCCTGTATAGTTATAGTGTTCATGTGGAGCAGAAGGATTGGGTGCAATGACAACAGGTGTCAGATGCCGGTTCGTGCTTGTCCCGTTTCCGTCTGCCCATGCACCGGCACCCCAGATCAGAAATGAACCGTCCGGACGGGTTGCAATGGTGGTATGAAATCCTGATTGAATCTGGTCGTATGCCTGCAAGGGGTTGCAACCGGAGCTCTGAGCAGCTGCATCCTTCGCCATTCCTAAAAAGAAAGAAACGGTTATCAACAGGAATACATACGCTTTTTTGAAAAGTAATTGATGTGTCATCATTCGTTTGTTATTAGATGGTTGAAGAATGTCGGTCGTCCGTCTGCATCATACACACGAAACTGCACATTTCCCTGTTGTGGAATCGCTCCCGATAATTCAAAGGTCAGCTTATTCTCTCCGTTTTTCAGTGTTACCTGCCCGTCTTTTAACCGGGATGAAAGATGAGCAACTCCTGTTGTCCTGATTTCATTGGAAGTATAGTCAACTGTTTTTCCTTCATACGTTTTAACCGTCACAGGTACCGTCAGGACAATCCCGGAAGCATCGCCCGTAGTCAGTGGTTTTGAGAACTCAATGTTCCTGACATCAAATGTCATCTTTACACTTCCTACCTCTACGGTAACTGTTTCCGTTTTTGCAGGATGGTCTCCATGTGCGGGAATGTTAAATGTGACCTGGTATGTTCCCGGTTGAGAAAAAATCAGGTCACCGGTTGTTTTCCCCGAGCCGGAGACCTTATTCATTCCTTTCTGAGGGGATACACTCCACGAAACTGAAAGCGGAAGTTCTGTTGAAATTCCTGCCGTTATGGTATCTCCGAAACTGATTTGAAAATGATCCTGGATGACACTGACATCATCACCGCACAGTATGTGCGAAGGCCCTCCATGTGCAAGTAGGCACCAACACGAGAGTCCGATCATGGTTAGCATTTTTTTCATATAATAACGTTTTAAAATCGGGACAAAAGTAGGTCCGTAGCAATGCTTTAGAAAGCGAAAGGATGTCCGGATTCAGGAATTCGGACAACCTACACGAAAATAAAACGCTTTAAATTTCAATCAATTACGATTGTTTTGATAAGGAAGTGCTTTTTTCAAGGTAGTCTAAAAATGTAGACGGAGAAAATCCTGTGACGGACTTAAAAATAGCAGAAAATTTACTGTGTGAAGAAAACCCGGCTTCCTCTGCCAGGTAACTGATCTTATAATTTTTGAAGACGTCGTTTTTTTCTATTTTTTCAATGATGTACCGGATTCGTAATTCATTGATGTAGGCATTGAAATCTTTGTTTTTATGTGTTTTCAATACATAAGAAAGATACTTTGTGTTGGTATTCAGAATACCGGCAAGCATCGGTAGTGAAATCTGGTTATCCGTATACCTGCCTGTTTTTTCAAATTCGTCCAGGTCACTTAGGAGTTTCGATTCAACGGCTTCTGAAATCAGTCGCTTTTTATCTTTCAGTACCGGTTCTCCCGATTCGATCTCAGTTGTATTTCCTCCCCGGTTCTGCTCCTTCAGTTTCCTCATGATCAGCTTGAACCGTTCAAAATCGCGCTGTTTACTTCTGCGATGCCATAGAATCGTTGCAATAATAATCAGCACCAAAAAAATAGCGACAATGATTAAAATCCGGTAGTTGAACGACAATGATTTATCGCGCTGCTGAATGGTATTGACAAAATTATCAATCGATTGCTTTTTCTTTTTTTCATTGGCCTGGAATGCATCTATGTACTTATCGTGGTAAACCGAGTAATTTTTGTAGTCATCTTCCGACTTATAGTATTCCGAAAGCGTTTTGTAGACTTCAATCTTTAACTCTAAATGATCAGACAGTTGTACAATCTGTTCTGATTTTTTCAGGTGATCAATTGCCAACAGAGGTTCGTTCTTTTCGAAATAAACCCTTCCGAGTCCACTATGAACAAATCCATTGAGCATGGCGTCCTGCTGGGTAATTTTCCCCATTCGTTTGATGGCTTCATTGTAATGCTGCAATGCCTCATCCCATTCTTTCAAACCGATGCATGTTCGTCCGAGCAATTCTTCGTTCGTTGCCAGAAAGTAATTTTTATTCACCTCATCTGTCAAACGCATAAAATAACCTTCCGCCGTCTTGACTGCTTTGTGTGCCCGTTGGTAATTACCGTACTCCATTGCATAATAAGCGGTTTCCTGGAAAATCAATCCCAGGTACAGGATTTTTATCTCTTCATTTTCAATTAATTTACTGACATTTTTTCCTTTCTCCAGGTATACCTCTCCCTGCTCATACAATCCCAATATCCGGTATTGTGTTGATAAAAAACCGGCAATCCGGGCTTCCCAATCATAGAAATTGTTTTTCACAGCAAGTTGATCAGCCATTGTCGCATAGTGGATTGATTTTTTCATCTCACCTTTCTGCTGAAACAAGGTAGACGACAACATTAATGCTTTGAGTTGATGAAGTTCTGACTCAGAATGGGTGTGTAACGAATCTGCAATTGCAATAGCACGGTTGATATCTGTGGCCGAAATATGAACCGCTGTCTCAAAATAAATGCTGTCAAATTTGTTTGTCGCCTTATTGTTTTGAGCAGCTGTTGTTGCAGTGGTTAGTAGTATCATAAAAATGCCTTGAACCGTCAGCAAAATGGTTGAAAACGGTTCAAGGCAAGTGTGTCTTTTCATATACTAGTTAGTGTGTCAATCAGGAAACGTGTGTGCAAAATTAGGTAGTTTCGGGAAGACAACTGCATCAAAACTTTATAAGTGAGTGATTTTAACCGATAAGTGAGTTCTTTCTTCATTTTTAAATCATCATTCATTGGTTTTTAATACTTTTGTTTCATGAATTTTACGTTTGATGAGACCTAAGTTCACCTGTTTTATCATTCTCACATTTCTACTTGTTATTGTGAACCGTTCGCTTTCCCAAAAGTATGATTACTTCGGTCAGGAGAGCAAGTTCCCTTATGCCGTTACTCATTACAATGCCGAACACGGATTACCTCAAAATCAGGTACTGGACATTGTGGAAAGCGACCAGGGAATCATTGCTTCAACGGCCAATGGCATCAGTTTGTTTAACGGGACATTCTCTTCTCTTTCTTCCGCCATCAGCAGGGAGAAGAAAATGCATATGCAGTATAAGTTATTCTTTGATACGAACACGCAACAATTGTATGGATGGACACAAGGAGGTAACTACAACCTGATTCATCCCGAAATTAAACAATTAGCAACCTACAGCTGTATCGCGTTTGACGATGAATCGGTGACCGGAATGCAACCCGACGGAACCATTATTACCTCCAGCCATGATATAAAAACAACCTACCGGACAATAAAAACAGGCATTCTGTACCCTATTGCAATTCTGTTGCATGAAAACCACTACTATGTCAGTACCAGCCAGCACCTTTATCAGATTGATCTGCATACGGGAACTACTCGTCTTCTCCTGGACGGGCAGTTTGAGGTATTGGGTAAAAATCCGGCTACCAATACCATTTATGCGATCGATCAGGATTTGTTCTGCATCGATGCAAAAGGAATCCGGCAGATTAAATTGTATAATCCTCCCACATCCCGCAAACAGGCATTCCGGGACATTGAATGTATAGCTGCCGACGAGTTGCTCATTACTTCTTCAGCGGGTTTGTACCATGTAAAAAACGGAGTTGCTTCCTTGTACGATGTCCGGGACGGGCTGGTATCCTCCTCCCTTTACGGACTCCATTATTACGCGGATGAAAATTGTGTTTTTGTAGGGACAGAAAACAACGGATTAATGATCCTTATTCCCAAAAAGGTGAATACCTATTTCATCCGGGACCAGATAGGCGGGTCTCAGTCGTTTTCTTCCGTTGTTCAGGATGAAACCGGTGCCCTTTATTCTGCTGCATCAAAAGGACATATTCTCCGGATCAGCAATGGTATTCAGTCAGCTTATTCCTTCGTCGACCGGAATGTTCTTTCCCTGGCATACATCCATCAAAAGTTGTATGTCGGCACATGGACAAAAGGATTGACCATCCTGCAAAACGGGATCCCTGTTGATTCCATTCCTTCGGAAGTCCTGCCGTCTCCCCATGTCCAATGTACTTATATGGATTCCAGGGGGGTGATCTGGGTCGGGACGACAGAAGGTCTTGTTTTTAAAGTGCCTTCCGGTCAATGGCAACGCAATTCCATTCCAAAACAAGCCGTTATTTCTATTTATGAGCTTAGCAATGGAAATCTGTGCTTCGGAAGTAACAACGGGTTCTATATTCTGAGTGAGACCGGAACCATCATCCGTCACCTCGGTGAGCGGGAGGGAATGGCCTGCAAAGAAGTTCGTTCGTTTTATGAAGATTCTTACGGAATGCTCTGGATAGGGACATACGGAGGAGGGCTTTACCGTTATTACAACCGGCAACTGGAATCCGTCAACAGCAAACCCAATTGCCTGCTCAGTCAGGATGTGTTCACATTGGCACGAACTACTGACGGGCAACTGTATATGTCATCCAACAACGGGATTTGGTCTGTCAATGAAACAAAATTACGTGATTTCTGCAACGGGAATATTTCCTACCTGATTCCAGCCTATTACGGGCGGGAAACCGGTATGATCAATACCGAGTTTAACGGAGGGTTTCAAAACAATTATACGTGCATCGGTAGTAAGTTCTACTTTCCATCAATCTATGGATTGGTGGAGCTCGACACCGATCAGCAACTCCCACGTAAAAAGCTCATCACTCATTTGCGCTCCGTCCTCATCAACGATACAATTACACCCGGTTCCACTGTATTTAAACGTTCTACGCACACCATTCTTTTTGAGTTTTATACACCTGTTTTCACCGAGCAATACAATGTCTACTATCAGTATAAATTAACAGGGGAAGGCCTCCCTGATAAATGGAACAAACCCCAGAAAACCGGAAGTGTGACATTAAAAATGCTTCCCCCTGGGGATTACACCTTCAGCGTCAGGGCCATCGATTGTTTCAACGATGCCTCCCCTCATCTGCTGTCGTATCACTTTACTATCCGCCCGCATTTCTACGAAACTACTGTATTTCAAATTTTGCTGGTATTGTTGGTTATTGGCATCATTGTTCTGTTCGTCCGGCAAAAAATAAAAAAAGAGGCGGAAAAAAACAGGATCAACAATACCCTTCTGGAACTCAAGCTGAATGCCATCCATTCAAAAATGAATCCACATTTCATGTTCAATACGCTCAACAATATTGTGTACCTGCTGACCATTGAAAACTATACCGCTGCAGAAGAACTATTACAGGATTTTTCCCTCTTACTCCGCAGTTACCTGGAAAAAAACGATAGTTCATTCATTACCATCGGGGAAGAGATGGAAATGATTGACCTGTATTTATCCATTCAGCAAAAACGGTACAACGGGCAATTTGATTACTTCATTACCTATCCTGAGAAATTAGCAACCGCTGTTATCCCATCCATGTTGATTCAGCCATTCGTTGAAAACGCCATTATTCATGGATTGGCACATAGTAAGCATCCCGGAAAACTGACACTGGACATTTACCAAAACGGACAGACAGTTGATATCCGGATCAAAGACAATGGTATCGGAAGAAAAGAGTCGGAGCGCATCAATGCGAAGCGCTCCGGACATTCTTCCAGAGGAATTGCATTAATTCGGGAAAAAATCCGGGTAATGGAACAAAAATACCTGCTTCACATTCAACTGGAAATTACCGATCCGGGAGAAGACGAAGAACAAGGAACATTCATTTTATTAAACATTCCCATTTATGATAAAGTGCCTGATTGTTGAAGATGAAATTGCAGGACAAACAATCCTTGCAAAGAAACTGGCGACCTTTTATCCGGAATGCAGCATCGAAGGGGTTTACGATAATAAACAGGATGCCTTTGATCACATTCGCAGCAAGGAAGTAGATTTGCTGTTCCTGGATGTCCAGATAAAAGGCGGGACAGGAATTGAAATCGTTGAATCATTCAAGGAACCGGATTTTGAAACAATTTTCATTACAGCGCATAAAGAATATGCGATGGAAGCACTCAACAACAATGCTTCCTACTATCTGCTAAAGCCGATTCACGACCGGGAATTTAAAAAAGGAATGGATCTCGTGCTGGAACGCATCAAACGAAAAAAAATCATTCCCACCATCTTTGTTCCACATAAAAACATGCAGGTTCCGGTCAATATTTCCCACATTCTTTACCTGAAGTCTGATGGAGCTTATGCACACATCATCACGAAACAGGAGCATTATCTGTCGTCGAAGAGCCTTGGTCACTATGAACAGCTGCTCGCACAATCAGGTTTTATCCGTTGCCATCATTCATTCCTGGTCAACAGTAAACACGTGGTACAATTGGAAAAAGGAAGAAGCGGAACGCTCATCCTGTCAAACGGCGATACGATACCGATTTCCCAACGCAGATTAAACGATTTTATGTCTCTGTTTCAGGGGTAAGTCTACTTAAACAAATTCGGACAACTCCAACCAGCGGTTGGTTTTATCGTCCAGTTCAGCAACAACCTTTGCCAATTCCTCCCCTGCTTTCATAATGGCTTCATTGGAACTGTCAGCAGCAGATAAAATTACAGTCAGTTCTTCCTTTTTTGCTTCTAATTGTTCAATTTCTCCTTCCAGGGATTCGTATTCCTTCTGCTCTTTATAGGACAGTTTTTTCTTTTCTTTCAGTTCAGCTGGTTCCACTGCCTCAACAACTGTTTCTTCGGCCAGCTTTTTTTCTTCCTGCCGTTCTGCTGATGCGACTTGTTTTTGTTGTTTGCGGTACTCCGAATAGTTTCCGATGATGTCTTTCACTTCTCCTTTTCCTTCAAACACAAACAAGTGATCGACCATTTTATCCATAAAATACCGGTCGTGGGAAACAACAATCAGGCATCCTTCAAATGAACGCAGGTATTCTTCCAATACGGCCATTACAAAAATATCCAGGTCATTTGTCGGCTCATCCAGGATCAGGAAGTTCGGGTTTTTCATCAACACTGTCATCAGTTTGAGGCGCCGTTTTTCTCCCCCGCTGAGTTTGTGTACAAAGTTGTAATGCATATCGCGCGGAAACAGGAATTTCTCAAGAAAATGTGCCGCAGATAATTGCCGTCCTTTCTCCAATGGGATGAATTCGGCTACATCCCGGATCACATCAATTACTTTCTTGTCATCTTCCACCACGAGTTGTTCCTGATTGTAATAACCGAAAACGACTGTTTCACCAACAACGATTTTTCCTTTGTCAACCGGTTCTTTTTCCAGGATCATATTCAGGAATGTAGACTTACCTGTTCCGTTATTTCCGACAATTCCTACCCGTTCCTGACGTTTAAAAATATAAGTGAAATCATTGAGAATTTTTTTCTCTCCGAATGCCTTCCCCAAACGGTGTAGTTCCAGGATTTTCGTTCCCAGGCGTTCCATTTTAACCGGGATATCAAGTTCGTCTTTATCCAGACGTTGGTGTGCCACTTTTTTTGTATCGTGAAATGCTTCAATCCGGGCTTTTTGTTTGGTTCCCCGTGCTTTCGGCTGACGACGCATCCATTCCAATTCTTTCCGAAACTGGTTCTTTGCCTTCTCAACCGTTGATTCAAATTGTTCTTCCCGCTCTGCTTTTTTCTCCAGGAAATAGGAAAAATTCCCCTTGTAGCGGTACAAAGTTTTATTGTCTAATTCCAGAATCGTATCACAAACCACCTCCAGGAAATAACGGTCATGCGTCACCATTAGTATCGTTGACTTCGATTTGGAAAGGTAATCTTCCAGCCATTCAATCATATCCAGATCCAGGTGGTTCGTCGGCTCATCGAGGATCAGGAAATCCGGTTCGGCAATCAGTACTTTTGCCAGCGCAACCCGTTTTTTTTGTCCCCCCGATAAATTTTGAATCTGCATGTCTGTATGATCCAGTTTCAGTACCGACAATATCTGAGACACGCGAACTTCTACATCCCAGGCGTTCAATTCCGAGATTTGTTCAAATGCTTTTTGTACGGCTTCTTCATCGTTTACGGAAGTTGCTTTATTGTATGCTTTAATGGCACGTAGTTCAGGCAGATCATGGGAAAAAACTTCCTCCAGAATGGTATGCTCCGGGTTCAAATCTTCACTCTGCTCCATGAACACCATACGCAGGTCATTGCGAAAAACCACCCGTCCCTCGTCCAGTGTATCCAAACCTGTAAGACAGCGGAGCAAGGTTGTTTTTCCGGCACCGTTTTTTGCAACAATGGCTACTTTTTGTCCCTGGTCAATTCCAAATGTGATATCCTGGAAGATAACGCGGTCACCAAAAGATTTTGTGATGTTCTCAACTGAAAGAAAGTTCATGTGTATCGTTAAAAGAAATTAGATAGTAAAGTATGTGTTCAATTAACGAAGTCTGTTCAATGAATCGATTGTCTTTTTGTCTTTCCGGATTCCCATATGGGCCAGGTGCGTCAACGGAAGACCAATTACCAGCAGATAAAAACTATGGGAGTAATTATTCTGGATCACTTTTCCTGTCACCTGTCCGGGTGCAATAAAGTAATTCCAGGCAACAATCCCGATTAATACCAGTAAGTACAATCCCCACAACAATTTGGAATACGCAAACTGCTTGTTCAGTTTCTTATAGCTAAACAGAACAAATGCAGCAAAAAGCGCAAGCAGTAATGTTGCAATATACACCGGTAGTGACGTTTGTTCGATCAATTCTTTTCCGTCCAGCGTATACTTGGAAATTCCATATGCATTGAAGCGAAAAAATGCTTCATCCGTAATATAATTGAAGAAATCTCCCCAAAAACTGACAATTACGAGGAGGATAATTGCTCCAAACAAATAAAGTGATTGTACACGTTGTATCATGTTGATTTATTTTTTGCGAAGGTAGCTAATTTCAAAGAAACAGACACAAAAACTGCCGACACATTCGCACCGGCAGTCTGTATATAGTTATTTGGAAATTTTATCTGATGACTACTTTTTTCATTGCTTCTTTTCCGTCCGTAGCATTTAATTTCACCAGGTAAATCCCCGGTTGAAACGCCGAAGAGCGTACCTGAATCCTGTTTTCTCCGGACGTGATCTGCTCTGTGGCAATCACTTGTCCCAGCATGTTAACAACGGATACGCTCCATTCCCATTCATTGGCAGGAATGTCAATATAGAATGATTCCGCTGCCGGGTTCGGATAGATGGAAAACAATACTGTTTCGGGATGTGAGGCCAACGACAATCCCTGTACGCATAATTGGTCGTACATAAAGTTGGTGACAAATTCTCCGCTGTTAGCAGGAAAATCACAATGTCCGTTTCCCGGAACACTCATATAATCACTGTTAACACCGACGTTTAACGTTCGGATGTACATCAGCGAGTCACCGTACAACGTCACCGGAATAGACACACCAATGTTTGGCTGGCCGGATAAATTCGGAACGACGTTGTCATCCAGGTTGTGTACTCCTACGTATGGTTGGTCACCTGCTTCGATCCATGTCGTATCTGCGATTGCTCCGCACCAGCTCAAGGCCATTTGAGGCACACTGTTGAATCCGCTGTTTCCTGAATTTCCTTCCATTCCGCCCTGCGCGGCAACATATGCGATTAAATCCGTCGGAATTTTTGATTCGGCATCAAAATACGTCGTATGATTTGCCAGGATTGCTCCTGCTGAAAATCCTCCGACAATGATAATATCCGGGTTGATTCCGTATGGATTTCCGTCTTCAGCAACCGATTTTCTGAAAAAACGAATGGCAGCACGCATATCGTGTACCGCACGTACAACTTCTTTTTGAAACTCCAGTCCGGGGTTCGAAATAACAGCCGGTGAAATGCTCAGCAAACGGTATTGCATCGTTGCAGCCACATACCCCATTTTCGCCAGGGCCTGACATTGTGTTGCCAAATCTGTTTTATTTCCCCCGATAAATGAACCGCCGTGTGCTAATAAAACCAGCGGACGATCGGTATCCGTATCACCATCCGGGTAATAAATATCCAGGAATAAATTCACGGGTGTTGTTTCGTCCTGTGCCAGGTTGGAACCATATTGCACGTTCGGAACAGCAACTGTATTGGTGAAAATGGGTTGATGATACCGATTCCCGGTACAATCCTGTGCAACAGCAACATTACCCCAAGCCGTAGCAAGCCCGATAAAGAGTATTAGTTTTTTCATAAGTTCTAAATTCTAAAAAAGTTCGACTAAAATTAATAAAAAAGTAATGATTTCAAAACATTAATTACTTGCGATTACTTTTTCATATTTATCTTTCAGTTTAATCTTGATTGTCTTTTCCCAGTTTTTACCGGTCACATAAATCGCATCCTGTGTTTTGTTGTATGCAATTCCGTTAAACACATCCCCTACTTTTCCACGTCCGATCGGTACCAGGGTGCTACCGTCAATCACTCCGATGACACGCCCTGTTTCCGGTTCTATGGCAGCAATGTTATTGGTCATCCAGATATTGGCATAAATTAATCCGTCGATGTACTCCAGTTCATTCAACCGGGTAACAGGTTGTTCATGTGTGTAGACCTCAATGGTTTTTACAACAGCAAATGTTTTCGGATCACGAAATGTCAGGCGCTCCGTACCATCTGACATAATGAGGTATTTACCGTCATTGCACAATCCCCAACCTTCTCCCTGGTAGGTATATTCTTTCGGCAGAATCTGTAGGGTATTTCTATCGTACAAAAAGCATTTGTTTGTCGTCCAGGTCAACTGGTATACCGTATCACCGAAAATAGTAATTCCTTCTCCGAAGTGAGTCGCATCCAACCCGATCTTAGACAGGTCGTTTCCGGTGGCAATGTCAATTTTCGCAATTTTACTTTCCCCCCGCTGTCCTGTACTTTCATATAACTGGTCTCCGCTGAACTCAAATCCTTGTGTAAAATTCGCAATGTTGTGCGGAAATGTAGATAACACTTCATACGCCCACAGCTCCGGTTGCAAGTCTGAAAGTACGCGTAGAGTACGTTCATCTTTGAATTGTTCTCCGTTCTGGTTGTGTGCGATCACTATTATTTTTTTAGCTCCGATTCCGAAATCAGTACTTTTCAACGTGTATTTTACCTTTTTCATTCCGGGATTGTTCCACTTAGAAACAATACTATCCCCGATCTGCAACTCAATCAGTTTCAAACCGTCCACGAGTGGTTCTATCTCAACTTCGGCCTCGGAATTATAAGGTACTCCCAGGTTTTCTTTGAATGTGAATGTTGCGAAATCTTCCGGCTCGTCTTCACACGCGACCAGTATCAACAACAACGAGAAAGCGACCAGATGAATAAAACGGTAGTGTTTGAAAGTGCTGAATGTACGATACATTTCTATGTGAGTTTAATTAATTACTGCTTCAATGCTTTCCTGTGCGGAAATCGCATTGTGACTTTTGTGGTATTTCACGGTTCCGTTCTTCACAACAATCAGTTGCGGAGATTCGTGTTGCACCCCTGTCAGTTCTTCAATTTTCCCGGAAACTGACCGGTAATTCAATAAATCCAGGTACAACAAACGAAACGGGAAATCAGGAGTCTTCCATTCCCGCTCAAACCGGCTCTTCGCCATCGAAGAAATATTGCAACGCGTACTGTGCTTAAAAATAAACACAACTTCTTCGTCATTATTCAATACGTCTTGAAGCTGTGCTTCGCTTGTCAGTGCTTCCCATGGAAATACTTCAGCAGCGGAACGAGAGAAAAATCCCATAATTATTTTCTTTAAAATTCAGATGTGAACTGGCGCAGGAAGCGGACATCATTCTCCGAATACAAGCGCAGGTCGTTTACCTTATATTTCAATTGAGAAATCCGTTCAATTCCCATTCCGAAGGCAAAACCAGAATAAACAGTAGAATCGATTCCGGACGCTTCCAACACATTCGGGTCAACCATTCCGCACCCGAGGATTTCCAGCCAACCGGTATATTTACATACGTTACATCCTTTGGAATTACAAATGGTACAGGAAACATCTACTTCCGCACTTGGCTCTGTGAACGGGAAATAAGAAGGCCGCATCCGGATTACCGCATTTTCTCCAAACAATTCTTTGGCAAAATACAACAAAGTTTGTTTGAGGTCGGCAAAGGAGACATTTTTATCGATGTACAATCCTTCTACCTGGTGAAAGAAACAATGCGCCCGTGCTGAAATGGCTTCGTTGCGGTATACTCTTCCCGGAGAAATAGTCCGGATCGGAGGTGTTGAACTTTCCATTACACGCACCTGAACAGAACTGGTATGTGTACGCAATGCCATTTCCTGTTCGCCTTTTTCAACAAAAAACGTATCCTGCATATCTCTTGCCGGATGTTCAGGCGGGAAATTCAATGCGGAGAAATTGTGCCAGTCGTCTTCAATTTCAGGTCCTTCAGAAACCGTGTACCCGATTCGGGAAAAAATACCAATGATCTCGCTTCTTACCAATGAAAGCGGGTGCCGTGAACCAACAGGTTCTGCGTTTCCGGGACGGGAATAATCCAATTTTGAATGCACTGCAGACGCTGCAGACAATCGTTCTTTACATTCCTCATAAAACGCTTCTGCCTGTGTCCGGAATGTGTTAAGCAATTGCCCCACATCCTTTTTTTGATCATTCGGCACATTTTTCAGTTCGCCAAACAGTTCTTTCACAACACCTTTCGATCCTAAATACTTAATCCGAAACGTTTCTAACTCCTGTAAAGTAGAAATGTTCCCGGACTGGATCTCTCTCCAAAGCGTATCTATTTTTTCCTTCATTTGTTCAATTTAATCCAACCTTTGCTCAATGAAATGCATTAAATATTCAGTTTAGTTATTAAAACCGTAACTTTTATATATAATTGCAGTTTTTATGTCTGAGGCTACTATAAAAACCGATTTTGGATACGAAGTTAAGAAATATCTGATCAATTTTTGTTGAAGTCACGGAAAATAGGTTAACTTTATGCGCTTGATAAATATACGATGAAAACAGTCAGAAGTAAATTTGCTCTTATAACAATCTCATTAGCAGTTGTTTTTACTCAATCCTGTAAAGACAAGGATCCCAGTTTCGCAAAAATCTTTGTCCGTTCTTCCAGCAATGAGTTACTGACAGACGCACGTGTTGTCATTATTGCAGATGTGGAAGAAAATGAGTCAGACATGGAATATGTTGACACATTAAATACCAATAGTTCCGGTTTTGCAGAATTCAATTTAAATGAATACTACGACCAGGTCGGGAAGAGTATAACGGTAGCGAAATTTGACATTATCTGTAGAAAATCAGGCCTTGAAGGTACAGGAACAATTCGTACGCGTGTTAATACAACAGCCGTGGAAACAATCCACATATCACAATAATATTAAGTAATGGAGATGATGAAAAATACACTAAAAAAAGCAGGTTTTTTCGGGTTGATGATCTTGTTTGTTTCCATCACATCGATGGGATGCCGGAAAAAGAAAGATACAATTGCGGCGATAACGGTAAAAAATTCTGCCGGAGCAGTTGTACCTGGAGCAAATGTCCGGTTATTCCCTGTTCCAACTCCTCCGGGCAACGGAACTTTATTGTGGGAATTTGAAACGACTACCAATGCGTCCGGAATTGCTACATTTAACTTCAACGAAGTTTACCAATTAGGTCAAGCTGGTGTCGTTGTGGCAAATATCGAAGCTGTTTACGCAGGAAATACAGGAACCGGAGTAATAAAAGTGGATCAGGAAACGACCTCTGTAGCAACGGTTTTCATTTAATTTAAGATTTTTTAAGTCCGGATGCCATGTTCAAAATTGAATATGGCATTTTTTTTGCGATCAAAAATGACAGTATAAAAATTATTCAATATGAAAAAAATCGTAGCAAGTTTGTTTTTAGGTTTGATGTTGGGAAGTGGATTGAATGCACAAACTGTTAATCAGGGAGATCAGATTATTAATCTCGGATTCGGTTTTGATCCGTATTATTCATTTTCATCTGCAGGCGGTGTCAGAAAAGGTGCTGTCGGACCGATTGTATTGGGATATGAATACATTGTAACCGAGAAATTAGGAATCGGACGGATCAGCGCCGGAGGTATTCTCGGACAATCGTTTTACAATGAAAAATACACCATCGGGTGGACAGACTACCACAATAAGAATTCACGAACAGCAATCATTGCGCGAGCTGCCTATCATTTTGATTTACCGGTGAAAGGACTGGATTTATACGCCGGAGTCGGAGGTGGAGTATACATTAACCACCATGTAGATCGCACGGTTTCTCCAAACGGGGTTGAAACAAAATCAACGAGTTCACGCGCCACCGGAGGGCATTACGTCTTTGGAGGCGTGCGTTACTTCTTCACTGATGCCTTTGGTATGTACGTGGAAGCAGGACACGGGTTTAATGCTATCAACGGCGGTTTTGCATTTAAGTTTTAACACCTGTCAATTACATTTATAAAAAAAGTCCGGAAACAAGTATGTTCCGGACTTTTTATTTATGTCGTCGAATTATTTCGTAAACAACATTTCTCTGAATTTAGGCAGTGGCCACAACTCATCCTCTACCAACCATTCTAATTTATCTGCATGGTAGCGAATTTGTTCAAAGTACACTTTTACCGTTTCACAGTATGCAAATGCTTTTTTGTGATAATCTTCAATTTTATTTGCAACTTTTCTGGCCTCCAGCATATCGTAATTTAACGAAATCAACTGGTTCAGGTGCAACGCAATCTTGTCAATAATCTTAATTTGAGCAGCAGCAGCTACAGCACCGGCCTGGTCTCCTAACAGTGCTTTTAACTCCCGCACGTTTTGAAGCAATTTATTCTGGTATTCAACCGTTGCAGGAAGGATGTGATTTTGTGACAATTCATTCATAATGCGTGACTCGATCTGCACTTTCATCACATAGTTTTCAAATTCAATTTCCTGACGGGCCAACAACTCACGCTTTGTAAGCACATCCATCTCTTCAAACAAGTCAACCACTGATTTTGCACTCCAAACCTGCAAAGCGCTTGGTGTATCTTTGTGGTTAGACAACCCTCTTTTCGCTGCCTCTTTTACCCATTCTTCACCGTAGCCATTTCCTTCAAAACGGATCTTTTTAGATTCTTTGATCAGTTTTTGCAATTCTTTCAAAATCGCCTCATCTTTTCCATCTCCTTTATCAATCCGTGTGTCGACAGCAATTTTAAATTCTTTCAGTTGTTTCGCCACAATTGTATTCAATACAAACATTGCCTGCGCACAGTTCGCCGAAGAACCAACTGCCCGGAATTCGAATTTATTCCCGGTAAATGCAAACGGAGATGTTCTGTTTCGATCTGTATTATCCAACAGAATTTGCGGAATCTTACCAATATTCAATTTCAACTCGGTTTTCGCTTCAGGAGTCATTTTCCCCGCCTTGATATTTTTCTCCAGTTCATCCAGCAAGTTACTCAGGTATGTTCCGATAAAGGCAGAAATAATTGCCGGTGGCGCTTCATTTGCCCCCAGGCGATAGTCATTTGTAGCAGAGGCAATACTTGCTCTGAGCAAGTCCGCATTGTCATGGATCGCTTTAATTGTATTGACAAAGAATGTCAGAAATTGCAGGTTCGACTTAGGGTTCTTCCCCGGAGCCAGTAAGTTTACCCCTGTATTTGTACTCAAAGACCAGTTGTTGTGCTTCCCGGAACCATTCAATCCAGCAAATGGTTTCTCATGCAACAACACTCTGAAATTGTGCTTGCGGGCAACTTTTTCCATCAGGTCCATCAACAATTGGTTGTGGTCATTTGCCAGGTTACACTCTTCAAAGATCGGCGCACATTCAAATTGATTCGGTGCTACTTCGTTGTGACGCGTTGTAACAGGAATCCCTAATTTAACCGCTTCCGTCTCAAACTCCCGCATAAAAGCTGTTGCACGTGCAGGAATTGACCCGAAATAATGGTCATCCAACTGTTGCCCTTTCGCTGAAGTTTGTCCAAACAGCGCACGACCGGTCATCATCAAGTCCGGACGAGCATTGTAATGCGCCTGATCGATCAGGAAATATTCTTGTTCCCATCCAAGGGTTGCATTCACTTTTGTTACATTTTTATCAAAATACTGGCACACGTCGATCGCTGCTTTGTCGATGGCGTTTAATGCTTTCAGCAAAGGCATTTTATAATCCAGCGACTCACCAGTATAGGAAAGAAAAACACATGGTATACACAATGTTTTCCCGATCACAAAAGCAGGAGATGAAGGATCCCATGCTGTGTATCCACGCGCTTCAAAGGTATTTCTGATACCTCCGTTGGGAAACGAAGAAGCGTCCGGCTCTTGTTGCACCAGTAAATCTCCGTCAAAACGCTCAATTGCTTTTCCAACACCCACAGGCTTAAAAAACGCATCGTGTTTTTCCGCTGTCGTTCCTGTTAAAGGTTGAAACCAGTGCGTATAATGTGTCGCACCTTTTGTCAGCGCCCAATCTTTCATCGCAGAAGCAACCTGATCTGCTACTTTCCGATCCAGCCTGGCACCCGTTTCGATTGTTTCCAACACCAACTTGTATGCCTCGCTTGGTAAATATTCCCGCATTGCTTCCGCATGAAATACATTTTGCCCGAAAAGTTCAGAAACTTTTCCTTCATACGTAATGGACCGTGGTTCTCTTTGTGATACCTCCAGGTTTGCCTGTAATCGTTTTGTCGCCATATAGATTCTTTATTTGGGAACAAAAATACAGCAAAGAAATGTATCACTCATTAAAAAATGAATAATTTTTAAACACACCCCTTTATTTTAATTCAAAAAACCTGAAAAATCATAAGAAAAACAAATCAACCCCTAAAAAAATAGGGGTTGATTAAAAAATTAATGTTTTATAACTTTTTTCACCGTTTTATGGTTATTATGGACAATGATCAGTTGATAAACTCCTGAAGCCATACCATCCAATCGGATAATATGCTCCACTTCATTGGCAACACCATTGTACAATTGTTTACCATTCAGATCAATCAACCAAATATCAGCTGTTCCCGGAAGGTAATTAATTGTCAACTGATCGGTAAACGGGTTCGGAAATACAACAACCTGATCCAATTGGTTTTCTTCCAGCACCAACTCATTGGCACTGTATGTTTGTCCGTTCGAACTGATTTGCGCCACCAATTCAGCTCCGTTGACCGCTCTCACCGAAACATAATACACCTGTCCGACCTGACCATCCATAAACGCCCCTGTAAATACCGTGTCCAACCCGGAAGATGTCCAGTTGATCACATCGTCACTGTTCGGATTCGTCCCGACAGCATACAAGTATTCTGTTATCCCGGAATTCGGGTCCGAAAAGCTCCAGTTTCCACTGATTGTATGTCCCTGGAAATAATTCAAATCACTTCCTGCCCCGTCATTTACAACATATGAAACCGGTGTTGTGATGTCAATTAAAAAATCAACCGTATCCATCAATGACCAGTTATTTACATCTTTAGACTGTGCAAAAATGCGACCGGCAGGCTGTGACCCTACACTTTCATACCGCATGTATCCTCCTGATCCGATCGTCATATGAACCATGTTTCCTCTGCTCTGGTACACACGCAAATCATCAAATTCCACATGTGTATTGGCCGTACGAATAGAAATACTATTTCCTGACTGCAACGGATTGGGATCCTGCCAGGAACTCACCAGCACATTATCAACATACACCCGAATCCAACCGGTAGCCGGAGAATGCGTCACCCTTATTTTATAATCTATATTGTTATTGATGGTGAGTGCATCGTCCGTACGCAATGTAAATACGTTATTGGTGACAGTATAAATCTGTACTTTATCTCCTCCTTCCCGCAGAAAAACAAAATAGGATTCTCCTCTGTTGGACAACGTCGGATCACTGCACATAAAATGTAATCCAGCACGCTGATTGGAGCCAGTACCTTTGAACCGTTGCGTCCATGTATACATATAATCAGTGGCATTTGACTGCGGCAGGTTAAAATACGCATTGGTATTATCCAGTGTCGTGTTTGCATTGTTTACTCTTCCGTTCACAATCGTAAAAGTCCCCGTTTGCTGCGTCCAGTTACTCAATGTATTAAAATCTTCGAGCACAAATCCTTTTGAAGCCTGCGCCTGCCAGGAAGAGGAAGCATTCGGCCGGTCCGCCACCAGGTAGTATCGCTCTGTGATCGTCGATTGTGTACTCAGGTCATTGATGTACACGTCAAAATCCGAGGTTTTCCATGTCGATCCGCTCAAAATGGTTGTAACAGGCAATACCTGTGAATTATTAACCGACGAATAATTAATGGTCCACCCTGCGGCAACAGTTGCACAATCAGAACGGAATTCAATCAGTAGACTACCTCCTGTGGAAGTAATAATCCCGGGAGATGTTGTACCGGTATATTTTCCAATCAACGGCGCGTCAGTTGTTGCTCCGTCATAAATAAACATAAAATCCCAATTGGTCTCCAGGTTGAATTGTGTAAACTGAGCTGTAACGGACGCTGCATTTGCAGGTTGAATCAACCACAACAAGCGTTCATCATTGCTGTAATTTCCACTTGCACCACCGGAATCATACAGTGTTCCGTTTGCCGCAGTAATTGTTGTAACCGCCGGATTCGCATTGATCAACTTATAATACTTTTCCCAGTTCCAGTAAATTCCGGGATCGGTATGACTTTGGTTCGGATAATGCTGATGCCCTTTGATTTTCGTACACCCTCCCAAGGTATTCAATCCCGATGTAGCTGCTCCGAAAAATGTTCGCAAACGGGGAATTCCATATCCGCTGTTTGTAATATCACGTGACAAATCTGCCGAACTTTGGTACATTGCCTGTGTATACCAGGACGCATCATTCACCCATCCTTCATGTTCATAACCGATGGTATACGGATTTTCCGAGCCGACGTGCCATGCTTTATTTGCCTCCAGCACCATTTGTGTCACCTGTCCGTCAGATGAACGAATCACATAGTGGAAGGAAACATTTGAAGCACAGTTCTGCGACCAGGAAATAGCCCCTGCGTACGATCCCTGAATGGTGTGGATGGTGATTGCAGAAACAGCCACTCCACTCCTCGAACTATAGTTACAACTTGGTGCAGGATTCCAGATTGCAGGCCCGTATTCAGTAGATTTTAGTGTGGAAAGCGCGTATTGGTCTCCTGCTTCGTTTTTAATCGATTGTTCGGATAAAATCACTTTTGCAGCTGTAAGTACTTTCAGGTTTTCAACTCCGAAGATTGGTTTCAGGTCATACTGCTTTACCGGGAACTGGTGTAAAGCTGCAAATTCAGGATCTCTCATATACCGCATAATTTGGTAAATCTGTGCGTCAATAGCATACTTATTTACACTTCCGGAATCGGGAATTTCACTCAAATCGTTCAGAGTCAGGTACAGTGACTGAGCTTCTGAAAGCGACTCTCCTGTATAGTTTGTATAAATGGTATTAAACGCATTGGCATACGCCAAAACCTGGTTTTCCGGACTCATCAATTGCTGATCGACAGAAATACCTGACAACTGTTCTACTAAACGGGCATTTTCCCGGAAGTAATTGCGTCCATCCGAAAACAGACCCATCACTCCCAACGCCCGGGGCATCCCACTACAGGATTCCATTTCCTGAGCGGAGATATTTCTCATGTGCGTGTTGGACCAAGCAACAGCTTCAAGCACTCCTTTCGGAATAGACGGATATTGATTATATGCGCTGTTAAAAACAGATGAATATTGCGCAAAAACAAATGAATTCATGGCAATCAGTGCCGTAAGTAATAGAAATTTCATAGTATTTTTAGTTTAAGTTGTGCACATAAAAATAATCTATTTATGTGATAAATTCTTTTTTTGCAGCAAAAAACGTTTAAAAAATACATTTTTCACCCTTCCGGTACGATTCCAAAAGTATTTTGTAGCTTTGGATCAGTATCACATGTGTTTTCATTTTATGATTCCAAAAAAATCCAAATATGCAATCCAGGCACTCAAATGCCTTGCAAAGGTCTATCCTGATCAGGGGAAATTATCCATTGCACACATTGCAACAGAAGAAAACATTTCACGAAAATTCCTGGAAGCAATTCTGTTACAGTTACGACACAATGGTATTGTCGGCAGTAAAATGGGTCCCAATGGCGGCTATTACCTGTTGCAATCACCGGACGAAATCGTACTGAGTAATATTATACGCTCCACAGGCGGTCCTATCGCTTTGCTTCCGTGTGTCAGTCTCAATTTTTACGAACCTTGCGAAGATTGCCCACATGAAGAATTGTGCGGTCTCCACGATGTATTGTTAGAAGTGAGAGAAGCTTCTGTTCACATTTTGTCGAAGACGAGTTTATCTGATTTAATTGCACGGGAAAAAAAGCTGGCTAAAAAAATCAAAAAACAATAGCAATCAGCTTTTTATTTAAATCAATATCCTATTATTCCGATAGGATAAATATAAAATAATTAATCATTTCCTTGCAGAATCCATTTCTGGTTTTTTCCTTTGCAACAATTAAAACCATCAACCAACGACTTCTGATAAAAAAACAACGAATGCAAGAAAAACCAAAGTCCTGGTACGATTTTTCGGTAAAGCGAGTGCTGATCAACCTGTTCACAGTAATCGGCTTAATGATCGCAGGGCATATTTTTTTCACACTTCTTCCTCCGATGGAAATCTGGAATCAGTTTAATTCCATGCTCAGCGAAATGAATGAAACATTTCTCTACTTTATGTTGGGAGGATTCATTGCGCAACTGATTGACGGCGCATTGGGGATGGCCTATGGTGTATCCGCAACTACGTTTTTACTCACACTGGGCGTAAGTCCTGCTGTTGCAAGCATGTCCGTTCACGCGTCGGAGATCGTCACGAGTGGCGTTTCAGGAATCATGCATTTACGCTTTGGAAATGTCAACAATCGACTCTTCAAAAGCATTGTTGTTCCCGGCATCATCGGAGCAATTACCGGAGCGTATCTATTGTCTGAATTTGAGCAGTACAATCAGTATATAAAACCAATTGTGAGTAGTTACACCCTATTTCTGGGTGCATTAATCATTTACAAAGTTGTACGAAAAAAGCAGGCGCGAAAAAAAGTGACCCGTGTCGGCTGGCTGGCAACGCTCGGCGGTTTTTTAGACTCGATAGGTGGTGGTGGCTGGGGACCTGTTGTTTCATCCACGTTGATTGCGCGGGGAAAAAATCCACGCATGATTGTCGGATCAGTCAATCTTGCCGAATTTTTCGTTTCACTTGCCAGTTCCTTTACTTTTTTCACCATTCTCGGAGCAACTGCATGGCAACCGATTCTCGGTCTGATTCTGGGCGGTGTGTGTGCTGCGCCAATTGCTGCTTACCTTACCTCGCGCCTCAACATAAAAGCGATGATGCTCTTCGTTGGGATTGTCGTCATTATTGTGAGTCTGCGCAACATATTCACTTTATTTATCTGATATGAAACCCGATTTTTTTGAACACATCAATACCGAGAACATTACAAATCTACTGACAGAGATGACAGAAACACCGGGTGTTGCTGCCGCATTCTCCACCAGTATGAGCCTGGAAGACCAGGTAATTACCGATGTAATTTTCAAAAACAACCTTCCGATACGGGTATTCACACTCGATACGGGCCGCTTATTCAATGAATCGTACAGTGTACTCTCATCCACCCGCAACCATTACGGGAAGGAAATTGAAACTTATTATCCGGACGCGGAAGCATTACAGGAACTGATTACCACAAAAGGCCCCAACCTGTTTTATGAATCGGTAGAAAACAGGAAAAGCTGTTGCCATATCCGAAAAGTCGAACCACTGAACCGGGCCCTGTCGGGTGTCAATGTATGGATTACTGGTTTGCGGGCAGAGCATTCTGACAACAGAACCGGACTCTCTGTTTTTGAATGGGACGCATCCCGGCAACTTACCAAAGTTAATCCGTTGATTTACTGGACAACTGAAGACGTCCGGAGCTACATCCGCAACAATCATGTTCCGTATAACACGCTACAGGACAAGGGATTTATCAGCCTCGGATGTCAGCCATGTACACGTGCCGTAAAAGAAGGAGAACCCTTCAGAGCCGGAAGATGGTGGTGGGAAGATCATTCAAAAAAAGAATGCGGACTGCACACATAAATTTAACATTTGAAATGAAACAATATGAGTAATTACCTGGACAGACTGGAAGCAGAAGCCATTCACGTATTGAGAGAAACAGCCGGGCAGTTCGAACGCCCTGCATTGTTATTCAGTGGAGGAAAAGATAGTATTTGCCTTGTACACCTTGCATTGAAAGCATTCCGACCCGGAAAATTTCCTTTTCCGCTGGTACACATTGATACCGGACACAACTTTCCCGAAGCGATTCAATTCAGAGACCGGCTGGCTGAACAATTGGGTGAACAGTTGATTGTCCGCCATGTAGAAGACACCTTAAAACGACGTGGTATCCCGGATGCAAAGGGAAAATTTCCAAGCAGGAACCCTTTGCAAACGCATACACTATTGGAAACCATTGAAGAATTCAGGTTTGACGCCTGTATCGGAGGAGCACGCCGTGATGAAGAAAAGGCACGGGCAAAAGAACGGTTCTTTTCTGTACGGGATGAATTCGGCCAATGGGATCCGAAATTACAACGTCCCGAATTGTGGAATATTTACAACGGAAAAATTCATCCCGGGGAAAATGTCCGTGTATTCCCGATCAGTAACTGGACGGAATTGGATGTGTGGAATTACATCTTGCGGGAGAACATCGAACTTCCCTCCATCTATTTCACACACGAGCGAACCTGTGTATTAACAGAGCATGAACAACTCATGGCGACCAATGTATTCATCTCGTTGGACGAACATGACACCATTGTCAACCGGTTGGTACGTTACCGAACTGTCGGAGATATGACCTGCACGGCAGCTGTTGAAAGCAAAGCCAATAGTGTAGAGGACATCATTGAAGAGTTGAAAAACACAACTGTTTCAGAGCGGGGTGCCACACGAATGGACGACCGGATTTCAGAAGCAGCAATGGAGGACAGAAAGAAAGGGGGGTATTTTTGAGAGACATGAGCATTGAATTATGAATGTTGAATTATCAATTATCACGTGAGTGTGATTCAAAACACTTGATAATTGATAATTCATAATTAAAACCACATGGAATTATTACGATTTTTTACAGCAGGAAATGTCGACGACGGAAAAAGTACACTCATCGGCAGATTGTTATTAGACAGCGGATCGATTTCTACTGACATTATCGAAACAGTGACCCGACAGAGTAAGGTGACCGGAGAAAACACAACGATTGACCTGGCATTGCTCACAGACGGGTTGCGCGCTGAACGGGAACAGGGAATCACCATTGATGTTGCCTATAAATATTTTTCAACAGATCGGCGAAAATTTATCATTGCAGACACACCGGGACATGCGCAATACACACGGAATATGTTTACCGGCGCATCGACAGCAGATCTGGCAATTATCCTGGTAGACGCCCGCAACGGCATTACGGAACAAACCCGTCGCCATACCATTATTTCAGCCGTGCTGGGAATTCCGCACATCGTGGTCTGCATCAACAAAATGGATTTAGTGAACTACAGCGAAGCATGCTACGAAGCGATTAAAGCTGATTTTTCAAAAGTAACTGCTGCACTTGACCTGAATCAGGTAACGTTTATTCCCACAGCCGCTCTATCCGGTGAGAATGTGGTGCATTCCTCCAAACAGATGCCCTGGCATACAGGTAAATCGTTGCTTTCTTTCCTGGAAAATGTGTCTGTTCAACCGGCTCAACTACACGACAAAGCGCGTTTCCAGGTACAATACGTGATTCGCCCCCAGACGGAAAAACTTCACGATTACCGGGGATATGCCGGAACGCTCTGGAGTGGGAAATTACAGGTGGGCGATGAAGTGCAGGTACTTCCCGGTGCATTTTTCACCCGCATTCAAACCATTGAACACAACCTGAAGATGACCGAATCTGCGGATGCCGGACAACCTGTGGTAATGCAACTTGAAGATGACATTGACATTAGCCGCGGAGCATGGATTGTACCAGGATCTGAATTACCGGAAGTATCCGACACTGTGCAAGGAACAATCTGCTGGATGGACAACACCCCTTTCCGGACAGGTGCAATGAAATTACTCTTACAGCAAGGGAGTTTAAACACCAAAGCGTCTATCAAGGAAATAAGCTACAAGATAGACATTGAAACGTTTGAAAAATCTCCTTCCGATGATGCATTAAAACTGAATGAACTCGCATCTGTATGCATCCGGACAGCAGAACCACTGGTGGTTGACAGCTATAAAGAAAACCGAAATACCGGAGCATTCATCCTGATCAATGAATACACCAATCAAACGGTAGCGGCAGGAGTATTGGAACGCAATCTGCAAGCTTAAATCCAAAACCCGAATTCACTGCCATTTGCAATAAAAGTTTGTCAATTTGGCAATTCTGTGATAAGTTTGCCGGAATTTCTGTCATACTGTCCGAAAAATAAAGGATGGCAAGTTATTTGAGTGGCAGGAAATGCATAAAAATGAACTAGCAATGTCAGAAGAGAAAGATATTTTAAATCAAGAGCAGGAAGAATTGAAGGGTTCAACGGAAAATACTGTTGAAAACGAGAAAAGCGGAGAGCAAACTCCTGAGGAAAAGTACAACGAATTGAATGACAAATTCCTTCGTTTATATGCTGAGTTTGACAATTACCGCAGAAGAACCAATAAAGAGAAAGTGGAGCTGATCGCTAATGCCAATGAAAAATTGTTGCTGGATCTGATTCCCACAATCGATGATTTCGAGCGGGCAATCGCCAACAATGAAACAGCAGAAGATATCGCGGCTGTAAAAGAAGGATTCAACCTGATTTACCATAAGTTTAAATCAACACTTGAAGCAAAAGGATTGAAACAAATGCAGGCCAAAGGGGAAAACTTTGACAGCGACCTGCACGAAGCGATTGCTAATGTACCGGGGGATGAAACTCAAAAAGGGAAAGTAATTGACGACGTCGAAAAAGGTTATTTTCTGAACGAAAAAGTGATCCGTTTTGCAAAAGTGGTGGTAGGACAATAAATGGCAGAAAAAAGAGATTGACCAGATGAGTGAAAAAAGAGATTATTATGAAGTTTTAGGTGTATCCAAAGGTGCCGATGAAGCCGAAATCAAAAAGGCCTATCGCAAACTGGCATTGAAATACCATCCCGACAAAAATCCGGATGATGCAAGTGCCGAAGAAAAATTCAAGGAAGCGGCTGAAGCATACGAAGTACTGAGCGATTCGCAAAAACGTGCGCAGTACGACCGATTCGGACACGCCGGAATGGGAGGTAGTGGCTTCGGAGGTGGCGGTATGAACATGGATGACATCTTCTCTCAGTTTGGTGATATTTTTGGCGGAGCCTTCGGTGGAGGAGGAAGTTTCGGTGGATCCAGAGGTGGAGGTACCATGCGTACACGCGGAACGAATCTTCGGGTGAAAATAAAACTGAACCTGGAAGAAATTGCCAATGGTGTCCGAAAAAAGATCAAAGTCAATAAACTGGTCAATGCCGAAGGTGTTACTTACAAAACTTGTTCTACGTGTAATGGAACAGGGCGCCTGACACGTGTCACACAGACCTTTTTGGGCGCCATGCAGACGCAAACCACCTGTACAACTTGTCAGGGTGCAGGGAAAATGATCGACAAAAAGCCTGCTGATGCAGATCCCCAGGGATTAAAACGACAGGAAGATGTTATTGAAATTGACATTCCTGCCGGTGTAGAAGAAGGGATGCAATTGAGCGTTTCCGGAAAAGGAAATGCCGGACCGTTTGACGGGATTCCGGGAGACTTAATTGTTGTAATCGAAGAAACACAACACGAAGAGCTGAGACGAGACGGAGAACACCTGCATTTTGATGCATATATCAATTTTGCAGATGCTGCGCTGGGTGAATCAGTAGAAGTTCCGACCATTGCAGGAAAGGCAAAAATTAAAATCGAACCGGGAACACAAAGCGGGAAAACGTTACGTTTAAAAGGAAAAGGATTACCTGTTTTACAAGGATACGGGCACGGTGATTTGTTTGTTCACATCAATGTTTGGACACCCAAAAAACTGACAAAAGAAGAAAAAGAAATACTGGAAAAATTACGCACAAGCGAAAATTTCAAACCAAGTCCCGATGCCAACGAAAAAGGATTTTTTCAGCGTGTGAAGGACATGTTCCATTAATACGGATAAAGCATATTCGAAGAAGGAAGATTGAAGTCAGTGATATGTGTTGACGGACAGTGGGAAGATTTTTAATCTTCCTTCTTTTTTTTATACCTGCCTGCATTTACAGCGAACTATTCTTTCAATCTCCGATCTTTTTCTATCTTTGCACCGACTTTTTATTTAAAACAAACATAGCATGCAACTGTGGAACACATTAAGTAAGGAGGAGTTGGAGCAAAAATGGCGTGAGAAAGGTTACGAATGGGTAACTATTTCATTCTATCAATACGCTAAAATTGACAACCCTCAGATCTTTAGAGATTATTTGTACGGCATCTGGCAAAAAATAGATGTACTCGGGAGAGTTTACGTAGCAAAAGAAGGAATCAACGCACAAATTTCAGTCCCCAAACACCATGTTGATCAATTCAGAAACGAATTGTACGACATTTCATTTTTGAATGGTATTCGGTTGAATATCGCTGTTGACAACGGAGATACGGAATTCCCGTTCCTGAAATTAAAAATCAAAGTGCGCGACAAAATTCTGGCAGACGGACTGAATGATGAAACGTTTGACGTTACCAACAAAGGAAAGCATTTAAATGCCGCTGAATTCAATGCGTTGACAGACGACCCGAACACCATTCTGATTGATTTCAGAAATCACTATGAATCGGAAGTAGGACACTTCAAAGGTGCAATTACACCGGATGTAGACACGTTTCGTGAGTCCCTGCCGTATATTGAGGAAAAATACCTGAAAGGCAATGAAGATAAAAACCTGGTAATGTACTGTACCGGGGGAATTCGTTGTGAAAAGGCTTCTGCCTGGTTCAAACACCGGGGGTTTGACAATGTACATCAATTAGAAGGTGGAATCATCAAGTATGCCAACGATTGCAGAGAAGCGGGCATTCCAAATAAATTCATCGGGAAAAACTTCGTATTTGATGAGCGACGCGGTGAACGCATTTCGGAAGATGTTATCGCACAGTGTCACCAATGCGGAACACCTGCAGATGTACACGTCAATTGTGCCAACGAAGCTTGTCACCTGTTGTTTATCCAGTGTGATGAATGCAATGCGCACATGAACGGATGCTGTTCGGACGAATGCAAAGAAATCGCTGCATTACCGGAAGATGAAAGAAAAGCGTTGCGCAAAGGATATGTGCTCAGCAACAAGATATTCAAAAAAGGGCGTTCGGAAAAATTAAAATTCAAACCGAACAATGAGAAGCCGTTTGATTTATTAACCTGAGTGCAGGAAAGTAATTTGTTAAAAAAGGTGGTTCACATGTTGTAACCACCTTTTTTATGGTGTCTGGTACTGTTAAATGAGTGTAACACGTACTGCAACCCAGCCTTTTGTTCCTTTTTCCTTTTCAAAACGAACTTTCGCTCCTTTCATCGGTTGACCGGACACATTGTTTTGGTGCACAAAAAAGCTTTCATCATCTGCTGTTTTGATGAACCCGTATCCTTTTGTATCGTCAAAATAATTGATCACCCCTGTCAGGAACGGATCAATCTCTTCTTTTTCCCGTCTTGGAATTCCGATTTCGATGTGTTTTGCCTTGACTTCTTTTTTTGTTGACGGATCCGGGGGAGTATCCCGAAGGATCCCGTTTTCATCCACATACGCCATCATACTTTCCCAGCCTCCACCGGTTGCATTCTCTTTACGTGCTTCCTTTTTGGACTGCTTTTCTTTTCTGCGTTGATCTCTCTTTTTTTCCCTTTCTTTTTTATTGAAGGTTTCTGCCATAATTTATTGTGTGATTTTAATTGAACATTGTAGTGTTTTCATTCTCCCGAGAACACGAAGGGTTTTTACATGCCCCGAAACAGCAGCAAAGAATGTCTTATTCACATAATAAGGAACCTGAAAATCTCGTGCCGTTCGCGCAACAATTCTGCTTATATTCCGATAATGTACGTGACAGATATTCGGAAATAAATGGTGTTCTATTTGATTCGTTAATCCTCCTAAATACCAGAAAAGAAATCTGTTTTTCGGAGAAAAGTTACTCGTTGTCTGCAACTGGTGTGTGTACCAGTTTTCCGCTATTTTTTCTTCTTCATCCGGCTGAGGAAACTGCATATCCGGCATTACATGCGCCAATTGAAACACCACACTCAACAGAATTCCCGCGAGCACATGCATCAATGCAAAACCAAGTAAAATCCAATAAACCGAAAACGGAGCCACCATCATCGGTATAATCAACGCATACGTAAAGTAGAATACTTTCACCGGAACCAACTTCATTAATCGCATCCGGTATTCTCGCTTTGTTTGGATCAATCCCATCTTCCGATAGTCGCCTGCTTTTTTAAAATCTTTTACCGTTATCCAGTAAAGTGTTAGAATTCCGTAAAAGAACCACACATAATAGTGTTGGAACCGGTGTATTTTATAGCTTTTACTGTATGGAGAAAAACGCAGTAAGAACAAAGGGGCGTCAATGTCTTCATCATGCCCGTGAATATTCGTATATGTATGGTGAAGAACGTTGTGTTGTAACTTCCACATTTGACTGCTGCAACCAAGGTAATCCAATGTATAGCTAAGGGTGCGATTCAACCAGGAACGCTTTGTATAAGCACCGTGATTCGCATCATGCATTACCCCCATCCCGATTCCTGCAATTCCAAAACCACTGACAAGGTACAGTAAAATTGTGACAAGAGGAGAAGTGATAACCCCAAGATTTAATAGAGCGAGGGGTGCTGTATAAATCAGTAGCATCGCGACGGTTTTAAAAACCATCTGTGCATTCGCCCGCTTATGTGCCTTATTTAATTTAAAATATAGATTAACTCTTCTTTTCAGCGCTTTGGAAAACTCCTGCTCGACAGTCTGTGAAAATTTAAGATGTTTGATATGCGTCGTTGTTATTAAAATGAATACTATACGAGTCCCTACTGTGCAGTCCGGATTTTTAATCAGTCATCTCCCTGAAAAAGGAAGTAATGGACTGATTTCTAAAATAAAAATGACATAAAACAGAAAGAAAAAACGAGAAAACGTTTCGACGAGACTAAATTATAGCACCACTTATTTTACAGAATATTACCTGATGTTACAAAGATAACCTTTTTATTCTGATCTGACTGCATAAAAAGACAGAAGTAAAATAAAACGGATACTATCAGAAAATTTTGTACCTTTGCACCCGAACAAGTTAATTCTCAATTTTTGGAAACAATTTCCGTTCAATTGTTTCAAGGGTTTAAAATCGTATCAAAATACCCCTTTACATTTTTCAGAATTTTCGTGTAAGTAACCCAACCAATGACTGGTTGACGGTTAATAAAAACTTCAGGTAAATAGTTACCTGCCGAAAAGCGTTATTGAATGAAAAATGTCATTTCAGGAATCCCCGTTCCCGAATGCGATAAAGAGATAAGACAACACCAAGGATCACCCCTTTCTTTTAACAACACATTTTCGGAATTTTTATCACACACCGGCACCATTTAGCTGTCGGAAGAAGGAGTGTATTGTGCACCATACAGTTCACTCGTTCATTAAACGCAAGTCCGGAAAATCCGGTTTTGTAAACAGAACCATCCCTGCAAGGGATAAAAAAAGAAATAAATGCAAACAAGTATAAATAAACGGAAACCGATGAAGACAACCACAAATAAACCCCGGTTTTCAGGAAACAGACAACGCAATAAAACACCTAAGAAATCAACACTGGACCCTAATTTACTGGTTCAGAAAGCCACAGTAGTTGCTTCCGAAAGAACAATCACCGTAGCAACAAAATTTGAGGACATGCAGCTGCAATCTCAACTTAAATCCAATATACAAAAAATGGGGTTTGTTTCTCCGACAGAGATCCAGGATAAAACTTTTGATCGACTGGTAGAAGGAGCAAACCTGATTGGGATTGCCAATACCGGAACCGGAAAAACAGGTGCATTTCTCATTCCTATCCTGGAAAATCTGCTGCGTAACAAAGATCAGAAATTTCAATCGTTGATCGTTGTTCCGACGCGGGAATTAGCGTTGCAGGTATATGATGAATTCAAGAAGTTGTCCGAAGGATTAAAACTGCGTGCGGCTTGTTACATCGGAGGAACGAATATTGAGAAAGACATTCGGAGTCTGAACAATTATTTCGACCTGGTGATCGGTACTCCCGGTCGTTTACTCGATTTGTGCAACCGGGGAAACCTGAAACTGGGACGATTTGAGGTATTGGTACTGGATGAATTTGACAAAATGCTGGACATGGGATTTATCCGCGATGTACGGGAATTGATAAACGGAATGAAACAACGCCGTCAAACCTTATTGTTCTCCGCAACAAAAGACCCCAAACAACAGACAATTATCAATGAAATTGTAACCAATCCTTTTCTCGTAGAAATTCATTCAGGTGATTCCAGCTCGAAAAACGTAGATCAGGATATCATTCGCGTACAGGAAGGTCAGGACAAATACAGACTCCTGTTGGATGTACTGGCAAATCCTGGGTTTGATAAAGTGATTTTGTTTACGGAAACCAAGCATTTGGCAAACAGGTTGTCTCAGAAACTTATTGATTCAGGAATTACATCAGACCGGATTCACGGGAATAAATCACAAAATTACCGAATTAACGCCCTCGATAAATTTAAGAACGGAAGTATCCGGGTATTGGTTGCAACGGACGTCGCTGCGCGCGGAATCGATGTAAACAATGTCGCATTGGTTGTCAATTACCAGTTGCCAATGGATTTTGACACGTACATTCACCGGATCGGAAGAACCGGAAGAGCAGGAAAAACAGGAACAGCCTACACGTTTGTAGACTAATCCTTATTCAAATAAATAACATATAAATAAAAAAGCAAATGCAAGAAGGAACAGTAAAATTCTTCAATGAAACAAAAGGTTTTGGTTTCATTAATGATGCGGCAAGTGGAAAAGACATTTTCGTACACGTATCGGGATTGGTAAACAAAATCCAGGAAAACGATCAGGTAAGCTACGACGTAGAAGAAAGTCCGAAAGGATTGAATGCAGTGAATGTGAAAGTAATTCGATAATCAATTGCTTCCAAACAGAAAAGGCGGTTTATTGATAAACCGCCTTTTCTTATTTACATGTCTCGTCCTGAAATAAGTTGACACAATTTATTTCATATGACATATAGTTCAGAACCTTCAAAGGTTCGCCGTAGT
>NZ_JACVEL010000050.1 GCF_014518315.1 Taishania pollutisoli
TTAAAACGGAGACTTATGACTCTAAAGGTATTCGCAACTATAAGCAGGCTTTCTGGGCCGCTAATCGCCGTCACCAGAAGAACATTTTAAAGAAGATTTCAGTGTCGTTTACCGCCACGGAAGAGGGTATCTTTGCTTTGCCAAATCGTGCCATTAGTGTCGTTAAGGGCTCACGTATGGCTACCTACGATGGCTGCGTAACCGCGGTTAACGGTCTTACCGTAGAACTGTCACAACCAGTTAAGTTCACCTCGGGAGATGACCATTCTTTGATTCTCAAGTTACGTGACGGCGGCGTGCAAAGTGTTAATGTAGTCCCTGGAGCGCACGACAGGCAGGTGATTATGACATCAGTGCCGCAAGAAGCCATTTACGTAGGTAATAGTGCTTTGAAAACTGAATTTTCATTCGGCAACGAAGCAAGGCATAATGCTCAGATGATTCTTGTTTCTACGGTAGACCCAGGAGATGACAGAACAGTCAAAATAACCGGGTTTAACTATGACAAGGATTTCTATAAGTTTGACAACGTGCCTCCTTTCGGTCGTGCGTTCTCCAACGGATTCGATAACGGTTTTAACTAAGAGGATAGCCATATGTCTAGTGGTTGCGGTGAGGTAATGTCACTTAATGATTTACAG
>NZ_JACVEL010000051.1 GCF_014518315.1 Taishania pollutisoli
ACGAAGCGACAGGACTGAGCGCATCAACAACCTACTATTTTCACATTCGCAAAGATTGCGGTAACGGGAATTATTCTGAATGGGAAACGATTTCCTTTACGACCAGTGTTGAGCCGTGTCTGATCGTAGAAAACATTGTTTCATCAAATGTAGACCACGCATCAGCCGACTTGTCGTGGGACATGAGTACCGGCAGTGCGTTTGAATATGTGCTGGATGAAAACAGCGCGCTACCAACGGGGACAGGAATGTCAACAACAGACGTTACTTACGAAGCGACAGGACTGAACGCATCAACAACCTACTATTTTCACATTCGCAAAGATTGTGGTAACGGGAATTATTCTGAATGGGAAACGATTTCCTTTACGACCAGTGCTGAGCCGTGTCTGATCGTAGAAAACATTGTTTCATCAAATGTAGACCACGCATCAGCCGATTTGTCGTGGGACGTGAGTACCGGCAGTACGTTTGAATATGTGCTGGATGAAAACAGTGCAGCACCAACGGGGACAGGAACATCAACAACAGACGTTACTCACGAAGCGACAGGACTGAGCGCATCAACAACCTACTATTTTCACATTCGCAAAGATTGTGGTAACGGGAATTATTCTGAATGGGAAACGATTTCCTTTAC
>NZ_JACVEL010000006.1 GCF_014518315.1 Taishania pollutisoli
ACCTCAATGTACGAAGGACAGACCGTCGGGTCTTCCGCATCCTGTAAGGTCACAATGTACGTGCCGTTGCTACTGTAGGTGTGAAAGGGGGACGCCTGGGTCGAATGGACTCCGTCCCCAAAGCCCCACAAAGGACTCGTAATGCCTAAACTCGCTAAGTTCGCACTGAAACTGTAACTCCCGCAGCTCCCTGACCCGGCTGTAATCGAACCCGTAACCGGGGTGCCGTAAAAGACCGTCTCGCTCAACGTGAAGGAAGAGGGGGTACAATCCGAAATGCTGAACTCAAAAACTGCTTCTACAAAACCACAGCCTTCAGTGGGTAAACTCAATAAGGTGTCCAATAAGCCCAGTCCCCCGAACGGAAAATCCGTGACGACCAAATTACCGTAACTGTAACTCTGAGTAAGTCCATTGCTCCAGTATAAATGCAACGTCCCGGATTTTAACGTAACTCGACGGGCTGTAACACCCGAATTCAATCCAAAATAAAACTGATAGTCGCCATTCACATCCTCAACACGCGTGAAATGATAATCCGTAACATCGCACTGGGAATGTAGTGATCCAAAGGAAATAATAATTGTAAAAAATAAAATGAGTGTATGGCGTAGCATCAGTTTTCAGTATTTAAACGTGTGTGTTATCTTTTTTCCAGTACTTCTATACGTTTTACCAACTTGTCTAATTCTGCTCTCATTGCATCAATTTGCTTTTGTTGGTTCTCATTTTCAGTAATCAATGTCTTTACTGCTTCTGTTGACAAAACAGACAATGCATTGTAATTGACCACTTTAATCGGAGTTGTTATATTTCGCCCCATTTCATCTTTACGCACCGGATAATTATATTGGCGAACAAGTGTTGGAAACAATTTTTCTAATTCCTGTGAGATCACACCATAGTGGATCTCTCCTGGTTGGGATTTTAATTCATAGGAATAGAATTTAACGTTCTTCAAATTTTCTTTTAATTCATTCCCACTTTGCTGTCCGCTTAGTGTCCTGATATTTGCTTTCAATGTTGAATCCGAAATAATGTACCCTGCATGTTGATAGATATCTCCGTGTACATGTAAATCAGCACCTTCCACTCCACTCCCTATATTCACAGACTGTCCATTCCAAAATTGTAAATCCAATGATCCTTCATCGTAATTGATTTCATTACTATGCCCTGATACAATTGAAGGATTCCCAGGATAAGCAGTCCCGGTGCCTCCAAATTTAAGCGGACTTGACATACCAGAAGTTCCATAATCTGTGAAAACCTGAAGTGGGTACGTAGTAAGATTGGCCTGCTCTTGCGTAGAAGTCGGTGATGGGTTACCATTAATCATTACAAATCCCTGGTTGGTTCCTGTTGGGCTATAATAGATATTCCCGGGATAAGCTGTGTTATCCACCCACAAAGAAGAACTTGACACAACTGTTGTATTTGCCAATTGTTTCCACTGTGTTGCAATAGCATCAAAATACCAAAACCCATAGTTAGGTCCTGAGTTTGTCACAAATACAATCAATCCGTCTTCTCCCGGAACAATATTCCCTGGTGCCAATACTCCACCAGATGAAATTGCCGCGTACGTAACACGAGGAATCAATACCCCTTTTTCATTAGAAACAACATCCAGCATTGCGTTTTTAGATGGGGGTACCTGATCATTTGCAATGGACACTCCCTGAGGCGTATTTTGTGCGAATGCACTGCTCATCAACGAAACAAGTGTGATTGAAAGTGCAATGGTATTAACAATTTTCATAGTCTATTTTATTATTTTATTCAACATTAATGATTTCACTGTACTGGATATTCATATCTCTACAATCCTCTTCTTCGGATTCGATTACATATGGAGCTCCATCTCTACAATTTGTTTGCAGATTGTCCATAAACGGAATAAATTCTCCGCTGCGAACACGTAACAATTTTTCCGGTATTTTATACGTAGGGTCATACAAGGTAATGAGACGTTGCGGGACAGAAGGGCAAACCTCTACTCCTCCTCCGACTTTTGGAATAAGCATTCCACAATTCGATTCAGAATAGGTAGGGAATTGGCTCATACACGTCAAGGGATCTACACATGCTTGCCGGAGTTCATCCACATAATTCTCACATGCCAAAACAGCCTGTGAAACCATTGCATCTACCTGAGCCATCGATACCTGCCCGGTCGTTGACCCGTCCACACATTCAACAATTTCGTAACAATTGAAATTGAGCATTTGCACAATCTGGCTTCGGAAATAATCCTGGCGTTCACTACAACTGCTGCGTGCATTGTTAAAATCACTATTGATCATCTCTTGTAAAGAATCACAATCGATTGGTTGAAGGGGTGGAAGACTGCCACACAAGGTATTGTTCGGGTCATCATCCAGGTCACCTGCAGGAACTGTTTTTGAAGCCTGTACATAAAACATATAGCGTTCCATGGCATTCCAGTTATGGTGATCTGTATCAATACACGGCGGAGCATAACACAATGCCATCCCGGAAAAATCATGGTAGCAAGTCGTCAACTCCAATGCTGCTGAGGAAGCCAGTGGATAAGCACTTTCAACATTTCCGGGTGAATTCATAAAAGGAGCGCCAGCAGCAAGGTCGATGTCCGGATCGTATTCAAAATACTTAAACATCCACGCCGGCGACTTGATATTGTCATAACGTAATTTATCCGTAAGCAATGTTGTCGTGTAATTTGGAGGATTACTGTTGTCTTCTTCTACTTTTTTCGCATAGATTGCCTCTCTGTTACTCTCATAATCAGAGAAATCATTCATCAGAATCGGGGTGTTTACTTCTCCTAAATAAGATTGTATATCTCCACTCGTTAATGGAGACGAATCTTGTTGGGGGAGGTCAATAATTGCAGCAAATTTGTATCCTGCACACGACATGAATGTGTTCGGAATATCGTATTGAATCGCCATTGGAGAAGCACCTGAACTTCCGTCTCCTTCTCCAGCAAGATCATCCGATAGTTTTTTCATTTTTTTGGAAATGATAAAACTTACCAATTGTTGTAATAACCCCTGATTTCCATCAGCACTGTCCGGATCATCACTGTGTCCTCCTGCTACGGTACCATCATCTCCACCTGAAGAAGCATCATTGTCTTCATCACTATTCACACCATCATAAATGTTAAATCCGCTTGGTGTTTTCAACATTTCGAAATAGGCACGGATTGTACTGTACCAGCATTCATACAAGGCATCACAGGTATAATACGGTCCGTAAAATTCTTGTGGCGCTCCCGCCGGAACTAAATCACCTGTCGAATTGTAAACAGGTACAGATCCAGTAGGGCTATCCCACACCCAATCACTTCCGCTTTTGTATGCATTTCCTGTAAAATACTGGTCCGTGAGCATGTGGAAAATCATGTTGTCAAAATGAGAACGAAACGGGTCATTAGAAGATGCAGGAATAGTACCACCGAATCCATTCATTCCACCTGTTGCATTCCCGATTCCCCATTCTGTGAGGTATGCGGTCGGATTTCCATCTTGCACAATTTCTTCATACAGTGTCCGGAATATATCTGAAAACAACACATCATCAGGGGTCAATGTTTGCAGAGGGTCTTCAAGAATGGTTTCAATCCGCTTACAAACTTCATACTTCTCCACCTGAGGAATATCGGCCCCGAGGTCTCCGCAACAAGAAGTCGTCATGACCAACTGAGAGGTATTGACTTCCGAAGTAGGCTGCCCCTGTCCGTCCAATACAAATCCATATTGTAATGTATAGTCCGGATTAAAAACAAAGTTTGCAGGGAAACCAAAGTCAGAAACCATCCTGTTGAAATACGTTCCCAATGTTCCTGTCCAGAAATGATTCTGGTATCCTGAACCTTCAAAGCAATCAGCAGGTTGCCCGATACATGACGGCCCTGCCGCTGCATGCCCTGCCGCCAAATTCGTAATTAATGTATCCAACATCTCATTAAATATGTCCAGATCTTCCTGGGAAGTAGTACTATTCATCCACGTTGCAACCAAGTCAACCAATGGTGCCAGGTATTGTTGCGCTGCCGGAATTTCATATGCTGTTGCAGGATCTGTCATGGAAGTCACAATCTTCTGGATTTTCCAGTTACCTGCGGGTAATGTTACCTGATTTCCGTTTGTCGTATATAGTCCTGCTCCCGCTTCGATGGTATACCATGTAAAATTTGATCCAGGAATTGCATTCGAACAATCTCCAAGGCTGACATCCATATATTGCGTACCAAATTTTTCACCTGTCACGATATTTGATACAATAAAACGTACTTCAAAATTACAGTTTCCACCCGGACACCCCCCTTCTGCTGCTGTGATACTTTGCGTACACGGGAAATAATCTACTGTTATTGTTGTTTGCTGATCCAATGTCAATACTTTCGAGCTGATGAATTTGCTGTCAGAAAGGGTGTTTACAACAATTTCATCCGCAACTTCCATTCCTAATTTCCCTGCATTTCCGGGATTATCAATTGCCAGTAAATTATCCGGCACAACACTGCTCATAGCCGTTGCAATCGTTAACCCTTCGATAGTTGTATAGGCGATGGTCCCTGTACCGTTCGGGTCGAGTGTAACCGTTTTCAGAATATTCACTGCTGGTGGAGCCTCATCCCCAAAAACAGCTATTAATTCATCATCTGAAGGGGTCCCGTAAAAAATACGGGAAGTTCTCCCTTGCCCGATTGCATGAACTTTTCCTATTCCGGAGGATTCTGCAACTCTTCCTGAACCATCTGTCAAATAAATTGTCCTTGAAAACGGGTATCCTTCCGCATCCGGAATGGTGTAATCTGAAGTATTGTTTTCTGAATAATAGCTGAATGCGGAAGAACCGTCGTCTTTTGCTGTTCCCGGAGCCTGAATATTTGCATCCGCATCAAAATCATCAGCCGTGTATAATTGCCCGTTCGCATTCAATAGAAATTCATCTTTATACCCATTCAATCCTGAAGTACTCATTGGCACAGGAAGTGTATTCAATGTAGGACGCCCCAGGTAATCCATCACCGTTTGTGAGATTACTGATTTCCCTGAAGAAGCTGCATATGCCTGCGTTTGTACCGTTTGTAATAAGTTATTGGCATAGATCATTCCTTCACCAATTTTGTTTCCTTCCGAAATAACCCTGGAATACATCCAGTTTTTCGTATCATCCGGATCTTCCAGGAAGAAAGCAAATGGTGTAGAAGGAATGCCTGGTATTGTCAAATTCACTGTTAATCCTTGCTGGTATGAATTGGACCAGGTTCCTAAATTCTTTGCATTCGAGAAACCTCCCGGGTAGAAATTCCCGACACCTCTGACTCGCCAGATATAAAATCCGGTTCCTTCGGCGACGGTAAGACGAACTGCTTTTGCTCCGTTGGTTGTTTCAATTTTCAATGCATTGTTCCAGTCAACTGTTGCTTCGATTGCATTGTCTTGTGTATTCGCCGGATTCGTGTTTTCTAATTTCAGAATTTGAATTTCATAATTCGGGAAATTGTGTGCGGTAGCTGCCCAGTCGAACACCAACACTCTCGAAGTTTGTGTATTTCCTGAAAATGCAGTAACAACAGGTGCTGCTGCCTGGTTTTGGTTCGTTTCCAATCGCACATCTACACCGTACTTTGTCGTTACGCTCGCACTCAACTTCTGATGATTGGCTACATACCCCCGAATTTCGTTTTGTTGGGCGCTATAAGCCGGACCGATGATCAACGACAGGGGATCGGAAACATTGGTCATTTCAATTTCCACCTTTTCCAGATCATACAAATCGCATAGGCTGGTGATGTCCTTATGAAATACAGCTACTGCATGTTCTGAATTGATCGCCAATTGAGCCGTTTCACTTTCAACCGGTGTCGGATTACCTACTTCATAAAAGTGGCAGGTAAATGTGATTTCATGATCGCCTATAACAGCTCCGTTATTTGCATCTCCCAATAAGAAAATGTCATCAACGGTCCAGGCAACTGTCAACTTAGATGATGTTACCTTATGATTTAACGGAGAAATTACCGGGGAAGCTGTAATATTGACATCAAATGTATTTGACGACGCAACTGTACTTCCTTTCCGTTCATCTGAATAAGTTTGAGTATCCACCTGCGCAACGACTGTGGTTGTTATCCATATCGAAGTAAGTACCAGTGTACAAAATAGCTTCATATTAATTCGCAATAAGCTCATATCCATTGTATTTAGGCTTTAATTTTCCTTTTGAGTCCAAGAACATTCCGACAAGGTCTTTTGGAAATGTGTATTTATAATCTGTTTGAAAATCGTAGTATGTTATGCTCATCCTTCGGAGTTGGTATCCTTTTCCGTAGGAAGTAATTGTTTTTTTCAACTTTTTTGTTTTTGAATCAAAATAATA
Organism: Taishania pollutisoli; assembly: GCF_014518315.1. Lineage (GTDB taxonomy): Bacteria > Bacteroidota > Bacteroidia > Flavobacteriales_D > Crocinitomicaceae > Taishania > Taishania pollutisoli. The sequence continues at coordinate 6,379 of NZ_JACVEL010000006.1, forward strand.
GGTCAACTTATCTGCATAAAACCCATTGATTTTTAATTGAGACACATCCAAAACTACCTTGTAGAGCCCTTTCTCGCTCACTTCAGAACACTCTGATACTGTCGCTTTGCTGATAATGTGTTCCTGGTTGTTGAGAAATGTGCCGAAAATCCCCGCACCGTCAAATTCCGGATCTGATTCCGGATTTCGACTTACCAAAATCTTTTTTTGTTTGTGCATCACTGTAAATACGTACTCTTTATTGGTGTATGTCGAAATTTCGCTGCTGATCAGATGTACCTGATCCGCAGAAACGTAGTATTTCACGCGTTGCTTTGGTGAACTAACATCCGAATCCCAATAACTCAACTCTTGTTCAAAATCAACATAATACACTTTCCCTGCTGCCGGTTTTCCTAATTTCCGGATTTGTTCATTGTATTTTTTTACCATGTCAATGCACTGAGCATCTGTCTGTCCCCGCACAACAAGGACAGACAACAGCACAATGATTACACTCATTATTTTAGGCATTCTTTTACTCATTTCTATTCGCCTTAGGGCTATTCGCCTGTTGCTCTTTCACTGTTTTTCTACCTCTTTCTGTTTCAATAATTGTACGAACCAATGCTCCTTCCGTATTGTATTCATAAATTACCGCAAAATGCTGGTCATCTAACTGGGCAACTACTTTGAAATCGCTTGGATTATAAACGGTCATGGAAACTCCCGCTTCCAACGGATGGAAACACACATCATCCAATAATAATTGATGAGCTGCCGTAGGAAGGTCATACAAGTATTGAATTGTAAATGCATCTCCCACATTTAATCCGGACCATGTTTTCACATCAACGCTCAACAGGTGCCACTCTCCGACTGTAGCAATTCTGTTCATCGGATACGTCGTATTTCCGAGTTTCAATCGCGGATTACCCTGCATTACTTCTGTCAGTAACGGGTCCGGACTTCCTTCATTGGTAAGACGTACCCACACTTTGAATCGCGCACCTTTATCGTGCAGATTTGTTGTCAATTTCAATGGCTGTGCAGCAATGACTCCATTGTTGATGGTTGCATAATTCAATGAACGGGTTCCTGTATGTGCTTTAGCGATGGTTTGTCCAAGCGCAGAACCGTTTTCATAGTCTTCAAACAATACACTTTCATACTCTGCATTTGCAGCTGACATGATTGGCAACAAATTGCCATATCCCAATTTAACAGTACTATAAATTCCCAATAGGTTCACTTCTTCCAACGGCTGTCCGTTCGGTGAATATTTCGTCACATACGAAGGACTTTGCCAATGTGGATTCAGTGCTTCTACATCTGTTGTACCTCCGTCTTTCCACTTGAAGAATTCAAAATTCGTAATTGTTCCGTCCTTATATACTCTTCCTGAAGCAGCATTCGCAGAAGTTCGGTCTCCGATAAACGTGAAGGAACGAACCGGATAATAGAATGCATTTAATTGATCCAGATCAGACTGATCGAATCCATTGACACCGTTTTGTGCAGCAAATTCTTCTTTTATACGTTCCATGGACGCAGTTTTCGATACCCCTCCAATGGTATATTGAATATTATCATCGAATCTATTCTTTCTAAATTCCGTAGCAGTTGCAGAGATTACCCGATCCATATTGGTCTGGTGCGGATACCATTCATCATTGGTAAACTTCCACAGCGGATTTTCGGAATGTGTCGTGAAACTTCCCGCTGCTGCTGAGAGCAGATTGAAATTATTCGAATTTTTCGATTTTTTACCCATTTCCGCATAAATCCATGCTGCCGGCAAGTTCATTGTATAATAGACATTGTCTTTATTTTGGTTAGTCGGATCTTCTACATCTGTGTCAATTGGCACATGTTCCCGGAAGTCTCCGATTTGATCCGGCGCATCATATGCTGAGGAAACACGTGTAATGATTGGTGATCCATCTAGGTCATTAAATGCCAATGTTTCATTGATTGTTCGGATTCCATCCTGGAAAGTCGTTGTTTTTTTCAACCAGGAAGAATGCTTAATCACTCTACTAGTAATGTGCTGACTCAACTCTGTTTCATCATAGCTTAGTGATAGTCCAAATCCAAACGTAAAAACAATCGGGAACTGAATGAGGAAATTGAGGTCAAGCTCGACAGAGAAGTCAAACGTACGATCTTCCACCCTTCCTGCATACATTGCAATGTCTTCTTCTTGTCCAAGATTCATTGCTGATTTCTTCAATTTCAGGTTACCTGAACCATCTAATTCTCCACTTACGACTGTCTTTGCTTCATTGGTATACTCATTTTCTACCGATGCGTACACCGATGTACTCAATGGATCTACCAGGAATTTTTCGTACGTACCATTGTAGGTATATGATCGCTTCAATTTTCCATGAAGGTCGCTTATTTCAAATACAAATCCCTGAGTTATCCACGCTTTGTCCTGGGAGTAATTGAACATCCCCATCGGAAGTGAAAACTTCGTTTTCTTATAATGGTCTTTGATACGTCCTTCAAATAATTTCCCGGGATCTTTTATTTCCGTATGTTTTACTTTTACGGACGGTTCATCTTTACAGGTAATGTATTCATTGATGACAAATCCAGGGGAACTTTTTCCACTGTGAATATTTTTTATCACGACTCTGGAGTGTCCGATGGAAGCTCCCGGGTACAAGTGCCCTCCCAACGGTCCTTCAGCCCAGCTTTTGTCGCGTCCTGCCATGAGTTTATTTAACACCCCCTGCTTATAACGTGGAAGGATATCCACCAATGCATTTTCCAGACGGGATGAACCTGGTTCATTCGTTGCGACACCACTCGACTGCCCGTCTTTCGTTTTATAAATGTATTCTGATCCATAGATAGACGCTTCTCCCCCTTCAATTCCGGGATTGTACATCAGTAATCGTTTTACACGAACTCCACCTCCTCTTTTTGCTTTTGGAACAACTAACTTGAACGCAGACATTGCCGGATCGTACGCTTTGGCTACATTTGATTTGGCTGGCTTATTGACAGCGAAAATTGCTCCTGCAATTTTGGCTCTTAATCCCAATTCACTCGATTTCATGAGGTATTTTTTCACCTCTTTTATTCCTTCTGCATTGCCATTTGCCGTGTTATTGTATGCCTTCTGAAGTAAATTTCCATCAATGTTCTCATTATCGAGCAGGTATTGCTGATTATCCATTCCGAGGTTCCCCGAAGTAATAAACTGCTCATAAGCAATTCTTCTCGGAGTAAGAAATTTTTGAACCCCTTTCTTTGCACCGAGACTTATGAAAATATTTCCATTATCATAAACAATACGGTTTACCGGGCAATATCCTTCTACAAAATCAGGTTTTCTTGATCCCTGAAGGTTGGCAGCGTCTTCACTCAAATTGTACAGAAACCGGAAATAAAGCATGTTACTTTTTTGACTGTTATCATCTCCATCTTTGATCTCATAGTAACTTGCATTAGATCCGTCAAAAGCCATATTTCCATCAAAATATTGTCTGGCAATTTTAAGGAAGTATGCTTTTTTCTCCGCTTCGGTATGCAACCCTACATCATCCAGATTTAAATAGTATTTATTCTCATCGTACTTATATCCGTTTTCGTTTCCAATACTCGAAGACGGATTGATACTCACCATCGTCATTGCTTCTTTATCCTGCACATAGCAATAATCCTTCTGTTCATATTGTACATGAATTTCACCTCCAGAAGGAAGAATAATTCGCTTTAATTGCCATGCAGCAGGATCAAAGTCGGCAGGTAAATCTCCCTGATAACTCCATTCACGGAGGTATTCACGTTGTTGGCTTTCAATATCATGGTGTTGATTGAATCCCCAGTTATCCAATAACCCTGATCGATAGATCGGATGTTCGTTCAATGTACCATCACCATATCCATCAAAAATTCCATTTTGAGCATAGTTATTGAATGACGGGTAATCACTCTTTTTAAAATACTCGTATTCAAACTTATATGGTGATATACGTGCTTTTACCAAACCTTCTGTATCTGTCCATACTTTTTTCAGTGTCAATTTCCCTGAATTAGCAGAACCAGGTGTTTCCGTTGTATTTGGAATTCCTTTCCAGATTTCATTCGAATATTCAAAATTTGTTACAGAAACCGGTTTGTCTAACCGTGATTTGGAGAACAATATAATTTTATTTAATTGCTCAATTGTATGTGTTCCTTTCGCTCCGTTAGCAGCTTCTTCATCTTTCGCTGCATCAAGACCATCTTTTCGTGGTTGATTACTTCCGTTTGCAGGGAAATAACTCATGAATTTTGTCAATTCTGCTCCGGTTAGTCCCAACGCTGTAGCAATATCCTGAAAATCGTCCCGTGTAGTACCACTCGTTACAAAACAAGCAATGTGTGTTTTCGTTTCAATGGTCTTCAGATAGGCCACCTCTTTTTCTCCGGAAGAAAGAGAAGCCGTCTGATCGTATGGATTATTCAAACGTCCTTTGCCATAATACATTTTGTTGTATGGAGCCCTGTGTCGGTACCATTCATTGTTTCCTCCGTAGCGTTTACGATAGGTGAATTTTGTCCACCCTCCATAATCACGGGCATCTGGCCCATTGTCATTTACGTCGATGTAATCAGCCGTCAGAATCTGGGTAATCAGAAAGCTATTTGAATACGGCTGGGCTGTAAAATCACCCTGTGCACTCAGGTTATTTTCAATTTGGTTGATATCATTTGCTTTCAGATAATTGGTTTGAATCGTATGTGGATTGTTGCCAGTGAATCCGGTATAATCTTTATGCATTGAAGTAGCAGAAGCCTGCAATCCGACTGTCAGGTTTAATTCATTTTTTGCTAAAAGCGCAGCACCATAAATGTATTTAGAACCGTCCGTTTTTGTAATCTTTAACTCCCGGATAAAATTATCCAATTCTGAAATACCAGAAACACCATTATAAAAATCTTGTGTTTCCTGCATTTTATCCAATCTACTTGCTGCATTTTGCGCTGTAGCAAATGTTGTATATTCAATTGTTGAACTCCGTTCTTTCCCAAGATCCACGTTTGTAGAAGACAATCCTGAGATGTAATTAGCAGCGTCGTTATCATCGATATCCTTTCCATCCAATACCATTGACATCACATCATCCGTTGTTGTATAACGGAATACCTTTCCCGGATCGTTCATGAATTCGAAAAATGCTGCATCACTTGAGTTTGCCTGATACATGTCATCTCCAGTGGAACCTCTTTTACCTTTTTCCCAGTTACTGACAACCGTACGATGAAATCCGAATCCAACATCCAAACCTACCTGAATCGTTTGCCCGACTCCGAATTCAATTCCGATGTTCTGAATCACTTCGTTATTGGTAATTTTAGATGGGTAGTAATGATCCACTCGTGAGTTTTTCAAACGAAACCCTCCCATGATTCCTTCACCGGTTGCAGAAAAAACATCCGCACCACTGAATGGAATTCCAAGTGTTTTATCTGTTTTGGACAAAGTCGTTTCTCCCTCAATAAAAAAGTCTTGTGCCTCAAATACGTCTTTTTCATCATCCCAATCTTCATTCCATGTTTTACGATGCAGGTATCCATATGCCTCTATGGTTGTTTCTTTTTCCGGAATATAGACATTAAAATTCCCTTGATATCCGGGTTCAAAACCTACAGGTCCGATTGGGTTAATTTCAATAGAACCTGAAAAGTTGAATGATTTTCCATGTGTTTTTTGAACGGATAGTCCCGGATACATCGTGTTTGCAGAACCTGAAATATTCGGTGCTGAAAGCCCTCTGAACATGTATTTAAAGAAATTTTGCTTTTGTCCCCCTCCATCGTTAAATCCTTTTAGCTTTCTTATTTTTTTATCTAATTCCTTTTTCTCATCATCACCAGCAGTCTCTTTTGCCTTTTCTGCACTCTTAATCGCTTTTCTCGTTTTTATAAACTTGATCAATTCTTGTGGGCTGACAGAAAATCCCATTGTAGAGTTTCCTCCGGCAAAGTTCATATTCAACGATGCCATTCCTTTAAATGAAGCAGAGAATCCTGTTGATTTCATGATCCCGGAATAGTTGTTATATCGAATACTCTGAGATACCGTGACCGTGAAATCTGAGCTCACACCATGTAAATCATTCAATGGTCCATTTCCGCCCCATTCTGAATCCATTTGTGGCTTGGTTACTTTTCCCAATTTATCAAGTGCATCTTTATTTTCCTGCTTTTTCTTTTGTGAATCATCACTGAAAAACTCGATTCCAAGACTCGCTACTGCTGATACTGTCCAATTGGGGACAACCTTGTTGAATTGTCTTACGGATACTCCTTTAAATTCATCCGGATAACCTACTTTTCCTCTGTTGATCGCTCCTGCATTCAGTGTCCAACCATGTCCTACCCACGAAGCCTCTTCTTCAGCAGAAGTACCGCTGTGGTAGGATAAGGACATCGCATAACCACCTCCATCAGCTCCAGGAATGTTCAATACCGGCAGGTTGTAGGTAAAATCACCGGAAAACGGGTCGACCATATCTGTTGTTGCAACAGGTTCAAAACTGCTGAACTCGGGGGAGGATGGTCCTGAAGTCAACGCAAATACCATCGTAGGAAAAAAGATTTCCCCGAAGATTGTAAACGCTAAGAACAAGGCTGTACCTTTCGTTGCTATGGGATTTTTTCTAAAAATTGACATAGTTAAAATTTGATTGCAGGTGTTTTATCTAATGATGATTTTAAGAATCCGAAAGATGATGTTCCGGTACCGAAAATCTCATCATCAAACATGACTGTAAACTTGTCCAGTTTCACCAATTCATCTGCTTTTTCTTCAGGAGAAAAAACAATGTTAAACTTTCGGTGAAATTCCAGACCATAAATATTTTCCATTTCCACAATTACCGGTTTCCATTTTTTACCTCCCGCACGTAATTCCAGTAATTCTGTAAGTCCAAAATTCAATTGTTTCATGCGTTCCGCATATTCTTCATAGTTTTTTACTCCTACGGAAGTAATATCAAAATGAGACTCCTCCGCAGGGCCAATGGTTAACACGAACGTTAAATTATTTTCGTAGAATTTCATAATACTGTCTTTCAGTTGCGGCGTTACAGCACCTTTTTCGCCTTTTAGCTCCAAATAGGTCAAATAATCCGGTGACAATAATTTCATATCAAATGCTATTTCGCCTACTGTTTTTGTCTTATGGACACCATTCGATTCGTCTTCCTGCCATTCGTAGTAATCTTGCAGTGAAACTTCACTTTTAGAGCAGGCCAGTGAAAAAAATAGTAGTATAATCGTATATCGTTTAAAATCCTTCATAGTTGCGGTTCAGTGCCTGTAGTAATTCATTTGTAATGTCCATGCTCGCTTTTCTGTACAGCACCTCATCTCCTTCATTTTTTCCCAAAATGACATCATATCCCTTGTCATTCCCGTATTTTTCAACAAACGAAAGAACCTGGTTCACCACTTCAATGGTCATTTTTTGATCCTCTGCCATTGCATTCTCTTCCAATCCTTTGGAGAATTCCATGAACTTATTTCGCATGCTGATGATCTTCGTTTCTCTATTGACACGCTCCTGCTTTGAAAGAAACGCAGAATCGGCATAATAATCAGAAAGTTCATTTTTGATTGCATCAGTCAAACTGTCGGAGGTGGTATTCCAACCCGTCATTTTCTTTTCATATTCAAGTGTTGCATCTTTCATTCCCTGGTAGTCATTGACCAACCGCTTAAAATCAACAACAGCGATTTTAGGTGTAGCAAAGAAAGAGTAAACAGCAATAGAAGTAGAAATGATCACGGCTCCGATCAGGAAATAATGCGTTTTTTTCATGAATTTTAATTCGTTAAGATAAATTGTCCTTTTAAAATAATAGTTGAGCTTGTTGTTGTGTTCAGTAAATGCAATTCATACTTGTATAATCCGGGAATATCTGTCACTTGTGACTGCCACATATTATTTCCCAGCACGTTGGCAACGACACCTGTACTGTTGGAGATGATAATTTCTTCTACCTGCAATTCGGATCCTGTTGAAACGTTTACTACAAACGGTGCTCCGGGTGTCAGGGCAATGCCACTTGACAGTTGAATTTTAACATCGTCCGTACAATCGGGGAATGACGGATCGGGTACTGAATTCAGGTCAAAAATTCCATTGTTCCCGAATTGGGAAGTCGAATTCAAATTGTACAAACTCTCTGCAAGCGGTTGCTGCACATTATTTGCGACAAAATAAATTGAACCTTCAACAATATTACCTCCGGCATCCACATCAAACAAGATCGATCCGCTGGTTACACATCCTCCTCCGTCAATATCAATCGTATAGGTTCCTTCTATTGGTGACGGGGTAAACACGCCTGTGGAATCGCCACCACCTCCTACCGGAAATGTATCACCAATGTTTCCTCCACTTGATCCCGGAGGTCCTGTAACCGTTACAACAACTCCTGTACCTCCTGAGCCTCCGCCCTGTGTTCCGCCACCGCTGTTTCCAAAATCCCCCCAATCAATTACAAATCCCGCATTCGCCAGGCTGTAATTCTCACTTAGAAAATGATTCCATGTGGTTGTAACAAATTTTGTATTCGGAGTATACGTTGACGTTCCCAATGTAATTGCTCCAGTTTTTTGCCAGTACTCAGGTACAATTTGTGATTCATACTGTGCAATGTGCTGGTAACTTCCATCCTGACTTTCATTGTAGTGGAATGTGAGATCATATGTTTCTCCGTTAGTAGCAGGTGTTAACTGGTGATAATAGTTATTATTAATCGAAGCAACATCCGGTGCAAGGTCTGTCAAATTATCGTAAACGGGGTTATAGTTTACCATTCTGACTTTCATTTTCCGGTTTGACATTGAAGGCATTCTCACATCTACCGGACGGTACCGCAATGTTCCCAAAGAAGAACCTACCGGGAACAGGTATGGTTGTGTCGTATTCATTTTCCGGGACAAGCCTCCTCCGGGCAGGTTACTGCTTACGAATCCTGTTGTCCGGGCAATTGCTGTCAATTCCGTATTTTCTACAAACATCGTGTTATCGCGTGTTGCAAGCTCATTGACTGACAAGTTCAACAATTTGTTTACATATGCGTCGACAAACTGTTCTTTCTTCCCCTGGCCTATCAGTTCCAGAATATAAAACTTCGTCGGGGAATTCCCTCTGATCCGCTGGTAACTTCCCATCAACACACTCACTCCTTCCGTTTGGGAATTCGTAAACATTCCATTCAGTCCGTTGTTGACCCAATCCTTACTTACCCAGATATTACTTTCGTTTGTGAACGTTCCTTTTATCAACACATTTGCCTGGTCGGTAACCACCTCATTGATAACGTTTCCGTAAATGTTCAGATACGTAGGGCTGGTCGGGCTTTTCTTTACATACGTATTGACTCCATAATTGTTATAACTCATCCCTGTTGTGGTAAAGCAATTGCTAAGTGAAGTAACTTCTCTGGTTCGTTCACCACACTGTTGCCCTTCACTATTAAAAACAGCTACAGAAAGTACACTCGTTCCATCTTGTACGGTATAAAAGGTTTGCTGACAACTATCACAGCTTAATCCTCCAAGTGAAGAAGACCATACGAAACTGAGCCCGGATCCTATTCCTGTCAGTACAACAACATCTCCGGCACAGACATCAGGTCCGTTGTTACCGGATATTCCGATATCAAAGCGACATTCCTTACCGCAAAATCTTTTTCGTGTCTGAATGTCTTCCGTATAACATGGTCGGTTTTGCTCTCTATCCAAAGCGGAGGCATACACCACAACTGTATACACCGGAGGAATGTTATTATTTTCGATATCTGCCAACAGAAAAGTCGGGTTCGGACAATCATAACAAGATAAACCTACTTGTGGAGACCAGGAATACAGTAAAGAAGAATTTCCGTAGCTTAACTGCGGAATGTCGCACGTACTGTACTGCACAGGATACGTTCCATTGCTGGAAACCAAATCTCCGGGATTACACGTGGGATCTCCTCCGTTCTCACAGGGAACTTCTTTCATGGTTACTTTATACGCTTTACACGGCTCTCCGCCTTTTACCATATCGGATTCTGACATATAAACGCGCACCTCATAGCTGTCAGGGATGAGACCATTATCAATTGCCGATTGCAACAGTGTCGGGTTCCGGCAGTCGTAACAAGACAACCCTACCTGCGGAGACCAGGAATAGAATAATCCCGCATTTTCATATCCGATCTGTGGATTGCTGCAGGAACTATATTCAACCGGATCACTGGTTCCATTACCCGAAATAAATTTGCCCGGATCACACGGAGTTTCCCCCTCTTTGCAATCCTGTTTACTCATCTCAATGCGATAACGTCCACATGGATTATCTTTTTTCTGATCCTCCAGTGATTCATAAATAGTAATTGTATATCTCTCCGGAATTGTACTATTGTTAATGGCCGATTGTAACAATGTCGGATTCGGGCAATCGTAACAGGACAAACCGACCTGCGGAGACCAGGAATAAATTAACCCTGCATTTTGGAAGCTCATCTGGGGATTATCGCACGGACTGTATTCAACCGGGTTTGTTCCGTTACTGGATGTAAACGCCCCCGGATTGCAAGGAGTTTCTCCTTCTTTACAATCACGTTGCTGCGTATAAATTGTAGAGCGGCTACAGTAATTACCATTTTGCTGATCTTCTACTGACGCATAAACCATAACATCATAGCTTCCCGGAATTGTACCATCGTTAATCGCTGATTGCAACAATGTCGGGTTGGGACAGTCGTAGCAGGATAATCCTATCTGCGGGGACCAGAAATAAATTAATCCTGTGTTTGTATATCCAATCTGTGGGTTATTACACCGGCTATATTCAACCGGGTTGGTCGTTCCGTTACTGGAATAAAAATCCCCGGGATTACATTTACCGCTCCCTGCATTTCCATCATGATCAACAGAACGAATGGAGGGAAATAAACGATCCTTGTCACTAACCGGTTTTGAAGCAAATCCATCCGGTACTAAAAAGAAGAAACAAATGATTGTTAGAAGAGCAGTAGTTCTAATGTTGTAAACAGTGTTAAAGATCATTTTTAGAGCAGTAATTATAAGTTGTAGCTATTTCAAGTTCTCGTTTCGGTAATGTTTGGCTAAGCTAAAAGTTATTTTTCATTTCACAAGTAATTTGTTGTTTTTTTTTCAAAAAAATATTCTCTGCTTTTTCGCCATACGATTTAAATGCCAAGTGTATACCGGGGTGGAAAAATATTCACAACTTGTAAAAAAACAAATTCCCTTATCAATTATCCATCCCAAGCCCCTTTATTGAAAAGTCCCGGTTGTTCACCGGGACTTTTCACAATGTATTCTAATCAATATGCAGATCACATGTTATTCCATATCTCCTTCCATATCTGTATTGCGAACCAGTTTCAGTACCACTGAACCTGCTTTCCCTGCAACTACATCTACCTTCATCACTGCGTAGTATACGTGGTCACCGTTTTCCACCATTCCGTCGATGTAGTAGCTACCTGCCGCTACTTGTCCGAAATCTCCGGCACCCGATGCATTTGTCCAGATGGATTTGACAGATTTTTCATTTTCCACATCTTCCATTGTCTTGTACAAATCAACCGGTGTATCCGAAAGATCCGCTTTCACTCCTGCCGGTAATTCGATTTGCACTTTCAATCCTCCCGTCGTACTCGTACGGAATGACAAACTTGTCAACGCTCCAATGGTCAGCGCAACAAAAAATACGATTTTAATTCTCATAGTTAGTTATTTATATAGTTATTTAAACCTGGGAACGAAAGTAAAATTATTTTTTGACAGGTACTGATAATTGTTGAAAAACTTTTTCCTGTAATTCACTGAACTAGTACACACATAAGTCTTCAATCAAAATTTGACAAGTTCATTTCTGAGTGCATACATAACCAACCCGGCAACATTACGGGAACCGGTTTTCAACAACAGGTTGGCACGATGACCATTTACAGTTTTGACACTAATGAACAGCTTTTCCCCTATTTCTTCGGCCGTGTATTGCTGACAAACCAACCCCAGCACTTCCAGTTCACGGGAAGTCAGATCAGAAGTCGGCTGAAGGATGGATTGCGTGCGCTTTCCAATGTTCCGCTGGATTGCCATTAATGTCATATGATTGATGTAGGCTCCTTTTTCGTATACGGTAGTAATGGCCTGGTATACCTCAACCGGGTCGCTATCTTTTACCAGGTATCCATGCGCTCCGATTTCGATCAGGCGTGCAATGAATTTCTCATCCTGGTGTGCCGATAAAATAAGTACCTTTACTTCCGGAAAACAGTCCGCCAGATCAATTGTCAACTGCTCACCCGAATAGGGTTTATCTCCATTCGGCGGAAGGGATAAATCTACGAGCATCACATCCGGAATCCGCGCTGATTTTTGCAGGGATTCAATCACGGAATACCCGTCACCCGATTCATAAATAACTTCCAGATCTTCCCAACCGCTCAAAATGGCGTGAATGCCGTTCCTGAACAACAGCTGATCTTCTACTAATCCGATTGTAATCTTTTTTTTCATAACGCTCACTCCTATTTCAACTCTATCATGAAGTCACCGGAAATAAAATTGTCATAAAAAAGCCCGGTTGCTCTTTCTGTATAACCGCACTTCCTCCCAGGAAATGAATCCGGTTGTGCATATTTCTCAATCCGGATCCCTTCCTTGAATGATCCGGAATCATTCCTTTTCCATTGTCCCGGTAATGTACAATTATTTCAGTATCCGATACGGAAAAATTTAATTGTAATTCTGTCGCTCCGGCATGTTTGATCGTGTTATTAATCAATTCCATGCAGACTCTATACAAAGTCAGGCTCATCAGCTCGTCAGTAATGTACGAATCAACCTGTTCTTCCGCAGTGAACACACAATTGATTTTTCCGGCTGCTGTCAATTGTTCACAGGCTTGTTCCAGTGTTTCCAATACTCCAAACCGTTCCAATTGAGGCGGCATTAACTCGTGACTGATCCGGCGCATGCTTTCGATGGCATTCTCTGTCAGACTGCGAATATTTTGCAATTCGCCGGGCAACTGGTCATTTACGTCCTGGTGTTTTCGCTCTGTCTGCAGCAAATGCATACGGATAATTGACAACACAGCTCCCAGATCATCGTGTAAGTCCTGCGAAATCCGTTTCCGTTCCTGTTCCTGCACCAGGATCGTTGATTTTGTAAGCTCCGACTGGTGTTGTCTCTTTAGTTCTTCCTGTTCCAGTTGCTCCCGGTACAGGTTTCTCCTGAACTGTTGTGTGAGGATGATGACCCCCAATGCGATCAGAAACACAATACCGACAAATGGTAAAAGTGTTCCTACAAATGTGATATGGTGTCCTGTTTCCATAATGCTCTCCAGAAACAATAATACATAATAACCAGCAAAAAAGAATGCACTACCCAGGTATAACGACTCAATTCGGAAGAAATTAATTGGATCATATAGTCACCGAAATACATCAGGGTAAGTGAAGAGGTGAAATATAAAAAAACCCCTGAATTGATCCATTCAACTGACTTGATGTAACCATTCAGGTGCTTCGTCATTCGTTTATCCATTAAAAAAATATACGTGGACATCGATAGGATGATCAACAATACACTTTCAACGGTCATCGCCTTCGCATTAAATGTATACCAGCGCTCAATGAAGAGTGTATTTATAAATGAATACAAGCAAAAACCTCCTGCCAGTACGTACAAAATCCACGAAGGGATATAGCCTCTTAAAATTTCCTTGTAGACAACCAGCAATAAGACAAATCGCAAGGGGACGAGCACGTGCAGCAAGGGCAGGTTATTGGTACGAAGAAACCATAGCAGTAGTGACAACGCATAGAGTATTCCGGTAGCCATCAGATACCATGCAAGTGGTTTTATTTCCTTTCGCAAACGGGTATAAATAACCATTGAATAGATCGTAACAAATAAGATGGGGAAATGGCTAAATACCAGTATGAATTTGGTTACACTCATATGCGAAGACGAATAAACTAATTAATTACCTGGAGGCCTCAGGTTTTGAAAAATTATACAACGGACTTTTCTTATCACATGTATTGGGACAAGGAGCAATCAGATCCAGTACATAACTGTATTCATTTGTATCGATTGTTGCACCCGTAGCAGGTTTAAAATTCAGAAACACATCCTTATTGTCTTTGATCGGGGTGAGGTAAAGTTTGAACTGATCATCTGCTGTTAAGCCCAGGTAAGCCCGGCATTGTTCATAGGTACATTTCGTGGTTGAATCCAGCCCCATCACTTCCAGCATGTCCATCGCTGAAATGGTAAACGCACGGACAAAATCTCGCTGACTGGCATCTTGTTTGACAATGGAATCATAAAAACGTTTTACATCCGTATGTGCCGTTTTAAAATTCTCTTGCCGCGAGGTGAAGCTTTCTCCCTGAAAATTGATCCGATGGCAGGAACCTTTTGTTCTGTCCACGGTTAATAACAGGACAACAAGTAAAGCATTCAATAGTAGTGATCCGATTAAAAAAGATTTTTTCATAGCGATAATTTTAAGTTATAGATTCGTGTCTTCCTGTTGGCAGGAATTCCTTCAAATGTATATGGATTTATCGGGTGTTTCGGTTTTTTGCCCCAAAAGCAAGTATAAATACCTGTATAAAATAAAAAAAACAGTTAAAAATAACCACATCTGAAACAATCGTACTGCTGAACTTTGTACTTGTGTCATTATAAACATACAAAAATGGAAAATACTTGCACTACCCCCACTTTAAACAATGTGTCACAAACAGGCATCACGGGCTATTCCCGAATCAAAATCACCAACGAGACACCACATGAAGCTGTTGGCATCATCATGCTGACTTCATCAATAAAAAACACATACGCCGTTACTTCCAATCAAACATGGGAAGCTCCTAATCGGGAATTGTCGCTACTAACAGCTATCACCGCCGTTCTCACACTTAAGGACGGGTCAACAGTCAGAGCAACACCCTACATTTCATCCGCTCCATCCGGAACCGGATTCAGCCGCTTTCACATTGTTCACGATCAAAACGGTTACCGGGTGGTCCGGAATCAATTGTGGAACGTCAAGTAAAAATGTTGGTTTGTTGCAACGGAAAAGCGGACTTTTCACGGATAATAACTACCCCTTACATGCATGAATTGCTTCCACTCTATCGAATGGAAGCAATTCTTTTTGGCGCATGAAATAAAAGGGAAATGAAGAAATGTGTTTTTCAGGTTGATTGAACGAATCGTAAAATACGCATGAAACGATTGAAGAAAATGGTATATTCGAAACGAAATAAGTATTTTGTAAGACCATTTGTAGTATTGATAAACGGTATACATGAACTATCTGACAGTACTTCTTGTTTTTATACATACGGTAAGCTTCGCTCAAATACCAGCCAGTTACTATAAACCCGAAGTGGTTTTTGTAAAGGGCGGCACCTTTCAAATGGGAAACGCCAACGGAGAGGAAGAAGAACAACCGGTACACAGTGTCACACTCGATGATTTCAGCATTGGTAAATACGAAGTAACAGTAGGGCAATACAGACGATTTTGTGACGTCACTAAACGAAAGATGCCTTACATTCCCCAGTGGGGTTGGGATAACAATCACCCAATTGTAAATGTTAAATACGACGATGCTGTGGCCTACTGCAATTGGCTGAAAGAGGAGTACGGCGGCAATTGGCGTTTACCCACCGAGGCAGAATGGGAATACGCTGCTCGTGGGGGAGATCAAAGCAAGGGCTATATCTATTCGGGCGATAACGACTTAAATAATGTCGGCTGGTTTGGTGAGAACTCTGGCAATCAACCTCACCGTGTGGGGAGTAAACATCCGAATGAATTGGGCATTTATGACATGACCGGCAATGTGTGGGAATGGTGTTCGGACTGGTTTGGTCATGATTACTATGCCAACAGCCCTTCTCATAACCCTACCGGTCCTGCATCTGCGACTTATAAAGTACAGCGAGGTGCCAGTTGGGGCTACCCTGCTTCGAAATGTTATGTAACGATTCGCACTTTTGCACTTACGTCTTCACCCTGGTCCAGCGCAGGCTTCCGGGTAGTTTTGGCGGAGTAGTGATGTCAATTGGAAGAAATATACACTCCTGTTGGCTTCTTCATGGATTTCCCCATAAACCTGACAATATAGTTCAATGTGTAGTTCCCTTCTGTATTTTTTGGCTTGTCTGCTCTTAGAAGTACTCGTATTTTTGGTAATTCGTTTTCTATGTTCTTTCTCATTGCGCTGTATTTTCAGAACTAAGATCGATGGTATGAACGAAAGGGCAATGAGTGAATGTGAAAAAATGTTGATAAATACATCTTATTTTTTGAGATACATCAGTATTTAAGTATTTATAGGATTCTAATTTTTAAAAAGCCACTGATAGTCTTTTGAAATCGTGAAATCCTTAGTATTCTCTTATTGGACTCATACATTCAAATTAGAAAATTTGTTAGGGTAGATTAGAGTCTGTATTTTTACAATCTACCAATCTATAAAGCAAGATGAATTTCAGGGAAAAAATAGCCTCTTATTGTTTGGGTAATTATAGTCGCAGCCATTTCCCAAGTATTGCTCAAACTGCCATAGAAGAAGGATTTGAATCAGATTCAATACTAATGTTAGCCAGTATGTCTGATCGGGAAAATGTATTTGAACTTCAACAATATTTTGATGCAAGTCTTCGAGAAGTGAATGTTTCATTACCAAGTATATATTTGTCAGCCCAAATCTTATTGATCTATTACCTAAATAAAATGATTGATAATCCTATTTGTACATATGATTTTATGATAAAAATTGATAACGAAATCATGAAACAAGTTGATTGGGCAAGTGAATTGGCTATATCGAAAACTCAATATGTAGGTCAGGAACTTGGATTGGGAAAAATGTATATATGGTATGGAGAATTACAAGATTTTGAAGATGGCAGTATGCTTCTTTATTACAATAATTTGTCCAGAAATAAGCAAAAAGAGAAATTAATTGAGGAGCTGATCGACGAAGCAAAAATAGTTAAAGACAAGATAGAATTGGAGCTAAATAAACATCCTTACTTACTGATTAGTTACAAGTAAACAAAACTGAAGATGCCAAGTAATTATTTGAAAGAAATATCAACTTTAAATAAAATTGACCTTAAAGAAATTAAAGGGCATAGATTATATTATAGTGTTTACAAAAGTGTAATTAGCCTAATATTTAGCTTTGTTCTGATTATCTCTTCAGTTTTTTTAATAATAATGCGTATTGACAATAATGCGATTACATTATTAGGTTTTTTAGCTTTATTACTTTTCCTATATGAAATACAATATCCAATAGGGAGATTGATGCTTAAAAATCCAATATTTATTTTAGATCAAGGAAAATTGTACTACTTAGAATACAATAAATGGTATGACATTACTGAGTATCAGTTTTCAGAGGAAATTATTACAAACCATAATTTATCCCAATCCTATTGTATGACAGATAAAAACAATTATAGGATATTTGCTGAAAATAATTGGTTTTTTCATGCACCTGAAAATTTCAAAAGCAAAGTACGTTATCAAAGATTGATTAAGATCGGAGAAAAAAGAAAATTGGCATCTGTTAACATCAACTAAAAAACCCCAATCCTGCGTGATCTCATTGTAGATCTATTAAATAAAATCACACTCACACAAACGTTCTTTTCGTAGTATCTTCCCTCAAAAAAGTACTTTATCTAGTTCTCAAGGATTTCAACGATTCTCACTCCTCTCCCTCCGTTGCTTTTTTCGATTTTCTGTACAAATAACTATTGTAAATCGAACGTTTTGCAAAACGAACAGGAGAATCCGCATTCATCAACTTTTTATAAATGGTTGCATTCACGCCGAAATACTCATAAACAGAACCATCCGTGAACGTAATTTCCAGCAAAAGGCTTTTGTGTTTGAAATCGTAGATACCGCATTCCGTAATGGTTCGTGTATATTCTTCCAAATTGGCTTCCTTCGTTTCCGGAGCAATGCTGACCAAAAAATGATACCCGTCCACAACGTGTTGTCCCATCACTTCCGCCTCTTCCTTCATCGGATCTCCGTCCTGGAATTTATCCGGGTGCCATTGCTTCACCAGCTTTCTGTACATGGTTTTCAATTCTGCCAGGTTGATTTCATTTTCTACCTGGAACAACTTTTTGTATTCGTTGATGCGTTTCATATAAATGTATAGGGGTGGGACTATGTAAATTGATCTAAATAAAAAACCCCCAGATTGCTCCGAGGGTTTCATTTGCTTTTAACAGTTGCGGTCTGGACGGGACTCGAACCCGCGACCCCGTGCGTGACAGGCACGTATTCTAACCAACTGAACTACCAAACCAATTTCTTTACCTTTAACAGGTGTCAGCTACAGCTGACTTTCGAATTGTGTCGTGCTTTTCGTTAAAAGCGTGGGCAAAGATATGTATTTAATTTCGAATGAAACAAACATTTTCGAAAAAAAATAACGAAAAAGAATAAAAAAAATGAAAACACACTGATTTTCAAGCTCCATTTTTCACCGGAAAATACCCTGATTTTTGATTCCGCTTAAAATCGTACCTTTGCAGCACAGAAAAAACAAACCAAAAACCAATACAAGCAATGAGTTTTGACAACCAATTAAAAGAAAGAAGCAACAATGCATGTGAACTTTGCGGAGCAACAGCTAACCTCTCCCCTTATTTAGTAGCTCCGCGTCCGGGAACCAACGCAAACGAATATGTTTACACCTGCTCCGTA
The DNA here is from genome assembly GCF_014518315.1 of Taishania pollutisoli. Taxonomy (GTDB): domain Bacteria; phylum Bacteroidota; class Bacteroidia; order Flavobacteriales_D; family Crocinitomicaceae; genus Taishania; species Taishania pollutisoli. The sequence goes on from NZ_JACVEL010000006.1 coordinate 25,162, forward strand.
TGTAAAGATCAACTGGAGGGAACACAGGAAACAGATGTCAATCATTGGCGGTGCCTGAACGATGCTATGTGGAGTGAAACAGACGCAGTGAAAGTTATCGCATACCGGATGCTGCATCAACTGAAAGCCGAAGGATGGCCAAACGACCTGTTGGAAATGATGTACCTCGATGATGAAACACTGGACTGGGCAAAAGCGGGCATCATTGACGAAAACGCACCCAAACACAGGGATTCAAACGGAGTTGAGTTGCAACACGGAGACAGTGTGGTACTCATCAAAGACCTGAATGTAAAAGGAGCCACATTTACCGCAAAAAGAGGAACCGCCGTTCGTAACATCCGGCTGGTACATGACAATCCGGAACAAATCGAAGGAAAAATAAACGGACAAAGTATCATCATTCTGACACAGTACGTAAAAAAGTAAAAGCCGGATTCATTCCACATTCATCATCCGTAATTCATAATTATTTGTAATTTTACAATCACTAAATTGGAATTATGGGATGCTCAAGTTGTGGAAGCGGAGGTGGAACACCACGCGGATGTAAGAATAACGGCACCTGTAGCTCTGGAGGTTGCAACAAGTTGGAAGTGTATGACTGGCTGGCAAACATCGCGTTGCCGGGAGGTCAGAAACCATACGATATAGTAGAAATACGTTTTAAAAACAGTCGAAAGGCTTTTTACCGCAATACAAAAAGTTTAAGTCTCCAGGTCGGAGATGTAGTTGTAGTAGAAGCCAGCCCTGGTTTTGATGTTGGAGTAGTTTCTGTTGTTGGCGAACTTGCCAGAATACAGGTCAGTAAAAAAGAACCTGGCTTTAAAGAAAGTGAAGCCAGAAAAATCACACGCATTGCGAATCAGGAAGATATCGATAACTGGGTGAAAGCGCGCGATCTGGAAAAAGACGTGATGTACTCTTCCCGGACACTTGCTGTTAACCTGGGACTGGAAATGAAAATCTCCGATGTGGAATACCAGGGAGATTTGTCCAAAGCGACATTTTATTACACCGCAGAAGGACGTGTTGATTTCCGTCAGTTGATCAAAGACATGGCGGAGGCCTTTAAAATCCGGATCGAAATGCGCCAGATCGGAGCCCGTCAGGAAGCATCCCGTTTGGGAGCAATCGGATCCTGCGGACGTGAATTGTGCTGCTCCACATGGTTAACGGATTTCCGGTCGGTTTCAACATCGGCGGCACGTTACCAGCAATTGTCACTCAACCCGCAGAAACTGGCAGGGCAATGTGGAAAATTGAAATGCTGTCTCAACTACGAGTTGGACATGTACCTGGAAGAATTGAAGTCATTCCCGAAATCGGATGTCAAAATACACACCGAAAAGGGAAGTGCTTTTCATATCAAAACAGATGTTTTCAAACGCCAGATGTGGTTTGCTTATTCCGGTGAAGCAGCTATCGGATCCGGGTTGATCGCTTTATCTCCGGATAGAGTGAAAGAAATCATTGCACTCAACAAAGAAGGTGTGAAACCGAAAGACTTGTCTGAATTTGCAGAAAAAGTAGAGGTGGAAGCGGTAACGGATTATGAAAATGTTGTCGGACAAGACAGCCTGAACCGTTTTGAACACGCCTTTAAATCGAAGAAAAAGAAAAAAAGAAAACCGGGAGGCGGACAAGGTAACCCGAAAACCGATGCCACGGCAACCGCTGTAAAGGCTCCGAAACCACAAGGGAATCAGCCCAAAGGTCAACAGCAGCAACCGCAAAAACCGCAGCGGAATCAACAGCAGCGACCACAGCAAAAGCCAGCAAACCCGGCACAGGCAAACCAACCGAAAAACCAGCAACAGCAGGAAGGGGGTGAGCAACAACCAAAACGAAACAATAACAAGAACAGAAGGAGAAATCCGAACAGGAATAAAGAAAACAAAGAAAATCCAAAAGGGGAAAATCAATAAAAATGGTGAACATGAAGCACTTCCTATTCTTTTCCGTGCTGATATTCATCCTGACCAGTTGTTCTGAAGCACCTTACTATGAACAGGTGTATAGTTTCGATAACAACGAATGGAAACAGGATCAGAAATCGGTTTTTAAAGTCAACATCGACGATACAACGTCCGTTTATCGCTTCGTACTGACCTTGAGAACGACAACGGATTACGATTACAGCAACACCTGGTTGTTCTGGACATCGGAAACACCGTTAAACGAAAAAGTGCGGGAACCGTTTGAGTTAAAAATTGCCAACCCGGACGGAAGCTGGATCGGGAAGAGTTCCGGAACGATTGTGGAAAATCAGCTGACTTTCGCAGGACGCAAAATTACAGTTCCGGGAGAATACATTTTTACCATTGAACAAGCGGTAACGGAGAAAAAACTAAATGATGTCCTGGATATCGGACTGAGTGTGTACAAGGAATAACACACACGCTATTCGATATCCGCGAGGTCTCTTTTAAACACCGAAATCTTTGAATTGGTTGCGATTGGCGTGTAATTTTTCAGTACATACGGATACTTGACAATGTCTTCTTCCAGCAGGTAATCAGGTACAATAATGTAGTCCATCCCCCACCCTGTTATCAAATGATAAACATCCTGATTGGTGTAGTCAATCGCATACCCTTTTCGATCCATCAGAAGGAAAGGAATGTTAGCTCCCATATTCCCCAAAACGGCTATTTTAGCGGAGTGATCAATCCCGACTGAGTCGATAAACTCTTTTGATCCCATATAGGCAATCCCGTTTCGGGTCGTATAATCGTACTCCGGCAAATAATGATATCTGTTCCAGGTGACCTCGGTCGTATCTTTTTTTGAAGAAACAAAAAAGTAAAGAACACCTGCCGCCAACGGAAACATCAGTTTCAAATGAAACTTCGGTACAATCGAAAGGAAAGCAATAATCGATAAAATGACAATTAAGTACATCGTATCTAAAAAGTAGTAATCGTGGTAGGGAAACTGCTTGATCATAAAAATCAAAAATAAAGCATTCCCGATGAATAAAATAAGCAGAAAATACCCCAATCCTTTAAGAAACATGATATTTTTCCTGCGGATAAAAATACACCCGACAAACGCAATCAATCCGTATACAATCCACTGGTTCATTGAAAAGTAGTCCCATTTCCACCTTTCCGCAGCTTCGAAAATCAGGTTCCACAGTTCCCCGGCACTGTCCACAGGGCGCAACCCCATCAAAAACACAGAACCATATTCCTCACTTACATTTCTAAAATGAACCATCTGTACCCACCAGGCAATAACTACGATTGCAAGAGAAATCAGTTGTTTCGGACGATACGTTCTCGTTTGAAAAAGGATCAACACCTGATGACACAAAACGGCAATCAATGGAATTGCAAAAGTTGTTCGGGTAATAACGGCAATTCCCAACAAACAAATAGAAAGATGCCAATGTCTCAACTTCTCCGTTTTCAGGAATAGAAAATAATAATAAAGACCACCTGTTACCAGTGCCAATGAAGGTATTGTCGTCAGGAAATTGGCTTCGTAATAAAAATAAACAGGTGAAAAGACTGCAAACGTGACAACCAGCAGCGAGTACCAGATATTCAACTTGAATAACTCTGTCAGTTTTATCAGGTAACCGACCCCTAGCAAACTGAAATACAACACGTATGTGCGATAGATCAACGGAGAATCGGAGCCAAGAAGCTTCATCAGCAATGCGATTAAAAATTGATGAAGAGGCAGGTTCCCTCCTGTAATTGTAGCATCATAAGCCGTATTCCAGCTATCCGGAAATTGTTTGTTATATGTATATGTTTCCGGGTAAAACAAATCAAATCCATTGTTAAGAAATCCCTTCGATAAAGCATACAAATCCGATTGTGCCCATGCATGTATCGCCCTCGGATACATCTCCATGTAAGGAGATTGCAGATATATGATTAGCAATGCAATAGATACAAATAGCAACAAATACTGATTGTTTCTGATCAAGTTCATAATGTTCATCGGGCAAATATAAACTTTTAGAACTCTTCTTGTTCAATAAAACCCTTTCAGTATATTTACACAAAATAAATAAAACAAGTATGTACAACAACATTTTAGCAGAAAAAAACGGGCAGATTCAACTGATTACGATTAACCGCCCTGCGCAATTGAATGCGTTGAACAAAGAGACGATTGAAGAGCTAAGCCAGGCCATACAAGCTGCTGAACAAGATACAACTGTCGGGGTAATCATTTTGACAGGATCCGGAGAGAAATCGTTTGTAGCCGGAGCAGACATCAAGGAATTTGCGCATTTTACCATTGCTGAAGGAGGAGAATTGGCACAAAAAGGTCAACAGACCCTGTTCGACCTGGTTGAAAACCTGTCAAAACCGGTTATTGCCGCAGTCAATGGCTTTGCACTCGGAGGAGGATTGGAACTGGCCATGTCGGCACACATCCGCGTAGCTTCGTCCAATGCGCGTGTCGGACTGCCGGAAGTCTCTCTTGGTGTCATTCCGGGATATGGAGGAACACAGCGACTGGCGCAATTGGTTGGAAAAGGAAAAGCCAACGAACTGGTCTTCACTGCAGGCATGATCAAAGCGGATGAAGCATTGACATGGGGGCTGGTTAACCACGTTGTAGAACCGGAAGAATTAATGGCCAAAGCGACAGAAATCGCGGAAAAAATTCTTGCCAATTCCGGTGCTGCCATCGCATCTGCAATCCGCTCCATCAATGCCGGGTTCAAAGACGGTGTCAACGGGTATGAAACAGAAATTCTGGAATTTGGAAAATGCTTCGGAACTGCAGATTTCAAAGAAGGAACAACTGCGTTCATCGAAAAGAGAAAACCAAATTTCAGAGGCTAATAATCGCTAACGTTACACCCGCGGGAAGCCGAATAAAGGGCATTCCTGCTGGAAACAAAAAACAAGTAAAATGGGAAGTCCGATAAAGCAACTATTGGGGCAGACTGCTGTTTACGGAATGAGCGTAATCCTTGGCAGAGCACTCAATTTTTTATTGCTCCCACTCTATGTATACGTCTTTGCAGAACCGAAAGATTACGGAGTCATTTCCATCCTGTATGCATGGGTAGCTTTTCTGATTGTACTGCTTCCGCTGGGAATGGAAACCGCGTTTTTCAAGTTCATCAGTGACAACAAAGAGAAAAAAGAAACCGTTTTTCAGAACAGTTTCCTCACAGTTGCAGGATTCAACAGCCTGTTCCTGGTCATCGCCTTGCTGTTCAGCAACAAAATCGCTGCCTGGATGCTCCTTCCCGATCATCCGGAATACATCATTTTGCTCGCATTAATCGTCTGTATTGACGCAACAGCAGCATTACCACTGGCTAAGCTCCGTTCAGAAAACCAGGCCAAGCGGTTTGCAATGATCCAACTTTCATCCATCCTGGTGAATGTAATCTTCAACGTTGTCCCGCTACTCTTCTTTTTCGACAACAGTGATCCGCATCAGGGAATCATGTACATCCTGTTTGCAAACCTGTTGTCATCCCTGACCAAACCACTAATGGTTTACAAAGATCTGCTTAACATCAAACTGGTCTACAACGGAGAACTGGCAAAAAAAATGTTGCTCTATTCCCTCCCGTTGGTGGTCGCCGGGTTTGCCGGAATCATTAACGAAACCATCGACCGGATTCTCTTGCAAAACATACTGTATGAAACACATTTAGCAGCGGTTCCCCCTTCCGATTTTGCTCAGGAGCAAGCACTGGATTATGCGGAAGGACAAGTCGGAATTTATAGTGCCTGCTACAAACTGGCGATGTTGGTGACCATTTTTCTGCAAGCATACCGCTATGCGGCAGAACCGTTTTTCTTTTCAAATGCCCAAAATACGGACAGAAATAAGTTGTACACAAAAGTAATGAACTACCTCATCGGTGCATTGTGCGTCGTATTTCTGGGAGTTACACTCAACATGCAACTATTCAAATATTTCATCCCCAACGAGGCATACTGGGAAGGATTAAAAGTTGTCCCACTGCTCTTACTGGCAAATATTTTCCTGGGAATCTATTTCAACCAAAGTATCTGGTATAAATTATCCGGACAAACGCGATTCGGGGCATATATCGCTGTCGGAGGTGCCTGTCTCACCATCTTGCTGAACGTTATTTTCATTCCGAAATACGGGTATACCGCCAGTGCCTGGGCAACGATGATTGTTTATGCCGCTCAGATGATTGCTTCCTACCTGTTGGGACAGAAATATTACCCAATCAAATACAATTTGCGAAAATTCGGACTTTACCTGGGGTTGGCCCTGCTTATCTTTTTCCTGTTGAAAAGCATCTCAATGAGCGATGGAATGCTCCAGTTTTTTGTTCACAACGGAGTCATTTTACTTTTTATTTTGTTAATTTATTCCCTGGAGAAATCCAATCAAAAACCTAAAAAAGAACCAGTTAAAAAATTTACAACCGATTAAAAACGTTAAAATTGTATTTTTTTCTTGCAGAATTCAAAAAAAAGAAAATACCTTTGCAAAAGCCAATGGCGATTTAACAAAAAATGAAATTATATACCACATACAAGAATAATTCAACAGGTGCAACACGCATGATGATGTGTTGTTGGTCTGTGTTTTAATCTTGTATCGGGTACTAAGATAATTGACCAATAAAATGGTTTAAAACTCCTCCGATACACCATCGGAGGAGTTTTTTTTTTGAATGAAATTTTAACAGTTAACATCATGAAAACAGTAGTTGTCATCGCACCACTTTCAACAAATCAATTCAATTATCGTCGCATGCGTGCGATGATGATGTGGTGTTGTTGTATGATTAACAACGAATAATGCTGTGTATAGTGTAATAGTTATAGTTTAAAAAGGGCTTTACGAACACAGCGTAAAGCCCTTTTTTATTTCAGTCAAATCACGTTTAAAAATGAAGCAGACAAACAATCATACCATTTTAATTTTCCTTGCTTTTATCAGTATTTACATCGTATGGGGAACAACATTTTTAGCCATTCATTACGGGTTAAAAGGATTTCCTCCGTTCCTGCTTTCCGGATTCCGTTTTTTCATTGCAGGAATACTTTTACTGGGATGGCTGTACCTGAAAGGCGAACGACCATTCTCCCTGAAAGCGTGGAAACGCAACAGCATCTCTGGTTTCCTGATTCTTACTATTGGCGTCGGTTCTGTTACCTGGGCGGAACAATACATTTCTTCTACGGAAGCCGCAATTATCATTGCCTCAGAACCGTTCTGGTTTATAGTGGTCGACAAAAAGAACCGCTCGTTCTATTTCAGTAACAAAGTTGCTATTTCGGGACTATTGCTCGGATTTATCGGTTTGTTGCTTTTCTTCAAAGACAGCCTGTTACATTCGGGTGCAGGAGAATTTGCAGGAATCAGAATCATTGCATTTATTTTGCTTGTTTTCACCGCACTTGTGTGGGTACTGGGATCACTGTATTCTAAAAAATCAACCGGAGAATCGCTCTTCATGAATGTTTCCCAGCAATTGATTATCGGAGGTATTTCCAGTTTGATTATCGCAAGTATATCCGGCGAATGGAGCGCATTCAACCCGGCTGAAATCCCTGCAGAAGCATGGATCGGATTGATTTACCTGATTGTTTTCGGATCCATCATTGCTTACTTGTCATTCATTTGGTTATTGTCTGTAAAACCACCGGCATTGGTAAGTACGCATACGTTCATCAACCCGATTGTAGCGGTCGTTGCGGGGGCAGTTATTGCACACGAAACAATCTCTTCAGGACAGTTAACAGGTGTTGCAACCATTATTGCAGGGGTCATCCTGACCAATATCGTTCAATACAAACTTCCCAAGCGCACACAGGTCCATATCAGAAAAACCACCCGGATTTTTACAAATTCATTCGTATACAAACGCGTACTCAATTTTAAATAGACATGGAAACCATTCATATTCATACAATCGAAGAACAATTGCTGCGCGTCGAAGCCCACATCGGGAATACACCGCTTATTCCGATCAGGGGGTTGCACCACAATCCGGACGTAACAATTTTTGCAAAAGCAGAATGGGAACAATTATCAGGAAGCGTGAAAGCAAGAGCAGCATTCAACATCATCCAACAAGCCATTCGATCCGGCCAGTTGACAACCGACAAGGTATTGCTCGACGCCACAAGCGGAAACACCGGAATCGCCTATGCGACCATCGGGAAAAAACTGGGTATCCATGTAACCTTGCTACTTCCGGAAAACGCATCAAAAGAACGCAAGGAATTATTGCAATCACTGGGGACTGAACTGATACTCACCTCCAAATTCGGAGGGACAGACGAGGCTCAGGAACTGGCAGCTGAACTGGCAAAAAAACACCCCGAGAAGTATTTTTATGCCAATCAGTATGCCAATGAAAATAATTGGAAAGCGCATTACCATACAACTGCGGAGGAAATTTTCAGTGAAGTTCCTGAAATCGATTATTTTGTGGCAGGTCTCGGAACAACCGGAACATTCACCGGCACTTCTTTGAAGCTGAAAGAGCTCAATCCTGCCATTACAACTGTTGCTTTTCAACCGGACAATGCGCTGCACGGACTGGAAGGATGGAAACACTTAGAAACGGCAATTGTTCCTGCGATTTTTCAACCGGAAGCAGCTGACAGAATCATCGAAGTGAGTACTGAACATGCTTACCAGATCATCGCCGAAGTGTATCGCAATGACGGAATACGCTTAAGTCCTTCCTCTGCTGCAAATATTGCCGGGGCACTGCACGTGGCGGACACGATTAAATCAGGAGTCATTGTCACCATTCTCCCTGATAATGCAGATAAATACAGCGAAGTCTTACAATTAATACGAAACAAATGATCCACTTAAACAAACACGTACTGGAAGTACTAAAAAACGACGCGTTCCATTCCTTTCCTGACGAATGCTGTGGTTTCATGCTGGGAACGGAAAGCGGGGAAGAACGAGCGATCGAACACATCATTGTTGTAAACAATTGCAAAGAAGGAGATAAACGCAGACGATTTGAAATTTCACCTGCGGATTATCTGAATGCCGAGCGCTATGCGGATGAAAATCACCTGCAATTACTCGGAGTCTATCACTCCCATCCGAACCATCCATCTGTTCCCAGTGAACAGGACAGAATTGCAGCTCAACCCTATTTTTCTTATCTCATTCTGGCGATCAAAGAAAATGAACTGGTATCGGTACAATCCTGGAAATTGAATGAGGAATTTCAATTTGAAGAAGAAAAAGTTTTAATTTTAAAATCAATACAAGCATAGTTATGGCAACAATCATCATTCCCACCCCCTTGCGTAAATTTATCAATCACGAGCCACGTGTAGACGTACAAGCAACAACAGTAAAAGAAGCAATCAATGCCTTGTCAGTCAATTTTCCCGAACTGAAAAAAAACCTGTTGGATGACAACGGTAAGATCCGGGGCTTTGTCAACCTGTTTGTCGGCGACGAAGACATCCGCAATCTGCAACAGGAAAATACAGTTCTTGCAACCAATTCCGTTCTGAGTATTATTCCGGCAATCGCGGGAGGAAGCGGACAGGAAGAACAACCGTTCTCCAAAGAAGAACTGGCACGTTACAACCGCCACATCATTATTCCGGATTTTGGACTGGAAGCACAAAAAAAGCTGAAAGGAGCAAAAGTACTGGTCGTCGGTTCAGGAGGACTCGGAAGCCCCTTGTTACTCTATTTAGCAGCTGCCGGAGTCGGAACCATCGGTATTGTTGATTTTGATGTAGTGGATGACAGCAACCTGCAACGACAGGTATTATTCGGAGTCGAAAACATCGGGGAATTGAAAGTAGAAGCGGCAAAGAAGCGTCTGCAGCAACTCAATCCCTACATAACAATTCGGACTTATAACACGCAGTTAACAGCTGGAAACGCGTTGGAAATCATTTCCCAATACGATGTGATTGCCGACGGGACAGACAATTTCCCCACCAGGTACCTGGTCAATGATGCGAGTGTGATCGCAGGAAAACCGAATGTATATGCTTCCATTTTCCAGTTCGAAGGGCAGGTTGCCGTGTTCAACTACACCGATAAAAACGGGGTCACCGGGCCCAATTACAGAGACCTCTATCCCACCCCACCCGATCCGGGATTGATTCCTAATTGTGCGGAAGGTGGTGTACTGGGAGTATTACCCGGAATCATCGGTACATTACAGGCCAATGAAGTCATCAAAGTCATCACGGGAATCGGTGAGCCACTTTCCGGACGTTTCTTTGTATTCGATGCCCTTTCATTTGAAACGCGCACATTGAAAATTTCTACCAATCCAACTACGCCTGTCATTTCTGAACTCATTGATTATGAACAATTCTGTGGTGTTCCCGCTGTGGAAAAGCCGATCAAAGAAATTTCGGTAGAAGAATTTTCAACATGGATAACCAACCGGGAAGACATTCAGGTAATTGATGTCCGCGAGCCAAACGAATACGAAGAGCGAAATATCGGTGCATTGCTCATTCCGCTGGCAACTGTGCAGCAACGCGCCAATGAAATTCATTCCGATAAGAAAGTGATCGTTCATTGCCGTTCGGGAAAACGAAGCGCAACGGCGATCCGGGAACTGGAATCCGCATTCGGCTTTACAAATTTATACAACCTGAAAGGAGGTATCCTCGCCATTTCCGGGGAACAGGAATTACTGCTTTCCAGGTAACCAATCCGCTTATTTATCGGGTGCTGTGGCCGAGTGGCTGAGGCACAGCTCTGCAAAAGCTGGTACACCGGTTCGATTCCGGTCAGCACCTCTATTGTTTAATTTTTAAAAATCAGATCAAATGGCTACATTACGATTGGGTGATATCGCCCCGAATTTTAAAGCAGAAACAACAGTAGGAACTGTTGATTTTTATGACTTCCTGGGAGATCAATGGGGAGTGTTCTTTTCCCATCCGGCAGATTTTACTCCGGTTTGTACAACTGAATTAGGCGCGACAGCGAAACTGAAAGACGAATTTGAACGACGAAACGTCAAAGCAATTGCGATCAGCGTTGACCCGATTGAGCAGCACCACAGCTGGATCAAAGACATTAATGAGACGCAGCATACAACGGTTAATTTTCCGATCATTGCAGATCCTGACAGAAAAATAGCGGAATTGTACGATCTGATTCATCCGAATGCCAGTGAAACTTTTACCGTTCGCTCTGTCTTCGTGATCGGCCCGGATAAAAAGATAAAACTGACGATCACTTATCCGGCTTCAACGGGACGTAATTTCAATGAAATCCTGCGCGTAATCGACAGTCTTCAGCTGACGGCAAATCACCAGGTAGCAACTCCTGCCAACTGGGAACACGGACAGGATGTCGTTATTGCTCCTGCAGTGAAAGATGAAGAAATTCCGGACAAATTCCCGAAAGGGCATGTCGTTGTGAAGTCGTATCTGCGTTTAACTCCACAACCCAACCTGTAATCCATAACAATACCGGGGTTTGGTTAGTCAATCAGATCCCGGTTGCCTGCAAAAAAATCAATTCAAACAATCCATGATTCAACTACAGAACATATCGAAAACATTCCGTCAAAAGAAGAACAGCCACAAAGCACTTGATACGATTAACCTAACCATTGAAAAGGGAGAAATCGTAGGTGTGATCGGCAGTTCAGGGGCGGGGAAAAGTACCCTGATCCGTTGTGTCAACCTGTTGGAACAACCCGATTCGGGAAGTGTTGTAATCAACGGAATCAACCTGACGTTGCTGAAGGGAAAGGCATTGGCCGCACAACGAAAAAACATCGGGATGATTTTTCAACATTTCAACCTGTTGTCCTCCGGAACAGTATTTGAGAATGTTGCGCTGCCCTTAAAGCTGGAAAAAACGGATAAAGTGATAATCCGGCAACGCGTAAATGAATTATTACACCTTGTCGGATTGGAAAACAAAGCGGAAGAATACCCGAACAACCTTTCCGGAGGGCAAAAACAACGGGTAGCTATTGCACGTGCATTGGCTAATTCACCCCAGATTTTACTGTGTGACGAAGCCACGAGTGCACTTGATCCGGTGACAACACAATCCATTCTGCAATTGCTGCAGGATATCAACCGGCGATTACACATTACCATTTTACTCATTACTCATGAAATGGATGTCGTAAGAACCATCTGTGACAGGGTTGCCGTTCTCGATCACGGGAAACTGGTCGCGACGGGAAGCCTGGAAGAACTGGCCGGAAACGGACATCCTGCTCTTTCACCATTTATAACAACAACACAAATGACAGTACCAAAACAGTTAACCGACACACTTCAGCAGGAATACACGGAAGGTGTATTTCCGTTGATTGAAATTGAATTGAACGGAAACATTCATTTTAAGAAACTTCTTGACACCATTCAGTACGAGTATCAACTCCCTTATAACATTATCAGGGCAGACATTGAATATACCGGAAAAGCTAATTTCGGAAAAGTACTGATTCATCTGAAAGGGAGCAAAGAAATCAACGAACGGTTAATTCATCATTTCAATCAGTCAAACATTACTAATTTCATTCGTGGTTATGCAGCCTGAACTAACAATTTCATTGCTTTCCAGGGGATTATGGGAAACTGTTTTCATGACCTTTACCGCCGGTTTTTTCGGCTTTTTAATCGGATTACCTACCGGTACTGTACTGTTTCTTACCCGAAAAGGTCAGTTGCTCGAACAGGTATTTATTCACCAGGTATTGGCACTTATTGTCAATGTATTCCGTTCCATCCCGTTCATCATACTGATTGTATGGATGATTCCCTTTACTCGTGATTTAGTGGGGACTTCCATTGGAATGCGTGCAGCATTGGTCCCTTTAAGTATCGGAGTAGCACCGTTCATTGCGCGGCTGGTTGAAAACAGCTTACTGGAAGTTCCCTCTGGGTTGATCGAAACGGCCCGTTCAATGGGAGCAACCCCTCTTCAAATAGTCACCAGGGTCTTATTGCCGGAAGCACTGCCATCGCTCATCAATAACGCGACCATTACACTCATTACACTTGTTGGTTATTCTGCCATGGGAGGAGCCGTCGGAGCCGGAGGTTTGGGGCAGATCGGCTATCAGTACGGGTACATCGGTTACGATGCCGTGATGATGAATGCCGTGTTACTGTTGCTCATCACACTGGTTTTTATTATTCAATTCTCAGGGGACTTTCTCTCCAAAAAATTCAATCACCGATAAACAATTTACCTCATGAAAAAATATGTATTTCCTTTTATTATACTCGCATTAACTTCCCTGACGTCCTGTGGAAGTTCCGGGAAAAAGAACGATCCGAATTTCATCCGGGTCGGTATTACATCCGGTCCGGAACGTGAACTTGCCGAAGCTGCCCGAAAAGAAGCAAAAGAAAAATACAACCTCGAAGTAGAACTGGTAACGTTCAATGATTATGTGGTTCCCAACGAAGCACTCAACCAGGGAGAAGTCGACGTGAATGTCTTTCAGCATGTGCCCTACCTGGAAGAACAGATCAGACAACGCGGATACAACCTGACAGTTGTCGGAACGACATTCGTGTATCCGATCGCTGCATATTCTAAAAAAATTAAAACCATTGCCGAACTCCGGTCCGGTCATACGGTTGTCATCCCCAACGATCCGACCAACGGAGGTAGAGCTTTGCTGCTATTGCAAAAAAACGGGGTTATTCAACTTCGAAAAGGAGTAGGATTACTGCCAAAAGTGACAGATATTACCGACAATCCAAAGCAAATCCGGTTGCTGGAAATCGAAGCTCCTCAATTGCCCCGGGTGCTGGACGACAAAGAGGTAACAATCGCCGTGATCAATACCAACTTTGCATCACAGGCCGGACTGGATAGTCAAAAATATGGGATTCTAAAGGAAGAAAAAGATTCCCCTTACGTTAATGTCATCGTAGCGCGGAAGGACAATCAGCAGGATCAAAAAGTGAAAAATTTTGTCAATGCATACCAATCAGAATCCGTCGAACAGACTGCTCAAAAAGTATTCAAAGGGAATGCAGTGAAAGGCTGGTGACCTTAAAATTTAACGTCGTCGATCAAATCAGAACTGGAATGGAATGACCGTTTCTTAATCAGTGCAATAAACTGATCCCATTCGGATTTGTTTGCCGAGAAACTGCTCAATCGTACTCGTTTCCGGGAGCTTCCGTTTTCAATGTATATTTTATTGTCAACAATAATCAGCTCTTCCATAGAATTAAACGGATACCGTTTGACAACCATCCCGAAAGCGTTGAACAACACGATTTCGTTTTCCCTCAACTCAAACATCGGACGTTTGAAGTAAAATGCACCGATGATGATGAAAAAAATACCCAGAAATAACTGGATTGGCATACGGGAACTGATCGTCATCAGGTACATATTGAGTCCAAAGATGATGATCCCTGAAATGATCATCATAATTCCCATTGATTGTTTGTAGTGTACTTTCATGAGGGGAAAGATACTTAAAAATCTGTAGTTGTCTGTTTTTGGAAAAAAAATAAGCTGACTCATTCACCTCTTTTTAGCACCGATCAAAAAATTAAAATCTTAGTTTTGTAGGATGATAATCCGAAAAGCAACAAAAACCGACAGCCCGTCCATTGCCCGATACTTGTTATTAGCAATGGAAGAAATCGTATTCGAATTTATCGGGGAAAATAACCCAGAAAAAGCATTAACATTCATGCATTTTCTGGTAACAGCAGAAAACAATCAATATTCCTATCAAAACTGTTGGGTGGTGGAAGAAGACGGTAGCGTGGTTGCTGCTGTAACAGTATACGATGGCGGACAACTGGAGGAATTGCGGGCACCAGTTGCACAATATGTACGGGAGGAATACAAACAGCCGTTCAATCCGGAGCATGAAACACAGTCCGGGGAGTTTTATATTGATTCATTTGGAGTAGACCCGGGTCAGCAGGGAAAAGGAATCGGGTCGGCAATGCTTCAGTTTCTGATCGATGAATATGTACACAAAAATGGTCAGATATTAGGATTACTGGTTGACAAAGAAAATCCAGGAGCAAAAAAGTTATATTTAAAACTTGGATTCAGGGTCGTTGGAGAGAAAACACTGGTGGGAAAGCAGATGGAGCACTTGCAAGTGATAGGGAAATAGAGGATAACCCCTGGTTTTCCCGCTGATAGATATAAATGGAATTACAGCGGTGGAAAGTGCTCTGTAGAGAATGGTGGTGGGTATCATTTATACATAATAAAACTTAAATAAAAACATGCAAATACAATACTGGTTTGAGTTATTCGGAGCGGCTTTTTTTGCCATTTCAGGAGCATTATCGGCAACAGAAAAAGCAAACATTGACTGGTTTGGTGTCACTTTCATTGCGTTTGTTACGGCATTGGGAGGCGGGAGCCTTCGGGACGTCCTGCTTGGCAGCTATCCGATCGTGTGGATCAAGGATGTCAATTTTGTCTATGCGATTCTCGTCGGGGTAATTGTTGCACGGCTATTTTACAATCCACTCCTGCAACTCAGAAAAACATTTTTCCTCTTCGACACACTTGGTATTGCGCTCTTTACGGTAGTCGGAACTTCCAAAGCGATTTCCCTGGGAATCGGGAACATCAATGCTGCTGCGATGGGAATGTTTACCGCCGTTTTCGGAGGTGTAATTCGGGACATTCTCACCAATGAAATTCCGATTATTTTCCGGAAAGAGATCTACGCCACTGCCTGTTTCACCGGAGCTTTAACTTACGTTGGCCTGTATCACCTCAACGTCGACTTCAATGTCAATTTCGCTATTTCAGGTGGTGTCATTATACTGATCCGAATCCTGGCAGTTGTGAACAACTGGCAACTTCCGAAATTTATCCGGAAATAAGATATGGGCGTGTTCTGAAAATCGAAGTACGTTTTCCACAAATTCACAAATGGAGCAACAGATGGATAAGCACGCACAACAGCCTTAAATCAATACCATTGTACCAACCTCGTTTCTGTAACGTCTATTCTTCTTCCAGAATGATAAAATCGGCATTAAACGGTTGGGCATTTTCAACAATTGCGTCCAACACAATGGAATAATTGCCGGTTGGGTTCAACTGAAAAAAATTGGTGTAACGTTCCTGTAATCCATTACCCGGGAACAATTTCTCTTTGATTTGCTGCAACGTTTTCAAATCCTTATCATGTTTCCCCTTCACGGTTTTGTACAAGCGGTCTTTTACCTGTGTCAGTTGTTTTTCCATACGTACACTTTCCGCCGCTGCATAGGCTTCCAAAGACGGATCAATGCTCAATGTCGTTTCATTCAATACACGTTTCAGTACTTCCATTTGCTTATCCAGTTCGCTGAAATCAACCTCATCGGATGCATTGGCTTCCAGGTACTCTTTGTTGAGAAGGTGTAACTCCTTGAACATATCCGCTGGTTCAAGGTGTAATTTTTCCATTTTCTCGGAAGTATTTTTATCGATCCATACCATGGAATTTCGCGTTTGCAACAACGGAAACAAAACATCAGCCCGGTCAAATACTGATTTTAACTGCAACCAATAATTGATTTCACCTGCACCACCAACGTAACACAAGTTGGGGAGAATGACCTCCTGGTATAGCGGACGCAATGAAACATTCGGTGAAAATTCCTCCGGAGCACGTTCCATCCAGTCCAGTATCTCAGGGATTAAATACGTCCCTTTCCCCGCAATTTCCACGTGTCCTCCAACGGCAACCAATCGCTCGCGAACACCCTTTTCAATGTAAAATAAATTGATTTCCCGCGGGACAATTTGCTGCTTTCCTCCCCGCTGTATCAACTGATCTGTTGTTTGGGTAATTGCATTAAACGAAAACTGCTCCTGTACGTCTTTTTTCATATACGGCAGGAACGAACGTTTTAAAACAGCATCATCGCCGTCAATGATCACAACACCATAACGTCCTACCAGGTGGTTCACCAACTTTCTGAATGCTTCTGTGTACTGGTTTCCGGTAAAAACAGATAACAATTCCATCAGTTCACTGTCCGGATGATTTTTAAACAATTCCGTCAATTGTTCGATGACCGGTTCCCAGTCCTTCATTTCAAATCGTCCGACAGGTCCCGTTTGTGCTGTTTCCCAGGTAATGGTGCGGTTGAACAAATGAAACGATTTAACCTCGTCGTAGTCGTGGTCTTCGGATGCCATCCAGAACACAGGAACAAAATTGTATTGCGGGTACCTCTTTTTCAGTTCTTGTGCCGAACGGATCACATGCGCTATCTTGTAAATAAAATACAGCGGCCCTGTCATTGCCACCATTTGATGTCCTGTTACAACCGTAAATGTATTCTGATTTGCCAGCAATTCAATATTTGCGGCAACTGCGGCATTTGTTTCAACTCCTGCATATTGCTTCTTGAGAACCTGAACCAATTGGTCTCTTTTCTCACTGGAAAACACTTCTTTTTTACGCTGAATCTGTGTTTCAAATGCTTCTGGAGAAAATGGTTTTGTAAGAAAATCGGCATATACAGCCTGGTTATACGACATGTCCAGTTGCTGTTGCGAAAAAAAGCCTGTCTGCTGACGGTGAATTGTTGAAATTTTCATGGCACAAAGGTAGCCGTTTCGGAATTAGCGGATGGGGTCGTGTAGCTAAATTTTGCTAAATATTCCTTAAATTATAACAAGTCAAATCGTCATAGGAATGCAAGAATAAAGTGTCTTTTATAGCATTAAAAAGGACAGAACGCACAGCCAACGGAGAGAGGATGTTTGGAGACCAACCGGTGTTAATATATTCTCAATTCAAAGGAATGATTATCTTTGTTTGAAACAATTCAACATTTATGAAAGTAAATCCGGCATATGCTACCAGGGAAGAATTGGTAGCACTTTATAACAAACCTTTACTGGAATTGGTTTTTGAAGCAGCAACAATCCACAGACAATACCACAACCCGAGAGAAGTACAAATGTCTTCTTTGCTGAGTATCAAAACAGGCGGTTGCCCCGAAGATTGTGGTTACTGTCCGCAGGCTGCACGTTACCACACAGATGTTGACGCCCATAAGTTGATGACTGTCGACTCAGTAATCGAACAGGCGAAAAACGCAAAAGCAAACGGATCATCCCGTTTGTGTATGGGAGCTGCATGGCGCGAGGTACGTGATAACAAAGATTTTGACAATGTGATTGAAATGGTACAGGCGGTAAACGACCTGGACATGGAAGTTTGCTGTACATTGGGAATGATGAATGAAGAACAGGCACGTCGGTTGAAAAACGCAGGTTTATTTGCATACAACCACAACCTGGATACATCGCCTGAATATTACGGAGATGTTATTTCCACTCGTGATTATGAAGACCGTTTGAATACGATTGATAACGCCCGAAAAGCAGGTATTTCTGTTTGTTCAGGAGGAATCATCGGGATGGGTGAAGCGGTGGAAGACCGGATGGGGATGCTGTTGAGCTACATGGCAATGGAAACACCACCGGAATCGATTCCGATCAACGCGTTGGTTGCCGTGGAAGGAACGCCGATGGCGGAACAAAAGCCGATTGAACAGTGGGAATTGATTCGCATGGTGGCGACAACACGCATCGTGTTCCCGGAAGCAGTAGTGCGTTTATCCGCAGGAAGAACTAAAATGAACATGGAGGCACAGGCATTGTGCTTTATGGCAGGAGCAGGTTCTATTTTCGCAGGAGACAAATTATTGACGACTCCGAATCCTGAGTTCAACGAAGACAAGGAAATGTTTGACATCCTGGGATTGATTCCGACACAACCGTTCCAGAAGGGAGAGAAACCAATGACGATTCCTGATCCGAAAATTGAGGAGCGCAAATTGAAAGAAGCGCAACGTGCAAAGGAACTGGCAGAAGCAAGAGAGAAAGTGAAAGATCCGAACTTCCAACCAAGAAAAGTAAAGATCGAAGCGTAATAAGATACTTTTTGATACATCCCCGGTCGCAAGGTCGGGGATTTTCATTTTTAGTCCCTGCAGATGGTTGAAAGAAGAAATAATTATTAACCACATAGTGCACATAGATACATAGGTGAATCTGTGCTTTAACTATAGTGACACATAGTAGTTCATTACATGAGCTAATTTATTACAGCTGTTGTATGTAAAAAATGGCCCGATACAGTAAGTGAATTAATCTATATTTTATGTGGTTCAAAAAAGACAACATCAATTCTGTGGTTGTTCCACCTGCTCATAGCGACGTGCCATTTCTGCAACAAATTCTTTGTAATAGTTATTCTCATTCCGGTGATCAAATGCTGTTGCAATCCGATCGATTTCTTTTTTTATAAAATTCAGTAATTCTGCCACCTGGTAGACTTCATTCTCCGGGTGTAACTCCGGATGTTCCGGAACAGAAAGCTGAATGGTTGTCCGACCGGATCGTTGCAGTCGTTTGAAGTACACCTGTGCACCGATCAAAAACTCCAGCTTCGGCAGATCCGAAACAGGCTTCAGTACAAACGGGAATTGTTTCTCAAACACCTCCCTTCCAATCGAAAATTGCGCTGTAATTCCGTAGTAAATCAAATGAGAGGATGCCACATACAACATTCCGATTGTCAGATCTATTTCACGACTGCTTTTCACAGCATAGATTTCTGCTTCTTCCCACCTTCCCAGCATCATGGTAGCCAGCATTGCAATGTGATATCCGTAGCGTTCATTCAGATGACAGGTTACCTGTTGGCGGAGTACAGGATCCAATAGCTCCAATACTTCTTCATATTTTCCGAGGTTGATGAGGTGTGTTTTTGTGAACAATTTGCGGCAGTCCCTGCAGCCGGTTAATATTAAAAAATCGGTTGTTTCATAGTATTCCAGTTCTTTTTCTGCCAGTTCCAATTCTCCTGTTTCGGTATAAAATCCAAACTTACTTTGATGGACAATTTTCGCACCTACACCTTCTTCCCTGCAACGATTTTCGAAGTCGGTCAGTAGTTCTGTTAATTTAGACTTCGGGATGGAAGTATACTGTTTTGCAAAGATGATGATCCAGCGGTAATACCACAGAATTTGCAGGTAATCAAACCGACTCCTGTTTTCTTCACTTATTTTCAGCAACCACGGAAACATGGAAATAACCAGGTCAGGGCGGTGGAGTCCATTGTGAATAGAAATCAATGCAAGTCTGACACGGTATTCCATATCCAGGTCTTTTCGTTCCTGTGTTTTTTGCAAACAACGCAACGCCAGGCGTTCAATTTCATTGGTATGTGGCCGCTCTTGTTCAATATAGCCAACTGCTTTTTCGAGCTCTTCCGGTGTTTCAAGCGAATACATCAATTGTCTGTTTTCGGTGCTTCAACACGTGCGTATCGTTCTGCCAACGACACCACGAACTGTTTGTAGTGATTATTTTCATTTCGCTGATCCAGTGCACGCGCCAACCGGTCAACTTCGGATTGAATGTAATTCAGTACTTCCTCCACTGCATACCCCTCTTCTCCTGCCACCAGAATTTCCTGCTTTGGAAGGTTTAACCGAATTAACTGCTGGTTGCTTTTATACAAGCGTTTAAAAAACTCCAACGCACCTACTAAAAATTCCAGCCTTGGCACATCCGGCAATGCACCCAACAAGTATCGAAACTGTTTTTCAAAAATTTTCCGGCCTTTTTCAAACTGTCCGGTGATTCCATAATAGACCATGTGCGACGAAAACGGATATAGGAATGCAACATTCGGATTCAACTGCTTCATACTTTTAGCTGCAAAAAACTCGGCCTCTTCCCATTTTCCCAACATCATGTACCCCAGCATTCCCAAATGGAAGTTATATCGTTCGTTCGAATGACACGTAATTTCTCCCCGGAGCACAGGTTGAATCACTTCCAGTAATTCCTCGTACCTTCCTCTGTCTGCCAGGTAACAGTTTAAAAAAAGTTTGTCACATTTTTCACATTCATGAAAGATGTTGTATGATGTTGATTGCCACAATACATATTCTTTTTCTGCCAGCTCCAACTCTCCCATTTCCGAATAAAAATAAAACTTATAATCGTGAATGGTTTTTTCACCGATTCCGACTTCACGGCAACGTCGTTCGAAATCTTCCGTCAGTTCAAATAGTTTGCTTTTAGGAATGGAACTGTAATGTTTGGCTGCGGTAATGATCCAGCGGTAATACCATAAAATCTGTTTGTAATCATAACGGCCTTTGTTATTATCACAGGTATTGAGCAACCAGGGAAACATGGAAACGACCAGATCGGTTTTATGTAGATCATTATGAATCACAATCAATGCGATCCGAACCCGGTACTCAAGATCAATATCGTTGAATTCCTGTGTCTTTTTCAGGCAATTAAATGCCAGTTTTTCCAATTCGTTTGTCGAATTCCTCTTTTCATCTTCAATGTATGAAATCGCTTCCAAAAGCCCTTCACGTGTATTCAGCGCAATATTCATTCCCATACCTGTTATTTTTCAGTAGTTGCATATCGTTCCACTAACGACGCAGTTTGTTTTCTATAATAATCATTTTCATTGCGTCGGTCGAGCGCTTCCGTCAACCGGTTCATTTCATCCCGGCAGTAGCTCACCAACGCATCGACTTCATATCCGTTTTCTCCCGCCTGTACTGCTGTAAACCCCGGAAGTTTTAAATGAACGAATGTACGGCCACTTCTATGTAATCGGCTGAAAAACTCCTGTGATGCGGTAAAAAATTTCAAGCGTGGCAGATCGGGAACTGACTCCCGGGCATGTGGCAACTGTTTTTCAAAAAGAATTCTTCCTTTTTCGAATGCTCCGGTGATTCCATAATACAATAGGTGAGAAGAAAACGCATATAAATAACCGACATCCGGGTCCAGGTGTTTTCGGCTTCTGACTTCATACATCGTGGCTTCTTCCCAGCGTCCGAGCATCATACAGGCGAGCATGGCCTGATGAAGACCGAAGAGTTCGTTCCCATGGCACGTAATCCTTCCATCCAGTACAGGCTGAAGCAGCTCCAGTAATTCTTCATATCTTCCTTCCGCTGCAAGGTAAGCATCCAGGAATACTTCATCACATTTTTTACACGGAAAAAAAACAGCATACGATGCCGCCTGCCAAACAGCGTATTCTTTTTCAGCCCGTTCGATTTCTCCCATTTCAGAATACAGGTAAAACTTGTAATGGCTAATCATTTTTTCACCGACTCCCATTTCCCGGTAACGCCGTTCAAAGTCATCAAATAATTCAATCACTCTTGTTTTCGGAATAGCACTGTATTGTTGTCCGATCGTTATTATCAAACGATACAACCGGAGTATATACTTGTAGTTGAATCGCTCCCGGTCTTCATCACATCGCTGCAACAGCCAGGGAAAGGTAGCAAGCATCTGATCATCTTTATGCCGGTTGTTATAATACGAAATGAGCATCGCTCTTACTTCAAACTCAAGATCTATGTTTTTCAATTCCTGCGCTTTCCATAGCAATTTTTCTGCTATTTTCTCCTGGTATCCGGAAACATAGTCTGCATGCTCTTCAAAATGAACGATCGCCTGTTTCAGTTCTTCTGCTGTTGTAATCGGAAGCTGCTTCATGCTTACAAAATTTTATTCAGCAATTGCTCCATGTTGTTGTTCATAATGTCCATTTCCTTTTTGTTGAGCGGATAATGTCCCAACAGCATTGAGTTGATGTACATCGTTTCCATAAACAACTCATCGCTGGCTCCCGTTGTTTGATTCAATAGTTTCTGAATGGTCGGATTGTTCAGATTGAGAAACAGTTTGGAATGATAGGCTTGTTCAAACGAGAACACGGCTCCCGTGATACCTGCCCATAGATCATCACTCTCCTGCTGAATATTTGCTACATCCCGTTCAATCAAGCTTTGTTGCGACATGTAGAAAATCATGGGCAGTGAATCCGGCGAAAATTGTTTGATTTCCAATTCACAGTTGAAATAATCCAGGTGGTATTGCAGTTGTTTCAGACGGTCTCTATACCGGTCGGTCTCTTCCAAGGAAACATCTTTCAATATATTTCCGAAAAATTCGACGTCAATGGCCTGGTAAATGGCTGTCTTATCCTGTTCATTCAGGCGGTTAAAAATTTCCGTATCGTAGATGTAACCGGAGTTGATAATTAACTGCCCGTTTCCTCTGGCAACCGGCAACAGTTGTTTGAACTGATCGAGGTCAGGAACATATAAAATCATTTTTGTCTGCTGTTTGATTTCTTCCAATGTAAGCAGTCCTTCGGAAGTGGGAAAACGGAACCATTTTGAAATGAAGTGAAAGAATTTCTCATCATTCAGAGCGAGAGATTTCAGCGCGGTTCCGTGTGTTCCGATAAGGTGATGCAGGAATACCGGGTCTGTTTCACTCAACCGCACCAAAAATTGTTTGATACATTCTCCCAAATCTTCCCGCACATCCTCCAATACCTGATTTTTATAAATTTCTTCCCGCGAGGCTGTCGGACTGATATTTCCGGAATTAATCATTGCTCGCACAAAGAATGCCCATTCCGGTAAAATCGTGGTACAATGATCCGTAATGAACATATTTTTGATGTAGACCGTGTGTGCATTATTGGTAATCGCATGTGTTGTCCGGGGAATGATATATGCAACTCCGGTTGTTTTTCCGCTTCGGTCCTTCAAGGGAATGTACCGCTGGAATTCTTCTTTGAATGTTCTTCGTCCGACAGCAATCACTTCTTCTGCCGAGACCTTCCATGGGAAATCACGCTGAAAATTATTTTTCACTTCATCATTCACGAGACACCGAATCGGGAGATTCAAATATGTTCCATAGCGTCCAAGCAGCGACTGCAATAAATCTTCATCGAGTTTGATCGCATCCTTTACCCGCAAATATACACTTGTACCAACCGGAATTTGCTCTTCGATGTTCATTTTCTGATAGGTTCCGTTGATGTTTCCGATCCATTTTACCGCTTCTTCATTTTTAGCGGATTTACTGATTACAATGACTTCATCGCTGATCATAAAACACGACAACAACCCAATTCCGAACTGGCCGATGAAACTTTCCCGGTCCTGCCGGTTTGACTTTGAACTGGAACCAATCCGCGACAAAAATTCGTCTACTTCCGCCAGTGTCAACCCAACTCCGTTATCTTCTACGCTGATCGTCCGTATGCCCCCTGACACCATAAAATTGACCGTAACGGCGGGTGTAAAGGTATCTCCGAGGTGTTTTCTGGCATTGATCGCATCTACGGCATTCTGTAATAATTCCCGCATAAATACCTGGTAACTGCTGTATAAACTATCGGAAAGGACTTTTAAAACACCGTTCAGATCAACCTGGAATAATGAGTTAGATGACATATTATCTGGATTAAAATAAAGCAAGGAAGTAAATTTAATCATTTGATTGACACGATCGTCAAATTCCTTATATTTGATACTCAACTATCAGGACAGTTATGAAAACAAACCGACAATTACGGGTGGACAACCCATGCCCCTTTCTTTTGGAGCGAATGAAAAAAAATGACGATGGTTACTACTGCCGGTCGTGTTCGAAAACAATCATTGACTTCCGCGATAAAACAACTGCGGAAATCTGTTCTTCTATTGATGAAAACACGTGTGGCATTTTTTACCGCTATCAATTGACCGGACAGCAAAAAATGTCCGCATTCAGACAAGCAGCATTCTATTGCCTTGTGTTTTTATCGTTTCTCGGATTTAATGTGAAACCTGTTTACGGGCAAAATTCGCATCCTGCTACCGAGCAAAGTCCAATCCAACTCGCACCGGAAAAGGACAAAGAGAAAAAAACAAAGAAGAAAGATAAATCCTCAAAAGGAAAATCCGGGAAGAAAAAGGAACAGTATAAAACGATCGGGACTCCTGCGTTTTAAAACCTTATTTTACCAGTTTCAATACATAACTGCTTCCATCAACTGAGATGTGCAGAAAATAGATTCCCTGTTGCAGACCACTCGTTTCGAGGTATGTTCCGGTATGCGTTTTACGAATTTTTCCGTTCACGTCAACCAGGGTGATTTCGATATTGTAAAATGGTTGTTCAATGGAAATTGTTATCCCATCCTGCACCGGGTTCGGATAAACCGCGATCGTATGTTCGATTGCCGGAAGTCCCAGCAAACAGGAGAAATCTGCTTTTTGCGCATGTGCTGTCAATCCGAATGTCGGGTTATTGACAATCGTTTGTCCGTATGCTGTCAACGTTGAAAACTGTCCGTCAGTTGCGGAAGCAGGATTCCCCGGTTCATTGGCTGTCATATTCCGCACTGCACATTCATCCCGGTTCCAGGTCCATGCCAACCAGCCCATTTGTCGTTCCTGTGCTTTCGCCAGCAAACTGTTCATCTGAATGGCATTGCAGGAAAAATCAACATTTCCAACCTCCCCGAACACCACAGGAACAGTTAATCCCGCTAATTGGTTGACAATTGATTCCATTCCCCCTGCTGTTTCGTTCCAGTATGCATGACAACTCATGATAATCCGATTCAAGGGATCGTGATTGTTAAATGCTACCGCATGGTTGATTACGGTTTGGTAATCCATTCCATAATTCGGTGCGTCAATCATGATCGGCACATCAATTCCTGCATTTCGCAACCGCATAATGACGTTTTTGTAATGTGTCACCCATGTTGTAATTTCTGCTGCGTAGTTCGGGTTCAACGTATAATTTGGCGCAGGGTACATGGCGGGGCCATATTCATTAGCCACATTGACAAACAGGTGTGATTGATGTTTTTCAATCAGTTCCAGCACCGGCTGACTCGTCCACCACCCGACTACCTGCGCATTGAACAAGGTTGTATCCGTGTGGATGTGTGTAAAATCGTGAATTTCGAGAACGGTTGCTATGTCTGCAGCCGCAAAACGGGATATCACACTATCTAATCCCGTCAATGTCAATTGTGGCCGTGCCGGTTGTCCGTAATCTACATACCACTGAACGCGCACTGTATTTGGATTTGCCTGGATAATCTGTGTTGAAAGCTCTTTCCCGTTGTTCAGATTTCCCGGAAAATTCCAGTCATCCGCCAATGAGTAATTCACACCGCGCATAATGAATTCATTTCCACATGGATCGATAATTTTGTTTCCACTGGTTTCAAACAATTCGGTTGTTTGCGAGAAAGTACTTCCAAATGAAAGTAAACTGATAAGTAGCATGCAGGTTGACTTGCCCATAATCCTCTGATTTTAAAGCACAAATTTAGGAATAAAAAATGAAATCAGAAAGCAGCCTCCCCATTCCAGAGACCAACTCCAAACCTTACACCAAAATGAAAGGTGCGTGCTTCGTATTTATTAAATCCGACTTTAAAAAAAGGAGCCACCGTATACCAATCCGCCAATCCGAAACCGCCCGCTATTTCAATAACATGTGTTTCAAACCACCTGTCTCCGTTCGACAATCCGGAATTCGTCTTGTAGAGATCAATCTTGTTGAACTGGTAACCGTACAGCACCTGGATTTGAACAAGTCCGCTTTCCAGGTAAACTCCAGGACCGAACAAAAAAGCAAAATTAGCCGCTCCCTGTGTCCGCTCTGATCCGTATGGGATGGAAAACGGGCTGTAGGTAACAAAACTATTCAACTTAACATACGGCATAACATCCTCATCATCAGCAAATGCCCAGATACCTGAAAGACCAATTGACGGATTCAGAACCGGGGTCCCGGAACGGATTTGTTTTCCTGCCTCATGCAAGACTGGTGTTTTGTAATGTGTATACAATTCTGTTCCGGTCAGTACCTGTACTCCGAGATATGGCTGTGCCTTTGCAGTAAAAGAAATGGTAAGAACAGGAATAAGGAGTAATCTTATGAGCTGGTTTTTCATATATAGCAGATTTTTCACGGAATCATACGTCCTTTTTTCTTCTGATTTTTCTTCAGGCGTTTCTTATTTTCTTTCACCGATTTTTTTGCTGCTTTCGACTGCATATCCCAATGACGTTTGTGTGCCGCCTTGTTTTCTTTTTTTGCTGCCTTGGCTTCTTTTTTACGTTTTTTAGCCAATAATTCTTCTGATTCCGCAACGGTCTCAGGAGTTTTTCCAACTTTTGAGCTGGCACATGAATCCATAAAAAAGAGCGTTCCACATACTAAAAGAGGAAACATGATCGTTCTAACGTGCAGATTCATATATTTCATACTTTTGTTTTAATTACTAAAAACGCAATGAAGTTATCAATTATTTTTAGTCTGGTTCTTATTTTTCTGACAAGCACCTCCTCCTGCAATAAAAACAGACGGCATCCCGTACCAAGTATCCCATTCGACATCAGTATTAACATCAATCTTCCTTCTTATAGTAATTTAACCGGAGTTGGCGGATATGCCTATGTGCAAGGGGGTTCAAAAGGCGTTGTCGTTTACCGGAGAAGTACTTATGAATTTGTTGCATTTGACCGGCATTCCCCTGCCAATGACGGCACCTGTGAGGATCCGCTTGTAACCAATGATGATAATTTCCTGCAACTGGACGATTTGTGCACCGGCGCGACATTCTCATTGTATGACGGTTCTCCGCTTTCCGGGTCAGACTTTGGTCTGCGGATGTATGTTACTGTTTTTGATGGCAATTCAGAATTGAGAATCTACAACTGATCCCATCAACGGAACAAAAGTAGTTGAAACAAAATATGCCCACCAGCAACGGTGGGCACATTCGGTTTATGTCTGTATGTGTAATCTATTTGTTCAACCAGGCACGCAGCATCCAGTTTTCTTTTTCTTTTTCACGAATCAGATCACTCATAAACGCGCTTGTTCCTTCATCCGCTTTATCTGCAGCCAGTGTAAGAATCAACCGTTCTTGTTTCAACAGCGTCTGCTGTGCTTCCAGGATGTACTGCACTCCTGTTTTCCCGTCATTGATAATCGGATTTTCCTTGATTTCACTTTCAGCCAGGTACCCGGAAAAAGAAGAGATCGGCTGTAAGCCCAAGGTCAATAACCGTTCTGCCAATTCATCCACAATTTCCAACGCCCGTGTATACCATTCTTCATACTTCACGTGCAACTCAAAAAAATTCTCTCCTTTTATATTCCAGTGCAGGGACCGTAGATTTTGATAATGTAACTGGTAGTCTGCCAGTAATTTGTTCAATTCTTTCTCGTAATTCATATCCTTTTCCATGTTGTTTGTTTTTATCGTTTAACCAATGATACAAAAATAATCAGTTTGCTCATATAGTTTATATTGATTAATTTTATAAAATGATCGATAATTATTATAACATAACTCCTCAACAAATTAATTATATCCTGGAGTTGAACAATGAACGGAACTTTCAACGAGCGAGTGAAAAATGCTTCGTTACCCAACCAACCTTGTCTATGCAAATCAAAAAAGTGGAAGATTTGCTGGGGTTTGTGATTTTTGAACGTTCCCGCATCCCGTTGGAGCCAACCAGAGAAGGTGAACAATTGATTGAAATTCTGAAGGATGTACAGGTTGAATACAGCCGGATTTCCACCCTTGTACAGAAGTTAAACGGGAATCATACAGAACTCATTCGGATGGCTATCATCCCGACGGTCAGTGCTTATCTTATCTCCGATATTTTTGAAACAGTGCAACAGCAGATGCCTTTTCTTCAACTGTCCATTCACGAATTAAAATCAGAAGAGTTACTTGAAGCGATGGAAGACAATCAGTATGATATCGGCATTATGGCAGGACCTCAAACCAGCAGGCGGATGCGAACAATTCCGTTGTTTCAGGAAGAAATAAAGATTTATTATCCAAATGCTGCTCATCCGGTAATTGCTCCCGAAGAGCTGGAAGAAGAGCAGCCGTGGTTATTGAGCAAAGGAAATTGCCTGCGCACGCAAATGGTTAATTTCTGCAAATTGGAAAAAGACGAGTTGGAAAATAAATGGAATTACAGCGGCGGAAACATGGACATCCTGATCAAAATGGTTGATCTGAACGGGGGATATACACTTGTACCTGAATATTATCAATTGAACACACCTTATTTGAAACGTATTTATGATCCGGTCACCAAAGAATATCCCGCACGACAAATCATCGGAATCGTTCCCACAAAACTGTCAAAAAAAGAAAGTGTCGATGCTCTATTGCGTATCATCCAGGGACACTACAATACACAAAGGAAAGACCATTTCAGAGTATTAGACTGGAAATAAGTCCATGAGTTCTCCCGTATTATCCTCACAAATTATCGCTATTTTTACCCCGTGAAAATCCCGTCAAAACATATTGAAAACGTCGTTGAGCAGCTGTCCTCCCTTCCGGGAATCGGGAAGAGAACGGCGCTTCGACTCGCCTTGAACCTGCTCAATCGTTCAAAAGAGGAGGTCAGCACATTTGCACATTCATTCCTGGAAATGAAACAGTATGTACAAAAATGCTCGGGATGCGGAAATGTTTCAGACACTCCTGTCTGCTCGATTTGCTCCAATCCCTCACGGGATCATTCCACGGTCTGCGTGGTAGAAGACATCCGGGATATCCTGGCCATTGAAGCGACAGAATCCTATAAAGGGGTGTATCACGTACTCGGAGCGATCATTTCCCCCATGGACGGTATCGGCCCCAACGATCTGAATATTGATCCGCTGATTGAAAAAGCGGCATCCGGGAATGTGAATGAAATTATTTTTGCATTGAGCGCAACCATGGAGGGGGATACAACCAATTATTACCTGTTTAAAAAAATCAATTCCTTTCCGGTACAAATCACCTCCCTGTCGAGAGGTGTAGCAATTGGTTCCGAACTTCAGTACGCCGATGAACTGACACTTGGCAGATCCATTTTAAACAGGCAACCGTTTAAAATTCAAGGATAATAGACAAAAAAATGTTTGTTTATTCACATGACTTTCGATAGATTCGTATAAAATTTTAAAAACTAAACATATGTTAAAAGAATTTAAAGCATTTATCCTGCGCGGTAATGTAATTGATCTGGCAGTGGCTGTGGTAATCGGAGCAGCTTTCAACGCAATTGTTTCTTCCCTGGTAGCAGACATTATCACACCGTTGATTCTCAATCCTGCGATGAAAGCAGCAGGAGCAGAAAAACTGGACGGATTGGCATGGAATGGCGCATTGTATGGAAAATTCATTGCAACTGTGATCAATTTCCTTGTTGTTGCTTTTGTTCTCTTTATTGTTGTCAAAATGATGAACCGACTTCAAAACATGAGAAAGAAAGAAGAGACTGTTGAAGCACCAGCAGCACCTGCACCTACAAAAGACCAGGAATTGTTGACAGAAATTCGCGATTTGTTAAAGAAACAATAGCCATTTAACCACATTTTTATAGCGGAGCAGTGTCGTTTTCGACGCTGCTTTTTTATTTTTTTTTTTATTTTTTGCAAATAAAAAAAGATTTGTTCTATCTTCGAACCTACTAAATTAGTGTTGTACCAGATAAAATGATTACCATTTTTGTTGCCAAATTGGATTTTGGCGTTACTGAGAATGAATTGTTGACATTGTTTCAACAATACGGGACTGTTGCAAAAGTTACAATTGCGAAGGACAAGGAAACGAACAAATCCCGCGGGTTTGCATTTGTTGAAATGCCCAATGACGAACAAGCAAAAAGTGCAATTTCGGCATTGGACGGATATAGTTTCAACGGAAGAAGATGCGTTATAAAAGAAGCCGATGAGCGTCCGAACAACAAGGGAGGAGAACAACGTTTTCAACGCGACAACCGTGAAGGAGGCGGAGGGCACAAACCAAAATTTGACAACGCTCCGCCACGGGAACAGAAACCGTTTCAAAAAAACACTTCAGAAAAACCAAAACGCACGGATGACTTCAAGGTTCCGATGCCGGATGAAGACAACGATACTCCCGCAATCATTCCGGGGAAAACACCAATCGTTAAGAAGAAAAAAGAAGGAGAAAAACCAAGACCATACGACGACACTGCCGACGGAAAGAACAAAAAACAGAAAATGAACGCTTACAAAAAAAGCGGGAAAGATGCGCTGTACATTGATGATGAAGATCTGGATGAAGAATTTGATCTGTTCGGAAGAGAAGAAGATGAAGAAGTCGATGACGATTACAGCCAATACCTTGTCAACAGTGACGATGATGAAGAGTGGGATGAAGATGAAGAATGGGAAGACGACGAGGAATGGGAAGATGATGAAGATTAATTGATTCAATCAATTCAACTGATAGAAAAGCATCCTGAACGGGATGCTTTTTTCGTTTTACCTGGTTGTTATCAACAATAGATGTTAGCCCTGTACTACCTTATTGTTAATAACTTCGTTAATAAAGAGCCATTTACACCTGTTAGAACGGAAGAGCAACCTCGTAAATTTGTATTATAAAATTGCATATTCATGTTGGGGACTTTAATAAAAAAGAAATTGACTGACAATCAGGTAGCAAATATCTTTATCAACGCGTTGTTTGAAACGGTTGATAACGGATTTCCTGAAGTCGCACAGCTCATCAATGACGATGTGGCTTTTGTCCGGTCACCTAATCTGGACGCTAAAAATGATGGCGAATTTGCATTGATCACGATTGTGGGAAATCTTTCCTTTCTGGAAAGCACATTTGAACCGGAGCAAGCGGGAAGAGTTGAAGAAATCATCTTTGAAAAGTTAGCAGCCATTTATGAACTGCCGACCGCTGATTTCAAAAAACTAATCCGTGATTATCAATCGTTCATTCAACGTGTGAATCATCCTTCCAAAAATATGATTTACGGAATGTCTAAAGCAATTTTTCACAAATACCGGCTGAACGACTTCCAGGATGAATATTTCAAGCGCATGCAAGCGCCGAATCCATTGTTTTTAAAACGAATGGATGAAGTGGTATCCAGTTTCATCTGGAATTGGGATGCCTTTTTTAAGAAGTACCGAATCAATTAAACCAATCGTTTACTTCTCCCCTGTTTTTTCCCGTTTTGTTTTGTGGCGGATGTGCTCTTCGATTCGTTTTGTAATGAGATTAAACAGTAATGTAGCATCTTTTTCATTGAGCTTTCTTCCCAGTCGAACAACTTTCCCCATGTAATCAAATTCAATGCGTTCTCCTCCGCGAACCCAGGGAGATGATTCCCATGCCGTCTGCAAGGAGCGCTGTTTAGGAATTTCCAGACGAATCTTTTTTATATTCTCCAGGTAATACGGCGTTGCACGTCCAATGCGTCCCGTGGCATTTTTAATCGTCAATCCGATCTGATCAATTTTCAGGTTTTCGCTTCCTTTGAACAACCAAAGAAAAGAACGCGTTACCCGAACAGCATAATACAACCAGAACGACATAAAGATCACCAGGATCAGTTTTTCCTGTTGCGTCAATTTCAACATAAAATACGACCAGACAACTGTAAATCCGATGCTGTACCACATAAAAATCCACGCCCCCATTAATGCATTAATGAATGCTTTCCGTTCAGGATATATAACAATCGTTGTTTTATCTTTTGTATCAACAACGCTTATACGGCTTCCAATCCATTTCATGCTGCGAAATTACTATTTTTTGGATATTTCCGCCTCTATACAACACCGATTTTGAAAGTCTCCCCTCCTCTTCATTACTTAGGCGCGATAAAATTCAACTTCTTCGACCACTCCGTCACGTTTCCACACGCATCACCGATAACCAGCTTCACCTCATTTTCACCGGTTAGCCCTTCCGGCACATCAAAGAATACATAATTTCCTTTGTACTCGTACTCCAGCAACTGCCACACCCCGTTGATGTACAGATTATATGTTTCAATCCCCGAATGCGCATCGGTCACACTAAAACGTACTTGTCGCCCGGTAACATTCACGGTGGCCGACACCGGCTTGATGACAGGGGGAGTTTCATCCATCTGAATGGAAAAGTTTCCTGCGTTGTTTGTTTTCGCCTCCAACCATCCGTCCCTGTAATTTGTAGTCAATGCTTTTTTACCTCCTTTTTTAGTTGTCACCGCAATGTAATATTTCTGCACATCTGTTTTCGGATGCTCCAGTTTCATTCTCACTGTTATGCGTTTTTGCAAAGGAGTACTGACATCACAAATATGTGGTATTGTATGTTCAGAGACCGCAAAGGGTTCATAAATAGAAAATGAATCCGCTTTCACCTCCCAGTTTTTATACGTACGTAAAAACGGCTCTTCGGGATACCAGTATTGCTCACTGGAAGGATTGTAATTGGGCGCCGGCTCTCCGGGCAATGCCTGTAAGACAAATACCAGATTCGAGGTATTTCCTCTCGGATCATATGCCGTTAATTGTACCTGCTTCGATTCTCCCGGCAGAAGATGAATTACCCCCAGCTGATCTCCCAGGTAAATCTCCAGCGGATTGCTTATATTCCTGAAGGACTTATGATACTGATTTCCCATCGCAGACAAATCCCGGTGGGAATTAACATATCGGGAATGTTCAAATGAAATTTCATCCGTCCGTTGCCCGAAAACCGTATCGCGATCTACTACCAGGTATGTTCCGTACAACCCGCACGGGTTCTCAGCCGCGTCCAACCGGTCGATGATATCAAACGCCAACCCGACACCGCCAAATGAAGAGCAAAACGATGCAGGAATCTTCAGTGTATCTCCTGCAATCATATACCCGGTTTTTGTATTCACAATAACACTTTCCTGGGACTTCCCCGGAACCAGGTACCCTTGTTCATTGACGGCGAACACCTTTACTTTTCGCAATTCAGGAGCTCTTTTATCCGGAAGGTCAAATGCATACACCAATGGATTTTGGGCATGTTCCGTTTTTGTATCCCGTATTTCAAAATGTAAATGAGGCGCGGTTGAACCTCCTGTATTGCCGGAAAGGGCAAACACTTCCCCTTTTTTCAATGGAATTTCTCCTGCTGCAGGAAACAGTTCAATTTCAAATTTCTGTGCCCGGTACTGTTCATTCCGAACAACGCTGTCCAACTTCCCCGTGAACCTGCTACAATGGGCATACACACTTGTTTTTCCATTCGGATGATCAACATACACAACTTTTCCATACCCGTATGTGGCGACTTTCACCCGTGACACATACCCGTCTTCTACCGCATGCAACTCAAATCCTTCTTTTCCCTGTGTTTTAAAATCAAGTCCCATGTGAAAGTGATTCGGCCTCAACTCTCCGAAATTACCTGCCAGAATCAATGGGATTTTGAGCGGCGGATGGTACGAAGGAAATTCGTTTTGTGAAAAAAGCCGGATGGAACACACCAAAAAAATAGCGGTATAGAGAGTGATTTTTTGCATATCCTCAAAAATAACATGGAAATCAACTGCAATTCGCAGACCACAATTGTTAGTTTTCACAAGCAAATGTGAATGAGTCCATAAAAAAGCGGCAGATCCGTCCGAACCGATCTGCCGCTTTTGTAATTTGACGGGAAAAGTTACCTCAACTCGTATGTAATTATTTCTGTCCAGAATTCTTTTAATGATATTCCCTGATGCTTCAACATTCGCGGCACCAGACTCTCTTCCGTAAAACCGGGGGTTGTATTTACTTCAATCAAATGAGGAACCCCGTTGACCAGCATAAAATCGATGCGGGCAATGGAACGCAGCCGCAGAATTCCGTAGATTCTTCGCGCTACCTCCTGTACACTTTCTCTATGTTCGTCTGAGATTCTAGCCGGAACAATCTCCTGAGATTTACCCAGGTATTTTGCCTCGTAATCAAAAAATTCATTCTCACTCACAATTTCAGCCAACGGCAATGCATGAATTCCCTTTTCATTTCGATAAACACCACATGTAACTTCTGTTCCATCCAGGAAAGATTCCACGACAACACTATCTCCTTCCCGGAATGCTTTCTCAACCGCATCCTTTAAATCTTCCTTTCGGTTGACCCTGGAAATACCATAGCTGGAACCGGAATCACACGGTTTTACAAAAAGAGGTAATCCCAACGTTCCTGTAATCTCCTGTTCATCGACAACATCGCCTTTCAACAGCAACCTTGAGTCGGCAACACGCACATCAAATCCCTTGAAGAATTGATTACAAAACCATTTATCAAATGACAGTTCAGAAGCAAGGGTCCCGGAATTTATATACGGGATATCGTACATATCAAACAGTGCCTGAAGACGTCCGTTTTCTCCCGGGTCACCGTGTGTATAGATCAGATAAACATCTATTGAGATCCATTCACTTCCTGCTTTGAATCCCTTATCTTTCAGTTCAATGTCAAACAACATACCTTCCCATTTTGCCTGACAATTTTCTTTTGACAAAATAATCTCTACAGGTACGTATGCATCCGGAAAATTAGCAATAATCGTTGCCCCGCTTTTTCTGGATATCTCAAATTCGGATGAAAATCCTCCTACAATTACACCAATACGCTTCATAAACCTTGATTTAATATCAAAAGTAGACAGGAAATCCGTGTGAATGTTCAAGTGAAAAAAAACTTATACGCCAATTAATGTTCACAAGTCGGATGAATAAAACATGTAATTAATTGGATGAAATATTCGTCTCTTTTCCAAAATGTTTATGAGAGAGGAATACCGCAACAAACGCTAATACAATCAATGAAAACAATGTACAGGCATAGAGCGTGTAATCAATTGTTCCTGCTATGATTTCCTTTGTAGCCAGTACCACATTAATCACCGGTATAAATGCAGTCTCAACCGAATACTCGATTCCCGGGAACATTCCGATCATTGCAGGAACCAGAACAGCAATGTTTAAAGGTGTAATAATGCTTTGTGCTTCTTTGAATGATTTTGCATATACGGTGACGGGCACCATAATCCCCGCGAAAAAAATAACCAACGGAATCACCAGTGCAAACATTGTGATCAGTGTCCCCGGACTGAACAACGAATCCAGCACGGCAGATAATCCTTCCATCGATTTCCCGGATGTAATGCTTTGCGCCGAAAAGTACAATCCTCCAATTGCAAAGGATGCCGCGATCAGACCACTCACAACAACGACTCCCATTTTACCTGTCAGAATTTTCCAACGTGGAACCGGTGTTGTCAATAGCGTTTCAACAGTCCCCCGCTCTTTTTCTCCTGTAAACAGGTCAATGGCAGGGTACATACACCCGATGAATCCGAAAATGATAAAAATATACGGCAACATTCCTCCTGCCATCTTCCCGATCATTTCCTGTGTTGAAGCGACATTCACCTCCTGAACATCGAGCACATTGAATAATTGTTTGTCAATTTTCAGGGAATCCAATCGCTCCTGGGTCATTTTCTCATTAAACTGCTGAACTTTCTGTTCAAAACGTTCTCTGTAGCCTAAATTTGTAGCATCGTGGAAGATTTTAATTTTTGCCGTTTTGTTGCCATAAATCATTCCTTCCACTCCTTCTCCCAGGTACAATCCCAGTTGAATACTATCTGCCTGAATTGCTTCTTTTACTGCTGTGGTATCCGCAAATTTTTTCCATTTATACTTCCCCTTCTCCGCTGCATCAGAGGCTTTGAGCTCTTCTAATACTCTCCCTTCTTCGCCGACATATCCGACAATCAGTGTTTTGGTTGCTGCTTTCTCGCTCATATCACGGGAGAAAGAAGAGGTTATTTTAAAAATCAAAGGGAACAACAATGCCGGAATGACAATCATCACAATCAGTGTTCGTTTATCCCTTAAGGTTTCGATTAATTCTTTTTTAAATATTGTAACTATCATAGTACTTCTTTTATCGCGTTCGTTTATCCTTGTTTCACAATCCGGATGAATTCCCCTGTCAGCGAGTCTTCCTGTTTATTCTGAATAAACGTTTCTTTTGTTCCGTTAAACAGCATTTTTCCTTTGTGAATGATTCCGATGTCATCACTCAGCAAATCGACTTCCGACATGATGTGACTGGAAAAAATTACTGTTTTTCCTTCGTTCTTACAATTCCGGATAAGTGTAATGATGTTCTCCGCCGTAATCACATCCAATCCACTGGTTGGTTCATCAAACACAACAACTTCCGGATCGTGAATCATGGTTCGTGTGATGGAAACTTTCTGTTTCATACCGGTACTCAGCTTTGCAATTCGCTTGTTCGCAAATTCATGCATATCGAGCAGGTCATACAACCGTTTCTTACGTGCCTCGAACGTTGCTTTATCTACCCCATATAAATCGGCAAAGTACTTTACCAGTTCGTTGGGAGTCAAACGTGCATACAATCCTGCGGATCCCGTCAGAAATCCGATTTTTTTCCGGGCTTCCTGCGGATACCTGACAGCGTCCACACCACCGATTTCGATGGAACCGGATGTTGGCTGAAAGATGGTCGAGATCATGCGTAAGGTTGTCGTTTTACCCGCCCCGTTCGGCCCCAGTAAGGAATAAATTCTACCGGGTTGACATTCAAAGCTGATGTTTTTTACAGCAACAGCTATTTTTTCTTTTGTAGCAAGTTCTTTTCTCTGCTTTGCATTCAAAGAAAATTCTTTGTATAGGTCATGTACTTTTATCATGGTGCTAAAATTAATAAAATACAGAAAAAAGTACACGTCCAAAGTAAAATATAAGCAGTAAATCCACACAGGGTGTGAAGCCAATTTATTTTTTTTGTTAAAATATTTGTTGTGTTATTATTTAATTCTAAATTTACCCGTTAAACTTTAAAAAAGCTATAGTATGAAGAAAATTTACTTATTCGCAGTTGCTGCACTTGCCGGAGCTGCTTCTTATGCTCAAACTACTGTTTATTCAGCATCTGAATTAACAGACTTCCAAACAAAAATCTCTGCTGTTTATGATCTTGATCAGGACGGTAAAAACTGGGGAGCATTTAACCTTACAGGATCTGGCTTATCATTTGAATCTCAGGGAACTGTTCTTGGGTCTAACTCATGGGATACAGTAGCATTAACTCCTGACAACTGGGTTCTTACAACTCCAATTGACCTGACAGGCTATACAAATGTTTCTTTATCTTGGGGACGTGGGGCAGCTGATGCTACTGATTTTGCTGAAAACTATGCTGTTTATGTAGTTACTGCCGCTGATCAAACTGCGTTGGCAACGGCATTGGCTTCCGCTTCAACAGGAACAGGGGTTTATACAGAAACATTGGCTTCTGATGCTTGGGTGACAAGAACTGTTGACCTTTCTGCTTTTGACAATACAGCGAATGTATACATCGCGTTCCGTCATTACAACTGTACAGACCAGTTCATTTTATTTGTTGATGACATCAAAGTGGAAGGAACTCAAACTGTTGGTATTGAGACATTGGATATGTCTGCAGTTACAGCTTCTCCGAACCCTGCAATTGACGTTTTAAACATCAAAGGTTCTGAAGCAATCGCGACAACAAATGTATTGTCGTTAGATGGCAAATTGATTTCTACTACACAAGGTGGAACTATTGATGTGTCCTCTTTAACTTCAGGAGTATATATTTACGAAGCAACAACTGTTAGTGGTCAAAAAGCAATTAACAAATTTGTTAAGAAATAATTCTTTTATACAATTAAAAGAGAAAAGGGGCTGTTCAGCCCCTTTTTTATTTTACAAATCAACCTTTTCTTTTTATTCCTGCATTTTATTGCCCCACCAATTTGTTTTTACAGTATATTTGCCTTTACTAACACAATAAAACGATAGTTATATTTCAATGGAAATAGTCATAATTATCGCTCTTATCTTATTAAACGGGATTTTTTCAATGTCAGAAATGGCCATGGTATCTTCCCGTAAGTTCAAGCTTGAAAATGCGAAGAGACAAGGTAAGGGCGGCGCTAAAACAGCCTTGGATTTATCAGAAAATCCGACACGGTTCCTTTCTACTGTTCAAATAGGAATCACACTCATTGGTATTTTATTAGGGGTATACAGTGGTGACAACTTAACCGATTACGTAGCTGAATTTTTCGCTCAATTTCCGGCATTAAAACCATTCTCCAATCAACTGGGAACAGGATTAGTGGTACTCCTGGTAACGTTTTTATCCATTGTACTTGGTGAATTATTACCGAAACGATTGGGAATGACCTTTCCTGAATCGATCGCGATATTTCTTGCAAAGCCCATGTACCTGCTCTCCATACTCACGTCTCCTTTTGTGTGGTTACTCACTGCTTCCAACGATTTAATTCTGCGTCTTCTGGGGATCAAAAAAACAGCTGAAAGCAGGGTAACGGAAGAAGAAATCAAGTCAATTATTCGCGAAAGTGCCGAAGGAGGAGAAATTCAGGACATTGAACAAGATATCGTAGAACGTGTATTTGAGTTGGGAGACAGACGGGTAAATTCTCTACTGACCTATCGAAGTGATATTACATTTTTCAACATTGATGATTCGTGGGACAGCGTTAAAGAAAAAATTAATTCCGACAAACATTCTGCTTATCCGGTGGTTGACAATCACAATATTGACAACATCCTCGGGATTGTTTTACTAAAGGACTTATTTGCACCAATCGTATCCGGAGAACTTGATTTGAAATCGATTTTACGCGACCCGCTTTACCTGAATGAAAAAACGTCCGCCTACCGTGTACTGGAAATGTTTAAACAAGAAAAAATGCACTACGGAATTGTGGTAGATGAATATGGTTCCACGCAAGGAATCGTGACCATGGATGACGTGATGGATGCCCTGGTGGGTGAAGCAACGGAACTGGATCAAAATGAGTATCAGATCTTTCAACGGGATGAGCAGTCATGGCTCGTCGATGGTCAGTATTCTATTTTTGATTTCTGTAAGTACTTCGACATTGCTGTTGATGAAAATGTACAGTCCGAATATTCTACTGTCGCAGGATTAATGATCCACCTGAAAGGTGATTTACTCCATGTCGGTGATTTTATCGAATACGAAGATTTAAAACTGGAAGTCGTAGACAAAGACGGACAGCGAATTGATAAAATAATGATCACTAAAGAATCATAAGAAACGAACGGATTGCGGATTTGATACATCCGAAACAAAAAAGGAACCATATCGGTTCCTTTTTTGCTTTTATTCATTTAATTCGTACAATCATTTAAACGACCAGGCACCATCCGTCCGGATCTTCTGTCTTTCCTGCTTTCAGGTCATCCAGGTATTTCTTAGCTTTCATTGAAAAGTCATCTTCGGTTGGTTCTGAAAGGATAAAATCTCCATCTCTGTAACCTATTTTTACAATTGTTGCAATCGTTGCTGCCGTCCCAGCCCCAAATGCTTCATTCAATGTGCCGTCCTCAATCGCTTTTACGATTTCTTCCACAGAAACTTTTCGTTCTTCTACAGGGATCCCCCACTTATCAGCCACATCGACAAGTGTTCTCTTCGTTGTTCCCCGCAGAATTGTGTCTTCATCTTCGGAAGGTGTTACCAATGTCCCGTTGATCATAAAACAAATGTTCATTGTTCCGGACTCTTCGATAAACTTGTGTTCCTTCGCATCTGTCCACAACAACTGATGGTAGCCGTTTTCCTGCCCTTTTTTTGCAGGATATAATGCTGCTGCGTAGTTTCCGGCAGTTTTTGCACGTCCTACCCCACCTGCCGCCGCACGTGTATAGTACTCTTCAATTTTAACATTAACGGGCTGCGAATAATACGCACCTACCGGACACAAGAAAATAACAAACTTGTAGGTGTCAGAAGGTTTTATTCCGATGGCTTCATCCGTCCCGAAAATAAACGGTCGGATGTACAAGGCAGCTCCTTCTTTCTTCGGAACCCAGTTTTTATCTACTTCAACGAGTTTTCGAACCAATTCAACAAACAGTTCCTCATCAAAAGCAGGCATACATAACCGTTCGCAGGATTCCATAAACCGTTTTGCATTCATTTCCGGGCGAAATAAAACCACATCTCCATTCTCCCGGCTATACGCTTTCATCCCTTCAAAAATAGATTGTCCGTAATGAATCGCAGACATTGCCGGATGCATCGGAATTGGTCCGAAAGGCACGATCTCAGGAGATTGCCATTTCCCGTTTTTATAATCCATGACCAACATGTGATCTGTAAAAACTTTTCCAAACGGCAGGTTATCCCAATCCACCTGACTGATTTTTGAAGTTGTAGGG
The DNA here is from genome assembly GCF_014518315.1 of Taishania pollutisoli. GTDB lineage: Bacteria > Bacteroidota > Bacteroidia > Flavobacteriales_D > Crocinitomicaceae > Taishania > Taishania pollutisoli. The sequence continues at coordinate 66,042 of NZ_JACVEL010000006.1, forward strand.
TGAGAAATGTTTATTTCGATTAAATCTTGTTTCATAATTATTTTCGATATGCAACAAAAATAGTAAAAATAAACCTTAAAAAGACGTCATCCAATAAGGGAAGTAATAAAAAAACTTAATTTTGGAAGAGAATTGAAGCATGAACACACGTCTTGAAACATTGCATAAATACTGGGGATATCGTTCCTTCCGACCCGGACAGGAGTCCATTATAGAGGATGTAATCAATGGGCACGATGTACTGGCTCTTTTACCCACAGGAGGAGGTAAATCCATTTGCTTCCAGGTGCCGGGAATCATCCGGGAAGGAATTACGGTGGTGATTTCACCGTTGATTGCCTTGATGCAAGACCAGGTAAATACGCTTCAATCTAAAGGGATCATGGCAAAGGCCATCATGAGCGGAATGAGTTACCGGGAACTGGACATCACTCTGGACAACGCGAAGTTCAATGGCTATAAATTTCTCTATACTTCACCCGAACGGATTCAAAGTAAATTGTTTATTGAACGTTTCAAGCAAATGAACGTCGGGTTGATTGTCGTGGATGAGGCACATTGTATTTCAGAATGGGGACATGATTTCCGTCCCAGTTTTATGGAAATTAAAAAACTTCGTGAAATTCACCCGCATGTCCCGATTATTGCGTTAACCGCAACAGCAACACCAACCACCAAACAGGAAATCATTGAGCGACTGGAACTAAAGCATCCGCGAATACATCAATCACGGTTTGAACGCCCCAACCTTATTTACAGTAGCTACCTGTCGCACAACAAACTTCAATCGGTTATTGACACCTGCAAATCACGCAGCGATGAAACGGGAATTGTGTATTGTCAAACCCGGAAATCAGTCAAATTTGTAGCAACAACCCTGCATCGAAATGGAATTTCTGCCGGCATATATCACGGAGGAATGAACAAAGAAGAACGGCAAAAAATGCTCGTCGCCTGGCTGAAAGGTGAATTAAAAGTGATGGTTGCCACGAACGCCTTCGGGATGGGAATTGACAAACCGGATGTTCGTTTTGTACTGCATTATGAATTTCCCGCTTCGCTGGAAGCCTATTTCCAGGAGGCAGGAAGAGGTGGGCGGGATGGTCAGGATGCCCATGCAATCAATTACTGGCAACAGGAAGATTTACAGCAAATGGAGGAGCAGTTGAATCAAAAATATCCTCCGATCGATGAGATTAAACGTGTGTACAGAGCGATCTGCAATCATTTAAAAGTTGCCATCGGTTCCGGCGCCGGAGAAACGTATGCATTCAATTTAGCTGTTTTCGCAAAAGCATTTGACATCGCACCGGTGGTATGCTACAATTCTCTGAAAATTTTGGAAGCATTGGGTGAGCTCACCTTTTCTGAAGGCATTTTTCATCCGACCAAAGTTAAATTTGCTGTTGGGAATACCGCCTTGTATAATTTCCAGATCCAGCATGAAACATATTATCCGGTAACGGCTCTCTTAACCCGCTCCTATCCGGGGATTTTCAATAACTTCATGGAAATTCACGAGCGGGAAATTTGTAAACGGCTCAACATACATGAGTCGGAACTGGAAAAACAATTAAAATACATGGAAAAGTCCGGAATCATTGATATTGACTGGAAATCAGATGCTCCTACAATCACGTTTTTAAGAGAACGAATGCCCTATGATTACCTGGAAATACGCCCTGAAGTTTATTTTGAACGCAAAGAAATAGCAACGGCTAAATTGACTTCGGTTGCGCGCTACCTGGAAGGAAAACAATGCCGCTCTGTGGAATTGATCAGTTACTTCGGAATTGACTCCGATCCGTGCGGGAAGTGTGATAATTGCAGGTCAGAAATGAATACATTAACACTTCCTGATTACCAAAGACAAGTACTCGATTTTCTGGAAGATGCCCCCAAAGCAACGTTTGAGATCAGAAACCTCCTTTCCGATCCTGAATTATTCAAAGAAGTAATCCGTACCTTAATGCTGAATGAACAGATCAATTTTGACGGTGAAAAGTACTTCCTAAGGTGATTTTTTATATGCATACATAGGTATTTTTCAACAAAAAACCTTGGTAAATAAGCACATTTTAACATTTTAACTAAAACGTTTAGTACAGGCAAAATATGACCAAAACCACTACCATTCAGTAAAAAAAATACGGTATTCATCTCTCAAAAAAACACAATAAGACACTATTTATCATACCTTTGCAAAAAACTGTAAAGACAAATGAAAAAATCTATTCTTATCCTGGCTATTGGTACTTCTGTATCAGTATCGGCTCAAAATTTGATTAAAAATCATGAATTTAACGGAGCCGAAAAAACAACTTACCGCGCTCAAATTAACAAAGCGGATGGCTGGTCAAATGCAAACGGTGGTTCTGTAGACCTGTTCCAGAAAGACGCTTGTAAAACGAGTGTAGGAATTCCTCACAACTTTATGGGGGAACAAGCTTCCGAGGCAAACTATGCCGGTTTTACTGCTTTTTATGACGATCAACGCCTGTCTTTATTCCAAACAATTGAAAACAGAGAAATCACCGATGTGAGCAGTTACAGCTTATACAGTGAATACCTACAAGGAGAATTGACAGACGCATTGATTGCCGGTCAAACGTACATTTTCTCTTTGGAAATCAACCTTGCTGACAAATCAGGAAGAGCGGTAAAAGGGCTCGGTGTTTATTTCTCAAAAGATAAAGTTGAAAACAAGAACAACAAAGCGTTATCTCTGAAACCACAGGTTGTTTTTGAAGAGTTTATTGAAGACAAAGCAAATTGGGTAAAAGTTACCGGAAGTTTTGTTGCTCAGGGAGGAGAGCGTTTCTTCGTATTGGGAGCATTTGACGGAACATATGAAGCAAAATCTGTTGTAGAACCAAAGAAAGAGAACGACAACAAACGCGCTTATTATTATGTAAACGGAACGTCACTGATGAAATTCCCGCTTTCAAAAGACGAGATAGAAACGTTGAGAAGAGCGACTGAAATGGTGTTCTTCAATACCGGAAGTGCGGTCATCAAAAACGAATCACATGCGGAATTGGACAAAGTTGCTGAGATTCTGAAAAAACACACGCAAGTAGAAGCCTTGGTTGAAGGACATACAGACAACACCGGTAGCGATGAACTCAACATGAAGCTGTCAAAAGACAGAGCTAAAGCGGTGAAAGATTACCTGATTTCCAAAGGTGTTGATGCAAATCGTTTGAAATCTGAAGGATACGGCCCTACACGACCAATTGCTGACAACAGCACAGATTCCGGAAGAGCGAAAAACAGACGTGTTGTAATTAAAACTTCAATTTACAAAGAATCGAAATAATTCACATTGAAAATATACAAAAGGGAGAATGTGATTCATTCTCCCTTTTGTATATTTTCAATGCCGGGAAATGATGTGCTGTGCAACAAAACATATAGCGATCAACTGATTTTGTAACTTCCCTACATGTATAAAAAAACCGGAATCCTTTCAGATTCCGGTTACTTATGTTTTATATTCTCGGGAATTACTTGACTTTACTTGTCAATTCGTTTTTCAAACCACTCCACTCTACCAAGTGTAGTTTTACAACTCCCACAGGAATTTTTGCTTTTACCAGCAGGGGAATTTTATTTTCATCGGCTGTTACCCAGAATTGAACATCTTCTTCATTTTTGAAGTAACGCCCTGTCTGAACTACGGGAACAAATTTGTGTGTTTTAAATTTTCCTTTCCGGATTTTCACCTCTTCATCTCCGACGTATTTGATTTTCAGGTTATAAATTTCGTCATCCATGAAGCATTTGAATTCAAACACCTGTCCCTTCTTCATGTTGTTAAAATCAAGCGTTCTTGCTTTATAAAAAGAAGAGATCATATCCTGCACTCCCATTGGCGTGCTGAAGGATTTTTCCCCGTTGTGCACCGTCGACTTATCTTGTGAGAAGGTATACGATTGATTGATTTTATATCCTCCTTCGTTCACATCCCGTTCAAAAAACCAGGGCATGATTGACTTTTGATCAATATAGGACTCATATACATCGCGAACTTTATACACAGCATTGAATCCTCCCAATGTACGGCCGGTTCCGACAACATGGTACAGCGGTCTGTTTGCTCCTTTCCGGGAAGTGCTCTTCACTTCCATAATCGCCTCTCCGGCATCTACAAAACCATAGGTCACTCTGTAACGCAATACCTCTCCTGCCTGAAAAGCAGAGTTTTTGATGGTGGGGTATTTAATTCCCGAACTCGTCATTCCTAAAGCAACTCCCACTAATCCAATAAATAAAGTTAACTTTCTCATGGTTCAAAATTTTACAAAAAAGGTGAATCAAAGCGTGTGCCAAACTAATTGTACAGACAAAAAACAACTCACAAATCCCCCTTTGCCTTCTATTAATACGTATCTGAATAAAGATTCGTATATTTGAGTCCACTGAAGCTAAATGTAAAACACACACATGAAAATTTTTATTTCTATTACTATTCTACTCTATTGTACTTCATTTTCAATCAGTCAGGAAAAAACAACCCTCCTTGAAGCGTCCGGTGAGATTCCCGGTTTTTTAAGCAAACAAACACATGAAGCATACCTGATTCCTGATATTACTTCCTGGCAATACCTCAACAAGTTAGACAAGCAATCTGCTTTGGAATTAATCTACACCTCCAACATGATTGTGTTTGGGGATCCAGTTTCGGATTACTGTACGCAATTAATCCGTACAATAAGCGGGAACGCAATAAATGTATATACTGTCAGAAGCAATTCGATCGGAACATTTTCCAATGAGCACGGCGATTTATTTATCACCACCGGACTGATCAGCCGGCTATCCGACGAATCTCAACTGGCATTTTTCTTATTGCGGGAGCTGGAACTCAGCCCATTCGACCATTCAGATCAACACTATAAAAATGCAGGAATCCTCACGCTTGAAAAGTTGATCTCACTTGTCGGAACTTACTCCAATGAACAATTGGAGTCCGTCGAAAAAAAAGTCATTGACCAATTGACTTCCAAAGGATACGCTCAGCACAACTTGTTGTCTTCGTACGATATACTCCTGTATAAAGACGCACCGTTTCTGGAAAAACCGTTTGACTGGAATTACTTCAATCAAGGAAATGTATTTGTTCCCCAGGTCGAATACACGGCCGTTGTGAATCCCAAACCACGGTTGTACGCTCCTGAAAAACAGTTCCCTGAAATTACCGCGCGAAAAAACAAGTGGGAAACAGGTACCTCCTCTTCCTCCGACCAGGTGTCATCCATGTACCTGGTAAATGGTTCACTTTTTAATAAAATCGTTGAATGCGGGCGCATGGAGTCTGTAAACCTGCGGATCATGAACGCTGAATTCATTTCTGCATTGTACGAAATTTACGTGTTGGAATCGTCCGGATTTTCAAATGAATACCTCCACACGATGAAGGTATTAGCCTGGTGGGGAGTGGCGAAAGATCGCAGTAATGAAATTGAAAAAGTCGATTTTACAGAATACCAGGTATCGGATAATGATGGCGCTTATTTTTCAAGGTATATCAAACGACAACGTCCTTCTGCCATACTTGCATTTGGATTCAGGCACACCTACGACCAGTTGAAGAAATCGCCGGAATCGGTGCTGTATACAAACGTTCTGAAAGACCTCATCCGCTTGTCCCGTAAACACAATGAGTTTTCTTTGAATCAATTTTATACCGTAACCTATCAATCCGTCAGAAACAATAACGCCGGTTCATCTGTCAATGCAACCGATACATTGAAAAACTACCACCTGTTTATGCTTCCTGACGTTGTATCAGATCCGGCAATAAAACGACTGTTCTCTGATTCATTGGCCGGTTCCACTACAAATTATGCAAACAAACCGGTGGCATACAAACTCTTTTCTACCAATACGTACAAAAAAGGAAGGGCACAGAATCAGAAGCAACAGGCTAAAATTTCGATTGATCAGTTAAACAGTTCGTTAACGAAACACAATATTCGCATTGCTCATTCTAAGCAAATCTATACGCTCGATGACTATCAGCAGAAATACCAGATCAATTATACCTTTTTCCAACAATATTACCACACGCGTTTCAACTCACCTGTGCTGCCAATCAAATCAACAGACATTGTCCGTCAGGCACTTTCTGATCAAAACGCCCTGCTCGGATTCGGATTTTACAATCACGCATACCGACCGAAATTGAGGGGATTTCATTTAATCGGGTTGGTCGGGGTAACCCTTCCCTATGTATTGCCGGAACTTTTTTTCAGGGGACACAAAACACAGACGATCGTTTTCTTATTCAACGCAGAGACGGGGGAAATGGTTAATCACATCAACAGAAAATACAATGATTCATTTTCGAAGTACAATCTGCATAATGACATTTTAAATACGACGCTAAATTTAGTTCATCCATGAAATACTCACTTTTTATACTTCTGTTCATGCTGACACCGGCTATTTGTTTTAATCAAAAGGGATTCTTATCTTCTAAAAACATGGTTGACCTGACGGTTCACGGAAATATCCCACTCTTGTCCGGAACGTTCAATGACGCCTATTATAAACGGAAAGGTGACCAGATGATCGCGGGAAAAGATTATATCAATTACGGGGTTGCAGTTGCATACAATCGAATTCTGACAAAACAATTCGGACTGGGAGTGGCATTCTCCACAAAAGATTACCTCACCACCACGCCCTCTTTTTATACAAACATTTACCCGGTCAATCAGGCTGACAAGTCCGTTGATTCAATCCAATTAAAAATGGAGGCGTTAAAGTTTCGGAATTATACAATTGGCCCTCAGTTTGAGTTTTCAACAAAACAAGGAATCCTTGGGATCGGATTTTCATACGACCTGGGATTGGGGGTAACAATTTCCACACTGATAAACGACCGGTACCATTACTCCATTAACGAACTATACGCTTACGGGGAAGAAGTTTCCGCATCCAACGACAGTCAAATCGACTATTTTGACACACAATATAACTGGAAACCAATGTATGGGATCTCCCTGCAAACAGGTTTCAAATTCCGTATTCCGCTTTCAGAGCACTTTTCATTTTATTCCGGGTTGCGGTACTCCGGGACATTCATGCTGAAAGGGAGTAACTACACCATATCGGATCGGATGGAATTACTGGACAACGAAGATTATTACTATACAATCAGGCGAAAAAACTTAGTTGCAATCTCTCTGAATCTTGGTATAACCTGTCATTTTTAGTTGCAATCCTTACTTAAACTTTGCCAGCAACACATCCAGGCTTCCATGGATGATCATTAATTTATCTGCGATCGCCTGCAATTTCGCAGCCGCCGCAGGGTCTATAACCGCATTTTCAAAAGTCATGGTAATTCCACTGAAATCGGCATCAATGGCGTCTAACTGATTTTTAATTTTAGTAGCTTCATCCGGTATCACTTCAGAAATGAAGTCCAGTAAGAAGTAATCCGTGCCCCCATTTCCATTAAACAATGTTCCTCCGTCTAATGCATAGCGAATAGCCTGTATCTTCTTTTTTAAAATTGTTAACGTGTGATCTGAGTAATCACATATTTCAAGATGATGATTTTGCGTTGTCAACGGCAGCCGGATGTCTTTTTCTACAAGTTCGTCTTTAATAAACTGTTGCAAAGAGCCAACCATCAAAAACATGAACGATTTACTGTCCATGTTTTTTACACTTCTTTCGTAATTTTCATCCACGTTTAACTCCTGAACAGTGATTGAGAACCGGTTCATGGACTCATCCAGAAATGATCTCCTTCTGTTGACGTTTATTCCGCCTCCGCCGGTCACATAGTCTTTATAATCTCTGGTATTCCCGGGACCAGTAAGAGAAAGGTCTTCTCCCCACAGCAAGAACTCAAGAACATGAAAACCAATCGTACAATTTTGTTCTCCTCCAACCTGATGCAATGTATTCAGGAATTGAATCGTCGGGTAATTATCCACATCATTAATAATCCCACCATTAGGGCTATCTTCCGCATAATCAACATACCGGTAGTTGATCGGATATACTTGTATCAACTGTTTCGTCGCATCATAACCGATGTCAACTGTTGCATAACCACGTGTATAAGGCCCAAGCAGAACGAACTGTTCATATGCCGTTTTCCATCTTTCTCTGCAGGCTTCCAGATAACTTTGACCCGACAGACTATAAAACGCATTTGTATGAATCTTCAACTCACCGACCGCCGCCTGGAAGTTTTGCAGTAACATTCTTTGGGTTTTATAGTACGCCGGTTTCAGACGTGAAACCTGGTACGTATACGCTGTTTGTTCATCTTGCTTCTTCTTACAGGAAGAACTCATAAAAAAGCTGGCAGTAGCAATTAAAACAAATGATATAATTTGTCTCTTTTTCATTTAATAGTATGGTTTATAGGACGCTCATCCGTTTAAACTGATTTTAATTTTTTCTGGCGCATCGTATTTCCAAAAATAGCAAATAACAGGATGACAACAGAGGAAACAAATGCGACACGCCCCAGAATATCTCCTGTTCGCATGTACAATGTCTTCTTTTCATTTAAAAATACATTTCCTTTTAATGCGGTAATTGTCCACCATTTAGAGGATTGGACAACATCTCCGCGTTGGTTGATGAATCCGCTTGTTCCTGTATTTGCAGAACGGGCTACAGATTTTCGGTTTTCAATTGCACGCAGTCGGGCGAAACTGAAATGTTGTTTGTATCCCGGTGTATCTCCCCACCATCCGTCATTCGTAATGATAAAAATGGCTTTGGATCCCAAACGGGTTTGTCGTGCGGTGAACTCTCCGTAAATGGATTCATAGCAAATACTTGGCGTAAACGGAAAGAAACCGTTTGTTATATTTTTAGGTTGGGGCTCCACTCCCAGTGTTCCGGAAGTTCCTCCCAAATTAATTGACATGTCTTCCAGAAAAGGAAACCAGTGTGAAAAAGGCACTTTCTCTGCGCCCAGCACCAATTTCGATTTATGGATAATTTTAGGTTGAATTTCATTGCCCATCAACAAAGAAGAATTATAAAACTCCACGAACCCCGTTCCTCCGTATGGATCTTTTTTAGCTGCCCTGGAAACCTTTTTTTCAAATCTTCGCTCTGTTGAAGCACCGATAAGCAATTGTGTATTTCCCCAGTTTTCCATGCGTTCTTTCAGGATTTCATAGCCCGGGTCATAGTTAATCACCGCTTCATCAAATGAAACAGGAATCGCTGTTTCAGGAGCTATAACCAGCTTTGTACGGTCTGTTATTGCATTGTCTGCAATATCTGCAATTCTGTACAACTGCTGAGCAGGTCCGATTGTCGTAAACTTTTGATAGGGATCAATATTGGGTTGCGTAACAACCACTTCTGCCGCGATCCCTTCATCTTCTGCCACGCTGTACATCCATAAAGACATGGACAAAGGGAACAGAAATACAATGACCGGCACAGCAATGGCTTTCGGGTTTAATTTCCGGTTTTGTGATGCTGAGAGATAGTTCCTGATCAATTTAAAAATCAACAGATTGACTCCCAACACCCACAAACTTCCTCCCAATACACCAGTATATTCATACCACTGAACCCATGATGGTGTGATGGAAAAAACATTTCCCATCGTCAGCCACGGCCATGAAAGTTCCCAGTGATAGTGTAAAAACTCAAACCCGATCCAAACAGTAAGAAATGCAGCGTAACCAATCCTGCTTCCCAATCGCTTTTTGATGATGTGGAACAACAGAAAGGCAAGCGCCATCAACAAGGAGTTAAGCAAAAACGCCATGATTGCCCCGTTCAGATCCGCATTCCAAATCCACCAGGTCGCCCCAATGTTATAGATAAGAAAAGTAAAGTATGATTGAATGAAAACTTTCCAGGATTTATAGCGCTGACTGCTAACCGTATCTTCGACCAGCAGAAGTGGAATCCATGCAAGGAAAATGACTGGTGTAAGGCTTCCTGTATAAGGAAAAGAAAGTACCATCAACACTCCGGACAGAATGCTGAAAAGATAGCGTTGAACACGTGTTAATCTCATAGTGAACAAATGTAATTGTTCTATTTATATTATCCTATTTTTCTAACGCTTTCCTGACATTTAACAAACTCTTGTCCATAGAGCTGATCAACACACTTTCAAAATCATCCGAGAGAATCACAATATTGTAGGGAAACGGAAAATGGATATTCAGTTTCCAGGTTAATACCGTAGCATCTTTTTCCTCTTTGATCAAAAAATACTGATTGGATACGATATTATATGGAGAATCAACGACAAATTCACTTTCAATCCGTTCCGGATATACCAGATTTGTCAAGGTTTGCGTCCCGGAACGAAGGTATGAGCTGTTACTTTTCCACTTGAATTGCGCCTGTTCCGTCCCGTCTTCTCCAACATACTGTTTCTCAGTTGTTTCATCCTGGTTGATCCATTCATTGTATTTTTCCTGGTTTTTGAGAAATTTCAGGCAGTTGTAAACATCAGAGGAACTACTTCTTATGCGCATTTCTTTCTGAAAGGAATATTCTTTTTTTGCAAATAGTAAAACCACCAACATCACCATTACGGACAAGGCCAATAACAGCAGAGATGATTTGAGCAGTTTCATGTAATTTTTCGTTTTAGTAAAACAAATGTAAAACGATCGTCCTTTCTGCCCGCTATCTTTTCGATTGTCCCTCTTATTTTTTAGATCAACACCCGAAAAATGTAGTTCAACATTACAGGCATTCTTCCGTAGAACTAATTATTCTCCGGATTGAGCGGAAAATCAGCCAATAACCTGAATTTGGTTCCCTGCTGTGCCATGAGTTCTTTCCACAGGGCATCGGTATGTGTATCCATAATCTGTTCTATGGAGTGATTGGTAACAACAATCCAGGAATTCTGTGTCAACTCTTCTGCTAATTGCTCCCCGCTCCATCCTGAATAGCCGATAAAAAACCGTACCTTTGATGCGTTCGCAGGATCCGATTTCAACCGTTCAATTATCGCTTCGAAATTTCCTCCGAAATACAGTTCTCCGGTAATTTGTTCGCTTCCTTCTATTTCCGAACCAAAAGAATGAATGTAGTATAAATTTGTTTTATCTACCGGCCCTCCGATACTAACTCTTCCGGTATATGTTTCCAGGTCTTCATTCAATTCTTTCGCGCTCAGGTCAATGTAATTATTTAACACAAAGCCGAATGTCCCCTCCTCGTCGTGATTACAAATCAAAATAACGGAGCGTGTGAAATGCACATCCATTTCGAACGGATCAGAAAGTAATAAGGTTCCTTTGTGAGGAGTGTTGCTGTTTTTAAATGAAAAGTCCATCTTGTCCATGATAACGCGATCGTTGTCAAATATAGTTTTTTATCCCTAAAAACCTGTTTGACCGTCATTTTTTTAACCTTTTATTAAGGAATTATTCATTCATAAATGAACCAGAAATAATTTTTTCTTTTTAATTTTGCCTTTGTTGAGAACATATATTTCCATAGGATTCATTTGTATTTTTCTTTGTGCTTATACAGAATTGGGACAGATTATGAAGTTCCCGGTGCTGATCCATCACTACCTGGAACATGTTGAATTGAATCAAAACGAATCGTTTCTCAGTTTTCTGAATACACATTATCAGAAAGAGATCAATCACCCGGACGACCGGCACGGTGATCACCAACGATTGCCATTCAAAACAAGTGATTGTCATTCTACGCATATTCCCGTCATTGTACCTCAGCCGGAATTCGGATTCTCCATACCGACAGCAATAGAGTTCAACACGATGAAGGTCTATCCGACCGAAGAGCATCACTCATTCGCTCATATAGAAACTATCTGGCAACCGCCACGTTTAGGTTAATCATTCCTGGCTGCACAACAAATTTGTTGTGTTAATTCTCGTGTACACGCTTTGCAATGTACCGCATGTGAAATGATTAACAGACACAATTATGCTTACGAAAATCATTGCGTTTTCAATAAAAAACAAGTTAATTGTCGGGCTATTTACCATTTTTTTATTGGGATATGGTATTTATGAACTCCGACACCTGCCTATTGATGCCGTTCCCGACATTACGGATAATCAGACACAGGTAATTACAATTGCTCCTTCATTAGGGGCTCCTGATGTTGAACGACTGATCACCTTTCCGATCGAACAGTCAACAAGCAACATCCCCGGACTAAAAGAATTGAGAAGTTTTTCCCGGTTCGGATTATCGATTGTAACCATCGTATTTGATGAAAAAACAGATATTTACTGGGCCCGGCAACAAGTATCCGAACGGTTGCAGCAAGTTCAGGCTCAACTACCCGCAGGGCTGGGAACTCCGACACTGGCTCCTGTTACGACAGGGCTTGGTGAAGTTTATCAGTACACCATCCGCGCAAAGGAGGGGTATGAAGATAAATACGATGCTATGGAGTTGCGCTCCATACAGGATTGGATTGTCCGGCGTCAGTTGATTGGTGTAAAAGGTGTCGCGGAAGTCAGTAGTTTCGGTGGTCTTCAAAAACAATACGAAGTGGCTGTTGACCCGGGGAAACTGATGGCAAACAACATCACGATTAAAGATGTATTCAGCGCCTTAGAGTCCAACAACCAAAATACAGGAGGAGCTTACATTGAAAAAGGAGCGACAGCACTGTTTATTCGAAGTGAAGGATTGGTTAAAACCATGGGCGACATCGAGCAGATTGTTGTAAAAACCTTACCGGACGGTGTGCCGTTACTGATCCGGGACGTTGCTGAGATTCGCTTCGGGCACGCTACCCGTTACGGCGCGTTGACTTACAACGGAGAAAAACAGGTATCGGGCGCTGTTGTTATGATGCTGAAAGGCGCCAACAGCAACGAGGTAATACAGGACATCAAAGATAAGATCGCAAAAATTCAGGAGACATTACCGGAGGGAGTGATCATAGAACCTTTTCTTGACAGAACAAAAATGGTCAACAATTCCATTTCAACGGTTATTACAAACCTGGTAGAAGGAGCATTGATTGTGATCTTCGTGCTGGTATTATTTCTCGGTAATTTCCGCGCCGGTTTTTTAGTTGCTTCGGTCATTCCCCTGTCGATGTTATTTGCCATAATCATGATGAATTTGTTCGGAGTAAGCGGTAACCTGATGAGTTTAGGAGCCCTGGATTTCGGATTGATCGTTGACGGAGCTGTAATCATTGTCGAGGCGGTTCTCCATGCATTCAGCCACAACAAACAATTCGCCTCAATGACCAACCTGACGCAACAACAAATGGATCACACCGTTAAAAATTCGGCTTCCCGGATGATGAACAGCGCTGTTTTCGGTCAGGTGATCATCCTGATCGTTTACCTGCCCATTTTCGCACTGCAGGGAATTGAAGGAAAAATGTTTCAGCCAATGGCACAAACCGTTGCTTTCGCACTGATCGGTGCCTTCATCCTTTCCCTTACATACATTCCGATGATGGCCTCTGTTTTTCTGAATAAGAAAATCAGTCATAAGAAAACGTTTTCCGATAAAATGATGGAACGCATTGAGAATGCGTATCAAAAAGGCATCTCAAAAGCACTCAATTTTTCAAAAGCTATTTTGTTCGCTGTTATCGGTTTATTTGTTATTTCTGTGTTTGTACTCACACGACTCGGAGGAGAATTTATTCCGGATTTGCCGGAAGGAGACTTTGCTGTTGAAACCCGCGTACTAACAGGAAGCAGCCTGACAACTTCCATTGAGGCCGTTTCAAAAAGTTCACAGATTCTGATGAACAAATTCCCGGAAATTGAACGGATCGTTACCAAAACCGGAAGCAGTGAAATCCCGACAGAGCCTTTACCTGTAGATGTTTCGGATATGATTATTGTGCTCAAAGACCGCAAAGAATGGACTTCGGCTACCACCTATGAAGAGTTGGAACGAAAAATGGCAAAAGAACTGGAATCTGTTCCCGGGGTCACATTCGGGTTTCAATTCCCTGTCGCCATGCGTTTCAACGAATTGATTTCAGGTGCCCGCCAGGATGTCGTTTGCAAAATTTTCGGAGAAGACATGGATACACTTTCTCACTATGCTAAACAAATCGGTTCAATCTGCACCACCATAGACGGCGTAACAGGATTGTACGTAGAAGCGGTTTCCGGAATGCCCCAGATTGTTATCAACTACAAACGAGCGGCTGTTGCTCAGTACGGCTTGAACATTTCTGATATCAACCGGATTGTAAACAGTGCATTTGCAGGAGAAACGAGCGGTTCTGTTTTTGAAGGAGAAAAGCGTTTCGATCTTGTTGTTCGTTTATCCGGAGAAAAACGCAAAGAACTGGAAGATGTTCAACAGTTGCTGATTCCGGTTCCGAACGGAACACAAATTCCACTGAATACTGTTGCAGATGTCGCCATTGTTGACAGCCCGAACCAAATTCAACGTGAAAATTCACAACGCAGAATTATTGTCGGATTTAATGTCGACGGCAGAGACGTACAAAGTATGGTAACTGAATTGCAGTCAAAAATCGGGCAACAGGTCAAATTACCCCCGGGATATCATATTTCATATGGAGGTGCGTTCAAAAACCTGGAAGCTGCAAAAGCTCGTTTATACATCGCCGTCCCTGTTTCGTTGCTCCTCATTTTCCTCTTGCTTTACTTCGCTTTTCGCTCTGTAAAACGCGGTTTGCTGATCTATTCTGCTATTCCGCTTTCTGCAATCGGGGGTATTTTAGCCCTTGCTATTCGCGGAATTCCATTCAGCATCAGTGCCGGAGTTGGTTTCATTGCCTTGTTCGGTGTGGCCGTTCTGAACGGAATTATCCTCATCGCAGAATTCAAACGACTGGAAAAAGAAGGTGAAACGGACATCCGGCAGCTGGTCATTCGGGGAACCACTACCCGTCTTCGTCCGGTATTGATGACAGCATGTGTTGCCTCACTTGGTTTTCTACCGATGGCACTCAGTAACGGTGAAGGAGCAGAGGTTCAACGTCCTTTGGCCACTGTTGTTATTGGTGGATTAATGGTTGCCACGTTCCTTACCTTATTTGTTTTACCGATCTTATACACCTTATTTATGAAGAAGCAGGTTAAACCGAATCTTCCGATTGGCATATTGCTTATCGGTTTATTTACATCCGTTCAGTATGCAACAGCCCAAACTCCGATTTCATTAGACGCAGCAATTGATACTGCGCTTCAACAGAACAGGATGATTAAAAATGAACGCTTGTTATCCGAATACCGTCAAAAGATGATTCATTCCGGGAGTAATCTTCCGCAAACTTCTGTTGTAGGAGAATACGGACAGATCAACAGTATATACAGCGATGTGCGGCTGGGAGTTTCTCAGAATCTGAACTTTCCTACTGTGTATACTTCTCAGAAAGCAGTATTACGGGAAGAATGGAAAAGCAGTGTACTGAATATCGGCATGAAGGAAACAGAACTTCAAAAGCAAGTAGCACAGGTGTATTTCAATCTGGCCTATTTGCGGGAAAAGCAAGTATTGTTGCAACAAAACGACAGCTTGTTCACCCATTTTCGCGATATCGCACTAATGCGATATGACGCAGGGGAAAGTAATGTACTGGAGCGGGCAACCGCAGAAAATCAACAGGGGCAAATCCGTCTGCAATTGGTACAATTGAAACAGGACATTGAACTGATGCAATTACAATTTCAGCTACTGTTAAATACGGAAACCATGTACATTCCCGAATCAAATGAGGCTGTTTTCAACCGAATCCCCTCTGTATCAGACACCAGTTCACTGGAAGCACATCCGGCACTTCAGTACCTGAAACAACAGGGGCAACTTGCAGCTGCAACAACCCGGGCAGAACAAGCTAAATTGTTGCCGGATATAACTGTGGGGTATAACGTGATGGGGATGCGCGGAACAGGAGCTGATAATGTTTCATACGATAACAACTTACGTTTTCAGTCGGTATATTTCGGATTGGGAATTCCACTTTTCTTTGGAGGACAGAAAGCAAAAATCACCGCTTCGAAGGTCCAGGAAACAATTGCTCAAAGTGAATACGCAATGAATAAACAATTGATGGAAAACAAGTATTTATCGGCTGTCGAATCCTATAAAAAATACCAGGAAACAATTAATTATTTTGAGGAAACGGCATTGCACAATGCCCGATTGATGACTGAAACGGCAGATCAACATTACCTGAACGGAAATATTAATTACCTGGAATGGGTATTATTGATCAATCAGTCAATCAGTATTCAAAGTGACTATATTGACGCATTGAGAAATCGCAATATGGCGATAACGGAAATTAATTCTTATATCACACAATAAACAGACGATCATGAAAAACAGAGTGATTATTTCGACAATCGCAGTTATTCTCGCTTCATGCGGGAACGATACTGTCGAAAAAAAAGAGACGACTATTAAGGCATTACCGGAAATCATTACACTTACAGAAGCACAATATAAAAATGCAGCAATTGAGACCGGAACTCCTGTTGCCAGGTTCATTTCTTCCACCATCAAGGCCAATGGAAAAGTTGATGTACCACCACAAAACCTGGTATCCGTGAGTGTACCGCTGGGGGGATTTCTGAAGTCCACGAAATTAATGCCCGGTATGCAACTCCAAAAAGGAGCATTATTAGCAACGATGGAAGATCAGCAATACATCCAGATTCAACAGGACTACCTGACTGCCAAAGCACAATTAGCATTGGACGATGCAGAATACAAACGGCAAAAGCAACTTAACGAAAGTAAGGCAACCAGTGACAAAGTATTTGAGCAGGCAAAGGCGAATTACCAGTCGCGGTATATCTTGTTAAAATCACTGGAAGAAAAGCTGAAACTGATCGGTTTAAACCCACAACAGGTCACTGCTGATAATATTTCGCGCAGTATTCGCATTGTTTCTCCGATTAATGGTTACGTTTCAGCTGTCAATGTCAACAACGGAAAATATGTTAATCCCAGCGACATTTTGTTTGAATTAGTGAATCTGGACGATATTCATATTGCATTAACCGTTTTTGAGAAAGATGTCGAGAAACTGGCCGTCGGGCAACGATTGACAGCATCTACCAATACCAATCCGGATAAAAAATATACCTGCAAGATTGAATTAATCAGCAGAAATTTATCCAATAACAATGCGGTACAGGTCATCTGTAAACCTGAATCAGCAACGACAGATCTGTTACCGGGTATGTTCATGAATGCACAGATTGACTTATCAGGAAGTGAGGTCTCTGCATTACCGGAAGAAGCAATTGTTCGCTATGGAAATAAACAATATGTATTCGTTGAAAAAAGTCCGCGAAAGTACGAAATGAAAACGGTACAGATCGGAAATACGGAAAACGGGTTTACAGAAATTGTAACAAGTCTGGGACAGCAAAAGGTGGTCATCAAAGGAGCATATACTTTGCTGATGGCATTGAAAAATGTAAGTGAGGAGTAACAAAAGTTGATAGCGTCGGAAAAGAGGTTGGCCTTGCTTTTCGGTCAATCTCTTTATGCTTTTTTAGGATAATTCCGACAAATCAACAGATTGACATATCGCTATATTACGATATAGCCATTTTCAAAAAATCTAAATTGACTCTTGCACAGAACACTATTATTTACTATATTCATATAACTTTGTTATTAACCACCCTTTAAAACCTACCAACTATGGGCGCGACTAAATACGAATTTTACACCGATGACTTAATCAAAACAGCAGAATTAATTAAAGCACTTGCTCATCCCGCCAGATTAAAAGCAGTATTAATGATTGTCAATGAAATCGAAAAAGACATAACCATTGAGGATGTTTCAAAAGAAGTGAAGTTATCACAATCAACTCTTTCAGTTCATTTCAAGCAACTTCACGATTCCGGATTTATTAAAACGGCTGTCGTCGTAGAAAAAAAGTGCCGGAACGTGTTCAGGGGTAACAAACCAGCTACTGAACATCTGGTTCATCTGCTGGAATATGTACTCAGTAAAATTGAACTGAAAATCGATGACAGGTCTTCAAACCATCCTTTTTACAGCAAACAAATATCCGTACATGATTGGAATCGATATTTTGAAGTAACTCGTTGCTAAAAACGCACGAACTGAAGCCTTGAATTTTATTTTTTTGATTTAACAAACTGTCAGCAGGCTGAACACATACGAAAAACGGGAACTTTCAGGAACACCCAGCAATACTTTTTGTCCTTTTTGCAGTTTCCCGCTGTTAAACAGTTCATCCAACATCAGGTAAATAGACGCCGCTCCAACATTTCCTTTCGTTCCCAGATTGGTAAACCATTTTTCTTTTGGAATTTCCATTCCCAGGCTTTTCATTTCATCGTACATTTTATCTTCGAAGAAATAACTGGACATGTGGGGCAGGAAATAATCTATTTCAGAAGCATCAATTCCTTTTTTATCCAGGCTTAATTTCAATTTTTTAAACCCAAGCGTTACAATATTTGCACCCAGCAACTTCACATCCTGCTTGATACTCATGATGGATTGTTCGATGACTTGCTGCGGTTCATAATCCAGGTAACTTTTCAAGGTACCATCTGCCAGTTTTTCCGCTCCCATGTACATACACGGATCCATCTCATTGGCAAAGGAATATCCCTCGATCCAATCTATACGGAGCGAAATTCCATGCGCATTTGGTTTATTTTCCAACAAGAATGCTCCGGCGCCGTCAGAAAGCATCCACCGTAAAAAATCTTTGTCAAACGATACGTAAGGATTTTCTTGTAATTCACTCAATTTCTGAACTTCCAGCTCAAATTTATCTGCACGTAAAGAAGGGGAAAGACGCTCAGACGCTGAGGAAACAGCCTTTTCCACCTGTCCCAGTTTGATCGACATATATGCATACTTCATCGCATGCATCCCCGCACAACAAACTCCGGAAGGTGAAACAACCTCTACATTTCCGGTTTCCGGCAACCAGCCATGCACCATTACAGCATGAGAAGGCATTAATTGCTCAGGTGAGGAAGTCGCGCAACTAATCAATTCCAATGAGGCAAGTTCACCCGCATTTTCGTTCATCAGTTTCCGAATTGCAAGCGAAGCCATCTGCGCGTTGGTATGTGTTGCTTTCCCTTCTTTCGTCAATGCATAAAACCGGTTTTTAATTCCGTTATTACGCAATACAATCCGCCGTGATTTTGACGCTTGTTCATTGATGACTCCTAAATACTCCTCCATTTCATCATTTGAAACAGGGTCATTCGGAAAGTAAGCTGCAGTTCTTGTTATATATACGTCTGTTAAACTCATAGTTTTAATCTCAGGTGTGTAGACAGTTAGCTGGTATACGCACTTCAATTCAGTGACAAAAATAATGGATAATCTCTAAAAAACGGCATTTTCTAAAAAAAACGAAAACGGGAAATTGCTTCTCTCCTTAGTCCTTATTTCAATTTTACCTGTTGAAAATACTCTTTTTTCTTTTTTATGCTTTTCTGTGTGAATGGTACTATCAGAATGTTGTAGATCAGCAATAAGATCGGAGAAACAATAAACAGTGCAAAAATCAGGTAATATTTAAAGGCATTCACCCAAAATGTTCTGTTTCCCTTTTCCGCTTTTCGAACAATCAGATTTGCCCAGATCAGGAAGAGGCGCTTCGCTCTCCCTTCGATGAACAAAATATTGGTATCGATCCGCACCCCGTCTTTTCGTATAATTTCCTGTTGCAGGTAATCAAAATTATGCGTCTGCAATGCCTCATTTGCAAGCACTCCGTATTGCTTTACTCCTTCAATGTCCGCATCCGACACTCCTGGTTTCGGAAAGATTCCCCATTTTTTTGTTTTTTCTCCTTTCAGCATCCAGTGAAGAATCGTAATGACACCAACCAGGTTATTGCTTCGATCCGAAAGCGCAACATTTCCCACTAACTTACCTCCCGCTTCAGTAATTAGTTTTTTTACACTTTCCTGGGAATTCAACCACATATTTCTGGAGCCGATCAATGTAATCACTGGTGTATCTTTTAATATCGCTTTGAATCGTTCATTTTTCAATAACGCAGTAGCAGGTAACGACGGGGACAAAAACCAGGGTTGATAACCGAAAATAATCAGGTCGTACTGCTCATACCGGTAAGTATTCTCTTCCAGTTTTACTCCTTTTTCAAGTACCGTTTCCGGCATTGTATCAAAAAACACGGGGGTCGTCCAGGGAAAAGGAAATGCTTTCGCCGGAGCAATGATTTGTTGATCCAACTCAACGCCCTGAAACTGCGCTGCAAAATTGGTTACGATTTCGGTTAATTGTCCCGATTGGGAAAAGTGAATTGTCAATACCTTCTTCATGTCTTTTTATTACTGTTCAAAAATAAGAAAAGTTTAATTGACTGCCGGAATTTTAAGGAAACGGAATCACTTCAAAGTCACTTAAATATTCTTCAAAAAATAATGACTTTCCTTGTTTGTCCGTTTATTTTTGTAATTTCATTCTTTAAAAATAACAAAATGGCCACAGTATTTGAGACAAAGCTCATCGGGAACATAGGAAAAGACGCTACCGTCAAGACGATGGACAGTGGGGTTGTCGCCATTAATTTCCCGGTAGCACATAACAAAAATTGGAAAGACAAACGATCTGGCGAGCAGCGTACAAACACAACATGGATTAACTGTACAATCTGGAAACGGGAAGGTTCCAATATGCGGGTTGTAGATTATTTAAAACGGGGAACACTGGTAGAACTTACCGGAACACCTTTTGCCAAGGCATTTCACAATGAGGACGGATCTATTCGCACAGAAATACGCCTCAATGTATTTAAGACAAATATTCTTCGGGCAGCTCCTACAAGCACGCAGGGAGGGGATTATTACGATGATGAGGAAGTAAATGAAGACGACGATAACGACGATTTTGATTCAACGGCTTCCGACTTCTCTCTAGATGAAGATGATTTTTAGGAACTTATAAAAAAGAGTAAAAAAAACTTTATTTTTCTTGCTTCTATATTGAAATAATGCTTTATATTTGCACTCGCATTGAGAAAATAAGATTCCTCCTTAGCTCAGTTGGTTAGAGCATCTGACTGTTAATCAGAGGGTCGCTGGTTCAAGTCCAGCAGGGGGAGCTAAAAAAATCCGGTAGTCAGCAGATTACCGGATTTTTTGTCTTTAACCGGCATCCACACCTAAAAATTCAGCGTATAAAAAAGGACTTACTTTATTGTAAATCCTCTGCGGAGAAAGAGGGAGCAGCTTCGCTGGTCTACGCTATCGCTCCGGCACGAACCCCCGGGTACTCATCCCTCCAAAGAAAGGAGGTAACAAAAAATTCAGGGCATAAAAAAAGGACCTACTTTATTGTAAATCCTCTGCGGAGAAAGAGGGAGTAGCTTCGCTGGTCTACACTATCGCTCCGGCACGACCCCCCGGGTTCTCATCCCTCCAAAGAAAGGAGGTAACAAAAAAAATTCAGGACATAAAAAAAGGACCTACTTTATTGTAAATCCTCTGCGGAGAAAGAGGGATTCGAACCCCCGGTACCTCGCGGTACGCCGGTTTTCAAGACCGGTGCAATCGACCACTCTGCCATTTCTCCGGGGCAAAGGTAGCAATACTTTCTATACTGACAACACCAAATCTTTATTTTTTTTTCATTTTATTGTATCTGTCTGAAAACTAAGATTCGACTACCAAAATCTTTTTTCTCGTTAGTTTCCATTGTCAATAAAAATCCAAATTCGAATCGCGTTTATGGGTATAATTCTCTTCATAAGTCTTGTTTTTTAATGATTATTTAACTCTAATTTAAAGCGAATGAAAATCAGTTGCTGTAAAAACATCTGAACTATCGCATTCATTTAGCCTGATGATTCTTATTATTTGTTAACCGTAGGTAAATTCATTTCATCTCACCTACTTTTAGGAGATGAATATTTCTTAATATTGTAAATTGGAGATTGTAAACTATAATTTTGAAAACTATGAAATTAAGAGCTTTGGTCGTAGATGATGAGGAATTCGCAAGAAAAAACCTTGTAATGCTGCTCGAAGAATACTGTCCTGAAATTGAAGTAATCGGTGAAGCGGAGCGGAAAGAACAGGCAAAAGCAATCATTGAAGCATCACAACCCGATGTCGTATTCTTAGACATCCGGATGCCCTCCAATGCTGAAGGATTTGAACTGTTGGAAGAGATTGAAGAGAAAAATTTCCAGGTGGTGTTTGTAACTGCCTTTAAAGACTACGCAATCAAAGCATTCAATGCAAGTGCTGTCTATTATCTGTTAAAACCAATTGACATTGAGGAACTGCAAAGTGCGGTAGCAAAACTGGTTGAAACACGTGCGATTTATTCTGAAAACCCCGAAAATTATTCCACTTATTTCCGGTCATTGAGAAATTTATCCGACAACCTGTTGCGCAATAAACCCAACAACAGAATTGCCGTTTCGCACACCAAGGGCTTAAAAATAATTGAAGATGATACCATTTTACACCTGGAAGCTTCGGGAAATTGTACAACGATTTACTTCAAAGACGGTACCCGCTACCTGGACACCAGGACGTTGAAAACCTATGAAAGCATCCTGGATGAGTCCAAGTTTGCCCGTATTCACAAATCGCACATTATCAATTTAAAGGAATTGGCTGAATACCTCAATGAAGACGGGCATTTTGCCGTGCTGAAAACAGGGTTGAAAATTCCTGTAGCCAGAAATCGTGTGACGGAATTTGTAAAAATGCTGAAACAATAATGAGATACCTGCTTTTCCTCGTTGCATTCTTTTATTGCTTTTTCACCTTTTCCCAGCGTTCCTTTTTTAAAGCTTTTTCTACCTCTGAAGGATTGGCCCAATCACAGGTCACATCTATTTGCCAGGATAGTATCGGGTATTTATGGATCGGAACATTGGGGGGGATTTCCAGGTACAATGGCAACACATTCACAAACTACTCAACAGATAATGGACTGTTGAACAACCGTGTTAATGTCATCAAGTGGATCAATGCTAAATTGCACATCGGACACCAGGGGGGAATTTCCATCATGGAAAACAATAAAATCCAGCAATTTCCCCTCGATAAAGAATTCAACCTGGTCAATGTTACAGATGTTGTCTGTTACAACGGCACAATCGTTATCGCAACCAACGGAGAAGGACTCTTTCAGCTCAAAAATAAAAAACTGGTCAGAATCCCACTGCTCCACGATGATCATTTATTCGTCCGCGACCTGCTCGAATGGAAAGGAGATCTGTACATTGCTACACGAGGAGGAGTGATCAGAACGGATAATCTAAAAACCACAACCGTATTTTTAGAAAACAAGGAAGTCAGTATCTCTTCATTGGCTGTCTTAAAAAACAATTTACTGATTTCCACTTTTTATAATGGCTTATACTATTACAATAAGGAGCTAAATAAAATCATCGATACAAAATTTGAAACCGAAGGGCACCTCTTCAACCACATTTTGGTCGACTCGCGCAATTATGTCTGGATCAGCACGTCAAACGGATTGATCAAATTCAATGAAAAAGAATACGCATTCATTGACAATTCCGTCGGATTGCCATTCAACATGATCAGCACGGCTTTTGAAGATTCGGACCAAAACATGTGGCTGGGTACGCAGGGAAAAGGATTGGTAAAAGCCGCGCACGGCAACATCTTCTATTTTGATCAATCAACCGGGTTACCGTCCGACATCATTCTGAGCGGATTCCAAACGAAGGACGGACAGTATTACTTCGGAACAATGGACAAAGGCGTTATCAAAACCCGGGATTTTAAAACCTTCCAGGTACTTCCCATTAATCCTACGGTTTGGTGTGCTATAGCGGATATTGACGGCAAAAACTGGTTTGGGACCAAATACGGTTTGTATGCAATCGATAAAAACGACCAGTACAAAGTCTATAACCTGGAAGATGGCGCACCCGGATTTAAAATCACCGCGTTCTATAAAATAGATGCCAAATCCATGTACATTGGAGGTTCCCACGGAATTGTCAAATACAAAGAAGGGGAATTCATTCCGATAGGTTCAAACGGCGCATCCATCGGAACCATCCGAAACATCGAATATTACAACAGAACATTGATCGTCGGTACTGACATGGGGCTTTTCCAACTGTCAAAAAGCAATCGTTTTGAATTAATCGGACAGTTGAACAGAACCGTATATTCCCTTGCAAAAACAAGTTCCAACCGATTGTTCATGGGAACGGAGGACGGACTCTACGAATTACAACAAAACAACCAGATTGTCCGTATTCGTTTTTCAAGCGACGTGGCATCCAATTACATCAACTTCCTGAAAGCAGATGATGCGGAACTCCTCGTCGGTACGAATAACGGGGTGTACATCATCGATACGAAAAAGGGAGAGCGAAATGTCAAACGGATTGCTCCTTCTGACGGATTGATTGATCCTGAAACGAACCTGAACTCCAGTTTTATTGACAAAAGCGGTAAATTATGGTTTGGAACAGCTTCCGGACTGGTCTTATTGGATCTGGAACAATTCAACAGGAAACGGGAACATGTCAACCTGCGATTGGAGAAAATCCTGCTCAACTATGAAGCATTTGATTACACCGCTTTCGGAGGGAAGATCAAACGGGGAATCCCGCAACACATGCGCTTTCCCTACAATAAAAATAACCTTCAGTTTTACCTGGACGGAGTAGCGTTGAATAATTACGAGGATTTATCCTTTCAATTCAAATTGGAAGGGCTCGACGATACCTGGATGCCGGCTTCCAAAACTGCCTATATCACATTAAGCGGATTACCGGCCGGTAGCTACACCCTTCATGCACGCGCATTGATGGAGGATGGCAGTGTCGTTGACCAGATCACCATTTCCTTTATTGTTAATGAAGCCTTTTTCAGAACCTGGTGGTTTCTCACATTGATTATCCTGATTCTCTCTATTGCCATCTACAGCTGGTTCCGTGTTAAAATTAAGCGGGAGCAAGAAAAGAATGAGCTCGAACGGACAGCATTCAAAGCCCGTTTGGTTACCCTGGAACAGCAATCCTTGAATGCCAGTATGAACAGGCATTTTATCTTTAACTCGTTGAACAGCATCCAATACTTTATCAATATTTCCGATAAATTATCTGCCAATAAGTACCTCACCAGTTTTGCCAAACTGATCCGGAAAAACCTGGATTCTTCAACGGAGGAAAACAGTATGGTAACACTTGCAGAGGAACTGGAACGGATCAAATTGTATCTTGCGCTCGAATCAATGCGGTTTAAAGATAAATTCGACTATGAAATTGAAACGAACCATGTAGACCTGGAATCGTTCTTGATCCCGGCGATGATGATCCAGCCATTTGTTGAAAACAGCATCATTCACGGTATTCTTCCTAAAAATGATTCTCAGGGAAAAATTAAAATCGAAATCAAAGAGATCGACGATTACCTTTCCATCAAAATTATTGACAATGGAATCGGTATTGAAAAAAGCATCTCTGAGAAATACGATTATGACGGTGATCACCGCTCGCAAGGCATGGAAATTACGGTGAAACGAATCGATTTGATCCAAAAAATATCAGGCCGGGAAATGGACTTATCCGGACCCAACCAAATTCAGGATGAAAACGGAAATATACTGGGAACAATTGTTGAAATAAAAATTTCGTTAAATAATTTGGATAATTAAAATAAATGCCTTAGTTTTGTTATGTAGATTCAATTTAGAGTTATGAAGCGTTTGATTGTTTTTGGTAGTATCGCACTTTTGACAGGATTATTCTCTTCTTGTAAAAAAGAGGTTATTCAGCCAAACAGTCGCACTGAAATTTCAGATTGTCCATCCGGAACGAATGCGAAAATGAAGAAAGCCGGAAGTGCAACCAGTGTAACAATTACAACTCCGGGAAATTCAGAAACAGGAGCTACAGGTGGTATCACGGATCCGAATGATGATGACTACAGTAATCGTAAACCGGCAAAAACAAAAAATTAATACTTTTAAATCATAGATTCGAAGCCCTCAAAATTGAGGGCTTTTTTGTTACGTTCTTTTATGAATCAGCATCATCCCCCTTTCAATCAACAATACCGGCACTTCAAACATTTCAAAAAAATCACAAAAAGAACATTCCTAACTTAGTCTGTAATTAATAATTACTACTAAGAAGTCAACATGTCTAAAGAAACACAGGAGCCATTATTTGAACTGATTAAATCACTTTCCAAATCAGAGAAAAGGTATTTTAAATTACACATATCCCGTCATTCTTCCAACGGAAACAGCAACTATGCAACTCTATTCGATTACATTGATCGAAGCGGACAGTACAATGAACAGGAAATTATCAGTCATTTCAAAAACGAACCCTTTCTGAATAATTTTTCAATTACAAAAAGAAGACTTTACGACCAGATTATAACATCTCTAAACGGCTATCACAGTACAAACTCTGTCGACGCTCAATTATACAAAATGTTACAGGGCGCAACGATTCTATACAATAAAGCACTTTATTCCCAGGCTACGAAGTTACTGAACAGTGCTTCTAAGCTGGCCGAAAAATACGAACGGCATACCGTGATACTTGAAATCAGTCAACAACAGCAACGGTTGCAGGAAACTAAACATTACAGCTCCATCAAGATAGAGGAGGTAGAAGAACTTCAAAACAGAAGCAACGCAGCAATCAATCAACTTCAGATTCAAACCGGATTGTGGTTCACAAAAAGTAAATTATTTATGGAGTTAAACCAAAAAGGACTGACCCGGGATGACCGGCACAGGAATAAACTGGAAGAATATCATCACCAGATTAAGGAACAATGTCCGACAACTGCTTTATCTGTTTCCAATACCTATTTGTACAATCACATAGAAGCCGCTTACTATTTTGCGATCAATGATTTTGAAAAAAGTATGGTTTACCTCTCCAACAATATCCGGTTGCTGGAAAGCAATCTCTTTCTGCTGGAAGAATTTCCAAACTATTATTTCGGAACACTTTCAAATGCCGTCTACATCGCTGAGCAACTTCACCAACCGGAACAGGCAGATGCATTACTGGATAAGATTAAAACGTTTCCCACGGCTTACAACCTGCACCTCAGTGATGACCTCACTTTAAAGATGTTTTTAAGTTCTTCCAGTATTGAGCTGAGCATGCTGACTTCAAGAGGTGAATTTGTCGCTGCGCGGGAAATCATCCCGGTCATAGAAAGCGGCTTAAAATTACACGCAGGAAAGATTCCCATCCAAAAACAACTTTACTTTGCCTACCTATTTGCAGGGATTCATATCGGATTAACCGATTTCAGCGGAGGATTAAAATGGATCAATACCATTCTCAATACTCCCAACATGGAAAGTAATGAAGAAATTGTTGCCTATACACACATTTTGAACCTGATTGTTCACCTCGAACTAAAAAATGACCAACTGTTGCCTTATGCGCTGAAGAGTACACAACGGTTCCTGAAAACACGTAACAGGCTTCATACCTTTGAGCAGATCATCCTTCAGTTTATTTCCGGGTTTAACAGCTATAAACAACTCGACCAGCAGGAAGCCTGGGAAAAGTTACATGATGAACTACACAAACTTCGTAGTACAAACGAACCTGAATTTCAAAAGATGAAAACCTATTTTGATTTTGAAACGTGGGCAAAATCAAAGCTAACCAACAAACGGTTTGATGAACTCATACGTGAGAGAAACAATTGAAAAATTGACAACCTTCTACTCTGCTCCGCTTCATCTGTTCATTATAAAAAAACCATTTTTCCCTTTCTTTTTGAAGCTACGATTCAACTGATTTACGTAATTTAGATACATATTCAATACTCAAAAGACGAATTAGTAATCATTTTTTTGATAAAAAATTTGTCTTTTCAGTTTTTAACCTTATATTTGACTAAATTTTAATCAGAAACACTCCATCTTATTAACCAATGAAAACACTAAAAATAGGAGAACGAGCACCTGAATTCACAGGGCTTGACCAAAACGGAAAGAAAGTCAGTCTGGCTGATTACAAAGGGAAAAAGCTGGTGTTATACTTTTATCCCAAAGACAATACCCCCGGATGCACTGCGCAAGCCTGCAATCTTCGGGACAATGAAGAGCTATTAGCATCAAAAGGCATTGCCGTTGTCGGAGTAAGTGCCGACTCTGTTAACTCACATGGAAAATTCAGCAACAAATACACTTTAAATTTTCCTTTACTGGCCGATACCGACAAAATTATTCTCAATCAATACGGTGTCTGGGGGGAAAAAAAATTCATGGGAAGAACATTTGACGGAATCCACCGGACAACCTTCATTATTGATGAACAGCAAAACATTATGGCAATTATCAACAAACCTGATACTAAAAATCATGCAGAAGAAATTTTAAAAATTTTAGAAGAAAATCAAACAACGTAAAAAACTTACGTACTTCTGAATGCAACTTTGTATCACGATTTAAAACAAAATAAAAAACCAACGATTATGGCAACAAAAGATTTGAACCAGGAAAAAATGGAAAAAATGAAGGCACTCCAATTAACAATGGAGAAGCTGGATAAAACCTACGGAAAAGGTACGGTGATGAAACTTGGAGATGAAGCAGTCGAAAAAGTAGACGCCATTCCAACCGGCTCACTAACATTAGATATCGCATTAGGTGTAAATGGGTTACCGAAAGGACGTATCATTGAAATTTACGGTCCGGAATCATCGGGAAAAACCACACTGGCGATTCATGCGATTGCGGAAGTACAGAAACAAGGAGGGATTGCAGCAATTATAGATGCGGAACATGCGTTTGACCAGTTTTATGCAGCTAAACTGGGAGTTGACATCGACAATTTATTAATTTCCCAACCGGACAACGGAGAACAAGCCCTGGAAATTGCAGACAACCTGATCCGCTCGGGAGCAATTGACCTGTTAGTCATTGACTCCGTTGCAGCTCTTACCCCAAAAGCGGAAATTGAAGGAGAAATGGGAGATTCACAAATGGGATTGCAAGCCCGTTTGATGTCAAAAGCACTACGAAAACTGACAGGCTCCATCAACAAAGCGAAATGTTGCTGTATTTTTATCAATCAGCTGCGCGATAAAATCGGTGTAATGTTTGGAAATCCGGAAACAACAACGGGAGGAAATGCACTGAAATTCTATGCATCTGTTCGTATAGATATCCGGAAGACAAGCCAAATTAAAGATGGTGAAGACGTTATCGGAAACCGGGTAAAAGTAAAAATCGTTAAAAATAAAGTTGCACCACCATTCAAAAAAGCAGAATTCGACATCATGTACGGTGAGGGAATTTCAAAAATAGGTGAAGTAATTGACCTGGGAGTTGAATTAAACATTATCAAGAAAAGCGGTTCCTGGTTTTCATACGGAGAAGTGAAATTAGGCCAGGGAAGAGATGCCGTAAAAACATTATTACAGGACAATCCTGAATTGATGGAAGAACTGGAAATGAAAATTAAAGAAGCTCTTGGTGCTGCAAATGTAGCTGAGCCTGCAACTGCAGCCCAGGAATAGTTGCAAATCGTTGGTAAGAAGCGAAACTTCAGAGTTTCGCTTTTTTATCTTCCTACAGAAAATACGACTACTTCAACAAAAACCACACAGACATGACACACACTGAACTGGGCCGTTACGGCGAAGATTTGGCTGCCACACATCTACTGAAACAAGGATATCAGATCCTGGATCGAAATTTCAGATTTAAAAAAAGTGAAATTGATATCATCGCATTCAAAAACAATGTTCTGACAATTTGTGAAGTCAAAACACGTGTAACAGCGGAAATAGGTGAACCATACAAAGCTGTTACACGCACCAAGCAACGACAGATTATTTCAACAGCGAATCAGTACATTCGCCTGAAAAATCTGTTCACGGATGTTCAATTTGACGTCATTTCCATTGTTCACAATTCGATGCGAACTAAAATAGAACACATTCCGGATGCCTTTTCTCCATTGCTTTAAAGAAAATTTGTTTCTTTGAAGTAACGAAGTGAACAGCATGAATGAACTAACGTATCTAAAACCTGGTGATTTGATCCAAATTGTAGCTCCGGCAAAAGCAATTGAAGAAAGTCATGTCGCATATGCAAAAGAGTTTTTCGAACAGCAGGGCTATCGGGTCGTACTTGGGAAACACTGCACAGGACAGTACAATTACTTCTCAGGAACAGATGAGCAACGTACAGAAGATATGCAACAGGCCATCGACAATCCGGATGTAAAAGCGATTATCTGCGCAAGAGGAGGATATGGAGTTGTCCGAATCATTGATCGGATTCAATGGGCCAACCAATTGAGAAATCCTAAATGGATTGTCGGATTCAGTGACATTACCGTATTTCATCAGCAATTGCAAAAATTTGAGCAAAAAAGCATTCATGCTACTATGCCACTCAATTTTCGGGAAAATTCTCCCGAATCGTTGACAACATTACTCCAAGCGTTGGAAGGGAATTTATCCGGGATTGAATTCGCCGGGCCCCCCTTCAATAAAAAAGGAATCGCAGCAGGAGAGCTCATCGGAGGGAACCTAAGTATTGTTTACAGTTTGCTGGGAACAGATATTCAACCGGATTACAAAGGAAAAATTTTGTTCCTTGAAGATGTAGGTGAACAACTATACGCCATTGACCGAATGTTTTTTTCACTAAAAAAAGCCGGGGTTTTAGATGCCATCTCCGGGTTAATCGTCGGAGGAATGACAGATCTGAAAGATACAACAGCCACAACAATCGGAATGACACTGGAAGAAATTGTTCTGCAACACTTCCATTATCGCACGATTCCCATCTGTTTCGGTTTCCCGGCAGGGCACCTTACTGATAACAGAGCACTGGTCCTGGGAGCCCGTGTACAATTTGAAGTTGATTCTTTCGTTAAACTAACATTCCGTTGACAAGCGGATTCAACGAGTACGGTAATATAATGAGAAACAAATTATCTAAATATGGCTTATGGACAGCTTTTATCTGTTCACTTGTGCTGTTTATCGGATATTATCTGCATGTTTTCTCAACCAATTATTATCCGGAACTCAGCAAGATAAAAAGAAATTTTTCGGGAATGGAACGTCAGGTGAACACCTACCTGAACGAAACTGCCCGTGCATTAAAAACCGGTCAATCAGTCAATGATTTACCCGATATTGCAGCACCTTATTTATTACACGTCTACAAAAAAGACTCGCTGGTATACTGGAATACAAATAAATTACCTGTTTCCAAATTTTCCGATCTGCACTTTCCTACAACGGGAATTAAACGGGGACAAAACGGATGGTATTATGTAAAATCAAAGGAGTACAAGGACTATACAATTGCCGTTTCATTCCTTATCAAAAATGAATACTCCTACCAAAATGATTACCTGAAAAACGACTTTACATCTCCTTTCAAAGGTGATTTTCAGGCGTATATTTCATTGGACGAAGCCTCCGGATTTTCTATCTACTCGAAAGATCAGAAGTATTTATTTTCAATCGTAGTGAATGAATATCAACCGGCCAGCGAAACCGAATCACTGATTTTGATGAGCTTGTTGCTTTCTTCCATCTTTTTGTTCCTATGGAAGATAACGGTAAGGATACAATCCGTCCATTCGAAATGGGTGTGGACATATCCCGCAGCGATTTTATTACTGCGGTATTTCTCCCTTCAGTTTTCGTGGTTTTCATTCATGCAGGATACCGATTTATACAAGGCCAGTCTCTATGGTACCAGTGCCGTCTTTCCTAATTTTTTCGAATACACACTGAACATCATTCTGATCTTTATCCTGGTTTGTTTCTCATATGTCCGCCTGAGATCGGTTTACCTCAAATCCTCCCTGATCATATCGTCTTTACTCCTATCTGTTCCTTATTTTACATGGATGGGTGTCATTTATTTGTTCAAAGGACTTATAGAAAACTCCAGTATTCCGATGCACATCGAAACGTTGTTTAAGATCAACTTTTATTCGGTCATTGCAATTCTAACCATCGCAATTATCGGTTTTAGTTATTTCATGATCGGAAAAACAATTGTCAAGCTG
Organism: Taishania pollutisoli; assembly: GCF_014518315.1. Taxonomy (GTDB): domain Bacteria; phylum Bacteroidota; class Bacteroidia; order Flavobacteriales_D; family Crocinitomicaceae; genus Taishania; species Taishania pollutisoli. The sequence continues at coordinate 98,023 of NZ_JACVEL010000006.1, forward strand.
GTTAAGAACCAACAACTCTCCTTTAGATCAACATTATTGATTACGCTCGGAATCGGTGTGCTTTACTCCATTTTGGAGATGACTTATTTAAACCAACTCCGGTATGCGGGATTATTTCCGTTGCTGTTCATGGGAATAATTATCGTACTTGAACACAAAGAATTCAAGCAAAAACACCTGATACTGGGTATGGGAATGCTTGCTTTGTATTCTTTTGTCTGCTCATTGACCATTGGAGAATTCAATGCCAGAAAAGATAAAAGCGAGCGGGAATTGTACGCCAATCAACTGATGATTGAACGGGATGTCATCACAGAAATAGAATACAGCAAACTGGAAACGACCTTACACGAAGATAAATTCCTGCAGCGAATGATCAGTGCGGATACGCAATTTAACCTCCGCGATTTTGAAGATGCAATGGAACGCAGACATTTTAATGGATTTTGGGAGCGCTACGAGTGTAGTTTCAATATTTTTAAGGAGCAATTCGAATCACTCCTCCTGATTCAGGGAAATTCCGAGGAATTATATACCAATCTCAATGAGTTGATCAGCAATCATGGACAACAATCAGAAATTAATGCGTCTATTTATTTCATAAAAGATTATACAAACCAATACAGTTATATCATCCGCCAGACAATACTGGGTAAAAATGGAGAACCGGCGACACTGTTTGTGACGTTGAAATCCAAAAAGATACCTGAAGAGATCGGTTTTCCCCGACTTCTGTTGTCTTCCCGGTCATCTGCATTACAGCATCTGGACAATTATTCTGTTGCCAAATACCATCGGAATAAACTGGTATCCAAATACGGGCAATTCAATTATCCGGTCTCCTATAGTGCTCTGAGGAAAGCAAATCCGGATAAATTAAATAACTTCGATTACAACGGGTATAACCACTTTGTTCAGTACAAATCAAAGCAAGATGTTGTTGTGTTGTCAGGTATCAATGCTACATGGATCGATAATGCCACTTCATTTTCCTATCTATTCTGTTTCTTTGGAATCTTACTTCTCCCCTTCTACATCCGGTTCTATGCCAATTCTTTTTCCCGAAAATCGCTGACCTTATCAACACGAATTCAGCTAACTCTGATCGGAATCGTATTGATTTCATTGGTTGTCAGCGGGATCAGCAGCGGTATTTTTATCCGTAAACAATACAAAGAATATTCGGAAATCGGACTAAGGGAAAAAACACATTCCGTTGAACAGGAACTCAAACCATTGATCAGCAGGTTAACAAAACTCAGCATTCAGGAAAATGGTGCCTTTTTGAATTATCAGCTCACAAATCTTTCGAAAGTTTTCAATACCGACATCAACGTGTATGATACAGAAGGATTCCTGGTAAGTACTTCACGACAAAATGTATTTAACAGCGGGTTGCTGAGTGAACAAATTAATCCATTAGCTAAAAAGGAACTGGCGGTACTGGAACAAAGTGAATTCATTCACTCTGAGAACATCGGATCACTTCACTATGATTCTGCCTATTCTCCTGTATACAACAGAAGTGGAAAATTGATCGGCTATATTAATCTCCAATACTTCGGACAGCAGGAAGAAGCAGAACATCAAATTCAACAATTTCTTGTTTCCATCATCAACATTTTTGTACTGTTACTGGCCATTTCAACCGTGATGGCTATTTTTGCCGCAAACTGGATTACAAACCCGCTACAGATGCTTCAGGAGTTGTTCTCAAAAATTCACCTGGGGAAGTCCAATCAACGTATTCAATACAATCGGAACGATGAAATCGGTTCACTTGTCAGAAGTTACAACGAAAAGATAGAAGAACTTGAGTTTGCCGCACAGCAACTGGCACAGAGCGAACGGGAATCCGCCTGGAGAGATATGGCGAAACAAGTCGCTCATGAGATCAAAAATCCACTGACCCCGATGAAACTCTCTGTTCAGCACTTAATGCGTTCGTTTGACCCGACAGATGCAGAGGCACGCACTAAAATCAATAAAGTGAGTCAGTCTCTGATAGAACAGATTGATGCATTGACAAAGATTGCTAACGAGTTTTCCAATTTCGCAAAAATGCCCAAACCGGAATTTGAAAATGTTGACATCATTCAAATTATTCAGAATGTGGTAGAATTATTCCGGCAAAGTACAGATACTTTCATCATCACAGAAGTTCCCGAACACTGTTTCATAAAAGGTGACAAGGAGCAACTTCTCCGGGTGTTCAACAACCTGATTAAAAACAGTATTCAGGCAATTTCTTCCAATGACAAAGGAATCATCCAGATACAAGTATCAACAGAAGAGAACAACCTGCTTAAAGTGATTATTTCGGACAATGGTACAGGAATTCCCGAAGAACAAAAAATAAGAATTTTCACGCCTTATTTTACAACAAAATCAACCGGTTCCGGGATCGGTCTTGCGATGGTTAAACAGATTATTGTCAATCATGGCGGCACGATCTATTTCGAATCAGAAGAAAATGTCGGAACACAGTTTATTATAGAATTTCCTATTGATCTCAACAGCTAACAGCTAACCAAAATCATACATAAAAAAGAAACAGCCGATGGTGTTACCTTCTAACTGAGTTTTTCACAGAGGTAGCAGTAGACATTTTTAAGCCGGCGGATTGGTGCAAATCTGCAAAAGCTATATTGACATATTGTGATATTGCTATATTACGATATCGCCATATGGCGATATGGCAAAAAACCGGAAAACCTGTTGTATATCAAGTAAAAAAGGGGGCATCTGACGATGTCCCCTTCTCTGTTGTTTTTTGAGTTTTATGGTTATTATAGCTTTCTTGCTACTTCTACTTCTTCAAATGCTTCAACGATATCTCCAACCTGAATATCATTGAATTTATCGATATTCAAACCACATTCGTAGTTGTTCTTCACTTCTTTCACATCATCTTTGAATCGTTTCAACGATCCTAATGTTCCTGAATGGATCACAATTCCATCACGGATCAGGCGGATTTTAGATGTACGCTTGATGATTCCATCCAACACGTAACATCCTGCAATCGTACCAACCTTAGAGATGTTGAATGTTTCACGCACTTCAGCTGAACCGATAATTTTTTCTTCAATGTCAGGGGATAACATTCCTTCCATCGCCGACTTGATCTCTTCAATCGCCTTGTAGATAACAGAATACAATCGGATATCAATTTGTTCACTATCTGCCAGTTTACGTGCAGAAACAACCGGTCTTACCTGGAATCCGATGATAATTGCATCAGATGCTGAAGCAAGGTTTACATCTGCCTCAGAAATAGCTCCGACTCCTTTGTGAACAATATTTACCTGGATCTCTTCCGTAGAAAGCTTCAATAATGAATCGGACAATGCTTCCACTGAACCATCCACGTCTCCTTTTACGATAATGTTCAACTCCTTGAAATCTCCGATTGCCAAACGGCGACCAATTTCGTCCAACGTAATGTGTTTTGTTGCACGGAGACCTTGCTCTCTGTACAATTGTTCACGTTTAGATGCAATTGATTTCGCTTCGCGCTCGTCATCCATGACGTTAAATTTATCTCCTGCATTCGGAGCCCCGTTGATTCCCAGGATCGAAACCGGAGTTGCCGGTCCCGCCTCTTTCAATGCGTTTCCTTTCTCGTCGTGCATAGCACGTACCTTACCGTAGTTTCTTCCAACCAGGATTACGTCTCCCACTTTCAACGTTCCTGCTTCCACCAGCATGTTGGTCACATATCCTTTCCCTTTATCCAGAGATGACTCGATCACAACTCCGACTGCATTTTTATTCGGATTTGCTCTCAAATTCAGGATTTCCGCTTCCAACAATACTTTTTCCAGTAACAAATCAATGTTCAGGTTTTGTTTTGCAGAAATTTCCTGAGATTGGTATTTACCACCCCATTCTTCTACCAGAATATTCATTTGGGAAAGCTGTTCTCTGATTTTATCAGGGTTTGCTCCCGGCTTATCGATTTTGTTAATGGCAAATACCATTGGGACACCTGCTGCCTGAGCGTGTGAAATTGCTTCTTTTGTTTGTGGCATCACATCATCATCTGCAGCAACGATAATAATTGCAACGTCGGTTACCTGTGCACCACGCGCACGCATTGCCGTAAAGGCTTCGTGACCGGGAGTATCGAGGAATGTCAGCTTTTTACCATCTTTCACCACCGAATACGCTCCGATGTGCTGCGTGATTCCTCCTGCTTCACCCTCTGTCACATTTGCATTACGAATTTTATCCAATAAAGATGTCTTACCGTGGTCAACGTGTCCCATCACCGTAATGATCGGCGGGCGAGGAATCAGGTCTTCTTCTTTATCTTCAACAACAGGAATTGCGTCTTGTACTTCCGCACTTACAAATTCCGCTTCAAATCCGAATTCATCTGATACAATCTGAATCGTTTCAGCATCCAAACGCTGGTTGATCGAAGCAAAAATTCCCAATGACATACACGCAGCGATAACTTGTGTCGGCTGGACATTCATCATGTTGGCCAACTCCGATACTGTAACGAATTCTGTCAGTTTCAGGATTTTGCTTTCCAGTTCCGCTGCTAATTCTTCCTCATGTCTTCGTTGTGCAAAAATATCCCGTTTTGCTTTACGGTTTTTCGACCCTTTGGACTTGGATCCTTTATTTGAAAGGCGTGCCAATGTTTCTTTGATCTCCTTCTGGATGTCCTGTTCGGAAATCTCCGGTTTATCAACACGTGGTCCTCCTCCTCCTTTTTTAAAGTTTCCTTTATTGTTATTGTTGTTTTGTCCCTGGCCTGCTGCCTGTTGTTGCGCTTGCTTATTCACATCAATCTTCTTGATGCGCTTGCGTTTTTTACGGTCGGCATTGTTTGCAGATTGCTGATTCGACGTTTTCGGTTTTTCAACAGGTAACTCAATTTTACCCAAAACCTTCGGTCCTGAAAGGGTCTGGCTTTGTACACGGATCGTTTCGATATCTTCCACAGCCGGTTTTGTCGGTTCAACAACTTTTGGCTCTTCTTTTTTCTCAACAACCGGCTCTTTTTCCTTTACAGGTTCTGCCTTTTCGACCTCTTTTTCTACAGGTGTCTCTTCTTTCTTCTTCTTATCCGGACGAGTTCTTGTGTTGAGTGCATCCAAATCGATTTTACCGATTACCTGCACTTTTACATCCCCTTCTCCAACCACTTTTGCTTCAGAATCAGCTTTTACTTCGGTTACTTCCGGAGTTTCCTCTTTTACAGGTTCCTCAGCGACCTTCTCTTTTGGAGTTTCTTTCGGACTCTCAGGGGCTGGTGTCGCTTCAGGCTCTCTTGTATCTTTGAGAGAAATGGTTTCACGCTTCTCTCTTTTTACAGGATTCTGTTTGGATTGCTCCTTTAAGTCGTGATCAGCTGCAAATTCCTGTCGCAAGAGGACATAATGTTCCTCCTCCAACTTAAAATTTGGATTGCCATCGATCTTAACTCCTTTTTTATCCAGGAAGTCGACCAACGTGGAGATTCCTACATTGAGTTCCCCTGCCGCCTTTCCTAGTCTTATTGGTTTTCCCGCCATAAAATTGTGCGTCCTTTTTTAACTGTTTCTAAAATTCTGTTTAAATATACGGTTTGATTTTAATTATTCGAACTCAGCGCGTAGTATTTTAAACACTTCTTCAATTGTCTCTTCTTCCAAATCCGTACGTTGAACAAGGTCATGAACCCCGATCTCCAACACAGATTTTGCTGAGTCACAGCCAATTGCCTTCAATTCATCGATGATCCATCCATCGATTTCATCTGCAAATTCATCCAAATCAACATCATCTACGTCAACCTCTCCTTCGCGGTACACATCCAGTTCATAACCTGTCAGGCGACCTGCCAGTTTAATGTTATGCCCTCCTTTACCAATTGCAAGAGATACCTGATCAGGACGAAGGTAAACACGTGCTCTTTTTTGTTCCTCTTCAATTTCAATGGATGAAATTTTAGCAGGAGACAATGCACGTTGAATAAACAATTGAGAATTTGTCGTAAAGTTGATCACGTCAATGTTTTCATTTCTCAATTCACGAACAATTCCATGAATCCGCGATCCTTTCATTCCGACACATGCCCCAACCGGATCAATTCGGTCATCGTATGACTCAACTGCTACTTTCGCTCTTTCTCCCGGTTCACGAACAATGCGTTTGATTGTAATCAAACCGTCGAATACTTCCGGCACCTCCAATTCGAATAAACGCTCCAGGAATTCAGGAGCAGTTCTTGAAAGAATAATCGTCGGTTGCGAGTTTCTCATATCCACTTTAGATACTACCGCTCGAATCGCTTCACCTTTCTTGAAATAATCAGAAGGAATCTGCTCGGATTTCGGAAGGATCAACTCATTCCCTTCATCGTCCAATACCAGGATTTCTTTTTTCCACACCTGATACACTTCACCGGTAATAATCTCACCAATGCGCTCTTTATATACTTTGTATAAATTATCTTTTTCCAATTCCATGATTCTTGAAATCAGGTTTTGGCGAAGTGACAAGATATTTCTGCGTCCGAAATCTGCAAACTTAAATTCTTCCGTCACCTCCTCCCCGATCTCAAAATCAGGTTCGATTTTAATTGCGTCAGAATAAGCTATTTCTGTGTTCGGATCTTCTACTTCTCCATCGTCAACAATTTCTTTATTCAAGAAAATCTGAACGTCTCCTTTGTCAATGTTCACAACGATATCAATGTGTTCGTCTGTGTTGAATTTTTTCTTCAACATTGCTCGGAATACGTCTTCCAGTACGTGTTGCATCGTCTGTTTATCGATGCTTTTCAACTCTTTAAACTCCGAAAACGACTCTACTAATTCAAGGCTATTCATATTTACCTATTTAAATGAAATAACAATTTTAGTTTCCTTTATATTACTGAATGGCAGTTCGTGCTGCTCGACAATAATTTCTTTTTTCTTTTTTCCTTCCTGTTTTTCCTTGCGGGATTTCTCCAGAACAATTCGCTCTTCATTTACATCAACCAACGTTCCTTCCAGTTTCACCCCATCCAGCTTTACAACTTTGACCGTACGTCCGATGTTTTTTCTGTACTGGGGTAAAACTCTTAATGGGCGATCCAATCCTGCGGAAGACACATTGAGCTCAAAATCCTGCTGTTCACGATCCAGGTTGTGCTCTATATTTCTGGATACCGACATGCAATCCTCTACAGAAACGCCCCCTTCGTGCTTATCCAGTTCAACATTGATCACATTAGATGAAGAAATGGAAAGCTCTACAACAAATAAACCATTGTTCAGTTCGGCAATGCGTTCATTTATCAATTCTTCTACTCGTGCTTTACTTATCATCTTTTGGTATAAAAAGAGGGGACTTTCGTCCCCTCATTCACACTATTTTTCTTAAATACAGTGCAAATATACGTATTTTTTTGAAAACTACAATATTTTGTTGAAAAATTGCCATGAATAGTTTTTCATTAAATTTGAACCGTGAAGATTTTGATTGTCCGTTTCAGCTCTATTGGTGACATTGTGCTTACAACACCTGTTATTCGTGCCATACACGAACAACTTCCGAATGTTGAGACGCATTACATCACTAAAAAATCATTTGCGGCGCTGCTGGCAGAAAATCCACACGTTTCAAAATTGTACGTCATTGAAAAATCTGTTTCAGAAATCATTGATCAACTGAAAGCGGAAAAATATGACTGCATTATTGACTTGCATAAGAATATCCGGACATTGCGCCTGAAACAAAGTTTAGGTGTTAAAAGCTACTCTTTTGACAAACTGAATTTCCAAAAATGGCTGCTTGTGAATTTCAAGCTGAATAAACTTCCTGAAATTCACATTGTGGACCGCTATTTTGGCGCAGTAAAAGCAATTGGAGTTAAAAATGACCACAAGACGTGTGAACTCACGTTCAATACCGCCCATGTCATTAATACACAAGAAGCGCTCGGACTTGCTCCGAAAAAGTACCTGGCAGTTGCTGTAGGCGCTCAATTTGCCACGAAAACAATGCCGGAAGAACTGTTGATTTCCATTCTTTCGAAAATCAACCACCCGATTGTACTCCTCGGAGGATCAACAGACGTAGAACGAGGAACGCTATTGGAACAGGAGCTAAAAAATCATTCTCAACCGGTGATCAATGCAATCAGCCAATTTTCATTGTTGCAATCTGCTTCGATTGTTGCACAGGCAAAAACAATTCTTACGCACGACACCGGGTTGATGCACATTGCAACAGCATTTGGTATTCCGATCGTAAGTGTGTGGGGAAATACCGTCCCGGAACTGGGGATGTACCCTTATTACCCGAACAACAAAGAATTGTACAGCATTCACGAAGTAAAGAACCTCCATTGCCGTCCCTGCTCAAAGATTGGTTATAAAAGTTGCCCGAAAAAACATTTTAATTGCATGACCCTACAAGATACCGGCGCGATCATAGCTGATTTACGTGAACGGATGGATGCCTAACTTCGTTTTTTATCCCAACAATAAATAATTGCGATATCGGCATATTGCGATCTGCCGATTTTTCGTTGACTTCATGAATCTCCAAACAGGTTTTCATTATCTTTGTCAAAAATCCGTTGACCCGATGAAACAAATCATTCTTACACATACGCAAATTGAACAGAAAATAAACCGACTGGCTTTTCAATTGATCGAGAATACGTTTGAATTGGATACAATTTATATCGGAGGGATAACAGGAAACGGTATTGTGCTTGCTGAAAAACTAAAAAAAATCATTGAACATAATTCTGATCAGAAAATTGTGCTTTTTGAAGTAATTTTGGACAAAGAACAGCCGCTTTCCCAACCGATTCAATTAACCATTGATCCGCAAGAGCTCAATGATAAAACAGTCGTACTGGTGGATGATGTGTTGAATTCGGGAAAAACAATGCAGTACGGACTGATGAAAATCCTGGAGCAACCGGTGTACAAAATATACACCGTTGTACTGATTGACAGGAAACACCGGAGATACCCGATCAAGGCGAATTTTTTCGGATTGCGCTTAACAACTATTTTGATGGATCACGTTGAAGTTTCACTTGCTGAAGGAAATTATTCGGCACAATTGTTTTAACACAACCGTAATTAATTAAACAAATCACCACTTATGCCTCACAGCATTAAAACCAGTAGCGGAAGGAGAACAACCTATTTTCATCAAACGTGTTAAAAGCATGAAAAAAACAACCGAAGCAGACTCATTATACGACGGATTGGAAAATCTTTCTACTCTGGAACTGTTGACAAACATTAATCGGGAGGACAGAAAAGTAGCCGAAGCCGTTGAACTGGAAATTCCTAACATTGAATCCTTTGTAAATGCGTGTTATGAACGGATGAAAGACGGAGGACGCCTGTTTTACATTGGTGCAGGAACCAGTGGACGCCTGGGAATTGTTGACGCAAGCGAATGTCCGCCAACCTTTGGTGTTCCACACGGAAAAGTCGTAGGAATCATCGCCGGAGGAGATGCCGCGATTCGAAAAGCAGTGGAATTCGCAGAAGATGATATGCAACAAGGATGGGCCGATCTACAGGAACACAACATCAATTCAAACGATACACTTGTTGGCATTGCCGCTTCGGGAACAACGCCCTATGTCATCGGAGCGATTAAAAAAGCAAACGAAGAAGGATTGCTGACTGCATCCATCTCCTGCAATCCCGGGAATCCGCTTTCGCAATTGGCACAACATGCCATCACTCCCGAGGTAGGACCTGAGTTCGTAACCGGAAGTACACGTATGAAATCAGGAACCGCTCAGAAACTGGTACTCAATATGATTTCCACCTCGCTGATGATTAAACTGGGGCATGTAAAAGGCAATAAAATGGTGGACATGCAGCTCAGCAACAATAAATTGGTCGACAGAGGCGTGAACATGATCATCCGGCAAACCGGAATTACATACGAAGAAGCGGAACAGTTGTTAAAATTACACGGATCTGTGAGAAAGGTTGTGGAGTTATATAATAAGTATTAAAATGCTATAGATGCGAATTTTATTATTGTTTTTCATAATACAACGATCACTTATTACATGGGGGCAAGTAATCATTCTGGATATTCGAGAAGGATTAATGGGGCAGTCATTAGAAAATTCTCTATTATTGATTACAAATACTAAAACTACTTCTGTTGACAGTATATATCTATCGAATCAATCTACTTATTTGTTCAACTTCCCTGAAACTGATATAGAATATCAGATAATCATTTCACATCATTCAGGGAAATACAAGCCTAGAAATTTCACGATAGAAAACCATTATAGAACAAAACAAACTATTTACCTTTATCCAACCAATGAATTTGAAAAGGCTTTTATTGAGCAACAAAAAAATGAAAAATTAATTTCTCAAGAAAAGAATAAAGTATCACTGAATGAGAAAATGCCCTATAGTGATACAATGGAAACAGAAGCTATGTTTGTTGGTGGATCTATTAAAATGCTTGATTTCATTTCACAAGCAATCATCTATCCAATAGAAGTATATAAACACCCTATGTCAGGAAGAGCTGTTGTTCAATTCGTAGTAGAAAAAGATGGCTCTGTTTCAAATATAAGACTTGCTAGAGGTTCCGGTTTTGAACTTCTTGATGACGAAGCAAAACGAGTTGTACGTTCGATGCCTACATGGAGTCCGGCAATAGATATCAATGGAAACAGAAGAACATCTTTCTTTTCTTTACCTATTACTTTTAAGTAAAATCCAAACTAATTTCTTGGGACAAATTTTCCTTATCTTTGTACTCCAAATTTTCAAGCTATGTTTACAGGAATTGTTGAACAAACAGGAGTTGTCAGAAGCATTACAAAGGAAAATGACAACATTCATTTTGAAGTAACCGCAGATTTCGTGAATGAATTAAAAATTGATCAAAGCGTAGCCCACAATGGGTGTTGTTTGACAGTTGTCGCATTAACGGAGGACAGCTATACGGTTACGGCAATCCGGGAAACGTTGGACAAAACAAATCTTGGAAGCTGGCATATTGGAACCAAAGTAAACCTGGAGCGTTGCATGGTGATGGATGGTCGTTTGGACGGGCATATTGTTCAGGGACACGTAGATACAACGGCTGAATGTACCGCAGTAGAAGCACAAAACGGGAGCTGGAAATATACGTTCGCTTACACTTCTGACGATGTAACAGTAGAGAAAGGTTCAATTACCATCAACGGAACAAGTTTAACAGTCGTGGACTCAAATGAGCGGTCATTTTCTGTTTGCATCATTCCTTACACCTACGAATTCACCAATTTTCATGAGTTGAAAGTCGGAGACCGTGTCAACCTGGAATTTGACATTATCGGAAAGTATGTAGCAAAATTATTGGGTAGAAAATAAATCAAATCGTCACATTACGATTTCCTTCCCGATGTGAAAAATAGCATCTCCTTTGTAAACGGTAGGTGCTTCATTCACACACAGCACAAATCCATCTTTTGTTGCTTTTATTTTCCGTTCGATTTTCCCAAACGGATCCATAATGATTCCCAGCAGTTCTCCTTTTTTTACCGGGCTTCCATTTTTAACCTGCGCTAAAAACAAACCGGAATTGGGGGCCCGCAACCATTTAGACTGTTCCATAAAGACAGGTGTCCTGCCAAAAGAAATATCAATCTTGAACGAACGCATTCCAAAGTAGTTAAGAATCAATTTAGCTCCGTTAATTCCTTCTTCAACAATTGTCTCTTCGATCGAATTGGTTTTTCCCCCCTCAAATAATAAGTATTGTTTTCCAATCCGCTGAATGGCTTCGCGAATTGTTTTAGGAATCAATGTGGAGTCCAGAATGATCGGCGGATTGAATACTTTTGCAAGTTCCACACTGCGTGCATCGTCAAAATCACATCGGATTTGCGCGTAGTTGTTTCGTTGGGCGGAACCTGTATGAAAATCAATGATCACATCCGCAACCGGAGCGATTTCTTTCATAAACTGGAAAGCAAACTGTGATGCAAGCGAACCATTTGAACTTCCTGGAAAACTCCGGTTCAGGTCGCGCCCGTCTGGCAGTTCTCTTTTTAAGTTTAAAAATCCGAAAATATTAAAGATCGGAATACAGATCACTGTACCTTTCGTTGGTTTGTGCAATTTCTTTCGGATGATTCGCCGGATGATTTCAATACCATTGATTTCATCACCGTGCATGCCGGCCATCAGTACAACTGTCGGGCCGTCTTCTTTTGCACGTTCTACCACAATCGGAATCTGAACCGGTGTACTTGTATGGAGTTTTGCCACACTGAGGTTCAACTCATAGTTCTTCCCGGGAATAATTTCCTGCCCGAGAATAATCAGTTTTTTATTCGTTACCTTATTTCGTGACGACATTCCGTTCAATGTACTCGATAATATTTCCTGCAATATCTAATCCTGTTGTTTTTTCAATCCCCTGCAGCCCGGGTGATGAATTCACTTCCAATACGAGAGGGCCGCGCTCCGATTGCAACATGTCAACACCTGCAACAGCCAGACCAACCGCTTTTGAAGCAAGAATTGCCGTTGCTTTTTCTTCCGGAGTCAGTTCAATCACAACTGAACTTCCTCCACGGTGCAGGTTTGAACGGAATTCCCCTTCTTTCCCTTGACGCTTCATTGCTCCTACCACTTGTCCATCGACAACAAACGCACGAATATCTGCTCCTTTTGCTTCATGAATGAATTCCTGCACAATTACACGTGCCTTCAATCCATTGAAAGCCTCCAGTACAGACTGAGCCGCATTTTGGTTTTCAGCCAATACAACTCCCAATCCTTGTGTGCCTTCCAGTAATTTTAATACAACTGGCGCCCCTCCGGCAGATTTCACAACGTGTTTTACATCTTTCGAATAGTTGGTAAACACGGTTTTCGGCAAACCGATTCCTTCTTTTGACAACACTTGTAAACAACGAAGTTTATCCCGTGAGTGGATAATTCCACGCGAACCTGCAACGGTAAAGACATTCATCATTTCGAACTGACGTACAACAGCTGTTCCGTAAAATGTAACGGATGCACCGATTCGGGGAATAACAGCATCAAATTCTTCCAGGTAGGAACCGTCGTAGTACAAACGAGGGCCACTTTGTTCAATTTCAATATTGCACTTTAAGTGATCAATCACTTTCACTTCGTGACCTCTTTCTTCCGCCGCTTCAACCAATCTTCTGGTCGAATAAAGATTTTCGTTTCTGGACAGTACTCCTATTTTCATTTGATGAATTATAAACTACGAAAGTAACTGAATTTATTATTCAAACAAGTCTTCTGTCAAAAAGTTTCTGTCAAAATCAATCGATCAGTTTCACCGGTTCATTCGGTCGGATTGACTGGTACGCAAATAACAAGAGGTTCGTCACCACAACAATCGCAGCTGTTTTCCACGAAATATCAAGACAGACACTTAATTCAATGACATGCAACACGACGAACAGGAAGTAAATCACACCAAAAACAACAGTTGTAATAATCGCTTTCTTCAGGAAATATCCAAGTGACAACTGTGACTTGTCTGTTGAATAACGTTTGCTTTGTAATGCTGCGATTTCTGTAAACACATAAAATGCTACAACTGCAACAACAACTCCAAACGGGAATTCACCCAACCCATCGCCCTGTGCATAGGAATGGAGTCCTACCAGGTAGAAGTTTACCCCGAAGAATGTAAACAAGATCGCCGCATACGACCAAAAGCTAACTGCATTGAACAAGAACTTTCCTTTCAACGCCGGGATAAAGCGCAAGTGTAATAGAACAGCATATACCAATACGGAAACCAGCGCCCATGTTTCTTTCGGATCCCATCCCCAGTACCTACCCCACGATTCGTTGGCCCAAACACCTCCAAGGAAGGTTCCGATCGTCAACATGAAAAGCCCGATTGTCGTCGTCATTTCAGAGACGTAAGTTAATTCATTGATGTTCCAGGTCAAAATCTTTCCATTGTGCTTATCCCTTAAAACATATAACAACATGTTGATCAATCCAAGAATAGCGCCCAATCCAAGGAACCCATAACTTCCGGTTATGATAGCCACGTGAATCATCAACCAATAGGATTTTAACACAGGAACAAGCGGGGTAATTTCAGGATCCAGGATGTTCATTTCCGTCACAAACAACATACAGAATGCCAGGATACACGTCGCAGCAAGGATAACCGGATTTTTCTTTGAGAACAGGAATCCTGCCAGTACAGTTACCCAGGCAATGAATACCACTGCTTCATATCCGTTACTCCATGGTGCATGTCCTGAGATATACCAACGCATTCCCAATCCCGTTCCGTGATAGAGAAAAATAATAACAACCAGTGATTTAAATATATTCTTCGTAACCTTGATTCCCTTTCCTTCTTTTCCACCTTTATTTGACAGAATTCTCACCAAAAAGATAATTAGCAGAACAAATCCAAACAATAAATAAGAATACTGTGCATTCCTGAAGATCGTCATTTTGTTATAAGTAACTTCCAGATTGATCTTCGACTCAGAAGGAGCAACCTTACCCGCAGCATCACGTTGCAATTTCTTTACCTTCATCAATTCTGCATCTGCTTTGGTGTAATCTTTCGTTCCCATCGCTTCAAAAACAGCTTTGAAGTAATCCATCGTCGCGGCAAATAATTCCGGTTCCTGCGTCATCACTTCATTGGACATTGGCTGAAACCAGGTATTGTTACCGTCGTTACGAATCGGTAAGATACGCATATACGCCCACAACTGAATTTCGGAAAATACCTGGAAACGCTCTACCAACTTGATGAGTTGTTTGTCAAACTCTCCTTTTTCTTTATCTAATTTCTGATGTGCAATCTGGTATTCATCCGCCAGTTTGAAATCACCTTTCTGTTCGTCGATCAAATCCATGAACGATGCATACGTCCCTTCAATACCAAGTGGCTCCCTCAATACCTTGGAAACATAGATAATCTTTTTATCCAACCATGCTTCAGGAGTCATGTGCATACTCAACACTGTCTGGACAGCATTATAGGTATGGTCTCCGTCATCGAATTTATTTCCCCGGTACAGTTTGCGAAGAATTTCATCACACAGGGTATGAAACGGAGCAATGCGTCCGTCAAAATCCTGTACCATTAAACGAGCGATTTTATCCGAATGCGCTTCCGACACATACAATGCCATCTTGCTTTTTACCGGCGGAGCTGCCTGTTGATGATTGTGCTCATGTGTATGGTCATGTACATGCTCTTCTGCTGCCTGCTCCGGCTGTACTTCTTCATGTGAACCGTAGTGAATAGAACCGTCCTCGTGCACATGGTAATCTTGCTCCTGTGCAAACGTTGAAACACTAATCAACAGAAACAGACTCATCATTCCCGCTTTCGCACGCTTTTCTTTTATTTTTCGCAATTTCTCATTAAGTTCTTTGAATCTTCCAACAGGAGCAAACAGCGACAACAGCATTCCGATGGACATCATCAGGTAACCAATGTAAGTAATTGTTGTCCCCCACCAATCATGGTTGACACTTAAAATCGTTCCTGTTTCATCCGGAAAGTAGGAGGACTGAAAAAAGCGGTATCCTTCGTAATCCATCACATTGTTCATAAAGATTTTCTGTGTTTTTTTCGCATCGTTTCTCGGGTCTGTAACGGTTACAATACTTTCATAAGAAGACGGGGCATCCGATCCCGGATACTTGTGCAACGTAAATTCGTTACAAGCTACGGAGAAAGGCAAACGCACAGGAACGGAGCCGTATTGAATGCTGTACAACATTCCGTTGAATGTAAACCGCTCTTCTGTTGCAATAACTCCCATACCACCCGGAACAGAAACAATTTTAACGTCTTTTCCATCTGTAATTTTCAAGGTAACAAAATCTTCTCCCACGTCTTTACGACCGGAAGGAACCCGCATCACTTTCGCATGGTTGATGATTTCCTTGAACACGAATGATTGTTCGTCAATATAGTACAATGTTGTCGTGTTAAACGGAACAAGTGTATCTGCAGGAATCTGAACATACATGGAATCCGGAACATCCATTCCGGTCTGGCGAATCTTCTGCATCTGAGCCATTGGCAGGTACCTCATCGGAATACCTGTCCTGAGCATCATTTTCCCTTCGATGCGGTACAATTCAATGCCTCCGGGCATCAGGTCTTTTTTCGCGAATGACAACGGAATATTACCAATCATCATGAAGTCGCCTTCAGCCAGGTAGTTGGAAACATTTCCTCCCGTCACAATATTCAATACATAGTCAGAAATGGTATCGTTCACAACCAAACTGTCAATGTGTTTAGACTGGAAATCGATCAACTCCACATTGATTTTTTTGTTTTTTTCCGGAAAATCAAAATCAACATTAAAATTTGTCTTTACTTGTTCCGATAAATACATCGTTTCTTCCACGTATTTATTCTCAATAAAAATTTTCAGTCGCGGATCTGCGGAATAAATAAAATCAACTGGTCTGAGAATTCCTGTTTGCGGGTCCGGCTCCGGAAGTTTCATGATTCCTTCGAAACTAACATACCGCGTGATCCCGGCTCCGATCAAAATCACGATAAACGAGAGGTGGAACATCAGCATCGCAATTTTCTCACGTTTCCACATTTGGTACCTGAAAATATTGACGATCAAACTGATTCCGAGATAGACCAGCAACACTTCAAACCAGATCGCATTGTAGATGATCAATTTCGCTGTTTGAATGTTGTAGATGGATTCTAAAAAAGTAGCGACAGCTATTGCAAACAAAAAGACAATCAACCCCAGCGCCATCATTCTCATGGAGAAGAACTCACGTAAAAACTTATTCATGCTCACCTCATTTAGTTTCGGGGCAAAAATAAGCATTGTAAAAGGATAACGCGACATGATTTAAGGAATAAAAAACAATATTCCCATCTTTTATTCATTCCTGATCTAACAATTCTTTTTACACCTGTTGATTTTCAAGCGCAGGCAGAACAATAAACAACAAAAGGCACTTCTTTACCGGATTAAATTGACCGTTCCGTGAATCGTTTTCCGTTCATCTACACTTCTGGATTTGAGCTCAATTTTCCAGACATAAGTTCCATCCTGACACAGCACCCCTGTCCGGTGAGAAACACCATCCCACCCTACTTCGACGTCCCTTGACTCGAAAATCAATTCGCCCCATCTGTTATATATCGTGAGACTATAATTATAGATATCAATTCCTGAACTGATAACCGGCTTAAACGTTTGATTAAATTGGTCGCCATCCGGTGTAAAGGTATTCGGAACATAAAATAATTGCACCTCATCAATCCGCACAATCAAATACGTTGTATCATAACATCCGATGGTATTGGATGCAACCAGCATGACCGTATAAGCAGCACTCATGTCGTTTGAATATTCATGTGTCGGATCTTCCAGATATGAAAACCCCGTCTCATCCCCGAAATCCCAGAAATAATTCGTTGCATGCTGTGACATATTCTCAAATTCAACACTTGTACCGAAACCGGAAAGTTGCTGATGAGTAATGAAAAAATCTGCAACTGGTGCCGGTTCCGCACATACATAGTCTGTAATAGTATGACTATTCGTACATCCTTCAATTGTTGTCAGCGTCAAGGTTACATCCTGACACCCGGGAACCTCAAATGTATTTGAAATATCTGTACACCCGTTGATCAAAGTACCATCTTCCATGGTCCATTCACAACTCGCATAATTTCCCGTAGATGTATTCTGAAATGCTGTTGTCAATGGTACACACCCAACGAGGTTTGTCCCGTAAAAACTCACAACTGGTAGCTGTACCACATCAACAACAAGCTGTGCTGTGTGCTGACATGCATTTGAATCGGTAACTGTAGCGGAATAAGTTGTTGAACCTGTAGGTGACACGGAATGACTCCATTGATTCGCGGGCAATCCCTGAGTCCAGGTAATGGAATACGGGGTTGTTCCTCCTGTCGCATTTGCTGTGATGGTTGTATAATCACCGGGACAAATCAGCAAGTGACTTGCTCCGACTGACAGCTGCAACACATCAGGTTCATCAATGGCTACAGATAAGGTAGTTGTACATGCATTATCATCGGTCACTGTTACGATGTAATTTCCGGCAGTAAGGTTCGTTCCCACCGCTCCTGTTTGAACAGGAGCCGTATTCCAGCTGTATTGATAGGGAGCGGTTCCCCCGCTTGCCTGAACTTCGGCACTTCCATCACTTAGCCCAAAGCAGGACACATCCGTTTGATCGATCACTGCAATACTTAGAGCTGTTGGTTGCCCTATTAGTACGGAGACGGAATCTACACAGTTATTCGAATCGGTTACGACAACTCTATATGCACCTGCAGCCAATCCGGTAGCGACAGCTGTTGTCTGGACAGGAATGGTATTCCAACTATATGAATAAGGAGCTGTTCCTCCGGTTACTGAAACAGTTGCCGTCCCGTCTGTTGACTGGTAACAGGAAGCATTTGTCTGTGCTGAAATAACCGGTGTCAGAACAGCAGGTTCTGTGATCGTAACAGAAGAATCAACTACACAATTGATCGCATCGGTAATGGTTACAACATACGTTCCCGCCGGTAAATTCACCGCATTTGCCGTTGATTGAACAGGCGTTGTGTTCCAGCTGTAAACATATGGAGCGATTCCTCCCGTTACACTGGCATTAGCCGAACCATTACTCAATCCGTTACAAGTCACATTGACGGGGGGATTGATTGCAGGTTGCGGATTACTGACTACTACTTCAACACTGTCAACTACCTCGCACAATTTATAAAATGAGATGTCATCAATCGCGAAATCGTTCCCCGGTTGTCCACCTGAAGTTTCAGAAAGGCAAATCGTTGCCGAAGTAGCACTCCCTGAATTCCAAATCACATAAAACTCATTCCACTGACAAGAAGCCAACGGAGTTGTTTGAGGAGTTCCGATCTGGGCCCCGTTAATCTCAAACCCCAGTGTGGATGTATTTCCGGTTCCATTGACATTGATCAGCCAGGAAGAAAATGCATATTCCGTATTCGGTTCCACGGGAATGGTCTGGCACCAGTAACTGGTTCCAGCAGCAACACCACTGGTACCATCCGCACCATCCATAATTAACGCGTTACCGGAACCTGAAGTATGATCACCGCATCCTGTCGGCCACCAGCCATTTGTCACGTTCGGAGCAACGGTATAGTGTCCGGGAGGTCCCAGCGGGTTCGGTGGACTATAAATATACCCGGAACTAAACCCTGTGTTTCCGGCTTCAAAATCACCGTTGACCACCAGGTTGTCTCCCACCTGCATTTTTGTACGCACCGTGTAGGTTGTCGTCACAACAGGTGTTGCTACCGGATCCGGAATTGTTGTTGAACTCAGTGTAGGATCAGCATCCCATTCGTATTCAACTCCTCCCTGCGCGTCCAATTGAACGGAATTACCAATACAAATACTGGTATCATTCGTCAGGGTAAAAGACAGGGAAGGTGCCGTAATAATTGTTGTAACAATACTATCACAAGCAGGAAGAGAAGTTGTCGCCAATGTATCAATATATGTTCCCGATTGATTCACAACCGCTCCTCCCGGAAGGGTAAAGTTTTCTCCGAAACATAAACTAATGTTTTTTGTATACCGCTTGTAGTCATGTATGGTTATCTGGGTATTGATTGTATCCTCCACACAGGCAATGTAACGGATCAGCGTTACATTATATGTACCAGGCGTGTTATATGTATGAACGGGAACCAACGCCGTACTTTCGTTATTACTTCCTGATACCGGATCTCCGAAATTCCATCGTACAGAATCCAATACCGCAGCACCGGTAATGCTAAATGAGGTTGAACTTTCTACACAATCATTCGTATAGGTAATATCCGAATCACTGATTAAGAAAGATGTTACAAAGGGAGGAAGTCCCAGGACACATATCCGCCCTGCCAGTCCTACCTGTGATGCGACGAAATTACATCCTGCTCCCGGAACATTCGGATTGTTGATAACCCCCAAACTACTCAGCCCTATTTCTGCAACGTAAATTTTTCCATCGCTCGCCAACTGTAGTGCGCCACCATTGTATGAAGGACGGGTTCCGGAGCTTCCGCTGGTATACCCGATTAATGTTTCAGTAGCCGGTATATTCGCTGCTGTCAAATCCCATTGCGCCAATGCCCAGTTATGAATATTTGTCGCATACAATAAATTACTATTAGGTGAGAATGCGACTCCGTAACTTCCATTGTTGTACCCAAAATAATTCAACGCTCCCAACGCAACGGCATTGGAAACAACACCTGTTAAGTTATCAAAATCAGTCACCTCAATTCCTGTAGAAGTACTGGCAGATGCTAATTTTGTTGCATTCGGCGAAGCGACCAGGTATCCCCAGTTTTCTCCGTTTGTGATTCCGACTACCGATTCCACAGGTGTGGTATTCACTCCATTGCAATCAATTAAAAAAGAAACGTATTTTTTACTCGAACCGTTTTCACGTCCTACTACCCAGTAATATATCCCGTTAGCATGTTTTACAGCCGTTACTTTCTCAGAAGAAGGAGCGAACATCAATGTGTTTTTATTCCCGGGAAGTATGGCTCCAAGCCCTCCCGCCAGTGTCATATCAATTTCACTGAAACGCATCCCGACAGCACCCGCTTCAGGCACGGTGATAATGTAATAATTCGTGGTACTTCCGGGCTTAGGAATAATAATTGCCGATTGTGCGGAAGAAGGATTCCCTAATAATCCCGTTCCGTTTGACATGATCACGTGATTCCTGTTCCAGACATTCAACCCATCGGAGTAAAACAATAAATTTCCTGCTGCATCAGAAATGGTGGCACATCCCTCTGAAGTGGTGAGTGCTCCGTTGGTTAAAGCGACCGGCGGATCTGAATTAAAACTCAATCCGGCGTAATTTCCAAAATACCAATTATTCGCTTCTCCTTGTCCGAATAAGTAAGAAGCACAAAATAGCGCAAGCAGAAGTAGATACGGTTTTTGTTGCATATGATTAGTATAATAATTGTAGTTTCCTCACTAAAGAACGGATTTTTTTTTAATTAGTTGCCAATTTTCACATAAAAACTCATTAAAATCTTTATTTATCTTCCTCAAAAGAACTACTTTAATCACTATCTTTACACGAGTATAGACGAATCCATCTTATGAAACATATTCTGATTACACTTTTTTCCCTGCACCTTATTACTTCCTTTTCACAACTGAATATGGAGTTACTTTCACGGGTTGATTACCAGGCACTGCACACAGCACAGCTAAATGACATCTGGGCATATGTTGATGAGGAAGGCAATGAATACGCAATTGTCGGCACAACAAAAGGTACTTCTATTGTTAATATTTCCGATCCCGAAAATCCGGTGGAAGTTTTCTGGGAACCCGGAATGGAATCCGTCTGGCGGGACATGGTTACCTGGGGAGATTACGCGTATATCACAACGGAAGCTACCAATGGACTATTGATCATTGATCTGTCCCCTCTGCCGCAATCGGCCGATTTACCAGTCAGTTATTACTATGGAGACGGAGGTGTTAACTACGCAAGGGCACACACGGTTTTTGCAGCAGACGGTTATTGTTATTTATTTGGTTCTAACATCGGAAACGGAGGTGCTCAGATTCTGGACATTCAGACCGACCCGATGAACCCTGTCATTGTTGGTGAGTTCGATAACTGGTACTGCCACGATGGTGTTGTCCAAAATGACACCATGTATCTCGCTCACATTTATGAAGGATTTTTCAGTGTTGTGGACATTACCGACAAAAGCAATCCCGTATTATTAGGAACAAAAACGACTCCTTCTAATTTCACTCACAATATCTGGCCGACACCTGACGGCAACTATGCATTTACAACGGATGAAGTAATTGGGGCATACATCGCCGCCTATGACATAAGCAATCCTTCCAATATGATTGAATTGGACCGGATTCAGAGTTCTCCCGGGAAAAATGTTGTTCCGCACAATACCCACTTTATCAATAATTTTATTGTTACAAGTTATTACTCGGATGGTATAACCATTCATGATGTCACTTATCCGTACAATATGATCGAAGTTGGTCATTATGACACCTATCCGTATCAGACTCCCGGCTTTGACGGTTGCTGGGGCGCCTATCCGTATCTTCCTTCGGGGAATGTACTGGCAACGGACCGGGAATATGGATTGTTCGTGTTGGGAGCAACCTATCAACAAGCAGCTTACCTGGAAGGAACTGTTACTGACATTTCTACGGGACTTCCGATTGACAATGTTGAAATCAGCATCGCGAACTGGGATCATGATAATGCGACTAACACCAATGGTTTCTACGCTACCGGAAGGGCACACGGAGGCGTGGTTACAGTTAGCTATTCAAAAGTAGGTTACTATACGGAAACCGATAACGTTGTGATACAAAACGGAGTTATTACAACCCATAACGTTCAAATGATTCCCATCCCTCCATACGACCTCACCATTACTGTTGTTGATGAAGCAACCGGAGACGTGCTGCCAAGTGCATCTATCCGGATTGAGAACGAATTAATTTCCCATGACGGCATTACAAATGGAATCGGTGAAGAGGACATGACACTTTATTACGAAGGAATGTATACTATAACGGTTGGGAAATGGGGATATTATTCAACCTGTTACGATCTGGTACTGGATCAGTTCTCCGAAGATTTCACTGTTTCGCTGAAAAAAGGATATTACGATGACTTCACATTCGATTTCGGATGGTATGCCACCGGAAGTGCTGTGAGTGGTTTGTGGACAAGGGATATTCCGTTTGAAACGCAGGAAACTGCCAATCCGGACAGAGATGCACCGTGGGATTGCGGTAAATATGCTTACGTAACCGGAAACACGCACAACTATAACTTTACCATTGATGAAGTGGATGGCGGCAATGTTCAGCTTTTTTCTCCAATGATGGATTTAACCGGGTATTCTGATCCGCACATCAATTATTTCAAATGGTTTTACACCCGTTACGGAGAAACACCTCCCGTTGACTCACTGACGATATCCATCCTAAACGGCTCTCAAACTGTCCGGGTAGATGTCTTGAAAGTACGTGATGTTATGAATAATTGGGAACATGCCTCCATACGGGTACTCGATTACCTTCCTGTGACAGCGACAATGCAGCTCCTGATTGAAACGTCCGATTATCCGCCTGACTGGAACGTTGTGGAAGCAGGATTTGATCACTTATATGTCACCAATCAATCAACCGTGTCTGTAGAAGAACCCTCATCGAAAGAAAAGCTGACGGTATACCCAAATCCTTTTCAAAACAAGATAACAGTTGGAAACATAGAGGCCGAGGCAAGTTATTCCATTTGTGATATTAATGGCAGAACGTTGCTAACGGGAACACTTGCTCCTTCATCTCCCGGGATCGACACGACTCTGTTACATTCCGGAATGTATTTGATTACAATTGGAACAACGACTTTCCGAATTGTGAAAAATTGACACCTTTATGTACGCTAACTTGATTATATTTGTCTGCAAGTATTGAGAACATTGGAGGAAAAATTAAATATATCGGTTGTTATCCCGCTATACAATGAGGACGAATCACTTCCGGAATTGCATGCGTGGATCAAACAGGTAATGGATCAGCACACTTTTTCGTACGAAGTGATTTTTGTAGATGACGGAAGCAAGGACCGTTCATGGCAAGTGATTGAAGGACTTGTTGCATCACATTCAGAAGTAAGGGGAATCAAATTTCAACGCAACTACGGTAAATCTGCCGCATTGCAAAAAGGATTTGAGGCGGTCCGGGGGGACGTTGTCATCACCATGGATGCAGATTTACAAGATTCTCCGGATGAAATCCCTGAACTTTACCGGATGATCACAGAAGAAGATCTGGACGTGGTATCCGGATGGAAGAAAAAACGGTATGATCCCATTTCAAAGACAATTCCGACAAAACTATACAACTGGACAGCAAGACGCTTGTCCGGCATTTACCTGCACGATTTCAACTGCGGATTAAAAGCCTATAAATATTCCGTTGTCAAAAGCATCGAAATTTACGGGGATATGCACCGGTATATTCCTGTACTGGCAAAGAACGCCGGTTTTTCGAAAATCGGAGAGAAAGTGGTTCAGCATAAAGCACGAAAATACGGCGTTACAAAATTCGGGTTAAACCGTTTTGTCAATGGTCCGTTGGATTTGATTTCCGTCGTGTTTATGGGGAAATTCGGTAAAAAACCTATGCACTTCTTCGGTGCCATCGGTATTGTGATGTTCCTGATCGGGTTCGGGCTCACACTTTACCTGACGATCGATAAGTTATTTATCAACCAGGGAGCCATGAAAATTTCTGATAGAACGGAATTCTACATCTGTTTAGCCGCAATGGTTATCGGAGTTCAGTTTTTCCTCGCAGGGTTTCTTGCGGAACTGATCGGCAGGAACTCTTCGACCAGAAACGTGTACCTGATCGAAAAAGAAATTTAAACCATGAAGAATTGGAACATTGATTCAACCTGGTCTTTATTCTTAGACCGGGATGGTGTGATCAACACCCGAAAGATCGGAGGATATATCCAATCAGTTGATGAATTTGAATTTTTACCGGGCGCCTGCTCCGCAATTGCAGAATTGTCACACCTCTTCAAGTACGTATTTGTTGTCACCAATCAACAGGGAATCGGAAAGGGATTAATGACAGAAGGTAACCTTTCGGACATCCATCGTTATATGGCAAAACAAGTGGAAATGTCCGGAGGAAAAATAACGCACTGCTATCATGCACCGGATTTGCATCACGACACTAATTTATTGAGAAAACCCAATACGGGAATGGGACTTCTGGCTAAAAGGCACTATCCCGACATTGATTTTCACAGGTCAGTGATGGTAGGTGACAGTGATACGGATATTGAATTTGGTATAAAACTTGGAATGAAAACTGTACGGATTTCAACCGGTAAAGAACTTGCCGTTCCGGCAGATCTTACTGTTCAAAGTCTGGAAGAATTAAAAAACAGAATAAAAGCTGAAATACTATGATCAGATTGTTGGCAATCTCACTAAGTGTCATTTTAACGGGTTCAAGTGTATTCGGGCAAATCAATCAAAAGGATGCCCAGGGAAGAAAGCAAGGTGAATGGATCAAAAAACACCCGAACAGTTCTGTAATTATGTACAAAGGTACATTCAAAAACGACAAACCTGTTGGTACATTTACCTACAATTATCCCAGCAACAAAATTAAGGCAATCATCAAGCACGATGATAACTCCACACGCTCAGAAGCCTATTATTATTTTGAAAACGGAAAACTGATGTCACACGGAATTTACCGCAACATGAAAAAAGACAGTGTTTGGGTAAGTTTCAATGAAGACGGAAGAATTACCATGACGGAAACCTATAAAAATGACCTGCTCAACGGAGAAAAGAAACTCTATTATTTACCTTCAGATCCGCAAGACCGGCAAGAAACAGTGATTTCTGTGTACAACTACCTGAACGGGCAAGTTGAAGGAAAATTTACAGAATATTACCCGACCAAAGTCGTTCGTAAAACAGGGCAGTTCAAAAACCACCGGAGACATGGAGAATGGGTTGAATATGAGTTGGACGGAAAGAAAATGTCGGTAGAGCATTACCAAAACGGTCAGATGCACGGCTGGTTCATCGGTTACAATAAAAACGGTACAGAAGGCCAGAGAAGGTATTACCATTTCGGAAGGCTGGTTGAAGGAGATGAACTGAAAAGTCTCCTCCAGCAGATGAAAGAAAAAGGGATCAATCCCAATGGTAAAGACTGACCCCTTTCGTAATGGTTGTTCGTTTTTTTATTCTTTAATGATCAGCACCGTAAGGTTTCCTTTGATCAAATCATTTGAACCTCCGGCATTTCCATCAGCTGTACCTCCGGCGTCTTTTGCACGTACCTGAATGGTATGTGATCCTGCGGCCAGGTTAAACACTCCTGACAAGGTCCATTGCGACATGATTTGTCCCAGTCCGGATGTGTTAGCGGCAACAACCTGACGCTGAACAGAGCTTGCAGCCCCATCTATATAAATTGCAAAATCAGCTGCGGCATATGATGTACCTGTTCCTGCATTCTGGAATCCTCCGTTGGTTGAAACATACACTTTTGCATTCGCAGGAACGGTAATCGTCTGTGTCAATCCGGGAATCAATGTATAACTGGTCACTGTTTGTGTCAATGCCAACTGTCCGGTAGAGAAAACGGTAGCGGCATATTGTCCGGTTGTTCCGGCTGGTCCGGTTGCTCCCACAGCACCTGGTGCTCCAGGCGTGCCTGCTGGTCCCGCGGGACCTTGTGGACCTGCTGGTCCTTGAGGTCCAGGTGTCCCGTTTGTTGCTGTACCTGCAGTCTCTGCATACAATGCATACGGAACACTCATCAATTGTTGTGTTCCTGTCAATACATAATTGGTACCTCCGTTAAGGTCTGTTTCTGTTTTTATAAAATAAGGTCCGCTTCCCCAGTTAATCGAAGAGAATGTGCCGTTTTGAACTGTTCCTGCTCCGATCACCAATGACAGTAATCCATTCGCATTCGTAGATGCATTGTGTGTTTCAGCATAAACAACCGCTCCCGTAACGCTTCCCTGTAAAATGGAAATGCGCGTTCCAACAGGTGAATTAGTTACCAACTGATCCGTACTGTTTCTGATTACAGATTGGTAGGTGAACGATTGCGGTGCCTGAGCTGACAACATTCCACTGATTAGTAATGCTCCAAAAAAAGATGATAGTTTCATAATGTGCTTTAAATGTTAATTTTTGATGATTTTAATTGCTTGAACAGACGCATCGCTGCTCACCTTGATGGTATATACACCTCGTGCGAATGCAGTCAGATCCAGTTGACCGTTCTGAACAGCCTGTTTTTCCTCACTGAACACCATGCGACCGCTTTCATCATAAATTTCGATTGCTGCGTTGATTGCGTCTTCGCTTTTCAGATAGATAATTCCTTCCGTAGGATTCGGGTAAACTCCTAACAGAGTTTTCTCCCCCGGCTGGTCAACGGAAAGAACCGTAAAAAATTCATACGGTTGTTGTACCCCCTCATTGATCGATGCTCCTGTTTCAATGTAATTTGTTGCAATTTGTCCAACAGAAAAAGAAACAGTTCCCTGAGCAGAAGAGATAACATCACCACCCGAAGAATTAACAGATTGCTGCCCAAAAGAATACGAATAAAGCAGCGGTACTACAAGTAAAGTTAATTGTTTCATAAAGTAATATTAATGGTCGTAAATATAGCGGTTGCCTCCGATATTCCAAACAAAAATACCCGCTTGTTATGCATAAAAAGGAGATAAAAAATCTAACTAAATAATCATCAATCGATTGAAAGATTAACCTGGAAATAAAAAACCGGAGAATCCTGTTTTTATTCATTTTCCATACACATTTTCATCCTTCAATGAAGTGACAAAAGCAGTTCTTATGCCCGCAAAAACATTAAAAAATAAAGAATATTCCCTACCTTCGTCTTCGATGGAACCAACTGATTCAATTGCGTTTTTCAATTCCAACGCGGACACATCGTACCTTTGCTTCGGAAAAGGGACAAGTATTTCATTTGAGCAATCAATTGATTTTAACGCATTGCAAGCGTTCATCACTGCACACAAAGGAAAATTCATCTATGGTTATTTGAGTTACGATGTTAAAAACTCCATCGAACAACTCACCTCTTCCAATACCGATCACTTACATTTCCCGGTCTTATACTTTCATGTACCGGAAACTGTCGTAAAAACGGAACAGGGAAACCAGGTAATTATCCAGGGAGTTGAAACACCTGAAGCAATGCATTTCATTGCATCATTTTTCCGGCGGTTAAAAACCAAGACGTGCGATTCCGGAACCGGTTCGTTTCATGCGCGCATTTCAAAGGAAGAATACCTGAAAGCCGTTAATAAATTGAAAGAACACATCCAACGCGGAGATATCTATGAAATCAATTTTTGCCAGGAGTACTTTTCAGAGCAGGTTGAACTGACGGATCCGGTTTCTGTTTATGCGACGATCAATACTGTCACACAAGCACCATTTTCAGTCTATTTGCAACACGACCAGTTTCACGCTTTCTGCGGAAGTCCGGAACGTTTTTTGCAAAAAAAGGGAGCAACTGTACGCTCCCAACCGATTAAAGGGACAGCACGGCGCGGTGCAACTGAAAACGAAGACGAGTACCTGAAAACAGAATTGGTCAACAATCCGAAAGAACGATCTGAAAATGTGATGATTGTGGATCTGGTGCGAAACGATTTATCAAAAATTGCAGAAAAAGGCACGGTGACGGTAGACGAACTATTCGGGGTTTATACCTACCAAACCGTTCACCAATTGGTTTCCACGATCAGCTGCCAGGTATCGGAAGCTGTTTCATTTACAGACCTGATCAAGGCGACATTTCCCATGGGCAGCATGACCGGAGCGCCAAAAGTAAGCGCCATGAAACTCAGTGAGCAATATGAATCTTTTAAAAGGGGGTTGTATTCCGGAAGTATTGGCTACATCTTACCCAACGGCGACTTCGATTTCAATGTGGTCATCCGTTCACTGCTGTATAATTCACAAACGAATTACTTGTCATGTGGAGTCGGTGGTGCCATTACCATCAACAGTGATCCGGAAAAAGAATACGAAGAGTGCGAGACAAAGGTCCGGAAATTGTTAAATGCAGTAACGGGTTGAGACATGTGGGAACAAGTACTTATTTTTATGGAACAATACCGTCATCAAACCATCTATGTCGGCTGCAGTGGCGGTGTGGATTCAATAGTACTTGCTCATTTTTTACATGCCCATCAATTTCGTATTCACCTGTTACATGTCAACTACCATCAACGGGGGAGCGAAAGTGATGCCGATATGGAACTGGTAAAGACCGTTGCTCAACAGTACTCTGTCCCCTTCTCCGTGAAACACTATACCCGGCAATTAAACGGAAATTTCCAGGAGAATGCGCGGGTATTCCGGTATGCTTTTTTTGACGAAATGGCACTGCAAACTGATGGTGTAATCGCTTTAGCTCATCATGCTGATGACCAGACAGAAACATTTTTCATGCATTTGATGCGGCAATCCGGGATTCCGGGACTCGCTTGTATGCCGGAAAAAAGAGAACGCATCGTCCGGCCGTTTCTGCACCTTTCAAAAGAAGAACTTTATCAATACGCCATAAACAATCAACTCGTCTGGCGGGAAGATCTCTCTAACCAGTCAACCCGATACCTGCGCAACAAATGGCGGCTGGAATACATTCCGTTGATGAAAAAAACTGTTCCGGACCTGCAAGTATCTGTTGAAGTACTCGTTCATGCGTTTCAGCAAACACAACGCAGATTAGAACAAAACATGCATCCTGTTTCAGCGGAAGTTTTTACAACGGGAAAGCTAACGAAAGAAGCATTTCAATCCCTTTCGGATGAAGAAGCATTTGAATTGTGGAGACAACTGAAGCAACCTTCCGGTTTATTTCCACGATTCCTGGAACTGAAACAGTACACCAAAGGAAAATACATTGAAGTTAACTATCCGTTTACACGTATTATCCATGAAGGGAAATACATCGTATTTGTTACGGAACAGCAGCAAACCCTACTCCCCCGACTGATCATCACCCCTGTTGCGCAGCTTCCACGTGTTTTTTCTAAAACGGAAGTTTACCTCAACCCGGAAAAAGTATCCGGCGATTTGGTACTCAGGAATTGGGAGCAAGGAGACCGGATTTCCCCGATCGGAGTGAGTGGCAGTCAGCTGGTCTCCCAAGTGATCAAAGATGCAAAAATCCCGTCTGCCGAACGTAAAAAAGTCCTGGTCGTTTGTGATGCAAAGACCATCCACTGGGTCGTAAACCTGAAAATCGGAAAAGCAGCCATTTCAAAACCAGGAGACCCCCGGATTATAAAGATTGAACTACAAGATCCAACGAATTAATTTTTTCTTAACCTTGTTTTTTTGACCAATCGAAAATAACAGCCTATCTTTGCGTCGAATTTGGTATTGTCATCCTTGAAGCTCGACTATTGTCTATTGCCGAAACCAGTACTAATGAGTTGTTCAACAGTAAAATATATGAAATTTCCGGCAATTCTTGCCTTTTTATTTCTTTCCGGGCTAAACTTATTTGCACAGCAATTATTCATCAATGAAGTCTCACAGGGACCAAGCGGTGCATTCGAATATGTTGAACTGATTGTAGTCGGGACGCCATCCTGCCAAACTCCTCCACCGTGCCTGGATATGCGGGGGATTATCATTGATGACAACAACGGGTATTTTGAATCCGGTTCAGGTTCAGGGATTGCTCAGGGCGCATTGCGTTTTGCCAATATCACTTTCTGGGAATGTATTCCTATCGGAACATTGATTGTTGTGTACAACGAAAGTAACAGAAATACTGCTATTCCTGCAGACGATATCAGCATGGCGGACGGAAACGGACGCTTGATCATTCCCGGAAGTTCAAATTTACTGGAACAACACTCAAGCTTACCATCTTCAGCCAACAACAATTATTCAGCAACCGGATGGGTAACCGGAGGAGCATGGAATACCGTCGGAATGGCAAATGGACAAGATTCCTACCAAATTCGCCAGACAACTTCCAGTACAACACCTTCACACGCTGTAAGCTGGGGCTCCAACAACCAAAATACCATTATCTATTTTGCAGGAAATGCAGGAGGGCTTGTATTCAGCATGAAAAATGTGACCGACGACAACCCTTCTTTGCAAGCAAACTGGGTGTCCGAACAAGCAACGGCAGGACAAACACCGGGAGTAGCCAACTCAACGCAAAACGCGGCATGGATTGCGGCAATGAGTAATACATCAGGTGGGACAATCTCTCTGGACGTTTCTTCTACCAATACAGGATGCGGAAGCAACTGTACAGGAACTGCTTCTGTTGTAGCATCCGGTGGGGCAACACCGTATACGTACGATTGGTCGAATGGCGGAACAACCGCTGCGATCACAAACCTGTGTGCACAAACCTATACGATTGAAGTAACTGACGCCAACGGATGTACGGCTACTGAGCAAGTAACTGTTTCCGCAGGTACCAATACCATGACAATCAATACTACCGCAACAAATGTTAGTTGTAACAACGCGTGCAATGGTTCTGTTTCTGCAACAGTAAGCGGCGGAGCAATACCTTATACGTATGCATGGTCTAACGGAACATCAACAGCAAGTGTCGGCAATCTATGCGCCCAAACGTATACCGTTATAGTTACAGATGCAAACGGATGTACGGCAAATGGTCAGGCAATAGTCGGAACCAATCCCAATCCATTGACACTGACACCCTCTGCAACCAATGAAAGTTGCGAGAACCTCTGTGACGGAACAGCTTCAATTGCTGTTTCAGGGGGAACAACACCTTATATATATACTTGGAGTAATGGGATGGCAACACCATCTATCCAAAACCTGTGTGACGGGACGTACACAATCACTGTTACGGACCAAAATAATTGTCAGTCTTCTGCAACTGCGACTGTATCACCGGGCGCTTCCGGGCAAACTCCGGTTGTTTCCCCAATCAATCCGTTAACAACATCAGATGCCCCGATCCAAGTTGTTGCATCCATCACGGGAGGAACCTGGTCGGCAAGCTGTACCAGTTGTATTAACAACAGCGGTGTATTTAATCCGCAAACAGCAGGTGTAGGAACACACCAGGTCTGTTACACGGTCGGTTCCGGAGCATGTGCTGAAACGGCATGTATTTCCATTATTGTAACACAAGGATGCAGCACACAGCAAACTTCCGAATCGATCAATGCCTGCCCGGGAGAATCCATCGTTTTTGACGGTCAGGAAATCACTGTTGCGGGGAATTATGACTTCAATTACCTGACAGCAAACGGCTGCGATAGTATCCATACCGTTCAGTTCAGTTTTTTTGTTACCAATCCGTTGAATGATTTTAAATCAGTTTGTTTAGGTGACTCTGCACTTGTGAACGGAAACTGGTATCATGAATCCACCCTTGTTAATTATGAAACGGTGGACGGAAACGGCTGTATCCTTCAAAATACAGCAACCATCAGTATGTACGATTGCCAGATTCCCCCATACTATGTATTTATTCCAAATACCTTCACACCAAACGGTGATTTTGTCAATGACGTATTCCCAATTTCCATTACAGGCGGATTACTGGACAATGGGTTTATTATGAATCGTTGGGGGCAGGTTGTCAAAGAATTTTCTGAAACAGATTTGAGCTGGGATGGAAGAACACAATCCGGAGAAGCTGCTCCTGACGGGGTGTACACCTATGTTGTTGTTGTTGAAAAAGCGGGAGGTGTGAAAGAAAAATATCACGGCTTTGTAACACTCATCCGATAAGACTGAACTTTTTACTTCCATAGATTGTCAATTCATATTTTTCGGCTAATTTCGTAGTGTATTGCTGGATGCAATCACTGGTATAAACATTTTATTACATAAAAAATGGATTTTTTTGATGCATTGCTTACCATTGAGGGATTAACGTATTTTGTCATTCTTGCGTTGCTGGAAATCGTATTGGGAATTGACAACATCATTTTTATTTCCATTGTTACAGATAAACTTCCGAAAGAAGAGCAACGCAGAGGACGCAATCTGGGTCTTTCACTTGCATTGATCATCCGGTTAATTCTCCTGGTATTTGTCGCATGGATCATGAAATCCGTGACCCCGCTGTTTCCGAACACATCCATCGAGTTGCTGAAGAATTTCTCCATGCAGAGCCTCGTATTATTTTTGGGAGGATTGTTCCTGATTTACAAAAGTACTGTTGAAATGCACAGCTCTATCAAGGGACAACACGACGAGATTTCCGGGAAAGGAAAAAACAAACTCAGTGCCGTAATTCTTCAGATTGTATTGATTGACATCGTGTTTAGTTTCGATTCCATTATCACGGCTATCGGGATGACCAATGACCTGCAAAAACAAACAGGGCATGATCCGTTGGTCATTATTTATGCTGCAGTCATTGTATCGATGATTGTCATGATGTTGTTTGCAAAGCCGATCAGCGACTTCATCAACAACCGGCCTACAATTAAAATGATCGCGCTGGCATTCCTGGTTACGATTGGTGTGATCCTCGTTGCGGAGGCATTTGGCCAGCACGTACCGAAGGGATACATTTACTTTGCAATGTGTTATGCGCTTATTGTGGAATTCCTGAACATCCGGATGCGCAAAAACAAAGGAGTTTCGGAATGACGAAAGAAGAGGCAAAATTATTTTTCCCGTACAATGAAGAAGACATTCTCTCCGACTTGTACGATGAACGCCTTTTTGAGTACAAACAATTCTTTCTTTCAAAAACACCTATCCGGAAAGTATTTGAAGCCAGGCTTGAAAAGCTGAACCAACTGGATAAAGCATATACCATATTATCAGGAGTACCTGCTGTCCGCGTAGAAATACTCCCGGCCGAACCGATCATTTTTTCAGATGTAATCCTGGAAGCTTTCAATCAATGGGAGCAACGCAAGGGAATCGCCAAACAGAAAATAGCCACTTCATTTGATGCCGGCACCTTATCAGGAAATGTACAGGAATACCTTATTCTGGTTGATGCTTATCGAAAAAAATGGTATACCGAACACGAAATCCCTGTGGAGATCTCACAAGTGTCAAAAGACGAAGACCCGATGGTTGTTTTAGAAGCGATTAAAGCCTTTGATGCTTCCGGAGGAAAAAAATTTGATGATATTCTGAAAATGAACACCAATTCGTTCCTTCTAAAAGAAATGAAACGCCTATCTTTGTTGATTAAAAATTATGGCGATGGAAGGAGTATTTGACAAACTGAAAGCACAGCTGGAACAGGAAGAATGGCCGAATGTATACCTATTCAAATTTATTGTTCCCAACGACCCGGAACACATTGCCAGAGTTAACTCTTTTTTCGGGGCAGAAGCGGAAATCCAGTCCCTGCCATCCAGAAACGGAAACTTTGTAAGTATTTCGGTCAAAGAAATGATGCTGGACGTAGATTCCATCATTGCCATTTATGAAGAGTCCTCTAAAATTAAAGGTTTGATCGCGCTATGATTCTTGCATTCACAACAATGGAGGTGGTTGTCGGTATCCTCATTTTTACACTGGCAATCCTGGTACTTGTAATTTCCTATAAAAAATTGCTTGCATACCTGGGTAAAGGAAGTCTTCCCAAAGAAAAGTACTGTGTGTTGTACAGTCTGGAAACGGAACCGGCTGCAGGAGAAATCCAGTTCTACTTCACCTCAGAAGAAAAGAAAGAAGTAAAGCTGCAATTGCTGGACGAACAGTATAACTTCCTGAAAGAAATTTACAACAAGGAATGCAGAGCAGACGGAAATATTATTCCCTTCAACACAACAGAGTTGTCCAACGGGATTTATTTTTATTGTTTAGTGACAGAAAATCAGAAGACAATGAAAAAGATGACAATCCGGAATTAATTTCCTGTCATTGTGTCGTTAATAACTTATTGGCAAGCTTCTTGTCTTGAATCATTCAAAATAATTAACTTTACATCTGCAAGAGCAGACTTTTTTAACGAAATATAATTAGCATTATGGCATTAGAAATCACAGACGCAAACTTCGAGGAAGTAGTTTTGAAATCTACAGTTCCTGTAGTTGTTGACTTTTGGGCAGAATGGTGTGGACCATGCCGCATGATCGGACCAATCATTGAAGAAATGGCGGGAGAATACGAAGGAAAAGCAATTATCGGAAAGGTAAATGTAGACCACAACCCGGGAGTTTCCGCTCAGTTCGGAATCCGTAACATTCCTACGGTATTGTTTGTTAAAAACGGAGAAATTGCTGACAAATCTGTCGGTGCGGTTCCAAAACAACAATTGACGTCCAAATTAGACGCGCTTATTTAAGCCGGAAGATATTTTCAAAAGATCGGGTAAAGGAAACTTTACCCTTTTTTTGTGTTGTTTTCTCAAGCCCGAGACTTGAATGATTCATTATGAATGGAGCAATTATCAATTATCAATTATCAAATGATGGAAGTAAGATTTTGTTTATGAGTTTTGATACTTACTCAATTGATAATTCAACATACATAATTCACAAATTACTATTTTTGCAACCTTTAAAACGACAATGGGAAAAGATAAACTAAGAAGATTTGCGGCGGTAAAAGAATTTCCAAACTTTTTTGAACCTGAAATTCCGAAAGAATACCACATGAAAGGGAGATGGCGGTCAGATTATTTTAAAAATGACAATCCCATCGTACTGGAACTGGGATGCGGAAAAGGAGAATATTCCGTAGGACTGGCGCAACACTTTCCGGATAAAAATTTCATTGGCGTAGACATCAAAGGTTCCCGGATGTACATCGGTGCTGTTCAGGCATTGGAAATGCAACTTAAAAATGTCGCGTTCTGCCGTACAAAAATCGACTTTATCAACGATTGTTTTGCAGAAAACGAAGTAGATGAAATCTGGTTGACATTTTCCGATCCTCAACGTAAAAAGCCGAACAAACGTTTAACAGCTCCTCCGTTTATTAACCGTTACCGGAAACTACTGAAACCAGGAGGAATTGTACAATTGAAAACAGATAGTGACATCCTGTTTGAATATACGGAAGAACAAATCAAAGAGCACAATTATGAATGTCTGGAACTGACATGGGATTTATACGGCGAATTGCCGGAAAACCTGGATCAGACAACGAAAGATATTTTTCACATCAAGACGCATTACGAAAAACTGTTTACAGCCAAAGGTTCTGTGATCAAATATTGTAAGTTCAGGATTCATTAAATCCCCTTAAATTCTCTACTTTTGTACAAAATTTTGATACACACGCAATGATTAATTTCGAAAACTTAGGTCTTCACCTCCCGCAAGGGTTTTTATTTCAACATGTCAACCTGCAAATCAACAAAGGAGATAAAGTTGGTTTAGTGGGGAAAAACGGAGCCGGTAAATCGACTATGTTGCGTATTCTTTCCGGTATGGTATTGCCATCCGAAGGTAAAATTCACAAACCAAAAGACTGTACGATTGGTTTTTTGACACAGGACATTGTGATTGACACCAATCAATCGGTGTTTGAATACCTCAATAATTCGAATGAGAAGCTGACCAGGCTGCGCAATGAACTGGAACAAATCAATCATGAATTAGTAACCCGTACGGATTACGAATCCGAGAGCTATCTGGGATTATTGGATCGGTTGAATGATTGCAACTATGAATTCAACATTCTGGACGGATATTCCTGGGAAGAAAAAATTGCATCCACGCTCAAAGGATTAGGATTTGCAGAAGAAGAGTTTTCCCGTGCGCTCAATACGTTCTCCGGAGGATGGAAAATGCGTGCGGAATTGGCTAAAATATTGGTCAACAATCCGGATGTGTTATTACTGGATGAACCCACCAACCACCTCGATATTATTTCCATCGCCTGGCTGGAAAATTATTTAAAAACATTCGATGGAGCTGTCATCGTGATCTCTCACGATCGCTTGTTCCTGGACAATGTAACCAAACGCACGCTGGAAATTTCCATGGGTAAAGTGTTGGATTTCCCATATGCTTATACCAAATATAAAGAAGTCCGTGCCGAAGAACTGGAGCGTATGCAATCTGCAAAAAAGCAACAAGACAAGGATATCAAGCACACCCAGGAATTGATCGATAAATACCGTGCGAAAGCCAATAAAGCAGCTTTTGCTCAATCGTTGATCAAAAAACTGGAGAAAACGGAGCGTATCGAACTCGAAAAAGATGGTGTTGCCAGAATGCACGTGTCATTTCCATTGAGTCTTCAACCGGGAAAATGGGTGTTGGAGATGCATGACATGGGAAAAAGCTTCGGCGATAAACGCTTATTCAGAGATATCAACCTTACTGTAGGAAGAGGAGAAAAAATTGCACTGCTCGGACCCAATGGTGTGGGTAAATCAACGTTGTTGAAACGCATCATGGGGGAACTGGAAGGCGAAGGTATCGTGAATTACGGACACAACGTGCAAATTACCTATTTCGCCCAGAATCAGGCTGAAAACTTAGACAAGACAAAGACTGTTTTTGAAACGGTTGATGATATTGCAGAAGGTGAAATCCGGAAAAGCCTCAGAACGGTTTTAGGAACTTTCCTGTTCAGCGGGGAAGATGTTGATAAGCAAGTCGGCGTCTTGTCAGGAGGTGAACGAACACGCCTTGCCTTGTGTCAATTGCTATTGAGTCCTTCCAACTTCCTGATTCTCGATGAGCCGACGAACCACCTGGATATTCAGAGCAAAGAGGTACTGAAAGAAGCATTAAAAAATTACGAAGGGACATTTATCGTCGTTTCCCACGACCGTGAGTTCCTCGACGGATTGACCAACAGAATCTGGGACATTGAAGATAAAACATTAAAGATTCACCATTTTGGTGTAAAAGAGTTCCTGGCACGTAAGATGTCATTAATGAATAATAATGATTCGGTTAAACTACAAAGGCAACCGGAAAAAGAAACGCCGAAAGTTGTTGTGCAGGAAGCGACACCAACGGAATTCAGCAGAGAAGATCAAAAAGAGCTAAAACGGGTTAAAAATTCATTGAGCAACAAGATCAATCTGGCGGAAAAAGAAATTGAAAAACTGGAAGCAAAATTAGCAGAGCTGCAAACAAAAGTTGCCGAACTGGATTATTCAGATGAAGCTGCTGCTCAAAAAACGCTGGATGAATACAATATGGTAAAATCCAAACTGGACGAGCAAATGGAGCTGTGGGAAAAAGCGACGGAAGAATTGATGGAAATGGAATGAGTTCGTGGAGAGTGGGAAATTAATCGTTGAAAGTTAATAATGAGTAAGTTGTCCTCACAATTCAGATCGCTACATTTGATAATTGATAACTAATACATTGATAATTCCCTAAAAATCCTACTGAATTTCCCTTCCCAATCGTGACGCGATGATGCTGATGATGAAAATCTGGATGGCGTGAAACAGCATCAACGGAAGCAAAACAATACCAATCGGAAAGGCAGCCGGAAATAATATTTTGGCAAACACCGCTCCGTGAACCACTGATTTTTTTGTTCCGCAAAACTGTGCTGTGATCCGGTCTTCGTAACTGAATCCCATCCTTCCGGAAATCCACCCGATAAGGTTGTAAATACCAAAAAACAAAACGAGTATTGCAATCAGGATGAAAATCAAATCGGTGATTGAAACAGCCGAGAAAATACCTTCTTCAAATGATTCCGCAAAGCTTTTGTAAATGATCAATAAAATCACTGCACGGTCAAATAACACAAGTTGCTTGCTGTAGCGTTGGGTGTATGTGCCCCAAAAACGTTGCAATACAAATCCGAGATAAATCGGAATCACTATTTCCGTGATCAGTTTCAAGTAAATGCTTCCCAATGAAAAATCAGC
The DNA here is from genome assembly GCF_014518315.1 of Taishania pollutisoli. Classification (GTDB taxonomy): domain Bacteria; phylum Bacteroidota; class Bacteroidia; order Flavobacteriales_D; family Crocinitomicaceae; genus Taishania; species Taishania pollutisoli. The sequence continues at coordinate 136,427 of NZ_JACVEL010000006.1, forward strand.
GGTCTCATTTTGTAAAAACAACCCCATCCACAACGGTGTAACGGCAATCCCGATCAACCCGGAAATACTCGCGTTAAAAATAGCTGCGGGGATGTTGCCTTTTGCCATGGAAACCATAACAACCGATGAAGAAACCGTTGAAGGTAAAGCTCCTAAAAACAAGAATGACAACCATAACTGTTGTGCTTCTTCTGTTTGGGCGACCGGGTAAAACAACAAGACAACAAGGGGAAATAATAAAAACGTCGACAATTGGACCAACGCGTGCAATTTCCAGTTTTTCAATCCCGACTTGATCTTTTCAGGGCTCAGTTTTAACCCGTAAAAGAAAAAAATCAATGAAACTCCGATACTCCCGATCAGATCAAGAGGAAGTTGGCGCTGAAGTTGCGGAAAAAAATAAGCAAATGTAACCGTTGCGATAATAGCAAGAACAAACGTATCAATTTTGATGTGCTTCATTCCGTGGACTTAGGACAATCCTTTACTTTTCAGGTATTCTTCCAGCGCCACAGGGTCACTGTACAACACTTCTCTCGCTTTGCTTCCCTGGAACGGGCCGATGATTCCCATCCCCTCGAGCTGGTCGACCAGGCGGCCGGCTCTGTTGTATCCCAATTTCAGTTTTCGCTGCAGTAAACTCGCGGATCCCTGCTGATTGATAACGACAATGCGTGCCGCTTCGGCAAACATAACATCCAGCTCATCCGACTCAAAATCTCCGCCACCTTCACTTCCTTCTCCAACGTACTCAGGCAACAGCATCGCTTCCGGGTAGGCACGTTGATCGCCGATAAACTGGCAGATTTTTTCTACTTCCGGTGTATCTACAAATCCACACTGTAAACGCACCAGGTCAGAACCGGTGGACACCAGCATATCTCCCCGACCAATCAACTGATCTGCTCCGGAAGCATCCAGAATGGTTCGTGAATCGATTTTAGACAATACACGGAATGCAATCCGCGCCGGGAAGTTAGCTTTGATCATCCCTGTGATGACGTTTACCGACGGACGTTGTGTTGCAACAATCAGGTGAATTCCGATGGCACGTGCCAACTGAGCAATCCGGGCAATCGGGTGCTCGACCTCCTTCCCTGCCGTCATGATCAGATCGGCAAACTCATCGATCAATACCACAATGTACGGCAGGTATCTGTGTCCTTTTTCCGGGTTCAGTCTGCGTTGAATAAATTTCGCGTTGTATTCTTTAATCGTACGGCATTGTGCTTCTTTCAGTAACTCATACCGTTCATCCATCTCAATACACAATGAATTCAATGTATTCACTACTTTTGATGTATCGGTAATGATCGCATCTCCTTCGCCGGGAAGCTTTGCCAGAAAGTGACGTTCAATTTTATTGTACAACGTCAATTCCACCTTTTTTGGATCCACCAAAACAAATTTCACCTGTGCCGGGTGTTTTTTATAGAGCAATGATACCAGAATGGCATTTAACCCGACCGATTTCCCTTGTCCCGTAGCACCTGCAACAAGTAAGTGGGGCATTTTGGTCAAGTCGAATGTATAGGTTTCATTCGTAATTGTTTTACCAATCACAACCGGTAGTTCCGCATCGGAGTTCTGGAATTTTTCAGAAGCAATCAACGCACGCATACTCACCATATCAGGGCTGCTGTTCGGTACTTCAATCCCAATTGTCCCTTTCCCGGGAATCGGAGCGATGATCCGGATACCCAATGCTGATAAACTCAGGGCAATGTCATCCTCCAGGTTTTTAATTTTCGAAATACGGACTCCCGGAGCAGGTACTATTTCGTACAATGTCACCGTCGGTCCGACTGTTGCTTTGATCTTGGCAATCTCAATTTTATAGTGCGCCAGCGTTTCAACAATCTTATTTTTGTTTTCTTCCAACTCACTTTTATTCACCGAAATTCCTTTCCCTCCGTAATCGTTCAACAACTCAATCGGGGGAAGCATGTAGCTCGCAAGATCCAATGTCGGATCGTACTCTCCGAATTCCTGGCGGAGTTTATCCAAATCATCTTCGTTAACAGGTTCTTCTTCTTTTGCCACTGCAACGGAGAAATCAGCATCTTCACCAAACTCTGCTTCTGCATCAACAGGAATGGAAATCTCAAAATCATCTTCCGGCTCAGGAGTATCCACCATAAAAGGCATTTCTTCTTCTGTTGCCTCCTCGTCTTCCGGCTCGTCTTCGTTAAAATGAACCGCTTCCGACTTTTGATCTTGTTTGATCTGCTCGTCTTTAATCGGGTTGAGGATATTAATATCCAACGGATTTCCTATCGGCTCCGTTTCTTCACCTGTATCTACCTCTTCCTGCTTGCTGCCTTTCAATAAAGCGCGCAATTTGGCAAAATCGGGATTCAAAACAGCTATAACAGACAAATAAAACAACACCAGGATGAGTATAAAGCTTCCAAATCCTCCCAACGTCAGCGATAACCATTGATTTAGCTGGTAACCGAATGCTCCTCCAAGATAATTGGTAGAATTGGCAAAAAAACCAAGAAAGACAGCACTCCAGATAATAAAAACAAGGGTAATTCCGTACGTTTTTAAAATGGGCATCAAGCGAATATTTAACGCAATTTTAAACCCTGAAATCAGGAAAAGTAAACAAAATCCGAATGACGAAATTCCAAACCACCGGTACATAAACAAATGTGAAGACCACGCCCCGAATTTCCCCAACCAGTTAGCAACAGGTTCATCGTTTGCTTCAAAAAGGAATTCAACCAGGCTTTTGTTCATCACGCGATCCTGGTCAGCCTGCCAGTTAAACAGGTAGGAAAAAAAGGAAAGGAACAGGTAAAATGACAATAAGATCAGCAAAACACCTACTGTTGTTTTCACTTTTTTCTTATTGATTCTGCCAGCAATTTTAGCAGTAGAAACCTTGGGGTTCTGCTTCGCTTTAGCAGCTTTTTCACTTTTCTGCCTGCCTTTACTTTCGTCCTGCTTTTTTGTAATTTCGTTCTCTTCTGACATTTGTTGGATAACTATTCTACGAAAATAGCCAGAACTTTGGCTCAAATGATGCCGTTGCTACCTGACATTTGCACAGTTGCCTGTTAGTTATTCTGATCCGGGGAGTCGACACCACCTGAAGGATCTTCCTCTCCGGTCATCTTTTCCTGCTGCTCTTTTTTCGTTTCTGCTGCCTGGCGCATTTTTCGGGTATACATCAACCGGATTTTTGTCCAGTTGAACGTATGCGGCATTTCATCTCCGATCAGGTAACCATAAGGTTCCAGCCCTTTAGTCGCTTCAAATACCACTTTTAACATCGCAAGGACAGGGATTGCCAGAAACATTCCCGGGATTCCCGCAATCGTACCTCCGACAATCACACCGATCATGGAAGCAAGTGCATTAATGGATACTTTTGAACCCACAATTTTCGGTACCAGGAAATTGTTATCGATAAACTGCACCACGACATTTACCCCGATCACCCAAAAGACAATCGACAGTTCTTCTGAAGTGGTCAATGCCACCATACAACTGATTACACCTGCGATAATAATACCGATATATGGAATCAGGTTCAGCAATCCGGTTAAAATTCCCAGGAAAATATAATACTTCATTCCAATGAAAAAATACCCCGTTCCCGTCATAACGGAAATACAAGCTACCTGAATCAATAACCCAACGATGTAACTTCGAACCACCGATTTCAGATTTTTCAGAATGGCTTCGATGTTCATGACATTTTTGCCCGGAACGAGTTTAATAATGAAGTTCAGCAACAATGAACGATAAATCAGGATCAAAAAGGTATAAATCGGGATCAGTACCATGTACATCAGACTATTGGTAAGCGAACTGATGGAAGATAACGAGAAAATATCCGCCCCGGAAACAGATTGTTCTACATATTGATTCTGTTCCCAGTCCGAAATTCCGAACTGCACTTCGATCCATTGCTGAAGCGAATGATAATGCCTGGTCAGGTGTTCTTTAATCCGGGGCACGTCATCCATAAATGTTGTTAACTGATACGCCAAAAAACTCAACAATCCAATCAATACGAGGAATGCCAGAACTACCGTCACAGAAACTGCCAGAATAGGTGGAAACTTCAGTTTTTCGGAAAGAAACCGTACAATCGGACGAAGCAGAATAGCAATCAGCAACGCCATGATCAAAGGTGCAAAAATATCGCTCGCAAGGTAGGCAATCAACAGGATACACGCCGTTATAAAAAAAGCGGCACTTACTTTATAGACATTGGGGAGCGTTAACTTTTCCATATATAGCATTCGTCATTTAATTGTAAAAACTGTGTACGCCAATTTTACACAAATAAAAAACATTTTCTGATTTACAGAATGTTAATTTATATGAAAATTGCTTATTTTAGTGTGGTCAAACATGTTTTTTAAACGATTATTCCTTACATTTAGGAAGAGTAGAAACTTTTTAAAACAACTGAACATGGCAAGTAATGCATCAAACACAGTAATCGCACTGTTGGCAGGAGCCGCAGTAGGAGCAGGATTAGGATTGTTATTCGCCCCTGACAAGGGAACGGAAACACGAAAAAAGATCAAGCAAAAATTCAACGACAGTAAAGACAACTTATCTGACAAGCTGGATGAGTTGGTCGACACACTGAAAGGTAAAATTTCAGCGGTTGAACATTCATTCGATCAGTCTCTCAATCAACTGGTAGAGGACGGAAAGGAGAAAACCGAAGACATCATTGAGATTTTAGAAGCAAAATTGGCCGCATTAAAAAAGGAAGTCAGCAAAAAGTAATTGTATCATGGCGTTTGAGGACATAAAAGAAGACCTGGAACAAATACAGGAAGAATCCAAGGCACTTATCAATAGCAATATTGCATACTACAAACTGTGGGGATTTAAAGTCGCGATGCAATCCACAACGATGGTATTGAAGTTTTTCCTTATTGTTGTATTTGCGACATTGTTTGTTCTTTTCGCATCACTGGCACTGGCAATTGTGATCGGGAAAGCAATGGACAATTACGTTTACGGATTCCTGATCGTAGCAGGATTCTACCTGCTTCTCACGATCCTGGTTTCGTTCATCAAACCACAGATTGTGGAAGGTAAAATCCTCCGGAAATTCTCCGAAATCTTTTTTAATGATTAACCATGGAAATGCGAAAAAAAATATATTCCTCATATGACGAGATCAACCGTGACCTCGAAATTTTAAACCTCGAACGCAAATTGCATTACCACAAGGTCCGAAAGAGCATTGAAGCACTAAAAGATGATATAACCCTTCCGAACCTGGCGGAAGGGTTCTTTGGAATTTCCAAAAATGACCCGCTCTCAGTGGGCAAAGTTGCCATTCGCACACTTCTTCCGATTGCCGTACGAACGGTCTTCAACTTTTTTAAAAAGTAACTGTTTACTGAATCGCTTTTTCAAGGTATTCTCCAAAGCGGTAGCAGTCTTCGAATGAATTGTATAACGGAGCTGGTGCGATACGAATTACATTCGGCTCTCTCCAATCTGCCACCACTCCTTCTGCTGCTAATTTATCAAACAAGGACTTCCCTTGCCCGTGAACCAAAATAGAAAGTTGCGCACCTCTTCTTGAGATTTCTTTTGGTGTAATGATTTCAAACGTTACTTTATCTTTATTTCTTTCCGAAATATCGTAGATAACAAACTCTAAAAAAGCGGTTAACGTGTCCCGTTTCTTTCCAATCGCTTCCATTCCTGCTTCATCAAACACATCCAAGGAAGCCAAATGTGCCGCCATTCCCAATACAGGAGCATTGCTCAACTGCCATCCTTCTGCTCCGCGAATCGGGTTGAATCCCGGTTCCATCAGAAAACGGGTTTCTTTGTCATATCCCCACCAACCTGCAAAGCGCGGCAATTCAGGCTTGTATTCATGTCGTTCATGTACAAACATCCCCGACACTCCTCCGGGAGAAGAATTCAGGTATTTGTAACCACACCAGGCAGCAAAGTCCACTCCCCAATCGTGCAATTTCAGGTTGATATTTCCTGCAGCATGTGCCAAATCAAAACCGACAACAGCACCAACTTTATGTCCTGCTTCAGTGATTTGTTTCATATCAAACAACTGTCCCGTATAATAATTCACTCCGCCAATCATAATAAGCGCAAGTTCATCTCCTGTTTCTGCTATTTTCGCAAGAATATCTTCCTCATTGATCAGGTGTTCTCCTTCCCTCGGCGCAACCTCAATTAAGTCCTGTTCAATGTTCAAACCATGAAATTTCACCTGGGATTCAAGCGCATACCGATCGCTTGGAAATGCCTTTGCCTCACACAGGATTTTTCTTCGTTTTCCTTCGGGACGATAGAAGGAAACCATCAATAGATGAAGGTTTGTTGTCAACGAATGTGTAACGACTACTTCAGAAGGAAGTGCCCCGACTATTTTTGCCGTTTTTTCCGTCAATAACTCATGGTAGGAAAACCAGGGATTTGTTCCCATGAAATGTCCCTCGACTCCGTACTTCGCCCATGCATCTAATTCTGTTTGAATATAGGACATTGTCGACTTTGGCTGGAGGCCTAAGGAGTTTCCTGTAAAGTAAATGACATCATTCGCGTGAAATGTCGGAAAATGAAATTTGTTTCTAAATGCAGCCAACGCATCTTTTTTGTCTTGTTCTTGTGCAAACGCAAGTGTATTATTCATAAACCTGAATTGGTGAGTTAAATGTTACATAGCAGAGTATTATCAAAAGAGTCCGTCTCGGGTTTCGAAACGGACTCTTAAGAAATGTGTTCTGTCAATTATTTCTTAACAAATTGAAGTGTTTTATTAGAAGATTCAGTTTTCAGCTGTACAAAATAGACCCCTGAAGCGAAATCAGAATTGTCAAGCAGCACAACATTTGATCCGGTAGTACCATTGATGATTGTAGATTTCAATTCTTTTCCTGAAATATCCATCACCACCAATGTTACTTTTTGCGCGTTCTCTAATGAGAATGAAATATTCACTTCTCCTTCATTCGGATTCGGGAAGAGTGTAATTTCACTCAAGCTTCCTTTGTCTTCCAGCCCCAAAACGATATCATCTGATTCAGGCCCGTTGTAAATATTGATATCGTCCAGGTAGAAATTATTCCCTCCGTTTGCTTCGAACGCAAATTTATATCTGAAATTGTCTACCAGGTACTGGCTGAATGAACCGCCGCTGAACGGAATGTGTACTGTTTTCCAATCTGCTGCTGTCGGCGTCCATGCTGTTCCTTCAACGATACTGGACATCATTGTTGCGTTCAATGTTTTTCTTGGAGAACCCCATGTTTCACCACAATCTGAAGTAAAGTATACTTTCAGGTATTCCTGATTAGTTGATGTCTTTTTTCTGTATGCATATCTGAATGAAAGCGTCACATCATTGATGGCTTCACCGGACAAATCAACGCTGGATGAAATCAACTCTGTAATATAAGGTCCTGACTGTGAGAAATTATTTACTTTCACTGATTTAACACCTGTATTTCCGGCTGTATTTGTCACTTCAAATCCGCCACCAGTGGTTCCTCCATTATCTGCAAACCATTTTCCTTGTGAACCAGCAATGTTTGTGTAATTCTCAAATCCTTCATAAAAAGGAAGGCCCGCTCCTTCAGCTAATACTGTAATATACGCTGTTTTTGTTTCCATTTGAGTCGACCCGCCGTTTGAAGCTGTCAATGACACCTGGTATGTTCCCGGAGTATTATAGGTAATGCTTGGATTTTCAACTGAAGAAGTTGCAGGTGTTCCTCCCTGGAATGACCAGGACCATCCACTCACGGTATTGTAGCTGGCATCTGTAAACTGAACAGCATCTCCCTGACAAACAACGCGTTTATCCACGGAAAAATCAGCTTTACAAAGCGGTGGATTCGCAATTGCACCTACCGCATTCAAATTCGCCGTTGTCCAGATATTGCTTCTTCCTCCCGTAGAACTTGTAATTGCCGCTCTCATTCGATTGACCTGTCCCTGTGTATACATCTTCGAGCAATACGAATAATCCATGTAGTTCTCCACATTCGCTCTTGGGCCACATGTGCTTTCATTCAGGTTACAAGAAGTCACTCCGACTGTATTGGGAGTATCTGCCACTCCGTCATCAATGCTACAGTTAGACGCCAGTCCCGGTTGATTACTGTTTCCCCACGTGTGAGCCAGGTTTAACCAGTGCCCTACTTCATGCGTCAATGCCCTGCTTGTTCCGACACCTCCTGTTCCGATACTTCCCACATAGTTGTGCAAGATCCAGATTGAATTTGAGGAAGCTCCTCCCCAATTGTTCGGGTACTGTGTATATCCGGCGGCGCCGCCAATGTCCTTCGCAATCACAACATTCAGGTATTTGTTGTGTGGCCATGTTCCCTGGTACACATCATTTCCGTTAAATACAGCCTGTAACTGAGCTCCACCGTCATCACCGCTACTTGTCAGTGCGCTTTGTGTTCTTGTAATCCCTTTAAAACACGCGCCATTCGGAGCAATTGTTGCCAATTTGAATTCAATTTCCGCATCGGTTGGCATCCCCTGAAAATCAGCATGTACGTTGTTCGCATCACTGTTTAACAAGCGATAGTCACGATTTAAGATGGCAACAGCATCATAAATTTGTTCATCTGAAATGTTTTCAACTCCTCCATTGTGAAGAACGTGAAATACAATAGGAATGGTATAAACAGTTCCCGATTTAGTTTCGACATAATTCTTCGTATATTGCTCCAGAGCAGCCTGATCGTTCATGATCTGCTGATAAGCCGCAGGGTTCGTTTGTTGCAGCTCACTCAAACGAGCGTGTTGATGGCAGTATTCTACTGTTTCTCCATCACGGGCATTTTGAGGATTAAAAACCCGTTGTGCTGAAACAATTGTCGTGGACAGCAAAAAGGATGATATTCCTACCACTATTCTATTCATAAGTCAAGAATTTTTGTTATTTACTAGTTTTAATTTAAAAAGTGCTCACAAATTACGAATAAAGTTTCACCAAATCACAATTAATGTTAATTAAAAATTAACCCGATTTAATACAAACCACACTATCCGCAGCAATTAGCTAAACACAGACCACACTTCATTCATCAAAAGACACCGTTTAGTAAATAAACACACATAAACGCGCATTTCAAACAAGTCTGAAAACTTAGACAATCACCTCGAAAACAATTGTTTTCGCATTCAAATAACGTTTTTCGTTGTAGAAAGGTTGGAAGATCAGTTCTTTACAAATTGAAGCATTTTACGAGACGCTTCTGTATTCAATTGTATAAAATAAATGCCCGAAGCAATACCTGTATTATCTATCATGATAACGTTCTCCCCTATTGCTCCGCTAACAACTGTTGACTTCAGTTCTTTTCCTGAAAGATCCATCACCGTTAGATGCACCAGTTGCGCCTGGCTCAATGAAAAAGAAACATTCATTTCCCCGTTATTCGGGTTCGGGAACAAGGTGATTTCGTTCACAGCTCCTTTTTCTTCAATTCCCAATACAATATCATCCGATTCCGATCCTTTATAGATATTAATGTCATCGAGGTAGAAATTATTTCCTCCGTTTGCTTCGAAAACAAATTTATACCTGAAATTTTCCACCAAAAACGGTGTAAATGAATTATTACTGAACGGGACATGCACCGTCTTCCAATCCGCAGCTGTCGGTGTCCAGGGAGAAGTAGCTACTTCATTCGACATCATTGTTGCGTTGAATGTCTTTTTAGGGGTCCCCCAACTCTCTCCACAATCAGCGGAGAAATATACTTTCAGGTATTCCTGGTTAGTTGCTGCCTTTTTTCTGTATGCATAACGGAACGACAAGGTTACGTCGTTCAACACTTCACCGGATAAATCCACATTTGAAGAAGACAATTCATTTTTATTAATTCCCGACTGGTAAAAATTATTAATCTTCATTGATTTTGCTCCGGTATGAGCAGCGGAGGTTGTCAGTTCAAATCCATTAGCGGATCCGCCATTATCGATGAACCAGGAATTTTGCATGTCTGTCAGCGTGGAAAAACTTTCAAATCCTTCATAAAACGGTAAGCTTGTCCCGGGCTCCAATACAGTAATGTATGCAACTTTTGTTTCGCTTTCACTATCTCCGCCGTTTGAGGCCGTTAATGACACCTGATAGGTTCCGGGAGTTGAATATATGACACTTGGATTCTCTGTCATGGACGATGCAGGTGTTCCTCCCTGAAAGTCCCATGTCCACCCCGACACCGCATTAAAACTGTTGTCCGAAAACTGAACAGATTCCCCTGCGCAGATGACCCGTCTGTCAGCAAAAAAATCAGCCTTACAAAGTGGCGGATTATCAATTGCTCCGACAGTTGCCAGATTGGACGCTGTCCACAGATTGCTTCTACTTGCCGTTGCACTTACCAAAGCCGCTCTCATACGTGTCACCTGTCCGGGAGTATACATCTTAGAACAGTATGAATAATCCATGTAATTCTCTACGTTTGCAACCGGTCCGCAGGTTGTTTCATTAAAATTACAGTAAGTAGAACCAACTGTATTCGGTGTATCTTCTACATCGTCATCCATATCACAATTCGAAGCGAGTCCGGGGCTGTTCCCGTCTCCCCATGTATGTTTCAGATTGAGCCAGTGACCAACTTCATGTGTTAATGTTCTGCTCGTACCCACGGAAGATGTTCCGATACTGCCCGTATAATTTTGTAGCATCCAGATCGAATTGTAATAAACGGAAGTTCCTCCCCACGAAGACGGCCTGTACGTATAACCTGCCGCGCCTCCGATGTTTCGCGCAACAAGAATGTTTAAATAGTTTGTATGTGACCATGTCCCCTGGTATACATCGTTTCCGAAAAATGCGGTATTCAACTGAGCCTGACCATCAGATCCGTCATTTGTCAACGAAGTCAATGTCCTGGTAATTCCCTTAAAGCAATCTCCGTTAGGAGCAATTGTCGCCAATCGGAATTCAATGGATGCATCTTTCGGCATTCCCTGAAAAAGAGGTTGTACATTATCCGCATCGGCATTTAACCTTCTGAAATCCCTGTTTAGAATCTGAACGGCATCATAGATTTGCTCGTCGGAGATGTTTTCCGGACCACCGTTATGAATGACATGGAAAACAATCGGAACGATGTAAACGATATCGGACTTCGGTGCGACATAGTTCTGTGTTTCTACTTCCAATTGCTGCCTGCCTGCAATGTATTGTTGATACATCTCCGGTTCTCTCAGACGCATCTGTTCCAATCTGTAGTTTTCGTGACAGTATTCAACTGTTTCTCCGTCACGTGCATTTTGAGGGTTGAACTTGTACTGTCCGAATCCCACTGTTATTGTAAATAGAATAGATGATAGCCCGATAAAGATTTTTCCCATGCAATTGTGTATTTTGAGTATGCTGCACCTGATTTATGGCAGAAAAGTGCACACAATTTACGAAAATTATGGTAAATCAGATTGAGAATAATGAAAATAATTTCAACTTTAAGAGTTTTATTATTGGATTCCTAACTAAAAAAATAGTTGTGGGAATCATTCTTTTAATGAATAAATAACGTTGCCATCATACGGTTTTGAAAGCAAAGCCACCAACTTTTCTACGACCTTTTCAACACTTGTTAATTCGTTTTTCTCTTTGAGTGTTAAAAAAGATGCATGTGCAGAGAAACTTTCCGGATCAGCCCGGCGAATCTGTTCCTGCATCGGCGTATCAACGACACCGGGTGCAACACTGTACACTCTGAGGGTTCGTTTTTTTTCTTTCTCTTCCAGGTAAATTGTTTGAGAAAACAGATCAAGCGCCGCTTTCGATGCACAATAACTTGCCCAACCCGGAATCGGTCTTTTTCCTGCCCCTGAACTGATGTTTACAATGGTCAGCGGGCGGGTATCGGGAAAATGCTGTAAAACACATTGGCACAGCAACATCGGAGCGATGCTATTGACCTGTATTGTGGGAATGATATCCGATTGCACTTGCTCACTGATTCGTTCAATCCGTCCGATCACTCCTGCATTGTTGATCAGAATCAGCTCATTTGAGGCAGAAACAATTGCAGTTAAGAATGAAAAATCGGTGGTTTCCGACAGGTCTTTTTCAAAAAACGTAAAATCCGGATGTGAAATTGTATTTCTACGGCCGATTCCGACCACCTGATGTCCCTGCGCGAGGTAATGGGATGTCAACGCGTGACCAATCCCCGAAGAAACACCTGTGATAATAATTGTCATTCCTGTTAAAATATTATTTTACATCCCACCGGGGTATACGGAACAGGTACGTAGTACTATTAAGTTGATTAGTGTTGGAAATTTCTTACGCGAACGCTTGTTCCAAATCAGCAATTAAATCGTCTGCATCTTCTACACCAATACTCAATCGAATCAATGTATCAACAACTCCGGTTTTCTCACGTTCTTCCTTCGGAATAGAAGCATGTGTCATTGTTGCAGGGTGTCCGATCAATGATTCTACTCCACCCAGTGATTCCGCCAATGCGAAAATTTCAACTTTTTTCACGATGTTCAGCGCTTCTTCCAATACATTTCCTTTCAATGTAAAGGAAACCATTCCACCGAATCCGCGCATTTGCTCTTTTGCAATGTGGTGATTCGGGTGTGTTTCAAAACCTGGCCAATATACTTTATCTACCTTCGGGTGGTTTGCAAGAAATTTTGCTATTTTCTCTCCGTTCTCACAGTGACGTTGCATACGTAAATGCAATGTTTTAATACCTCTTAACACCAAAAATGAATCCATCGGAGCAGTTACGGCACCCGATGAATTTTGGATCCGGTACATTTCCGTCGCTAACTTCTCATCTTTACAGATCAATGCCCCCATTACCACATCCGAGTGTCCTCCCAGGTACTTTGTTACGGAGTGCATCACAATATCCGCTCCTAAATCCAACGGACTTTGTAAATAAGGTGTTGCAAAGGTGTTGTCAACTCCCAATAATGCGCCTGCTTTTTTCGCAACTGTCGCTACGGCCTTGATATCAATGATATTCAACATCGGGTTGGTTGGTGTTTCCACCCAGATCAACTTTGTATTGGCATTCACTTTTTCCTCGATCGTTTTCACATCTGTCATATCGACAAAATGAAAAATGATTCCATATTTTTCGAAAATGGTTCGAAACAAACGGTATGTTCCACCATACAAGTCATTCGTAGAGATCACCTCATCACCGGGATTCAACATTTTAATAATGCAATCAATCGCTGCGAGTCCGGAACCAAAACAAGCCCCATAACTTCCATTTTCCAGTGCTGCAAGACTTTTTTCCAATGCGTGACGCGTTGGATTCAATGTACGTGAGTACTCATACCCTTTATGATTACCAACCCCTTCCTGAACGTATGTTGAAGTCTGGTAAATAGGTGTCATAATTGCCCCTGTAGCCTCATCTGGCTTTACTCCTGCATGAATTGCTTTTGTTCCGAATTTCATATCCAACTAATTTTCAATCGATTAATAAACCACATTTTCCCTACTAAAAAATGGGTTTTCAAAGATATAATTTATTTCTCCACAGAGGTATAGGAGAGGATGAGAAATCTTCTCACAGTTTCCTTTCAGAGAAAGGTCTGTCTTAATTAAAAAAGAGTCTGGTAATTCGGATCATCTCATGTACATACGAAGCATTTCCATCACAACAACCTCGTCATTTGTTGATGTACATATTACCGCAACAAATTGATATGTCCTACAAATGATTTTCGCTCATCACTGAGTAGGGTTTTAACTTCGATCTTCCACGTATACGTTCCTTCCTGACATTTCGTTCCTCCGTACGTTCCGTCCCAACCAACCGAAGCATCATGCGACTCAAAGATCATTTCTCCCCAACGGTTGAAAATATACAGGATATAATCATACTTATCGTAACCGGCAGTAAATACAGGCTGGAAGGTTTGGTTATAAATATCTCCATCCGGTGTAAACGTATTCGGAATGTAAAAGATCAATTCATCCAGCAATTCAATGGTAATAACTGCTGTATCTCGGCACCCTTCATTCGTTGACGCTACAAGTGTAATGGTATAATTCCCTCCCTGTTCATTCGGAAATGCATGTGTCGGATTGGCGCTTGTTGAAGCTGGTGAACCATCTCCGAAATTCCACAGGTAACTATCTGCATACAGCGATTCGTTAACCAGTTCCGTTGTTTCATCAACAGTAGAAACTTGCCCCGGATTTGCATAAAAACTTGCCACCGGATTATGGTATACCGCGATATAATTTTGTTCCGAGTGACTGTCCACACACCCCTGGTTCGTTTCAACCGTCAACAGCACACCGTAATACACAGTGGCATCGGTTTCATTATCCAGACAAAATGTGGCAGTCGGTGAATTGGAAGTATATACTGTTCCGTCACTTAACGTCCATGTATACCCTGTAATGGAAGATGGATTATTCACTACAGAAGTTGATGTCAACACGGCACAAATCGGAGAACATCCTGATAAGTTAACCCCGGTAAAATCCGCCTGTGGTTTCGGATGAACGGTTACAGGAAGTGTTGCTGAGTTAACACACCCATTTGCTGATGTGACTTGTAATTGTACATTGAAAATACCATCCTGCTGATATGCATAAGACGGATTCTGTAACGTAGAAATGCCACCTGCCGGATCACCAAAATTCCAGGTCCATTGAACATTTGAGTTGGGAGTATGATCGTTTGAGATAGTAGACAAATCCTGGAAATCAGTTAAAAACTCAAGGCATACATCTGTCGGGGAAAAGTTCACTTGCGGCAACGGCCAAACAGTTGCTGTGGTACTGAATGTATCTTTACATCCGTGGTTAGTTGTCACAATCAACTGACCCGTGTATACGTTTTCTTCATTATAGGTATGAATCGGATTTTGAACCGTTGATGAACCTCCGTCACCAAACAACCATTGCCATTGTACAATCGCGTCGTTATCTAATAGCGCAACTGTTGACTGGTCATTAAACAACGTTTGATTCCCTTCACAAACGGAAGCCGCCGACCAGTTCGCTACAGGCAGCGGATATACCATAATTGATTGTGTTATCGTATCCCGGCATCCCTGATCGGTCACAACAATATGTGTTACGTTGAATATTCCGTCAGTCGGGTATACATGTGAACCGTTGGCTCCTGTGTAATCAATTGTGTTGTCACTTTGAACATCCCAGAGCATTTGTGCAATAGTACCGGAACTGACTGTTGACGTAGCCGTAAATGTTACTGCTTCGTTGTCGCAATTATTAACAAAAGAAAAATCTGCGACAGGAAGAGGTGAAACAATAACGGACTGTGTCACCGTATCGCGGCACCCTTGATTTGTAACTACAATGTGCATTATATTGAATGTTCCGTCAGTCGGGTACAGATGTGAACCATTAGCTGCCGTATAATCAATCGTGCCGTCACTCTGAACATCCCACAAGGTCTGATCAATCGTTCCCGAACTAACTGTTGCTTCAGAAGTAAATGTTATCGCTCCGTTATCACAGCTATTGACAAACGAGAAGTCAGCAACAGGTAACGGATAAACGGTAATCGCCTGTGTAATCGTATCACGGCATCCCTGATCGGTCACTGCAATATGCGTCACATTGAACATGCCGTCATTTGGATACACGTGCGAACCGTTGGCTGTCGTATAATCAACCGTGCCGTCGCTCTGAACATCCCACAAGGTCTGGTTAACGGTACCGGAACTGACTGTTGACGTACCTGTAAATGTCACCGCTTCGTTATCACAGTTGTTGACAAATGTAAANGTCCGCCACTGGTAACGGATGAACGGTGATTGCATATGTTACCGTATCACGGCATCCCTGGTCCGTTACTGCAATATGTATGATATTGAACGTACCGTCATTTGGGTACACGTGTGAACCGTTGGCTGTCGTATAATCAACCGTTCCGTCGCTCTGAACATCCCACAACGTTTGGTTAACGGTACCTGAACTGACCGTAGACGTACCTGTAAATGTCACCGCTTCATTGTCGCAGTTGTTGACAAATGTAAAGTTCGCTACAGGTAATGGGTGAACGGTAATTGCCTGTGTAATCGTATCACGGCATCCCTGGTCAGTGACAACAATCTGCGTGACATTGAATGTTCCTTCATTCGGATATAGATGTACTCCGTTCGTTGTTGTATAATCAATCGTTCCATCACTCTGGACATCCCAAAGCGTTTGCGCGATTGTACCGGAACCTGCAGTCGCAGTAGAGTTAAACGTTGCACTTTGTCCGTTACACGCATTAGTCATTGTAAAACCTGCCACCGGCAACGGATGCACGACAACCTGTTTTGTCAATGTGGTTGCACAGCCGTTCTGATCTTCAATCTCCAGTGTTACATCATAGGTTCCGGGAGTCGCATACGTATGTGACGGGCTGGCCGTGGTTGAAGTCGTACCATCTCCCAAATCCCAGTTCCAACTGGTAATGGAACCTATTCCCAACACATAGCTGGTATCGGTAAAATTTGCAGTTGTGTTGAGACAATGGTTTTGAATATCGTATCCGATAATCGGAGAGGAAACTTCTACCGTAACAGAATCGTATGAACAGGCATTTGCACCTGTAGCAGGATCAACGTAATAAACTCTGGCATAAATTGTCTGGGGTCCGGTTACATTAAAATTAAGTGTTTGATTCCAGTTCGAGCCATTGATATTTGCATGTGAAGGGGACCCGATGAATGCACCCGTTAGAACGATTGAATCTGCCAACGGCAATGAAAGTCCCCCTGAAATAATGAATGAACATCCGTCTGCCATCCCATCAATGTGAGAGGTAATGTCTATCGTAGGTAAATTAGGAACAATCGGCGTAATGTTGTCCAACAAGATATAAGACATAGCCGGGCTATCACCGCTGATAGAGAAGTAAATATGTGAGAAATTCTGGGTTGGTGTAAATGTAACGGTATATGTAACCCATCCCAAATTATTGATTACAGGAGAGGTCCACAGTAGTTCTGTTCTCTGACACAATGCATTTGCTCCATATATAACCAACTGGGCAGGTGCAGGTATAATTCCTCCCTGGTTCGCGTTGGTAATTGCCAAATCAATCGTAAACGTGTATTCAACGCCGGCAATCATGTTACCACTCAATGCCTGTGAAGCACCTTCCAGCCATGCAGGTCCTCCCTGTACGAATCCAACGTATGTATTCCCTTCTGAAGCTGGTAAATTAACTCCCCAGGAACCTGGTTGTGTGTCAGGTGTAATATTGCATGTACTCCAGGGAGCAGGTGTAATGTGCGCACCCGGAGGACCTTCAAAAGAAGGATTAATAACTTGTAATTGTTCTCCCTGCGGGGATCCGTCACACTGTGCGTGTAATTGTATAAATAACGAGATACTAATAAAAAATAGTACAAGTAGCGTATTAATAAACTTCATACCAAGTATATAAAGAGGTTTCTAAAAGTGTAGGTATATAAACTTGCACAGCAAAAATATGTAAAAAAATCATCCGCAATTGAAAAAAGCTTGATTTTTTTCAAACAACAAAATGAAAACCAGTCTTTAACAGGTAATCACGATCGTTATTTCTTTGTCTTCAACGCTTCATTGAGCACTTTTTGAACTTCTGTTCTCGTCCCCAGTGAAATCAGTTTCTTGTTTTCGGCATCCGGGTAGACGCGATTGGATAAAAACACATAATTGAGACCATTTTTGGGATCCGCCCATGCAAGTGTCCCTGTAAAACCGGAGTGCCCGAAGCTTTCAGGTGAAGCGGATTCGTCACAGGTTCCTCCCCCGGTTCCCAACACAGGTTTGTCAAATCCGGCCCCCCGGCGATTTCCGGAAAACTGAACGCGTGTATATTCTGCCACAACTTTCGGATCTAAAATCTGCACTCCTCCGTAATTTCCTTTGTTGAGAAACAATTGCATAAGCGCAGCCAATTCCGTCGCGTTGGAAAACAAGCCGGCATGCCCTCCTACTCCTCCGATCATTGCCGCTCCCGGATCGTGTACGTATCCTTTGATCAATTGTTTTCTGAAAATCTTGTCATCTTCCGTCGCAACGATTTTATCTGCGTCTACAATTCCATTCGGATTGAACAAGGTTCGGTGCAACCCCATCTTCGCATATACTTCGTCGTACAGGAATATGTTCAGTTTTTTTCCTGATTCCTGTTCGATGATGTCTTTTACAAAATAATATCCCAGATCGCTGTAGAGGTATTTTTTAGTCCCCAACGGTTGTAAAAGAATTGTTTTCTTGATCGTATCGGCATATTGCGATTTGAGATAAATATGATCAGCCACTTTATTGAAGTCCGAACCGGTAGCGGATTTTACATACCAGGCAGGATTCAGATTTCCGTCCAGTAAGGTGTATTTATAAAACGGTATCCAGGCTTTCAAACCGGCTTGATGTGCCAGCATTTCCCGCAATTTGAGACTTCCCATCGGATAGCCAGCAGTCAGATCAGGCAGGTATTCACTCAGTTTTTTGTCCAGTGAGAATTTCCCTTCGGACTGCAATTTCATCAACGCGGTTGTGGAAGCAGCTACTTTTGTGATGGATGCGATGTCGTAAACATCATCATTGTTTACTTTCCGGTTATTGTACTGATGTGTACCGTAATTTTTTCTGAAAAAGAGCTTCCCGTCAACAGCCGCAACAATCTGACACCCCGGAAATGCTTTTTCTGCAATGGCTTTCTCAACAATCCGGTCTATTTCTTCCAGTTTTTTCGGATCAACCCCCACCTCTTCCGGTTGCGAAAACTTTAACCGCCCGTTTGTTTTGGTATCCAGCCCGGCACCTTTCCCAAAATGAGTTCCGGCAGCAGTTGTCAATCTTCCTGAGAATGGAACCGCGCCAAAAATCATTTGTGCGACCCGGTTCTGAACATACCGGTTATTTTCATACGCCACAATAAGGGAGTGTATGTTTGAAAAGTCATAATTATTGCTCAATGCCAGGGGATTTCCAAAGACAACAACTGTATTATTCGTTGTAGTGGGTAATTGCTGAAAAACGGCATTCAGGTTTCCGGGCATTCCAACGTTATCTTTCGGCCGAACGGTTGTTGCATGTACCGTGACAATAATCGTGGCATATCCTTCCGTTTTGGGTTTGAATGCACCTGACTCAATTTCTTTGAACGAATAATTGGTGTGTGTAATCGGAGCGTATTCATCTGAAAGAGAATTGAATTCTTCCGGAACGCTTCCAATTGAAATATGCAGTATTTTTTTGCTCAAATCGCCCAAGGGAAGCTGATTTTTTTCATTTTTCAACAACGCCGTGCTTTTCTCAAATGTACGGTAACATGCCCAATCACGTTCCCCTTTTGTGTACGCCTTTCCTTTTACCGGTTTAATGAAACTTTTTTCCTTCAGCTTTAAAATTTTCAGGCACCGCTCATTGATTTCTTTCTCGGTAATTGCACCGCTTTCCACTTTCTTCTTGATTGCCTGAATGGCTTCTCCTACATTCTCCGAATACACCAGGATGTCGCACCCTGCTTCAAACGCTTTTACGGCGACTTCTCCTTTCCCGTATTTTTCAGAAACGGCTTTCATGTTCAACGCATCGGAAATAACCAACCCTTTGAAACCTAATTTTCCTTTGAGGTAATCGTGGATAATGATTTTCGACAAACTACCTGGTGTTCCGCTCGGGTCCAATGAAGGCACGTTCAGGTGTCCCACCATGACGGAGGTAGCTCCTGCTTTTATTCCTTCTGCAAAAGGAATCCAGTCACTGTTCATTAATTCGGATAGTGATTTATTGATAGTTGGTAATCCGTAATGGGAATCGACGTCTGTATCTCCATGTCCCGGAAAATGTTTGATGCTGGAATACACACCACTTTTTTCAAATCCCCTGACAAAGGCAGCCACTTGCTTCCCTACCTGCACGGAATCATCTCCAAAGGAGCGAAAACCGATCACCGGGTTATTCGGGTTAGAGTTCACATCGGCAACGGGGCTGAAATTGAATTGAAATCCCAATTCTGCACATTCATAAGCCATCATTTCTGCCAATTCTTCGGATAATTTCAAATCATTCGCTGCACCGACAGAATAGGCATACGGAAAACGGTCTTCATTTTCCATCCGCATGCTCACTCCCCACTCTGCATCTAATCCGTATAACAGAGGAAGGGAAGATGTTTTTTGCAGTTTTTCTGCATATTTCAGGTAATTTTCTTTATTGACAGGAAACCAAATCACGCTTCCGACTCCATTTTCCTTGATGATTTTTTCAATCTCATTCATGTGTCCATCTCCTTTCGCAGGATAAGCTGCCACCATAAAGAACTGACCTATTTTTTGCTCCAGGGTCAATGTTGTCAGCTTCTCATCCGCCCAGGAAGCAGCGGGGTTAACCTTCCCTCTGACATGAAAGAAAGAAAGCAATAACGGGATAACAGCCGCAACTAAAAGAAACAGGGAGATCTTAAAACGTTTATTCATTTTCATTTAAACTAATGATACTGCGAAATTAAGCATAGATTGTGCCGAAAAACCGACTGACAGCAGATAGTTGTTAACACCTTATCCTAAAAAGAAATTACCGATCCCGGTCACTGTACTTCAGGTACATGAAATGCTCGTATTTTCCTTTGATGTATTCAATGAGTTCCCATTCAGATGCTGTCCTGAGAAAATCAGCATCTACATTCAGAAAATTGATGAAATCGTCGAATTCTTCTTCCGTCAGATTGACCACATCGTATGCAACATAGGTGCGCAACAACTCTTTGAGGATATCGCGTTGCGAATCTTTGAATTTCCATTCTTCGATTTTGCGTTTGTTCCGCTCTGTTTTGGAAAATGCCTGATATAGCGCCGTAATCGGGCTTTGCACCACTTCCAAACCTGTAACTGTGCGTGTTTCTACCATCACCAGTGCTTCACGTTCTTCCCGGATTTGTTCCAGTGATTTGATCGGACGTACAACTACCTCCTCAAATTCGTGAGGTTTACCGATAATTGGAAAATCTCGTACAAACCGGCAATCTCCATCCGCTTTAATACGTACATCAATCAGGTCATAGCCTTTGACAGAAATTGTTATTGAATCACCATCGTTAACATACACCGAGAAATGCCCGTTCGGTTGGCCGAAAACACCCTTTCCCGTTGTACGGTTGACAATCATCATGTTGTAAAATGACTGATAGCGAAGGGTATCATAGACTTTTCCTTTGAACAAAACGGTTTCACACTGTGATGCTGCACTGAATGAAATGAACAGTAAGAGGGTGAGGGTAACGAGCTTCATACCTATTTTTCTGTACAACAAATAAACAAAAAAGATACCAACAAACGGAACCGAATCTGTTATAATTCGTTAAAGTAAGCTAAACGGACAACCATTTCTTAACCTATGTTATTTCATTGTTGTTGAAAAAGACCGATTTTTGTTTTGAATAAATGACAACATACCATCTGACAATAAGTACACATATAACATGGAGAGAAAACGTTTTTTACAATCACTGGCAGTCATCCCTTTAATTGGAGCAGCAATGAAATTAAACAGTTTAACTAAAATGGCAGCGGCATTTGACGAGACAGAAAAAATGCCTGTTTTGTTCCTGGGACATGGAAGTCCTATGAACGCAATTGAAGAAAATGAATTCGTGGAAGGATTCCGGAAAATCGGAAAAACAATCCCCAAACCCAATGCGATTCTGTGTGTTTCTGCACATTGGGAAACGAAAGGAACATTTGTCACCGCGATGCAAAACCCACCTACCATTCACGATTTCGGAGGATTTCCTCAGGCATTGTTCGATGTGCAATACCCTGCTCCCGGAAGTCCGGAACTGGCAAAAGAAGCACAACAACTGGTTACAACCACATCCGTAGGCCTCGACGAAAGTTGGGGGCTGGATCATGGGGCATGGAGTGTGATCAAACATTTATACCCGGACGCATCCATTCCTGTTGTACAATTAAGCCTCGACTATTATCAGGGACCGAATTATCACTATGAGCTGGCGCGAGAATTACAGGCGTTACGCAAAAAAGGGATTTTGATCATCGGAAGCGGAAACATGGTACACAATTTGCGTATGGTTGCCTGGAACCGTCTGAGTGAACCGGAATACGGGTACGATTGGGCGTTGGAAACGGATGCAAAAATGAAAGCGTTCATTTTAGATGGAAATCACAAGGCATTGATTGATTTTCGTTCGCAGGGAAAAGGATTTGAATTAGCAATTCCGACTCCCGAACATTATTTACCATTGCTTTACACCCTGGCGTTGCAAGATAAAAATGAAAAAATTGAAATCTTTAACGACAAGGCTGTTGGTGGCTCACTCACAATGACATCCGTGAAAATAGGTTAAACCGATAAATAAAAAATGATGAAAAGTAGTATTTTGATCCCGATGTTAGTGCTTTCAGCAATCATGTTCAGCTGTGGAACAAAGAAAAATGCAGCAGTAAGTGACAATAGTCAAACAGCTGTTGACTGGAATGGCATTTATTTGTATTCCGACAAGAACTATCAATTACCGGATATCCAGTTGACATTGAATACAGACGGCACCTACAAACTTGTCGCTGCGGCAACTGGAGACGCGTCAAAAAACACGTATATGAAAGGAACCTTTGAGTGGGACCAGCAAGGAAGAATAATCCACCTGGACAACCAGATTCCTCATTTGAATACAAATCGTCTGGTCGTTGGTGAAAATACCTTGTTCATTTTGACAAGCGAATCGGCAGATAATCGTTCATTGACGGGATTGGAGCAATTCCATAAAGTACAAACGGATTCCAATTTAGTAGAAAAATACTGGAAATTGGTTTCCATCAATGACCGGATCGTTACAAAAGATGATTTCATGTCGCGGGAACCGCATCTGATTTTTAAATCTGAATTCAGTCGTATCAATGGAAATGACGGATGCAATGGTTTCGGTGGAATGTATCAACTGAACGGAACTACGATTTCCTTTGACAAACTAATCTCGACCATGATGGCTTGTCCGGATTCGTTTGTATTTGAACAATTCACAAAAATCCTTCAGGGTGATCTGACCTACCAGGCAACAGAAGAGACATTGGTTATTCAATCGAAAAAAGATGTGCTGAAATTTGAGGTTGTTTACTTGCGTTAATTCAACCAGATTCTATTTAATGAAGAGATATTATTAACCGCAGGTGCACGGATTTATGCATCCATCTGTTCAGCTAAAATTTCCCAGGTATTGGACTATAAAAAAATCCCGTGATTGAAAAACAACCACGGGATTTTTTATATCAATGATTTCTGTTGAATCTATTTCATCCATTTTAAATTCAGTCCGTACAATAAGACAAAAATTCCGCTCAAGAACAGGCTGATAATCACAATCATGTTGGACAACAATGACGGTGCTATGAACAAGTATATCTGAACAGCTGCCAGAAAACTGTAAACAATGTAGATGTGGAATCCCAATTTACGTCCTTTCAACATAAAAATAACCCCGACAAGCCCAATCAGTAGAATTAAAATCCCGGTCAGCACATTCATGGTATGGTGTGTATTTGTTGATTCCATCATATCAATGATGCTGCGCATGAAATCTTCAAACCATTCCATTCCTTCTGTTCCTCTGACCTGATTAATACTTTTGGTCATTTCAATCTTCGCCTCTTCCAGTTCTTCCTCATTCATTGGTCCGCCAATGAGGGAGAAAAAGTTAGTCAGTAACGACCATCCGATATTGATCAAACTCAGGATTCCGATTACCGTCAGGAAAACCGGCCTTTTTTGTCTTCTTTCTTCTTGTTCTAAAACTTCGCTCATTTTATTGTAGTGTTAATCTTTTGACAAATTGTTTACTTATTTCCATCATCGGATGAAAATACACATCTGTTGACACGAAAGGTACAACTTTTCTGTAAGCTGCATGCAATTGTTCAATAATTTCAGAACTTTTCAACGGTCTTCTGAATTCAATTGCCTGCGCTGCGTTCATTAATTCTATTCCCTGAATCGAATAACAGTTTTCGATGACCCGGTACAGTTTCGTTGCTGCATTCGCTCCCATCGACACATGATCCTCCTGTCCGTTGGATGAATCAATCGTATCTACACTTGCAGGTGTACACAATTGTTTATTCTGACTCACAATGGATGCACAGGTATACTGCGGAATCATAAATCCGGAGTTCAACCCGGGGTTAGCCACCAAAAATGCCGGTAATCCGCGCGTTCCTGAAATCAGCTTATAGATTCTGCGTTCCGAGATGCTTCCCAGTTCTGCCAGTGCAATTGCCATAAAATCCATGACCAATGCCAACGGCTGTCCGTGAAAATTACCCGCAGAAACCACATCATCGTCTTCCGGGAATATCGTCGGATTGTCTGTTACGGCATTGATTTCACGTTCTACCATTTTTGAGCAATGCTTAAATGTATCCAGCGAAGCACCATGTACCTGTGGAATACAACGGAATGAATACGGGTCCTGCACATGTTCTTTGTGCTTTTTGACAATCTCGCTTCCCTTCAACAATTTTCGGAATTGTTCCGCTGTCTCCATCTGTCCTTTCTGATTGCGAATTTCATTCACATTTGCCTGAAACGGGTTGATTCTTCCATCATATGCCTCCAGTGACATCGCACCGATCAAATTGAATTGATTCCACAACTTAAAACTGTTCGCAACGGCATATGAGGCATAGGCACTCATAAATTGTGTCCCGTTCAGCAATGCCAATCCCTCTTTGGATTGCAATACGATCGGTTCCAGTTTTAATTCAGCATACACTTCACTCGTTGGTCGGATTGCATCGTTGTAAAACACCTCTCCTTCTCCCAATAACGGAAGGCAAAGATGCGCCAACGGAGCCAAATCTCCCGAAGCTCCCAAACTACCTTGCTGGTACACTACCGGGAAAATATTGTTGTTGAAGAAATAAATCAATCGTTCCACTGTTTGTACCTGCACTCCTGATTTCCCATGAGAAAGTCCCAATACTTTCAGCAACAGCATTCTTCGCACGATTTCCAACGGCACCAATTCTCCCATCCCACATGCATGTGAACGCACCAGGTTTGATTGCAAGGTTGAAAGGTCTTCCGGTGAGATTGCTGTATTACACAAGGATCCGAAACCGGTGTTGACACCATAAATCAGATCGGATGAGTCTCCTACTTTTTTATCCAGAAAATCACGGCATTTTTGAATTTCTGATTTTGTTTCGTCATTCAACTGAAGCTGGGAAGGGGTAGCCAGAATTGCTTCAATTTCTTCAAGACGCAACCATTTTCGATCAATAGTAACTAGTTTCATTCTTCTTTTAACTTTAAAATTAATTCCTCAATGGTACATCGGGTTTGTTCTCCACTGTCCATGTCTTTGAGGGTGATTTTATTCTCTGCTATTTCGGTTTCCCCGACAAGCGCTGTATATGTCGCACGGATATCATTGGCATACTTCATTTGTTTTTGCAATTTCGCCGCCGAAGGATAAATATCGCATGCAATGCCTTCATTTCTCAACTGACGAGCTACATACATGCAAAATGCCTGTTCTTTTTCTCCGAAATTGATGAAGAGCAACTTCACTCCTTTCGTTAGTGATTCCGGGAATAAGTTCAATTCGTTCATTACATCGTAAATACGATCTGCTCCAAATGAAATTCCTACTCCGGACATTCCTTTCATTCCAAACAACCCGGTCAAGTCGTCGTAGCGTCCGCCACCACAAATGCTTCCCATTTGCACACCATTCGCTTTCACTTCAAAAATAGCTCCTGTGTAATAATTCAGACCACGTGCCAATGTTACATCAAACTCTATTTTTGCACGTTTTAACGCTAATTTAGCAACCTGATCCAACACAAATTCCAGTTCCGCGATCCCCTCCTGCCCGATTGTACTCGAAGCAAGATAGGTTTTCATTTGCTGCAGGATTTCTTCATTGGAGCCTTGCATTGCAAACAAAGGTTTGATTTTTTCGATGGCTTCTGCAGAAATATTTTTCTCTTCCAATTCTTTCACGACTCCATCCGTTCCTATTTTATCCAGTTTATCAATTGCAACTGTGATCGCAACGATTTTTTCTGTTTCACCACACACTTCAGCAATTCCTGAAAGAATTTTCCGGTTGTTGATCTTGATGGAGAAATCCGGCAGTCCGAGATTGGTCAGTACTTCATCAAACATCAGTACAAAATCGACTTCATAGATCAGCGAATCGCTTCCAACTACATCGGCATCGCATTGAAAAAATTCCTGATAACGTCCATGTTGTGGGCGATCGGCACGCCAAACGGGTTGAATCTGGTAACGTTTGAACGGGAAGGAAAGTTCATTCTGGTGTTGCACAACAAACCGGGCAAAGGGAACTGTCAAATCGTAACGCAATGCTTTTTCGGCAAGTGAATTGGCAAAACGCGCCAGGTTGTCTGCTTCCAACGCCTGCACATCTGCTTTTTTCATTTTTTCACCGGAATTCAGAATGCGGAAGATCAAACGGTCGCCTTCTTCTCCGTATTTCCCAAGTAATGTTGAGGAAAGTTCAAAGGAGGGTGTTTCAATTGGTGCAAATCCGAATTTTTTGTATACTTCTTTGATCGTATCGAAAATGTAAGTACGCTGCGCAACTTCAAACGGTAAAAAATCGCGTGTTCCTTTTGGTATGGATGGTTTTTGTGCCATTGAATGAAAATTTTGACAAAACTACAAAAAGTAGTGGAAAGTGGGTTAGTTGAAAGTGAATACTGAATTTTGAATGATGAATGAGTGGAGAGTTGGGAGAGAATTATCAATGTTCAATTATCAAAGCTTCGTAAAATATAGAATACTGAATTTTGAATGAGGTAGTTTTAACTCAATCCGTCATAAAGTCAACCAATCATAATGTCAAAAGGTCATAAAGTCAATGATCGTGGCTTCGCAACAAGAAATTTCACAACCAACACTTGATAATTGAGACATTAATCATTCACAATTAAAAAGTCTTAACGTA
This sequence comes from Taishania pollutisoli, assembly GCF_014518315.1. Lineage (GTDB taxonomy): Bacteria > Bacteroidota > Bacteroidia > Flavobacteriales_D > Crocinitomicaceae > Taishania > Taishania pollutisoli. The sequence continues at coordinate 163,354 of NZ_JACVEL010000006.1, forward strand.
CATTTTATATTTTCATAACCCGGAAACGGTAGGAATACAGGAATTTTGCGGCAAAAAACAATGGAACTTTTTATAACGATCTTCGCCGGCCTTTTCTCTATTATTAATCCATTGGGAACTGTTCCCATTTTTGTCGGATTAACTACCAATGAATCTAAGATTAACAGACAACGAACGTGTATTCTGACGGCCATCAATGTGTGTGTGATTCTCATAATTTCTTTTTTCGCCGGAAGTTATGTTCTTAACTTTTTCGGAATTTCCATCAATTCATTGCGCATTGCAGGCGGGTTGATCATCGCATCTTCCGGATTTGCCCTATTGACCGGATCCTTCACAAAACACAAGGGGATGAAACGTTCCAGTGTCAAAGCGGATCTGGAAAAACGATCCGACATTTCCCTCACTCCTCTTGCTATTCCGATGCTTGCAGGTCCCGGATCAATTTCACTACTGATTACACTCAATCAACTGCATCGGGAAACGAATCAAATTTTAATTATCGTGGGTGCTATTTTGTGTGTCGGAATTTCCGTTTTCCTGATTTTACGCTCTTCTCATTTTATCGTGAAAGGATTGGGAGCTTCGGGAATCAATGCCATTTCACGCATCATTGGTTTTATTGTCATCGCAATCGGGATTGAGTACATTTCTTCGGCGGTGTTGGATTTGTTTGGAAAACTCATCGGATAGTCATATCGCTATATCGTAATATTGCGATATGTACATATTTCAATACTGCAATATTACGATATGCCGTTTTGACCACCACAAGTCCGCAAATGTGCTACCTTTGCATCATGGAGGAAAGACTCGACAAATTGCTGTTGCAGCGGGAGCTAGTTAGTTCACGTGTCCGTGCGGAAGAAATCATTCGTGTGTACGGTGTAAAAGTCAACGGGAAACTGATCACTAAAACAGGAAAAAAAGTACCTGTTGATGCACACATCGAATTAATGGCAGAAGAAATTCCATGGGTTTCCAGAGGAGCATTGAAGTTGGTAGAAGCAATTGAACAGTGGCAGCCTCTTATTTCCGGAAAAACCATTATGGACATAGGTGCTTCAACCGGTGGATTTACAGAAGTACTCCTGAAAAATGGTGCACAAAAAGTATTCTGTGTGGATGTCGGAAAAGATCAATTACATGCTTCAATCAAATCAGATGCACGGGTGATCAACCTCGAGCGCACACATGTCCGGGAATTGACACACAAACTGATTCCGGAATCCTGTGACGGATGCGCGATTGATGTTTCATTTATTTCCCTGGAAAAAATATTTCCGTTCATCCATCCTTTTTTATCAGACGGAGCATTTGTAATCGCCTTGGTAAAACCTCAGTTTGAGGTAGGAAAGGAAAACATCGGGAAAGGTGGAATTGTTAAAAATCAGACCTTGTATAAAGATGTGTTGGAACGAATCAAACTCACCGGCACAACGAATCATTTAAAGTACGTTGCACACATCGAATCTCCTATTCTCGGAGGTGACGGGAATAAAGAGTTTTTGATGCTTCTGAAAAAGGAGAATTGAGTTAACTTTGCACCATGACAACACTGCAAAATGATGTGATTTGTGCACTGGCTACTCCTAACGGAATCGGTGCCATCGGAGTGATCCGTGTTTCCGGGAAAAACTGCTTGGATTTGATTTCTCCCGTTTTTGGTAAAAATCTGAAAGAAAAGCAATCACATACACTGCATTTCGGTACTATTCGCTCCAAAGAAGGTGAACTGATTGACGAAGTGTTGATTTCCGTATTTCACGACGGAAAAAGTTTCACCGGAGAAGAAAGTGCTGAAATTTCCTGCCACGGCTCTGCTTACATTTTGCAGCGGGTAATGGACGTTCTATTGGCGCAGGGATGTCGAATGGCAGCTCCGGGAGAATTTACCATGCGTTCGTTTCTCAACGGAAAAATGGACCTTTCGCAAGCAGAAGCTGTTGCCGATCTGATTGCTTCGGAATCAAAAAAAGCACATGAAATCGCACTGAATCAATTGCGCGGAAATTTCTCTTCGGAACTGAAGGAATTGCGCGAACGTCTGATTCACTTTGCAAGCCTTGTGGAACTGGAACTCGATTTTTCTGAGGAGGACGTCGAATTTGCCGACCGTACTGAATTGTTGGAACTCGTTACAACTGTTCTGGCTGTTGTTACCCGTCTCGAAGAATCGTTTGAGCTGGGGAATGCCATCAAAAATGGGGTCCCTGTTGCCATTGTTGGTGCTCCCAACACTGGAAAATCAACTTTGCTCAACCAGCTTTTGCAAGAAGATCGTGCCATTGTGAGCAGCATCGCCGGAACGACCCGTGATGTGATTGAAGAAACACTCAACATTGACGGGATTTTATTCCGTTTGATTGATACTGCGGGAATTCGCGAAAATGCCGAGGAAATTGAAGCATTGGGAATTGAACGTTCCCGGCAAAAGATTGAACAGGCGAAACTCGTTCTCTGTATGGCAGATGCAAGTATTTCAAATAGCCTAGATGAAGTGCGCGCGTGGAAAAATGAACTACAACAAACCTACCCGAACAAGCGTCTGGTTGTGATTGCCAATAAATCGGATGTGCAAACACAGGAACTCTCCGATTCGGAAATCGGCATCAGTGCCAAAGAAGGATTCAACATCGCTGCATTAAAAAACTGGATGGTCAACCAGATCACTCAGGGGGCAGACCTGCAAAACGAAACGATTATCAGTAATATCCGTCACCGCGATGCGCTCTCCCGCACCCGTGAAGCTCTCCAACAAGCAAAGACCGGTCTGGAAACGAACATCACCGGAGATTTTGTGGCAATGGACATCCGCCAGGCAATGTATCATTTAGGAACAATTACCGGGAATATTTCCGAGGATGATTTGCTGGCGAATATTTTTAGTAAGTTTTGTATCGGGAAGTAGGGTCTATTTTTTTTACAAGAACCTAATATACAAACAATTAATTCATCAAGTCATTTGCAATTATTTCCGCTTGTTTCAGTACTGTTTCTGTAGCCAACAACTGCATATCTGGTGGATACCCATATTTTCTCAGTAATCGTTTAACAAGCACTTTCAATTTTGCTTTGACACTTTCTTTAATTGTCCAGTCAATGGAGGCATTTTTTCTGATGGTGTCTGTTAGCACAACTGCCAGCTCACGTAAAGCATCCTGTGCCATCAATTCTCTGGCGCTATCATTATTTGCAACCGCTGTATAGAAAGCATACTCATATTCTGACAACCCCAGTAAACTCGCCTCACTATCCATCTTAACAATGTCTTTACTAAGTTTTATTAACTCATCAATAACTTCAGCGGCAGTTAATATCTTATTATGGTATTTTTTAATGGATGCTTCCAACATTTCCATTAAACTTTTACTTCGAATCAGGTTCTTTTTTGCTCTGGATTTTATTTCGTCGTTCAGTAACTTTTTTAATACTTCTAAGGCGATGTTTTTGTGTTCCATTCCTTTTAATTCAAGTAAAAATTCCTCAGAAAGAATGGAAATGTCCGGTTTTTTGATTCCTGCAGCATCAAATACATCAATAACCTGTTCGGAAACCAATGCCTTATCAATGACCTGACGGATAGTCGTTTCAATTTCGTCATCTGTTCTACCTGAACCTGTATTATCAAATTTTGCTAAACGGGCTTTTACTGCTTGAAAAAATGAAATTTCATCTTTTACATCCATTGCCTGTTCGTGCGGTATTGCAATGGCAAAAGCTTTAGAAAGAGACGTTACTTCATTGATGTATCGCTTTTTTCCATCTTCCAAGCCCAATATATGCTCTTCAGCTGCTAAAATCAGTGAAAGTTTTTTTGATGTATCGGCATCAAAGTATTCTTCATACGGAAAACCGTGATAGAGTTGTGATACAACCTCTAATTTCTCTAACATCAATTGAACAGCTTGCTCCTGTGCTTTAGTGGGATCTCCTTTTCCGCCTGCATCGGAATAAAATGCCAATGCTTTTTTCAGGTCAGAAGCAATTCCAAGATAATCAACAACCAACCCTCCGGGCTTGTCCTTATACACCCGATTGACACGCGCTATAGCCTGCATCAGGTTATGACCTTTCATTGGTTTGTCAATATACAACGTGTGCATGCTTGGAGCATCAAAACCTGTGAGCCACATATCTCTGACAATGACCAACTGTAATTCGTCATCGGTATTTTTCATCCGATCTGCCAATAGACGTCTTTGCTGTTTTGTCGTATGATGTTTAGCTATTTGAGGGCCATCTGATGAGGCGGAAGTCATGACAACTTTTATTTTTCCTTTATTCAAATCATTTGAATGCCATTCCGGTTTTTCTGCAATAATTGCTTCGTATAAGGCCGCAGCAATGCGACGACTCATTGTTACAATCATCCCTTTTCCTTCAAAAACTTCTTGTCTCTGAGAAAAATGTTCAACAATGTCCTTTGCAATGTTTTTAATCCGGTTTTCACTTCCGATAAGCGCCTCCAGCTGTGTCCATTTGACTTTTGCTTTCTGAGTATTCGTTAACTCTTCTTCTTCAAGCTCTTCATCCAGATCTTCAATCAGTTGCTTGCCTTCGTCACTCAGATTCACTTTTGCCAAACGGCTTTCATAAAATATACGTACGGTTGCACCATCTTCTACTGCTTGTGCAATGTCATAAATATCAACATAATTTCCAAAAACAGCAGGTGTATTGACATCCGCACTTTCAATTGGCGTCCCTGTAAAACCAAGATAGGTCGCGTTTGGTAAAGCATCCCGCATGTATTTGGCAAAGCCGTATACAATCTTTTTACCAATAACAGTTCCCTCTTCATCTTTGTCATCAACTGTTTTTGCTTTGAATCCGTATTGTGTCCGGTGCGCTTCATCGGCTATGACAATGATGTTGTTTCTGTCAGAAAGTTGTTCGTAAACATTACCTTCTTCAGGTTGGAATTTTTGTATGGTAGTGAAAATAACTCCTCCGGACGACACTTTTAGCAAATCCTTTAATTGGTTACTGCTTTCGGCTTGTACAGGATCTTGTCGCAGTAGCTGTTTGGAAGCGGCAAACGTATCAAACAACTGATCATCCAGATCATTCCTGTCTGTAATAACTAAAATTGTAGGGTTATTTAAAGCCAACACCACTTTTCCGGCATAAAACACCATTGAAAGCGATTTTCCGCTTCCTTGTGTATGCCAGACTACACCTCCTTTTCTATCGCCGAAAGGTTGGCTTTTCACATCCGGCAAACCATATTCTTCCGGGTCTTCTTCCATAATTGGTGAGCTTGTAAATCCTGTCGCTCTTAAAGTTGATTCTACGGCGCGATTAACAGCATAATATTGGTGGTAGGCTGCTACTTTTTTGACCGTAGAAATGGTAATGACTCCGTTATTGTCTTCCTTTTTAGTTTTTTCAAAAACGATAAAATGTCTGATCAGATCAATTAAGGTCGTTTTATTTAACATTCCCAGCATCAATGTTTCCAGCTGACTGATCAGATGCGAAGCTTCCATTTTTCCGTCAATGGTTTTCCAAGCCATAAAACGACTGAATCCTGCTGAAATTGTTCCCGCCTTGGCTTCCAATCCATCTGAAATAATCACCAATCCATTGTATGTAAATAGATTGGGAATAACAGATTTATACGTTTCGACTTGCTTAAAGGCAGAATTGATGGTCGTGTTTTCATCAATTGCATTCTTCAATTCAATAACAACTAATGGAATACCATTTACAAACACAATCAAATCAGGTCGTTTGTTGTTTCCATTTTCTACAATGGTAAACTGATTGGCCACAAGGAATTCATTGTTTTCAGGATCATTGAAATCAATTAACCAGACTCTTTCTCCGCGATCTTCGTTGTCGATTCGGACTGTTACAGGGATTCCCTCCGTTAATAAACGATGAAACAATTCATTATTGCTGAGTAAATCGGGTGAAACAATGCGCTGTATCTCTCTGATTGCTTCTGTTATTGCCTCTTCAGGTATTCTTGGATTTATTTTTCGAACGGTACGAGTTATTCTTTCGAGTAACAATACCTGTTCAAAACTTTCCCGTTCAGGTGTTTCACTATCTGGAGCAATGGCAGGTGCATAACAGTATTCGTACCCTTGGTTTTTTAGTAGTTCAATAGCAAATTGTTCGATTGTGCTTTCGTTCATTTCTATAGTTATTCGCTGATGATTTGACTAAAATAGTCATTTATAGTATGTTTTCTATTTCTTTCAGTATGTTTTCTACTAAACCTCCTGTTGGTGGATGTTTTTTTTCAGATTTTTCATCCCATTCTAAAAGACCTACATATTTCTTATTCCATTCAGGTGCTTTCTTTTCAAAGAAATTCCAGAATGAAACAACTCCAAAATAGGCATTGGGGGCGCAGTTTTTTATCTGTTGTTCACGATTTGCCAAATGTTCCATCATGTTCTTTCGCTTCCAACCGTCATTTACTTTCAATTCGATGACAGCAACTACTTCTTCTCCTCTCCAAATGGAAATATCCGGACGAATGGAATTACGGCTACGAACAAGACTTTTTTCAGATGTAACCTGTAAACCGTGTTTATTTTCAAAATACGATTTGATGAACAGCAAACAAGTTTCGGTAAAGAAATCTGCTGCGGTTGTATTCGTCTTCCGATCTAAAATATCTTTGTTGTTGTTTACATTGAAGTGCCAGAAAGCGCCCATTCGATTTAAAACGGCTTCTGTTATTTCGTTTTTATTCAAGTCAAAAGAGTAGGTATTCAGCTGTGCTTTTATGTTGTACTGAATGTCTAATAACTCTTTGTATTGTTTCGTAAATTGATCGTCAATTTCGGTTAAGTTCATCTCGTTTTAGTTGTTAGTGAGTTGGTTCCGTTTTCGGAAATTTATTTTTGTAATAGGAGTTTAAAAACAAACCGATTGTTGTTACACTATTCAAAATAAAATAGGCATAAATGCTGCTCTCAACAACTTCATCATCATCTGTTTTTCCGTGTGCATTTGTTTTTTCACTGCGTAATTTTTCGATTCCCTGACTAGCTGATAACAAGGAACTTCCAATGGTTTTGATTTCCTGTGGCATATCTGAATTTGGGAGTAGTTGAATGGCTTTCAGCACTTCCTGAGTTAATCCATACAATGTTTCACTTCCTTTTATTTTGCCATTGATACGTTCATCTTTTAGGATTTCCTTGATGATGCTTTCCAATGCCGAATTTGCCAATCCAATCGCAATATCCGGGTGTTCTTCTATCTGCTTCGATGCTTTTTCAAATGTTGCCAACGCATTTACGTGACTTATTTTTAGCTCATTCTTAAAAACAGGAACGGAAGGTATGAAGTAAGGAGTTTGTAAACCTAAATCGATGGCAATTTTCAATAAAACTTCAGTATTTAAGGCGTAAATAGTATTTTTAAGATTTACATTTTTAATAATACTTTCATATTCAATATCAAAAGCATTTATACTATTTCTATATATTTTCCTCCAATTAATTAGATAAAATTTTCTTTCTGGTTCAGTTGGGTATTCCTCAATTATTTTTAAAATAACCGAATCTGCTAAAGCCATCTGATATTTAGGTGATACTTCAAAATTCATAGTATTTGTCTTTATTTTTCTACTTTCACTTCACCACTCATGAGTTTTGGTAACAAGGTATTTCGCAAGGCATTCAGAGTCTGGATTTGATTTTGATTGATTCTGATTTTATCTTGTATGATTGAGCATTTTTTTTCAAATTCATCTAATTTATCTTTCGACGGTAATTTGAAACTGTATGAACAAATTGATGTTGGAGAAGTATGCCTTATTGATGTTCCAGAAGCCCCACTTAAAATAAACCATTGATAATCTTCTGTTTTCAGAAGGTAATAAAGAAAAAACTTACTAATTTCTTTTTTGATTTCAACTTTCCCTACTCGTTGATTATGCAAAAACATTTCATCCTTATAGTTATCAGGAATCAAAGCGGAATACCCTAAAGTATCGCCATCTACACTTAAATCTGTCATTGTAACAACCAAGTCATGAACCTTAAAAATATATTCTTTCGGAAAATCTTCTCGTGTGTAATATTTGAATTTGTCAGATTTGAAACCACCTCCAATTTTGAAATTCCCTGGAGTAACTAACTTTAAATGTGTTTCTCCTGTTGAAATATAATCACCTTTAAATGCAAAACCATGTTTTACAGAAATATATTCACCTAAAACAACTTCCTCCCAATCCTCCTTCGCTTCTTCTACAAACCATTGTCGGAACAGCGTTTCTGCCATTTTTTCCAATGTTTCATTTTGGCGGTGGAGCAAATCTATTTTATCGTCCAAACTGCTGAGAACAGAAGCAATGGCTTTTTGTTCGGGGAGAGGGGGAGAGAAATTTCAATTTCGTTAAAAGTACCCTTTGTAATTGTATCAAATACACCTCCATGAGCTATTTGTTGAAAACCAGAAACAGTATCTTTCAGTAAATAATAGATAAAATCATTAAGTGAAAATTCTTCTTTGGCTCTAATACCATAGCAAGATTGATTGAAAGTCATTGGTCTACTTAAAACTGCTAAAGCACCTACAGTACCTCTGGCAGATATAATAATATCATTCTTGTTAAGCAATTTTGTACTGCTTTCTGATAACCCTTTTTCTGTTATTGTTTTTTCAGTATTACTTACATATTTTTTACCTGTGTTAAAATCAGCGACGGATAACCATGGGATATTACCATTCCAATAACCATTTACAGAAGTCTTTGGAGTTCCTCCGCCAATTAATTCTATCACATCTGAAAATCTATACTCCTTCCATTCACTCATATCACAATTTCATTTATGGCTTTCTCGATTTCTTTTAAATATTCAGGAGTCTCAAAGTTTTTAGAAGAATCTGAAGTCTTATTGAGTAATCTATTTCCTAAATTTCGTTTATTTTTAATCAGGTAACTTTCAAAAGCTGCTATCTCTTGCTGTTTTCTCTTATAAGCTTCGTATTTTTTTCTTTCATCAGAATCTTGATATTCTTTACTTTTTCTAATATCATTTATAAATTGATGTTGTTTGCTTCCTTGCCATTCCTCGTATCCGGTTATTGGGAAATGGTGCAATTTTATTGTCGTGTTATTCAAATCAATGTTTAATTCTGTCAGCGCTTTGTGCACTTGATTTTGAGTAGATCGATCCAGTTTTTCAAAGTGTCCGGATAAACGATGAATTGCCGAACGAGCAGAAGGGTAAAAAGGATCACCCGTCATGCCAATATAGAAATAGACTTTCTCCTCAGTAATGATTTCATAAACGTATATTGAAAAACTCGGAAGCAACATTGCTCCTGAAAATTCTAGGGTGTTTTTAATCCCTATTTCGATTGAATCTATTAGAGTATTTTCTCCATTTATATCAACCTCCTTCCCATTAATAAAGTACTTGTATTCTATCCTGTTTTTATTTGCAGTTACTTTTACCCAAACACCAATTAGATATTCATATCCTCCATTTGGTTTAGTTAAATCTTTTAATTTTTGAATATCCTTTGTAATGTCTTTATTCCACCATCCTTTAAACTCTACAACCAATTTGTTTTTTTCATTGCAATCTCTTTTATGAAGAATTATATCAGGTTTGATTCCATTAGGGAAATTAAATGTTACTTTTTTTCCTCCATGATTTTTATTGTATTCACAGTCTAAACGTAATTCTTCATATTCTTCACCTAAACTACCAATCGAGCCTTTTATTTTTTGCTCTAAATATATACCTGTTCGAAAAACAAACGCCTGTTCAAGTCCTTCTCGAATTCCTTCGTAAGATTCAAACAAAAATGGTTTTTCCCTATAAACATCCTCAACAGCTTCTTTTAATAATTCAATTAATAATTTTTGTTCTTCATCCATCGTTTTTCAATTATTTGGAACATGTATAGAAAACCATCGTTTCTTATACATGTTGTGTTTGATATGTATAGAAAACCGTCATTTCTTATACACGTCGTTTTTGATATGTATAAGAAAATGCCATTTTCTATACACGTCATTTGCTATATGTATAGAAAATGCCATTTTCTTATACACATCTATTATCGATATCATCTTTTTTGTATCAATAAATTAATCAAAGAAATGTTTAAGTAATAATTATAGCGCCCGGATTTTACCTTCATTAACAATCCCTCTTCCACAAGTCTTTCCAGATAAGATCGCGCCGTAAGACGTGTAACTCCTACTTCAGACATCACAAACTCTATTTTTGTGTAGGGGTGGCTGAATAAATTATTGAGTAATTCGTGGCTGTATGCTTTTTTCAATAAATCACGCATTTTGAATTTGTATTCCTGCATCAGTTTCCCAATTTCTTTTACAAGTTCAATTGTTTGCCCGGAAGTTTCTTCAACACCTTTCAGCATAAATAAGACCCATTCTTCCCAATTTCCAGAGTCCCTTACATCTTGTAGCAATCGATAATATTCCGATTTGTTCGAAATAATGTAGCGGCTTAGGTACAGAATGGGTAGATCCAGCATTTCATTCACGACCAGATACAATACATTGATAATACGTCCAGTTCTTCCGTTTCCATCGTAGAAAGGGTGAATACTTTCAAACTGATGGTGGATGATTGCCATTTTAATCAATGAATCAAGATCGCTCATTGTATTATCATTGATAAAATCTTGCAGATTGTCCATGTATTTTTTAATCTCACTTTTATCCTGAGGGGGAGTGTAGACAATCTGACCTAACTGATTTTTGAGTGTTGTTCCCGGAATACTTCGGAATCCCGCACTATTTTTTTCCAGTTTTTGCTGTATTTCTTTGATATCGTTATTTGTCAACATTCTCTTTTTACGAATCAAATGAAAACCATATTTTAATGCTTCTGCATAATCCAACACTTCTTTTGTTGCTGCTGAAACAGTAATGTTATCAATGTTCAAATCGGCTTTGTATAAATCATCATGTGTTGTAACAATGTTCTCTACCGCTGAACTATCTTTTGCTTCCTGTAAAATCAACGTATTGACCAGAATGTTTTCATTGGGAATGGTTAGTGCTACTCCTTTCAGTTCAGCCAGTTTCTTATTTGCAAGATTCAATTGACGCAACACTGCTTTTGATTCGACATCAACTGTTAGTGGTAATTTAGGAATCACATAGGTCATATCAATCTGTTTTTATAATGATTTTACTCAAGCTTTCGGCAATTGCTTTGTTCAACCGTTTTTCTTCTTTCAACTGCTCGTCTAATTCGGCTTTCAATGAAGTAAAACGTTCTGCAAAGTTAAAATCATCTTCTTCATCAGGTAAACCGACATAACGTCCGGGCGTTAATACATAATCCAGTTCTGCGACTTTACCAATGGGAGTTGATGCACAAAAACCGGGAATATCTTCGTAATTTCCGTTTACATTTCTCCAATTGTGGTAAGTGCCCGCTATCTTATCAATGTCTTCACCGGACAATTCACGTGTTCTGCGGTTAATGAGGTGCCCTAAATTTCGAGCATCAATGAACAAAATCTCTTTGCTTCGATCACGAAATTTTCCGTTTGTTCTGTTGCGGCTCATAAACCACAAAGCAGCAGGAATTTGTGTATTCAGGAATAACTTAGCAGGAAGATTCACAATGCAGTCAATTAATCCGGCTTCAATTAATTTCTTTCTGATTTCTCCTTCACCCGAAGTTTTAGAAGTCAACGCTCCTTTTGCCAACACTACACCCGCTTGTCCTGTTGGTGAGAGGTGATAAATAAAATGTTGTAACCACCCGAAATTAGCATTTCCAATCGGAGGAACTCCATATTTCCAACGCCCGTCTTTTCGGAGTAAATCACCTCCCCAATCACTTACATTAAAAGGGGGATTGGCAATAATGTAATCCACTTTCACATCTTTGTGTGCGTTGTTTAGAAACGACCCTTCGTTGTTCCATTTTACCTGTGAGCTATCAATTCCACGAATGGCTAAGTTCATTTTTGCCAGACGCCATGTCGTTTGATTACTTTCCTGACCATAGATGGCAATATCATTTACCTTTCCTGCATGTGCGTCCACAAATTTCAAACTTTGAACGAACATACCACCGGAACCACAGCACGGATCGAAAACACGGCCTTTATAGGGCTCGAGCATTTCTACTAACAATTCAACAACACTTCTCGGTGTGTAGAACTGACCACCTTTCTTTCCTTCAGCAAGTGCGAATTCGCCCAGAAAATATTCAAAAACATGTCCGAGTACATCTGCACTTCTGGATTTTGCATCTCCTAAAGCAATGTTGCCAATCATATCGATAAGTTCTCCCAAACTGGTCGGATCCAAATTTTGACGGGCATATACTTTCGGTAAAACACCTTTTAAGGAACCATTTTCAGCTTCAATAGCGTCCATTGCGTCGTCAACTATCTTACCAATGGTTGGTTGTTTTGCACTATTTTGTAGAAACGACCAACGTGCCGACGGAGGGACAAAAAACACATTTTCAGCCTTGTATTCATCACGATCTTCGGGATCAGCCCCCATACCTTCTTCCGCTTTGAGCTTTTCATACAATTCCTCAAATGCATCGGAGATATATTTCAAGAAGATTAACCCCAGCACAATATGCTTGTATTCAGCCGCATCAATATTCTTGCGCAGCTTATCGGCTGTTTTCCACAAGGTTTTTTCCAATGGTTCTTCTGTCGTTTGTTTCTTTTTTGCCATTCTGGTTTTTATCGCTTTTGAATTAGGTCAAATATAATGAATTGAAGAGAATTTAGGAATCAAAAATCCCCCCCCAACAAAAAAAGCTACCTCATCTGAGATAGCTTTTCCGAAAAATTATATGAAATTAATTAGATCTTCTTGACGTTAACTGCATTCAAACCTTTTCTTCCTTCTTCAATATCAAAAGAAACTTCGTCTTTTTCAGTGATTTTGTCACTCAACCCCGTTACGTGTACGAAGTATTCTTTTCCTGTTTCTGCATCAACAATGAAACCAAAACCTTTTGTTTCGTTGAAGAATTTTACGGTACCTTTATTCATTTTGTATTTATTATTTTCTACGAAGATACCGTTCTGAGCGAAATAACAATGAAAAAAAAGCAAATAATTGAAAATAAATTTGTTTTCCCGGGTAAATGAGCCAAAAAAGAACGATTTATCGCTCCAGTCGCATCTCAACAATAGAGCGCTTGAATCCGAATTTTTCGCAGATCGGAGCAAGGGAAGAATCCCCCTTTAGATGCAGTGCGACATCCCCTTTTGCATGCCGCAATACCTGATCGATCATATTGCGTGCAACTCCTTTGTTTCTGAATTTATCCGAAACCGCGATGTACACCAATACATTTTCCGCCATGTAACCTTCCATTCCCGTCTGGTTAACGATGGCTGCTCCGACAATCTCACCGTGTGATTTGTTCACAATGGTAAATCCGCCGAATGACAAACGTTCTTTTGTGGCGTACTCAATAGCTTTTCGAATAAATTCTTTGTTGGGCTCCATTCCTTCCAGGTACTCGGAAAGAAAGTCGACAATTTTGTGCTTCTCCATTTGAGAAGGTCTGTTGGTCGCATTAAATAACAAATTCTCTGTAATAATCCCATCTAAAGTTTGCATATCGGAGTAGTATTTGTATGTATTAACAAACATCTAAAAATCGTCTTTTCCCGGGATGGGTTTCGTTAGTGGTTGCAAGATACACATTATCTAAAGATATTAACACATTCAACTGTAGTTATTAACCACCAATAAACATATTAACAATCTGAATGAATATTAACAGGAAGTCATTGAATATTTACCGTTATTTTCTGTAAAATCCCATCTCATCCACGTAGTTGAAAACAGATGGTGTGAGCAGGTAACGAACATCTTTTCCCGCTTCAATGGATCTCCGGATATAGCTGGAGGAAATGTGCATTACCGGCGCATCTTTGAGAAAAACAACCGACGGATGCTGGTGTAGTTCATTTGTTTCCTGTTCCCGGTTTTCCATTTCCTGCAAGGTAAAAACCCGTGGATAAACAAAAATGCGGTAATTATTCAGTAAATAATCGTAATTGTACCATTTGTGCAATGTGCGCAGGTTATCCTCTCCCATCAACAGGGAAAATTCCGTTTCGGGGTATTGCTCACTCAACACTGCCAGTGTTTTTGAGGTATAGCTTGGTTGTTCCAGCCCGAATTCGATATCACTGGCCCGCAGTTTCGGATTGTCATCAACTGCTTCTTTGACCAGCGCCAGCCGGTGATGATCTGCCAACAAGGTCTTTTTATCTTTGTGCGGATTGTGGGGTGAAACAACAAACCAAACCTGATCCAGATTGGTGTGATCCACCATGTAATTGGCAATGATCAAATGTCCGACGTGAATCGGGTTGAACGAGCCAAAATACAATCCTACTTTCATGCGTGAATGAATTTCTTTACCAGTTGTTTTGCCTCTTCACATGCTGTTTCCAGGTGATCGTTGAGCAGTATGACATCAAATTGGTCTGCGTGGCTTAATTCCAGTTTCGCTTTTGCCAGCCGTGTTTGAATTTTTTCTTCCGTTTCGGTAGAACGGTGACGCAAACGTTTTTCCAGATCCGCTACAGTCGGAGGTTGTACAAACACTGCCAACGCATGTTTTCCCAATTTCTTTTTGAGGTTGAGTCCGCCGACAACGTCTACATCGAAAATCACAACGTGTCCGTTTTTCCAGATGCGTTCCAGTTCGGAAACCAGGGTACCGTAATAATTATCCGTATACACTTCCTCCCACTCCACAAACGCTCCTTCTTCTATTTTTTTGCGGAATCCTTCCACGCCGATGAAGTAATAATCTTTGCCATCTGTTTCGTTGTGTCGTGGTGCTCTGCTGCATGCAGAAATGGAAAATTCGAGTTCTTTCAGATGGGTCAGCAAATGGTGAACGATCGTTGTTTTTCCGGCTCCGGAGGGGGCAGAAAAGATCACACATTTACCTGTATGCTTTAATTCGGTCATTTTACAAGGTATTTAGTACCTGTTCTTTTATTTTTTCGAGGTTGTCTTTCATGTCCACCACCAGTTTCTGCATTTCCGCGTGGTTGCTCTTGCTTCCGAGCGTATTGATTTCCCGTCCGATTTCCTGGGAAATAAATCCCAGCTTTTTACCGGCTCCCGGTGTTTTCATCGTTTCAAGGAAATAATCCAGGTGATTAGCCAGGCGCATTTTTTCTTCAGAAACATCCAGCTTCTCGATGTAGTAGACCAGTTCTTGCTCCAGGCGGTTTTCGTCGTACCCGGACGCCGCAATTTCTTCCAATCCTTTTCGGATACGCTCACGCACAGTTTCAATGCGTTCCTGTTCGTATTTGGGAACTTCTGTCAATAACGTACGGATGCCTTCGATGCGTTCCGTAAATTCTTTTTCCAACGCGATTCCTTCCTGTCGACGGAATTCGTTGAGTTTACCACATGATTCCCCGACCAGTTTCAATACGGTTTCTTTTTCGCCTTCGGACAATTCTTCCCGTTCGTTGACAAAAATTTCCGGCATGCGCAACAATACTGACAGGTAATCTTCGGTTGTGTTACCAATCTCGTCGTTGATAGACTTCAGGTCTTTAAAATATGCTTTTGCTAAATCCGTATTGATGGAATACGTTTTGGAATCTCCTGTGCTGTCGAGGTTGATTGTCAGATCAATTTTTCCCCGCTCCAGTTGTTCCGTCACCTGCTTTCTGGCAAGTGGCTCGAGTTCTTTGTAATAGTTGTGGATTCGCGCGTTCAAATCCAGTCCTTTGCTATTCAGCGACCGGACTTCAACGGAAATTTTTTTACTTTCAAACGTTCCGGAAGCACGACCGAAACCTGTCATTGACATCAGCATATCTGCAATTTTCGCCAAAGCTACTAAAAAACACGGTATTTCAATCGTTTTTGGCTACAAACACCAGAGCACTTTTCACTCTTTTATTCCGCATCACGCTAATTTCTTTCATGATTTGCATAAAAACAACTCGTCAAGACGCTAAGGAATCTGCTTTTATTCTAACAGTAGTCTGTCAATGAGAAAATGAATGTTTAATTGACACTAAATGAAAAGAACAGGGATTCTGACGGTGAATTTTTCATGGCTTCTCCGCGTTTGATGATGTCCATTAATTGTGCAACTTCAATAACAGATAACGGGCTTTTAGTTCCCAGTGAACGGTGTTGCTCCAATTTGTATTCAGCTCTTTTTATTGCATTGTTAATCATAACCTTCAATTTTAATTTCAATTCACAAGCACCATTTACGGGAAGAATTTTCAGATGGTTACATTTTTTCAAAAAAATAGTGTTGATAACATTTTTAAACGCATCGTTAATAAACAATATCTCACTAAAAATCAATAACATAACCATTTATTTTCAAAATTGAATTTTTCAACAATTTTATCAGATTTACGTTCCGTGAAGGGTGATTCTGCCCCGGCGAACGGTGGCAGCTTCGCTGAAAAGGCTGCTGTTTCCGAGCTGTTTGACGTGTAATTCATTACCAGTTCAAACAGCAAACGGAAACAAAGCATATGAAGTGAACTAAAACCGGCAGACGGTTGAGGCAGCCAGCATTAATCCCTCCTTGGAATCAATAAATTCAGTACGAATAAAATCACAATCGCTCCCAACGCCCCGGTTAAGATAAAACCAATGGTTCCTCCACCGAAACTCACGTTCAACAAACCAAGCAACCAGTATCCTACTCCTGCTCCGACAATTCCTACAATAATGTTTCCGATTAAGCCCAATCCGCTTCCTTTGTACAATGTTCCGCCCAGCCATCCTGCTATGGCGCCAACAATCAATGTCCAGATTACTCCCATGTTTAGTTGTTTTAATTGGTTAATACCTCCCAATTTAACAACTTAAGAAGTGGTAAACAAGTTTTTTTAGTTATTTTAAGATTTTCCCGAGCGCTTATTTCAGCACTTTTTCTGTGACTGCTTTATTCTTATTGGCCAACTGGCCACAAGCGGCATCAATGTCTTTTCCGCGACTTCTGCGCACATTAACAACCAATCCTTTGCCTTCCAGATAAGCGGCAAATTCATCTGTTTTTTTCGGGTCGGCACGTTGGAATGCCGCGTCATCAATCGGGTTGTATTCGATGATGTTGATTTTACAGGGAACACAGCGTGAGAATGTCAGTAATTCACGGGCATCTTCGATGGAATCGTTGAAATCTTTGAAGATGATGTATTCGAATGTCACACGTGTTCCGGTTTTTTCATAGAAATACGCCAATGCTTCGGCTAATGAATCCAGGTTATTGGTATCGTTGATCTCCATGATTTTACTACGCTTTTCATCGTTCGCAGCGTGTAATGACAAAGCGAGGTTGAATTTCACCTCGTCATCCCCTAATTTTTTGATCATTTTGGCGATCCCCGCCGTAGAAACGGTAATGCGCCGCGGAGACATGCCCAATCCTTCTTTGGAAGTGATGATTTCCGTAGAACGCAACATGTTTTTGTAGTTCAGCAACGGTTCTCCCATTCCCATGTAAACAATGTTCGACAATGGGATGTTGTACCGTTGCTCCGCCTGATTTTTCAGGTACACGACCTGGTCTACAATTTCTCCGGCAGACAAATTGCGCAACAATTTCAAGCGACCTGTCGCACAAAACGTACACGACAAGCTGCATCCTACCTGTGATGAAATACAAGCAGTCATCCGGGAGGAAGTCGGAATCAAAACACCTTCCACGACTTTCCCCTGCTCAATTTCAAAAGCGCATTTGATGGTTTTATCCGACGAAATCTGCTGATCGGCAACAGTAATTCCGTCAATGTAAAAATGAGTTTCCAACTGCGCTCTGAGCTCTTTACTCAGGCTGGACATTTCATCAAACGCATGCGCATTTTTATTCCACAACCACTCGTACACCTGCTTGGCGCGAAAGGCTTGCTGACCGAAAGCGATCATTTGAGCTTTCAGTTCTTCCAGCGATAAATTGCGAATGTTGATCTTGTCCGTGTTCATATTTCGGTACAAAGATAGGGATTTTTTATCCTAAATGCTCCATTGATAGTTAAATCCACTCACCTGCTGACTTCGCTCTGAAGCGACAATTTTCCCCGCATCGGTTCCTGTTTCAAATTCGGGAAGTGGCAATGCGTGTTCCATTGCTTTCCGGGTGTAATAACTTTCCCTGGACGGATGGTCGGGATAGACGAGGTTATAAGCTCCCGCTACAGTCTGATCTTCCAGCAGCAGTTTCATAAATTTCAAAATATCCTGTTTGTGCACCAGGTTGACCGGTTTCTGTCCGTCAGCAATTCCTGTTCTACCCGACAGGCTGAATACCGGATGCCGGTCCGGTCCGATCAAGCCTCCCAATCGCAGGATGGTTGTTCGTCCCGGGAATTTTGTGAGCAATTCCTGTTCCATCCGGTAATAAACGGAACCTGTGTCCACCTCTGTACAGCATTCAGCAACAGTCCCCTGCTCTGCCTGGTAAACGCCTATTGTAGAAGTAAACACCACACGGCATTCTTCTGGTAGTTTTGCGTGCAACTCATTTACAAAATGTAGCAGCTTCGATTGCTGTACTTTGTCTTTGGGTAGTGTTGCTGTAATGAAGAGAACATCCAGTGCTTCGATGAATGCTTCCGGAAGGTGATCTCCAAATTCAAAGCGGAACCGGGTTTGAAATTCACCTGTCTGCTCACTTCGGGTGGTTGAAACAACCATCTTATTCCGGTCTGCTGACAATGTGTTGACGAGATCGTTCCCCAGCCATCCGGCACCAATAACTCCGATTTTTTTCATTTGCTGCTCCATTCTGATTAAATTTTTACAACAAAATGTTCTTTCCGCTGACCTGGTCGCTTCAGAAGCATTCCCATTCGAAACAAATCTACAGAAACGTGGAACCGCTCATCCTTTCGAAGCTGTTCCCATGCTGCAAACATGGAATCACTCCAGCGAATATCGTCCAGAATCAGGAAGGTTTCATCATGAATGGAAGATTCCAGCAGATCGACATATCGCAATAATGCGATACCGTCATGATGCCCGTCAATGAAGATCAAATCATAGGATTTCAGTTCATTTTCATTCAGGAACGTATCAAATGTTGTGTTGACGAGGGTAATCGTGTCTGTTTTTGTTTGTTGGAAATTTTCCTGTGCAATTTTTGCTGTTTCCGGGCATGCTTCCACTGTTGTAATGGTTGCATCCGGGTTTCCTTTTGCAAAGTGAATGGTTCCGATTCCCAGAGAGGTTCCAAATTCCAGCATATTCTCCGGACGGTAAAATCGGGCCAGTTGGTAAAACAGACGTGCATACTTCCCTTTGCTGGAACTGATCCGGAGGATGTCGCTTATTTTTCGTTCTTTTTTTAAGGTTTTGGATCCTGCTCCGAAATCTGCCACCTGAATGACTCTCTGGTCTTTCGATAATTGATTCAGCAAGGAGTTGACCTGTAGTTGATCTTCTTTTTCAACAGGGGTTCGAAGGCATTCATCCACCAGTTTATAAATAAAAGGCGAATGAGTTCCATGCCTTCCTTTGGCTTTCCAGCGATATTTTATATATTCGAACACAAAATTCACGGTACAAAGTAAATCAATTGCGATTAAGAATCAGTTATGAACAGCGAAGAAAAAATAAATGGCCAGCGTGAACAGGTGCTGAACGACCAATCAAAAGTGGTATTGTTTGCTCCCTGCAGAATCGGGGAAGGAATTCTGCAATTGACTTCGGAGGAATGGAACACGACCATCCGGGCGTTCCAGGCAAGCAATGCTTCACCGACGTATTTCATTCCTGCATCCGGCTCCGGTTCGCGCATGTTTGCTTTTCTGTTCGATTTCTTAAATCAGCCGAACACATCCGATATTGGTGCTGTTGAACGGTTCATGAACCACATCCAGGAATTTGCATTTTATCAGCTGCTTCCGAATGATTTGAAGTTAAAAATCCGTGAAAATGCACTTGATGCGGAAGAATTAGCCAATTTCTTACTGGGTCGTTCGGGACTGGATTTTGGAAATTTACCGAAAGGATTGATTCCGTTTCACTACAATGAACCGTTTGTTTTGAATCCATTCCAGGAACATGTATTGCAAGGAACACGCTTATCCAACGGAAGAGCAAAATTTCATTTTACGATTCAACCTGAATTTGAAGAAAAAATCAAAGCAAGCATCATGAATCTGGAAGGGCTCACCGGTAAGCAATATGCGGTCTCCTACTCCACGCAATCGAAAGAAACGGATGCCTATGCTTTTGACGAAAAAGGAGCAATTGCATTGGATGAAGGAAAAGAGATTCGTCGTCCTGCCGGGCACGGAGCGCTGCTTGAAAACCTGAATGAACTGGACGAAGAACTGATTTTCATTAAGAACATCGACAATGTGCAGCATTTCAATTCCTCGAATTATTCTATGGAAACCTGGTCTGTACTGGGTGGTTTACTGCAAAAATTCCGTACCGCATTAAGTACGCTGTCACGCAATCCGGATAAAGCAAAGCTCGTTGAACTGAATGAAAAATATCAGTTCCTCTCACCTGCGGAGATCAATGCTGTGCGGACCAATGAAGAGCTGATTCAGTTAATCAATCGTCCGGTACGTGTGTGCGGAATGGTTCGCAACGAGGGACAGCCAGGGGGAGGTCCGTTTTGGGTAGATGATCATGGTGTCATTTCCAAACAAATTGTAGAAAAAGCACAAATTTCCCACCACGGAGAACAATTTCGTCTGATGGTGAAAAGCACGCACTTCAACCCGGTAATGATTGCGCTTTGTCCGCGGGATCTGCAAAATGAAAAAGTGGATTTAACTGCTTTCCGCGACAATTCGAAGTATTTCATTGTCAATAAAACGCAGAAGGGACAAGAAATTAAATACATGGAACTCCCTGGTTTGTGGAACGGTGGTATGGCAAAGTGGAACACATTGTTTGTTGAAATTTCTCAAAAGACATTCAGCCCTGTAAAAACGGTATTGGATTTATTGGAAGAAGGGCATCGGGGGTAAGAACGCAGTCTATCATTTCGTAAAAGCTACCTTTCAGACATAAAAAAGGCGAGTTGCCCCGCCTTAAATGTTTTCACAACGGAATAATCCTTATTGTGATTTGCTTTCAAGTTCAGCAAAAGTACTATTTTTTTCAAAAAAATCTTAGGTATTTATACGGGAAATGATTGTAGTCAAAAAACGTATGGTTAAAATCGTTATCTTCATGGTGTAAAATTTCACTGAAAATTTCACTTTTCAACACGTAAAACGATTATGAAAAAGATATTGGGATTGGATTTGGGAACTAACTCAATTGGTTGGGCTTTAATTCAACAGGATTTTGATAAAAAACAAGGAAGCATACTTGGAATGGGGAGTCGGATTATTCCAATGAGTCAAGATATATTGGGTGAGTTTGGAAAAGGTAATTCCGTTTCACAAACTGCTGAAAGAACAGGATACAGAAGCACCCGACGATTAAGAGAAAGACATCTACTTCGCCGAGAAAGGTTACACAGAGTATTGAATGTTTTGAATGTTTTGCCTGAACATTATGCTCATCAAATTGATTTTGAAAAAAGGTTTGGACAATTCAAAGCAGAATCAGAACCTAAATTAGCCTACAACAATAAACAATTTATTTTTAAAACGTCTTTTGAAGAGATGCTGGAAGATTTCAAAAAACATCAACCAGAATTATTAACAGGAGAAAACGGAAAAGAAAAATTAGTCCCTTACGATTGGACGATTTATTATTTGCGCAAAAAAGCATTGACTCAGCAAATAGGCAAACATGAGCTTGCCTGGATTATCCTGAACTTTAATCAAAAAAGGGGATATTATCAGTTGAGAGGAGAAGAGGAGGAAGAAAATCCAAACAAGTTAGTTGAGTTTTATTCATTGAAAATTGTTGATGTGATACCTGATGAAGAATCCAATAAAAAAGGAGAAACATGGTATTCTTTAATCTTAGAAAATGGTTGGATATATCGACGTTCAAGCAAAACATCATTGGATGACTGGAAAGGCAAAACGAGGGATTTTATTGTAACAACTGATCTGAATGATAATGGCACAATAAAAACAGATAAAGAAGGAAATGAGAAACGTAGTTTCAGAGCTCCCGGTGAAAACGATTGGGGATTGGTAAAAAAGAAAACGGAACAAGAAATTGAACAATCTCATAAAACAGTCGGAACATATATTTACGATTCTTTGCTTCAAAATCCGAAACAAAAAATCAAAGGAAAATTAGTCCGTACCATTGAACGTAAATTTTACAAAGAGGAATTAACATTAATTTTAAAAAAGCAAATTGAGCTACAACCTGAATTGTTTTCGGAAAATGCATATACTGATTGTATCAGGGAACTCTATCGCAATAACGAGGCGCATCAGTTAACATTAAGTAAAAAAGATTTTCTTCATTTATTTTTAAATGATATTATTTTCTACCAAAGGCCTTTACGAAGTCAAAAATCATCCATTGGGAATTGTACCCTGGAATATCGAAACTATCAAATTGATGGAATTGAGAAAAGACAATATATAAAAACTATTCCAAAATCAAACCCCTATTATCAGGAGTTTAGAGTTTGGCAGTGGCTGTATAATCTGAAACTATACAGAAATGCAGATGACATCGAGGTGACGAACGAATTTATTAAAGATGAAAGAGATAGAGAGCATCTGTTTGATTTTCTGATGTTACAAAAAGAAGTTGATCATACCGACATCCTAAAATATTTCTTCAAAGAGTTAAAAGGTAAAGTACTAACAAATGAGATTGGTAAATATCGTTGGAATTATGTTTATGATTCGGATAAAAAGGAATCTAAAAAATACCCGATGAATGAAACAGGTTATGAAATCAATAGGAGATTAAGTAAAATAGAATCTACTCCTATTAATTTTTTGGATAGAGAAACGGAACAAAAATTGTGGCACATTATCTACTCTGTGACAGATAAAAAAGAATATGAAAGTGCTTTAAAAACGTTTGCAGAAAAACAGCATTTAGATGCGACATCTTTTGTTGAACATTTCAGAAAATTCCCTCCTTTTAAAAGTGATTATGGAACCTATTCCGAAAAAGCAATCAAAAAATTACTTCCCTTATTACGCATAGGAAAATACTGGGATTTTAATTCCATTGACAACAAAACGAAAAACAGAATTGATAACATCATTAATTCAATTGATGATGAAGGAATCAGATTACTTGTTAGGGAAAAAGCTGAAAAACACAAATTAGAATCAGAAGCTGACTTCCAGGGATTACCTCTCTGGTTAGCTCAATATATCGTGTATGACAGACATTCGGAAGCAGATATTGCAGGCAAATGGAGTTCTGTAACGGATTTGGAAAAATTTCTTAGTGACTTTAAGCAACATTCTTTACGAAACCCTATTGTTGAACAGGTTGTCACCGAAACACTTCGCGTTGTTAAAGATATCTGGCAACATTATGGGAATGGTGTAGAAAATTTCTTTGATGAAATTCATATTGAACTGGGGCGGGAAATGAAAAATACAGCAGATCAACGTAAACGATTAACCAATATCATAACTGAAAATGAGAACACAAATATTCGTATCAAAGCGTTGTTAATTGAAATGATGAACGATACTACAGTTGAAAATGTTCGTCCACACTCTCCAATGCAACAGGAGATTTTGAAAATCTATGAAGATGGGGTTTTAAATTCAAACATAGAAATTGAAGAGGAATATTTGAAAATCAGTAAAAAAGCAGAACCCACCAAGTCCGAATTACAACGGTACAAACTATGGTTAGAACAAAAATACCGATCCCCTTATACCGGGCAAATCATACCTTTAAATAAACTTTTTACACACGAATATGAAATCGAACACATTATCCCTCAAAGCAGGTTCTTTGACGATAGCTTCAGTAATAAAGTGATTTGTGAGTCTGCTGTAAACAAATTAAAAGATAATCAGTTAGGGCTGGAATTCATTAAAAACCATTACGGTCAAAAGGTTTCTGTCGGACTTGGAAAAGAAATACCGATTTTCACGGAAGATCAGTACAGGGATTTTATCAAAGAAAATTATTCGAAAAACAGAAGTAAGCGGAACAAACTTTTGTTAGAAGATATTCCTGAAAAAATGATTGAACGGCAATTGAATGATACGCGATACATCAGTAAATTTATCTCTAATGCCTTGTCAAACATCGTCAGAAGTAAAAAAGATGATGACGGAATAAATTCTAAAAATGTCATCCCATTAAACGGAAAAATCACTTCTGAATTAAAACAAGACTGGGGATTGAACGATGTATGGAATGAGTTGATTTTACCCCGTTTCGAGAGAATGAATACATTAACAAATACTGATTTATACACCACTTATAACGAGAAATATCAAAAGTTTTTGCCGACGGTTCCTTTTGAACACAGCAAAGGATTTCAAAAGAAAAGAATTGATCACAGGCATCATGCTTTAGATGCTTTGGTTATTGCCTGTGCTACCAGAGATCATGTCAATTTGTTAAATAATGAATCTGCAAAATCAGAGATGAAACGATATGATTTACAGAATAAATTACGCAAAAAAGAACCGTATTTTAATTTGAAAGAAAACAAAGAAAAAGACGCATTTAAAGAATTTTTCAAGCCTTGGGAAACGTTCACTGAAGACACAAAAAAATCGTTAGAAACAATCATTACCAGTTTCAAACAAAATATTCGCGTCATCAATAAGGCTACTAATAAATATGAAAAATGGGTTGAGAAAAACGGGGAAAAGAAAAAGGAATTGGTTGAGCAGAAAGGAGTAAATTGGGCGATTCGAAAGTCCATGCATAAGGATACTGTTTCCGGAAAAATAGAATTGCATAGGATTAAAGTTCCAAAAGGCAAAATTTTAACAGCAACCAGAAAAAGTATTGACTCTTCATTTACTCAAAAAACAATTGAGTCAATAACAGATACAGGAATTCAGAAAATCCTTCAAAATTATTTGTTAAGTAAAGGTGGAAATTCCGAACTGGCATTTTCTCCTGAGGGGATTGAAGACCTGAATCGAAATATTGCAAAATACAACAATAATAAGCCACACCAACCCATTTATAAAGTCAGAATTTTTGAAATAGGAAGTAAATTTTCTTTAGGACAAACAGGAAATAAAAAAGATAAATATGTAGAAGCGGCAAAAGGGACTAATTTATTTTTCGCTGTTTATCAAGATGAAAACGGCAAAAGAAATTATGCTACCATTCCGTTAAACGAAGTAATAGAAAGACAGAAACAAGGACTATCCTCTGTTCCTGAGACAAATGATAAAGGAAATAAATTACTGTTTTCTCTCTCTCCAAATGATTTGGTGTATGTCCCAAATGAAGATGAAAATATTTCTACTGTTGATTTTAACCATTTGACGAAGGAACAAACGGAAAGAATTTATAAAATGGTGAGTAGTACGGGGAGTAAGTGTCATTTTATTCAATCATCAATATCATCTTTAATAAGGAATTATGATGCTAAAAGTAAAATAGGAGAAATAGGAAGTTTAAACAAACAAGAAACAACATTAGATAATCTAATTAGAATAAAGGAAAGATGTATTAAACTCAAAGTTGACAGATTAGGTACCATTTTAAAAGCTTAAAAATGAACGGAATTATTATTTACCAAACTAACGACAATAAAACACAGGTTGAAGTCCGTTTTGATGGAAATACTGTTTTTTGTTCGGTTGAGGAAATTTACCTGTATCCCAGTATTGAAAAATAGGCTGCACATTTATTGTATTTCATTATCAAAAATCATCCTTTTTCTGATGGAAACAAACGAATTGGAACATTTTTGTTTATATGGTTTTTAGAGAAAAATAAACATCGTTTTAAACAAAGCGGAGAATTGACAATCAATGACAATGTGTTAGTGGCACTGGCTTTATTGATAGCTCAAAGTAATCCGGCAGAAAAAGCATTGATGACAAACCTAATAATGCAACTCATTAAAAATCAACAGGATTTGTAACCTTTTCAATTAAACTCAGTAAAAACGGATACATCACCTGAAAAACCGTTTTACTATGGTAAAGAGAACCCTACACTTCAGCAATCCCGCTCACTTGAGTGTGAAAAATCGTCAATTGATTGTAGAATTAAAAAATGAAGAGCGATTGACGCACACTGTTCCTATTGAAGATATTGGAGTAGTAATTTTAGAACATCCGCAAATTACCATTACGTCTGTTTTAATGGAGGAATTGTTAGCGGAAAAAGTTGCACTAATCAGCTGCAATAGTCAATACATGCCCAGCGGAATGTTCTTACCGTTCGATGCCAATACAGAACAAACAGCCCGCATGAGAACACAGGTAGAATCAAGTCTCCCGTTAAAAAAACAGTTGTGGCAGCAGACCGTTCGTCAAAAAATACAGAATCAGGCCAACCTCCTCCGAAAAGCGGGACTGAACGATGAACGACTGCTCAATCTCAGAGAAAAAGTACTGAGCGGTGACACCACTAATTGTGAAGGGCAAGCCGCGTCTTATTACTGGGGACAGTTATACGGAAGTCATTTTATGCGATCAAGGGAGCGAACATCACCCAATGCACAATTAAACTACGGATATGCAATCCTTCGTTCAGTTGTTGCACGGGCACTGGCTGCATCAGGAATGCATCCGTCATTCGGTATTTTTCATCGCAACAAATACAATGCATTTTGCCTGGCAGATGACATCATGGAACCTTACCGGCCTTTTGTAGATTGGATTGTTTTAAACCTGCTACAGCAATCAGAAACAGCAGAATTAACCCGCGATCAGAAAATCGAGTTGCTAAAGCTTCCGCAAATGGACATGCTCATCAATGACATCAAGCGACCGCTGTTTCATGCCGTGAGTATCACGACGGCAGGACTCTACAAATGTTACGATGGTGAATCCCGGAAAATCCCATATCCGGAGTTTGAATAAAATCGTATGAAATGGATACTTCACGTTTTAATGCATACAGAACTATGTGGGTAATGGTTTTATTTGATTTGCCGACGGAAACGAAAAAAGAGCGGAGAGATGCCTCTCAATTCCGTAAAAAACTATTGGAAAGTGGTTTTATGATGTTCCAGTTTTCTATTTATATGCGTTTTTGTCAAAGTATGGAAAATGCGGAAATGCATACCAAACGGGTCAAAAATATACTTCCTGAAAAGGGAAAAGTCGGTATTTTTGCTATTACCGATAAACAATTTAGCCGAATGGAAATTTTTCATGGCGTAAAAAAACAAGAAACCAATCCACCAGCCCAACAACTGACACTGTTTTGAACAGGAAAACAGAAATGAATAATGAATCATTTTTTTAAGCCAAAAAAGGGAAAAGTCCTGTTTTTTTATTTCTAAAACAGGACTAAATCTCTTGCTATTTCTACGATTCAGCGCAGAACGTTGTAATTCATCCGTAAAAATAAGGAACTTGAAAGCAAATCACAACGGTTTAACTCTCGCTTCTTGTTCTAAAGAAGTTGTAATTCATCCGTAAAAATAAGGAACTTGAAAGCAAATCACAACAAGTTTGGAAGGTGTTTTTTCCTCTTCTGTGTTGTAATTCATCCGTAAAAATAAGGAACTTGAAAGCAAATCACAACGTATCTAACATTTGACTTTATTATGAAAAGGTTGTAATTCATCCGTAAAAATAAGGAACTTGAAAGCAAATCACAACTTCCGTTTCTGTTTGCTGATAGGGGGAAAAGTTGTAATTCATCCGTAAAAATAAGGAACTTGAAAGCAAATCACAACAGATTAGAATAACGGCTATAATTATGATTGGTTGTAATTCATCCGTAAAAATAAGGAACTTGAAAGCAAATCACAACATCCGCAGGATGAAACCTTTTTTACATTGGGTTGTAATTCATCCGTAAAAATAAGGAACTTGAAAGCAAATCACAACAAACGACAATTGAATCAGATCACCGAAACGGTTGTAATTCATCCGTAAAAATAAGGAACTTGAAAGCAAATCACAACATAAAACCATTTTTGCCCCATCAACACTGGTTGTAATTCATCCGTAAAAATAAGGAACTTGAAAGCAAATCACAACTCAAGTTCCTTTCTTAATCTTTTCAGTTTAGTTGTAATTCATCCGTAAAAATAAGGAACTTGAAAGCAAATCACAACTCGGATTCCTGCGTATTTTTTAGTGTAAGGTTGTAATTCATCCGTAAAAATAAGGAACTTGAAAGCAAATCACAACGAATTTGTACAACTTAGCGAATCGGTGCGAGTTGTAATTCATCCGTAAAAATAAGGAACTTGAAAGCAAATCACAACAGTTTTGAAAAGATAAAGACAGACAAGTTGGTTGTAATTCATCCGTAAAAATAAGGAACTTGAAAGCAAATCACAACATGAGTTTAAAAGTTAAAAAATGCAAGAATGTTGTAATTCATCCGTAAAAATAAGGAACTTGAAAGCAAATCACAACTTATGCCGGTGATATTAAACAGTAATTACTGTTGTAATTCATCCGTAAAAATAAGGAACTTGAAAGCAAATCACAACAAGACAACAGCAAGTCGTTGTCCGTTGAGGTTGTAATTCATCCGTAAAAATAAAGAACTTTGGTCAAACAGCAAACCATCCAACTGATCGGGAAGGATCCTCTTTTGTCAATCGAACCAATTTTATGCATCAACCAACAAGTCTGTAAATCCATGTATCCGTAGCAAAAAGTTATTCCTTCATTTATCGGCAACTTTCCTCACTAACGGTATGCAACAGCATTATTCGTTAAACCAGGTATTTTTGATGGTGTGACGCACCAGGTAGTATTCTTCTTCATACCAATAAAAGAACGCCACGCAATTATTCACACCGTCAATGATCATCTCGTATTCATTCCCCGCATCACTGGTAACCGTCATCGTGTATTTCAGTTCTTCCTCGTTGTAGTCCCATTTTTTGATGTAGTAATCAGATGAAATGGTAGCTGTCGTGTGGCGAAAGGTCGTCAGTTCCTTATTGAATACAAACAGCGTCCCTCCTTCATCTGTCGAATACACGTCCCATTTCTCCCCTTCATTGTCCCAGACAGCATTCTGCCGGAAATTTGTTGAAATATTGAGTTGAGCAATTACACCATTCACCAGCAGGAATGAAAAAATAAACAAGATTGTTTTCATGACTTCAATTTTCAGCAAATGTCGCAGATAAAAGTAAATGGTGAAATACGGCAGATGTAGTATTTTCACTTTTCATTCACTGAATTATTTTATACTTTAGTTCTCAAATCAAACCGCAACATGAACAAAGAGTTACTCTGCCAAATCTATTCCCACCCGTTAATCGGAGAGACTGAGCTTGAAAAAATCATTCAGGCTCACCGGAAAGTTTCGTTCAAAAAAGGAGCATTCATCCTGGAAGAAGGTGAGGTTTCTAACAGTTACCTCATCCTGGAAAATGGTCTGATGCGTTCATTTGCTCACAACTACAATGGCACTGATATCACAACCGACTTCTTCTCCAACCAGGAGATTGTCATCGAGGTTCTTTCCCTGTTTCAGCGAATTCCGTCCCGGGAAAATATCCGGGCACTGACGGATTGTGACTGCTGGGAAATCAAATTTGACACATTCCAGGAATTGTTTCATTCCATTCCCGGTTTTTCAGAATGGGGAAGGTTGTGGATGACCAATCGTTTGTTTCATTTCAAACAACGTTCCGTAGAGATGGTAACTATTTCCGCCAAAGACAGGTACCTGCAATTGATTAAGGAAAAACCGCAAATCGTTTTGCAATCACCGCTGAAATACATTGCAGGCTACCTGGGCATTACAGATACTTCTTTCAGCAGAATCCGAAAGGAGATTTCACAGGAACATTAGAATTCTTGCCATAAGACAAGTTCGGCTGAACATTTATCATTTACATTTGTTTTTACGTTTCACTTTAAAAATAAACACATGAATAACAATGTAATATGTTGGTTTGAAATCTACGTTAAAGATATCAATCGCGCGAAAAAGTTCTACAGCGACGTTTTAGCAACAACGTTTAGTGATATGGAAGCCCCGGGAGATGCTCCGCAAGAAATGAAAATGGCCTGTTTCAATACCGCCGACCCAACCGACCAGAACAGTGTGTCCGGCGCATTGATTGAAATGCCGGGAACAAAAGAAGGAGATGGCGCCTGTGTCAATACCATTGTTTATTTTCCTTGCCGGGACTGCAGCGTAGAAGAAAGCAGGGTTGAGAAAGCGGGCGGAAAGGTTGTGAATCCGAAAATGTCCATCGGGGAACACGGTTTCTGCAGTATCTGCATTGATACGGAAGGAAATTCATTCGGATTGTACTCCATGCAATAACTAAAATTGATAACTTAACAATAAAAACAAATGCAATTAAATCCTTACTTGAATTTTGACGGAAATGCAGAGGAAGCATTCCGGTTCTACCAAACCGTATTTGGCGGGGAAGTATTTATCCAGAAAATGAGCCAGGCTCCGGGGGCAGAAAATTTACCCGAAAATGAAAAAAACAGAGCCATGCACGTTGCTATTACACTCCGTAACGGACAACACCTGATGGCTTCTGACTGCCTGCCAAGCGCAGGACATGTACTGAATGTCGGAAACAACAATTACATTTCCATTACACCGGACAGCCGGGAAGAAGCAGACCGGATTTTCAACGGATTATCTGCCGGTGGAAAAATCGAAATGCCGATGGCAGACATGTTCTGGGGCGATTATTTCGGATCATTTACAGACAAATTCGGTGTGTGCTGGATGATCAACTATACCAATCCGAAATAGCCACATGGAAAAACTGATTGCACAAGCAAAAATACAGGTTCAAAAACCCATCCGTGACGTATTTGAAAACATTGTCAATCCGGATAAAATGACACAGTATTTTATTGGTAGCAGCACGGGGCGAATGGAGGAAAAAGCAGAATTGACCTGGGTATTTCCGGAGTTCGATGAACAATGTCCTGTGACTGTTACAACAATTATTCCACACCAGTTGATTGAATTCAAGTGGGATCCCGAAACAATTGTTCGCATCATTCTGACCGAACAGGCAGACAAAAGTACCGTTGTGAAAGTAATGGAAGACGGGAAGTCAAATTCGGAGGAAGGATTGAAATGGTTTGGGGGAAATACAGAGGGATGGGCCAACTTTCTCGCCTGTCTGAAAGCATTTTCTGAACACGGTATCAACCTGCGAAAAGGTGCATTTGATTTTTTGAAATCTTAACATGAAAAAAATTCTGCTCATTCTGTCTATTGCTGCTGCAAACTACGGTTTTTCGCAGTTGCCATTCCCTTCTTTTCTGCAAGGAACCTGGAAAATGGAAGGGCTTCAGGTCTATGAACGTTGGGATCAACTCAACGACCATACATTGAAGGGGGTTTCCTATAAACTTTCTGAGAACGGAATGGAAGTTTCCGAATACATCGAAATAAGTGGTAATAAAGGGAAAATTCAGTATACCGCCAGTGTCATCGGTCAAAATAACGGCGCAGGAATCCCGTTTCGACTGGTGCAGGCAGACAGCCTGTTTGTGTTTGAAAACCTGAAACATGATTTCCCGAACAGAATTGTCTACAAACGTATCTCTGATAACCTGTTAAACGTCACTGTTTCCGGCAACAACGGAAATATGTTCAGTTATGAGTTACACAGAGAAACAACCGGAAAGAACGTAGAAAATAACACATCCAATCCGAACTATGATGCCGCACTGGCAATACAATCAGGTGCAGACGAGTATGGAATGAAACCGTACGTTTTCGTTATTCTGAAAACAGGAAGCAATCCTTCCGTGAATGACAAATCAGAAATCAGTAAACACTTCAGAGGCCATCTCGACAACATTAACCGCCTGGTAGCCGAAGAAAAGATGGTTATTGCAGGTCCGATGGGTAAAAATGATAAAAATTACAGGGGAATTTTCATTCTATCCAATGTGAAAGACCTGGAAGAAGCGCGGGAGCTGCTCCAAACCGACCCTGCCATCAAAGCTGGTTTGCTTGATGTTGAACTATACGACTGGTACGGATCCGCAGCATTACCGGAATACCTCCCCTACTCGGACAAAGTCTGGAAATCAAAACCCTGACACCGATTCACCTATGCATTTGAACGAATAAACAACAGTATGGAGAACTACAACACCGTTGACGAATACATTGCAAAGGAACCTCAGGACCGACAGCAATTGCTGGAACTTGTTCGTGTGACAATCCGGGAGACAGCACCCGAAGCGGAAGAATATATTTCGTATGGAATGCCGGCTTACAAACTCAATAAAAAGCCCCTGGTATATTTTGCAGTATTCAAACACCACATTGGTTTTTATGCGACTCCCACCGGGCACTCGCAATTTGCCGATGAACTTTCAAAATACAAACAGGGAAAAGGATCTGTTCAGTTTCCGATTGATCAACCAATACCTGTTGATCTGATCAAACGAATCGTTGCATTCAGAGCGCAGGAAAATAAAACTAAATAATCGTATGAGTAAAGACATTCAACAATATCACGACCAACAGATGCCGGAAGACAAAGTCATTTGTGAATTGTTGTACAAGCACATCTGTCAACACCTTGCTGCTGCTGAGCGAAAAGTCTGGCATGCGCACCCGGTATGGTTCCTGGACGGAAATCCGGTTGTCGGTTACAGTAAGCAGAAAGCAGGAATACGACTGATGTTCTGGAGCGGAGCAGATTTCGATGAAGACAAACTGGCAATACGGGGAGAAAAATTTAAAGACGCATCTATCTTTTACCGTTCGGCAACGGAAATTAACCCGGATGATATCCGGCGTTGGCTGGAGAAAGCACAGGTTATACAGTGGGATTATAAAAATTTAGTGAAGCGAAAAGGAGTATTGATACGCATTGAAAATCAGGCATGAAAACAAAACGGTATATCGCTTTATTGCGCGGGATTAATGTAGGAGGAAATCACAAAGTACCCATGTCACAATTGTCCGAAGCGATGGGACAACTCGGTTTTTCAAACATTCTCACCCTACTGAATACAGGCAATGTAATCTTTGAAGCACCCGAAAAAAATGCATCGGAAGCTGTGATTGAAAGACACTTACAGGACGTTTTCGGATTTCCCATCCCGGTGATCTTGAGAACGTTTGACGAACTCTCAGAACTGGTAGAAACCGATCCGTTTAAAGGGATTGCAGTCACAAAAGATACCCGATTGTATGTGACGTTTTTGAAAAGTAAACCAACAATGCAACTTCCACTTCCGTATATTTCTGCAGATGAATCATTTCAGATCATTTTTGTCAGTAATACAGCTGTCCTGAGCGTCCTGGATCTTTCCATCGGAAAGACAGTAAAGGGAATGGATGATCTGGAGAAATTGTTCGGAAAAGAAGTCACAACACGTAATTGGAATACAGTTGTTAAACTGGCAAATAAATAAAACAGCATGAATACACCATTTAAACCAATAGGTTATACATCTGTCTCCCCTTACTTCATTGTAGAGGACGCACAACGTTTTTATGGAGCTGATGCGACACATTTTCGATGCACAGGAGTTGAGAACATACCACCGTCCATCCGGGAAAATCATGCATGCAGAACTTCAAATTGATTATTCGGTTATTATGCTGGCGGATGCAACGGAAACTTATCCTGCAGAAACCATCGTGATGCATGTCTATGTTCCGGATACGGATGCTGTCTTTCAAAAAGCGATTGTGGCAGGATGTGAAGCAATTGACGTTCCGAAATCACAGGAAGGAGATCCGGACAGGAGGGGAACATTTAAAGATTTTGCAGGAAATCTGCGGTCTGTGGGAACACAAATGAACGACAGCAACTTATAAATCAACAAAATACCGATAAATCTATGTATTTTTTGTTCGGTTTCCCTACCTTTGTTAGGGTATACCTGATAGAAAAAACGAAATAACAACTAAAAGTGATTGCTTATGAAAATTATAAAAAGAATCGTTATCGCATTGCTAATTATCATTGCGATTCCGTTGATTGTAGCACTTTTTGTTCCACGGGACTTTAAAAGTGAGAAAAGCATTGTAATCAATAAACCGGTAACGGAAGTATTTGACTATGTTAAACACGTTAAAAACCAGGACAATTTCGGTATCTGGCAGCTTTCAGACCCGGATATGAAAAAAAGTTACGAAGGAACAGACGGAACAGTCGGCTTCGTCTATCATTGGGACAGTGAGTCTATGGGAAAAGGTTCTCAAAAAATCACGGCAATCGAAGACGGAAAACGGGTCGATTTTGAACTGGATTTCGGATTCGGAGACCCGGCAAAAGCGTATTTCATTACCCGTGAAAAAAGTACCGATCAAACCAATGTAACATGGGGAATTACAGGACGTACCCCCTACCCCTTCAATTTCATGAGCCTGTTCTACGACATGGGAAATGACTTTGAACAAGGCTTGCAAAACCTGAAGAAAGAGCTGGAAAAATAAACAACCAATGGCGGAAATAAAAACCAAACAACACGAAGCAAATGTTACGGATTTCATCCTGTCATTTGCAGAAACGGAGCAAAAACAAAAAGACAGTTTCGAACTGGTAAAAATCATGCAGGAATATACCGGATTCGAACCTAAAATGTGGGGACCATCCATCATCGGGTTTGGTATGTACCATTATAAATCTGATCGCAGCAAGCAGGAAGGCGACTGGCCGTTGGTCGGATTCTCTCCCCGCAAAGCAGCTATTTCATTGTATGTATACATGGGAACACCGGAGCAGGATAAGTTATTACAGGAATTTGGAAAATTCAAGATGGGAAAAGGATGTATCTATGTTAAAAAGTTATCCGACATCAATATAGAAGTCCTCAAGAAAATGATGGGTGAAACCATTACAGCACTTCGGGAAAAATACGGAAATTAATATCATTCAGCCATGCCAACTAATCATCAATGGACGGAAGAAGTCGCAATTTTATCGGCGATCATAGATAAAACACCACTGGACAAAACCACCAAATGGGGGTCGGATGTGTATACCTATAATGGTAAAAATGTGGTAAGTTGCGGAGGATTCAAAAACTTTTTTACCCTTTGGTTTTACAATGGTGTGTTTCTGGAAGATCCGTATAAAGTCTTGATCAGTGCTTCTGAGGGACAAACAAAATCATTGCGTCAGTGGCGGTTTACTTCGAAAGAGGAAATTGATGAGAAAAAGATTCTCGCCTACATTCACGAAGCCATCGAAACAGAGAAAAAAGGATTAAAAATAAAACCGGCGAAGTTCATTGCTGTTCCACCACCATCCTTACTCAGTGATGCGTTGAAAAATGACAAAGCCTTTCAGAAAGCATTTGAACTGCTCACGCCCGGAAAGCAAAAAGAATACATTTTATACCTGAATGAAGCCAAACAGGAAGCAACCAAAGTGAAACGGCTGGAAAAAATTACGCCGTTGATCTTTCAGGGAATGGGGTTAAATGATAAATACAAATAAATCATCGAGTGATGAAAGTACTGGCAATTGAAATCAAATGGGCCGTTATCTTTGTGGTAGTATCCTTGCTTTGGATGGTATTGGAAAAAGTGTGCGGGCTGCACGGACCTTACATTGATTACCACCTGTACCTTACCAACCTGTTTGCCATTCCGGCAATCTGGATGTTTGTACTGGCATTAAAAGATAAAAAACGTCGTTACTACAATGGTCACATGACGTATGTACAGGGACTTGTTTCGGGCACCATTATTTCAGTAATTGTTGCCGCACTTTCTCCCCTCACCCAATGGGTTGTTTCTTATGTTATCACCCCTGAATATTTCCCAAACGTGATCAAACGTTCAGTAGAATTAGGATATTACGAAACAACAACTGCTGCTGCCGCATATTTTAATTACAAACATTATGCAACCCAGGGAATAATTGGCGCATTGGTGACGGGAATTGCAACAACAGCTATTGTGATGTTATTTGTGCGGTCAAAAAATCGTACCGTTAAACAATAATGAAGATGAAAAAACTACAGTTTCAAACAAAAATCCACGCACCGGTCGCACATGTATATACCATCATGTTGGGGATCGGTGACAAAACAACGTATGAAGCATGGGCCGCGGAATTCCAGCCCACATCTACCTATGACGGAAGCTGGGAACCGGGAAGCAAAATCCGATTCATTGGTGTTGATCAACAGGGGGAACAGGGTGGAATCATTGCGGAAATCGCAGCAAACGACCCCAACCGTTTTGTATCACTAAAGACGTGTGGTTTTCTATCGAAAGGAGTCGAAATTACCGAAGGACCGGAAGTAGAAGAATGGATCGGAGGACTTGAAAATTATACATTTCGGGAAGAAAACGAATACACAATGGTAACAGTTGATATTGATGTAGTGGATGACTTCGTTGATTATTTCAATACAACCTGGCCCAAAGCATTAGTAAAATTAAAAACGATTTGCGAATAAACTCAATGAAAAATGGAAACAACACAGCTAACAGTTAATGCGGCTATTGCCACAGACATTCAAAGCGTATGGGAAGCGTGGACTCAGCCCAAGCACATCACCGGGTGGAATTTTGCATCCGACGACTGGTGCTGCCCGAATGCAGAAAATGACCTGCGTACAGGGGGGAAATATACGGCACGTATGGAAGCAAAAGACGGGAGCTTCGGTTTTGACTTTGAAGCCGTATATGATGAAGTATTAACGCATCAGAAAATTGTCTACACCATGGCTGATGGCAGAAAATCTACAACCGTATTCAAATCAAGGGGAAATACAACAGAAGTTTCCACCACATTTGATGCGGAGACAAGCAATCCCATCGACATGCAACAGCAAGGATGGCAAGCGATTCTGAACAATTTCAAAAAGTACGTTGAACACAACGCTCAACCATGAATACATCAATCTATCCGTGCATTTGGTTCAATCACAATGCCGGGGAAGCAGCCACCTTTTATTGTAAATTATTCAGCCATTCCCGAATCATCCGAACAACTCCGATGGTGGTGACTTTTGAACTGGAAGGAGTTAAATTCATGGGATTGAACGGTGGAGATCAGTTCCGTCCTACACCTGCTTTGTCGTATTTTGTCTATTGTGAAAATGATCACGCAAAAATTGAACGGCTCTATGAACAACTCAAAGAAGGAGGAAATGTATTAATGCCGTTGGGGAAATACAATTGGAGTGAAAAATACGCATGGATTGAAGATAAATTCGGTGTAAGCTGGCAACTGGATATCGAACAGATCAACCACCCGCAAAAAATTGTTCCGGCATTTTTATTTGTCAACGAAAAGCGAAATGATGTAAAAAAAGCAGTGGATTTGTACACTTCTGTGTTTGAAAACAGCACCGTTCTGCTTTCATTCCCGGAAACCGGAATTCCGACCTTTGTCCAGCTAAAGTTGAACAATTACCTGTTCAACCTGATGAGCGGAGGGGACATGCATCACGCATTTGATTTCACCGAGGGTAACTCCATCGTTATTGAATGTGATACACAGGGGCAGATTGATCACTACTGGCATGAATTAACGAAGGACGGAACAGAAAGCATGTGCGGATGGTTACGCGATCCTTTCGGTAGTTCCTGGCAAATTATTCCGGCAATTTTAGGACAACTGATGAGTGATCCGGAAAAGGCGCAGAAAGTCATGGCAGCCGTTCTGAAAATGAAAAAATTAGACATTGTACAGTTACAACAAGCCGCAATCTGTTAACTACACCGATTTTTATTTATTCACAATCAGTTTCTCTGTCCGCGTTGTACCTTCGTGAATAATTTCAACCAGGTATACCCCGTTTCTGAATAGAGTCAGACTAATTGTTTCCGTTTCCTTTGCCTTCGGATTTTCGAACACAATTCTCCCGGTCATATCCCGGACAACAATCCGTGCATATTTAGGTACATTGCTGATCCGAACAGATTCACTTGCTGGATTCGGATAGACAGATAACTTCTTCATTTCCTGTTGCTCCACGCCTACATTAGAAATCAGATAACAGGTAGATGTAACGGTACAGCCATGTTCATTGATCACAGCAACCGCATAACTTCCATTCTGTTGAGGGGTAAATACGACTCCGACTGCTCCTGTTACAGGTGAATCTCCATTATTACAATCCAGCCATTGATAACTATATCCTTCTACTGCTGTAAGGGTTCCGCCATTGAACGTAACAGTTGCATCCGGTAATTCGTTTTCTGTCACTTCCATTATTTCCGAACCCGCATAACATTCATTGTTTTCTGCAACAGTCACCCAGTAATCTCCGGGCGTATTGACATAAATAGATGCTGTAGTATCTCCGTTACTCCACATATATGAATAGCCGGGAAGCTCATCAACACTTAACTCCAGGCTGTCGCCCTGACAAAATGATGTGTTTCCTGCAAGTGCAGGTACCGGTGTATTGCAAATCCCGTACTGCGCCACAAAGGCCCGCGGCAAATTGGATCCTGAAAAAGAAGTCGACGGATCAAACTGTACACGTTCTTTAAAATAACCGGAGATAATAACATTCCCTCCGTTGCTGGCCTGCGTAAGATATTCACTGGTAACCCAACCCGAAGGAGCCCCTACAAACGGTGGTGGGCCTGCGACAATGTTATGTCCCCAGATCAGCGTACCATCCGGTGCATACTTCAAAAACATCGCATCGAGATCCCCCCCGATACACATCCCGTAATTCCCGATCACATATACATTACCAATAGCATCTGTCAATAATTGATAGAAATAATCACAATGAATATAGGTATACCGGTTAACCCAGGCAATTTCACCATCTGATGCCCGAAGTTTCAACGTCACCCCATCTGCTTTGTTTACATCTCCATGTTTTGTAATCGAATGTCCGTTCAGATTAGCAGATCCCCCATAAAGACTACCGCAGAAAAAGATATTTCCCGACGGATCTACGGACATACCTGTGAACGAAACAGATCCTGTTCCCGTATTGTTAAATGTTGTTTCCATTACACTATTTCCCTGAAGGTCATACTTGATCAGTTTACGCTCGGAATTGACATACCGGTACACATTGTACTGAGCATCCATATCAAAAAACTCATCTTCATACGATGAATAAGATGGATTCACAACCCCCAATTGATAGGCATTTAACAAGTTTCCTGCGTCATCATACGCAGCACGAAATGCATTCATACCTAATTGATTTCCAGCTGTCTCCAGTGTAAATCCGTTGTGAAAAGTAATCGAAGATTGAAAAATTCCGGCCACATAAATTTTCCCGCTCTGGTCAATCGTAATCGTCACATCCGTAGAAAAACCTCCGATCGACAATCCATTATAGTCAATTGCCCGGATCCATTGCGTTGAACCGTCAAGGTTGATCTGGATCAGGCAATAAGCTCCTTCGGGAGTAGAAGGTGTCGGAAAAGGAATGCCGTCAAAATGTTGTGTCGCCTGAAAATACGTAGCAATAATGTATAATTTATTGCCGTATGTCAGCATTTTATTAATCGTAAACGGAATTTTTTTAATCCAGATACCATTTCCGTTCTGATCGTATTTGATCAGGTAATTAGAAGCACCTCCTCCGGGGTTCAGATGCGTAATCGTAGTTCCGTTGATTGTGATACTTGTGTTAAATGATCCGCTCACATAGGTGTTATTCTGATTGTCGATTGCTAACGGTCCTGCAGTGGAGATTCCTGAATTAGTGATAATCCGGGCCCATGCCAGATCAGGTACATTCTGCCCCAAAAGTACCGGTACGGAAAAGAATAAAATCAGGGGAAATAGTATCCGGCAAACACCGGATTTAAACGTTTGTTTCATAGTATAATAGGATAATTCGTCGAGTAAATTTAGTTTTTTTCTTTCACAAAACCCTATTACTTTAAAAAATAATCTAAATTAGTGCTGTAATTACCTAATAGCATGACTACAAAATACATAGCGTTATTTTTTTGCGCTTTTTTCACTACTACGTATAACTTTTCACAAGTTGTATTTGAAGAATACACATTTAAGGTGTTTGATCCAATCTATAAAAGTTCAATTGCACATTCAGATATAGACGGTGATGGGGACCAGGATGTATTTGTTACAGGTTATCATGAAAATATTGCTGTCGCACGCCTGTATTCCAATGACGGTAACGGTGTATTTACAGAAGTCTCCGGAACACCATTTGAAGGTGTGAGTGTCGGTTCATCCGCTTTTGCAGATATAGACGGCGATGGGGATGAAGATTTGCTGGTGACCGGATATACGAATAATAATCAACGCCTGTCAAAATTATACAAAAACAATGGTTCCGGTGTTTTCTCAGAAGTACCGGGAACTCCGTTTGATCCTGTTAGTTTCAGTACTGTTACTTTTATCGACATTGACAATGATAGTGATCAAGATGTTTTGATTACCGGATACACTAGCTCCAATCAACGCATCTCAAAATTGTATCTGAATGACGGAACAGGGACTTTTTCCCTTGTCGCAGGAACTCCGTTTGAAGGGGTAAGTTTCGGAGCAATAGCTTTTGCCGACATCAATAATGATGGCAACCAGGATATACTGATTACCGGTGAAAATACAGCGGAACAACCCATCGCGAAGCTCTATACCAATAACGGTTCAGGTTCCTTTACGGAGGTGACAGGTCTGCCGTTTGAAGGGGTTTACAATTCTGCAGTAGCGTTTTCGGATATTGATAATGACGGTGATCCGGATGTGATCATTACCGGAAAAAAGAATTACACACAGGACATCTCCAAATTATACAGAAACAATGGAAATGGTTCTTTCACAGTTATTGCAAGTCCTGCATTTGACGGCATGAGCTTAGGCTCAGTTGCATTTGCAGACATCGACAACGACAGTGATCCCGATTTACTGCTCATCGGACACAGTCCCTATACGTCGACATTAATCGCCAAACTATACACCAATAACGGAACAGGGGGATACACCGAGCTGAATCACCAGGTATTAACCGGAGTTAAAAACGGAGCCATTACTTTTATAGATGTCGACAACGATGGCGACCAGGATTTATTGGCTACAGGGTTGAATGCATTGAACAAAGGCTCTTCCAAACTGTACACCAACAATGGTGACGGAACATTTATAGACACGAGTGCTCCATTCATCGATTTATCGTACAGTGCAATTGCATTCGCAGATGTAGACAACGATGGTGATGAAGATGTATTGGTAACGGGTACCAGTAACTTTAACGAAGGGATAACCGCACTCTATCTCAATGACGGAGCAGGTGTTTTTGAACGTGTATCCAATACTCCGTTTATCCAGGTTAAACGGGGAAGTATTGGTTTTTCAGACATCGACAATGACGGAGACATGGACTTATTTGTTACTGGCCAAAACGATTCCGGGCAAACACTTGCCAGAATGTATTCAAACAACGGAGCCGGAATTTTCACCGAAATACCAGGGACATCGTTCATAGCCATCTTAGCCGGAGCAATTGCATTTGCAGACATTGATAATGATGGTGACGAAGACCTCTTTATTACAGGAAACAACGTCAATCAACCACTATCCAGATTATATATTAATAACGGAACCGGAACCTTTACGGTTTCCGGAGAAACATTCGCAAACGTTTACTCCAGTTCAGTCGGTTTTTCAGACATTGATAACGACGGGGATCCGGATCTGCTCCTATTTGGTAGTTATGCTCCTGGTCAAACAAACAACATCACCAAATTGTACCGAAACAATGGAGGAACTTTTTCAGAAATTACAGGCACTCCTTTTCAGAACCTGAGCACAGGATCAATCTCTTTTGCAGATGTAGACGGAGACGGAGACGAAGATGTTGTCCTTGCAGGAAAAAACACCGCAGCACAAAACAGCACAAAACTTTACCTCAATGACGGAACAGGTAATTTTTCAGAAGATGTAACAGTCCCATTCCTTGATGTTTTCTTTAGTTCCATCCGGTTTTCAGATGTGGACAACGATGGGGATCAGGATGTATTGGTTACTGGAATGATGGCACAGGCAACAACCAACTTTTACCTCAACGACGGAACCGGCACGTTTACAGAATTTACAGCTGTTCCATTCGCTTCAATTGCGGCAGGAGCAGTCGCTTTTTCAGATATTGACAGCGATGGTGACATGGATGTGCTGATTTCAGGAGAAAAGCAAACAAAACTCTACCGAAACATAACATGTTTTTCAATTGATGTGAGTACAAGTGTATCAGGAAATACGATTATTGCCAACGAATCAAATGCAACATATAGCTGGTTGGATTGCAACAACAATTACCTTCCGGTGGGTGTAACAACACAAAGTTTTTCACCTACGGTAAACGGAAGTTATGCCGTAGAGATTACACAACCCGGAGGATGCGTTTCCCGGTCTGCCTGTGTACAGATTTCTGAACTGGGAATTCAATCTCACGGTACTGAAGAAGAACTGCTGTTATTTCCAAATCCGGCAGATCATACCGTAACGGTCAAGGCACCTTTTTCTGTTGAACATTATTCTGTTCTGGATATACAGGGACGCATTGTGAAAGAAGGAATGTTGAATAATGGTACAATTGATCTGAGTAACCTGGAGTCCGGAAGCTACCTGGTTAACTTTAAAACAGAAAAACAATCCGTTACCCGGCAAATTATCAAACGGTAGTTGTATCCTGTAACCTGTTCGATTTCAAATACAAGTTGTTAAAAAAATAACCTGTTTGTTTATCCTGATCTGCTATTGTTTTCATAATATTGAATACAAACTAAAAACTAAACAAACATGGCAACGAAGAAAAAAATCGTACAGGTTGACGGGGAACGCACTACTTCAACTCCTGATACGACCGGAGAACGCCCGGGATTTTCACCTACAAAAGAAGCGAAAGGAAGGGCAACACAATTGCGACTGATTGCCGGAATTCTCTGGATACTGGGCATTGGTGCGCAAGTGTGGGCAATTACACTCTTGTTCAAACAACCAATCACCATGTGGTTGATCATTACACTCATCGCGGCCGATCTTGCCCTGGTGGTTACCGGTTCCATGTTGTGGAAAAAATCAAACCGACTGGACCCTGCTTCGGAAAAAAATGCGTTTCGTTTCTTTCTGCAAAGTCAATTGGGGATGGTTACTGCTGTTATCGCTTTCCTGCCGTTGGTTATCTTTATTTTAACCAACAAAAATATTGACGGGAAACAAAAAGCGATCCTGGGAAGCATTGCCGGTGTTGCGCTATTGATTGCAGGAATTACCGGTTATGATTTCAATCCACCTTCTGTAGAAGAATATACCAACCAAACACATGAAGTAGAAGATCTGAACGACGGAACAGATGCCGTTTACTGGACAAAATCCGGGACGCGTTACCACTTATCCGATTCCTGTTCGTATATCAATACGGATAAAACAGCTGAAATTTTTACGGGAACCGTTGCGCAGGCGAGGGAATTAAAAAACATTACCGAATTGTGTAATTTGTGCAAAACAAGAGCAGAAAAAGCAGGTCAATTACCTGAAAACACCACATCAGATGCCATTCAGGAAGGTGTCGAAAAAGTTACAGAGCTGGTAGAACAATAAGTTACCTCGATACAAAACATGAAAAAAGCGAGGTTGTCAAGTTGTTACAAACCTCGCTTTTTCCCTTTAAAAACCGGTTAATTTTCAACAACCAGGCGAATAGAAATAAACTGTGCGTCTTTTGTGAAATTCAGAAGATACATGCCATTTCGGACAGCACTTAAATCCAGTGTTTGCCCCAATGGAACAAGTGATTTTACTTCTTTACCATCCGGTGACAACAAACGAACTTCGCCATCGGGAACAACACTTAAAGTTACGCTGTTTTTTGCCGGATTCGGACTCACAGCAATCAGTTCTGTTTGCAACTGATTGATTCCAGCCGTATTCTCTACGACCTCAATCCATACACAACTTCTGTTATCACTGATCTCTGGATCTGTAACAGGATCTGCTGCATTGACCGGAATGACTGAAAAACATGCTTCTACCATCGAATTTTCAGTGCCGTCTCCATACACCATAAAGTGAGAAATCTGAGCAGAATCTCCAACAGGGATATCTATTCCTGTTTTTACAATGTGGTTTTCACCTCCCGGAAGGAATTCCAGCGTATCTG
This sequence comes from Taishania pollutisoli, assembly GCF_014518315.1. Taxonomy (GTDB): domain Bacteria; phylum Bacteroidota; class Bacteroidia; order Flavobacteriales_D; family Crocinitomicaceae; genus Taishania; species Taishania pollutisoli. The sequence continues at coordinate 207,382 of NZ_JACVEL010000006.1, forward strand.
CATTCTGAGTGATGTATAAGAGAAGTGAATCACCGGCATTGATCGCTTCGCTCCCCTGATTTTTCACCTTCAGTATAATGTTATACGGGGTATTCATTGTAAATGTTGCCGGATCCGTTGACGGGTAAACAAGTTCTACCGACAGGTCAGCTGAGCGTTGTGCTCCGGACAGAAAACTTAGTCCTGAAAAAATGAATGTGCATACAATTGCTTTCATAGGCGTAATAGATTTAATTGAACAAAAATTGATTAGTTGACTAACTCTGACAAAACTAAAATATTCATTGCAAGAATCTTCCGCACTTGACTCAAGTGTAGTAGTTACCGATTCATACAGTACTTGTATTGAGTTACAGATAAATATGACCATATAGCTCTATCGCAATATCGTCATATTGCGATAGAGCGATTTACCAGATAAACGGGAATACAGCCTTACGCTCTTTCGGGTAATCCGGAAATTTTTCCTGGTACCACTTGTGATGAGAAACAGCACGTGGAACCAGATTGGCAAACGTCCAGACAAAAAATGCCAGTCCCGGTAAACTCCATGTTAAAATCGCAAACCCGGCCCATTCAACGACTTCACCCAACAAATTCGGGCAGCTCACATAACGGAACAACCCTTTTTGAGGAATCTTATATCCTGTTTCTCCCGGTTTTCGAAGGTGGATTAAGGTATTATCGGATTGCCAATTGATGAACATTCCTACGGCAAAGATCAATGTGCCGATGATGAACTGAGGAGTCAGCAACCATTCCACCGGATACACCACAAATTCTCCCAGGTAGTAGCCAATCAAAAAGCCATTCACAAGATTGAAACACATCGCCATCAATGTAATTGTAAGCGGCATTTTTTTGCCATTGGTTTGAATCCGAAGCGGGAAAATAATACTCCTGTTGACATAATGCAATGCAAAAAACCCCACAATAATACCATTGACCAGCGAGATCGTGTTGGTCCCCTTGTACAGGAAAAAAAACAATACCGCCAGGACAAAAAACTCCATAACAAACCACCCCAGTTTGTTATCAATCAATGGCCCCCAGGTTGTCTTGGTATGCCTTCCGTAAGGAGCTGTAATAAAAAGTAATGCAATGAAGACAATTACCGCAACTGCGATCCATCCCCATGCAAACAACGTGTATTGTTCAAATGTCACTGTCATATACCTATATTCTTCTACTGTTTCTAAACCACTCAACCGTATCACTGAGTGTCTCACCTAATTCCCGCACCGAATATCCCAATTCTTTTTGTGCTTTAGTCGATAATGTTTGCTTGTTTCCATCCTGCAGGATATCAATATAAGCTTTGTCATACAACGGAGCCTTTTTCGTCAGATACGCATATGATTTTACAAACGGCAATCCAACGCTGGCAACAAAAAGCGGTAATTCGACCAGTCGTTTTTTCGTTCCTTTTGCTTCCAGCACCAGGTTGGAAAATTCTTTTATCGTGTAATATTTCCCCCCCAGAATATAGGTTTCCCCTGCCCTGCCTTTTTCCAGCGCCAATACGGTCCCTCTGGCCATATCGCGAACATCCGCAAAATCAAATCCACCTTTTACAACTGCAGGAACGCTTCCCCTGTAAATATCAATGACGGCTTTTCCCAATTTTGAAGGTTTATGATCCGGAGGCCCCACTGCGGAAGTTGGGCAGACAATCACAACATGTTGTCCGTTTTTTGCCGCTTCCTGTGCCTGCATGTGTCCATCCCGTTTGGTTTGATCATAAAAAACCGATTTTTCCGTCACGAAATGACGTGTTTCATCAATCGGCACATCGGATGGTTGATGATTGAATGCATGGATGGAACTGAAATGAACTACTTTTTTGACACCTGATTCACGTGCAATTTCCAACACATTCTTTGTCCCGGTAACATTGATATCATATACCTTCTGAACAAACGTATATCCCAATTCGATCATTCCCGCCGTATGGATGACCGCATCACATGCCTGCATCAGCTTCTCCAGGGAGGCACGATCCAGCACATTGCCTTTGATAAACGTTACAGGTAACTCACAAATCGCTTCACAATCATTGTAGACCAACGCCTGCACTTCGTATCCCTTGTTCAACAATTCCCTGCAAATGGCAGAACCGATATGTCCCGCAGCTCCTGTAACAGCAATTTTCATAGCTCAAAATTAAAATAAATTGTATTAGCACATCATTTTCAACCAATATACAGACACAGCAAACGTTTATACATCGTCTGCAATTGTTTGTCAATTAGCGCGCTATTTTCAACGATAAATCAGGAGAAACCGGGCAAAACCTCTATCTTTGTATCGTTATTGACCCCCATATGAAAAGGCTGTTCATCTTATTTACAACTATACTACTTGCATCCTGTCATTCAAAATTGGATGAACAAGGACTCATGCAACAAAATCTTTCCACAGAAGAAACATTAAAAGCAATTCTTTCCGAAGAATACAAGGAAACCCTTGGAATCGATGAAGAAGGAAGAAACTTATTGTACACATTTTATGAGCAACGCCGGTTTAAACCGCTATGGGCGAAAAAGAAATCCATCAACGCAACCGGTGAGGAACTTCTAAAATTACTGAAACATCCCATCCGGTTTGGAATGTCAGACAAACGGTTTGATTTAAATTGGAGCGACGACCAACCTATTCAGAATGAAGTGGTCATTGTTTGCGGACTTGCCAGAAGCTACAATGATCTGAAATACGGGATGCTTGATTCCACGATGACACACCTGAAGCCCCTGTCGTATGTTTCACTGAAATCACTGGATACCTTACTGGACTTCAGCAGTAACAATTATGCGGAGAAAATCATTTCATGGGGACCTTCGGACAGCACGTATCAATCGTTAGCACGCGGGTTGTATACATTTGTTCAGAACAACCCGATTGGAGAACACATAAAAGAGCTGAGAACCATCAAAGAAGACCCGGCAGCAGCAATCACAGGAACAAAAGAAATTCTGATTTCCAAAGGATACCTCAACGCGGAAGAAGCAACAGACTCTACTACGTTTGTGACGGCATTAAAAAAATTCCAAACTGATCATGGATGCAATCCGGATGGAGTCATCGGAACAAACACCGTCCAAATCCTCACAGAAACAAATCTGCACAAAGCACAACGGATAGCACTTGCGATGGAAAAACAACGGCGAAAACAGGCCTATCCGAGTCGCTATATTGCCATCAATATCCCGGAATACATGCTCCGCTTACGCAATGAAGATACCTTGTGTATTGAAACACGCATTGTCGTTGGGAAATATGAAAATCAAACCCCGGAACTTACTTCCGGAATGCACACCATTGTCGTATATCCGTACTGGAATGTCCCCTATTCTATTGCCAGCAAAGAAATTCTACCTGCAGCACAACGCACCCCGGATTACTTTGCAAAAAATAACATGGTATTGCTCCAAAAAGGAGATACAATCAACCCGCACAAAGTAAAATGGAAAAAAATCAAAGAAAATGCATTCCCTTACCGGGTAGTGCAACAACCGGGATATAAAAATTCCCTGGGAATCCTCAAATTTGATTTTTACAACAAATACGACGTCTATGTACACGACACTCCTTCAAAAGGGCTTTTCCAGACAACGGCACGTGCCTATTCACACGGCTGTATACGAACAGAAAATCCGGTAGATTTGGCAAAGGTAATTCTTGGTCTGGATGAAAATGTTGTAGTTGCAGACAGCCTCGACTCACTGATTGCCAGAACAGGAATCAATCATCCGGTCAAATTAAAAAAACGAATCCCCGTATATGTGGAATACAATTCGGTAATTGTACAAAATGGTGAGACAAAAATTCTCCGGGACGTTTACCTTCGGGATGATAAATACCTCAACGCAATGTTTCCCGGCACAGAAGATACAAATCATGCGAACTAAATATAACGGAACATTTTTGGGTTTACTTCTTGCTGTTTGAAAAGTATTGTTGAATTTTGCTAAAAAAATAACGGATGCGAATACTGTACTTTCTTCCGGTCATCTTTTTAATCGCTGCCTGCAATGGCAACAACGAAGAAGTTGCACAATTGGAAGACATCATGCCAACGTCAAATTACGATAAAACGAAAAAGACGGATACCATACCTGCAAAAGTGGTTTTCACTCCCTCCGTTTCTTCAGCAGAATTGGAAGCAGCGCAAATCAAATGGGACTCGGTCGTTGTCAACGATACGTTAACCATTCCCGAACGTTTTTCTCCAAAAAAAATGGAGAAATTTACGTATTGGACAGCAGGTAAATCTGTGGAATATTACCGGTGGTCCTTTCCTGATTCTTCCAAAACAATGAAAGCGTTCTTAAACTGGATGAACTGCTACGGTGAACGGTGCTTAATGGTTCAACTTCGCACCAATGCCAATATTCAGCGAAATGCGTTTTTGATTCTCCAAAATGACACATCCATCGTTCAGATTCAATCTCCGTCGATCAGGCTTGCTGAACTGAAAAAATGGAAAAAACTGTATTTCACGCCTCAACAGCAAACTGCGTCTTCCAAAAAGAAAGCACCCAAAGTCAAATGGAATTATGTGATTACACAACCGCGCGGAGGAAAAGCCATCTGGAGTCAGTTTAAAGACGAAGAAGAACAGGAATTTGTACAACTTGAAACCAAATAAATTATGAAAATTGTCAATCGTGGATTTTTAATCGTTTCCCCAAAGCAACCCTTTTTTGATTGGGCAAACGAATTTGAAGAAGAAATCTTTTTCTCGGAAGAAGACGATGTGGAACCAACCATTTACCTCGTCGATGAAGATTTCATTGAAACGGAACAAGTAATCCGGGATCAGTTCAAAAAAATCTTTTTGAATGAATTGAACATGATTACCGAAAATACCGAAGACCATCCGAAAATCAATGAACAGTTGTTTTATGAATGGTTTTCCGTAACTGCAGGGACAACGATTATCGACACACAGTCAGCTGACTTGAAACGATTTGACCTGGACTGATAACAAAACGGAGCAATCTCTCCGGAGTATTTTTTCACCGAAGTACTGGTACTGTTTGTACCAATCCAATCAGGCAGCATTTACCCGTAACCAACAAAACCGCATCATTTTTAACAATTTTTTTAAAAAATAGCTGTGCAAGTACTCAACTTTTTTCATCCTGGTTTGTACAGATTGCTATATATTTAATCGAATAATTTCATTGGTATGAAACGTCTAATTAGTAAAATCGCCCTTGTGATCTTTTCACTTTCCATACTCTCAGGAGGATGTGATGATCAAAAAGAAACAACTACACCAACAACCGTTAATTCTGAAAGTACTATGAAAACACCTTTTCAGTTTTCCGGCTATGAACAGGACTGGAAAAAAGTAGATTCACTGGAAAACCAGGGGCTGCCGAAATCCGCGCTGGAAATTGTCAATGTAATTATGGACAGAGCTTCCAAAGAAAAAAACCAGCCGATGCAGATCAAGGCATTGATGTACCAGCTCAAACTGAATCAAAACCTGGAGGAAGAGGACTTTTCTAAATCGCTTGTCCGTATTGACGAATTGAGAAAAACCAATGAAGAACCACTCAAACAGTTACTCGCATCTATAAAAGCTGATTTATTGTGGATGTACCTGGAAAATAACCGGTACAATTTCTACAACAGATCGACAACCCAAAATTTTAACCTGGGGGATGTTTCTACGTGGGATTTGAAAACCCTGCTCGATACATCCAATAAATTGTTTATGGAATCGCTTGAGAACAAAGAAAAATTGCAGCAAATTCCATTAAACGAGTATGCATACATTCTTACAGAAATCAACTCAGACTCCTACCTGACAGCTCCGACACTATATGATTTCCTGGCGCACAGAGCAATTGCTCATTTCCGAAATGAAGAAACAGGAATTACCCGTCCGGCAAATAAATTCGCCATTAATGACAAGCGTTATTTCGGAACAGATGCTGAATTTTTAAGCATTTCTACACAAACTGACGATTCACTTTCACAATACCTTCAGTATGTAAAAACCATGCAGGAACTGGTGCGTTTTCATAGCAAAAACAACCAGGTAACAGCACGGATGCGCAACGAACTGGATCGGCTGAATTTTGCGTATAACGCATCCACCATTGATACGAAAACAGAATGGTACAAAGCAGCATTGATTCGTATGCAGAAAGAATACGCTGTGTACCCGGTTGTAGGAGAAGTCAATGCACAGCTTGCCGAATTGTATATGGATTTGGGAAGTAAGGCAGAAGCAACTCATCCGGATTATCAATTACTGAAAACGGCAAATGCATTGTGTAAGGAAACAATTGAAAAATACCCGGGAACCTTCGGAGCAAAAAAATGCCAGATCATTTCATCGGGGCTTCAACAAAAATCACTGAGTGGAGATATTGAACGTTACAACGCTGCCAATCAACCGGTATTGATGAAGGTTTCCTACAAAAACATGGATTCTGTTCACGTATTGATTTATCAACTCAAAGAAAGTGAAGAATACGCTTACTATTATGAGTTGAAAGAGCGATTAAAAGGACTGAAACAAGTGAGCGCTAAGAAAATCGCATTACCAGCTTCCGATGACTTCCAACTTCACAGTACGGAAATTGCCTTGGATGCCCTCGGATATGGTGATTACCTGGTATTACTTTCAAGTGATCCAACCATTTTGGAAGATGGAAAAGCGATTCACTGGACAGGAGAATTTACCAGTACAGATATGGCTTATTCCTTAAGAGATCAGGGAAGTAAAAACTCAGGCATCCAGGTATACAATCGTACGACAGGATCCGCAATTGCACAAGCAACAGTTAATGTCTATGAGACAAAATACAATTACACTACCCGAAAAAATGCAAAGAAATTAATTGCAACCTACAAAACTGATGCAACTGGCTGGGCATTGCTCCCGCATGGAAATGACCGGTATGGAAAATCGGTGGAAGTAGTCTACGGAAAAGATAAGTTGTCATCCAATGCAAGTTTGTACGATTACGATCATACAGCATCAAGTACAACGGACAATTTATTTACAGACCGCTCTATCTACAGACCGGGACAAATCGTTTATTTCAAAGGTATCCGACTGACAACAGAGAACAAAAAAAGTAAAATCGTAACAGGATCAAGTGTTGCTGCTGTGCTGAATGATGTCAATTATCAAAAAGTGACAGACCTGAAATTGACAACGAACGAGTATGGTTCGTTCTCAGGCAGTTTCCGTTTACCTACAACAGGATTGACCGGACAAATGCATATCAAAACGGACTACGGAACAGTATATTTCTCTGTTGAAGAATACAAACGTCCTACGTTTAAAGTGGAAATTGCTCAGTCATCGGCAGAATACAAATTGGGAGAAACAATTAAAGTGGAAGGAAATGCACTTGCTTATGCAGGAAACGCAGTGGATAATGCGACCGTTAAATATGTCGTGAAACGCAGCATCTTCTTGCCATACTGGCGGGCCTATTATTTGAGAATCGCCCCTGTCAGTTCATCGGAAACCGTAATCAACGAAGGAACTGTAATGACAGATGAAAACGGGAAATTTACTGTGAACTTCCCGGCGGAGAAAGATCCGACAAATCATCATTCGGCTTATACCTATACGTATACCATTACAACAGATGTAACGGATATGAACGGAGAAACACGTTCGGCTACGAAATACATTTCTGTCGGAGAAAGTTCCCTGCAATTGAATGTCAGTGTGCTCGAATCAATGGACAAGTCTTCCAAGGGAAGTATTTCCGTGAACACAACAAATGCAGATGGGAAAACGATTCCGGCAAAAGGATTGATCGTTATCTCCCGTTTGAAACCGCTGGAAAAAGTAATGGCATCCCGCAGCTGGTCCAAGCCGGATAAACCATCTTTATCAGAAGCACAATTCAATCAATTGTTCCCGTACATTCAGTACCAATCAATTGAAAAGTACGAACGTGCCGTTGAACAAGAAGTAGAGCGCATCAACTTTGATACGGAAAAAGCAACAACTGTCCAGTTGAATAATTCAAACTGGAAAACAGGCGATTATAAAATTGAAACAACTACCAAAGATAAAAACGGAGTAGAAGTAAAAGACGTACAGTTTATCCAGATAACGGATGTAAATGGAACACAGGCTCCGTTTGAATGTGTTTTTCACGCTTATGCATTAAAAACATCCTATGAACCCGGGGAAACAATTACTGTTCCCGTTTCCAGCTCTCTGAAAAATCAATTGGTACTGATGGAAGTCAATGTGGATGGTACTATTGTTGAACGCAAGCACATTTTGTTGTCAGGTGATCAGAAAACAATCACATTTAAAGTAGAAGAAAAACACCGGGGAGGATTGGGAATCTTATTATCCGCTGTACGATACGGACGACAGTACATGAAAGACTTTAGTTTCTCCGTCCCATACACCAACAAAGAGTTACAGGTAAGTTTTGAAACATTCAGAGACAAATTACAGCCCGGACAGCAGGAAGAATGGCGTCTGAGAATTACCGGACCGAAGAAAGAAAAGGTTGCTGCTGAACTCCTGTTAACCATGTACGACGCTTCACTGGATGCATTTCGCTCACATGGTTATGTATTCAATCCATTCGGTCAAAACAGCTATGCGAGTTACCGCTCGTTCACCGGTTTTGGAAACAGCTATGGCAGAGGATACCCTTCCTATGAAGATGTCGGTTATGCAGGTCATGTTAATCCACCACTGTTGAACTGGTTCGGATACTATACCCCAGGTTACTATACTTATCATTGGGGACGTGGAGAAGGTGCTGGTGTGCTAATGGATGAAATGGAAGTAAGGGAAGTTTCGCGCTCTTTAAGTGCTACTCCGGAATCCAAGAATGCTGAAAAATCAGCTGCTCCTGTGCTACAGGAAGAAAGTGTCATGTCAGCAGGATTTTATGATGGAGAAAATGTACAATTTAAAAAACAAGAAAGTACCGGAGAGCAAAAGCAAGGAACTGAAAACGGAATAGTTCCGTTGCGCAGCAATTTCAATGAAACAGCATTCTTCTACCCACAGTTGAAAACAGATGTAAACGGAGATATTCTGGTAACATTTACCGCTCCGGAGTCACTGACAACATGGAAAGTACTGGGACTGGCACACACCAAAGAATTGGAATACGCCTTGGTTCAAAATGAAGTCATCACGCAAAAAGAATTGATGGTACAAACCAATGCACCGCGTTTTGTACGCAATGGCGACGAAGTGGTACTGACTGCAAAAGTGAGCAACTTAACAGAACAAGTATTAAACGGAACAGCAAACATCCAATTGTTTGATGCCTTGAGCATGCAGGAAGTAAGTGCCGATTTCCAACTTTCAAATGCGACTCAATCCTTCTCAGCCGAAGGAAAACAAAGCACAGTTGTTTCCTGGAAATTAAAAGCTCCGGAAAACATCAGTAGCCTAGTAATTCGGGTAACTGCAAAAGCGGCAAATCATTCAGATGGTGAAGAACTGGTTGTTCCTGTGTTGACTGACAAAGTGCTCATTACAGAATCCATTCCGTTGACAAATAATGGTATCGGATCGAAGAATTTCACATTTGAAAAACTGGTCAACAGTAAAGAGTCTTCCACTTTGAAACACCATGCGGTCACCCTGGAATATACGTCCAATCCTGCGTGGTATGTTGTTCAGGCATTGCCCTACATGCTGGAATACCCATATGAGTGTTCCGAGCAAATCTTTACGCGTTTCTATGCTAACTCCATTGCGAGTAATATTGTCCGTTCTTCTCCGAAAATCAAGGAAGTATTCGACAAATGGAAAACCAGCAGTCCGGATGCATTCTTATCCAACCTGGAGAAAAACCAGCAGTTAAAATCCGTAATACTGGAAGAAACACCATGGGTATTGGATGCACAGGATGAATCGGAGCGTAAAAAACGTGTTGCGTTGCTGTTCGATTTCAATAAAATGGACAACGAACTGACAAAAAACCTGAATCAACTGAAAGAAGCACAGGTAAGTAACGGTGGATTCCCATGGTTTCCGGGAATGCCGGAGAGCCGTTATGTGACACAATACATTGTTAGTGGTATGGGACATTTGAATCAACTGAACATTGTTGCAGTGAAAGAAGACAAAGATGTGAAAAACATGATTCAAAAAGCAGTAAAATACCTGGATGCACGCATGCTGGAAGATTACAATGAATTGAAAAAGCGAAAAATGCTGAACACTGATTACTTTATTTCTCAGTATGAAATTCAGTACCTGTATGCACGTTCCTTCTTTACCGATATAAAACTGTCTTCCAACGAAGAGGAAGCATTTAAATTCTTCAAGGAAAATGCAGAAAAACACTGGTTAAAAATGAACCTGAACAACCAGACGATGTTTGCTTTAGCGTCTCAACGAAACGGAAATACGGAACTGGCAGGAAAAATCATGAATTCTGTTTTGGAGCGTTCCATTACAACGGAAGAAATGGGAATGTACTGGAAAGAAAACGAGCGTGGTTACTATTGGTACCAGGCACCGATTGAAACTCAATCACTGATTATTGAAGCCTTGTATGCGATTAAAAAAGACCAGAAAGCAATCAACAATGCGAAGATCTGGTTGTTGCGCAACAAGCAGACAAGTGACTGGAAAACGACAACCGCAACTGCGAATGCATGTTACGCTTTGCTAATCGGCGGCAGCTCATTTACAGAGCAAAGCGGAAATGTGAAGATTGAGATCAACGGGAAAGAGATCAAACCGGAAGATTTCGGAGCACAGGTGGAAGCAGGAACAGGTTATTTCCAGGCAACATGGACAGGAAAAGAAGTTTCTTCCGATCTTGGAAAAATAAAAGTGACACGTCAAACGGAAGGATTCAGTTGGGGAGCAATGTACTGGCAGTATTTTGAATCCATGGACAAAGTGACAAGTGCGGAAACCAACCTGAAATTGAAAAAACAACTGTTTGTTGTCCGCCAGACGTCTTCAGGAGAAGTTATCATTCCTGTGAAAGACGGAGACAAATTGAAACGCGGAGAAAAAGTACGCGTACGCATCGAACTGGCAACAGATCGTAACATGGAATTTGTTCACATGAAAGATTTCCGTGCAGCAGGTTTTGAACCGGTAAATGTACTGTCAAGCTACAAGTGGAAAGGTGGTCTGGGATTTTATGAAAACACCCGTGATGTTGCCACACATTTCTTCTTCGATTTCTTACCGAAAGGAAACCACGTATTTGAATACGACCTGCGTGTAAGTCACAGCGGAAATTTCTCCAATGGATTTGCAACGATTCAGTGTATGTACGCACCTGAATTTACTTCTCACTCTAATGGAGTTCGGGTGACGGTAGAATAAATTTGAAAATAGAATGATCAATTGTGAATTATTAATTCGTAAAAACACTCCCGTCAATAATTCACAATTGATCATAAATAATCCATAATTCTCATTAAATTTGCTTTCTTTTGTCGGATTGTTCTGAAAGTTTCGGGATAACGATTTGATACTATAAATTAAAGAGAATGTCTGAAAGAAAACGAATTTTAATCACCGGAGCAGCCGGTTTTTTAGGTTCTCATTTATGCGACCGTTTTATCAAAGAAGGATATCACGTCATTGCAATGGATAACCTGATCACCGGGAGATTGAAAAACATTGAGCACCTGTTTCACCTGGAAAATTTTGAATTTTACAACCACGATGTTTCCAAATTCATTCACGTTCCGGGAAATCTGGACTACATTCTCCATTTTGCATCACCTGCAAGCCCGATTGATTATTTGAAAATTCCAATTCAAACCTTAAAAGTCGGTTCATTGGGTATTCACAATTGCCTGGGGCTCGCAAAAGCGAAGAATGCCCGAGTGCTCATTGCATCTACTTCTGAAGTATACGGAGACCCGAATGTGCATCCGCAAACGGAAGAATACTGGGGGAATGTCAACCCGGTTGGGCCGCGTGGTGTGTATGACGAAGCAAAACGTTTTCAGGAAGCAATGACAATGGCCTACCATACATTTCATGGCGTGGAAACCCGCATTGTTCGTATTTTTAACACGTATGGCCCCCGCATGCGACTGAATGACGGACGTGTATTGCCGGCATTTATCGGACAAGCGTTGCGCGGAGAAGACCTGACCGTTTTCGGAGATGGTTCTCAGACACGCTCATTTTGTTACGTCGACGATTTGGTAGAAGGCATTTACCGGTTGTTGCATTCCGATTATGTATACCCGGTGAATATCGGAAACCCGGATGAAATCACCATTGCGGATTTTGCGGAAGAGATTATCAAATTGACAGGAACCAATCAGAAAGTTATCTACAAAGACTTACCTGTCGACGATCCTAAACAACGTCGTCCGGACATTACAAAAGCACGTGAAATTCTTGGTTGGGAACCGAAAGTTTCCAGAAGCGAAGGATTGAAAATAACATATGATTACTTTAAAAGCCTTTCAAAACAAGAGCTGAACGAAGTGGATCACTACAATTTTGATAAGTATATTATTCGTTGAAAGATCGAATAAGTAAGCAATAATCCGGATTTATAAATTATTTGAACAGTAAAAAAAATAAAGAGATGAATCAAGTTGGTTGAACAGTAAAATCCAATCTTACTTTTTTCATTTTTAGCTATAAAAAAATGAACTATTTCGCACACGAAACCGCAATTATTGATGCGGGCTGTACCATCGGAGAAGGAACCAAAATCTGGCACTTCTCCCACATAATGCCTAATTGTACGATAGGTGAACGTTGCAACATTGGACAAAATGTGGTGGTTTCACCGGGAGTAATTTTGGGGAATAATGTCAAAATTCAAAACAACGTTTCCATCTACACAGGTGTTATCTGCGAAGACGATGTATTCCTCGGACCTTCTATGGTTTTCACGAATGTAATCAATCCCAGAAGTGCTGTTAACCGGAAAGATCAGTATGCAAAGACGACTGTAAAAAAAGGAGCAAGTATTGGTGCCAACGCAACCATTGTTTGCGGTCACGACATCGGCCGGTATGCATTTATCGGAGCAGGGGCCGTTGTAACAAAGAATGTTCCTGATTTTGCATTAGTTGTGGGAAATCCTGCTCGTCAGATCGGATGGATGAGTGAATTCGGGCATCGGCTGGAGTTTGACACAAACGGAAAGGCAGTTTGCCAGGAAAGCAATGAAGTATACGAATTGCAAGAAGGTGTAGTGAAGAAATTATGATGAATGAATTATGAATAGTTAATGATCAATTATTCATTATCAAATGATATAACAACATGCACACTTGATAATGAATAATTGATCATTAAAGAATTGATACTTAAAAAAATGTCAAAGATAAAATTTGCAGTAATCGGTGCCGGGCACATTGGAAAACGTCATGCCGAAATGATCAAAAGAGAAGAAGAAGCAGAATTGGTTGCCATGGTGGACATCCGTTCACAGGAAGAATGTGGAGCGCAGGATTTTGATGTTCCCTTTTTCACAACCATTGAAGAATTGCTAAATTCAGGGATTGAATTTGACGTAGCCAATGTTTGTACACCGAATGGATTTCACGCGTCACAAAGTTTACAGATTCTGGATGCAAAGCGGCACGTTGTGTGCGAAAAACCGATGGCACTTTCGAAGAAAGAATGTGAGGAAGTGATCTTTAAATCGCTGCAAGTTTCAAAACAAGTGTTCTGTGTCATGCAGAACCGTTATTCACCTCCTTCCGCATGGATCAAAGACCTGATCGAGCAAAAAATTCTGGGTGACATTTTCATTGTTCAGCTGAATTGCTACTGGAATCGTGATGAACGTTATTACAAGCCGGGAGGATGGAAAGGAAAACAAGACCTGGACGGAGGGACTTTGTTTACGCAATTCTCTCACTTCATTGATATCATGTACTGGTTGTTTGGCGACATTAAGAACATCCAGGGAAAATTTGCCGATTTTACACACAAAGATACAACCGACTTTGAAGATTCGGGAATTGTGAATTTCGATTTCATCAACGGAGGAATGGGATGCATCAATTATTCAACGTCTGTCGCGATGCAAAACCTGGAAAGTTCCATCACTATTATCGGAAGTAACGGAAGCGTAAAAATTGGCGGACAGTACATGAACGAAGTGGAAATCTGCAACATCAACGGATATGAAATGCCGGAACTGGCCCCTACCAACCCGGGAAATGACTACGGTCAGTACAAAGGATCTGCTGCCAATCACAATTATGTGATTCAAAATGTGATCGATACACTAAAAGGAAGAAATTCTGCAACGACCAATGCATTGGAAGGGTTGAAAGTTGTAGAAATTATTGAACGAATTTACGATGTTAGAAATGAAAGCAATCTACGATAAATTAGTCGCAAAAGAAAGTAAACTCGCCGTTATCGGATTGGGATATGTTGGATTACCCATTGCCCTTGAGTTTGCAAAAAAGATAAAAGTTGTTGGTTTTGATATCAATCAGGGGCGTGTCGACCTGATGAAACAAGGAATCGATCCGAGTAATGAGCTGGTAAAAGAAGATTTTGCAAACAGCGACATTACATTTACAGCTGATCTCAACGATTTGAAAGACGTGGAATTTTTCATCGTTGCGGTTCCGACACCAATTGACGATTCGAACCTCCCCGATTTGAAACCGCTTTTGGGCGCATCCCGAACAGTCGGACAAGTATTGAAAAAAGGCGACTATGTGGTGTTTGAATCAACAGTTTATCCAGGTTGTACAGAAGAAGATTGCATTCCGATTTTGGAAGAACAGTCGGGCTTAAAATTCCACACAGACTTTAAAGTCGGTTATTCTCCTGAGCGTATCAATCCCGGAGACAAACAGCATACCCTGCAGAATGTCGTAAAAGTTGTCTCAGGATGTGATGATGAATCACTGGATCAGATTGCGAAAACATACGAACTGGTTGTTGCAGCAGGTGTTCACCGTGCGCCGACCATTAAAGTCGCAGAAGCAGCAAAAATTATTGAAAATACGCAACGCGATGTCAATATTGCATTGATCAACGAATTATCGATCATCTTCAACCGTCTTGGAATCAACACGTTTGACGTATTGGAAGCTGCCGGAACGAAATGGAACTTTCTGAAATTCACTCCGGGATTAGTTGGTGGACACTGTATCGGCGTGGATCCGTATTACCTGACACACAAAGCACAGCAGGCCGGTTATCATTCCAAAGTAATTACCAGCGGGCGTTATGTGAATGACTCCATGGGATTCTATATCGGAAAGCAAACTGTAAAAAAAATCCTGGCAAAGGGAAAACACATTCAGGATGCCAAGGTATTGGTGATGGGAGCAACATTCAAAGAAGATGTAAGTGATATCCGCAATTCAAAAGTAATTGATGTGGTGAATGAGTTAAAATCATTCCAGGTAAAAGTCGACCTGGTTGATCCACACGCGTCTTCGGACGAAATGCAACATGAATACGGTGTCGGACTGGTTTCCACACCTACCAATGATTACGATGCAATTATTGTTGCGGTCAATCACAAAGAATACACGGCACTGACTGAAGCAGATTTCAGAGCTTTATTGAAAGATGATCAGGGAATTTTTGTAGATGTAAAAGGAATTTTCAAAGGAAAAATCAAACAGATAGAATATTGGTCGTTGTAACATACATCTACCAACAAACAGGGCGGGAAAATTTTCCCGCCCTGTTTGTGTTTATTCCCTTACGATTTTTCAATCAATCTTCTTTGGACAAGTAACGAATCACTTCCGCTGCGCCCATCAATCCGAATAGCCCGGGAATATAGGAAGCTGTCCCGTAAAATGACTTCTTATAGTTACTACCGTCTGTCATTTTGAGTGAATCTTTGCGTTGTAACTCACTTGAAAACACCGCTCTCACACGACGGAAATCCACTCCTTGTCTTTTCAATCGTTTTTTGAGGTGCGCTGCCAGTTTACAATTGTATGTTCCGGTTAAACGTGCAACTTTTACCGCCGCAGGATCCATCTTCCCTCCTGCTCCCAGGTGAGAAATAATCCGGATTTTCAGCCGCAGACATGCAGTGATCCATTCCAGTTTTGGGGTCACCGAATCGATACAATCCATCACATAATCCGGTTTGTATTCTTCCAGCAATTGCCATACCCGTTCCGGAAGCACAAACTCCTGTACTACATTCAGCTCAATGTCCGGGTTAATATCTTTGATCCGTTCTGCCAGCACAACCGCTTTGTTTCTGCCAATTGTCGAATCCAACGCTGTCAACTGCCTGTTTTTGTTGGTCGGGTCAAACACATCACCGTCAATAATTGTCATTTTTCCGACTCCTGCACGTGCAATAAATTCACCTGCAAAAGAACCGATTCCACCTAATCCTACGATCAGTACATGTGCTTTTTTCAGTCGTTCGATGGGCTCCTTCCCCATCAGTAACTCTGTCCGTTCTAACCAATTCGCCACTTTGTAAATGTCTGTTTAAAATTTGTCGTTATCAATTCGTTTAATTGTTGCAAAGATATTTGTTTTAACTCAGCTACACTTTCATACACTTGCTTTATTTCAACCTGTACATCATCTGTTTCCAGCAACAAACGTTCGTTAGGAATCGCTTTAACAATCTCTTCCCGCTTCGGGTGATATAGAATTCCAGCCCCCAGACTGACCATCATTCCTGATTGTACGACCTGGTTTATAATACCGGCTTTTGCAAAACCATGAAAAATCCACGGTTGCCGTGGCCGGTGTTTTTTTCTTATAAGCAGCAATTCATTCCAGCTTTTCACACAATGAATAATCAAGGGAAGGGCTATCGTTTCCGACAATTCAATTTGTTTTTCAAACACCGGAATCTGGGTCATAAAACCAGGGCCTTTTAATCCGTCCAATCCGCATTCACCAATCGCCAGTGTTTTATCATTCACCGATCGACTCACCCGTTCAATCAACTCATCAACAGCACATTCACCTGCTCCCCATGGGTGAATCCCTATGGAATGAAAGGTTGAAGGAGTCGAATCAATCACTCCCTGCAGGATTTCAAAATCCGCTCGGACCGAAGAATGTGTGTGACAATTTGTAAACATTTGTTAACAACGAATTAATGCAAAAATGCTGATATTTCTAAAAAATAAGTATTTTCGGCAACAAAGTAATCATAATTAGCTATTAAAAACGAAAGAATGAGTTCACAAAATAACCCCGATTTTTTTCAATCTAAAGTATTAGGACATCCAAGCGGTTTATTCGTATTATTCTTCACAGAAATGTGGGAGCGTTTTTCATTTTACGGAATGAGGGTGTTACTCGTATTGTATTTATCAGCATCAATAATCGGTACAAACCCGGGATTAGGTTGGGATATAAAATCAGCGACAGCTCTTTACGGAACCTATGTAATGCTCTTGTACATCACTCCTGTATTCGGGGGAATTTTAGCGGACAAATATTTAGGATCCTGGAAATCCGTGATCATCGGGGCCATCATTATGACCATCGGGCACGCGTCAATGGCAATTGAAAGTAACGTCACCTTCTTTATAGGTTTAGCCTGCCTGGTAATCGGTACAGGATTTTTCAAACCCAATATGCCTTCCATTTTAGGAGAAATGTACAAAGACTTTCCGGAAAAAAAGGACGGCGGATACACCATTTTCTATATGGGAGTAAACGCCGGAGCATTTTTCGGGATGTTATTGTGTGGGTATTTCGCAGAACGTTTCGGATGGCACTGGGGTTTTGGTTTAGCGGGAATCTTCATGTTACTGGGAACCATTCAATTCTGGTTATCTAAACCGTTGTTTAAAACAATCGGAGACCTGAAAAAGCAGACACCGGAAGACGAGGAAAAAGAAGTATTCAACCACCCGGATGAAAAAATTCGCAATCCGTTTCGATTTAAAGACATTGTCATCATTATTCTTGTCTCCATTTTTGGATTACTATTTGCTTTTAATGACCCTATTTCCAAGCACATGCCTGAATACGACTTGTTCAAATTCATGGATATCACATACGGCGAAGGAAATACCATCAGGGGACAATACATTATTGTTATTCTGACACTGATCACGTTCCTGTACCTGATCGTGACACGCATCAACCGGTATGGAAAAGTGGTTCGGGATCGCATGTTTAGTATCATCATCCTTGCCTGTGCGCTGGTCTTCTTCTTTATGTGCTTCGAGCAAGGTGCCAGTTCCCTTATGATTGTTGCCCGTGATTACACAAACAGAGTAATGGAAGGAAACGCGGCATTTGCATTCAACATTGCCAATAGCTTACTGACTATTGTTCCGTTGTTATTTATTAGTTGGGTGCTGGTGCGATTGGCAAAACAAACATTCAAAGTTATTTCCGCGTCCAATATTACGTTATTGATTTGTTTCGCATTGATCTGGGCGGCAGCAATTGTCATGTTGAGAACTGATTGGACAACCAATGCATACAAAGCCACTTATAAAGCAGTAGAAGTTCCTGATATAGATAAGAAAACAAATCTGCAACGAACAGATAAAGATGGTAATTTACTTTTTAAAACGGAACCGATCGGGTTGCTGGACTCGATGCAGACCGACTACAAAGTACTTGACATCACTTCAACTGTCGGTTCCAAACAAGAGTTTAAGGTTGGACAAACTGTTTTTATTCACCCTGAATCAGGAGGTAAAGTTGCATTGCTGACAGCTGAGCAAAAAAGCAAACTGGCACATGATTATTCGGAGCACAAGGAGAATAGAAATCTGATCACTCAAGCAACGATTTCACAAGAGTTGAAAGGACAGGTAGAAATTCCTACCACGTGGTTTTCAACCATCAATGCACTCTTTATTATCATGCTGGCATCACTGATTTCAAAAATATGGGATTCAAAATTCAATCCTCCTGCAGCAATGAAATATGGATATGGATTGATTTTCGTAGCCATCGGTTTCTTAGTAATCGGTTTGGGTAGTATGGGAATGTCCACAACAGCTAAATTATCGTTGTTCTGGCTGGTTGCCATCTACTTCTTTCACACCGTCGGTGAATTATTCATCTCGCCGGTAGGACTTTCCTACATCAGCAAACTGGTTCCCGCGCGCATGATGGCATTCATGTACGGAATCTGGTACCTGGCCATTGCGATTGCTCAAAAACTGGCAGCAACATTGGGAGGTCAGGTAGAAGAAATTCAGAAGGAACACTCCCTGAGTTATTTCTTCTTCTTATTCACCGGAATTGCGCTTTTTGCGGCACTTTTCGTGATTTTACTGAATCCGTTGATCAAAAGATTAATGCACGGAGTGAAGTAAATCATTCTGTACTAAAAAATTGAAACAGGTTGATTCGTTTCAATTTTTCCTATATTCGCATATCTAAATAAATGTTAAAATGAATAACGAAATACAAATAAAACAAGGGCATCCCAAAGGACTGTATCTATTGTTTACCACTGAAATGTGGGAGCGTTTCTCTTATTATGGAATGCGCGCTATCTTTACTTTATTCCTGATCAAAGCGTTGATGTTTGATAAAGAAACAGCATCAGGTATATATGGATCTTACACTAGTTTAGTCTATTTGACACCAATTATCGGTGGGTATTTTGCTGACAATATTTGGGGGAACAGAAAATCCATTTTTGTTGGAGGAATTATGATGGCAATTGGTCAATTTTTTATGTTTTTGTCAGCATCCTTCTATGCAAATAAGAGTTTAGCCCTGATTTTAATGATTGTTGGTTTGACTTGCCTGATTTTTGGAAATGGTTTTTTCAAACCGAACATCTCTACACTGGTTGGTCAATTATACTCTGAAACAGATAAGAGAAAAGATGCAGCGTATACAATCTTCTATATGGGGATTAATCTGGGGGCTTTCATTGCACCATTAATTTGTGGATTCCTTGGAGAACGATATGATTCGACAGGAGAAGCAATTCCGGGAGCATTTAAATGGGGGTTCTTGTGTGCATGTATCGGAATGGTTATTTCGGTAATTACTTTTGAAATGCGAAAAAACAAAGTGTTGATTACGCCGGAAGGTGATCCAATTGGAGTCGTTCCAAATGTAAAAAGGCTTTCAACTGATCAAACGGGAGAAGTTCCGACCACCAAGAAATCAAAGAATAATATTTATATAGGTGTTTTGGTTGGTATGATTCTGTTGGTACTATTGAGATTTTTCGTCTTTATGGCAGATGATGAAACGATGATCGATAAGGTAAATAACTATATTTCAGCAGCTATCTTTGCTATTTCCATTAGTATTCCGTTGATTATCATAACTGATAAATCATTGAATAAAGTAGAGAAACAACGTATTTGGGTAATCTACATTGTTGCATTCTTCGTAATTTTCTTTTGGGCTGCATTTGAACAAGCTGGTGCATCTTTAACTTTCTTCGCTGCTGAACAAACAAACAGAGATATTTTAGGATTCTCAATGCCTGCGAGTTGGTTTAACAGCTTTAATGCTGTATTCATTGTTATATTGGCTCCGCTTATTTCAATCATGTGGACAAAATTGGCGAAGAAAAACATGGAGCCGGCGTCACCATACAAACAAGCATTCGGATTATTGTTTCTGGCATTGGGATATGTTTTCATCGCAATTGGAGTTGATGGAGTTGAACCTGGAGTAAAAGTAAGTATCATTTGGTTGACAGGCTTGTATTTCATTCATACCATTGGTGAGCTATTTTTATCCCCAATTGGACTTTCAATGGTAAATAAATTGGCGCCCGTAAGATTTGCATCATTGTTAATGGGTGTTTGGTTCCTGAGTACTGCCGCAGCGAATAATTTTGCAGGTTTTTTAAGCTCATTCTACCCCGATCCGGTTTTGCAAGGGGCGGAAGTAAGGGCTTTGGAAAAAGAATATACAACATCAACACATACTTGTTATTTGATAGCGGATGAAGTAAAAACTGCTACTTTAGCTGATACGGTAAAAGTTGTAGATGATAAAGGGAAACCTGTTGAAGTGAAATTTTCAGATATTAAGTTTGAACGGCTACTTCCTGAAGTAAAAAATAAAAATGATAAGAAAGCGATTGAAGCCAATGCAAAGATTATTCAAGCAAAGAAAATCGAATTTGCAAAAAAGGCAGTAAACAAAGAGAAGTCATTTATTGGAATTAAAATTACAGACTTGAAATCGTTTTTTTGGTTATTCGTTTATCTTGCTGGAGGATCGGCAATCATTTTGTTTCTATTGAGCAAGCTATTAGTTAAAATGATGCACGGAGTGAAATAACCTGCTGCATCACATAAATAAATTCAAGAGGTTGTCCCTGAAAAGACAACCTCTTTTTTGTATCTTTGCAACCTGAATGAAATTTTTACATCGTACTATGATTATCTATAAAACCGCGGAAGAAATTGCGATCATGCGTGAAGCTGCTCAGATTGTGAGCCGGACACTGGGAAAAATTGCTGAAGTAATTGAACCGGGAATCACGTGTAGTGAATTGGACCGACTCGCAGAGGAATACATCCTTTCTCAAAATGCAATCCCGGGGTTCAAAGGATTGTACGGATGTCCCAGCACACTGTTGATCTCCATCAATGAACAAGTTGTTCACGGTTTGCCGACAGAACGAAAAATCCAGGACGGAGATATTGTTTCTGTAGACTGTGGAGCAATTTATAAAGGTTTTTACGGTGATCATGCCTATACATTTGCAATTGGTGACATTTCAGAAGAAGCACGTCAGTTATTGAAAGTAACGGAAGAATGCCTGTACCTGGGAATCGACCAGGCAAGAGCGGGAAACAGGATAGAAGATATCGGATGGGCGATTCAGACACACGCCGAAAAACATGGATATGGCGTTGTTCGTGACCTGGTCGGACACGGTTTGGGACGTAAAATGCATGAAGATCCACAAGTTCCAAACTACGGACGAAGAGGAAGAGGTAAGAAAATACAAAACGGGCTGACAATTGCCATCGAACCAATGATCAATGTCGGAACGGAACGCGTTGAAATGCTGGACGACAAATGGACCATTGTTACTGCTGACGGAAAGCCTAGTGCTCATTTTGAACACGATGTTGCTGTGGTAGACGGAGAGCCGGTTATCTTATCCACATTCGATTATATCCACGAAGCCCTTTCCAAAAAATAAATGTCACCTTCGGGAAAATCAGTTGCCGTTATTGTACTCTCATACGTACTGTTTGGTCTGTTTAATTTATTTCAGTTTGGCACGTTTGTGCTACCAGTTACGTATACGGAATTGGTCATCTTCATCCTGGTTACCACTGTTTTTGTCCAACATCTGAAATACCTCAACAGAGCACACCTGTCGCTGTTTACTTTTTCCTTGACAGGACTTATTATTCACCCGTTTTTATGGGAAATTTTCCTGAATCAACAGCAGCAATATCAACTGTATGACAGTATTGTATTTGATGTATTGAGTATCGTAAAATGGATGTTATTAGCGCTGTTTTTCTTACTGCTAAGCTACGACCGGGAAAAACATATGCTGAAAATAGAGTGGCTGGTTCCATCTCTTATCTCACTTGGGTGTTTACTGAACCCTCCCATGTGGTATTTTCCCTTTCTGTTTATCGTATCCGGATTCAGCGCGTTTTATACGTTGAGAAGAAGAACGGTAGGAGGTGATTTTACGATGGACGTATTGATCGGAATCGGTGTGATTTACTTTTTGAACCTTTTCTTTTTGGTTTAACTGTCATATCGCAATATTACGATATCGCGATATGACAATAAAGCAACTCAGGAAGCATATTCCGCCCTCAAATCACTAATAATTGCCTGTATTGAGCGAATTTCCTTAACACTTTCAATCGATGGCCCGGCACACCAGACCGTTTTATAGGTCGCTCCAAAAGCAGATTGCTCCAGCTTTTTCATACCCCTGGAAAACACAAATGCCTTGACCCACTTTTTCAGCTTTTTATTTTTGTTCAATAACTTTTCCAGCCAGTTTTGATTCGTCCCGATGGATTGTACATACGGCGTGTTTATCACCGTACATGGAGTTCCTGATAATTTTGTTGTCATGATGATGTCACTGGCTCCGTAATCAATACATGCCTGTTTGTACTCCCTGGTCACATCCGACTCATCTGTTGCAATAAAAATGCTCCCCATCGAAACACCGGCAGCACCAAGTTCCATCATTTGACGTATCTCCTTCCCGGTAGAAACTCCTCCCGCTGAAATGACGGGTGCAGTACAATTCTCAACCAGCAACGGAAGCAATTCCCTGTACGATTTTGTTCCTGCATGACCACCAGCTTCTTTGTTGACCGCAATGATCGCATCACACCCCAGACGATCTACTTTTTGTGCGTATTTTAAATCCGTTACATCGCAAAATACTTTGACACCGTGTTCGTGACATTTTACAATTGTTTCTTCCGGAGAACCTAAGGAAGTAATCACAAATGCAACTTTCTCTTCGCAAATGATCTCCAATTGTTTCTTGTAGTAAATATTCGATTTATTCACAATCAAATTAATTCCAAACGGTTTATCTGTCTGCGATTTGATGTATCGGATCGCCGTTCTGAGCTCTTCCGTAGTTCTGAAATTCAACGCAGGAATTGCTCCGGTACAACTGGCTTTAGTTGCTGCAATAATCATTTTGGTATTTGACACCAGGAACATCGGTGCAACAATTAACGGAAAATCAATCCCAAGGATATCACATAACGTCTGCTTGCTCATAAACGTGATTTTTTACGAAGATACAAATTTTATGCATGCATAGTTATTTTTGTCCCAAAATTATTCTTCCCGTCACAACAAGTAGTTCTATCTGCATTCCGGGAAATTTAATTTCTATCTCCTACGGTAAAATCAGGCATAAATAGGGAGAGCCCGATTTTTACAATCGTTTTCAACGAAAAGCGTTATCTTTACAAAAAATTAAAAAAATGAAGATATACAATAAATTCATGATCTATATGTGGCTTGTCATTACGGTCGTTTTAGTTGTGTTTATTACCTATAAAAGCCTGGCAGAAGGATTCAACCGCTGGGGATTTATGTATGTCTTTGCACTTGTCGCTTTCCTGGCTTTCCTGATGCGGCGCTACATGTCACGGCGTGTGGAAAAGCACATGAAATTTTTGGAGGAACAAGAAAAAAGCAAAAAAAAATAATATCATCACTCTGATAGCGTTGTTTTATTCATGCTAAAACAAACGATTCTGCTTGTTGTTGCACTGCTACTATACGCGGGAGGTGTATCTGCGCAGCGAAAATTAAGCGGAATAGTTACTGACGAACGCGACATTCCCATTCCCGGAGCAAAAATTTTTGTCAAAAACGATGCAACTATGCGTACCGTTTGCAATGACATGGGTTATTATGAAATGTTTCTGCTTCCTGGCGAATATTTCCTGATCTTCCAGGCAGTCGGGTACGAAGACCGTGAAATTTATATCGGGATGGCAGATGCTGAACAAAGTAGAAATGCCATGCTGATTCCACTCAAAATGGGTGATTTTGAAGAAGTGGAAATCATCGCGAAAAAAACCAATCCGGGACGTGACATCATCTTGAAAGTTGTAGAAAAAAGAGACTCTATCAATCCCTGGAAATACCCGCATTCATGCGAAGTCTATATCAAGTCTGTGGAACGGATCGACAAACAGGAACCTTCCGGGAAAACTTCCAAAAAGAAAAACAACAGTGAGACGACCACTACCCCGGACATCGAAGACCCTTTCGCTGAAAAACGAAAAGCCGACCAGGAATTTGCGAATAGCATGAACTTCCTTGAAATTCAGTTAACCCGACATTTCGAACCATACAACAAAGTAAAAGAAATTCGAAACGCCTACGACCTCAGAGGAAAATCAACAAACATGTACTATACCACAACGGTAAAGTCCAACTTCAATTTCTTTCAGAACCTGCTTCACCTGGATGATTTACACCAAACTCCGGTCAGTTCTCCCATTTCCGGCCCCGGAATTCTTAGTTATAAATACCGGCTCGTCGAACAATACGAAGAAAACGGGCGAAAAATTCATAAAATAAAGATTACCCCACGCAATACAGCGACAACAACCCTGGATGGATATATTTGGGTCATCGACTCCCTCTGGCTTGTGCAAAAACTGGAGTTTACGATGAACAAGGGAAACCTGATCATCTATGATTATTTTACCATCACACAGGAATTTGACCACCCGGGAGATAGCTTGTGTGTATTGACCAATCAGGAGTTGAAATATGGTGTCACATATAACAAACAAACCACTCACCTGGAAAATCACGCTTCTTTTTACGATTACAATTTTGACATTGCCTTTGAGAAGAAACATTTCAAAAATGAACTTTCAGTTACGGAAAAAGAAGCCTATGAGAGGGATAGCATGTATTGGTCGGACAAACGAAAATCGGAATTATCACTGGATGAATTGCGCTACATTATTGTGCAGGACAGCATTCGCGATTATCAAAACCGGGCAGAGTACCTCGATTCCATTGATAAAGAATTTAACCGGATCACCGTTTGGAAAGTCCTCTGGTATGGTATCGATCACCGGAATCGGGATAAAAAACACCAGTGGACACTGAGTTCACTTGCTTCAATGGCCCGTCCGATTTATATTGCAGGACCGCGGGTGGCACCCAATTTTTTCTACTTCAAGAAATGGGACGATGAACGTACGCTGGACTCCTATTCCGAACTATCAATGGGTTTTTTAAACGCCGATTTGAAAGGAAACTCGTGGTGGCGATTCCGCTATGATCCGTTTCACTTCGGAACAGTAGCCGCTGAATTTGAGCACGATTTCGGTACCGTCACCTGGAACGATGCAATCACCGAGGTCTATAAACGGGAAAATTTCTTTGAAAAAACAGCCCTTACCCTCATCCACGACTACGAACTGTTTAATGGCTTTTACTTTTACACGTCCTACTCGTTTGCCGAGCGCAGAAGTATTGATCACTACAAATTCCTGAACCAACTGGACAGCATTCTTCCCAACAATGTAGCAAAATCATTTGAACCATACCAGGCTTCCATCGGAACCATCCGTATTTCGTATACTCCAGGACAAAAATACATGCGCGAACCCAACCGGAAAGTGTTATTAGGGTCCAAATGGCCGACCTTTTACGCCTATTACGAACGGGGAATTCCGAAACTGTTCGGTAGTGACGTCGATCATGAATATGTACGATTTGGTGCTGAACAAACCTTTAAACTGGGACTATTGGGGACAACCAGCTACCACGTCAATTCCGGGAAATTTCTGAGTTCAAGGAAATTATACGACGCCGATTACAAGTATTTCAGAAGGAGTGATCCCATCTGGTTTTCAGACCCGTTGAATTCATTCCAGGGACTGGATACCAGTCTTCCGACCAAAAACCTTTATTTTGCAGGTCACCTCATCCACCATGACAACGGAGCCATCCTGAATAAAATCCCGTTCATGAAAAAAACACGGATCGGATTAGTGGGGGGAGCCGGAATTTTAGTTGTCCCGGAACATAACTGGCAACACTACGAAGTATTAGTCGGTTTAGAACGTATTTTTAAATTGTCAAAACGAAGATTGAGGCTTGGTGTTTATTGCGCCTTTTCAGACGGAAATCAATCCAAAGCACGTGTCGATTGGAAAATTTCGTTCAGCTTCCTCGATAACCGGAGTTTGAAATGGAATTTTTAACCGCGGGAATCTGCTTCCGGGTATGCATTAAAAATCCTATTTTTGTATCGTGAACAGAGAACAGGCAATCAACGCGTTTTCGCAGTTGGGAACAATTATGAAAGAGTTGGGGAATGGAAATGAATTCCCCGGGATCAGTTTGGGTATTACAGAATCGGAATACCTGGAACTACAACGTACCGTCAACAAACAAGTTCAATTCAACGGGTGGTTTACCAAAGATTCGGTCCGGCAATCACTCCTGGCACTTGGAGGATGGTTGGAAAAAGGTCAACTGGAAAACTGGTTAGCTCCATACAGTTGGAACGAACGTCCGAAACGCGTAGGAATCATCATGGCCGGAAACATTCCCCTTGTTGGTTTTCACGACCTGCTTTGCGTTGTATTATCCGGAAATACAGCTGTCTGCAAAATGAGCTCTGACGATAAAACACTATTACCCGCCCTGGTGAAGGCATTGTACCACTTCCTGCCGGGCTTAAAAGAGCGCATTGTTCTTTCCGAAGGAAAAATCGGGGAGATCGATGCTGTCATTGCAACCGGAAGCAATAACTCTCATCTATATTTTGAGCAATATTTCGGAAAATACCCGCATATTTTCCGGAAAAACCGAACTTCCGTTGCTATTTTGAACGGGAGTGAAAGTGAAGCGGAATTAACGGAACTGGGAACTGACATCTTTTCGTATTTTGGATTGGGTTGCCGCAATGTTTCCCATTTATTGCTCCCGGAAGGGTATGACTTCACACATTTTTTCCAGGGAATTTTCCCGCACAGTGATGTTATCAATCATTTCAAATACGGCAACAATTACGATTACAACAAAGCCGTATACCTGATGAATCAATTGCCGTTGCTGGACAACAATTTTGTGTTGCTCCGCGAAACGGAAGACCTCCACTCTCCCCTGGCAATGGTTCACTACCATTTTTACAAAAATGACGACGATATCCGCAGCTACCTGAAACAACATGAAGAAGCGTTACAAGTAGTTGTCGGAAAAGAATATACTCCTTTCGGAAAAGCTCAATCTCCCGGTCTGTCTGATTACGCAGATGGTATTGATACAATGAGCTGGTTAAACACCCTCACTTAAATTTGATCCGGTGAACGACGCATTCTACATACAACGTTGTATTGACCTGGCACTGAAAGGAAAAGGAAATACCGCACCCAACCCGATGGTAGGTGCGGTCATTGTTCACGATGGTGTTATTATCGGAGAAGGCTTTCATAAACAGTATGGAGAAGCGCATGCCGAGGTAAATGCCGTCAATTCCGTTAAAGATCAATCACTGTTACCGGAATCCACCATATATGTTTCTCTGGAACCATGCGCGCATTTCGGAAAAACACCTCCCTGTTCGGATTTGATTGTTCATCACCGATTCAAACGTGTTGTTGTCGGATGCATCGATACCTTTTCAGAAGTTTCAGGCAAAGGAATCCAACGCATTCGAACTGCGGGAATAGAAGTAACGACAGGTGTTCTTGAACAGGAATGCCGCGAATTGAACAAACGATTTTTTACTTTTCACGAACAAAAACGTCCGTACATTATCCTCAAATGGGCACAGACTCCGGATGGGTTCATGGATCAAAAACGAACACCTGATGCCGTCGGAATTAACTGGATTACACAGCCTGAAACAAAGCAACTGGTACATCAATGGAGAACGGAAGAAGCAGCCATTCTCGTCGGGAAACAAACAGCGATCAATGACAATCCCCGTTTAACTGCGCGGGAAGCAACGGGAAAGAACCCCGTTCGGATACTTTTGGACAGCAACCTGGAGGTTCCTGAAAACGCTGCCATCTTCTCAAAAGAAGCACCTACGCTTGTTTTCAACCTTCAAAAATCAGGGAGAAAAGATACAATTGAATGGATCCGGCTGGAAAAAATCATTCCTGAAACGATTCTCCCGGCATTATTTGAAAAAAACATTCAATCCGTCATCATTGAAGGAGGAAAAACAGTGTTGGAATCCTTCATTGCAGCGAACCTGTGGGATGAAGCACGTATATTGATCGGAACAGAAAACTTTCGGGAAGGATTAACAGCTCCCGAACTCCCACCCCATCAATCTCTGAAAAAGACGGCTATCGGAAGAGATACATTAATCGTACTTCGGAAATAAGATTTTAGCACCGAAAAAAATCTTTTTTCTTAAAATTGTAGTTCAATCATTAATTGGATAACGATATGCATCACAATTTACGTCTTGAAGAATTGTTTAACCTGGCAGATCTGGATATCAGAGACGGGTATTACGAAGAGGCAGTTAGAAAACTGGAAGAAATCCTGGTTGAAGATCCTACTTTCGGAAAGGCATACAATCACCTGGGATGGTTAAATGAGACCAAATTTCAGAACTATGAAAAAGCCGAAAATTTCTACCAGAAAGCACTGCAGACGGCTCCGAATTACCCGGCAATCTATTCCAACTACAGCGTATTACTTTCCAACCTCGGAAAATTTGACATACTGACCAGTGTGCTGGAACAAGGACTCAAAACTCCGGGAGTCGACAAGTCGCTGATGTACAACGAATTTGGTATTATGACCGAATTGCAGGGAGATTTTCAGAAAGCAATTGACTACTATACCCAATGCGCCAAAACAACGCTTGTAAAAGACACCATGGACAGAGCAATGCTTTCTATTGAACGCTGTAAAACAAAGCAAACATTGTGACCTGTCTTCCTTATTTTGCAGGAATACAGCCTTAATAATTTCTTAACATAGCTTGTTTTTTGTATATTGCAGGAACAATTACTCTACTCAAAGAAATTATTTCGGATGAAAATTTATTTTACGCTGACTTCTATAATTGTGGCTGTAAATTTGTTTGCGCAGCAACAATATACATCGGATCGATACCGCCATGCCATTTTCAACCAGGTGACGATACAAAACGACGTTGAGTATGGTTCTGCCCCTCAATGGGTATGGCCTTACTGGAATGAAGCATTGAAGTTGGATGTCTATCAACCCACAGGTGATGTCGTTACAAATCGTCCGTTGATCATTTTTGCACATGCAGGCGGTTTCCTGAATGGATCCAGGGGGGTGGATAATATGATTGCCATCTGTGATTCTTTTGCACGGAAAGGATATGTAACCGCTTCACTCGACTACCGGAAAGGGTTTAATCCACTTGACGGACAAAGTGCCGAACGTGCTGTTTACCGGGGAATCCAGGATGGGAAGGCAGCTGTCCGCTACTTCAAGGAGAATGCTGCACTGTATGGCATTGACACCAATTATATTTATTTCGGCGGAATGTCAGCAGGTGGGTTTATGGCACTACACGTTGCATATATGGATCAGGAAAGTGAACGCCCTGCAAGTACATATGGAGGAGGAACGGTCAATAACCTCGGATGCCTGGATTGTTCCGGTAACAGTTTCTCACATACATCAAAGATCAGAGCTGTATTAAATTACTGGGGAGCCATTCAGGACACACTGAACATTGTTCCCGGTGACATTCCGATTATGCAAATGCACGGAACAGATGATCCCACAGTACCATACATATACGGTCAGCCATTCGGACTATTCACACTTCCCTATGTCTACGGGAGCGCTCCCATACGCGAACGCATGGACAACCTGGGTATCTACAACGAGTTTTACACGTCCGATGCACCCGGAAGGCATATGCTGGACGGAAGTGACAACGGAACATTCAGCGGAAATTCGCCTAATTCATTCTGGTACGACACATTACTGCCCAGAACAACCGATTTCCTGGTGTTGATGACCAAATCTCATCCTGTCAAAATCACGCAAGACACCCTCATTGTCTGTTATGGTGATTCAATAAACTTACATGTAAGCGGTAATTCCGACAGTTATTTTGAATGGTCTTATTTGTCCGGTTCAACCTATACCGGACTGGGAAACACTACTGATTCACTGCATCATTTGTTCACTGATGCCGGAACGTACGACATTGCTGTTGTTGAGTTCAACGAAGTATATTGTTCCAGCGATACGCTGTGGTTTCACGTTATTCAGCAACCGGAATTGACACCTGTACTCCTGACACAGGATACCTTCATACTCTGCACCGGGGAAACGGCCGATATGAAAGTAACCGGAAATGAAACCAGTCAGTACTCATGGACGTTGTTTGCCTATTCTTCTTCCTTGCCGATCAATAATCAGTCGGACTCTTTATCCATGGTATTTACTGCTGATGGCGAATTTGATATTGCTGTGGTTGAATTGAACGCAGCAGGATGCTCAGGTGACACCGTGTGGTTTCACATTATCCAATTACCTGAGATTGTCGCAGACTTCAGTTACCAGATTACAGATCTGTCCAGCGTATTATTCATCAATAATTCCGTCCACTCAACCAGTTACAACTGGGATTTCGGAGACGGAAGCACAAGTGCAGACAATCAGCCGGAACATATCTATACCCAAAACGGAGCATACACTGTGACACTAACAGCGACAGATGACAATGGTTGCAGTGAAACAACGACCCAAACGATTGTAATCAGTGGTTTATCCGTTGATGTCCTTTCAGGAACGGGAGTCTACGCATTCCCGAATCCATTTGAAGATGTCCTTCACCTTTCCAATGAAATCAATCAAGCGGTTACAATTGAAGTAACTGATCTAAACGGAAAAACGGCTGCACATACATTTACAATTGATGCATCTTCCACAGCTATCATCAATACACGTGAGTGGTCCGGAGGAATGTATTTTGTCCGCATTACATCCGGCGAAGGAAACAACAGGGTAATAAAAGTTGTGAAATAATCCCTCACTCGTTCGTTTTATAGATTTTATTTCCTGCCGATGTTGTATATTTGGGGAGAAAATTAAAAAAGAATGGCAGAAGCGACCGTTAAGAAACAAAATTCTAAGAGTACAACAGAAAAGGAAACCTTGTTGAAAGCATTCGAATTAATGGCTACCGCAAAAACATTGGCCGAAAAATACGAGGCAAACAAAGAGGTTACTGCTAAGTACGTACACGCTACTTCCCGGGGACATGAGGCAATTCAATTAGCCGTTGGAATGCAGTTGTTGCCTCAGGATTGGGTAGCTCCTTACTATCGCGACGACAGCATTTTACTTGGAATAGGTATGACTCCTTATGAGTTAATGTTACAGGTATTTGCCAAAAAAGATGATCCGTTTTCGGGGGGAAGAACTTATTATTCGCATCCTTCTCTAAAACGTGATAATATGCCTAAAATACCTCATCAATCTTCCGCTACGGGAATGCAGGCCATTCCCACAACCGGTGTAGCGATGGGAATTCAATACAAAGAACAACAAGGTCTGGCAGAAAATTTCGGAGATAACAAACCCGTGGTAGTTTGCTCACTGGGTGACGCATCTTGTACAGAAGGTGAAGTCTCGGAAGCATTCCAGATGGCCGCATTGAAACAATACCCGATTGTTTTCCTGGTTCAGGACAATGGTTGGGATATTTCTGCAAATGCCGCTGAAACGCGCGCGCAGGATATTACACAATATGCACAAGGCTTTAACGGCCTGGAAGTTCGCACCATTGACGGTTCGGATTTCGATCTGTCATATCAGACAGTAAAAGAAGTTTTTGACCTGGTGAGAAAAGAACGTCGTCCGTTTATTATTCATGCGAAAGTTCCACTACTTGGTCACCACACATCAGGTGTTAGAAAAGAATGGTACCGTGATGACCTGGAAGAAGCAGCAAAACGCGATCCATATCCTAAATTGGTTGCCAAACTTATGTCAATGGGCGTAGGTGAAGACGTGCTGGATGAGATGGAAGATAAGGTGCGGCAATTAGTGGATGCTGATTATGACCGTGCACTGAATGCGGAAGATCCGACTCCTGAATCTGTAACTGATTTTATATTTGCTCCGTCACCTGTAACAGAGGAAAAAGGGGAACGCGAACCGAAAGGAAAGAAAAAAACCGTTATGGTTGACGCTGCCTTGTTTGCCGTACGGGAAATCATGTCCAAACATCCTGAATCTCTTTTGTATGGACAAGATGTCGGCGGACGTTTAGGCGGAGTATTCCGAGAAGCGGCAACATTGGCTCAGCAATTCGGTGACGAACGTGTTTTCAACACCCCCATCCAGGAGGCATTTATCATAGGTTCTACTGTTGGGATGTCAGCCGTAGGCTTAAAACCCATTGTAGAGGTTCAGTTTGCCGACTACATCTGGCCGGGATTGAACCAATTATTCACAGAAGTTTCCCGTTCTTATTACCTTTCAAACGGTAAATGGCCTGTAAGCTGCATTATCCGGGTTCCGATCGGAGCATATGGTTCCGGTGGACCTTACCACTCTTCAAGTGTGGAATCTGTTCTGACAAATATCCGCGGTGTTAAAACCGTTTATCCGTCAACAGGAGCAGATTTGAAAGGTTTAATGAAAGCTGCTTTCTATGACCCCAATCCTGTTGTCATTTTAGAACACAAAGGACTCTACTGGTCAAAAATTAAAGGCACCGAAGGAGCAATGTCTATCGAGCCGGATGAAGAATACATTATACCGATTGGAAAGGGACGCATTGTGCAACATGCAGATGAAACTGCTGTGAAGAAAGGAGAATCATGTGTTGTAATCACATACGGACGTGGTGTTTACTGGACGCTGGAAGCATGTGCTACATTCAAGGATAAAGTAGAAATCGTAGATTTACGAACGCTCCACCCACTGGATTTTGACCTGATCAACGAAACGGCAAAAAAACATGGAAAAGTATTGTTGGTAACAGAAGAATCGATCGAAGCATCATTTACGCTTGGATTGGCCGGAAGAATTCAACGAGACAATTTCAAAGCATTGGATGCGCCGGTCGCAATTGTCGGGTCGGTTGATACACCTGCAATACCGTTGAACTCAACGCTGGAAGCAACATTGTTGCCAAATGCTGAAAAAGTAAGAACGGCTCTGGAGGAGTTATTGCATTTTTAATACGAGAAATACTAAAATAGAAAACTCCGTAGAATATACTCTGCGGAGTTTTTTATGGTCTTTATGATCAATAATATCGTAATATCGTAATATCGTAATATCGTAATATCGTAATATCGTAATATCGTAATATCGTAATATCGTAATA
>NZ_JACVEL010000007.1 GCF_014518315.1 Taishania pollutisoli
CGGCGAAAGCCGTAAAACTATAAAATCAACCTAAACTAACAGCGGAAATCCGTCCAATTAATAAGGGGTCGATACACTTTATAATTTCGCAAATCTTCGGAGCCTTACTAAATTATAATGAAACAAAAAGCCAATCATTTCTGATGAGCTGTTGTGGTGAGCCCCAAAAGGATTCGAACCAAACATGCCAAAAGTTCTAACTTCTCCTAACTTTTTTAGGTGTTGAAAATGAGTGATGTATAAATCAAAAAGCCGGCCCTGATTGAATTGACTTAACTTTGTGACCCCGGATAGATTAGTTCCTGATCCCTTCGGATTGACGTGCAGTGGATTAAAAGCATCAGTCGCTCCGCGCCTTGACGTGCTTTTCTCGTTTACCGTTCACTTGAACAAGTTCAGTTCGCTTTAAACGAAAAAAGCACTCGCTTCGCGAATGCTTTTTATCAGAGTGACCCCAACAGGAGAAATTTCGAACTTTTTGATGGAGGATTTGGAGTGGGTTTTACAATTAGAAATGATTGAAAAATATGAAGTTTCAATAAAACTAGAAGTATAACGGATCGGGGCTTTGCGATGGTGGGGCAATCGAAGCGAAAATCTTCAATTTTGCACAAAAGTTGAACCGAATAACTACCGTTGAACTTTGCAGTTTCGCCCCACTATTGCAAAACCCTTGTTATGCCTTCGTTGTTTGAGGCGTAAATGTGTTGGACAATTATTCTCTCACTATAAATAAGCAAGTAGCGTAACATTCATAATTTGTTCCTTGCCAATTAAAATTAGTTCTATATTGATTAAAGTCTACATTTTGGTTTTCATTTAAAAAGTCATTAATCCTTGTTCTTAAAACTTCTCCGTTTCTTTTTAATTTCCAACTTTCTTCAAGATGATTTCTATCAATTAAAACAAGGAAAAATCTATTTGCAGCATCAAATCTTCTGGGTGCCTGATTTTCATAAAACCAAATAGTAAGTTCTTGAGGATTAGCTAATGTTTCATCAATAATTTCTGTTCTTGTGTTGTGAAATGCCTGAATGAATGATTGAGCTTCCTCACTTGGATTTTCAGTTATTCGATTGATTAATTCGTTAAATTGCTCCTCGTCATTTAAAGTTCTGTCGTATGGAATTCTATTTCTTCTTGCAAATGCTCGTAATTCAATAATTTCTCTTTCGGGCAGTCCCCTATGTCTTCTTTTAAGTTTCATAAACCCATCTGGGAAAAATGTGACTTTTAAATCAAAAGGGAAATTGTTCCAGAAAAAGTCCACTTTTTTCACTAAACCAACTGCAGGAATAATATTTTGATGGTCTTTAAAAATATCCTCGATAAGGATTGAAGTCCAGAAATTATACCATGACCACAATACATAGTTTCTGATTTTCCCATTTAATTCATTTTGAACTTTTGCTTCTAAGACATCTAAGTCAGAAACGTCTTTTATATAATTTTTTACAATATAAACTTCGACTTCGCTTTGATGGAAACCACCTGAGTCAATATGGTTTAACCTATATAAATGATGATAAAGTTGTTCTTCGTTTTGCCGTCTTATAATTCGTTCTTCTTGATAAATTTCTCTGATAAAATTATCAATAGTTTCTTGTAAAATATTTTGACAAAATAAATGTTCAAATAACTGTCGTCCTTGAATATTGTCTATGTCAACATCGGCTAACAGGGCTAGCCTTCTCAGAATTTCAGCCCTAGAAAGTGAACGAAGTTTTAGAAAATAATTTCCATATTGATGATTTAAAATGGTGTCAAAATCATTATTCTGGTATGCACTATTTAATGTTCTAAATATTTCTATCATTGTTATAAAACTTTTGATTTTTTTGTTTCATTTTGATAATTCGAAACAAAATGTTTTTTCTTTGGCTTACATACAAATAGTATTTCTTGACTACCTGCAACGCTTCCTTTTCCACCTCTTCCGTTTTGATATGTTTTTGCTTCTACTGTTACGTTTCGGTATTTTGAAATTAATTTTTCAAATTCTTCAATTCCTGGATAACTTCTATTGTTGTAGCTAATTAACCAATTCGGAATTTCTTCTGATAATTCAAATAGCTTTTCAAAAGAAGATATAACATCTCTTTTTTTGTCAAAACCGCTAAATCTTTGTGGTTCATAACGTTTAATACCATTTATAAAATCTTTGTCTTTCCAATATTCCGTATAAGTTTCTAACAAATGGTAAAAACCTTGATAGTCTGCGTGACTATCACAGTATGGAGGGTCGAAATATGCCAAATCTACATTTTCTATTTTAGGTAGTAAGTCTAAAATATTCTGGTTGAAACTTTGGTTGTCTTGCTGGTTGTCAAAAACAGCGTCATTGTATTTTGGAAGTAACTCTTCAAAAATTTCTTTGACTGGTCTTATTAAACTTCTGTTGCGTTTTATCCTTTCTGGGTCGCTTGCATAGACCAAAGCTTGCGTATGACCAAAATGTCCCATTGTTATTTTTCGGGTCATACTTCTATTGATAACCGTGAAAGCAAGAGCTTGCTTAAACTCGTTTTCTAATAATGGAATATTTGCTCTGAAATTATCTAAAAACTGTGCCTCTTCTTTTTCAAAGAATACATTTGTAAATGTATTTTCAATTAAGTCAAATTCGTTTTTGTTTTTTGCAGGCTGAAAAAGAATATCTAAATCTGTTTTGTCTAATTTGGTGGACTTGTTCTCAATTAAAGCTTTTCCAATTTGATTATTAAAATTTAAAAAATCGTTAGTAATTACTTTACATCCTTGTTGTTTTAATAAATAACCAACAGATTGCGAACCAGAAAAAGCATCAATCGCAGAGTTTATATTTTTAGGAATGAACTGATTAAGCCAAGGCAATAAAGTATGCTTTGCACCTAAATATTGAGGTTCAGGAAATTGGTAATTAAAATATTGATATTCTTCAAAAAGCATTTTTATCTCTTAAATTTAAGTCTGCAAGTTACAAAATTTAACTCTTCTAATTTTGAGAAGCATTAGGAATTTCCGTCCAATGTCAGCACAAATGTTGATTGTTACACGGTCGTCCTACAATGAGGCATAACTTATTTATTGACGAATATAATCAAGATTTTTGTTTTTCAGCGGCGATTCAAAAAAAATTGAATTACAGAGGATAAGCTTAAAAATATTTTGCGTATTTTTAATTGTTTAATTTTAACTTTTATTGCGCGATAAATGAAGCCAGAATTAATCCATCAGCTCTCATTCAAGGAGTGTGTGCATAGAAATCAAAAAGTGATCCTATGCACCTTCCCATACAAACCCGAACTTTTGAAGGAGTTTCGGAGCGAATTTCCTTCGGCTAAATGGTCCCGAACGCATAACTCCTGGTACGTAAAAGATTCAACACTTTACCGATTACGACTAAAGCTTCCTCTCCCTGAGATTGGCGACGTCTGGTTATCTAAATTATATGAACACAATAAAACTGAATTTATTAAATTTCGAAATGCGCTTACCCAAAAGGCATTCTCACCCAACACAATCAACACCTATCTAAGCGAATTTGCTCAGCTTCTCGTTCTTCTCAAGAACCATCCTATAGATGCCATGACATCTGAACGCCTCAATTCCTATTTTTTGTACTGTATAAAAAAATTAAAACACTCCGAAGCACAAGTACATTCAAGAATGAATGCAGTAAAGTCATATTTTCGACTAGTGCTTAACAAAGAAGCCGTGTTCGATAATGTTATTCGCCCCAAACCTCATAAACAACTACCGAAAGTATTGAGCAAACAAGAAATTGCTAAACTCTTTACAGCAACGAAAAACTTAAAGCACTTACTTATTCTGAAAACAGCTTATGGAATGGGACTTAGAGTAAGTGAATTAATCGCATTGAAGGTAAATGATGTTGACCTGGACAGAAGGCAGGCTCATATTGTTTCATCGAAAGGAAAAAAAGATAGATACGTTCACTTTCCAGAGAGTCTCAAACCACTTTACCTGGATTATTTAAAAGCCTATCAACCATCGATTTATTTGTTTGAAGGACAGTTTTCCGAACAATACACTGTTAGAAGTGCCCAATCTGTTTTTCGTAATGCAATGAAAAAAGCTGGGATTAACAAAAGCTCAGGAATTCACGGTTTGCGCCATTCCTATGCCACACATTTACTTGAAGCAGGAACAGATATGGTTTTTATTCAAAAATTACTAGGACACAATCATATCAAGACGACTGAAATTTATGCGAAAGTTTCCAATAAGACACTTTCTAACGTTCAAAGTCCATTGGATGCTTTATAATTTCGCAAATCTTCGGAGCCTTACTAAATTCTAATGAAACAAAAAGCCAATCATTGCTGAGGAGCTGTTGTGGTGAGACCCAAAAGGATTCGAACTAAAAATGCTAAAAGTTCTAACTTTCTAAATTGATGTAAAGAGCTGAAAAATAGATTTTAATATAATGAAAAAGCCAACCCTAATGGATTGGCTTTAACTTGTGACCCCGGAGGGATTCTAACCAAAAATATCAAAAGTTCTAACTTTTTAAATCATTTTAAAGTATTGAAAAATAGATTGATGGGTAATTAAAAAGCCAACCCTAATGGATTGGCTTTTCTTTGTGATCCCGTCTGGATTCGAACCAGAGACCTACTGCTTAGAAGGCAGTTGCTCTATCCAGCTGAGCTACGGGACCTGAAAATGTATAAATAAAAAAGGGAGATGCGGAACATCTCCCTAAGTCGGGG
This sequence comes from Taishania pollutisoli, assembly GCF_014518315.1. GTDB lineage: Bacteria > Bacteroidota > Bacteroidia > Flavobacteriales_D > Crocinitomicaceae > Taishania > Taishania pollutisoli. Next base: position 4,716 of record NZ_JACVEL010000007.1, read on the forward strand.
TGGCAGGATTCGAACCTGCGACCTCCTGGTCCCAAACCAGGCGCGATAACCGAGCTACGCTACACCCCGATACCTTGGAATTGTCTTCCAATGAATCTTTTTTATTTCAACTTTTAATGAGAACGTTTTCTCAAAAGCGAGTGCAAAATTAAGTTAATTGAAACTATTTTGCAACTTTTATTTTACTTTTCTGTTAACTTTTTTTCTTTGGGTTAACAATCAGTAATTTATATTGAAAGAAAATTAATCAGTTACCGGATTCCTTCTGCAATTCGTATTGCGGTAGGAGCGGGATTATTGTCGACAGTCGTCTCCAATAGCCTCCGCTTTGTTGCGGCGCGAACCCTTTGGTTCTCATCCCGGTGTTTTTATTCCCCTCAATTATTATTGCGGTGGGAGCGGGATTCGAACCCGCGGTACAGTTACCCGTACGTCAGTTTAGCAAACTGGTGGTTTCAGCCTCTCACCCATCCCACCCGGTGTTCAAAGAACGGACGGCAAAAGTAGTAATTAGATTCATATCAACAAGCATTTTCAAAAAAAATAATTGAAATTTCTATCTTTGTTAGCAGAAATGGAAAAAAAACAGATACTTGCCGTTGATCTTGGCAACTCGTATGTGAAAATTGGTTGTTTCATTAACAATGAGTTAACGGAAGTGAAACGCGTTTCCTGGACAGATGTGCTGGAAAATGATCCGCTGAAAAAAGAAATAGAAAAACAGGAGGGAATTTTCTCTTCCGTACTCTCAGAAGGGCAAAATGAAGCTTTCAAAAAGCGTTTCCCCCTGTTAAAACAATTTGATTCCGGGATGATTTTGCCGGTTTCCCTGAACTATGCAACTCCTGAAACACTGGGAAAAGACCGGTTGTGTAATGCAGTAGGGGGGTGGAACCAGGCAGAGAAGAAGACCAATGTATTGGTTGTAGACGTGGGGACATGTATCAAACTGGATGTCGTCACACATGACGGAATCTACCAGGGAGGATCAATCAGTCCGGGAATCCGCCTGCGGTATCAGTCATTAAATGATTATACGGCAAACCTCCCACTAATCAGTGAAACCACACAGGTCGAATTAATCGGGAAGTCAACGAAAGAATCAATGCACTCAGGAGTGATCAATGGGATGCAGGCTGAAATAAATGGTTTGATTGCGCGTTATGAACAAAAATATGAATCATTAACTATTTTTGTGACCGGAGGAGATGCGAAATACTTTGATTTGGAAACAAAAAATAACATCTTTGCAAACAAAAATTTAACCCTGGAAGGGCTTTATCAAATATATGTATTCAATGTTCAATAGATTTTTATTGATAGTGATGATCTCTGTTGCATACGGAGTAGCTGCTCAAACTAACTTCCCTTATTCGTCTGCAGGTGTTGGCGAGCGTCTCAATTCAGTACATCCTGTTTTCTCCGGAATGGGGAATCAGTCAGTTACATACGCTTATCCTTCCGTGTTGAATACATCTAATCCTGCAACGTATTCGTATTTGCGGCACCAGTTTCCGATTTTTTCCGTCGGATTTTCAACCCGACTCTCATTCAACCAGGCTGATTCCATTAAAGAGTTCAATTCGTCTTCCAATATTTCTGAAATCGCTTTCGGACTTTCGTTCGCAAAACGATTCGGACTGGCATTCGGTTTGAAGCCGGTGTACAAAAAATCTTATTCGATTACTGAAAAATACCTGTTGATGGAAGATTCTGTAAGGTATGATTACATGGGGAATGGTACCCTGAACAAAGCATTCATTGGATTTTCGGTTAATATTTTGAACTACAAATCGTTTAAGTGGTCAGTGGGAGGAAATGTAGGAGGGGTGTTTGGAACGGTACAGGATGAAAGACGAAGCTCCATTGAAACCGCAATTGCAAAACCGGGGGGAGTAGAGACCAGAAGCCAGCATCTGCGTTCGTTTCATTATGATCTGGGAACCTTGATTCAATATCACATCAAAAACGGGCACATGATTTCAGTGGGAGGAACTTATGAGCCGCAACAACAGATTCGCTCTTCCTACAACCGTCAATTGTCCTACTCGGCAAGTGATGTAAGTAATCCGAACACATACCAGTTGCTGACAGAGTCAGGAGAATTGAAAGGTAAAATCTTATTTGCGTCCAGTTATAATGTAGGAGTGTCGTATTCAAAAATACTGAAAACAACGAAAAAGGATGGTGGCGAACGCAATGCTCAATTGATGGTGGCAGCAAGTTATTCGGCAACAGACTGGTCAAAATACCGTGAAAATTACAGCGATACATCGTTTTCGTATAATCTTAAGAATTCTTCCGGTTTCCAGGTGGGAGTGCAATACATTCCTGAAACACAATATTTTGGAAACCTGATGCCGAAGTTTTTTGAACGCATCAATTACAGAGTCGGATTTTACAGTAATGCGCTCCCATACATGTACAACGGAGCTCAATTGAATGAATGGGCGGCAACAGTCGGGTTCGGTATTCCTGTCCTGGTTGATAAACGCCTGGACTCTTCCATTCAGTTAGGAGTTGGAGTCGGGAAGAGGGGGAACAACCAACCGGGAGCAATGAATGAGACCTTTGTTGCAGTGAACCTTGGAATTCTGATTGCTCCGGGAATCAACGACCGGTGGTTTGTTAAACGAAAACTGGATTAATCAGCATGCGCTCCGGATCAATACGGTTGTGGGGAGGGCTGCTGACGGTACTTGTTGCGTTTTCCTGTACCAACGATCTGGACAAGATCAAAAAAATTACGTACGACCCAAAGGCTCCCAACGAAGTGTCTGTGAATTTGAATATCTATTACGCAGATTCAGGATATGCAAAACTCAATATTTTTGCGGTACATGCTGAAACGTATTCCAAACCGCATACAACGAAGTTGAAAGACAGCCTGAAAGTCGATTTTTATGATGACCAGGGAAAAATAACGACGACGCTGACTGCAAAATACGGAGAAGTGGACCACGAGACGGGAAAAATGTTTGTAAAAGATTCCGTTAAACTGGTCAACCATGCGGATCAACGGACGATGTATACCAGTATTTTGTATTGGAACCAATCGGACAGTACGATTTATACAGACCAGAATGTCCGGTTGATTTCTCCGAAGGGAAAAGCATTCGGAACCAGTTTGCGGGCGAAACAGGATTTCACAAGCTATAAAATTACCGACCCGAGAGGAGCGTACGAATTTGATCAGAAGTAACCAGTTTTTGAAAAAAAGAAAAAAGAGCTTGCACCGAAAGGTTATTTTTCATTAACTTAAATGGAAAACGAATGCTCACCGATGAACATGACAGAACCGCAGGAATTTGCCGAACAATTTATTAATCTCACGAATCAATCCGTTTTTCTGACTGGTAAAGCCGGTACCGGGAAAACGACATTTTTAAAAAAACTCATCGACTCCACACACAAACAGGCCGTCATTGTTGCTCCGACAGGAATTGCAGCTCTGAACGCCGGAGGGGTTACCATCCATTCTTTTTTTCAGCTTCCATTCGGAGGATTTATTCCTGATTTTATCAATGAGATGTACATTTCCAATCAGGTAAAACTGGAAAGTAAGACAACGCTGCTGCGCCATTTCCGACACAATAAAAAACGGCAACAACTGATGCGTGCGTTGGAACTGCTGATCATCGATGAAGTAAGTATGTTGCGTGCGGATGTCCTGGATGCGATGGATTGGGTGTTGCGCAATATCCGGCGGACAAATGAACCGTTTGGCGGGGTGCAGGTATTGTTTATCGGTGATTTACACCAGCTTCCACCGGTCATAAAACCGGAAGAGTGGGCACAGTTGAATAAGTACTATGCCGGAATTCACTTTTTTAATGCCCTCGTCTTGCAGGAACAGCCTCCGGTGTATGTTGAACTGAAAAAAATATACCGGCAGCAGGACCAGGTTTTTATTGAGGTATTGAACCAGTTGCGGACCAATCAGTTGAATGCCGAAGGGCTGGCTGTGATCAATGAAAAAGTCGATGCAACCTTTGAGGCATCCGAACAAAAAGGGTACATTACATTGACCACACACAACCACAAAGCAGATGTGATCAATCAAAAAGCGCTGGAACAGCTTCCCGGAAAGGCATATACATATACCACAGAGATTACAGGAGATTTTCCGCCCCATATATACCCCGTAGAGCCGGAACTTCAATTGAAAAAGGGTGCGCAGGTCATGTTTCTTAAAAATGACTTGTCTTTTGAAAAACTCTACTACAATGGTAAAATGGCGATTGTAACCGAAATCAACCAGTTTGATGTGGTGGTTGAATGCATTGAAGATAAAAAACGAATCGAAGTCCAACGCTACGAATGGGAAAATATCCGGTATACGAATAATGAAACGACAGGAGAAATAGAAGAAGAGGTTATCGGGACATTTGTTCAGTTCCCCTTAAAACTGGCATGGGCAATTACCGTGCACAAAAGTCAGGGGTTGACATTTAATAAAGCGGTACTGGACGTGTCGGATGTTTTTGCACCCGGACAGGCATACGTTGCATTGTCGCGCTTGCGTTCGCTCGATGGATTGGTGATGTTAAAGCCGATGAAAATCAATGGAATCAATACTGATGCATCCATTATTCGCTACGGTGAACAGTCTGAAAACGAAGACCGGTTGGCCGAATTATTGCCACATGCCGTTAAACAGGAATTATTCCGAAGATTAACAAAGACCTATGACTGGCTGGAAATGGCTTCCAAATGGTCAACGCACGAAAATAGCTATGCGTTGCAACCTAAAAAGTCACTGAAAGGAGAAAGTTATACCTGGATCACAGCACAGAATTATTCCATTCAGAGTACGTTAGAACCGGCGCGGAAATTCCGGGGGCAATTGGAATCACTCTTTCATGCACCTCATTACAACCAGCAGAAAATCCTGGAGCGGGTACAGGCCTCTGTTGATTATTTTTTTCCGATCCTGGATACGGTGTATACTTCCCTGTTGAAAAAAATGATGGAGCTCAACCGGGTGAAAAAATCAAAGGTATTTGTAGAAGAACTACAGGAACTGGAAGAAGCATTGCTGGAAACGATTTTGAATATAAAAAAGACGGCGGTAATTGTTGAACACATTGTTCTTGGAAAAATAATCGATAAGAAAACGTGTTTTGGAGAAGATATCCTGAATTATAAAATTGCCCGCATTGCGAAAGTGAAACACACACTTGTCAGTAATGCGGAATTATTCATGGCGACCAACCAGAATGAAGAGGAGGACAGTTTGTTCTTCCAGAAAGAAACGAAAAAGAAAAAGTCAGGTCCGAAAGAAAAGAAAAAACCGACCATTGAACAAACCCTCGAATATTTTGAAACGGGGTTGACAGTAGAAGAAATCGCATCCAGGCGTCAATTATCAAAAGGAACGATTTACGGACACTTGTCGCAACTGATTAAAAATGAAAAGTTGGATATTCTACAGGTAATGGATGAGGAAACTTATACTTACCTGAAGCGTATCGTCGGTACGAAAGAATTACAACTTTCCGAGATAAAGGAACTGGCCGGAGAACACATTTCGTACGAACAAATCCGGTTGTACCAGGCACACTTACTTCGCTGATCAAAAATAACCCAACGTGATCAAATGCAGCCACCGGTTGCCGCTGAAGAGAAAAAGCAGTATCAATGGAGTAGAGATGAACAAACTCAGGAAGTAAAACAGCGTAAATGTATAGGTTTTACGTTTGAACAGCACAATAAACAACGGGAATAGGAACAACGGAGAAAGAAGGTACGCATGCGCACCGATGCTATATTGAATCCGGTATGTTTTTGAACCGTGTCCGTACATTGGAATAAAACCGATTTCATTGTGAAAGATTGCGGATTGAACCAGAATTACATCCGGATCCGTGGAATAAATCGAATAAAAATTTTCGATGTAATAGGTTTCTCCTGCATCAAAAAAAACTTTTTTCACCCCCGAATCCGAATCGAGACCTCCGATATTTTGTTTATCGTATGCAACGATTCGTTTGGGGGTATAGCGTTTGGGAAGAAATACATCAATTATGAGGACCAGGAAAATGACCGCACCGATTTTGGACGCCAGTTTTAAAATCCGCCACCGGGAACCGGAAGTTAACTTTTGAAAATAACGCTCATTTTCAATGTGCTCTTTGTAGGCCGTATCTTTTTTTCGCTGCTGGGCTTGTTTGATCCGTTCCTCGTTGGATTGCTGACGTGCCTGACTGGTACTCCTGGTAGGGGAGTAGGTGTGCGTGTGCTGCTGCGAAGCAACCGTTTTTCGCCCTGTCAGGTATTCATATGCTTCTTTTATCTCAAGAAATAACCGGTCATCACCACCATTTTTATCCGGGTGATACTGCATGGCCAGCTGGCGATATGCACGTTTGATCTCTGCCTGAGTAGCAGTTTCCGGAAGGCCGAATAACTTATAATATTTGCTTAAAGCAGTGCTCATCGAGTTGTTCAAAGTTAGCAATTCGGTTGATTTTGTGACTGGGAGTCAAAATAAAATTCGGAATAAAACCAACCTCTTTCGGAACGTGATACCGATTTTCCAGGAACGTATAAAATGTTTTTGATGCAAGGAAATCCTGTTCCGTTCCTTCGACGATCAATACAATTTTCTCTCCGAGTTTTTCATCTTTTTTTGGGTGTACAAACAGTTTTTGGGGAATGAATTGCTGGAGTTGCTTTTCCAATTCCTCAATCTGAATCTTAATTCCACCGCTGTTAATGACAAAATCGGTTCTGCCGATCCATTTGAATTGATGATCGTTGAGTACTTCAACGGCATCGTTTGTAATCAATTCCCGGATACCGATAAGTGGGGCGTGGATACACAAATTTCCACCGACATCTTTGATCGTGACCGTACGAAGTGTTGTATAAGCGGTTTCCTCTTCATAACCAACTTTTCGCAGTGCAATGTGCGAAATGGTTTCGGTCATTCCGAATGTCTGAAATACCGTAATTCGTTCTTGCTTTAGCCGTTGCCCGGTTGCTTCAGAGATTGCTCCCCCTCCGACGATGACACAGCGTATTTTTCTTAGTTTTTCAGGTGATTCCTGCAAAATAGCGGCCAGTTGAATAGGGGCAATAGCGATGAAATCAAATGAAATAACGGCATTTTTTAACGGATTCGCCGTCGGTTCCTCTACGTACAGGTTCATACAATTGATCCAACTTCTGACGATCATCATTTTACCACCGATCGTTTCCGGGTTCAGGCACAACAAAGCATTATCCGATGCGTGCAGTTGTAAAAAATTAATGGTTGCCTGTGCAGATGCCTCCGCATGTTTTTTCTCTATGCGGATCGTTTTCGGGGTTCCGGTGGACCCGGAAGTCTTGCTGTCAAAAAATGAAGATTCATCTTCCCATTCACGGATAAATGAAGCAACCTGCTCTTTTATTTGTACGTTATTTGTCAGAAATTGTAAATTCATTCGTATTATTGGAATGATATTTGGTTTAAAAGTAACAAATTTGGAGAATTATCAATGTATAACAACAGTGTAAAAACAGGAAACATGAGAAAGATTATAGGATTAACGGTTTTATTGGGGGCAGCAATTACAATGGCATTTGCATTTCCGAAAGAAAAACAGGAAGCGCAGCAGTCTGTTAAACAGGAAGAAGTAGGAATCAAGTTTAGCTCAATGACCTATGCAGATGCGTTGAAATTGTCCGCATCTACAGGGAAACCGATTTTTGTAGACTGTTATACCGTTTGGTGCGGACCGTGTAAATACTTGGCGAAAAATACATTTACCAACAAAGAAGTCGGTGATTTTTTCAACAGTAATTTTATTAACCTGAAAATTGAAATGGAGAAAGATGCGGAAGGGCCTGAATTGGCGCGCTTGTTTAAGGTGCGTGCTTATCCGACATTGATCTTCGTAAACGGAAAAGGAGAGTTGATCAAGGAAAGCTTGGGATATGTCACTCCGGAACAATTGCTGGCGGTAGCGAAAGAAGCAGTTAAGAAATAATTGAAAATGATAACAAAAAAAAATCCCCTGTCAGTTGTTGAGACAGGGGATTTTTTTTTATTGATAAATCAGAGGGTTACAATGTACCTCTTAATTCCTGTTCTCTTTCGATGGATTCAAACAAGGCTTTAAAGTTTCCTGCTCCAAAACCACGGGCTCCCATTCGTTGAATAATTTCAAAGAACAATGTAGGACGGTCTTCTACCGGTTTGGTGAAGATTTGCAACAAATATCCTTCTTCATCCGCGTCAATCATAATTCCCAGCTTTTGCAGTTCCTTGATGTCTTCTTTGAACTTAGACATGTGAGCTTTCAAACGATCCGGGATGGCATCATAATACGCCTGCGGAGGTGTACTTAAGAATTCAACACCGCGTGAACGCATGTCTGAAACGGTTTTGATGATATCGTCCGTAGCAACGGCAATGTGTTGCACTCCCGCATCTTCGTAAAAATCCAGGTACTCCTCAATTTGTGAACGTTTTTTACCTTCAGCCGGTTCGTTGATCGGGAATTTGATGCGCCCGTTCCCGTTCGACATCACTTTTGACATCAAAGCAGAATATTCAGTCGTAATCTGTTTGTCGTCAAATGAAAGGAAATTGACAAATCCCATGACATCTTCGTACCATTTTACCCAAACATTCATTTGATTCCAACCAACGTTACCAACCATGTGATCAATAAATTTCAAACCGACCGGAACCGGGTTGTAATCAGATTCCCATTTCACATACCCCGGTAAAAACTCCCCGGTGTAATTTTTGCGTTCAACAAACATGTGAACCGTTTCTCCATAGGTATAGATTCCGGCACGTACAACTTCACCGTGCTCATCTTTTTCTACTGTTGGCTCCATGTATACTTTTGCCCCTCGTTTGGTCGTTTCTTCGAATGCTTTACGCGCATCCTCCACCCACAAGGCAACGATTTTTACGCCGTCTCCGTGTTTTTTTACGTGCTCACCAATCGGTGACTGGCTGTTCAATGCTGTTGTCAGGACCAAACGGATTTTGTCTTGCTTCAATACATACGATGCACGGTCTTTCATTCCTGTTTCCAATCCGGCATACGCATGCGACTGAAACCCGAATGCTGTTTTGTAGAAGTGCGCAGCTTGTTTGGCATTTCCTACATAAAACTCTACATAATCTGTTCCCAGTAACGGAAGAAAATCCTGAGCTCCTTCAAAGATTTTCTCCAATCCGTATTCTACACTTTTTAAATTATCTGACATGATTTTAATATTTTAGTTTTGTTTGACTTCTTTTTTATTTACAATTTCCAGGATGTTTTGTATTCCTTCAATTCCAGTCCCAACGCTTGTTTTGTTAACTTGAGGGGCTTGAATGTGTCTACCATAACGGCCAACTCCTGGGTGTCTTTCTTTCCGATACTGCGTTCGTATGCTCCCGGATGCGGTCCGTGAGGAATTCCTGCCGGGTGCAGTGTAATTTGTCCCTTCTCCACATGATTGCGACTCATAAAATCACCATCAACGTAGTACAATACTTCGTCGGAATCAATGTTGCTGTGATTGTACGGTGCCGGAATGGATAACGGGTGATAGTCATACAACCGTGGAACAAATGAACAAATAACAAACGCGCTTGTTTCAAACGTCTGGTGTACCGGTGGTGGTTGATGTACCCGTCCCGTGATCGGTTCAAATTCATGAATTGAGAAAGCATACGGATAATTGTATCCGTCCCATCCGACAACATCAAACGGGTGATAAGCATATACATAGCTGTACAACACATCTTCTTTTTTGATCCGGATCAGGAAATCACCTTTTTCGTCGATTGGCTCCAGTACGTGAGGAGGACGAATATCGCGTTCACAGAAAGGGGCATGTTCCAACAACTGTCCAAACCAGTTTCTGTACCGTTTCGGTGTGTATACCGGATGGAACGACTGAACAATAAACAAGCGGTTGTCTTCGGATTCGAAATGCAATTGATAAATCATTCCGCGAGGTACCACCAGGTAATCCCCATAGGAGAAATCAATATTTCCCAATTGCGTTTTGAGTACACCGGAACCTCTGTGAATAAAGATTACTTCATCTGCGTCCGCATTTTTGTAGAAATAATCCGTCATTGATTTTTTCGGAGAGGCCAACTCGATGTAGACATCATTGTTGACCAATACAGGAACACGGCTTTCAAGGTAATCATCGGTCGGAGGTACATTGAAACCCTGGAGACTGCGCATCACCATGTTTTTTTCGATGGCAATTTCCGGCGCGATGTTTTTTTCTCCCAGAATTTCATTCACCACTGTCGGAGGATGAATGTGATACAACAAACTCGACATCCCGTCAAAACCGATGGTGCCAAATAACTGCTCTTGATAGAGCGAGCCGTCAGCTTGCCTGAACTGGATGTGTCGCTTGGAAGGAATCGTTCCTAATTTATGATAAAATGGCATAACCTTAAGTTTTTTATGAATAACTAATTAAAACGCAGTTAAAATGAGCAAATCATTCCGGATTGCGCTTAATCATATGTTTAAGTAATAAGGTCAATTCAATCCACATATAATGATGTCCGGTTTATAGTAACAAAAATAGGTTTTTTTTTGCTTTTTGGGAAGTGACTGTTAAAATATAAACAAAAAAGTAGCCGGTGAGATTTCTTGCAAAAGTTACCCGGGAATGAATTTTTTCTTTACTTTTATTCCAAATTGGTATTATAGTTATGAAATTCAAAGCACTTATTTTTATGGGAGCATTGGCGGTAGTGTCATGTGGTCCTAAAACAACAACTGTCAGCACGGAAGAAAAAGTAATGAACTTCCCGAATGCAAAAGTAGAAGAAGGATATAATTTGTACGCACAGAGTTGCAATCGCTGTCATAAATTGAAAACGGTAGAGGATTTTTCACGGGAGGACTGGGACAAAATTTTACCGAACATGGCGAAAAAGGCAAAGCTGACTCCTGAGCAGGAAGCAACGGTTAATGAATACATCAACTGGGAATTGACGAATTGATGTACGCTTCCTGATTGGCATTAAACACGAATAAATTGGTAAAGTGGACATAAAAAAGTTAGTAGTTATTGATGCATCGACGGTATTGGCTGGTCCGTCTGTAGGAATGTTTTTTGCCGAATTAGGAGCGAAAGTAATTAAAGTAGAACATCCCCTTCACGGGGATGTTACCCGCACATGGCGGCTGCCGACGGAATCAAAAGAGAGCACTGTCTCCGCCTATTTTTCGTCCGTTAATTACAAAAAGGAATACCGGAAATTAGACTATACCAAAGAAGCCGACCGTTCGGAATTTTTAGGGTTAGTTGAACAGGCAGATATTCTGTTGACAAACTTCAAATCGGGTGATGCAGATAAGTTTAACCTCACAAACGAAGTATTAAAAAACATTAATCCGAGGCTGATTCATGGGCGTATTTCCGGATTTGGTCCGGATTCCGATAGGGTCGCGTATGATTTGATTCTCCAGGCAGAATCCGGATTTATGAGTATGAACGGGACTCCCGACAGTGGACCTGTAAAAATGCCGGTTGCACTGATTGACGTGCTGGCTGCTCATCAATTGAAAGAAGGAATTTTAGTGGCGTTATTGCAACGGTTGGAGAGTGGTGAAGGAAAAACGGTAGATGTCTCCTTGTATGAAGCTGCGGTAAGTAGTTTGGTCAACCAGGCGACTAATTACCTGAATCAGGGATTTGTTGCAAAGCGAGTAGGAAGCCTGCATCCTAACATTGCTCCTTACGGCGAGCTGTTCATTACACAGGATGATAAGCTAATCACGTTTGCGATTGGAAGCAACAATCATTTTTTTAAATTGTGCCAGTTCTTAGACTGTCTGAACCTGGTCGATGATGAATTGTTCGCGTACAATCAGGTACGGGTGGTCAACCGGTTAAAGTTGCAACGCATCCTGCAGGAAAAAATTGAGTTGATCGATAGTGAAGTACTGCTCCATGCAATGGCGAAAGAACACATTCCGGTCGGTGTGATCAAACCACTGAATGAAGTGTTGGATGACCCGGCAGTACAAAACATGATCCTCGAAGAAACAATCGATGGCGTGTTGACAAAACGGATCAAGTCAGTTGCATTTCACATCCGGTAAACAAGAAACTTTTCCTGAATGCCCACTCTGTTTTTAAATCCTACCATCATCCAACTGCACCATCATAAAGTCATCCTATCATCCTTTAATTGTGCTCAATACATCACAAAGTATCACGACGTGATTCATCTCCGGATCTTTCGCTGCATAGATCAATGTCACCGGCTGCTTATCTGCAAGGCGTTGAATACGGATTAATTCCTCCCTTTTTTGCAAGAGCTCATTCCTGTATTCCCGGGAGAACTGTTCAAACCGCTCAGGACGATGATCAAACCATGTGCGCAACTCAGTTGAAGGAGCTACTTCTTTGTTCCATTCACTCACATGTGCTTGTTCCTTCTTTATTCCCCTGGGCCAGAGGCGGTCAACTAAAATTCTGTAACCATCACTTTCTTCCGGTTGTTCGTACACACGTTTGATATGGATTATCCTGCTCATGTCTGTTGTTCCAGTTGAATGGCTTTCTGAAACAAAATATTATTTTCAAGATGGATGTGCAGGTGCAGGTCTTCTTCAAATTCTTTGAGCATCGAAAAAGTTACTTTGTAAGTTGCACAGGCATCTGCCGGTGGTGTATACTGATTGGTGAGCTCCGCAATTCTGCGAAACCGTTCCCCTTCAGTATCGTGTTCGTGGTGCATCATATTAATCGGATTTTGTACTGTCCCGAAATGGGGGGCAGGAGTCGTTTCACCTGTGAGTTGGTTTGCGGTCATCTTGCGGATAAACGGAAACAGAACCAACTCTTCTTTTTTCATGTGCATAGATAATTCTCCTGCGGAAGCGATGAATAATTCTTCTACTTCTGCAAGTTCAGGATGTTGCGCCCCATGTACCGCGACGATCTTCTTCAAAAAAGGTTTGATTTCCTGAATCTTTGTCTCTACATACCGGTGGTGCTTTTTTTCAATGTAATCAGCGAGTAAATCGATTGGCCATGAAGTATAATCAATGACCGTGTTGTTCGAAGAAGATACTACCTGCCTGAGTTCTGCAATCAAACGATCTGTATCCGTTTTCTTGTTGCTGCATGCCTCGTGGATTGTACGGTTTCCGTTGCAACAAAAATCAATACGATGTTGTTTAAAAACGGATGCTGTTCTGTAATCAGATGCGACTAATTCTCCGATGATACTGTTTTCTGTAATGTCCATATGTCCCTGATTTAAATTTTTTCAGCAATAATAACAATGGCATTCATGTGCTGCTGATGCTTCTTGAATGTCTTTCTCATGTGTATAATTCGTTTTCGTGCTCCCGGATTTGTCAGTAGCTTTAACCCGATTTTCAATGCTCTGAATACACCTTCGTCGTCAATTATCCGGGAGGGTTCGAGCAGGTGCATCGTATTGCGTTCTGTTTTCCTGATCCTGAATCCTTCACTTTCCAATAAAGTGATCCATTCAGCTTCTGTTAATGGGCGGGCGTTTACTTTAATGGCAAGTGCCAGATCTTTTTGAATTGTTGCTTTCATATCTTCGCTCAGATCATTTGGCGTTAGTCCCAGTTCGTGAATGGCATACAGACCTCCTTTTTTCAGAATACGATGTGCTTCTTTTATGATTTCTGATTTGCGGTGATCGGCATGCATTGTCAACATTGCTTCACCGTAGACTTTATCTTTGCTGCCCGCCGTCAATGGGGTAGAGGCCGCATTTCCTTCAATAAATTCGACATTTCTCCCAGTTACTTTTTGTTTCAAATAACGAATTGCTTCCTGATTGGCATCAATTCCTACATAGGAAAAAGGCATATTTTTTAGTGAAATGGAAGCAGTGAATCCTAATCCGGGGGCAAATTCTGCAATGTGATCTTCAGTTGTGATTTCCAACGATCTGACTAATTGATGTGTTAATTCTTTCCCTCCCGGACGCAGTACTTTTTTCCCCATTCGGGCAAGCACCCAGTGTCCCTGTGCTTTTGTATAATCGGTGGTATTCATGGTTGTTGTCTGTTTACTGTGAGAACTCCTTTCGTTTCAACAAATATAGGAAGAATTTTAATTTAAGATAAAATTATCTTAAATTAAAATTCTCTTTATTTGAATGGGATATAGTAAAATCGGTAAAAAATAACAGGTAAAATCAATGCTGTAACAGGAGTAATGTGTTTTTTGCAGTCCGTGAAGCCGGGAAAGACCGTTGTCAGATAGATTTCGCGATCAGCATTCCTCCGTACACGGCAAGAATTCCGGACAATACACTAACCGCAATGTATAGCAGTGCGGTAAATGTATGACCGCTTTGAATCAGTGTCATGTTTTCATTTGCAAACGCAGAAAAAGTGGTATAACCTCCGCAAAAACCAGTGATTAACAGTAACTTTAAATCGGAACTAAGCACCTGTTGACGCTCCAGGATTCCTATAAATAAACCAATCAATAAACATCCCAACAAATTTGCACTGTATGTAGCCCACGGGAACAGGGAGGAGGAATACCGGGAAATCAGTACTGTGGTGAGATATCGCATAATACTGCCGATCCCTCCGCCAATGCCAACTAAAAGTAATGCTTTCATTGTCTCAAATGTACTTACTTTTTCAACATTGTTCGAATTAATTTGGTCATCAACTTAAAAGACGTGTCCGGATATGCTACCTGATTGACTGTCCCGGCAATATATAGATCATGTTGCGGGCTATAATACGCCAATGCCCCGGAAAGCCCGGAGTGACCGATTAGTTCCGGCATGATTCCAAGAGGATCAAAAAACCTTGGAAGTTTGAATTGATGGATACCTACACCCGATTTCATTGGGAAGAAAATTCTGTTCCAAACCTGTAATTCCTTTAGCGTCGATTTTTCGAAGAACGTCCCATTGAAAAAATGGTATAAAAACTGAAGTAATTCGTCGGAGGTGGATACCATTCCCCCATCGGGGCCAAAAGAAGACATGGCAAGAGGAATGTCCAATGGTGAATGCTTGTAAAATAAGGTGGCGGGAATTTTGTCATTTGGATCTTGGTACAGGTATGTCTTTGTTAGCTGCAACGGGGTGTAAATAAATTCGCTGTAATTTTCTTCCAGTGTTTTTCCGCTTATCTTTTCAATAATTTTTCCCAGTAACTGAAAATTGGTATCGGAATAAAGAGCTTTTCCTGATGTCCCTGCTGAAAAAGAAGAAGAGATTGTTTTTGCCCGCATGATAGCGTCTTCGAATGACCAGGCCTGATCCGTGTTTTTCATTAACTGATGCTCAAGACTAATTCCCAGTTCATTTTTACCTTGAAAATAATCCGGAATCCCGGATGTGTGTGCGAGTAACTGCTTGATGGTGATTTTATTGGAGTAATCAACCCCTTTGTGCCTGTTCAACCCGGTGATGATGTGTTCATCCAGGTAATGCAGGATCAGGTCGTCGAGTTTTAATAATCCTTTTGATTGGAAATGCAGGATGATAGCAGTTGTATACAACTTGGTTGTACTTGCTATAAAATAACTGCTTTCAGTTGTCAGGTTACCACTTGCCCCGTACCAGATATGCTCTTTGTGCCGGATACTGAACGATGTTCCGAACACTTTTTTATTGTCTGTCCGATTGTCTAAGATCTGTTGTAATATATGTGCTTTATTCGTCATCCGACCTGTTTGTTAAAGCAAGTAAAATTAATTAGTTAATGAATAGGGTATGTTAACGAATTATTGTCCTTTTTTGAGAAATATATTGATTCAGCAGAGTATAACGACAAGACCCGACCAGTTCATGATCGGGTCTTGTTGTTTTATACATGATTATTTTAATACAATGCCGGGTACGCTTTCGGATCTGCTTCGTGCAGAATGGAATAAGCTGTCTCCACGATATCGTCGATGCTTGGCTTTGAAAAGTAGTCTCCGTCTGTACTGTACGCGGGACGGTGATCTTTCGCGCTCAATGTCACAGGTGCGGAATCCAGGTGGTAATATCCTTTTTGTTCTACCAGGATTTTGTCCAGCATGAACCCTGTTGCACCACTGCTCACATCCTCGTCTACAATTAGTAAACGGTTCGTTTTCTCCAACGATTCTGCAATGACATGGTGAATGTCAAACGGAAGTAACGTTTGAACGTCAATTAATTCCACGTTGATTCCCAATTCTGCCAGTTGCTTAGCCGCCACTTCACACAGATTAAATGTTGAACCATAGGAAACAATCGTTAAATCAGTCCCTTCTTTTACGATTTCAGGAACTCCCAACGGAATTTTAAATACTCCGATGTTGCTCGGACGTGCTTCTTTTGTACGGTATCCGTTTAGCGGCTCCACGACAATTGCCGGTTCATCTGCTTCCAGCAACAGGTTGTAAAAACCAGCTGCTTTTGTCATATTTCTCGGTACGCACACATGCACACCCCTCGCGGCATTGATGATCATTCCCATTGGTGATCCGGAGTGCCAGATTCCCTCCAGGCGATGTCCCCGTGTACTGATAATCAACGGTGCTTTTTGACCTCCTTTTGTTCGGTATTGAACAGTTGCCAGATCATCTGAAATGACCTGAATAGCGTATAGTAAATAATCCAGGTACTGAATTTCTGCAATCGGACGCAATCCTCTCATCGCCATTCCGATTCCCTGCCCGATAATGGTGATTTCACGGATTCCGGTATCAGCGACACGCAATTCACCGTATTTTTCCTGCATTCCTTCCAGTGTTTGGTTCACACCACCGATTTTTCCGGCATCCTCCCCGAAAATCAATACTTCCGGACGCGTTTCTAAAATTTTATCATAATTGTCGCGCAAAATGATCCGCCCGTCTTCCTGCGGAGCATTTGCATCGTATGTCGGTTCAATTCCTTTGATTTTCAATGCTGCCTTTTCAGACTGAGAATATAAATGAGAACTGTAACGGTCATAGTTGACACTTGTCTGTTGTTGAATCCATGCTGACAGTGCTGTTTTTGCCGGATTTTGCTCATTTCGGATCAGGCGAAGTACCTTTTTTGCAGCGGAAAGAATATCTTTTCGGATCGGATCCATTGCCTTTTCAAGCGCTTCGATTTCCTTTTGAATAAATGCTTTGTTGGAGCTCTGTTCTGCAACGGTTTTTATCAATTGGATCGCTTCTGCCAGGTCTTTTTTTAGGACATCCGTAAATTCTTTCCATGCGTTGTTTTTGCTGTCACGAACAGACTTTTTTGCTTCGTCAGCAATTGCTTTGAGTTCTTCTTCCGTTGCAATGGTCAAACCATCTGCATTGAAGTTCAGAATCCATTCTTTGAACTTATTGATGCAGTCGAAATCAGATTCCCATTGTAAACGTTCCGCTGATTTGTAGCGTTCGTGCGAACCGGAAGTGGAGTGTCCTTGTGGCTGATTGACTTCTTTTACGTGTACCAGGACAGGGATGTGTTCTTCTCGTGCCAGTGCAACTGCTTTTTCATAGGTTTCACACAAATGCGCGTAATCCCATCCTTTTGTAAGGAAAATTTCATATCCCGGTTTATCTTCCGTACGTTGCATTCCTGCCAATGCTTCGGAGATACTGTCTTTTGTTGTTTGATTGTCTCTGGAGACAGAAATTCCGTACCCGTCGTCCCACACAGACATAACCATTGGCACCTGTAATACACCTGCTGCATTGATGGTTTCCCAGAAAGGTCCTTCTGAAGTAGAAGCATCGCCGATGGTTCCGAATGCAACTTCATTTCCGCCGTTTGTGAATTTTTTGAATGCTTCCAACTCTTTTAAGGTCGTATGGTTGCGATATACTTTGGATGCTTGTGCCAATCCCAGTAAGCGCGGCATTTGACCGGCAGTGGGGGAGATGTCTGCAGAACTGTTTTTTTGTTCCATCAGGTTTTTCCAGTCTCCGTTTTTGTCCAGGTTACGCGTTCCGAAATGTCCTCCCATCTGACGTCCTGCAGACATAGGTTCAATTTCTTCATCTGTGTGTGCGTACAATCCTGCAAAATATTGTTGTACACTCAATTGATCGATGGCCATCATCAGGGTTTGGTCGCGGTAGTACCCCGAGCGGAAATCCCCGTTTTGAAATTGTTTTGCCAAAGCGATTTGTGCCAATTCTTTTCCGTCTCCGAAAATCCCGAATTTAGCTTTTCCAGTTAAAACTTCCTTTCTTCCGAGCAGGGAAGTTTCCCGGGAAATACATGCCAGTTTATAATCGGCTAATACTTCTGATTTAAAGGTATCGAAATCGAGTGTTTTTGCTTTGTCTGATACTATTTCTTTGGTCATAACTTAGTTTTATCGCAGCACAAATATAGCAAAATTCGCCCTCAACGAAAAATGATATTCTCAATAAAAGACAAAAAGTTTTAGAAAAAGATTTTTTTAACTTTGCGACATGGGATGGAAAGATGATCTAAAAAAATACGCACCTTATTTTATCGATTTCTGGCAATACATTTTGATCATCATTGTATTTATTATCGTGGCGATCTTTGTGCTGTAAACAGAACGTTATTCCCGGGTGATTTTTGCAATCTTTGCCAGGTCTTTATTGGAGCCGTAGAGCACCAGGATATCTTCTGCCTGAATAACTGTTTCCAGTTGCGGAATCCCCTGAACATTTGAAACCGTTGTGGTTTTACCCAGTAAGCTGGTCACTTCTGATTGTTTGATAATGGTGAGAATCACAATTTTATAGTTTTTCCGAAACCCGATTTCTTTGATGGTTTTTCCCACCAGAAACGCAGGTGTTTTTACTTCAACAACACTGTAATTTTTGTTCAGTTCGAATGAATCGACAACACCTCTCAGGCATAGTTTTTTCGACCATCGTTCCGCAGTTTCTTCTTCCGGCCGCACAATTTCATCCACACCGATTGCCCGGAGTATTTTTTCGTGGAGCGGATTGATCGAACGGCTGATGAGTCGTTTTACTTCCAGGTTTTTAAAGAGCGCTGTTGCCAGTACATTGGTTCCCTGGTTTTCACCGATACAGATCATCACAATATCCGTATTTCTCAACGGCAGATCTGAAACCGTTTGTTCGTCTGTTGCATCCAGGCAGATGGTGTGACTGATCTTTTCTTTCAAGGCTGTAACTTTTGCCATACTGGAGTCGATACCAATCACTTCATTTCCCTGCTGTGTGAGTTTTTCGGCAAGAGAAGCTCCGAAATTTCCTAAGCCTACAATTATGAATTTCATTGTGTCATTTTTTAGTTAATCATGATTTCATCCGTTGGATACTGGTAACTCATCGGTCGGACTTTCTTAAAGAAAGCAATTAAAATGGACAACATGGTAACCCTTCCGGTAAACATTAATGCGATCAATACAATTTTCCCGGGATCGCTCAGCTCCGGCGTTATTCCCAGTGTTAACCCTACTGTACAATAAGCGGAGACGCATTCAAAAGCAATTTCAAGCAGAGAGGCGTCGTTTTCAAAATGGGAAAGAAAGCAGATTCCGGTCCCGATTGCCACAAAGGAGAGTGTCATGGTGGCAAATGCCCTTCTGACAGAGATGTCGGCTACTTCACGCCGGAACAACTCTATTTTACTTTTTCCTTTTGCCAGGCTGATAAAATTAAGCGTTGCAATAGCAAATGTACTGGTTTTAATCCCTCCACCTGTCGATGCAGGAGAAGCTCCGATCCACATCAGCAGGATGATCAGAATAATAGTAGACATGTGCAGGCTGCTGAAATCAATCGTGTTCAAACCTGCGGAGCGGGGAGTAGTTGCAGAGAACAATGCTGTGACGATTTTTCCGGAACCGTTGTGCGCAGCCAGTGAATTGGAATATTCCATAATAAAAAAGGCGGAGGTTCCCACAACGATGAGCACAAGTGTTGTGATCAGGTTGATTTTGCTGCTAAGTGTCATCACCCATGCGCGGTAATTGTTTTCCCCCGAAACAAACCAAAGAACATAGCGTTTAATAAAGTATTTGACGTAACGCAGGATATTGATCATGATGGGGAAGCCCAATCCCCCGAAAACAAAGATAAGAACCATCGTCAGCTGCAACGGGTAATTGAAGATTAATTCACCATCCATCATTCCTTTGGGCATAGTTGAAAAACCGGCGTTGCAAAAGGATGAGATGGCATGAAAAACAGCAAAATAAACCCGGTCACCGAAACCTGGAATGAACGTCTTGTCCAGATTGATGTAGATAAAGCACGCACCGATAAATTCAATTAAAAACGTAATAATGAGAATCCGGCGCAGGGTGGTAAATACTTCGCCGATTTTTCCGGAACTTGAAATATCACTTAATGCCAGTTGGTTTTCATAGGTCGCTCCCCCCTTAAAGAAATAGGCAAAGTAACTTGCAAACGTCAAAATTCCCAATCCTCCTGCCTGGATCAGCAGCATGATGACCGTTTGCCCGAAATGTGTGAAATAAGCACTCACATCAACGACGCCAAGTCCCGTTACACATACCGAACTGGTAGACATGAAAAAAGCATCAATAAACGAAATGCCGTTATGCGTAGACTCCGGTAACATAAGCAGGAAGGTACCACAGAGGATCATCACAAGGAAGCTGATGATAAACAATTGTGCCGGGTTGATCAGTGAGCGCTTATAATACAACCGCCGGGTGATCATTTCCCTGACCCATTTTACAATCACAGCAACACGAATCCAATCCGTAATGATGTGGTAGGAATGTTGTAATGTGATCTGTTTAAAAATACAAAACAGGATAAAGCTGACACTGACCAGATCAAATACGATCAAACGGACGTTGGTTGTTTTTTTATAAACAAGCCGTAAAATGGTCATGCTGATTCCGGCTGACAACAAGATGCCGTAAATAATCAGGATAATAATTTCTGCTTGGGAAGGAAGAACAAAACCATTCTCGATAATCAGCAGAGCGATTGCCAGAAATGATAAAATAAACAGGTATCTGCTTAATTGTTTGTTCTCAACCAACCGTTTCACTTGCCTGCTTTTTTTGATTGCTTATTAAGAACAATGTACCCAAGGATTCCACCTGCAATAGAAGCGGTAAAGATGCCGATTTTTGCTTGCGTGACGTATGTCGCGTCATTAAATGCCAGTGATGTAACAAACAGAGACATGGTAAAACCGATGGCAGCCAATAATCCCAGTCCGAATAAATTCCGGAGATTCATTCCGTCAGGAAACGGAGCGATTTTTAGTTTTGAACTCAACCAGGTGAACCCAACGACACCAACTACTTTTCCGACCAATAACCCCAATCCGACTCCCAGGGCGACATTGGTGCTGAACAATTCATTGACGTCGATATCCAGTACTGAAACACCCGCATTGGCCAGGGCAAAAACGGGAATAATAACAAACGTTACCATAGGGTGCATAGCGTGCTCCAGTCGTTGCAGAGGAGGAATGGCTTGATTGGTATCTTTTTTTATTTCATCCAATACATGCAATTGCTCATTGGTTAGCGTAGGGATGTTGTGTTTGGGGTCAATTCCTCCGAATTTACTGAGGTATTTTTTGATTTTTTCAATGTAGGAAACTTCTTTGATTTTCACATCTGCCGGAATCACAAAAGCAGCAAGTACGGCGGCAATGGTTGCATGAATTCCGGAGAGTAAAAAAGAGGTCCACACACCACCGATTCCCAGTACCGCGTAGAACAGGATGCTTCTGATACCGGCTTTATTTCCAAGGTACATAGCGGATAAAAAGGCGAGACCCGTCAGTAAGCTCGAAGCAGATATTTCCGAGGTATAAAAGAACGCAATGACAAGTACCGCGCCCAGGTCATCAACAATTGCCAGTGCAGTAAGGAACACTTTTAATGACAGTGGAATCCGGTCGCCCAGTAAATACAAAACCCCTAACGCAAATGCGATATCCGTTGCCATCGGGATTCCCCATCCCCCCTGAACATCGCCGGTAGGGTTAAGTGAAAAATAAATGACTGCAGGGACAAGCATTCCTCCGATTGCAGCAATGATGGGAAGCATTGCTTTACGAGGATTGGACAGTTCTCCGCCAATAATTTCCCGTTTGAGTTCCAACCCGACGACAAAAAAGAAAATTGCCATCAAACCATCATTAATCCAGTGGTGAATGCTGTATTCCAGGTAGGTTTCTCCGTCAAACTGAAGACCGAATTTATGTTCAAAAAAGTGATGATAAGCTTCTGACCAGGGAGAATTCGCAAGGAATAAAGCAACGATAACACTGATTCCAAGTACGAGTCCGCCTGACTTTTCCTGTTGAATAAATTTTTGGATCGGTTGAACGACTCTGTCTATGTGTGACTTATTGTTAGTGACCATTCTATGAATAAATTAATAAGCAAGCAGCAAAGGTACCTTATTTTGTTTGAACCTTCCCCCAAATCTCATAAAAATATCCATTCAGTTTCTTTGAAAGTGTTATCTTCGCGATCAGATCAAATTAATGACTTCCATGAAAAAAGTACTTATTGCAAATAGAGGAGAAATTGCCAGAAGGGTCATCCGAACGCTTAAAGCGATGGACATCAAAAGTGTAGCGGTTTACTCTGACGCAGACAGAAATGCACCACACGTATTGGAAGCAGATGAAGCTGTTTATTTAGGAGGAAGCCCAGCAGCGGAAAGCTACCTCAAGATGGATCTAATCCTGGATTATTGTAAAGAACTGGGCGTAGACGGGATTCACCCGGGGTACGGTTTTCTTTCTGAGAATGCGGCATTTGCCCGCAAAGTGAAAGCGGCAGGAATCACACTGATCGGACCATCTCCTGAATCAATGGAGGTGATGGGGGATAAGTTAAGTGCAAAACAAGCTGTTAAAGATTTCGGAGTACCGTTGGTGCCGGGAGTCGATGAAGCAATTACCGATGTAGATGAAGCAATTAAAGTGGCAGATGAAGTAGGATACCCGATTCTGATAAAAGCTTCTGCAGGAGGTGGAGGAAAAGGGATGCGCCTGGTTGAGAAAAAAGAAGAGTTCCGCGAACAAATGCGATTGGCGCAGAATGAAGCGCGCTCTTCATTTGGAAATGATGCCGTTTTTATTGAAAAATTTGTTACCAAACCCCGTCACATTGAAATTCAGGTCTTTGCAGATCGTCATGGAAATGCCGTCTACCTGTTTGAGCGGGAGTGCTCGGTACAGCGACGTCATCAGAAAGTAATCGAGGAAGCACCAAGTGCGTTGCTCACACCTGAACTGCGCAAGAAAATGGGAGAGGCTGCAGTTGCCGTTTGTAAATCATGTGATTATGAAGGAGCAGGGACTGTTGAGTTTCTGGTCGACGGAAACATGGACTTCTTTTTCCTGGAGATGAACACGCGCTTACAGGTAGAACATCCGGTAACGGAAGAAATTACAGGACTGGACTTAGTGGAGTGGCAGATTCGTGTTGCACGGGGAGAAGCGTTGCCGTTGAAACAGGAAGAACTGACCATTAACGGGCATGCGGTAGAAATTCGTGTGTATGCGGAAGATACGTTGAATGGATTTACACCGGACATCGGGAATCTGAAACGATACAGAGTCCCTTCAGGAAGAGCGGTTCGCGTGGATGATGCATTTGTAGAAGGAATGGACATTCCGATTTTCTACGATCCGATGATTGCCAAGCTGGTTGTGTGGGGGAAAGACCGAAAGTCAGCTATTTCCCGAGCAGTGAAAGCCATTGATGAATACCAGATTTCAGGAGTGAAGACTACATTGGATTTCGGTAAGTTTGTCTTGAAACACGAGGCATTCAAAAGCGGAGATTTTGATACAAATTTTGTAAAGCATTACTTTTCGGATCCTTCAGTTGTTGTCACAGCAATGGAAGATGAAAAAGATGCATTGCAACACGGAATTTCTCAAATCTGGGATGATATTAAAAAGGTGAAAGCAAAAGAATTCAAATCCAGAGATATTACCAGCAGCTGGGTGAATGCGAATGCATGACGAATAGAAACGAAACAAATGAAAAGACTGCCGGATTGGTGGTCTTTTCCGTTTTTTATCTAAATTCCTTACCCTTCATCTGTTGACTTTTTCCCTCCGGCTTTTTTCCGTACACACCAAATGATTCTGAGATCAAAATAGCTGCCGTCCGTTTCAAAAAGTTGTGCGGAATTTGTCTGTGTGTTGATGTACTGCAATTTTTCATTGAGAATAAACCCCTTACTCATGCCTAATAATACCATCATTGAATGGCGTTGATTGATCCTGAAATCAGCACCAATACACAACTGTGCCATGGGATAAATACCGCCCCGCTTGTCGTTGGTGAGAATTTCATTGCTCTTTCGAAGTACTGTCGTTGTTTGCTGTGACATCTGAACTAAATTGTTGAGCCCGATTCGTGCAACCGGGGATACCTGCCCTTTAACATTGAACCGGAACTGGTAGAGCAGTGCCGTTTTTAAGGAGGTATTGCTGAAAAACGGATCAAACCCGTTGGCCCAAAATGTATGCCGGGTAGAGGAATATTCAATTCCGTAAACCAATGAGGACGTTTTGGATTGTTTAAACTGATAGCTGGTAAACAACAGGAACCCCGATCCGATAAACGGACGTTCTTTACTGTTGGTACTGCTGACCGTTCGGCCGATGTAATTGGAAGATGTCGTTGAAATTCCCAGTTGAAGATCATCCTGTGCAGATGTAACGTAACATAAACCGATAATAAATGTAGCAAGAAGGTATTTCATCGTGTAGTTTTTCCTCCCAAACGGGACAATTGACTTTTTATTTTACTGTCCATTATTTTGACGGGAGATGAACACGGTATTATTTCCTTAAAAAACTGTTTGCCCATTCACAATAAAATATTATTTTTACCACGCAAAATAAAGCTCATAACAAATGAATTTACACGAATATCAAGGGAAGTCAATACTTAAAAGCTACGGAGTAGCGGTACAGGAAGGTATTGTTATTGACAAAGTAGAAGACGCTGTTGAAGCAGCTAAAAAACTGACAGAACAAACCGGAACTGGTTGGTATGTTGTGAAAGCTCAGATCCATGCAGGAGGTCGCGGAAAAGGAAAAGTTCAGGAAACAGATTCCAACGGAGTTGTTTTGGCAAAAGGCCTTGGTGAGATTGAAGATAAAGTAAAAGGAATTCTGGGAGGTCACCTGATGACGGCTCAGACAAACGGTAAAGCGAAAAAAGTAAACAAAGTATTGATCGCTCAGGATGTATACTATCCGGGAGAAGCGGAAACAGAAGAATTCTACATGTCTGTTTTGTTGGATCGCGAGAGAGGAAGAAATACCATTGTTTACTCAACAGAAGGTGGAATGGACATCGAGGCAGTTGCTGAGCATACTCCTGAAAAAATTTACAAAGAAGAAATTGACCCCCGTGTGGGAATTCAAGGGTTCCAGGCGAGAAACATTGCTTTCAACCTTGGATTGAGCGGACAAGCATTCAAAGAAATGACAAAATTTGTTGTTTCTCTATACAACGCATATGTGGGCATTGATGCATCAATGTTCGAAATCAACCCTGTATTGAAAACATCTGATAACAAAATCATCGCGGTAGATGCGAAAGTAACATTGGATGGGAACGGATTGTTCCGTCACCCTGATTATGCAGCAATGCGTGATGTGACCGAAGAGGATCCGACAGAAGTAGAAGCTGGAGAAGCTGGATTGAACTTCGTGAAACTGGACGGAAACGTTGGGTGTATGGTAAACGGAGCGGGATTGGCAATGGCAACGATGGACATCATCAAATTGTCAGGTGGTAATCCGGCAAACTTCCTGGATGTGGGAGGTACTGCAAATGCAGAACGTGTTGAGAAAGCATTCCACATCATCTTGAAAGATCCGAATGTGAAAGCGATTTTGATTAACATCTTTGGTGGAATCGTTCGTTGTGACCGTGTTGCTCAGGGAGTTGTAGATGCGTACAAGAACATGGGGAATATCCCGGTTCCGATTATCGTTCGTTTGCAGGGAACAAATGCAGAGGAAGCGAAAAAATTAATCGACGAATCCGGGTTGAATGTGCATTCTGCAGTATTGTTGCAGGAGGCGGCAGATAAAGTAAAAGAAGTATTGGCATAAGTCAATAGCAACAGAATAATGAGTAAAAGCGTTTTCAGAAATGGAAACGCTTTTTTGTTAAAAATTATCTTGTTTAAAATAAACAGTAATAAATCGGGTTTGTAGTAGTGCATTTATTTACTAATAACTAATACGAACGAAACATGAAAAATTTATGGATGGTTGGAATGATGGCTGCGACATTAACGGTGGCCTGTAAAAAGAAAGGGTGCACAGACCCCGCTGCGCTTAATTATAATCCAAAGGCGGAGAAAAAAGATTTTACATGTAAATACAAAATGGGAGCATACCGGGACTCATTCTTAGGTTATTATCAAGTGATGGATAGTATGTATGTCGCAGGTAATTTTTCAGAAGGAAAAACGTATGAACTCCATGTTACAACAGGTGGGACAACATTGGATACTATTTTCTTGAATAATCTGTATGGTTCCGGTCAGAGTTACATGGCAATCATTACAGGGAGTAGTAGTTTCTCGATCCCGTCCCAGCAAGTGGACGCAACGCATACACTCTCAGGTAGCGGTCACTGTTCTTCCGGTAAAATTATTTTGAGTACACATAGTGCCGATACGATTAATGGGGACATTAGTCATAGGATTGAAGGATCAAAATAATTAACTAAAAAGTAAAGGAATAGCGTTTTCAAAAAATGGAAACGCTATTTTGTTGTTAATAATTTCCATTATTTTTTCTTAACAAAAATAAAATGTTGCATAACAAGAAAATCTACGTACCTTTGCACCCAATTTTATAATTAATTAGATGACATTTGAAGAACTCGGGCTGAAGAGTGGGGTGTTGAAGTCGTTGACTGAAATGGGGTTTGAAACACCCACTCCGATACAAACCGAAGCGATTCCTCACTTACTCAAAGAAGAAAGTGATTTCGTCGGTTTAGCTCAAACAGGGACAGGAAAGACCGCAGCGTTTGGTCTTCCATTAGTAAGTAAAGTAGAGGAAGGACGTAAAATTCCTCAAGGATTAGTAATCTGCCCGACACGGGAACTATGCCTGCAAATCACCAAAGATTTGCAAAACTTTTCCAAACACCTTAAAATTAACGTTGTAGCAGTATATGGAGGTACGGATATCCGTCGCCAGATGACTGATATTAAAAACGGGGCAACAATTGTTGTTGCAACTCCGGGACGTTTGGTGGACTTGGCAAACAGAAAAGCACTTCGTTTAGAAGAAGTTGAGTGGGTCGTGCTGGATGAAGCAGACGAAATGCTCAACATGGGATTCAAAGAAGATATTGATACCATTCTTGAACAAACTCCGGATTGGAAAAATGTATGGTTGTTTTCTGCAACAATGCCCAAAGAAGTGGCGGAAATTGCGAAAAACTACATGACAAACCCATTGGAAGTTAGTATTGGACATAAAAACCAAACGAACGAAAACATCGAGCATATCTATTTCATGGTGAAAGAAAAAGACAGATATGCGGCAACAAAACGTTTGATTGACTTTAACCCGAGCATTTACGGATTGATTTTCTGCCGTACGCGCAGAGAAACAGCACAAGTTGCTGAAATGCTGGAAAAAGATGGGTACAATGCAGCTCCGTTGCATGGTGACTTGTCCCAGGCACAACGTGATTCAGTAATGAAGCGTTTCCGTGAAAAATCATTGCAGATTTTGGTGGCAACAGACGTGGCAGCACGTGGAATTGATGTGAGTGATGTAACGCACGTGATCAATTACAACTTGCCGGACGATATTGAAAACTACACGCATCGTTCAGGAAGAACTGCGCGAGCAGGAAAGAAAGGTGAATCATTGGTGTTGATTAACACACGAGAATTAGGGAAAATCAGACAGATTGAACGTACAATTCGTACAACTTTTACAGTAGGAACTGTTCCGAATGCAAAAGAAATCTGTGAAATCCAATTGCTGAAATTAGCAGATAAAGTCATCTCTACGGAAGTAAAAGAAGACGAGATTGAAGAATTCCTTCCGATCATCATGCGTGAATTTGACGGATTGTCAAAAGAAGAAGTGGTGAAGAAGTTTATTTCTGCAGAGTTTAACCGCTTTATCGATTATTACGAGCGTGCAGGTGATTTGAATGCAAGCACTTCTAGAGATCGTGGAGATCGGGATGATTTCAATGAAGATCGCGGAAGCCGTAACAGAGACCGTGGATCAAGAAGAGATGAAGGTAAGACACGTTTCTTTGTAAGTCTTGGTAAGCGAGATGGATTGAATCCGGGTGGTTTATTGCGTGTGATCTGTGATTCAACAGGTTTGCGTTCTGAAAATATCGGTAAGATCGATATCCTTGCATCGTTTTCTTTCTTTGAAGCAGATGATGAATTAGCAGACAAAATTTTGAGTAATGTCAATGGTACAGAATACGAAGGTCATAAAGTATCGGTTGAGATTACAAAAAATAAAAGTGAGGGAAGCTCCCGTGGAAGAAGTGGTGGAGGTCGTTTTGACGGTGGAAACAAACGTTCCGGCGGATTTGGCGGTGGACGCAGAGATGGTGATCGCGGTGGAAGAAGAGACTCCGACAGAGGAGGATTCAGAGGGCGTGACAAAGGATCTGACAGAGGAGGATTCAAAGGAAAAAGTGATTCTGACAGAAGTTCCGGTAACAGCGGCGGACGCAGAAGAAGAAATTCATACTAAAACATACACAACTGAATAAATTTTATGGAGATTAGAAACATTGCAATTATTGCTCACGTTGACCACGGAAAAACAACATTGGTGGACAAAATGATTGAAGCCGGTAACGTCATCGACGAAAGAGAACGTCCGACCGGTGAATTAATCATGGATAACAACGACCTGGAGCGTGAGCGTGGAATCACAATCGTATCTAAAAACGTTTCTGTTTCTTATAAAGGGACAAAAATCAACATTATTGACACTCCCGGACACGCCGACTTCGGTGGAGAGGTAGAGCGTGTATTAAACATGGCCGATGGGGTGTGTTTGCTGGTGGATGCTTTCGAAGGTCCGATGCCGCAAACGCGTTTCGTATTGGGGAAAGCATTGTCAATGGGAATTAAACCCTTGGTGGTTGTAAATAAAGTGGATAAAGAAAACTGTACTCCGGAAGAAGTGCATGAAAAGGTATTCGATCTGATGTTTGAACTGGATGCGGACGAAGAACAGTTGAATTTTCCTACAGTTTACGGTTCCGCTAAAAACGGATGGATGTCCGAAGACTGGAAACAGCCGACTACGTCCATTACACCGTTGCTGGATAAAATCCTGGAGTATTTTCCACCAAAGAAAATTGAAGAAGGAAATACACAGTTGTTGATTACTTCATTGGATTATTCAACGTTCGTGGGACGTATTGCCATCGGACGCTTGAACAGAGGTGAGTTGAAAACAAACCAGAGCATTGTATTGTCAAAACGCGACGGTTCCCAGGAAAAACACCGAGTAAAAGAATTGTTCGTGTTTGAAGGATTGAACCGCGTGAAAGTAGAAAGCGTTCAGGCAGGAGATATTTGTGCGGTAACAGGAATTGAAGGATTTGAAATCGGGGATTGTATCTGCGATGCGGAAAATCCGCAACCGTTGCCGACAATCTCTATTGATGAGCCGACAATGAGCATGTTGTTCTCGATTAACGATTCACCATTCTTCGGAAAAGAAGGGAAGTTTGTAACATCTCGTCATATTTCTGAGCGTTTGGACAAAGAATTGGAGAAAAACCTGGCAATGCGTGTCGGTAAAACTGACAAAGCGGATAAGTGGGTTGTTTTCGGACGCGGTGTCATGCACTTGTCTGTATTGATTGAGACAATGCGTCGTGAAGGATATGAACTACAGGTGGGGCAGCCACAGGTAATCATCAAAGAAATAGATGGTGTAAAATGCGAGCCGGTAGAAGAGTTGACGATTGATATTCCGGAAGTAAACTCCGGGACAGCCGTAGAAGCTGTTTCCAAGAGAAAAGGGGAGATGAAGAACATGGAACCGAAAGGAGATCGTATGATCATCCAGTTTGAAATTCCTTCCCGCGGAATCATCGGATTGAGAAATTACCTGTTGACGGCAACAGCTGGAGAAGCAATCATGACACACCGTTTCCTGGAATACCAGCCATACAAAGGAGAAATTCCGGGACGTATGAACGGATCATTGATTTCTATGGAGCAAGGTAGCGCGATTCCGTTCTCATTATCGAATCTGCAGGAACGCGGGATTTTCTTCGTTCACCCGAATGATGACATTTATGAAGGGCAGGTAATCGGTGAACACACACGATCCAACGACCTGGTTGTCAATGTTACAAAAACAAAAAAATTGACAAACATGCGTTCATCCGGAGCAGACGACAAAGTAAAAATTGCTCCGCCGAAAGTGTTTTCACTGGAAGAATGTCTGGAATACATTCAGGGAGATGAGTACGTTGAAGTAACGCCGCAAAGCCTGCGTATGCGTAAAATCTTATTAAAAGAGACAGACCGCAAGCGACAAGGGAAGTAATACTAATTGATACGGTTTAACCACATAGTCAGAGGAGATAGAGAAAGTGCTGTTGAGACGACTATGTGGTTAAACTTTTTTGTTTCCGTTCAACTTGTTTATTTCTTGTTGAAAAAACGAAATCGAATAACAAAGGGTTGCATATTTTTTTCGTATATTTATACATCATATAGAACAATATGTTTGACAGTGAGGAAGACGATTTTTTTGACGCAAACCTAAATGAAGACATTGCCAATTTTGAGAATTATCTGAAAGGGGGGGCAATGGGGTTTGTAGATAGTGACAGGCTGGAGTTCCTGATTGATCACTATTTAATGAACAGTCAATATTCAAAAGCAAATCAGGCAGCTGATTATGCCAGAGACCAATTTCCATATTATTCCGTTTTTACCATTCGAAAGGCACAAGCCATGTCGGCGATCGGGCAATTGAAAGAAGCATTGAATTTATTGAATGCGGTTGAAAAAATGGAATTCGGGTCGGCTGAACTGATGTTGACAAAAGCATCTATTTTCAGCCAGTTGCGCGACCATAAACAAGCCATTAAATATTTTAACGAGGCATTACGCCTGGTTGAAGGAGAAGAAGACAGGGATGAAATCTACCTGGACCTGGCGATGGAATACCAGGCGCTTCGCGATTTTAACGGTGCGCTGAAAGTATTGGAAGAAGCCATCAAAATCAATCCTTCAAATGAAGGAGCGATCTATGAAATTGCATACTGTTATGATCAGTTGGGAAATTTCGAGCAGGCAATCAAGTGTTATTCCGATTTCATCGATGAAAATCCGTACTCGTTTACCGCATGGTATAACCTGGGAAATGCCTATTCCAAATTAGAAGATTATGAAAAAGCCATTGATGCATACGGTTATTGTATTGTGATCAATGAAGATTTCGGACCGGTATACTTCAACCTGGGAAATGCTTATATGGGACAGGATGACTTTCAACAGGCAATCGATGCGTTCCAGAAATGCATGGACCTGGATGGGGAAGACCCGATGGCATTTTGTTACATGGGAGAATGCTTTGAGCAGCTGGGAGACCTGGATTCGGCAGAATTTTATTACCGCAGGAGCCTTGATCTGGCACCACTGCTACCGGATGCCTGGCTGGGATTGGGAATTGTAGAAGACCTGAAAGGAAATACCCGGGAGGGAATCACCCTGATCACAAAAGCATCTGAACTGGATCCGGATAATTCTGGTATTTTTCATGTACTGGCAGGTGCGTATGAAAAGGTGGAGCAAATTGAGGAAGCTGCGTATTACTTCGATAAATCATTGAAACTCGACAGTACAGATGAAGACTGCCTGCGCGGATTTGTACAGTTGCTTTCAAAAGTTGAACCGGATACTGAAATTTTAAGTTTTCTTCAGAATTTTCAGGCAGAATATGGGGCAAACGATTCCATTGATTTGTTGATTGTTAATCAATTGTGGAGGCTGGGGAGGAAAGAAGAAGCCGTGAGCTTGTTCAGATTGTGTGTTGAGAAAAACCTGGAATACGCAAAAGAAATATTTGAAATCAATAGCGATTTACGACAAGTGAGTGAATTTATCCACTTGACAGAACAATAAAGTAGTTAGAAGAATGAATTTTGAATTACCATTTATTCCGGAACGTTCGGAAAAGCCAAGAAACAAAGGAGTAACAATGATGATGGATAAGGGATTAAGCCTTATCGAAACAGAAGCTTTTATACAGGCAAATGCACATTTGACAGATTTAGTGAAATTTGGATTTGGAACTGCTTATGTAACAAAAGATCTGGAAAAAAAATTGGCATTGTATAGAGAAGCAAACATTCGTCCTTACTTTGGAGGTACATTGTTTGAAGTGTTTTATGCGAGGGGAAAATTTGATGATTTTCTGAAGTTATTGGATAAGTACAATATGGATTTATTGGAAATTTCGGATGGATCCATCATCATCAATCACGATGAGAAATGTGAATTGATACATCGCCTTTCCAAGGAACGGACAGTCCTTTCGGAAGTCGGGTCAAAAGATTCCGGAATCCTGATTTCACCTGCGCGCTGGATCAAAATGATGAGCAAAGAATTGAGTGCGGGATCCTGGAAGGTAATCGCTGAAGGCCGTGAAGCAGGAAACGTTGGTGTTTTCCGTCCGAACGGGACAGCTCATACATTCCTGATCAATAAGATTATTTCAAAAGTAAAACCGGAAGACATTCTGTGGGAAGCACCGATCAAAAATCAACAGGTGTGGTTCATCAAATTGTTCGGGGCCGAAGTAAATCTGGGAAATATTGCGCCGAATGACATCATTCCGCTGGAATGCCTGCGCCTCGGGTTGAGAGGAGATACCTTTTTTGATTTCCTGCCAAAAGATTATGCCGAGCGCCTGAAGCAAGTGAATGATGATGAAGAGCTGGCACAAATGGAAGAAGAAGATTAATCCAACAATAGAAAGATAAGAAAAAAGCCCGGTTGATCCGGGCTTTCTTGTAACCATTATTTGGTCGTAGTAAATTTTTTTATTGACAGTATTGATTGTATGCTTCAACTAAGTTTTCAGCAATCATCACAGCAGACGCACCTTCAATGTGGTGACGTTCTAAAAAGTGAACCAATTTTCCATCCTGGAATAAGGCAATGGAAGGTGAAGATGGAGGATACGGAAGAAAATACTTTCTTGCCTGAGCAGTCGCTTCTCCGTCTACTCCGGCAAAAACAGTCGCTAATCCTGTAGGTAATGTATCGTTGTTGAGAGATAATTTCACTCCCGGACGCATATTTCCTGCCGCACATCCACAAACTGAATTAACCACAAGTAACAAACTTCCCTTTGTATCTTTAATGATCTGGTCAACTTCCCCTGCTGTTGTCAATTGTTTGAAACCAACAGAAGTCAAATCTTCTTTCATTGGTTGTACTAACTCTGGTGGATACATATTGTTTATTTTTGAATTTATACAAAATTACAAATATTCTTTCGATTACAGAAGAAAGAAAAATGAATGTTATACATCCGACTCCTAAGTTGATGAACCATTTTATTTTGCCGGCTCAATTCCGGATTTCCCCAGCCACCTCAAAACGTTGTCATACCAGATTTCTTTTGATTCTTTTTCCGTGAGGATACCTGCTTCTACAGCAAAGTCGATTACACGTCCCGGGTAGGAGCGTGCAACTCCCTCCATCTCTCCAAGTGGGTAGGGGTCATCCAGCCCGGCAACGATTTGTGTGGCACCAACCCTGATTTTTAATAATTGCAGGGTGTAAGAGTCGTGTACCAGCGTGTCAAAAAATACATTTGGATGTCCGAGTGTATTTCTGGGGTCTTTTGCTCCCTGGAACAAATCCGGTCGACCGTCATAGCCCTGCAGTCGTCGTCCGTAATTGGCCTGTCCGAGCATACAACCGTGAGCAAAACACGTACGGATATCCGGAAAACGGGAAACAAAATCTTTGAGCGAGAAAAAGTGGAGTGCATCAGCCGTTTGTGCCATCATCCAAACCAGGTGAAAACGCCAGTATTCATCTTTTAGTTTGACCATTTTTTCTCCGTCGTACGGGTGGATTTCGATGGCCAATTTATAGTGATTCGCCAGCTCAAAAATCGGGAAAACCGATTCGTCCATCACCGTCAGCCATTCGCCTTCTGCATTTAGGAAATGAGTTGGCAGGCACAAAACAGAGAGGTTCAACTCCTCGACACTGCGTTCAATTTCTTTTAATGCGTCTTCCAGGTGGAGTGGTTGCACAACAAATCCACACGTAAATTTATCCGGATGCTCCCGTTGTATTTTCGCGTTGAAATCATTCTGCCAGCGAATGGTATCGTATGTTTCCTGTCGCTCCCATCCGTTACAATAAATCTGGGAAAGGTTGAGCATCACTGCATGATCAATTTTGTAACGCTCCATCCATTCCAATTTCTCCCGCAGGAAAAAACTGGGATCAGTAATGGGACGTGTCCAGTCACCCTGGCGCATAAATTTTTTGTCATCATCGATCGAAAACAATTTCCGGTCTTTCAGAAATTGAGGGATTTCATTCGGTTCAGGCAAAATATGCCCGTGTCCATTAATTCTCATACAGTTTTTAAGCTACCAATTAGAGATTCAAACTTACATAAAAATATGCAGGGAACGCATGCAAATGAATAAAAAACGAATCTGTCATTGCCCGGCAGAGATAAGTGTGCAAATTCTTAATTTGAAAATCACAAACTCAACTTAAGAATCTGCACACATAATCCAAAAATACATTTGGTTGTAATAAAGTAGGCAGGATTTATCTCTTACCAATATTGACAATATATCTTTGACAAAGCTAATGCTTTCACGCTTATATTCATAGCGTAGAAATACGTGTTTTTCATCAAAAAAACAGTTTTTTATGACTAAACGGACAGCAAATTGTTTTTAATTCCATATAAAATGAGGCCAACCACATTTTTCGACTTTGTTTTGTCGAGCATATTTTTGCGATGACC
This sequence comes from Taishania pollutisoli, assembly GCF_014518315.1. GTDB lineage: Bacteria > Bacteroidota > Bacteroidia > Flavobacteriales_D > Crocinitomicaceae > Taishania > Taishania pollutisoli. The sequence goes on from NZ_JACVEL010000007.1 coordinate 39,646, forward strand.
TTCAACCGTTCGCTCACTGATATAGAGTTTCTCTGCAATTTCTTTTGTGTTGAATTGCTGGTAAATCAGGTTGAGAATTTCAACTTCACGTTCGGAGAGATCTTTGAGAACCGGATCGGAATGTTTATTGGTCAAGCGTTTGGTATTAATGATATTATTCAGCATATCGGCAGGAAAATAAACACCGTACCGGTACACCTGGTTAATTGTATGAATCACAGTCTGAGGATCGGATTGTTTAACCAGGTAGGCACAGGCCCCGTATTGAACCATCTGTTCGATAAAATGATCGGAATCGTACGACGAAATAATGATGATTTTAATTTTCGGATACTTTTCAGATATGATTTTTGACGTATCAATCCCATTCATTACCGGCATCCGGATATCCATCAGTATGATGTCGGGATGCCGCTCACTCTTTTTCAGGAATTTTAATAAATCCTGACCATTGTCCCCGTCAAAAATAATGTTGATGTTCTTTTCTTCATTGAGTAGAAATGCCATACTCTTTCTGAAAAGTACTTCATCATCGATCATCGCAATGTGAATGATTGAATTCATAGGCTGTTGAATTTTAATGTGAATTTAAACCCTTTTACCTGGTTGGTATGAAAATGAGGGGTGGCCTGGATAATGTCTGCTCTCGAATAAATATTTCGCAGTCCGATCCCTCCGTTATTGGTAAGTTGATAATTGGTAATTCCCGGACCGTTGTCCGTATAAGTTAACAACGCTGTCTGATCATCATACTCAAACCAGAGTTTGATTTCCGATGCTTTTGCATGCCGGATGGAATTGTTGATCAGTTCCTGAATGATTCGATACAAATGAATCTGATGTTCCATACTTAAATGCTGAAACAAAAGTTGTTCTTTTGGATTGTCGTAACAAATAGAAACCGATTCAGTAGTAGAGAAATTTTTACACAATTCTTCGATCGCCAGGTGCAACCCGACATTTTCCAACGTAGGAGGCATCAGGTTGTGTGCAATTCTCCTGGAACTTTCGCGATAAGTTGGCAGGCGGATAAGGTATTGTCAGAAATTTCAGTACGGTCGGAGCTGCTCAGGCTATCCCGCTTGAGCAAATGGATACTCATCGATACCGCGTTTAACTTTGAACTGATATCATCATGGAGATCCCGTGCGATCCGGCTTCTTTCTTGTTCCTGTGTATTGATGATAATGTTGACAACGTCCTTTTGCATCTGTAATTCCAGTTCTTTTGTCTTTAACCGTTGGGCAAGCATTTTCTTCCTGGAAAGATAGATAAAGACGACCAGGGTAACCAGGACAATGAAGAACGTTAGAAACGTAAACGCAACTGATTTGATAATGTCGATATTGTCAATCTGCTCAATCATAATTTACTTTCTAAAAGGGAAAAGTTTTATTAATTGCACAAAAATCATTATCTGGAAGAAGATGATTGCAAGAAAATGAAGCGTCCAGACATAGATCGCTGCACTTAAATCGACTTTTGCCATGACATTTCCGTACAGAAACAATGAGCAACACAGAATGCTGTAGGAAGTAACGCCGATATTGAAATATCCCAACAGACGCCGTTTTGACAACGTATTGTAGTTGTACATCAGCGAACATACGATCAGCAGGTAGTTGGTAATAATTATTTCAGTAAGGTTGAATTTGAACCACATAGCCGGGCTGATGATGTAATAAATGAGTAAGTAGACTGTTGTCAAAAGTACATAAATACGGATAAATTTCTGTTGTTTCGGGTACTTTTTAAACAGGTTGTGATAAAGAAGGCCGAGTGTAAGAAATTGGAAGTAAAAGTAAATGTGAGAGAAGTACAAATTGTCGGATGTGAAATAAGCTGTCACATCCGACGCGATTTGTATAATAAATAGTCCCAATAAATAGAACGAAAGTATTCTTAGCCAAACGATTTTGCGCTCGTTACTTTTTATGAACGAAAGAACGGTGTTTATGAGCAGAATACACAGATAACACCAATAACTTATCGTGGAAAATAGGATCATCCATTTATGTAAGGCGCGGACTTAGGGCAATAAGTAGGGCATGGTCTGGTAAAATTGTAGATATACAAACCATTTTGATAATCGATCAGGTCGTTTCCGTCTGCATCCACTCCCACAATCATCATATGCGGATTCATTTGTTCATCCAGCCCCAGGTACGTTCTGATATCAACCACCTGTTGAGGAGCTGTAACAGCCTGCAATACCTGTTCCGAAATCAAAAACGCTTTCAGGTCTCTTGTTTCGAAAAATTTAAGCTTGTTTACGTTCCAGTTTTGAGCCCATGTTTGGGCTTGTTGCAATGTAATTACATTCGGTTCCATAATTTAGATAGCATTTGTGATTATTAAAACCAAATATAAAAAGTTAACAGAATAAAAAAAATGCCCGAAATCAAAACACGTATTTATACGTATTGAGCTATGGGGGTAAACACCTGTTTTGTAGGTAAATCCTCGAAAAAGCGTTGAAAAATTTTTTTTATCGGTGAAAAAGGGGATAATTTTCATTTCGAAATAATAATTAATTCAAACTGCTAACAATGGAAACGTTTACCTGGAGGGAATTGAATTCCTGTATGGATTCCCCTCCTTAAATACGAAATGACTATGAATGAAACTAAAGCCAGCTAATAACCGGCTTCTATCGGGATCCAATCCCATACCCTGCATACACTAAACTATTACTTACGAGACATTACAATATTAAACTTCTAATACTAATACCACTAAGTTATGGAAAATTCTATACTTAACTTAAACAGGTTCCGCAGCCAGGTATATCCGGTAATTTTTTATCTGTTGATCTTCTTCTCGGGAATCTTTACAGGACATACTCAACTTCAGTACGCAACTGCCGTACTTTCGGAATCACACGCGACCAGTTCGTCCAACAGTATTGATGCCAACCCGGCTACTTATTCCGAACTGGAAGCCGGAACAGGAATCATCATTGGAATCGGAAGCTACTCATCTCATATTGAGTTGCAGTTTCCTGCACCCGTTCCAGCCAATCAAACCTGCTTCGTGCGGATTGAAACGCAGGACAATATCCTTTCAAGCCTTATGGGGGGAACCCTGGGAAACCTACTTTCAAGTGTTGTCGGAATCGCATTGACCGGAAATCAGGAATTTTCAGTTGATGTTAAAAACGGATCAAATGTAGTACTGTCGGGAAGTTCTACCAACCCGGTCAGTTTTGCAGGAGAACGATTAAAAGTCGTGATTGATGCCAACAACCACCAATACCTTGCAATTACACCAAATCAACAGTATCAGAGCATCCGGATCACAAATATGACCGGTAGCCTTGTTGGTTTGGGAGCAAAAAAGCACATGAAGGTATGGGATCCGTATTATGTGATACAAGGATCCAACTGCGACATACCTAAATTCACATCGTATGATGCTGCCGGAATTACACTGGAATTGTTGAACCTTGGTGGCGGAGTGCACAACCTGGAACGCGTAATTGATGCCAACCTGGCTTCACACTCTACCTTGTCATTGGGAGTGGTGAGCGTTGCCTCCAGCATTACACAACGTGTCTATTTCGAAGGATTGTCACAACCTACAGATGTGTTCGCTGTACGGTTGGGAATTGATCCTGCATTATTGGCGATTACATTAGGTCAGGGGGTCCGAATCCGGACGCAAAACGGTGCGAACGTTGTTACAAATGTTACACTTCAGTCGTTGCTCACTCCGGCAGATGTTATTGCGTTACAAAACAACCAGCCTGTTACCGTTTACATTACTCCGAACCTTCCCGTCGATAGGGTAGTGGCTGAATTAAACGGAATACTTGGTGTAACGGTCAGTCAATCACTCGATTTATTTGAAGTCTATAAAATTACCCAGCCACCGGTACTTGGAATCAACAGTACAAACGTATCTATCTGTGAAGGTACGGCAGCAACATTGTCTGCCGATGCCATTAATCCGACCGATGAGATCAGATGGTACACAACAATGAATGCAACGACTCCGATAGGCATCACTGCTTCCGGGGCGCCTTTTACAACAGGGATACTTCATTCGGACACCACCTTTTATTTAGCCTCCGCAATTCCTGGATGTCCGAATGAATCCCTTCGTATTCCTGTGTCTGTCGATGTGATTCCGGGACCTGATCCTTCCGGGATTAGTGTACCTGTGTTACCGGAATATTGTGCGGTAGATAGTGTCACACTCGGAGCAAGCAGCACACTGGGGACGGATTTCCAATGGTACTTAACCCCGACATCCACTACCCCGATTGTATCCGGACAGCAACAAGGAAATCATACCTATACACTACACAATGATTCCCTTTCAATCTCTGGCCTTTCAATTGCGGACTCTCCGTTTACTGTATACGCAGGTGTACAGGATACAAGCACGGGATGTTGGAGTTTACCCGGAGATTACATTCCGGTAACCATTGTTATTATTGATGAACTGGCACCGACAACGTCACAAACACAGCAAACCTTTTGTGCCAATCAACAACCGACTGTCGCAGATTTGCAGACCAACGGAGGGACCATCAATTGGTACGATGCACCGACGGGAGGTAATTTGCTGACGTCAACAGATGTATTACAGGATTCGACCAGTTATTATGCAAGCTCCGTAGGTCCGCTGTGTGAATCATCAGTTCGTCTCGAAGTCTTTGTAGTTGTAAATGACGAACAACCTCCTGCGACAACAGATTTATCACAGCATTTTTGTCTTTCCGACAATGCAACAGTAGGAGATCTGATTGTAACGGGTACAAACATTAACTGGTATGATAACAATGGAAACAGTTTGACAACCTCCACATTACTGGTGGATAATGGCATTTACCTGGCAACAACACAAGGAATGCTTTGCGAAAGCTCTGATTCCTTAATGATCACTGTTTCAGTCTCTGATCTTCCTTCACCAACCGGAGAGGCAAATCAGGTCTTTTGTTCGGTTGATAATCCGACGATTGATGACATTAACTTAAACGAAACGACCGTTGTTTGGTACGACGAAAACGGGAACAGTATTCCTGCAGGAACATTATTAACGGATAATACATCCTACTATGCGGCTCTGGTTAGCCCGACGTGTGAAAGTGTAACACAGTTTGAAGTAAATATCACGTTCGAAATGGTAGCTGAACCAACGACACAGGACACTGTTCAGATATTTTGTGCTCCATCGGGAGGTACACCTGCATACACGGTGGGAGATATTGAAGTGAATGAAGCAACTGTTGTCTGGTACGATGCTCCTTCCGGAGGAAATGTGATTGCACCTGCTACGCCGTTAGTGGACGGAATGACATATTATGCTGCGCAGCAAGGGACAACATGTGAAAGTGAGAGCAGGCTATCCGTAACAATTTTTATACAAAACCTTCCGACTCCTACGGCAACGGACAATACACAACATTTTTGTGCTGCAACTCCTCCCACTGTATCGGATCTTCAGGTCAATGAACCGGATGTTGTTTGGTACACTATGAGCGGAACGGTGCTCACGCCAACAACACTGCTTGAAAACGGAGCAACATATTACGCGGTTATTGATAATGGTGTGTGTCAAAGCAGTGATTCATTGGTTGTAGTGGTTACGATTGAAAATCAATACAGCGGACAGATCAGCGGACAGATGAATGATGTGTGTTTCTCAGATACACTTGTATATTCAGCTCCTGCCGGAATGACAAATTATGACTGGGATGTAACCGGAGGTACCATTATCGCGGGAGGAAGTACATCCGATAATACGGTAACAGTTGTATGGCAGAATACACCGATTACAACAATCAACGTGAGCTATCAAAGTGTAAATGGTTGTATAATCCAGATGCAGGAAGAACTTACAATCACAACAAAAGTATGTTCCGATGTGACAATCGTGAAAACAGTGAATAACGTGAATCCGTTTATCGGAGATCAGATTGTTTTTACCATTGTTGTCACCAATGACGGGCAGGACCAGTTCACCAATGTGGTTGTGGATGAAGTCATTCAAAGTGGATTTACGTATGTCAGCCACCAGACTACAAACGGAACGTATGACCTGCTGGCAGGAGAATGGACCATCCCTTTGCTGGGTGCTAATGAGCAAGCCGTATTAACAATTACAGTGACTGTCAACCCGACAGGAAATTACCATAACGTTGCGACCATTACCTCCGGAGTAGATGACGATGATACCGGAAACAACGGTTCCGAGGTGATTGTCGAACCAGGATGCTTTACAGTATACAATGAAATATCACCTAACGGAGATGGTGTAAATGATTACTTCTACATTGACTGCATCGAGAAACACGTTAGTAATTCAGTTACCATTTACAACCGGTATGGAAACATTGTGTATGCAACGGATGGTTACAAAAACGATTGGAATGGCATTGCAAATGTCAGTGGTACAATCGGGAAAGGGGAACCGTTACCTGCAGGGACCTATTTCTACCTGATAAAAGTGGAAGAGGAGCAATATGAAAGTTCGGGATGGTTATACATCGTCAGATAATAGTACTTACTTAACAATGATAAGTCATGAAAAATAGTAAAACACATCGATTTTTGTTGCCGCTGTTGATATTGCTTTCAATAAACGTAAGTGCGCAGCAACAGGTCCAATTCACCCAGTATATGTACAATACAATGATGGTGAACCCGGCTTATGCAGGAACAGGAAGTGTACTGGAAGCATTGTTCATTCACCGTTCACAATGGGTCGGATTGGATGGTGCACCGCGTACACAGAACGTTGCAGTGCATGGTACTGCAGGAAAAATTGTCGGAGTCGGGTTGAATTTTATCAACGACCGGATCGGACCTGCTAACCAGACATTCGTTACGGCATCACTGGCTGCCCGTATTCCGCTTTCAGAAAAAATCAAGCTGTCAGTCGGATTGAACGGGGGAATGGATATTGTGAATGTGGACTGGTCAAAAGGTCAGTGGCAATCAGACAATGACGCGGCAATGATGAACAATATCCGGAACCGTGTACGTCCCGTACTTGGAGCAGGCGTATACTTGTATGCAGATAACTGGTACTTCGGATTTTCTTCTCCGACGTTTATCCAGCGGGATCGATACGGGGAATGGAATGAAGCTTCCATCAACAATGCCGTACACTGGTATGCAATTGCAGGATACGTATTCAATGTGGGAGAAAATGTCAAGTTAAAACCGGCCTTACTGGCGAAAATGGTTAGCGGAGCACCGTTTACGATAGATGTTTCTCTGAACACATTGATCAAAGAGCAATTTACAATCGGAGCGGCATACCGCTACAACGACGCCGTTTCTCTGTTGCTGGGGTATACGTTCAAACGATCGTTCTTTATCGGTTATTCATACGACATCAATCTTTCCCGTTTGAGAACATATAATTCAGGATCACACGATATTATTTTGAAATACAACTTGTATAAAAAAGACATGGCGGCTCGTTCACCACGCTTTTTTTAATACAGCGACCAAATTTTATGCGGATTATGAAAAAAATAATAAACATACTGACAATAGTGACACCGTTGGCTGTTTTTGCCCAGGGTTCTTATCTGGAGGCAGATAAAGACTATGCGATGCTGAACTACGATAAAGCCATTTCCGGTTATGAAAAGCATATTTCAAAACTCAAAAAGGAAAGCCCTTCCACGGATGTAATGATCAACCTGGCAAACAGCTACTTTTATACAAAAGATTATTCGAACGCACGTAAATATTATTTCCAGATTTATTCCATGCAAGGAAACAATATGGATGAAGCATTATTTATCCGGATGATCAGTACATTGCGGACAGCAGAAGATTATGACCGGGCAAATGAGCTGCTCAAATCATATTATGCAGGAAACCCACAACGAATAAAAATGCTTGTTTACCAGAAAGGTACGCTGGATTCTTTAACGTCAGAATACAAAGATGCAGTAAATATGAGTATTAACTCGAAGTCTGCGGATTTTGGTGTAACACTTTACGATAAGGAAATCATCTTTTCTTCATCGCGGGAATTGAGTACTGCCAGTCCGGAAATGACAGCATACCCATACCTGAATCTGTATTCAGCAACCAGGAATCCTACGACAGGGCAATTGAGCAATGTTAAAACATTCCTGTCCAATATGAACTCCGGGTACCACGATGCCACGCCGGCATTTACACCAGACAACAGTATTGTGTTTTTCTCGCGTAATTTCTTGACGAAAAACGATAAGCTGGACGCACAAAACGGAGGGGTTTCCAATGTGATGATCATGCGCGGACGGGTGATGAATAATCAACTGGTAGACATTGTTCCAATGGATTTCAACAGTAAAGACTACAACTGCTCTCATCCGTTTGTGAGCAAGGACGGGAAAAAACTGTTTTTTGCCTCGGATATGCCGGGAGGACACGGAGAAAGTGACATCTACGTTGCTGAATTGTACAACGATGGGAGCACGGGAGAGCCCGTTAACCTGGGGCCGATGATCAACACCCCCGGAGTGGAACTATTTCCAAGTATTTCAGGAGATACATTGTTCTTTTCATCCAATGCACACTACGGGTATGGAGGATTGGACGTGTTCAGTTCGAAAATGGCTGGAAAAACAAATTTTTCAATTCCTGAAAATTTAGGAAAACCGATCAATAGTAACATGGATGATTTCGCCTTCATCAAACTACAGGACCGGACAGGTTATTTCAGCTCCGACAGGAAAGGAGGGAAGGGAGATGACGATATTTACTGGTTTGAAATGGTTGAATTGAAAAAGTTTATTGCATACAGCGGACTGGTGCTGACAAAAGGAGACGATACTCCCGTGCCGAATGCAAAAGTACAGGTATACGATGTATTCAACGATCTGATCACGGAATTTCAATCAGATGATAAAGGAAACTACAATGTCGACCTTCCGTGCAATTCTCAATTGAAATTTGTATACAGTAAACCAGAGTACAGTACGGAAACAGTGTCTGTTTCAACCCCCGAAAAACCGGGAGAATCAAAAGACAACAATGTGCGTCTGACCAGTTTCTCTTCTCTGGTAGAAAAAGACGGTATACTGGAAAAAATCAAAGTAGATCCGATCTATTTTGATTACAGCAAATGGGACATTACACCACAGGCAGAAGGAGAATTGAATAAAATCCTGTTTGCAATGGAGAAATTCCCGAATTTGAAAATCAAGATCGAATCGCATACAGATGCCAGAGGGTCGGACAGCTATAACTTGAAATTGTCAGACAACAGAGCCAAATCGACCATGCAGTACCTGATTTCCAAAGGAATTGACCCTTCGCGTATTGAAAGTGCAATCGGGTATGGTGAAACACGGTTGAAAAATAATTGTAAAAACGGGGTAAAATGTTCGGAAGATGAACATTTTACCAATCGAAGATCCGACTTTATAGTGATTAGCAAATAGTTAGTTTTAGGTGTAAGTAAGTGGTAGTTAAGTGAGAAAGTGGGGAGCGGTTGTATTATCGTTCCCCATTTTTTGTATCGTACATCGCATGCGCATGCGATGAATTTATCTTGCTTTTTTACCCAGCACTTCTACTTTTTTCAACCAGTTACTTCTATAGGAATCTTTTGAAAGCCGTATCGGGCCGATTGATGTAACGCGGACAGGTTTTATTCCGCAAAACTCAAGTGTTGCTTTTTTCATCGCATTGGTACTCGGACGTGCATATACCAACCGGTAATACCAGGAAGGCTGATCCATCGTGCAAATGATCCGCGCAGATTTATTCGTCAGGAATTTATCCCACCACACTGAATTTTCTCTCTTTTTAAAGGCGAAACCAGGGAGTAAAACACGGTCAAGAAACCCTTTTAGCATAGCAGGAACGCTTCCCCACCAAACCGGGTAGATGATAATCATGTGATTTGCCCATGTGATTTTTTCCCGGGCATCCAATAAATCCGGTTCGAGGTCTGTTCGTTTGCGGTACCCGAATTGCAGGTTGGGATTGAATACCAGATCCCTGACGATAATTTCCTGTACTTCATGTCCTGCTGCTAATGCTCCGGTCTTGTAGGCATTTGCCAATGCAAAATTGAAACTCTCTTTATCCGGATGTCCGTTAATGATTAAAATCTTTTTTTTCATAAAAATGAATGTCTTTGATGTTCAGAAGAGGTGAATGTTATACACCGAATTGAGTCAGGTGATGATCCAGGTGCTTGTAAAACATGTTGTTCCATTCGGTTGCTGTCAATTTTCCGAATGAATGTGATTCTTTTCCCTCAAAATGAGCTTTCCCCAATTGCTGTGTTTTTGTCAGGTAGTTAATCAGGCGTTGTTTTTCAGCTCCGAATTCCTTCTTGTCGACTATTTTAAATTCAGGTGCGGTCGGGCTTCCTTTTTTGTAAGGTTTTTCACTGACAACAATTCCCTTTACAAACCATTTTAACACCAGTTTTTTAACACCCTTCGGTTTCGGATGCTTGTTGTCATAGATCAATTCATAGGTCACACTGCAATGAGCAAGCATTTGCGGTGCATTCATCGAACCCCACAGCGGAGCTTTCGTACTGTCAAGATTTTCAATTCGTTCAATTACCTCGTCGGTTACTGTTTTTTCAAAAATATTTTTCATCGTTTTTTCGGATTTGGTCAGTTGATACTTCCGGATGTAAAAATCGAACAAATTCTTTGATTTTTGATTGTTTTAATGTGAAATCATAGAGCAATAGATGAAAAATTTATTCAACAACATATTTCTGTAAAAAATCATAAGAGAAGGAACTGAAGTTCGTATCAACATTAATCCCTACATTTGCGCAAAATTATATGTGTGTCGAAGATCGTTCAACTATACAAGAAAAAAACACAGTCTGTAGAACGCAGACATCCCTGGATTTTTTCGGGTGCCATTGATTTAGCCTCAGAAGAGCTGGAAGACGGTGATTTGGTGACTGTGCATGACCATCAATCGTGTTTTCTGGCGCGCGGACATTTCCAAAATGCGACCATTGCAGTTCGTGTACTGACGTTTGAAGACATTCCGATTGACGCGGAGTTCTTCCGGGAGAAAATTCAAAACGCGGTCAACGTTCGCCGCTCGTTGAACGTATTCCGGGAAGACAATTCCATTTTTCGTCTCATCCATGGTGAAGGGGACGGTTTGCCGGGCTTGATTGTCGACTATTACAACAAAGTAGCGGTAATTCAATGCCACAGTATTGGGATGTACCGTTCGATAGCATTCATCGCAGAAGGATTAAAAACCGTATTGAAGGACGAATTGACTGCCATTTACAACAAATCATCCGAAACGCTTCCCGATCGGGTGGAGGTCAACGATTCTTATCTGTTCGGAAGTTGTGAAATGCCCCATGTCGCGACAGAAAACGGGGTGCAATTCAACATCGATTGGATCAACGGACAGAAAACGGGTTTTTTCATCGATCAGCGTGAAAACCGTTTGTTGGTGGGAAAATACGCCCGGGGCAAGAAAATATTGAATACCTTCTGTTATTCCGGAGGATTCAGTTTGCTGGCATTAAAAAACGGTGCTGAGCTGGTACATTCACTGGACAGTTCAAAAAAAGCGATCCGGCTTACCGATGAAAACGTTGCGCTGAACGGATTCAAGAACCATGCATCTATTGTCGCCGATGCGATGGAGTACATGAAAGAACTGCCGGAGGCATACGATATTATTATCCTTGATCCGCCAGCTTTTGCCAAGCACCGCGATAAACGACACAAAGCGGTACAGGGGTACAAACGGTTGAATGCCCATGCAATCCGCCAGATCAAACCGGGAGGGATTATTTTTACTTTCTCTTGTTCTCAGGTGATCGACAAGTTATTGTTTACCAATACAGTGATTGCCGCGTCGATCGAAGCCGGTAGAAATGTACGCATCCTTGAACAGCTGCATCAACCTGCCGACCATCCGATTGCTGCCGTTCACCCCGAAGGAGAATACCTTAAAGGGCTGGTGATCTATGTTGATTAATCAAAAATAGTACCTGTTGTGAATGAATTCATCATAGAGAATCACAGGATAAATTTTCCAATCAACATTCATAATTCAACATTCATAATTCCCTCCATTGTTACCTTTCAGTTATAAAAGAATCTTATCCGTAGCCCTTCCGATGATGGGAGCTTCATTCGTGCAATCCATTGTATTGCTTACGGCATCCGCTTTCCTGAGTCGCTATTCTACAGACGCGTTTGCAGCAGTTGGGAATGCCGGACTGATTTACATTTCCATGCACATGTTTGTCGTTGGAATTAGTGACGGAGCACAGATTTTGATCTCTAACAGGATTGGGCAGGGGAGATATGATGTATTGGGACAATTGCTGGGGTCTTCCGTACTTGTTTTATCCGTGATTGTCGTGTTGCTGTTTACATTTGCACAGCTACTTCTTCCGGATATCATCCACAGTTATGTCAAGCATCCTGAAATAGCGCAGGCGCAGGTAGATTATATTTCCATTCGTAGCTACGGATTGTTCTTTGCGATGTTGATGCTCCCTGTTCAGGCATATTATTTTGCCTTTGGGAAATCGTGGGTGCCCTTAGTGAGTGCGATTGTAACTGCAGTCGGAAACGTGGTACTGGACTATAGCCTGATTTTCGGAAACTTCGGATTTCCTGAAATGGGGCTGAAAGGAGCAGCTTTGGCTGCAACCATTTCAGATGGACTGAGCGCGCTGTTCCTGGTTTCTTTTTTGTTTTTATCAAAGGAGCACGTAAAATACAAACTGTTTAAACACTTTCGATTACTGAAAACGACATTTGTGGAGATTTTCAGGCTGTCCATGCCCATTGTCTTCCAGGGAACGGTTGCACTTTCTACCTGGACCATCTTCTTTATCTGGCTGGAGCAGATGGGTAAATTTGAGCTCACGGTATCGCAGAACATTCGATCCGTTTATTTCCTTGCCTTTGTTCCCGTCTGGGGATTTGCAGCAGCTACAAAAACCTATATCTCGCAATATGTTGGAGCAAAGCGAATTGAAGACATCCGAAAAATCCAATGGCGGATTCAGTTGTTATCAATGGTGTTTATGCTGATCACTTTTCACGGAAGTTTCCTTTATCCGGAGGCAATTATTTCATGGATCAACCCGGAAGAAGCATTCATTGCTAAAAGTGCGGATACACTTCGTTATGTGAGTTTGTCCATGTTCATGTTTGCCTATTTCAGTGTATTCTTTCAGACCATTAACGGGATCGGCAAAACACAAATTACCTTTCTCATCGAAGCCATTGCGGTTGGGTTGTACGCATTGTCAGCCTACCTGTTGATCAAAATCTGGCACGTGGATATTGTGTATGTATGGAGCGTTGAATATGTCTACTTCGGTTCCATGGGATTGATGTCCGTTGCTTACCTGAAGTTGGTTAACTGGAAACAGAAATTGCAATAAAACTGTTGTAACGTTCCCGTTTGAAAGAAAAAACGCTGGCTGATGTGAGTATGTGTTTTCAAGCTCCTTCTCCCAACTCAAAAAATCGGTATATCTTTGCGTCATGAAAGAACTGAGAATTGTTTTTATGGGGACGCCCGAATTTGCGGTCACAATTTTAGACCGGTTGGTAAAAAACGGAGCGAACGTTGCCGGAGTAATCACAGCGCCGGATAAACCTGCCGGAAGAGGATTGCAGATGAATGAAAGTGCTGTAAAACAATATGCCGTTCAACAACAATTGCATGTATTGCAACCTGTCAATCTGAAGGACGAAGCATTTATTGCTGAACTCCGTGATTTACACGCAGACTTGTTTGTCGTTGTCGCATTCAGAATGCTGCCGGAGATTGTCTGGTCGATGCCGCCAAAGGGAACAATCAACCTGCATGGTAGTATTTTACCGAATTACCGGGGTGCAGCTCCAATCAATTGGGCAGTGATCAACGGTGAAAAAGAGACCGGTGTAACGACTTTCTTCATTGAAAAAGAAATCGACACGGGAAAAGTGATTGAACGGAATGCCCTTGCCATAGGAGAAAATGAAACGGTTGGAGAATTACACGATCGTTTGATGGAATTGGGAGCACAGACAACCCTTTCTACGGTGATAAAAATAGCAGAAGGAAATGTAGAGGGAATTCCGCAACTGGAGTTGACAGACGGAGAACTGAAAGCTGCACCTAAAATCTTTAAGGGAGATTGTGAAGTGAATTTCAATCAACCTGTGGCGAATGTACACGATTTTATCCGCGGATTGTCTCCGTATCCTGCCGCATGGTGCACACTTCATCATCCGGAAGAAGGAAAACGAACGTTCAAATTGTTTCGCTGCCTGAAGACAATCGAACCGGTAGATGCAAGCAGGGAGTTAAAAGCAACAAAAGACGGTATCCTGTTCCCGTGTTCCGATTTTTACCTGCTGGTTACAGAGTTACAGCCGGAAGGCAAACGCAAAATGGATTTTAAAGCCTATTTGGCAGGGAATTCAGTAGAAAACTGGAGTGTTCAATGAGATTTTTGGATACAATTGTCTGATTGCGTGAAATCTTAATCTTTAATCAATCTGTCACAATCTTTTCCAACGCATTTTATTACCTTTGCCGAAAAGTAATAATTATGTCTCAAATTATCTCTCCCTCTGTACTTTCGTGTGATTTTGCAAACATCCAGCGCGATGTTGAAATGATTAACAATTCTACCGCTGACTGGTTTCATGTAGATGTAATGGATGGAGTGTTTGTACCCAATATTTCTTTCGGTTTCCCGGTAATCAGTGCGATAAAAAAACATGCGACAAAACCATTGGATGTGCACCTGATGATCGCCAATCCGGATCAGTACATTGAAGCATTTAAAAAAGCGGGCGCTGATTGGTTGACAGTTCACTATGAAGCGTGTACTCATTTACACCGAACCATTCAGGTGATTAAAGCAAACGGAATGAAAGCCGGCGTCGCGTTGAACCCGCATACATCTGTGGAAGTACTGGAAGATATTTTACCGGAGCTGGATTTAGTACTCATCATGTCTGTCAATCCCGGATTCGGCGGACAAAAATTCATCCCGCACGCGTTGAAAAGAGTCGCACGGCTAAAAGAACTGATCAATAAAACAGGTTCTTCGGCATTGATTGAAGTGGACGGAGGTGTGAATTTGGAAACGGGGAAACAATTATTGGAGGCTGGAGCAGATGCACTTGTTGCCGGAAGTTTTGTGTTTAATTCTCCCGATCCTACCCAAACGATACAGGATCTGAAAGCATTGTAACAAACAGATGCAAGGATTTTTTCTTTCCAAATTTGAATTTGATTACCAGGCCAATGAACGATGGATTGATGCCATCGAAGCACAGGATGTAACAGATCATTTTGAGATCAGGCGGCAATTGTGTCATATCCTCAATGTTCATCATTTGTGGATAAGTCGATTGAATGACATGCCCGTATTTTCAGACGATTGGGATGATCTCCCGTTTCACTCCTGGAGAAAATTAAACCGTGAAAATTGTGCACAGACGCAATTGTTTATCGTAAACAAAGACATTGCCGGAGAAACAGAATACACGGACAGCGAAGGACAAGAACAACGAAAAACGTCATCGGATATTCTATACCACATATTACAGCATTCTGTTCACCACCGGGCATATATCAATTTCCTGCTTCGAAAAATTGGCGCGATTCCTGCTGAAATGAATTTCATTGCATGGAGTAACAAATAAGAACTTTTAGCGTTAATAAGTGTATGAAACCGATACAAATCATCCTTTTTATTAGTTGTGTTTTGACATTTTCCGGGGTGAAAAGTCAAGATTTATCTGAATATGAAGCTGAATTGATTCATTTGCTGGATGCGCTGCGTTCGGCAAAGGACAATGCAGAAAAAAATCAAGCGAATGCGCAGTTCAAAGCCAAACTGGAGGAAACAATCCGGTTGGATGGCGCATTTGATTACCCTTTTTCAGGATTGAAAACCATGGGTTCCATCAAAAGCCCGGATAATGAATTCCGGCTGTTTAACTGGAATGTAGAGCAGGACGATATGACACAGAAATATTACTGCTATGTCCTGACGTTCGACGACCGCTCTAAAAAATACAAGATCATTGAATTGAAAGACAATAGTTTTATGTTGCCGCAAAAACCGACAGAAATCCTGGAAGCAGACAACTGGTATGGCGCGCTGTATTATAAGATTATACCGATGAAGAAAGGTTCTAAAACAGTATATACTGTATTGGGATGGGATGGGAATAATGCTTCCAGTACGATGAAAGTTCTCGATGTACTGAATTTTAGCGGAGGAACTGTTCGATTGGGAAGCCCCGTTTTTAAATTTCCGAAAGAAACATTAAAACGGGTATTTTTTGAGTTTTCAAAGAAAACAACCATGTACATGTCTTACGAAGAGCAGTATTCACGTATTATCTTTGACCACCTGGCTCCGGAAACTCCTGCATTAACAGGGATGTATTCCATGTATGTACCGGATCTCTCCCATGATGCGTTTATCCTGGACGACGGAAAATGGTACCTGGTAGAAGATGTGATCGGTGTGAATGCTGCCATGTCGGAAACAATTACAGTTTCTTATAAGGACGATAAAACGGGGGAGATCAAGGAGCGTAAGATTAAGAATAAATGGGAAGAACCTTCCAAATCGCATGTAGCGACAACGCCGGAAGACCAGATGAAGGAACAGGCCGGAGAGCAAAAAGAACAGCCGGCGGCTAAAAATAATCACAAGCCGGACCGGCATCAACCACAAAGCTATAACCCGGTTAACGGCACAAAGAAAAAAAAGAAACGATGAGTATTGGATAGATCCGATGACGGAAAGTTGAATACCTGTATCATTTTTGTTATCTTTCGTTTATGAACGTAAAAACGATTTCCGGAATTTGTTTTTTCCTGGCGATGCTATTCGCGGTTTTGTTACTGCTGGATGTATCCGTTGCAGTGCTCCCCAGGGCGATGATGGCATATGGTGTAATCGGATTGGGGGTAGCAGGCATCCTGTTGAACCTGTTTACAGTCCGGCAAAGTAAACACAGCATCGCATACAGCATTGTATATTGGTTTGCCTGCCTGTTGTCCGTAATTGGCATCGGAATGATAACCATGCATTGGCCATATGCAAAACAAGTGATATATGCAGGACTTATTTTAATGGCGGTTTCGTTCTTCATTCCGAAGAAAAGAACAGATGATCAGAAAGATGATACGGAATTGCTGGATGACTTGTGATTGTAAACAACCGGACGTGCAAATCTTTTTCTATTTTTTCCGGCTCAACTTTGCATTTATTGGAAATAATAGTACTTTTGAGAAAAAAAAGAACAATGGCGAATAACGATAACTTTTTTGATGATTCAACAGTAGCATTAGGGACAATCTACGTGATTATTTGTTTATCAATACTTGCTTCAATTATTATCTGGGGATAATCCTTGGTAATCATTACTATAAGTAAGATGAATCGTATTTAGACCGGATTGTTCCGGTTTTTTTATGCGCGAACGATTCTAAAAGCTCATTTAACTGAGAAAAATACTATCTTAGTACCTACGAAGACAACTGTATATGCCATTCAATGCAATATTTTCCTGGATTGTCAAAAAGAGAATTCACCAGATTGAGTTGTTTAAAAAGTTTCCGTTGGAAGTACAGAATGAACTGTTCCAACACCTTATTTCTACCGCAGCTTTTACAGAATTCGGATTAAAATATAATTTCAAGGACATTACCAGTTACGAAGACTTTAAAGCACATGTTCCTTTGCATGAATACAATGACCTGAAACCTTATATTGATCGTGTAATTGAAGGGGAGCAGGAAATTCTCTGGCCTACTGAAACAAAATGGTTTGCAAAGTCCAGCGGTACGACATCGTCCAGGAGCAAATTAATTCCTGTGACCCGGGAATCACTCGAAGATTGTCATTACAAAGGTGGAAAGGATTTACTTTCAATGTATTACAATAACTACGAAAACAGGAAATTATACAATGGAAAACACCTGATCGTAGGAGGAAGCGCGCAGGTAAATTACCTGTCAGATGATTCCTATTTTGGTGACTTAAGCGCTATTATCGTAAAAAACTTACCCTGGTGGGCAGAAATCAAGAGGACTCCTGCGCGCGAAATTGCACTGATGAGCGAATGGGAAGAGAAAATCGAAAAAATGGCCCATTCCACCATTGAGGAAGATGTGTACATCATAGCGGGTGTTCCGAGTTGGACAATGGTGCTGGCAAAACGCGTACTTGAAATTACAGGAAAAAATACGCTCAAAGAAGTGTGGCCCAACCTGGAACTGTATATGCATGGAGGAGTAAGTTTTGAACCATACAAAGAAGAATTTAAAAGATTGATTGGTTTTGATGACATGCATTATGTGGAAACATACAATGCTTCCGAAGGTTTTTTCGGTATCCAGGACGAAGAAAACAACCCCGGAATGCTGTTGATGCTGGACTATGGTATTTTCTTTGAATTTATTCCCATGGAGGCGTATAACGGAATCAATTCAACGCAGATTATTTCACTGGAAGAGGTAGAGATCGGGAAACAATACGCATTGGTTATTTCTACAAACGGAGGCTTGTGGCGCTACATCATCGGAGATACAATCGTATTTACCGAGTTATTGCCTTACCGGTTCAGGATTTCCGGACGGACAAAATCGTTCATCAATACGTTCGGAGAAGAGGTGATTGTTGAAAATGCGGAAAGAGCCGTCACAATGGCATCAAGAGTTACCCGTGCGCAAGTGCGTGATTTTCATGCATGTCCCGTGTACATGGAAAATGATAAGAAAGGAGCGCATCAGTGGCTGATTGAATTCGTAAATGAACCGGATAACATCGAGGAATTTAAAAAAGTAGTGGATGCAACCCTTCGGGAAATCAATTCCGATTATGATGCAAAGCGGTACAAGGACATGATCCTCGAACCACCTGTTTTTGTTGTATTGCCGAAAGGTAGTTTCGATCAGTGGTTGAAGACAAAGAATAAACTGGGAGGGCAGAATAAAATTCCCCGTCTGGCAAATGACCGTGAAATTGCGGAACAGATTTTGAGTGTTGTCCAGGTAATATGACAGTACATAAACACACGATACGGTTATTGATAACGGCACTGATTCTGTTGCCTGGTATTCTGTTTTCCCAACGACTGGAGGAATTAAAGACATACCCGATTTCCGGGCAGGCGATCTGGATGGTTGACGGGTTGGAAAACATC
This sequence comes from Taishania pollutisoli, assembly GCF_014518315.1. Taxonomy (GTDB): domain Bacteria; phylum Bacteroidota; class Bacteroidia; order Flavobacteriales_D; family Crocinitomicaceae; genus Taishania; species Taishania pollutisoli. The sequence continues at coordinate 58,799 of NZ_JACVEL010000007.1, forward strand.
ATTATTTCGGATCGTGACCGCCTCACAAAATACGATAAAAACGGAAAATTGCTATTCGAGCAAAGCCAAAAATCACTTGGACGATTGGATAAGATTGAGTTAGTTAACTCGCTGAAAATATATGGATTTTCTGAAAGTCAACAGCTTGTTTGCTTCTACGACAACTCATTAACTTCGATGGAAAAATGCATTGATTTGAGTGAATACGATCTGGTCAATGTCAGTACGGTTGCCAGTTCCGGTCAATCAGATAAAATGTGGGCATTTGACCAGGTAAATTCATCGCTATACCTGCTTTCATTCAAAGGATTGCTGCAAAGTCAGAATGTAAAAAACCTCAATGGAATTTTAGATGCGGCGCATATTGCGGAATTAATCGAATGGGACAATAAACTGTTCATCCTCGATAACCAGAAAGGGATATATGTGTTTGATCTGTACGGGACATTGATTCGTTTCATCGAAGTACAACAGGTAAAATGGATCCAGTTTTACAACGATTACCTGATTTGCCTCAAAGAAGGAAAACTGGAAATGATTTCTTTGCAGAACGATAAAAAAAGTGTCGATTTCCCATTGAAATATGAAGGTGTTCGTGATTTTTATGTCGACGATGCATTCATATACCTTCGTTCCGCCACAACAATCACAAAAGCACAATTTGTGTTCGAGTAATTGTTATTCTGTTTAACGATCCGCAAAATTGTGGTATTTTTGCACTTCAGTAAAGAAACAGTATGTCCGAACAAAAAGATTTGAACCAGTTGGGTGAATTTGGTCTGATTGACCATTTAAGTAATGAATTTACAACCATTCACCCATCAACAATAAAAGGAATAGGTGATGACGCGGCGGTGATCTCCGTCTCTGAAACAGAAGCGATGGTTGTGTCGACTGATATGTTAGTAGAAGGGATTCATTTCAATTTGATGTATACTCCGCTGATGCACCTGGGATATAAATCCGTTGTTGTCAACCTGTCTGATATCTGCGCGATGAATGCGAAACCGGAGCAAATTACCGTTTCATTGGCGTTTTCTTCCAAGTTTCCGTTAGAAGCGATTGAAGAATTGTACAAAGGAATCAAAGCAGCATGTGATGTTTATAAAGTAGACCTGGTAGGAGGTGATACAAGTACTTCTTATTCCGGACTCACCATCAGCATTACAGCGATTGGCCGTGTTCAGAAAGACAAAATAACCTATCGCTCCGGTGCAAATGAATATGATCTACTCGTTGTCTCCGGAGATTTAGGAGCCGCATACATGGGATTACAGGTATTGGAGCGGGAAAAAGAAGTATTCAAAGCAAATCCGGATATTCAACCGGATCTGGAAGGATTTGACTACATCATCAAACGCCAGTTGAAGCCCGAAGCCCGAAAAGATATTGTTGAATTTTTAGCGGAGCTGGAGGTTGTTCCGACTGCAATGATTGATATTTCTGACGGGCTTGCTTCTGAAATTTTGCACATCTGTAAAAGCAGCAAGGTAGGATGTCATATCTACGATGAAAAAATTCCGATTGACGGGGCTACCTCGCTCGCAGCAATTGATTTTAACCTGGATCCTGCAACCTGTGCATTGAATGGTGGTGAGGATTACGAACTGTTGTTTACCGTAAAACAGTCCGATTATGAAAAAATCAAAGGGAATCCGCACATGACTGTTATCGGGCACATGACCAACGAAAATGACGGCTGTTACTTCATTGATAAAAACGGAAGTGCCATTACCCTGAAAGCACAGGGATGGAACCATTTCGGACAGTGATTTTTATTAACTGATTGCTATCCTCTCCCTCCTAAGGAGGAAGAATTTCATTCCCTTGTAATGAATCACAAAGAATATTCTCAATCCTTGTAACTTATATAAAATAAGTTAACGGAATTATTTTTATGAGTGGGATATAACTTTCCCTCTTAGGAGGATCGAGGAGGAGGACCGTTTCAATTGCCTTAGAAAACAAGCATTTCATTGCTCACATCACTCTGTTCAGAAGTTATTCTGGTTTCTTTTGGGGGTGAATCACTTTTATGATTAACTTCACGGCGATTTATGAAGAGATTCATTACATATCTCTTTCTTGGAGCGTTCTTGCTTCATTCCGCCAGCCGGATGATTGTTTACTTCAATTACTGGCTCAATCAGGAATTTATTGCTCAGAATTTATGCGAAAACCGTGAAAAACCACAAATGGAATGTAACGGGAAGTGTCACTTGAAAAAAGAATTGAACAAAGACGATGAACGGAAACAAAAAGATACCAAACAACAGGTAGAAGTAAGCCTGTTGTTGTTTCAGGATCATCATACAATGATTGCGTTTGAACAATCCACTTTTATTGAAGAGCAAACACATTGTACGTTTGAACTTCTTCAGAAAACAACCGGTTTTCAATCACCTGTTTTTCATCCCCCGACGAATGTTGCTTAAAAACAGGATTTTCTGCTCAACAGCTGTTGTGGCAGGTATTTCTGTATCTTCTTTTTAACATGTTGGATGGCTGTGGAAGTAATGCACAGAATAGAAAGGAGTGAGTACATTTTTTTGTGCCTCCTGAGTGATTTTATTGTGTAAATACAGTTTTTTATTCACTTAAATCAGAGTAAAATGAAACACTATATAGTGGGAATGTTGTTGGGAATGATAACAACAACTTCTCACGCGTGTGATATTTGCGGATGCGCGGCAAATGCATTCTCAGTCGGAATGCTGCCTAATAGCAAGCACCATTTCATAGGTGTCCGCAATACAAGCCGTTGGTTTGAAAGTCAGCCGGCACCGGATGGACATGGATTCAGAGGCATTTCCACACAGTTGTTTAATACAACAGAATTGTTCGGACGCTTCAAACTGGGGAAACGGTTCCATGTACAGGCATTTATCCCATATGTATACAACCGGAAAACGGACAGTATTACAACTCCCATTCATGGACTTGGTGACATCGTTGCGATGGGAAATTTTGTATTTATTGACAATATGGATTCCCTGAACAGAAAAGTCCGTCATTCGGGAACAATCGGTTTGGGAGTAAAAACACCTACAGGACAGTTTTTTAAATTGGGATTTGAAGAAATCAACATGTTGCCGGGAACCGGTTCTGTGGATGTAATCGCAAACCTCAATTACTCCGTTCAGTTCCATAATTGGGGACTGCAAAACGAATCAGGATTTACCTACAAAACAGAAAATAAGTACAAATACCGGTTTGGAAATGCACTGAGTATCTCTCAATTGGTTTTTTACCGCTGGGATGTTAACGAAGACCTGAAAATCATTCCTCAAATCGGGTTGAACTTTATGCACAACTGGAAGGACCGTAAGAATGGTGTACTTTCCGAAGATACATTCAATGGCGGAAACATGTACAACGGGCAATTCAATGTATTTCTGTTGTACAGAAATGTAGGGATCAACGTGCAGGTCTATATTCCGTTGGCGCAACAGCTGAACAGCGGCTATGTGACACAGAAAACAATGCTTCGGTGCGGAGTAAATTATTTTATTAACAGCAAAAAATGAAAATACATTGTGTAATTGCAATTGTGCTGACGGCAGGGCTGTTCGGGGCATGCAAAAAAGAAAAAGACGGAGCTGAAAACGTAACAATTACATTCACGGAACCATCTGTCGGTGATACCATTCCTTCGTGGAACCAGGTGCACATGGAAGGAACTGTTTCCGGTGACGGAGAAATGAAAGGCTACGTTATTTCTGCGCTGAATGCCACAACAAACGAAGTATTGTTTACTACGGCATATGATGTGACGTCTAAGGCATACAATTTTCATGAACACTGGATCAATAATTTGTATGACACGACATCCGTTACGGTAAAAGTAGAAGTAATTAAAAATGAAGCAGGAGACCGTGAAACAGCAACAAGAACGGTGGTGTGCCTGCCCTAAGTAAAGAATTAAAAGAAATTAAAAAATGACTATGAAGAATTTAGTAATCATGACATTATTTGCGGGGATATTTGGAATCACATCCTGTAAGAAAAAAGGATGTACTGACCCTACCGCAACCAATTACAACCTGGAAGCGACAAAAGATGACGGTTCCTGTACGTATGCAGCTCCTGCGGAAGAAACAGGGAAAGTAACCGTAGCACTGAGTCACCACTGGGTGAACGAGTCAACTTCGTTTGAATTGGGGACGGAATACGTACACCCCACGACAAACGATACATTGACGTTCACAACGTTTAAATACTTCATTTCGAATGTTCGCCTGAAAAAAGAGGACGGAAGTTGGTGGACACACCCCGAGAGCTATTTTTTAGTTGATGTATCCGGACCATCTTCGACGCAGCTTAATATTACGGGAATTCCGGTTGGTAATTATACAGAAGTTTCTTACGTAATGGGAGTTGACAGCACGCGAAATGTCAGCGGAGCACAATCAGGTGCACTGTCCACAACTTCAGGAATGTTCTGGAGCTGGAATACGGGATATATCATGTTAAAAGCAGAGGGATTATCTCCACAGGCAGGTATGGGCGGAGCCTTTACATTTCACCTGGGTGGATTTGCCGGAGCAACGAACATTGTAACATTAAAAACAGCTGGATTCGGAGGAGTGCTGCAGGTAACGACAACCAGCAACGGTAAAATTAACTTGTCCGCAGACCCGTCAAAGTTGTTTACAACAACCGGTTCTGTGGGAGCTGTCGGAATGATTCACATGCCGGGGGCAAATGCAGTAACAATGGCAACGGATTTTTATACTTCAGGTGTTGCGTTCAAATCCATTCAGAATTAAATCATGATCAGCGAGCCGGAGTTGTCGGCTCGCTGACCTTTTTGTTGAATATGAAGTATTTTAATTACTTAGTTGCAGGATTTTTGTTGCTCACGGCGTGTAAAAAAGACCCGATTGAAGTCATTGACGCAACTCCGGAAGAGGTTATCGCGTTTCGGTACCCTCCAGGTTTCCCGGCGACCGTTTACCCTTTGGGAGAAAAGCCGGTTAATGCTGCGAATTTTAAGCTGGGGCGAGCACTTTTTTATAGTACGATCTTATCTTCAGACAACACGGTTTCCTGTGCTACCTGTCATGCGCAGACACATTCCTTTGCAGATCATAATATTGCATTGAGTATCGGGGTAGGTGGTGCAGTGGGGGCGAGAAACGCACCGCCGATTTTCAACATGGCATGGCAGCCTCATTTTATGTGGGACGGAGGAGTGAATCACCTGGAATTGTTTTCCATTGCTCCGATTACCAACCCGGTGGAAATGAATGAGACAATGGCGGGTGTTATCCAGAAACTGAATGCGTCCGACTACTGGAGAAACTGGTTTAAAAGTGTGTACGGGACAAATGAGGTGACTGATCAGCAATTGTTTGTCTCGTTGACACAATATATGCTTATGATTATTTCAGATGGTACTCAGTACGACAAAGTAATGAAAGGTGAAGCGTCTTTTACAGCTGAACAACAGGCAGGATATGAACTGTTTTTACAAAAATGCGCATCCTGTCATACGGAACCTTTGTTTACCGATTTTTCGTTCCGGAACAATGGATTGGATGTCATTTCCGTTGACGATGGCCGGTTTTTGATCACACAAAATGAATCCGACAGAGGGCGGTTTAAAGTTCCGACTCTGCGAAATGTATTGCTGACGTATCCATATATGCACGACGGGCGTTTTTTTACAATTGACCAGGTGCTTGAACATTACAACAGTGGTGTGAAAGCACATGCCAACCTGGATCCGTTATTACAAAACGGGATTCCATTATCCGCAGATGATAAAAAGCACCTGAAACGCTTTTTGGAAACATTGAATGATTATAAACTAATGGGGGATAAACTGCTTAGCGAGCCCTGAACTAATGTTCTTTTCGAGCGATCACAACGGTATGAATAACGGTGTGATCGTCCGAAAGTGTATAGGGGATGTGAAACACTTCCGGTTGGATAAATCCGAAATGGTTCAGAAGTTGCGTAATAACGGTTAACTGATGGTAATAAAAATAAACCCTGTCGCCGCTGCTTCCTGTTTGAAAACCTGATTGCGCAGCATCTCCTTCCACAAAACTCAGGTACAATACACCGTTGTTTGTCAAACGATTCCCGCAATCTGCAAACAGATTTTGTACTTCTTCCTCATTGATATAGGGAATGCAGAATCCGGTAATAATACCGTTAAACAAACCTGTCAATTGATGTAGTTTCCGGCAATCCAGTTGTATAAATGTCGCTGTCGGATTATTGCCTGCAGCTAATTGAATCATATTGGGCGCAATATCGGTCCCCAGTAGCTGCAAATCGGGGCGTTGTGAAAGGAGGTAACGCGTTATATTTCCCGGGCCACAACCGATTTCAAGTACCTTCGGATGATTTCCGGAAAGGGAATCGAGAAAAGCGTCGTAGGTACTGTTATAAATCTCCAGTTCCATGAATTTTTCCTGGTAACGCATTGCTACCTTGTTCCACGTTTCGAATGTTTCTTTATAGTGATCTTCCATGTTAGTACGGATCGATGAATCCCCGGATAAATACAAGAGTAAAATACATCCAGATTATTGAAAATACGATGTGTACAATCGTTTCAAATGGCTTTCCTTTCCAGAGTTTCGGAGAATAGACAAAAAACTGGAAAAACAATCGGAATCCCCAGAAAATTGCCAACCCCAGTGAAATGATTCGCCCTAGCGGAGTGGTAATCAGCTCTTCGGTTGCAACCACACATAGCAGCCCCATCAGAAATACGGTAAGTGCAATGAAAAATGTGTGTACCTGCATCATTTGACGATTGATCAGACTCATGGAACTGAGTTCGTGTTTCCAATTGAAATAGCGCGGAAAAATGATGTGAACGATCGCAAGTGCCATCAGTAAAAAACCGATTATTTTATACTGTATTTCCATGTTTTTTAAGTTGAAAGGTTGAAATAAATGGTGTTGATTTTAGTTCAGATTCGAGTGTCAATGCCGCATGTTTGAATACATTTCTCCAGCTTTTTCGGGAATAAAAATGAAAGAACCCGATCGAATAAGCGACGAAATTAGCACGATCTCGTAAATGTTCTGTTACATAGACCATACCAAATGGTTTAACAACCCGTCGGAGTTCTTTGAAAAACAGGATACGTTCTTGTACATCACGAATCTCATGTGCCGAAAAAATGACAGAAACAACATCAAAATGATTCGTAGGAAAGGGGAGTTTATCTGTAACAACCGCGATTGTTTCTCTATGAGGAGGATATATTTTTCGGGCTCTGCGAATGGAAATTTCTGTGTGTTGTTGCGGATCGTAAAAGTCACAGATGGTCAAATTAACTGTTTTGAATTTTTGTGTGATAATTGTACTCGTTTCATCAAATCCCGCATGGATATTCATCACCTTCTTGTGATTCAAGTCGGGAAGCCAGTTCAGGTGATACAAATCTGACCAATCGTAAATAAAATAAGAGATTGCGAGTGATCCCGCGATCATTAGCAGGGTGATTAATGCCCCGATTACCGCAAGTGATTGTAACCAGGAAGGTAAAGGTAAATAATGGTGAAACAGGACAACAGCCGAAAGTACAAGTAAGGCAATGATATAAAAGTGGCGGTTAAACCGGACAATATTCATTACTCCCTGAAATGGTTTTCTTTTTATTTCCATTGATCCTTTCTTCCTTTTTTCCAATAATACGGAACATTGCTGATTTCAAATGCGTTTGCCAATACAATGCCCTCCAGGTTCAATTGATCTATAAAAGCAAATTGGTAGTTGATGACATTTACAGGTTTTGGGTTCCAGTTTTGCCGGATTCCTTCAATGATTAAAACAGTTTTATCTTGCTGATTATACGTAAATGTATGTGGCAGAGGACCGGCATACCTGCGAGCTTCTTTCCAATCTGAAAAAGGAGAGTACTCCGGTAACAATACCTCATCTCCGGATACGTCAAATGTGACATCTAATCCCGATTTCTTTGAACGAATCACTTGCTTGGTTCCGATTGATTGTTGAGTGATATCAGTTGTTGTGTAATTGTAGTGAGTGAATATATTTCCGAAAAATTCCATTTTCTTCCGGTTTGTTTCAGAACGAAGGATGTACAGTCCGCGTAAGCGTTTTCCGTTACTGGTGGTATAGCGGACAAAGATCCGGTAACCCGTCAGGAAGAAGTCATTTCCCATAAATGCAGGAAATCCTTTTGGGCGTAAACCGGAAGTCTGAACAAGTGCCACCGCGACAAATCCCCATGTATTATTCAATGTGTCGAGTTCCAAACATTCAGGTATCAACTGTTGCAACTGTTCTTTCGGAACAGCAAACGTAAGTACAACCGATTGTTTGAAGAAAGCTTCAACGGGAAACGGATGATTCTTCAGGAACTTCATTTACACTATATTTTTTAAGTACACATACAGCATGGAAATCACAATAGCGATTCCAAAACTCACCAGGGTTCCGATTAAGATGTATTCAGTCAGTTTGACATCTTTGCTTTCTTTGAGGTCTCCGAACCGGAAAATGGACTTGGCTGCCAGCAGGAATCCGATCCCTTCCCAAAATGAAATGGTAATGAACAGAAAAATAAACAACCGTTCCAGGATGCCGATGTATTTACCCGCATCCTTTAACCCGCCTTTTGGTACCGGGTAATTGAATACACTCATCACTTTCTTAATTGTTACGGACGAGAAAAAAGTGAGAAGAACGATGCTGATCAGCAATAAATAAGTCTGTGTACCGAACAGGAAAGATGGAATAAACTCCGTCCCATAGAAATAATAAACAAACAGGTAGATTGCAAAGAGGTGCAATCCCTGGTCAATCATGAAGTTGTAAATTCCCTTGATGGATTTGGCAAAAAGAATTTTGGTGCAGCTATCAATAACGAAATGAGACAAGGTTAGTAAAAGTACGGGGAACAGGTAGGTTAATTCGAATTGAGTAAAGACAAGCAGCAGCAACAGGTGAATTGCAATATGGATGTACAATGACGAAGATCTGAACTTGTGTTTCCGGATTTCCTCCGTCATTTTATTGGTTTGCAAAACGAAATCACCCAATAGGTGACAAAAAATGATTTTCAATGTGAGTTCAGCCATGACCATATTTTTTGTTAAACAAATGAATAACTTCCAGGAGTTCATCGTACGCTCCTCTTTTCAATGCTTTGTTAACAGTTGCATTGCTTTTCCCCAACTGCTGTGCAAGTTCTTTCTGAAGTAAATCCGACTTGTTCAACATGTGGAAAATCGTTTCGGAGGTAGCGGGTTTCCAGTTGTCAGCAATGAATCCGGCTAATTTTAACAGGAGATTAAAATCAGCATCCACCTCTTCCGATGCACTCTCAATTGCCAGTGTCTGATCTTTTAACTGCTCGAAACGATGCCCTGAGCGGATAAATGCCGTTCCGGATGATTCCGTTACCTTTGTTCCCGTGTAGCCCTTGTCACCAATTCCTATTCCCATCCGGACGTCAATTGTATTGTTTGTTTTGACGAGCGCTTTGATACAAAATGCAATTCTCAATGCTTCCGTAACGGGAAGTTCCAGCTGAAAACTGTCTCCGCGATAAATTTCCCAACTTCCCGGTTGATCTGTAACAGATTCAAAATATGTTTTCAGCTTCGGAAGCCATACTTCCGAAGCTACCTTTCGTGAATGAATAATATCTCCTGTGATAACCGCTGTCATGTTCACTTGTTTCTAACAAATGTATTAAAATTAACTTAAATAAGCTAATTTTTTGAAATTATCTTTTTTAGGCTAATTTTTCAGAATCCACCTTTTTAGACCAATTTATTACCGATTGTTTTGTGGTGTATTTCCGTTCCAAACAAATGCATTCGCATATACAATAAATATAAATAAACAGGCAAACAAACTATTGAATTTTCCCCAAAGTAATAAATCGGGGGCAATGAAAAATTCCAGTAGATTCATGGTTCCGACAACAATGATCTGAAGAACGGCATTCAACCGGTATTTATATCCCGTCACAATCCACAGTGACATGCAAACTTCCAGGATACCAATTGTGAAGGTGAGGGGGCGGGCATACTCTTCACTTAAAATCCGGGCAACAATCTCCTGATGCCTGGGAACGAGGTTAAGAACTTTACACACCAATCCGTTGATCAGCCAGACGGTTGAAATAAAGATAGTTGAAATGAGGTGTATGTACTTATTGTTATTCAACGACTAAGGGGTTAAAATAGACGAGATGAAATGTACAAAAAATAGTTGACTTTGTTTGAATGAAAAACAACGGCTTTCAAAAAAGATAGAACGATTTAAAAAACAGTAGTCAATTAATTTGCTCACTTCAAAATAACTGTAAATAATTTCTTATTGTTGATTTTTCTGAAAAAATGTATATTTAAACGTAAAATTTACACAACTTCATGGACAATAAATTTTTGAATTTCATCAACCTGCACAACGGAGAAGAACGAAAAGAAAAAGTGCTGGAAAATGTTGCTGCCAATATTCCTTTCAGGGGGTCAAACCTTTGGATTCTGGCATGTGCCATACTCATTGCTTCCGTAGGATTGAATGTCAACTCAACAGCTGTTATTATCGGAGCCATGTTGATTTCTCCTTTAATGGGGCCGATTGTAGGAGCCGGTTTTGCGCTGGCTACGCTTGACTTCCATTTGATGAAACGGGCGTTGAAAAACCTGTTGATTGCTACGCTGGTAAGTATCTTTGTTTCTTCTGTTTATTTTTACCTGAGTCCGTTTAAAGATGTTCAGTCGGAATTACTGGCACGGACATCCCCCACGTTTTATGACGTATTGATTGCGTTTTTTGGTGGAGTAGTGGGCGTTGTTGCTATCACACGCGTTGAGAAAGGAAACCCGATTCCCGGAGTAGCGATTGCAACAGCTTTGATGCCACCTTTATGTACGGCAGGATATGGATTGGCCACCTTTAATTTTTCGTATTTCGCAGGAGCGTTCTATTTGTATTCCATTAACTGTTTTTTCATTTGCGTAGCAACCTTTCTGGTTGTCAGGTACCTCAAATATGATATTGTCAAGCAGACCAATAAACTGCTGGAAAAGAAAATTCGTTATGCTGTGGTTATCTCGTTGTTCCTGATGCTCATCCCAAGTTTTTATTTAGCATACAACCTGTTGAAAGAAAAAGAATATTCACAAAATGCAGAACGGTTTATTGAGACAGAGTTTGTCAACCGCGGATATACCGTGATCTACAAAGACATCAATTATGCTGCAAACCCCAAATCAATTACAGTAGCTTTCCTGGTGAAAAAGTTTAAACCGGAGGAAGTAAAAACACTGAACAATATGTTGGATGATTTCGGATTGTACAATACAAAACTGATCATCAAGCAGGATGCCGCTGATCTCAAATCTGAAATTCTGAATGAAATCGGAACACAGGATAAGCGACTAATTGAGCGGGATCTAAAAATCAACGCGTTACAAACGGAGTTGAATTCCTATAAAATAAGTGATACAACGCTGACAAAAGAAATCCGAATTCTTTACCCGGAAATTCATCAATTTTATATCGGGAAATTAAAACATGCAACGATTGAAAATGACAGTGTTTCCAACCAAATGGTCTTCATTTATGAATCGGGGAAGCAACTTGATTCGGAAAAAATTAAAAACTGGCTGCAGGCAAAGTTCAATCAATCTTCAATACAGGTGCTGTATGAAAAAGTGCAGCCGGTATCAATGCGATAATTACGTTTCAAATCAATCGAAAATTCGATTGATGGAACTAAAGTATGCTTGTGAATTATTGCAAGGAAATGTCGTTTTTTACTAATTAATTGTTGTGATTTTAACATTTGAGTGTGGTTTTGTTCATAAAATGGCATGTAAATTCGAATAAAATTGGCATATTTGGAGCGGAGTAACCAGTTTATTCAGGAGATACCACTTATCTATTTTATCGTTTTACTAGTTTTACTATGAAAATTACATGTTTATTATTACTTTTTTTAACAGGGATTACATTTGCTTTAACTGCACAGAAGAAACTACAAACCAAGACGTCCATTGAACTTTTGCAGGATGGTTTGAAATTCAAAGGGAACAATGAACCACAAAAAGCTGAAGCTTCATTTAACTCTATATCAATTAATGATACAAATTATGTCCTTGCTCAAAAGGAGCTGGCATTATTGTATATGTCGATGAAAGAATTTGAAAAGTCCGATAAAATTCTCACAACTTTATTAAATTATGAATCAGCTTTTAATAACAGAGCTTCGGTATACTATATTCTTGCACAGTCATACAACGGACAGGAAAAATATGATGCATCTCTTGAACTGTTGGAGGAGGGAATAAAAAACTATCCCATGAACCACATCCTATATCATGTGAAGGGATTGACATATGAAAAAAAGGGAGAGTATCAAAACGCTCTTGAGGCCTATAAACAGGCTATTCAAAGAAACATGAATTACTATGATGCACATATGAGATTAGGAATCCTTGCTGCAAATGAAGGGAAATATACAGAAGCGATGTTTAGCTTATTAAGCTGCCTGATGATTGAACCGAAGGGAGAAAAGTCAGGAGATGTTGTTTTTTTCATGGAAGAAATTGCTGACGGGACGTTTACACCAACTAAAAAAGGCATTGTGTTATCGGAAAATGGAGATAAATTCGATCACGTTAATCTTTTGTTCTCAAATAAGGTGGCTTTACAACCGAAATATAAAGCGAAATTTACTGTTTCCACGTCCTATGCCAGGCAGCTTCACTTGATCTTATCTACTCTTGAATATGATGGGAATGATGAAGGATTCTGGCATCGGCAATACCTTTCTTTTTATAAAAATATTTACAATGCCGGACAATTGGATCCAATGATTTTATTTACTCTTCAGTCGGTGACAAACGAAAAAACAGCGAAGACAGTTACATCAAAAAAAAGTGTCATTGATAAATTTGTGAAAGAGGCAACAAACTATTGGAGTAACAATAATATGTTCCAGTACTTGGAATTTGAAGGAAAAAAACAAAAAGTAGGGCTTTTATTTAAAGATTCAGCTCCCATTGTAGGTGTGTTGACAGCTGAAAACAAACCAATTGGGAATTGGTATTACTATCACCCGCAGGGTAATCTTCATTTGATTGTTCCATTGAACATGCAGGGAGAAAAAGACGGGGTATTAAAAAAATATGACGTTTTTACAAATAATCTGATTGAAGAGACAACATATACAAAGAATATCGAAAATGGTATCCAGAAAAAATACTTTAAGTCTGGTGAGATAGAGCAGATGATTCGTTATAAAGACGGTAAAATGATCGATACTGTTGTTAATTATTATCGGGGAGGACAGACCATGGACATTATTCCGTTAAAAGACAATCTCAGGGATGGAATTGCAACCACCTATTATGAAAATGGACAATTAAAAATTTCTACACCATTTACAGCAGGAGAGCTAAATGGGTTGTATCAGACTTACCATGAAAATGGGAAATTAAGTGTAAAAGTGACTGTTGAAAAGGGAGTCATAACAGGAGAAAAGAAGAGCTATTATCCGAACGGACAATTAGAGTATGAATACCCGTTTAAGAATGATAAAGTTGATGGAGCGTTTAAAAAATATTATCCGAACGGACAGGTGGAGGAAGAAGGAAAAATGATGGCAGGTAAGTATTTCGGAGAAAACGTTTCTTATTATTCCAATGGAACTGTTTATTCAAAGGGGAAATACGATGAAGCAGGAAAAGAAAATGGGGTGATTGAATATTTTGATAGCGAAGGAAAGAAGTTTGTTGCATTCGACTTCAAAAAAGGCTCCATCCAGAAAATAGAAGTGTTTGATCAGCAAGAGAAATCAATAAAGACTATTTCGAAATCAGGAGCAAAGTTAAAATATGAAAACTATTACCCAACAAGACATTTGTTGTGTGAAGGAGAAATTATTGACGATAAACGATCCGGAATTTGGAAGTATTATGATAATTACGGAGTGCTTCAAAAAACAGAGAAATATAAAAGCGGAATAATTCAGGATACGGTTTTTACATATTTCCCAAATGGAAACATACAGTCAATCATCCAGTATAAAGATGATGAGTTGGATGGGATTTACCTGAAATATAATGTTTTTGGTCATTTAATTCAGGAAGGACGCTACAGTGAGGGAGAAGCCGTAAATGACTGGTATGAATATTATCCGGATGGATCGTTGAGAGAAGAATATGCATTTAACCGTGGTATTCAACACGGTTTTTACCGAAACTATGCTGTCAACGGGAAGCTTGAAAACTATGAAATTTATTCTGACGGAATTAGTGTCGCGAGCATATATCTGGATACTAATGGGATGGATATGCAGCGTTTTGGGCAGTTTAACGGGAAAATACAATTGAAAGATCCTTCCGGCACGTTTGTCCGGTTTGAATGCCATTATAACAGCGGAGTTATTGACGGAGAGGCAAAATGGTACGATGCAAAACAACAATTGATTACCTTGGGGAATTTTGTCAACGGAAAACGAGAAGGGATGTGGAAATGGTATGATCTAAATGGGAAGATCTGGAAAAAAGTTGATTATATCAACGGAAAGATTCATGGAGAGCTCATTGAATATTATGAGAATGGGAAAATTTTAACCAGGCAAAAATACCAATACGGAAAATCAGAAGGAGAAACGGTTTTCTACCATAACAACGGAAATAAAGAGACGGAAGCTGTTTATATTGATGATCTCAGACATGGGAAAGTTATCACTTATGGATATGATGGTGCTGTCCAACAGATTAGAATGTATGACCGGGGAGTTTTGATCTCGTATAGCTATCTGGACAAACACGGAAACGAATTGCCGTATATCCCTATAGAAAAAGGAGAGAGCAGTTTTATTGTGTACTATCAGAACGGAAATAAAGCAGTAGAGCAAACCCGTTATAATGGAAAAATGAATGGAGTGTATAAAGAGTATTATTCTGATGGGAAATTAATGACGGCAAGTAATTATTATTATGGTGAACCGGAAGGGGAATATATTCAATACCACCCGAATGGAAATAAAAAAACAGAAGCTACATACAAAAATGGCGAACTCGAAGGAATGTATTATGAATACCATTCGAATGGGATTTTAAAAATGTCTTCAACATATCGTTTCGGTGAATTAAACGGAGAACGAAAGGTATATTCAGAAAAAGGTGAATTAATTAAAACATATATCTATTATAATGATCAGATGCTTGAAGTTAACTAGTCAATTAGTTGTACTACCATTAACCATACTACTTCTTTTTTCCGTTTCCGTAGGTGCCCAGTTGAACTTACAGGAATATAAGACAAAATACAGTGGCAACCAAATGGTACAGCTAAACAGAAACGAGGTTGTAAAAATAGATGTTGTAAATAATCAATTTGCTGTTTCAGTGACATCTGATGAAGACTATCTGATTCTGAATAATGAAGGTGTATCACTCTTCTCAGAAGAAGCAATTGATTATTCTTCCTTTGAAACAATCAGGAACATGGAAGCGTATTCGTATAAATTGACGAACAAGAATCCGAAAAAAATTAAAGCGACGAATTTTAAAACAAAAACGGCAGAACGTGATGACAACATCTTTCATGATGATATGAAAACACTTTCATTTTTCTATCCCGGATTGGAAGAAGGATCTGTTAAGCATTTAAGTTACACGGTTGATTATTCGGAGCACCGGTTTCCGCATGGACATCGCTTTTTTTCTTATTATCCACTTGAAAAGTCGACTTTCACGATTGATCATGATACATCCGTTCACCTGATTCGCTACGATTTCAACTTCGATGGTTATGAAATCTACTTTAAAGAAACACATGTTAAAAATCGAAGAATTTGGACATGGACATGTACAAAAGTGCCCGACTTCAGAGTGGATGCGTATGCCCCAAATCCGATTTATTTTTTCCCCAGCACGTATTGTCAAATTAGTCATTATTATATCAAGGGAAAGCGAATCAACGTGCTTGGAAATCTGGATGACCTGGTTGGGTGGTATGCTGAGAATGTGGAAAAAGCACTTACTGAACAACCTTCGGAAAGTCTAATAATTACAGCAAATTCAATTACCTCAGGCATTGACAATGAGATGGACAAGGTAAAAGCAATTTATTACTGGGTGCAGGATCATATTAAGTACATCGCTTTTGAAGAGGGAGAAGAAGGATACATTCCGAGGATGCCGAATCAGATATGTGAAAAAAGGTATGGGGACTGTAAAGATATGGCTGTACTGATCTACAAAATAATGGAGGTAGCTGGTATTAAAGGTAAGATTGCATGGATTGGAACAAATAGTTTGCCATTCAGGTACAGCGATTTCCCTAGCTCCATTGTTGACAACCACATGATTGCCGTTTATGAGACAGAAGGTAAAACCTATTTTCTGGATGCGACATCCGAGATGCAATCCATCGACATCCCGGCATTCTCTATTCAGGGAAAAGAGGCCCTTATTTTTGGAGGAAGAAATGAGTACCACATTGAACAAGTTCCTGTTCCGGATGAACAAGTGACTGTATACAATAATACAACACGTATTGAAATCAAAAACAGAAAGATTATAGGAACAGGCAGGCAAACATTGATGGGGTATTATAATTGGATTTTCCGCACGCGGTTCTCCTATATGACTGATCTTACGGATGAGAAAAAAATAGAGAAATTCAGTAATCTGGGAAACAATTCTTATAAAGTGACAAAATCAACAATACAAATGAACACTAACAGGAGTGAACCTGTTGTGTTTGATTATTCGTTTGATGCAGATAACTATGTCACGGCATTTGAAGATGAAATATTTGTCAATTTAATTCTTGACAAAAGTATATACAAGGAAAAGCAATTAAAAGCGAACAGAAAGAGCCCCTTCAGCTTTGACTTCTATTCAGACAACTACTATGTAACTGAATTGATTATCCCTGAAGGAATGATTGTGAAAGATCTTCCTGAATCCCTGGTCTTTTCTTCGGATAAGATTTCATTTAAAATAGAATACGAATTAGTAGATAATCTTGTGCGAATGAAGATGAATACCATGTTTAAATTTTTATACCTACAGCCAAACGAATTTCATCTGTGGAACAGTTTTGTTTCTATTGTTGATAAGGCATTGGGCAGTTCGGTCGTTCTAGTAAAAGGAAAATAAATAATGAAAATGAAATATACAATCTGTACCATTCTCCTGGCGATCAGCTTCTTTTCAGACGCGCAGGATTTTTATTACGCATCATATGATTGGACAGCTGTTCCGGACAAATATGAGTTAACAAATGAAGAGTTAAAGTTGGACGAAGTGTATCTGAAACGAAAAGATTGCATTCAACTCTTTATTTCGGAGGAACGGGCACTTGAGTACCGTCTGTCACATAAAATAATACGCTTGAACACAGATAAGGGAATTGAACATCATAATAAATGGTATTTGAATCATTTCGGAGCAGTTGATGTCCGTTTTCAAAAAGCTCGTGTTATAAAACCTAACGGAGATATTGTTGTTCAGAATGCATCCGATATTAAAGAAGCATTGAATGAAGATGGAGAAGTTGAGTACAAATATTTTGCATTTGAAGGGATTGAAAAAGGAAGTACGGTAGAGATTCTCGAGTTGGCATCATTTCCGGCAAGATTGACAGGAGCATCGATTAGGTTACAAGGAGCAAGTCTCTATAAAAATGTTGATTTTGAAGTTATTTCTCCCGATTATTTATCGTATGCTTTTTATGCTGCCAATGATGCTCCGCAACTAATTGAAGATACAATTGCCCGTGAGGGATACAGACGCTTATATGTGCATTTAGACGAAGTAAAACAATTGAAGGAAGAAGATTGGGCAGCATATGGAGCTAATTTGAAAAAGATTTATTACAAATTGGACAAAAATCTGAATACACGCAAAGGGAATTTCTATTCATATAGTGACGTTACACACAATGTGCATGAATCACTCTTTTCTTCGATGTCAAAGAAAGAGAGTGCAGCATTGAAAAAGTTTTTAAAATCGCTGGATCTTAATGCTATTCAAGATGAAGAAGATAAAATCAGAACAATTGAAAACGAATTTAAACATGGATTTTATATCGTAGATCAATCCATTGAAAAAGGAAGTGATATTGAAAGTATTTTAAAAAATCACATTATGTCTACCAGTGGTTTTTTTCGGATATTCCTGAACACCCTCAGAGAATTATCCATTCCTTATGAAATTGTGTTGACATGCAATCGATATGAAGATAAGTTCAGTACAAAGTATGAAGCGTATAATTTTTTAAATAATTACTTATTGTACTTTCCCAATACCGGCAAATATGTTTCAGAAGAGTTAATGTCCCGGTATGGATTTCCCCCGGATGAACTTACATTTCAGAAAGGGCTTTTCATCAGAGAAATAAAAGTACAGGATATTTTGACAGGAGTTAGTGAAATTAAAAGCATTGCTTATGTGCCGGCCACTGAATCCATCGATAAGCTGTCAGTTAAATTAGCGTTTAGTGACGATAAAACGGAGAATAAAATTACTGTGGAACGGGTAACTACTGGTTACAAAGCATTACCTTATCAGGTGCCGTTGGATTATATGATGGAGGATCAAAAGAAAGAGGTAAGGGAAGAATATTTGACTTATATTGATGAAGGAGCACTACTGGATGAGATGACTTTTAAAAATGATGCTACCACTTCATTCGGAAAAAATCCATTAATCGGAAAAGCGAGTTTTACGAGCAAAAATTTTATTGAAAAGGGAGGGGATAAACTCTTACTGAAAGCTGGGTTATTAATAGGTCCGCAATCAGAGTTGTATAATCGTGAATCACGTTTATTACCTGTAGAGTCTCCACATGCACGAATATATGACCGAGTAATTGAAATTGAAATTCCGGATGGATACAGCGTAAAAAACTTACAGGATGTAGCTGTCAATGTTGTCCCTTTCGGGGCTACAGGAAGTATCGGATTTGTTTCTTCATATATCGTTGACGGAAATGTACTTAAAATCAACGTAAAGGAATGGTACAATGAAATTTATTTTGAAGCAACTGACTATGTTTCCTATGAGACCGTGATAAATGCTGCTGCAGATTTTAATAAATTGATTCTGATTTTACAACCGAAATAATCAAACAGAAGAGCTTTTTGAGTCAATTATTATGCATATTTATTCAGAAAGCTCTTTGACAAATCAATGCGATGAAACCGCTTTTAACCCGATAATTGATCCGATCAGTGTAGCAATGAACAGGATGCGGAGAAAAGTGGCAGGCTCCTTAAAAACGAAGATTCCGACGAGTACCGTTCCTACAGCCCCAATGCCTGTCCAGACAGCATAAGCCGTTCCCAATGGTAATGTTTGTGTCGCTTTGATTAGCAAATACATGCTCATAACCAGGCAACATGCAAATGCACTGTACCAGATGTATGCTAAATTCCCGGAAGCTTCCTTCGCTTTCCCTAAGCAAAAGGTAAAACCAACTTCAAATAATCCACCGATAATTAAAATAACCCAATTCATGACTGTATTTTTTTTTGACAAAAGTAGAGGAAGGAGTTGACAAACTATTTTACAAATGATAAAAAATCGCGTGTCGGTTTTATTTTAATTCAGCCCTGATTCTGCTCAGACTTACCTGTGTAATCCCCAGATAGGAGGCGATGTGTCCCAGTTGAATGCGCTGAACCAAATCCGGATGGTGAATCAGTAAATCAGTGTATCGTTCTGATGCCGTACGAAACTGCCGCTGAATCAGCCGTTCTTCTGTTCGAATCAATTCCTGCTCGGCAAATTTCCGTCCCCAGTTGGCGATGTAAATATCTTCTTCAAATAACCGGTGCAGATGTTCGGTGTTTAACTCATACAATTCACAGGCCTCCAGTGATTCAATGTCTTCATATCCCGGAAGCTGTTCGACATAACTCCGCATGGAAATAACCGCCTGTCCTTCTTTTCCGAACCAAAATGTGACTTCATTGTCCGGAGTAGAAGAATAAGCACGGACAATTCCTTTTTTGATGAAATAAATACGTGTTTCAACGGTTCCTGCTTTCAGCAACGACCATCCTTTGGGGACTTCTACCTCCCGAACGGAGCGGATTAGCTTCATTTTCGACTGTTCGGGAAGTTGGTAAACCGCATCAATAATTGCTGAAAATTCCATGTGTCAAGTTTGTGCTAATTTACAGTTTCTCCCCGGAAAAAAATACTACATTTTAAAAATGAAACAACAGTCCTGCTCTGAAAACAGCCGATTTTCAGGACAGGACTGTTTGCCGTTAGCTGTTAATCAGATTTTAACTGTTTTTTTCCATTGAATTCCACTGATATCCGTCAACTCCAATGTATACTTTCCCGACAGTTCCAAAAAGCGTTGATCCCGGAACGAAAGGGTGGCCTTTGCGCCTAACGGGATGATCAAACTGTATTTTCCCGGCTTAATCTTCGCAACATACGCATTGCTGATTTGTGTTTTCTTTAGTTGGGATAAATCGGATTGCTGCTGTTCAAATACCACCATTCCGTTTTCATCCCTTAGCTGAATGTTAATCAGAAAAGAACCGTAAACATCTGCCCCTTCAACACGTGAAAGCGCAAAAGAAAAAGTCGTGCCCTGCATCTTCGGCTGACTAATAACGATCAATGGACGAACGGATTTGTTGTGAAGAGTTCCATAGACACCTCCGTGGAAATATTGATTGGTAAACAACGTTAATCCAAGGATTGCGACAGAACCGGATAGTACTATTTTGTGCAATACCGGTGCACTGAAGGGGGGTGCTGTCGATCCGGCCCATTGGAACCATTTTTTACGTGTAATTGCTTTATTATGACTGATCAAATAATGATCAACAGTGTATGTTCCTCCTCCTGAAAGAAAAAGAACAAAACCGGCAGCAATTCCTAAAACGCCGATTTGCCACTCATCCAAACACGTTGTTCCGATCCAACCTGATCCCAGTAAAATTCCCAGCGCAAGAAGGAATACACCGACACTCATCAACCGGGTAAACAGCCCCAGCATCAATAATAAACCGACAATCCCTTCTATAATTGTGAATACGACCATTGCCCACCAGAGTGCTTCCGGATGTGATACAAGGTATTCGATAAGGGGTCTTATACCAAGTGCATTAGGAAGAAAGTGATTGAATTTTTCACCGATATAACCGGCCTCTTCCGGATTTAATTTGTTTTCTAAAACTAATCTTCTCCAGAAAGCGGAGAAATAGGTCCATCCCACGACCCAGCGCAGTGCAGTTGTAAACAGCCCTGCAGTTGCATACGATTGATTGTTCATAACGAATAAGTTGTGATTCTGTATTATTTTTACTGCCTGTGAACACAGGAAGCATACTGATTATTAGATTTTCCGAACGTAATGATCGATTCTATATCAGAAATTGTTCGTTTTGAATGTAGATAGAAACTTTTTTGCAGGGACCATCGATTGTGACGGAATGTTTTCCGGTTGTCGCTGATGTGATGAATACGGGGCTGTGCAGGTCGGGTAATTGGATGCGTTTAGCAGCCTGGTTGTATGTTTTCTTTTTTGATTGATCTGTTGTAAACTGACAAAACTGTGTTTTATTAGGTTTTCCGGTACCTTCGGACTGAGAAACGGGAATATTGAATGCATGTTTTATTTCCCGCTTAAGCGGGCAGGAAAGACAAAGCAGTAGCATCAGTGTGTAGATGAAACTTCTGTTTGCGATTTGTGTTACATTGACAAACATGCTGTGTAGCTTGATTAACGGTTAGTGGTTAGTTGCTCGCGAACTTTTCCTTCTTCAACAAATCCGAGGTTATCCCAAATCAGCTCTTTGTTTTTGTACAACTTCAATACAGGTAGAGCTGTCACGTTCAGTTGTCGGCATAAATCCGGATTTTTATCGGCATCAATGCGGATAACGGTCACATATTCTTTTGAATCCTCTGTTATTTTGTTGAGATAAGGTTCCATTTTTTTGCATGGTCCGCACCATTCAGCGTAGAAATCAATCAACACCAATTTTTCAGAGTCGATGAGTGTATTGTATTGATTCACACTGATCGCGTCGGATAACGGAGCACCGTTTACTTCCGGAAGTTGTCGGGCACGCCATTGCATCATTCCGCCGTCCATTTCATATACTTCCCGGAATCCGTTTTTTCGCATCGTCGCAGCTGCCGATGCACTTCTTCCACCACTCAAACAGTAAACGAATACGGGTTTCGTTTTATCCAATGATGCTACTTTCTTCATGAAGTCATCGCTATTCCAGTTGAAGTTAATGGCATGCAGGAGGTGTCCCCCTTCAAATTCTTCCGGTGTTCTCACATCGATCAGTTGCGGGGCTCCCAATTCATTAATTTTTTGAGAAAACTCGACCGCCGAAAGTTGTGTTTTGTCCGGATTGTTTTGCCCGCTGCTGCAACCAAACAACAACAGTGTAATGACAGATAACATGTATTTGTACATAATCAATAATTTTCTTTGATCAAACGCTCCAGTTCATTGGCAGGAAATGTTCCGGATTGCCTCCATTTCAATTCTCCGTTCTTAAAGATAATAAATGTCGGAACACCCCGAATCTGAAATTGTTGTGCAACCTGCGGGTTCTTGTCAACATCTATTTTGATGATAGAGGCATGTTCTCCGACACGGTGTTTTACATCTTCCAACACAGGAGCCATCATTTTGCACGGTCCGCACCACTCTGCAAAAAAGTCAACCAGTGTTGGTTTATCCTGATTAATGATTTCCTGAAACGTCATGATAACTGTATTTTCTACAAAGTTGCAACATTTTGTCAAGTTGTTATGTGATAAATGTTACAGAATACGTTAAAAGATTCTTAAATAAGTACATTTATAAAAAACAGCGCACGTTGATTACCGATAGATGGATGTAAAACGTCGTCACGAAAAGAATAGTTTCTGTTGGACAGCTAATACCGCGCAGTCAGATAGTTCATGACATTTCCTTGTGAGGCAACATTGACAGAGGTTGCCGCCTGATTTTTAAACGGACGTTTTGAAGCGTCTACTGAAATGTCTTTTGCAGAAGTTGCCGGAGCACTTACCTTTTTGTATGTACTCTGAGCTGGCTGCATCAATTGATCCGCATTTACAGATTCTTCTTTTACTGTTTCTGTGATTACTTCCTGTTCTGATGGATTAATGGATTTCATGGAAAAAGTACGGATTGTATTCGCATTTGGTGCCGCAACAATCGGAGGGACTGCCGGAGTTTCCTGCTGACGCCCGGAAGTGTTATCTGCTTGCTGTTCCTTTTCTCGGGTTGTCAATTGTGTTTCGGATGCATTCAATGGCTGTGGTTGTGTATCTGTAACAGACTTTTCTGGGGTTATTGTGTCCGATTTTGGTGCAGTATTCTCTGCCAGTTGTTGAGTTGCCGGAACGGTATCGTGGTTATTGAGAAAGAAGAACCACACGGCGAATCCAATGGTTACAACTGCTGCAACCTGGATTACAGGAATGAGGTAAGATGGGATAAATCTCCGGGTTTTTACATGCGTTTGATCGAACAGGTTGTCCAATTTTTCTTTGGTTGCATCCCGTGGCGATAATTTAGGCCCTCCCGCAACTGATTTTGAATGAATCAGTACCTGTTTCATTGCGTTGAACGCTTCTTCGGTCTTACAGAATTCCTCCATTTCAGCTAACTCAGATGCTGTCAACTGGTGGAATTCCTTTTCCAGTATTGTATCAAAAATATCCTTAACCATGGTGCTTTGATTTTTCCGGTTGATAATGAACTAATTCTTCCGCGAGGTATTTGGTGGCGTAGAAAATCCGTGATTTGATGGTTCCTTCGCTGATTTTCAGTATTTCTGCGATTTCCTTAATGGAAAGTCCTTCAATGTGTCTGAATACAAATGCTTCCCGGTGTTTTTCATCTAATTCGTCCAGTTTTTGTTTAAATTCTTCTCCAAACAACGTGTGATGGGTTTGTTGCAACGCATTTACAGTCTCGTCACTCACAGCCGTATATTCTTCCAACCCGTTTTTTGTCCCGGATCGAACCTCCTGCCGTTTGTACTCGTTTTTACACATATTATTTGCTACTGAATAAACCCATGTTTTGAATGATCTCGAAGCATCGAATGATGTTGGCTTCTGAATAATTTTTGCAAACAAATCGTGCACAAAATCTTCTGCTTTTTCCCGATCTTTCCACAGCATCCGGTGAAAATAATTAAGCAACGGAGTCGCGTAACGTAAATACAAATCATCAAACGCACGTTTATCACCTGACGCAATTTTTTGCATCAGCACTTCATCCGTTAGATCCTTGTATGACGTTTTGAAAAACCTCATTCGTTTACCCCCAGCTCTTTCATTAAATTCGTATTTCCAATATTCTCACCGATTTGCCGGATCGAATTTTTAATTTCATTTGCCAACCTGCCATTGTTTTCCGCTTTGTAATACATATACAAATTGAGCAGAACCGGAAGGTAATTTGCTGACAACTGCTTGCCTGTCTGGCTTTTGTATTTCACAATAACCCCTTTATTCATCCCTGTCCACAGTCTGGTGTTTAACTCACTGTTTTGAAAAACAGCAGGCGAGTACCGAAAGGTCAATCCGACAGGGTAGAGGCGCTGTTCCATATCCGTAAAATAAGCCGAAGGAATCGTCAGTGATAAGTAAATGGGCGCTTCTTGATTCGATGTGCAGAATTCTTTTAAATACTGTGTGTTGACCTGATTCGTTTCAGGGATTGAAAGATCCTCATTGGAAAGCTGCTTTCTAAACTCACTGCTTTGCAGAAGATGCATTGGAATGACCCGTACGTCATTTCTGTATTTTTCAATGCGCTGTAAGTGAATGATCGGATAACTGTCATGAATGCCGTGCGTGATTAATATTCCGTTGGAAGGAATGCTTGCCAGCACATCTTTCGCATAGGAAAAGTCATCTGTATTCCATACATTTTGCTTCGCCAGTTCTTTCAAATCCGTTATGAGCGTAGTTTGATCATTGAGAATATAGCTGACACCAACAGATTGCAACAATACATATTGATTCTTTGGTTGAAGTACTTTCGCTTTCTCCAAAAAATCCTTCTTTGAAAGGTCATAGTTTCCAGCCATGAATACGCTTAAATTGTAATCGAAACCGTTTGCATCTTCTTGTCTGTTCAGTTCTACAAAATCATTCATCCGTCGTTGTTGCTGAACGGTTGGATTTTTCTGTTCGGGAGATGAATTTGCTTGTTGATACAGTTTGTAAAATTCATTTCCAGTCTGTATTGTTGCTGTCTGTGGAACAGTTACTTCTTCTGTTTCCTTCAAAACAGAAGGTTCAGCACTATTTGTAACAGCACTGTTTCGTTCAACGGGTGGTTGAGCAAGTACTGTTACAGATACAGTCATAAACAGGAAAAACAAATACTTTTTCATTGTTCTTTTTTTTGTCAATCAAACTTCTGTACAGCCAGGTCCTTAAAACGTTCAATTGACCGAATGATTATTTTTTAGCGTTGACCGGATTTCATCCAGGATGCGCTTTACCCGGTTCTCATCGATTGCCAGAAAAGTCTCGGAAAAGAAAGACTCTTCATCCACTACTGTCTTTACTGTTCCTGAAAAATGAATGGCATCCGGCTCTACTTCATGAATAATTTTTGAAACATTGGCTGCGTTGACACCGCCACCTGGCATCAACTCAAGATGTCCTGCGATATAGCCTTTCATCTCTTTCAGCACAGGGATTCCGTTATTAATGTTACTCGCCAGTCCGGAAGTAAGCAAACGTGTGATTCCAGCATTGATCAGGATATCCAGTCGTTTCTGCCAATCCAGTACGCAGTCGTCAAAGGCACGATGATACGTCACTTCCATTCCTTCGGCGGCGTCCATAAAGGCTTTCAATGCTTCTTCATCGATTGCTCTGTAGTTGTTCAATGCCCCGACAACAACACCTGCCGCTCCCATTTTTTTCGCAAACCGGATGTCCGATACCATAATGGTGATTTCTTCTTTTGAATAATAAAAACCTCCGGGACGTGGACGGATCAATACATGAGTCTCCATTCCTGAGTTTACGGCATATTCAATTCTTCCTGCAGAGGGCGTAATTCCACCCTGAACCAGGTTTTCGCACAACTCTATGCGATCAAAATTCAGTTGCTTTGCCAGTTTTATTGCCGTTACTGAAGCGGCACACAATTCGATTTTCATATGCTAACAGTATCAATAAGTGTTTTATTCAAAAATTAATTCATCCAGAAAAGTAAATGGTTTGTATCCTTCTCCGGGCATTCCTTCAGGAATTGCCTCCAATGCTGTGTATACAAATTTTAATTGTTTGTGCTTTCCTTTTAATGCGATCTTCGTTTGCTCCCCTGTCACTTTTTGACGGGCAATTTCTTTCCAGTTATTTCCGTCGTCAGAGGCATAGACGATAATGGATTCAGGTAGATGTATCCATGAGGTCGTAGCATTTAGTGCGCTTGCTATTACAGATTTATAGTTTATTTTTTCATCCGTTCGAACAATGAATTCTACATTTCCTTGATTGAAACCCAACCACTGACTACCGTTCCAGGGACGCGCCCCTAAAATACCATCAATGAGGGTGGATTCAAGATTGTGTGCGTACCGTTTGTTGGGGGGAGTAATGAATTCGATATCCAGCCCGATTCCTTTGTGGTTGATGAAATTGATGGTCGATGAAGAATGAAATTTATTTTCAAAAGCTGTGATGCGATACGTCTTTGTGTCGGAGCCGGAACGACTGAAATAAATGGAGGAGCCCATGATAATCAATTCCTTTCCTTTTTTCTGAGAAGTACATTTTAATGCCATGTTCACCGGATTTTTTTCGATTGAGGTTCCTGTGATCACAATCCCCCGGTCTTCTTTTGTAATTTGAAAAACCGGTTTGGCGAATGAAAGCGCATAATTTACATTCCAGGCTTTTAAGAGATCAAACTGTCGGTTGGAAAGCGTCTGAATGAATGTCTGATAGTCAGGTTTGTTCTCGCTCCACGTATTCTGAATCATTGCCAATGCCCGTGGATAAACCATGTATTCTACCTGTTTGAAATCGGCGATGTATTCCGTCCAGAGATTTGCCTGGGCACCAAGGATGTATTGTTTGTTTTCTGCACTGATTCCGGCAGGAACAGGATTATAGGCATATACTTTTTCAAGTGGCGTATATCCTCCGAATGCCAACGGTTCAGTTTGACTGTCTCCCTGATAGTGATCAAAATAACAATGAGAACCGGGCGTCATCACCACTTCGTGTTGCTCGTTGGCAGCAGCGATCCCGCCTTCTTCACCCCGCCAGCTCATTACAGCGGCATTGGGACTTAATCCTCCTTCCAGTATTTCATCCCACCCGATCAGTTTCCGACCTTTCTTTGTCAGGAACTCATCCATCTGCCGGATAAACCAACTTTGCAGCTCATGTTCATCTTTCAATTGGTGGTTGCGGATGTTGTTCTGGCATTTTTCACAGGCTTTCCAACGTGTTTTCGGAGCTTCATCGCCACCGATGTGAATGTATTCGGACGGAAACAATTCGATCACCTCTGTAAGCACATCCTGCAAAAAGGAAATAGTTTCTTGTTTCGAACAAAAAATATCGTCAAATACTCCCCACAAACCGGTCACCGGTTGTTGCATTCCCGTACACGATAATTGAGGATAAGCGGCCAGCGCCGCACGGGCATGTCCGGGCATTTCGATTTCAGGTACAATAGTCACGCCTCTGTCTGATGCATAACGGACAACTTCTTTTATTTGTTCCTGTGTATAAAAACCGCCATAGTGTTCTGTATTCCATGTGCGCGGAGATGTATTGTAGTGATCGTTCAGAGTAGAGTCCCGGTATGCTCCGATTTCCGTCAGCAACGGGTATTTTTTGATTTCAATCCGCCACCCCTGATCGTCCGTCAGGTGCCAGTGAAATGTATTGTATTTGTAAAATGACATGATGTCGATGTAGCGTTTCACTTCATCAACGGTGAAGAAATGCCGGCAGACATCCAGGTGCAGACCTCGCCACGGAAATTGCGCATGGTCTTTTAATGTAAAAGGATGAATGCTTAGCTGATTCCCTTCGTCTTCAATCAATTGCAACAATGTGCTGTATGCGTACAACAAACTGGCAGGAGTTGTATACTGAATATCTGCAAATTTGCCATTGAAGGACAATTCATAAAAATCGTTTTCAGGATGTTTTTCTGTCGTTTGATGCAACCTGACTTTTAATGCAACCGGAATAGCATCGGATTTCTTTTCTACCAGGTGCCGGAATGTATTGTTCCAGGAGAGTAACACGTCAGATGTTCCTTTAGGAAGTCCGGTTATATCTGCAATCAGTATTGAAAATTTAAATGATTCTCCCGGCGATTGCTCATAAAATTGTGGTGTTGGAATGACATGAGACTGTGAGAAACTAACGGAAGTTACTCCAAATAAAAAGAGGAACAGGAGGGTAATTGGCTTCATTTTTCTTAAAGATTCGTACTAAATTAAAGAAAAATAGATGAACACACAACAATTTGATATGACATCTGGTAGCACGGATTGTATTCAATGCTGTATTTTTAATTTATATTCCGCCAAAAATCTATTTTTTTGGTTATTTTGGCGGAATATAAAAATGTTATGCCAACAATTATTGGTCGTAAAAATGAACGGGAGTTACTTCAGAATGCGCTCGATAGCCATCAGTCTGAATTGATTGCGGTATATGGTAGAAGAAGGGTAGGGAAGACCTTTCTCATCCGGGAATGTTACCGGAACGATATTGTTTTTGAAGTGACGGGACTGTTTAACGGATCAATGAAAGAACAGTTGTACAATTTCACAAAATCATTGGGTAATTCAGATGGAGAACCACTTCCAATCAGCTGGTTAGAAGCATTTGAACGACTGGAGCATAAAATAAACCGACTGAGGTCTAAAAAGAAGAAAGTGCTCTTTATTGATGAATTTCCGTGGATGGCAACTCCACGTTCTAATTTCCTGATGGCTTTTGAGAATTTCTGGAATCATTACTGCACAAAACGCCAGGATCTGGTTGTCGTTATCTGCGGATCTGCTGCTTCCTATATGGTTCATAAAATCGTTAATAATAAAGGCGGGTTGCACAACCGGATTACACAAAAAATACGATTACTGCCATTCAATTTGTCCGAAACCAACCTGTTTTTAAGGCACAGGGGAATCCGGTATACCAATTATGATGTTGTTCAGTTGTATATGGCGATTGGCGGGGTCCCGCATTACCTGGATAAACTGAAAAAAGGAGAAAGCGTAGCGCAAAACATTGATCGGTTGTGTTTTGAAAAAGATGGTGTGCTGACCGATGAGTTCGATCGCTTGTTTCGTTCGTTGTTTGATCATTCCGACAAATATGTTTCAATTATTAAAACGCTGGCGGGTGTTAATAAAGGAATTACCCGGCAGGAACTGATTGACAGGAGCGGTATTTCCGGAGGAGGTGATTTTTCCTGGAAACTCACAGAACTGGTTGAATCGGGTTTTGTCAGTGAATCTCCATTTTATAAAAACAAAAAGCAGCTGACGTTGTATCGTTTGTCGGATGAATATTGCCGGTTTTATTTAAAATTCATTCAACAGCACAAAGGAAACGGATCAGGAACCTGGCAGCGTTTGTTTAAGAGTCAGTCCTATAACTCCTGGTCGGGATTCAGCTTTGAAAATCTTTGTTTGAAGCACATTCACCAACTGAAGCGATCACTCCGAATTGATGCAATTTATTCTCTGAACAGTAGTTGGTTCAATCAGGATGCCCAGATTGATTTGCTCATTGACCGGGATGACAACATCATTACGATCTGTGAAATGAAGTTTTACAATACGGATTATACGATTGATAAAAAGGCGTATCAAAACCTCAAAAATAAATTACATGCGTTTCAACGGGAAACCGGAACGCGGAAGAATATCTTCCTGACGATGGTTACATCGTACGGGATAAAAGAAAATGAATACAGCAGGGAATTGGTTCAGAACGAACTGAAAATAGATAGTTTATTCAATGATTGATTTTTTATATTCCGCCAAAACTTTTATTTTAATTTAGTTTTGGCGGAATATATTATTTATTTACTCCCAATTATACTGTTCTTTTTAACGTGTTTTTTTGTTTGTAAAATACATCGCTTGTTAATCTTTTTGTCTATTTTTGAATACAGAAAATAAACAAGATGAAATTATTACAAGACAAAGTTGTTTTGATCACGGGAGCATCTCGTGGAATCGGTAAGTCGATCGCTGAGGAATGTGTAAAGCACGGCGCTAAAGTAGCGTTTACCTATTTGTCATCAGAAGAAAAAGCGAGAGCATTGGAAGCGGAATTGGCAAAAGACGGAGGGGAAGTAAAAGGTTTTAAGTCTGATGCCGCTAAGTTTGACGAAGCTCAAAAATTAGTTGACGATGTGGTTGCTGCGTTCGGAACAATTGACGTGTTGGTGAACAATGCGGGAATTACACGCGATACGTTGCTGATGCGGATGACAGAAGAACAATGGGATGAAGTGATTAATACAAACCTGAAATCAGCATTCAACCTGACAAAAGCCGTTCAGCGACCGATGTTGAAAGCAAAATCAGGATCAATCATTAATATGTCTTCCGTTGTTGGAGTCAGCGGAAATGCCGGTCAGGCAAATTATGCTGCTTCAAAAGCCGGGTTAATCGGATTTACAAAATCTGTGGCGCAGGAGTTGGGATCTCGGAATATTCGCTGCAATGCAATTGCCCCGGGATTCATTGAAACTGAAATGACAGAAGTGTTGGATCAGAAAGTAGTGGATGAATGGAGAAGTTCGATTCCATTGAGACGCGGAGGAAAGCCGGAAGATGTAGCCAATCTGGTTGTGTTCCTTGGTTCGGATATGTCGACTTATATCACCGGGCAAACGATTAATGTGTGCGGGGGAATGCTGATGTAACAAATTCATACTTCAAAATAAGTTAAAAGCCGGGTGATGATGTATGTCCGGCTTTTTTATTCTGTGAAATACGGAGACCCTGAATGCAGGATAAAACACAACCGATAGCGATTGAACAATTAGTGAAACGACTGAATGGTTTTATCTATGTTTCAACGGATCTCCGCATCTTTTTCTCAAGGGGGTACACTATTTTTTCTCCAGGGCTTCTTTCTTACTCATTTCATTTAAATGCTCATGAAAATGAGTGATCGGAAAGTAGCCGTTTTCCCGTATGATTGCCTGCCCTTTTTCTGAAAGCTCAAATTCGACATATTGCAGCAGATCGCCTTTCGGCCACCCGTTAAAGTATTGGAACAACGGACGTTTGAGTGGATAATCTCCGGACTCTACCGATTTAAATTCATAAGGAGATACCGCGCGGTTATTCTCCAGGTATAAATAAGTCGCCCATACTTCACCGTTCGGTTTGTGATTTTCGTCCATTAATGTCCCGACACTGACATACCCGATTCCTCCGATGTCTTTCTTTACCGATTCGATGATCTCTTTTGATGTTTTTAATTCCTTTGAATTGGCTGCAAAGTTGGATTTCAGAACGGTTTTTTTCAAAAATTCACGCGTACCGGAAGAATAGTCCCTCCCGTAGACTGTTATCACCTGGTCCGGACCACCAATCTCTTTCCAGTTTGTGATGGTACCGCTCAAAATATCCCTCACCTGGAAAATAGATAAACTATCCATTTTTAACTTAGGGTTGGTAATAATCGCAACGGCATCTGTTGCAATAATAATCGGAACGGGATTGATTCCTTTTTCCTGTGCCTGTGTTAATTCCTCCCGGGTAATCATGCGGGAGGAATTGGCCGCGTCGACAGCTCCTTTGATTAATTCCTGTACCCCGTATGCGGAGCCTCCACCCGAGATAGATAAACGCGTCATGGGGTGTTCTTCTTCAAAATTGTTTGCTAAAATCCGGATCAGTTCCAGTTCGGAATCAGAACCTTTGATGGTGTAGCTGTCTGTTTGTTCTGTCGCTTTCTGACAGGTTGTTAGTAGCAGGCTTATTGTTAAAATTCCAATAATATGTTTCATAATAAATCCTTAATTTGACGCAACAAAAGTAGAGACTCTGTCACCGATTCAGATTAAAGAGAAGTTAAGCCTGAAAGAAATAATTGTCCTGTAAAAAGGTTGAAAAGCCCGTGAATAAAATGACAGCGAATGCATTAACGAAGTTAATCATTACATAACAGTAACAATACGCGTACTGATGTTACTTTACATCAATCAAACGCTCCCCCGTTTCATTTACATGCATGGTTACAACTACTGTATTGGGTGGCAGTAGATTTTTCACATTTTCTGCCCATTCGATAAAGCAATAAGCTGTATTCCCGTACAGCATTTCCTCCATTCCGATGTCATAGGCCTCTTCCTCATCTTCGATTCGATACAGATCGAAATGATATACTTTTCCATACATGGGGCTTTCATAACTGTTTACCAGCGAGTAAGTAGGGGAGCCCTCGGGGTGTTCAATCCCCATTGCGCGCAGAAGTCCGAGGATAAATGTTGTTTTTCCGGTTCCCATTGCTGCTTCAAAAGCAAAAATTTTACGGTGCCCGAAATCTGTCAGAAATTGGGAGGCGACTTTGGGAATACTATTGAGATCGGGAAGAAGGTACTGCATGTTATTGATTTACAAAGTCAACGGAGTTTATTTACCTGTGACATATACTGCTGCAAAATTAGGGTTATTTTTTTGTTCTCAGTTGCGCAAGCAGTTCAAGTTTTGATAAATCAGGTGAACTTTCTTTTTTTATTCCGTCCTCAATACTGCTAATCACGATGAGATCTCCTTGCATTCCAATCATTTTGTCGGTCATTCCTTCCCGTAGTAATTCTACTGCTTTGGCCCCCATCCGGGTGGCAATGATCCGATCATACGCAGATGGATTGCCGCCTCGTTGGATGTGTCCCAGGATGGTACATCTCAGATCGTAATCGGGGAGGTAGGGTTTTACTTTGTTCATAATGGTCACTGCATCACCGGCATCATCACCTTCAGCGATGATAATGATGGAACCTCTTTTTCCTTTGTTTTGTGTTTTAATGCTTTCCGCTAATTTGGGAATGTCGGTCAGTTCTTCTGGAATCAATACTGATTCTGCTCCCGATGCAATTGCTGCATTTAAAGCGATAAACCCGGAATCGCGCCCCATTACTTCAACAAAAAATACCCGGTGATGGCTGCTGGCGGTGTCCCGTATTTTATCGACGGCATCTACAACAGTATTCAAAGCGGTGTCGTAACCAATGGTATGATCTGTCCCGTAAATATCATTATCGATTGTTCCGGGAATTCCGATAATCGGTAAATCGTATTCGTCTCCCAGTATTTTTGCACCGGTAAACGAACCATCTCCACCGATGACGATCAACCCGTCTACTTGTAATTCTTTCAAATAGCTGATTGCCTTTTGTCTCCCTTCCGTTGTACGAAACTCCTGACTGCGTGCTGTTCCCAGAATCGTCCCGCCCCGCTGAATGACATTATTGACAACTGCATAGTCTAACACACAGCTCTTTCGGTCAATTAATCCCTGGAAACCATCATAGATTCCGATACATTCCAATTCAAAATGCAGGGAAGCTTTAACAACGGCACGGATACATGCATTCATTCCGGGAGCGTCTCCTCCGGAAGTCAAAACGGCTATTTTTTTTAGATTCATATACCTAAATATATGGTTTATCAATGAACAACGGAAGGTTTACATACAAAAAAAACGCCCACATTCCTGTGAGCGTTTTTGGTATCAATTTGTTATGCGTCAATTTTCGCATACTTTGCATTTTTTTCAATGAATTCCCGGCGAGGCGGAACATCATCCCCCATCAACATCGAGAAAATCTGATCAGCTTCTGCTGCGTTTTCAATTGTTACCTGGCGTAGTGTACGTCCCTCCGGATTCATGGTTGTATCCCACAGCTGTTCTGCGTTCATTTCCCCCAAACCTTTATAACGCTGAACGTTAACCGAAGAGTCAGACCCGGCACCTTTCAATTGCTGAATCAGCACATCGCGTTGATCATCGTTCCAGGCGTATTGTGCTTTTGTCCCTTTCTTTACCTGGTAAAGTGGAGGGGTTGCAATATAAATATACCCCAACTCGATCAATTCCTTCATGTAACGGAACAGGAATGTCAGGATCAATGTCTCGATGTGACTTCCGTCCACATCGGCATCACACATGATGATCAACTTGTGATAGCGCAGTTTTTCCAGGTTCAGTGCTTTGGAATCTTCTTCCGTACCGATTCGAACACCAAGTGCCGTGTAGATATTTTTAATTTCTTCGTTTTCGAAGATTTTGTATTGCATTGCTTTTTCTACATTCAGAATCTTACCACGAAGCGGCATGATTGCCTGAAAATGACGGTCACGACCTTGTTTAGCCGTCCCCCCCGCAGAGTCTCCCTCGACAAGGAATAATTCTGACTCAGCCGGATCTTTCGAAGCACAGTCAGCCAGTTTCCCGGGAAGACCGGAGCCTGTCATCACGCTCTTACGTTGCACCATTTCCCGTGCTTTTCTTGCAGCCTGACGTGCTTTCGCTGCTAAGATCACCTTGTAAACAATTTGTTTTGCTTCGTTCGGATGTTCTTCCAGGTAATCGGATAACATTTCAGAAACAGCCTGGCTGACAGGAGCTGTTACTTCCCTGTTTCCTAATTTTGTTTTTGTTTGTCCTTCGAATTGCGGTTCCGCAACTTTTACAGATACAACAGCCGTCAATCCTTCACGGAAGTCATCTCCTTCGATTTCCACTTTTTCTTTCGCTAACATTCCTGAGTCTGTTGCGTATTTCTTCAGCGTATTCGTCAGACCTCTGCGGAATCCGGACAAATGTGTTCCTCCTTCGTGTGTATTGATGTTGTTTACGTATGCCTGAATGTTCTCCGTATAAGAAGTATTGTACGTCAGTGCGACTTCTACCGGAATCCCATCTTTTTCTCCTTCGAAATAGATCACGTCCTGCACCAGTGTTTCTCTGTTTCGGTCCAGGTATTGCGCAAATTCTTTCAAGCCACCTTCGGAATAGAATTGCGTGGAAAGATAATTGCCTTTTTCATCCTGCTCGCGAAGATCGGTCAGTGTGATACGAATGCCTTTGTTAAGAAACGCCAGCTCGCGCATTCTTGCCGCAAGTGTATCGTAGTTGTATACCGTATCTTCAAAAATAGATGTATCCGGTTTGAATGTAACAATCGTACCTGTAATATCAGATGTTCCGATTTCTCTTACAGCGTAAAGTGGTTTTCCGATGGAATACTCCTGTTCAAAGATTTTTCCCTCCCGGTGAACTTCAGCACGTAAGTGAATCGACAACGCGTTCACACACGACACACCCACTCCGTGCAAACCTCCGGATACTTTGTACGTATCTTTGTCAAATTTACCTCCGGCGTGCAGTACTGTCATTACCACTTCAAGCGCTGAACGCTTTTCTTTGGTATGCATGGCTGTAGGAATTCCCCGACCATTATCTTTAACGGTGATTGAATTATCTTCGTTGATAGATACCTCAATTGTATCACAGTAACCTGCCAATGCTTCGTCAATGGAGTTGTCCACGACCTCATATACCAGGTGGTGTAATCCTTTGATCCCGACATCACCAATGTACATGGCAGGACGTTTTCTTACCGCCTCTAAACCTTCAAGAATCTGAATATTATCCGCTGAATATTCCTGTTTTTTTAAGTCTTCACTCATTGCCTTTTCTTTTGAGCTGATGTAAATATTTTATAACGTGCAAAAATACGAAATTTAAATGGTAAAAACCACTAAAAACAAGGTGGTTTGGATTGACTTATCAACAATTAATTAACGATTTCGAAACGATTCGTTTAAATCAGGAAAACGATGTTACGGAAACCAAAAAAGCCTTCCCGGATTGGGAAGGCTTCGTATAAAAATAAGAGGTGAATCAGTTAACGACTTTGTCGTATATTTCTTTGAATTCCTCATCGTTTTCAAACCATTGCGCCACTTTGTTGAGCAATACACGTGCGTTTTCTATCTTTTTGATCGAGACGTAGCATTCCGAAGTTTGAATCACTCCCATCTTCAACATTTCTTTGTCTGATTCAGACCACGTTTTGATGGCAGCGTCATCCAGGCTTTTCAATTGATCATCTGCTGTTTTCCACAGCGTAAATCCTGTTGTTTTATCATCTGTACGGAATTTACACGCTCCTTCCAGCAATACCTGACCGATCAGGTTGTTGGAGATTTTTTTGTAAGTCGTTACCCAACTGTATGCTTTCCGGAAGTTGCCTCCTGATATTTCATTATCGATCTGTTCTACCAGGGAACTTTGAAGTAAATCTAAAAATTCCTTGTTGTCAGGATCTGCGATAACGGATCCGGTCTTATCAAACTTAATGCATTTGTTCATCGCATTGATAGACTCTTTATACGCATTTTTAAACACCGGGTCTGTATTTCCTCCAACGTGGATTTTGTACAATCCTTTGGACAGCCATAAATAAGGCCATGGATCTTTTTTTGTGTCGTCTGCGTTGGTGTATTTATCAGCTACTTTTGCTAATTTTTCATAGTTTCCGTCAGCATAGAGAATACGCAATTCGTCATATTCTTTCTGGCTGAAACCAGTATTAACTGCCAAAAACAAAATTAAGGTGTTCAGTATATTTTTCATTTGTTTTTAATTTTTCAAGTTAGTCCACATAAGTTCAAGAATCATGCCGAAGGTAATAAAAAAATGACAGGATTAAAAATTCGATCTGTTTTTTTACTCAGAGGCACTTTGAATCAACAACCGCAATAAATCCTGCGCTGCTTTTGATATTTTTGTCCCCGGACCGTAAATCCCAAATACTCCTGCTTTTTCCAGAAACTCATAATCTCCCTGAGGAATAACTCCCCCGGCAACAACCATGATGTCTTCCCGTCCTTGTTTTTTTAATTCTTCAATAACTTGCGGAACAAGTGTTTTGTGTCCGGCTGCCAGTGAAGAAACACCAAGAATGTGTACATCATTTTCTATTGCTTGCCGCGCTGCCTCTTCCGGTGTCTGAAACAACGGTCCGATGTCTACGTCAAACCCGATATCGGCATAAGCAGTTGCCACAACTTTTGCACCTCTGTCATGTCCGTCCTGTCCCATTTTAGCGATCATAATACGTGGTCGTCGTCCTTCCAGTTTCGTAAACTGCTCAACCATTTCTTTCGCCAGTTCAAAATCTTTATCGTTCATAGCTTCCGCAGAATAAATACCACTGATGGATCGGATGGTTGCTTTAAAGCGACCGAATGCATCTTCCATTGCATCGGAGA
This sequence comes from Taishania pollutisoli, assembly GCF_014518315.1. Lineage (GTDB taxonomy): Bacteria > Bacteroidota > Bacteroidia > Flavobacteriales_D > Crocinitomicaceae > Taishania > Taishania pollutisoli. Next base: position 96,085 of record NZ_JACVEL010000007.1, read on the forward strand.
TTTCCCCAAGTGAAGCTCGTTCCCGTGCGCATTCAATGGCAAGTTCTAATAAATTACCTGTTCCGGTTGCAGCAGCCTGTTTGAGGTTGTTGAGTGCGCGCTGAACGTTTTCCTGGTTTCTTTCCGCCCGCATTTTTGTTAATCGCTCAATCTGCGCGTTGCGTACAGCTGTATTATCAACTTCTAAAATCTCCAAAGGATCACTATCAGTTACTTCGTACCGGTTGACTCCAACGATAATGTCTTTACCGGAATCAATCCGGGCCTGTTTTCTGGCAGCAGCTTCTTCAATGCGCATTTTCGGAAGACCTGTTTCAATTGCTTTCGCCATTCCTCCCAATTCTTCCACCTCCTGGATCAGGTTCCACGCCTGATGAATCAATTCTTCTGTTAATTTCTCAATATAATAGCTGCCTCCTGACGGATCGATAAAGTCTGTTATACCTGTTTCTTTCTGAATGTAGATCTGAGTGTTGCGTGCGATTCGTGCCGAGAAATCCGTCGGCAGTGCAATGGCTTCATCCAGTGCATTGGTGTGCAGCGACTGCGTACCACCGAGTGCGGCCCCTAATGCTTCGATACATGTTCTTGCGACGTTGTTGAACGGATCCTGTTCGGTTAAACTCCATCCGGAAGTCTGACAATGGGTTCGCAAGGCAAGTGATTTATCGCTTTTCGGGTGAAATTGCTTTACTAACTTTGCCCAGATCATACGTCCTGCACGCATTTTTGCAATTTCCATATTGTGATTCATCCCGATTGCCCAAAAGAAGCTGAGTCGCGGAGCAAAGTCGTCAATATTGATTCCTGCTTTGATTCCTGCGCGTAAGTATTCCAACCCGTCAGCAAGTGTATATGCCAATTCAATCGCTGCTGTTGCACCGGCTTCCTGCATATGATAACCGGATATGGAAATCGAATTGAAACGGGGCATGTATTTCGAAGTATATTCAAAAATATCTGCAATAATTTTCATGGACGGGTCAGGAGGGTAGATGTAGGTGTTTCGCACCATAAATTCCTTGAGGATATCATTTTGAATGGTTCCTGATAATTGCTCCTGCTTTACTCCTTGTTCTTCTGCTGCGACAATATAAAATGCCATGATTGGAATCACGGCTCCGTTCATGGTCATCGACACAGACATTTCATCCAGCGGAATCTGATCGAAGAGTACTTTCATGTCGAGGACCGAATCAATGGCAACTCCTGCTTTTCCGACATCCCCGAATACACGCGGATGGTCGGAGTCATATCCCCGGTGTGTTGCCAGGTCAAACGCAACAGAAAGTCCCTTTTGCCCGGCGGCGAGGTTTCTTCTGTAAAATGCATTTGATTCTTCGGCCGTTGAAAATCCGGCATATTGACGAATAGTCCACGGACGAATTGCGTACATGGAAGAATAAGGTCCTCTTAAAAATGGTGCAATCCCCGAAACGTATCCGACGTGTTCGGTTGTCGCAATATCTTTACCGGTATAATAATTTTTCAGGTCAATTTGCTCAGCTGTTGTGAATACCGTTTCGGCAGCTGTCGCTTGTGTTGTCACATTGCTTGTTTTCCAGTCGATATGTTTGAAAATCTTTCTGCTCATCTGTAATTAGTTATATGGACTGTTCCAAGTTTAATGCCGGCATTCCCAGGTACGTGTCGACCGGCAACCATTCATTGTTTTCTTCGGATGGGTTCGGGAAGATATTGATACCGATGAATGCATCCGACTTATCGGCGATTCGTTGTTTTCTCAAGTCTGCTTTTTGTTGAACAGCTGTCCTCATGTAATTTACAGCCGCCTCGTTTCCAATGCCACCAAGTTCTTCCAGTTTCCTGAATTCACCCCATGCTTTGTCTGCAATGACATTCGTCAGGTATTCCAGTGTGTAGCTTCCTCCCAGGGGGTCAATTACTTTCTCCAGAAAGCTTTCTTCCTGTAAGATCAGTGGGATATTGATCGCCATCCGTGTTGATAAGGTTGTTGCACCTTTTGTCGAGCAGATATCGTAGGGCTGCACACACACCGCGTGTACACCGCCAAAAAGTAAACTCATTGCTTCCGTTGTTTGGCGCAGCAGGTTGGTATATGGATCTTTTAACGACTTGTTGGTAAAACCGGTCATTCCCGTAATGCGTGTGGCGTACGTACACATGTGCGTTGGCTGATATTCTTCCAGGATACGTGACCACAAAATGCGCAACGCTCTGATTTTCGCAATTTCATAAAAATAACGCGCTCCTGCGCCAGTATTAAAATGAATGCAGGCTGCTGCTTCATCAACAGTTAGTCCCGATTCCGTTAAACGCACCAGGTATTCGTGAGCAGTCGCTAAACAATAACTGACCTCCTGCCAGGTTGTGGCTCCGCACTGTTGTAAAGCATATCCGTTTGCAAGGAATGTAAATTGCTGTTTTTTCTTTAAGTCTTTCGCGAAATAATCCCATTCATTTAGCTTTAAATCAGTGAGTTCTATCTCGAAGTGAATCTTATCAAATGCTGATTCAGACAAGCTGCTTCTGATGAAAGAAAACTGATCATAAGAATCTACAACAATAGTTGTTTCGATGTATTCTAACTGAATCTCAGTTGTCAACTGTTTCCAATTCAATCCGGATTGTTTCCGTATATCAAACCGAAGAGCAGTAACTCCCATGTTCAGGTATGAAAGTGCTTGTTTATTTGCTGTCTCTTCATTGGTTACAACAATATTTCCAATATTTTCCCATTGATTAGAACTACGGAATGTTTGCCGTACATACGGATTATTCATACTGTCAACCGGATGAGTCTGTCCTGAATCCTGGTGCTGGTATGAATTGAAATTCAGTTCTTCAATCAAATCATCACGTTGAATTAATTCTTCCGGCTGACCTCTCAAGTCTTTGATTAGTTGGTTAACCCAGTCCTGATAACCTGGTTTTGCGAATTCTTCAAATAAATTGTCCATCCTTTTGTCTTAGCGTTTGAATATCAGTTGTTGGTCTGTGGATATTTGTTTTTGAAACGTAAATATACAATCGTAGAAATCATTGTTGTTATCACCGGTGCAATTATTATTCCTATGTATGAGACCTCCCAAAAGTAAGGAAAATAATACAATAATTTAAAGAGTGTGCCTGTAATTGTCAGCATCAGAATGTTGGAAAACGCAAACCCGATACTCCCAAATACATTGACTTCATAACGCTCCAGGCTGTGATCATAAAATGAAAAGCCAAAGAAAAATGCTCCGATTAAAAACGTGATTATTTTGTAGATAATGGTATCATCAATGTTGAAAATCCAGCAGAAAAACCACCAGATTCCCAGGATGAAAAACTCCATGATAACAACCAATATCACAATAAAGATCATCCGTAAAAAATCATTAATTAATCGTGCGAAGCTAAAGTTGAACTTCTGTCCGGTCAACTTAGTATCCAGTTTTTCCGAAAGAATCGTATTAAACGGTGAAAGCAGGGTCAAGATGAAAAAAATATAAATCTGGGTCAGGATAAAATCAACAACTGATCCGATCTTTGTAAATGCTGTAGCAAACCAACCGGTATTTTCCGTCACGGACTCAGGTGATCCGAAAATGAACTGCAGCAACACGTTAAAGAACACAAAAAACAGTGTTATGATCGCTCCGGGTAAAAAATAAATGAGGAAATTACCTTTTGATAATTGATCAAATGTATCCTTAATTGCTTCCAGATGGTAATGAATATTTTTTTTCATAGTTCTAATGACTTGCGAATTTAATAAAATAGATTTATCTTTAGCCAGGTAAAGGTAAATGTTATGTTGATGTGGCATCATTTTTGATTTTACCGGATTATATCAAAATCAGGAAATTATGAACGTATTTAAAGTGTCATTTTTTGTCCTGTCATTTCTTGCAGTTTCAACGGTAAACGCTCAGACAGGACAAACAGGAAGCAACGGAAAGCAAATAAATGCAAGTGCTTTTTCTAACCCTAAAGCTATTGAGGCAAAACAAATGAATACTGAGGTAAAGAAAAATGAAAGTGTTTCTTCCGAAAAGAATAGTACAGAGCCAAAAGCTGTTAATTCAGAAGCACCGAAGAAAAATACTGAAGTGCAAAAAAGAAAAGAAGAGAGATAAAAACAACCTCCATCTTATTTTAGTAGAAGTGATGTACCAATCGTACATCACTTCTCTTTTTTAGGGGTACTCTCGTACTTCATTTCATAATGAAAGGAAATCAATTGAGAATTATTTGCTATTTTTAGCACCATTCGACGTTTCGTCATTCAATAAATAATTCGAAAATAACATATGAAAAAAACACCTCTGTATTTAGTGATGGGAGCGGTGGTACTTGCTTCCTGTAATTCTGCCAAAACAGAACACGCGGAATTAAAGACAATTGATGTTGACTACCTGAGTAAGACTGTAAAACCGACTGAAGATTTCTTTTTATTTGCTAATGAAAACTGGATAAAAAACAATCCGGTTCCGGCATCTGAATCCCGTTGGGGGAGTTTTAATGAACTGGAACAGGAAAATAATAAAAAGCTGACTGAAATTCTTGAAGAATTTAAAAACGCAAAAGCGAAAAAAGGTACAAAAGAACAATTGTTGGGAGATTTCTATGCATCGTATACAAACATGGATGCCCGCAATAAAAAAGGTGCGGAGCCAATCAAGCAGGAACTGGATCAAATTGCGCAATTAAAATCAAAAGATGAACTGGCTGCTCTTATAGCAACAATGCACAGACAAGGGATTGGTGCGTTTTTCGGATTTGGCGTTGAGCAGGATTTGAAGAATGTGGAAAACCACATTTCCTACTTCGGGCAGGGAGGAATCGGGTTGCCTAACCGTGATTATTACAAAGATGCAACGAAGGCGGAAATCCGCGAGGCATATAAAAAATACATCGGAGACGCATTCGCATTGGCAGGATTGACCAATGAAACAACCCAGGGAAATCAAAACATGAAAGTGGCAAACGTTTACCGGATTGAAGATAAATTGGCGTCTGTTATGTTAAAACCGGCAGAACAGCGAATCCCTGAGTTAACGTATAACAAATACGGGAAAAAACAATTGACTGATGAATTCAAAAATTTTGATTTTAATGCGTATTTAACGGGAATCGGTTCGCTTGATTTTGATACGTTAATTGTTGACAATACAAAATACCCTGCTCATTTGAATAAATTAATCAAAGAAGAGTCATTGGATGCAATCAAAGATTATTTGACATGGCAGACACTTGATAGATACATTGGAAGTCTGGGGCAACAATTTGTTGATCTGGAATTTGCATTTCAAGGAACTACACTAAGTGGTAAAAAGGAAATGAAACCGATTAACGAACGGGCGATTGAAAAAATTACCCGCAGTAGTTTCGGAGAAATGCTGGGGAAAGCGTTTGTAGATAAATATTTTTCTGAAGCGGCTCAAAAACGCGTGAATGAAATGGTTGACAATCTGAAAGCAGTTTACAAAGAACGTATTGAGAAATTATCCTGGATGTCTGATGCAACGAAGAAAGAAGCAGTAGGTAAACTGGAATCTTTCGGACGAAAATTAGGATTCCCGAACAAATGGGAAGATTTCAGTTCGCTGAATTTCAGTCCGGATACGTATGTAAGTAACCTGAAGGCTGTGGCAGCATATGATCACAAGAAAAACATGAATAAACTGGCTGAAAAAGTAGACAGGGACGAATGGCACATGCCGGCACACATGGTAAATGCGTATTACCACCCGCTGTTGAATGAAATTGCGTTCCCTGCAGGAATCATGCAGCCGCCATTCTTCGATAATGAAGCAGAAGATGCGGTTAACTACGGAAGAATCGGAATGGTGATCGGACATGAGTTTACGCATGGATTTGATGATATGGGGTCAAAATTTGCCGCCGACGGAAGCTTTAAAAACTGGTGGTCAGATGCAGATAGAAAAGCATTCGAAGCAAAAACAAAAGTGTACGGGGAAACGTTCTCTAATTTCTGTCCGTTTGAAGGGCATTGTGTCAATCCTGATCTGACGATGGGAGAAAATATTGCCGATTTAGGAGGATTGACGATGGCCTATTACGCCTACACACGCACAGATGAGTTTAAAAAAGGGGAGAAGCGTGCAGGTTATACACCGGCACAACGTTTCTTTATTTCGTACGCGCAGTTGTGGAAAATCAATTATACGGATGCGGAGTTGAAAAAGCGACTGGCAACGGATCCGCATTCTCCGGGGATGTACCGAATCAACGGCCCGTTGAAAAACTGTCCGGAGTTCTTCGAAGCATTTGACGTAAAAGAAGGTGATAAGATGAGAAACCCGAAAGATAAAGTCGCGGTGATCTGGTAATCATTGATGAATAATAGATTGAAGAGGGGGAGTCGTTTGATTCCCCTTTTTTGTGTTTTAACCACGGATTCAATTGGTAGTTCGTTTATACGTAGTATCAAATCTGTGTAAAAAAATAGTTTTAGAACAACATCATTCAATGTATTACTCAGGGAACACAACTCTGAACCCAACGCCGCGAATTGATTCCAGTTTGATGCGGTCATCGTGTTGCAGGTACTTTCGCAAGCGTGACATGAATACATCCAGACTGCGTCCCAGAAAGTAGTCATCTTCCCCCCAGAGTTTCTCCAAGATTTCCTTCCTGCTGATCACATTGTTGTTACGGGTCGTCAGTAACTGGAGTAAATCAGACTCTTTTTCGGTCAGTTGGAATCCTTTTTCTTCCAGCTGTAACAAATACCGGGATGGAAAAAACGTATAATTTCCCAAGCGGATTATTGTATTGGAAGAAACACTCGTTTGACGTTTCAAAATGTTCCGGATACGTAAAATCAACTCTTCCGGTTCACATGGTTTCGTAATGTAATCATCAGCACCTAATTTCAGTCCCAAAATCCGGTCAATGCTTTGTCCCTTTGCGGTCAGAAATAAGAACGGAATCGGTGTTTGTTTCCTCAATTCTTTACTCAATTGAAAACCATCCATTCCAGGAAGCATTACATCCAGAATAGCCACGTCATAATCCGTATAATTGATAGATGAAGCTAATAATGCATCAGGAGAAGTAAACCAAATGACCTCGAAATCCGAAAACTCAAGGTACTGCTTGAGTACAGTCCCCAGATCAGGATCATCTTCTACCAGGATCAGTTTATTTTTCATTCGGTAGCGCAATTTTAAATGTTGTCCCTTTCCCCGAACCAGATATAATTTCAACAGTTCCGTTGTATCGTTCAACTGTATTCTTCACCAGGTATAATCCAACTCCTAATCCGTTGATTTCATGATTTTCCGTGCGCGAAATTCGATAGTATTTCTCAAAAACATGCTGTTGCTCTTCCTTTGGAATCCCCATGCCATCATCGGTAATGAGCAACTCAACCCGTGTGCCAAAGGAAAGCCTGATTTCGACATTGTTTGCTTTGTATTTGGATGAATTATCAACCAGGTTGCTCAAGATCAGTTCCAATGCTTGTTTTGTCAGGCGCTCATTTTTGTTGAATTGAATGGTTGCTGTGATTGTAAGGGACGGATAACTGTTTTTGAGTTGTTGTATGAATTGTTTGATCTCCTGTTCAGTCACCAGGTCGGTTGTTTGTTCAACGGTATGGATGGAAGCAACAATGTGTTCCAATTTTCGGACTTGACGCTCCAACAAGTGTGTTGACGTTGTTTCCTGTACGGATGCAATGGCAAACTTCAGCGTTGTAATGGGAGTATTTAATTCATGAGCGATGGAATCAATTGTTGTGTGCAGCTGTGCTATTTTCCGGTTTTGAAGCTCAATGTTTTTTAGAGTCTTCCGGAACAGATACAGTAAAAAGATTAAGATCGATAAACTGATAACGCACAGGGGAATGATTTTTTGAATGATCAGCGACCGGACGTTCAACAGCTCAAACATGCTACGTGATTTGATAACGGATTTGTAATACTCGTCCGTACTTTGATCGGTGTTCTGATGGTGCACATCGCTGTTCCATTTCCCTTCGTTGATCAAATTACCCTTTTCAATTTTGTCTTTCGTTTCATAGAGCACGATAGGGGTTTCTGGCGGTAACAGTTCTTTTTTTAGTCTCAGATCATTGATGGAATAAATTTCATTTTTCAGGGCAATCCGAAACCCTGTACCTTTGGTCCGTTGTTCCATCAGCTGATCAATCAATTGATTGAAGTGTTCTGTTGATTTTGACAAATTCAGGTTGTATTGGATGATTTTATCCGTAGCCCGCTCCTGTGTATCCAATTTCAACAAGTGCTTAATTAGAGAATCTTCACGCATCCCTTTTTTCAGATGCTCCATTTCCACTAAAACACTGTCAGCAATGAGACGTGCTTCCCGGTTCAATTCTTTCTCCTCAAGCTGGTAGGAATTATGAATGTAGAACACTTGTAATCCCAACAGAATCAGGAAGCAGCAACTGAAAAGTAAAAGTATATTTCCTTTCTTATTCATTTCACAAACATACAATATAAATGCAGGCAATCACTTGTTTAACCTGTCATTAACCTACCATTAACCGAATACGGGAGATTTCTGATCCACTTTTGCATAAAAAACAAACAGACAATGAAACGACGATTGATTTTCACATTCCTTTTACCGATAAGTTTATTCGGGCAAGTAACAAATGAATACGAAATACCAGCAGATTCAACGGTAACTGATAGTTTATATTTGATGCCCTCCGTTGAAATAACCGCCAAAAGAAACATGTTAAAACGAAAAGTGGACCGCTTGGAATTTACGGTTGACAGAACTCCTTTACAAAGTCTCAACGCATGGGAAATTTTACGAAACACCCCTAATGTTGTCATCAAAAATGAAGCCTTGAGCGTTCGTGGGAATACCGGAATCATCGTTACCATTAATGACAAACGAACATTGATGACACAGGAAGAATTGAAACAATTCCTTGAAAACACAAGCGGTGATCAGATCTATTCCATTGAAGTAATCACAAATCCTCCCGCGAAATATGAAGCAGAAGGCGCAGCAGTGATCAATATCAAGATGAAACAGAATAAAATGACAGGGTATAAAGGTAGCGTTGCTGCACGTTATCATCAATCCATGTACGCCAAAGGACGATTGGGGTTGACGCAGTCCTACAATACTGAAAAATGGCAGTTAAGCGGGAATTACACTTTTGTTTCCGGTGATTATGTACGACAAAACTTTGATGTCGTGACTTACGATCAGCAAAAAACGCGCTGGGAAAGTGAGATGGTTCGAAAAACACGTGCACTCCAGCAACATTTGTATAATTTTTCAGTACAGTATGCCCCTGACAGTACTTCGGTGATTCAATTTGCTGTTGACGGGCACATCAACCCTAAGTCTACGGGGAATTATTACATTCCGACACGCATTTACAATACGGAAACCAACCTGTTGGAATCGCATTACACAACAGCGAACGACCGTTTTCAAAAGCACAGTACCTTAAATGCATTTCTGGCTTTTGACAAAACCTTTAAAAGCAGTAATTTGACCTGGAGCAATCATTTCAGCACGAAGAAATATGCCGAAGACCAGGAAATTTCTACCTGGCAATACTTTATCAATCAACCGGAAAGTTTTAATCGATTTGGCTACAACAGCAAACAAGACATCAATCTGTTCTCTTCGCAGCTTGATTACCGGTTAGAAAAAGAGGGGGTTATTTTTGAAAGCGGTACAAAATACAGTTTGGTCGGAAACGAAAATCAACTGGACTTTCTGAGTGAACAAAACGGGCAACTCTACATGGATACGGACAGAAGTAATCACTTCAATTACAATGAACAGATCATTGCAGCATATATTTCAGCGGAATATCAATGGAAAAAATGGTTTTTTAAGGCAGGATTGCGCAATGAAACAACACTCATCCGGTCAACGTCGGATAATCCTGAGGTGGTGAATACAACAACCAGAAACAATTTATTTCCTACGGTATTTGTGATGTACGAGGTAAAGGACGAGCAACAAATCGGGTTTTCCTATGGAAAGCGCATCGATCGTCCGGTGTATGATTTTTTAAATCCTTCCAAATCGTATTATAATTATTACTCGTACTTCCAGGGGGATCCGTATCTGAAATCTGCTTTGATTGACAACCTGAGTTTAACTTACACATTGTCTGACTGGAATTTTGAAGTGTATTACAGCTACATTAAAAATCCATCGATGGAAATATCTGTCCAGAATCCGTCAACGTTTGAAACGGTATATCATTACACAAACATTAAAGACGGACGCAATATAGGAGTAAATGTGTCCAAATCATTTACGTTGCTACCCAACTGGAAACTCAATGCATTTGCAATGGGGGAGTACACTGAAAATTATTTCCGAGGCACGGATAATCAGCTGTATAAGAACAACGTGTTTTTCTACCACTTGAACCTTTCTACGATGGTGACATTGGATAAAAATAAAACATGGGATTTGAATGTAGGTTACCGATACAATTCGAAAGCGATTCAGGGATCGTTTACGATTAGTCCCTCTCAAAATACATACATCATCTTGAATAAAAAGCTGTTTGATAAGAGATTGGAAGTCGGATTGGTAATCAACGATATCTTTAAAACCGACAGAAATACGATCTCGACACAATACGCCGATCAGAATCAGCAATTCAAAGATTACAGAGATACCCGTTACTTCATGATCAATCTGAAATACAACTTTGGAAACCAGAAAGTCAAAGAAACGCGCTCCGTTGATAAAACAGATGAGCAAAAACGCTTATAACTTCATTTGCCAATGAAGAGTCGGTCGTTTGCTTGTAAACCAGTAAGCGACCGATTGTTTTTAATCTTCAATTGCTTCAATTCCAAGTTGCTTTAATCGCTCCAGGTGTTTGTGCATGGCTTCCAATTGTTCCGGTGAATGACCTTCCCACTTTGGAATTTCACCAATTACTTTGAGCGGAAACATGGTGCGATAGGATTTCGTTGGATTTCCCGGAAATTTTTTATCCGTCAGATTGGGATCATCTTCAATAGCTCCGGTCGGTTCCACAATGTAAATGCGTTCCAGACAATCTCCCACTGCAAGTTCAGCTCCCCAGATCGCTGCATCCATGGTGGCTGTCAGGTAAACGTAAGCCGCTTTCTTTCGCTGACCGTAATTGGATTGGAATCCGGGTTTAATTAAATCCCCTGATTGCAAGTTTGCTTTCGTCCCGTGATAAAATTGCTGCGGACGCTCATTCTCACTATCAGGTTTACTGTTTTCTTGTACGTCTTTCATGTTTTTCTGTTATTTGATCAATTTCAATGCATTGTAGTCATACTCATACCGAATGTTGTTATTGGCGACAGGTATATCTTCACTTCCGGGCTGTAATACCAATGAATCGGTATCAAATGAAAAGACAATGGTACTGTCAATGGATTTAATATTCAGAATATCCACCAATCTTTTCTCGTCCCGGTAATTTTCAATATCGATCGCTCCAATGTACCGGATTGTAGTGTTTTCAATCAGGTATGCATCGCCTCCGAAGAAATACTCATATCCCAGTTGGCAAACAACAATTATTTTATCTCCGCTGGTGCTTTTAAAGAAATGGGGCTCGTAAAGATAAACATCCCCCACACCTTTTGATGTGTAGACAATCGACTTCTTTGCATCCAAAAAAAGCAAACGATCTCCCCAATTATCTTCGGTATCCGGCGGCACGATTTGTCCGTCCACAGGCATGTAATATCCAACAACGAGGTAGTTTTGCCCGATTTTAAAGGAATAATCGCTGGTAAATCCGTTTATAGTCAAAGCGGGAATTGTATCCGGATCAAATTTTATAAAATGTGTTTCTGTTGTCTGTTTTTCGTTGTGGGGGCCAGTTTCTGCCTCTTGCTTCGGGGTAGAATGTTGCCGGCAGGAATAAACAACGAGCAACAGAGATAATAAACTGATGTGAATCTGAATCTTTTGAATCATCGGGATGTCTGATTTCGTTGAAAGCAATTAAATTGCAGAAAAACAAGGGATTTACTACCGGGAAACGATTAATTTTTCTTTCTCATGATCAATACTCCGAGAAAAATAACATTTAATACTCCTGAGATGATCAACCAGGTACGTTGGTTCCTTTGCGGTTTTACGGGATCTTGTGTTTGTTCTGCGCTCACTATCTCCGGTTCACCACTTGTTTCAGGTTGTCCGGATACCAGATCGAAATAGGGGAGTGTGAGGTCGGTCAGTGTGTATGTCTTTTGTTGGCCGTTTATCTGAAATGTAACTGCTTTAAACCGATTGAGTGTCAATGTCGCTGTTATTTCATTCATAACGGTTTCAAATGATTGAATCGTTTTTTGTGGAGTGATGATAACAGTATCGCCCTGAAAAGATAATGTGTAATTCCATTCATACAAATCAGGCTTTTTCTCTTTCAACCGGGACAATAGTTTACCGGCTAAAGCGTCATCTCCGGAGCCGAATAAGTCTTCGTAAGACGTTGCCGAAAGGAATTTAAAACCGGACGCTTCCAATGCGTCGGTTCGCAACCAGGGACCTTGTATATATTCTGTTTCAGAATAAACATAATAGGTAAGTTCATGTGTTGCTGTTGCGCACAGACCGGTCATGAACATGAATAATGTGAGTAGTATTTTCATTGGTTTCGGAATATCTTGATCGAAGAACGAATATACGTGTTATTTCTTAAAAAACGAAGCAAAAAGACCATCGCCACAGGGCAAATACATTTACTTTTGAACTCATTTAAACGTTTAACAAGATAAGAGCAAATGCTAAGTAATGTAGTTAACCTGTTCTCGCAAAGACGCAAAGGTGCAATCTAAATAAACCAATACCTTTGCGACTTAGCACCTTGGCGAGCCATTTTTATACAAATCACTAAAAAAAATAGCATAAAAATTTTAAATGTGTTTGCTTTGACTATCGTCAACCGAAGGTATTCTGTTTTCTAAAAAATGACTATCTTTGCACAAAATTTCAAAAGTATGCTCTCAGTTAATAATTTATCTCTTCAGTTCGGAAAACGTGTTTTGTTTGACGAGGTGAACGTAAAATTTGTAAACGGAAACTGTTACGGTGTGATCGGTGCGAACGGTGCCGGGAAATCTACATTTCTGAAAATTCTTACGGGTGATCAGGATCCTACAACGGGTAGGGTAGAGTTGGAGCCGGGGAAACGTTTGGCTGTATTGAAGCAGAACCACTTTGAATTTGACCAGATCCAGGTATTGCAAACTGTGATTATGGGACACAAACGGTTGTTTGAAATCATGACGGAAAAAGATGCTTTGTACGCAAAACCGGATTTTTCAGATGAAGACGGAATGCGTACAGCTGAACTGGAAGCAGAATTTGCAGATTTGGAAGGATGGAACGCCGAAACAGATGCAGCTACCTTACTGAGCAGTTTAGGAATTGATGAATCCAAACATTACTCGTTGATGGAGGATTTGTCCAACGACTTGAAAGTGCGTGTGTTATTGGCTCAGGCATTGTTCGGAAACCCCGATGTACTGGTACTCGATGAGCCGACGAATGACCTGGATCTGAAAACGATCTCATGGCTGGAAGACTTTTTATTGGATTTTAAAAACACAGTTATTGTTGTATCCCACGACCGGCACTTCCTGGACACGGTGTGTACGCATATTTGTGATATTGACTTTGCAAAAATTAATTTGTTTACCGGGAACTATTCATTCTGGTACCACAGTTCTCAGTTAGCGGCCCGTCAGCGTGCGGATAAGAATAAGAAAGCAGAAGAAAAGAAAAAGGAATTGATGGAATTTATTTCCCGTTTCTCTGCCAATGCTGCAAAATCAAAACAGGCAACTTCCCGTAGAAAAATGTTGGATAACCTGGATATTGAAGAAATTCAACCTTCTTCGCGAAAATACCCGGGAATTACATTTTACCAGGATAGGGAAGCCGGTAACCAGATTTTGAATGTTGATAATTTATCTGCTGTTTCGGATGGTGTAACCTTGTTCAAAGATGTCAATTTCATTGTCAATAAAGGAGATAAAATTGCATTTGTATCGCAAAACTCACTGGCACTGACTGCTCTTTTTGAAATCTTAAGCGGTAATCAAAAGCCGGAAACAGGTGAATTCTTGTACGGAACAACAATTACAACGTCTTATTTACCAAATGATAACAGTGACTATTTCGCAGATAAATTACCACTGATCGACTGGTTGCGTCAATATGCGCATACAGATGAAGAAAAAGAGGAAGTATACCTGCGCACATTCCTGGGGCGTATGTTGTTTACCGGTGAGGAGGCAATGAAAACGGCAAATGTATTGTCCGGAGGTGAAAAAGTACGTTGCATGTTGTCGAAAATGATGTTGGCGAAAGCGAACTTATTGCTGATGGACGAGCCGACCAATCACCTGGATTTGGAATCTATTACGGCATTGAACAACGGGATGAATGAATTTCCGGGGACAATCCTGTTCACATCACATGACCATGAGTTGGTGAATACAGTTGCTAACCGCATCATTGAAATTACACCAAATGGAATCATTGATAAAATGATGCCGTACGATGCCTATTTAAAAGACGAAAAGATTGCACAGCAACAAGCGGAATTATACGCTTAAGTTGAATATAGGATTTTGAATAATAAACCCCATTCATAATTCAATATTCAGTATTCAAAATTAATAATCAGTTCCCCATATCACTCATAAACTTGATGCGCATCAGGCGTAATTCTTCTTCGGAATAATCTCCGTCAAATTCTTTATAGGCTTCACGCAAATCATCCGTTTCAGCTTCAGTGAAGTAATCAAAAATTTCCTCCTGATTTTCGGGGTCTAAAATATCGTCGATGTAATAATTAATGTTCACACGTGTACCCGATGCAACAATCGCTTCGATTTCTTCGATGATTTCTTCCAGCGTTTTCCCTTGTGAACGACCAATGTCTTCCAACGGTAATTTTCGGTCAATGTTTTGAATTAATTGTACTTTTAACCCGCTTTTGTTCACCAGTGATTTGACAACCATGTCCTGTGGACGGTCGATTTCGTTTTCTTCTACATACGCTTTAATCAACGCAACAAAAGGAGCACCGTACCGAGCTGCTTTTCCGGTTCCGACTCCCTGGATATTGGTTAATTCTTCAATGGTAATCGGGTATTGAAAACACATATCGCGCAACGATGGTTCCTGGAAAATCACGAACGGTGGAATGTTCTTCTGCTTGGAAATCGATTTCCGTAAATCCAGTAATTGTTTGTAGAGTACGTCATCCAGCACCGCTGATTTTCCTGATACGACAACATCGTCCCCGTCTTCATCCGAAGAATAATCGTGCTCTTTGATCAGCATAAACGAAGTCGGATTTTCAAGAAAATCTCTTCCTGCTTCGGTTAATTTAACAATTCCGTAGGATTCAATGTCTTTATAAATCAATCCGGCTACCAGTGACTGACGTACAACCGCATTCCAGAAATGCTCATCCCGGTCTTGCCCGATTCCGAAATTCGGCAGCTGATCGTGTTTGTAGGATTTAATGTCAGAAGTTACTTTACCAGCAACAAACGAACAGATGTGCTTTGCTTTCTGCATTTCTTCCAGATCAGAGATAACCTGCAGTAATTTCCGAACATATTCTTTTCCTTCCGTTCGTTCCCGCGGATGTTTACAGTTGTCACAGTTGTCGTTGCACAACGATTCATCAAAGACCTCTCCGAAGTAGTGCAGGATGAATTTCCGGCGGCACACAGAAGTTTCCGCATACGAAACAATTTCGTTGAGCAGTTGCTTTCCGATTTCTTGCTCCGCAACCGGTTTTCCTTGCAGAAATTTTTCCAGTTTTTCAATGTCTTTGTATTGATAAAATGCCAGGCATTCTCCTTCACCACCGTCACGGCCTGCGCGACCGGTTTCCTGGTAATAACTTTCCAGCGATTTTGGGATGTCGTGGTGAATTACAAAACGTACGTCCGGTTTATCAATTCCCATTCCGAAGGCAATCGTTGCCACAATTACATCAGCTTCTTCCATCAGGAACATATCCTGGTGTTTGGCACGCGTAGCAGCGTCCAACCCGGCATGATAGGGCAGGGCATTAATTCCGTTGACCTGGAGTAATTCCGCCAGTTCTTCCACTTTTTTACGACTCAGGCAATAAACGATGCCGCTTTTTCCTTCTTTGGTACGAATGTATTTGATAATTTGCTTATCAATGTCGCGCTTCGGACGGATTTCATAGTATAAATTATCCCTGTTGAAGGATGATTTAAAAAGCACAGCATCCAGCATGTTCAGGTTTTTCTGAATATCGTACTGAACTTTTGGTGTTGCCGTAGCCGTTAATGCAATGATCGGAACATTGGAAATCCGCTCAAAAATTTCACGCAACCGGCGGTATTCAGGCCGGAAGTCATGCCCCCATTCCGAAATACAATGCGCCTCATCAATTGCGAAGAACGAAATGTTGACAGATGTAAGGAAATCGATGTACTCCTGTTTTGTCAGAGATTCCGGTGCAACGTACAGTAATTTCGTCAACCCGGCAGAAATATCTGCCTTCACCCGGTTGATTTCCGTTTTTGTCAGCGATGAGTTTAAAAAATGAGCGATGGATTCCTGGTCACTCACATTGCGAATAGCATCCACCTGGTTTTTCATCAATGCAATCAATGGAGAAACAACAATAGCAGTTCCTTCCGATAACAACGCCGGTAACTGGTAACACAAGGACTTACCGCCTCCGGTAGGCATGATGACAAATGTATTTTTTCCTTCCAGTAAATTTGCTATAATAGATTCCTGCTTCCCCTTGAACTGATCAAAGCCAAAATACTTTCTTAAAGCATCTTTCAAATCTAAGGCTATCATATTTTCCATATATATTTTTCCGAATAAACGGTTTGGTTCATATCAACCTCACGAATATACTACAAAAAAGAACAAAAAAATAATTTTTTGTTTATAAAATGACACGCCGGGATGGTCCTAAAATTCAGCCGGTTGATTTATAGAAAGTTGTTTTCAGTAAGTAGTTCTACGTATACTTACATGGTGTATGGTCAACTACCACATGAACAGGCTTTTGAGGTACGAGTCGATTTCTTTCTCAAATTTGAAATCCTTTTTAGCCTGCTCCATTACTTCCTCCCGTGTTCTTGCTTTTTTGTCTTTGAATTTCGGCATTACGACCTCCATATCTATCTTGCGTTCTTCAATGGATTTTGCAAAATAGGTAACAGCCCCGTCTTCTGTAGCCAACCCCAAAATTGCACCGGGGAGGTCCCAAAAACTCTCAGGTCCTATATTGGGGGTAATGGAGGCGGTAAACCAGGCATAAATCCGGGTAGAATCATCAAGTTCGTACACTGCCTGCATGCATTCAATCTGGCAGATTGTCCGCCATTTATCGGTCAGCTTCCATTGGCGTTTTTGCAAAGAGTCCTTTACCAGTACAGGTGCACCGGAAAAACTGTAAATGGTTTTTGTCTCGTTGTTTCGAAAATCCTGAACGACGGTATTGGAGTTTGTTGTCCAGCTGAGCCGGTTGTTTTCATAGTTTTCTTCCGGAACGAATACCGAAACGGAATCATTGAAATAGAGGGTGAAATTATCTATTTTGTATTTATTTTCTTCCTTGATGTAATCCTGTGTTGATTTATTGGTATATTTCTTAAACAGGTTGGTTTTGCGTTCAAATACAATCTTACCTTCCTGCATTTGTGCGCGTGAATACCCCACTGCAAAAAGAACGGATGCAACGAGCAATACCGTCCGGATCTTATTGGCCTTCTTCATTTGTATCCGTATTAGTTGTTTTCTTGAATGTGCTGTTGAACTTATAGCTTAAACTGAACATGAAGTAACGTGCGATAATCGCCGTTCTGCTGTCCGTTACACGATTGGCAACGGCAGTACGGCTAATGCGCGTATTTTGATTCAGAATATCATGTGCCTGCGCCGAAATGGTCCAGTTTTTATTTTTTCCTAAATTTTGTTCAATGGATGCATTCCAGATAAATGTATTGATGTTGAATTCCTCACTCAGGTTATTGTAATTATTGTAATTAAAATCCGTCGCAAGTTCCATTTTCCATGGAAGATACACCCGTAAATCTGAATTTAATCCGTAAATATGATTGGTTAAGTTCAGTTCGGGACTGATTGAATTGAGGTTTTGCCCGAGCGTATAGCTTCCTCCGACACTGAATTCAATGACGTCTGTATACAACTCCAGGCTTAACCCGGTCTCCAGGTTGTGGGTTGTCAACGCATTTCGTTCACCGTTGATAAAACTGTACCTGTTTCCGTAACTGTATCCAAAATTCGGATCAAGTGTAAAAACCTGCTTAATCAACGGAATAGCTCCTCCTCCGTAAGTTCCCAGGTAGTTCAGGGTATTCCCGTTCTGATAGCTACTTTCAATTCTTCCGATGGCATCGTAATTAATCGTGGAAATGAACTGATTGAACCCGTATTCAGAGTAGAATCCACCATAAAAGTACCCACCTGACAACGGGTTGTAGGTATTGTAATTCACGTTGGTGTTGATGGCATAATTCGGACGCAGGTTCTGGTTCCCCGTCAGAATACTGTTCGGATTCGAATTGTCCTGAATCGGTTGCAGCAATTCAATACCCGGTAAAACGGATGTCGTCTGGGAGTTGATTCTCAAACTGCTGTTCTGATTAATCCTGAACTGGTAAGTGAACTTCGGCAGGAGGTTGGTTTCATTCTGATTGATGGTTGTGTTCAAAAAGTGATTTTGGTTGTCAATGGAAACATTTCTTCCGAATACACCAAACCCGAACGTGTGTTTCTTGAAGTCGTAAAACAAAGAAGCTCCCAGGCGATTCTGAAACTTAATACTTTTAAAATCACCGGAAGTCAGTGAATCCAGATTGTCGTAAACCCCATTCTGATTATTGTATGAACGGCTGTGACGGATGTTGGTGCTGTTGAATAACTCGTATGTAAATTCCAACTTCAGTTTCTTGGAAATCGGTTCTACATACGCGATGCTGAATACATTGGAAAGAATTGTTTTATCCCCGTTCTTTTTCTGGTCTATTCCGTTTTCTGTCAGTCCCGTTTGTGCGAAATAATCGGTATACAGTAGTCCGGATTCAGTGTTGGACTGATCATAAACAAAGTTATTCAATACACGCAATTGCCGTTTTTCTTTTTTAAAGTTTTTGGTGTATCCCAGCTTTGTTTTAATATTTGTTGCGTCACTTTCACTGGTATTCGTGTTAGATGCATTCCTGGTCAGAGTACCAGTGCTGTTTAAGAAGTCAGATTGCAGTGAATTATTGTTGTCGCGTGTCGAATAGTTGAACTTCGGGTCAAATGTGATAAACTGCGAGGAATCGATGTCGTACTTGAAATTCATATTAACTTCATGGTGTCTGAAATGTGTATTTGTCCGGTTATTGGTATGATTGGAATATGTTGTATCGGGAAGGAAGAACGTACTTCTGGATGTTTCCTCAGTCTGTTTACGATAGTCGCTGTAGGAATAATTGGCGCCTACTTTCAATTTTTTTGTCACCTGATCGGTATAGTAAACTCCCGATTTAAACACCAGCGGAAACCCGTCATCAGTGTTCATGAAGTTGTCATTTACTTCCCAACTATCCGTCTCGGAATTGTAGTTATATGCATTTCCCTGTGTAATTCCATACTGGTTTGCATCACTCCAGCTCAAACTGGATTTAGTGGTGTTTCCGGAAAGGAAGTAGACGGAAACTTTTTGTTTTTTATTAAAATTATTGGCCAGTAATTTCCCTTCGTAGAAACGTGAAAAATCTGTCCCGAAGGATGCTTCTCCGAAGTAACCTTTTTTTGCTTCGTCCTTTAACTTCAGGTCAATCACCTGTACTTTTTCATCTGTAACATCAGAATCGGGAAGTGTTGTTTCATACACTTGCACTGTTTCTACACTGCTTGCCGCTAAATTTTTGGTCGCCAATGTTGCATCGGAGCCGAAAAATTCATCACCGTCGACATAAACACGCGACACGTTCTTTCCCTGGTTTTTAATACTTCCGTCGCTTTCAACTGTAATTCCCGGGAGGCGTTTTAACAGGTCTTCAACCACTGCATTCGGCCGTGTTTTAAACGAGTCGGCCACATAGACGAGCGTATCTCCCTTGTAATAAACCGGGTCTTTGTATGCGAAAATTGTAATCTCTTCGATCTTTTTACCCCGGTCGGACAAAATAATTCCATCGAGTGAGAATAAATTGTTATCCGCTGTTCCGAAGAAATAAAATTCCCGTGTTTCATACCGGGGATGTTCAACGATCATGCGAAAAGTATCAATAGGGATGTTGTCAAACCGGAACTGCCCGTTTTTATCCGTCGTCTGATGGGCCGTTATCACAGAATCCCGTAAATTGACGAGGATGGTTTTTACGTATTGAATGCCACTGTTCGAGTTGGTGTCAATCACCGTTCCCTCAATGTGCATATTTTGAGAAAAAACACCTGAAAAAACAAGAATGGAACAGAGGGTGAGCAGATATTTCTTACACGTACTGTAAGGGAAATTTTCCATGTAATTAGTTTAGGGATTTAGAATAAATAGTTTGAGTTTGATAACGGCAAGATAGTATTTTGTTACATTTCGGGCGTTCCTAAAAATTGTTAAAACGTATAGTGCGCTCATTTTTAGCTGTTAAAGTAAAAAACGGGAATTATTTTTTGAAAAACAGGTATAAAATTCCGACCTTTGCGCCCTAAATTGAAAATCTTGATCATCAATGAAAAATCAGTTACAACTAATTATTATCGCACTTTTTTGTGGTTTTGCTACTTATGCACAGGTGGATTCTACTCAGGTAGACACAACGATTGTTCAACCACCAAAAGCATGGAAATTAAAAGCTTTATTCGGGCTAAACGGAACTCAGTCTTCATTTGTGAACTGGAATGCGGGGGGGCGAAACAATTTATCCGTAATCGGATTTATTTCCGCTTCTGCTGATTATTCCAAAAATAAATGGCAGTGGAAGAACAACCTTGAACTGGCACTTGGAGGAATGAAGTACCTGGATTCTACCGGGAGAAAGCAAGGATTGCAAAAAACAGACGATAAGATCGACTTTGCAACAAAC
The DNA here is from genome assembly GCF_014518315.1 of Taishania pollutisoli. Lineage (GTDB taxonomy): Bacteria > Bacteroidota > Bacteroidia > Flavobacteriales_D > Crocinitomicaceae > Taishania > Taishania pollutisoli. Next base: position 117,147 of record NZ_JACVEL010000007.1, read on the forward strand.
CTGGGATATAAATTTGCCGATAAATGGTATGCATCTTTTGTAGGTGGTTTCCGAACACAGTTTATGGATGGTTTTGCTTATCCGAATGACTCTGTACGCGTTTCAACATTCATGGCTCCGGGATATGCAAATTTCGCACTCGGTATCGACTTTACACCCAATGAACATTTATCCGTATTCTTGTCTCCGATTGCTACAAAAATGACGTTTGTAATGGATGATTCCCTCGCTAATGCGGGAGCTTTCGGAGTGAAAGACGCGATCTTTAACTCAAACGGAGATGTTGTTTCAGCAGGTAAGCGATTCAGGGGAGAAATAGGTGCTTACTTTAAGTTGACCTACAATAAAGAGGTATTTAAAAACGTAAACTTGAAAACACGACTGGAATTGTTCTCAAATTATGCGAACAATCCGCAGAACATCGATGTAAATGCAGATATGTTATGGACATTTAAGATCAACAGCTGGCTTTCAGCTTCATTGAACTGGACCCTAATCTACGATGATGACATTGCGATTCGTGATGCAAAAGGAGGGGTAGGGCCTCGTACACAGTTTAAATCCGTATTAGGTTTAGGTTTGTCGTATGCCTTGAAAAACTTTAAGGAACAATAATCAGAAACCGGTTAATAGAAACAGAAGCAGGAATCGAGCAAAGGTTCCTGCTTTTTTTATGTAAAAAAAGATGCCCGACCCCGGTAAATGTTAACTTTGTAACATGGTAAAACGCTTGAAAAAATTACAGAAATTTAATTGGGTTGTCCTGATTTTAATCTTCCTGGTGGTTGTAGCCGGAAGTTTTGTTCGTGTAACGGGAAGCGGGATGGGATGCCCGGACTGGCCCAAGTGCTTTGGATATTGGGTGCCTCCGACGGAAGCCGGTAGTCTGCCTGCTGATTACAAGGAAACGTATGCGGAGGGACGGGTGCAGAAAATTGAAAAATTTGCCCGCTTCTTATCCGGTATTGGTCTGGATGAAACCGCAGCGAAGATAAAAAACGATCCGAATCTATTGACTGAGCAGGAATTCAATGCTGCCAAAACATGGACGGAATACGTCAATCGGTTGTGTGGTTTTCTGGCTGGTAACGGAATGCTCCTTGCACTCGTTTGGTTATTGGTCGTTTACCGGAAACGGAAATTCATCCTGCTTTCACTCTTAAATCTTGTGATTATGGGATTTCAGGCCTGGTTCGGTTCGATCGTTGTCGCATCCAATCTTGTTCCATGGACTATTACTGTTCACATGTTGCTCGCACTTGTAATCCTGGCCATTCAATTGTACTTGATTCACCTGATCGGGAAAGAAATTGAACTGCACAATGATTCGCTACGAAAATCTGGTGACTCGCCGGTATACCGCGTTCCAAAATGGATGTATTGGCTGATTGTGCTCAGCATGCTGATTACCACTTACCAGATTTTCCTCGGCACGCAGGTACGCGAAATGATTGACGAGATGACAATACAGGGAGTTACGCGTCAGGGATGGTCGTCTCAATTGGGATTGCCGTTCTTTATTCACCGGAGTTTTTCCTGGATGGTATTGATTTTCATTGTACTCATTGCCTGGAAAAATGAACAAGGGGAGAAGATCCGTCCGATCCGTTGGTTGTTGATGATTCTTTCCATTGAACTGGTATCTGGAATCGTCCTGGTGTATGGTAACATGCCGGGTATGGTGCAGATTGCCCACCTATTCTTCGCCGTCATTTTATTTTGTATTTTTACGCTGATGCTCTTCCGGCTGAAGATCGCACGCACATAATCACCACACGGGAATGTACTTTTTAGGACTGTTTTTATCGGCTGTTATTGGTGTAGTTTTAGGACTGGTAGGAGGAGGAGGTGCCATTTTAACCATCCCGTTGGTGGTGTATCTGTTTGGGGAATCAACGGATACGGCAACGACCTATTCCCTGATGATTGTTGCCTGTTCTTCTCTGGTCGGGGTGTTACAGCGATTCGGCACAAAGCAGATTTCATACAAAGAAGCGTTGTTTTTTGTGTTTCCGAGCATGACGCTGGCATTCCTGATCCGTCGCTACCGCAAAATCGTGATTCCTTCGGAATTTGAATTATTCGGGATTCAGTTGACCCGTGATTTTTTTATAGATATTCTCCTGGTAGTCGTTATGATGATTGTTGCCTACCGAATGTTTAATCCGTTTAAAAAAGAGCGGGTGCAGACACAGATTTCTACCTGGAAAATAATGTTCCTGGGATTGCTGACCGGAGGACTTTCGGGTTTTTTAGGTGCTGGCGGCGGATTCATTATTGTACCGATCCTGATGGGATTAGGATTGGGGATCAAAAAAGCAGTCGGAACATCCTTGTTTATCATTACCATTCAATCGTTCATTGCTCTTTTAGGTGATTTATCTGTCACGACGATTGCCGATTTGAAAGAAATTGACTGGTTACTGGTTTTCTATCTGACATTTTTTTCCATTATGGGCGTGTTTCTCGGAACCTTATTGCAATCAAAGATTTCAGCTAAAAACCTGCGCATTATCTTTGCCACGCTCCTGGTACTGCTTGCTGTTTTGATTTTTATTGACAGAATTTTACTCTACAGTTACTGATTTTTCATTTTCAAATGCTATATTTGCACCCCAAATGGAGTGAGTCACTCCGCAGGTCCTATAGCTCAGTTGGTTAGAGCACCTGACTCATAATCAGGTGGTCGCTGGTTCGAGCCCAGCTGGGACCACAAAAAGAAAAAAGCATTCAGCGGTAGTTGGATGCTTTTTTGCTTTTATCACTCTGTACCTGCTCTCACACTCACTCTTTTCAGGCTTTTTGTCTTGTCCTAAAATAGGTTTACACATTTTAAAAATTAAAACGTGTAAAAAATGGAAAAAAGTAAATTGATTTTAGGATTAAAAAATCCATCAGAATTTGATTGGTTTGAACGTAAGCAAATAGTTGAGGAATATTTGCAAAGCAACAAAACTAAACGTGAGATTTGGGAAAAATATACTGGTCAAGTACACGAGGGAGGTAGTTTATTGAACTGGATTCGAAAACTTGGCTATGAGGATAAGCAGAAACCTTTTAACTTAGTGCTGTCAAGTGATTTAGAGATGGCAAAGAAAGACAAAGTTGTTGCTTCAGAATATGAATTAAAAGAGCGCATTAATCAGTTAGAAAAAGCTTTGCTGAATTCTGAACTTCGGGCTACGGCTTATGAAACGATGATTGAAATTGCTGAAAAGGAGCTAAAAATCAATATCAGAAAAAAGTCCAATACCAAACAATCTCCACGATGAAACTGCGTCAACCAAAAATAGGATTAAGCAAGTTATGCTGGTTGTTTGGAGTTACTCGTCAGGCATATTATCAGAGTTTTTACAGAAATGAATTTTTAGGGATTGAGCAGGAATTAGTGTTAAAAGAAGTGCTTTCGATCCGTAAAAACCATCCACGGATCGGTACCAGGAAACTATATGTTATGTTGGAGCAATTTATGCTGGAACATCAGATAAAAATGGGACGTGATGCGTTGTTTGACTTGCTTTCATTGCATCAATTGTTGATTCGGAAAAGACGAAGAAGAATTACTACAACTCAGTCGAACCACTGGTTGAAAAAATATCCGAACTTGATAAAAGAGCTTATGCCAACGCTTCCCAATCAACTCTGGGTAAGCGATATAACTTATTGGAAAACAGAAGCTGGATTGTTCTATATCTCGTTGATTACAGACGTGTTTAGCCATAAGATTGTAGGCTATAATCTCGCCCAAACAATGGAAGCAGTAGAAAGTTTACAAGCCTTAAAAATGGCTCTTTCAGAGAATTTAAATGTCGAAAATCTGATTCATCATTCCGATAGGGGAAGTCAGTATTGCAGTTTTAAATATGTAAAGTTATTACAGGATTACAAAGTAAAAATTAGTATGACTGAAACAGGAGATCCATTAGACAATGCAGTAGCTGAAAGAGTAAATGGAATATTGAAAGATGAATACTTGGATTGTTATACGGTTTACACTTTTGAACAGGCTAAAGAGCTATTAAACGCTGTGATTAAGCTATATAACGAAGAAAGACCGCACATGAGTATTGGAAATTTAGTACCTCAAAAAGTTCATTATGGAGAAGTGAAATCAGCAGAACGTTTGTGGAAGAACTATTATCAAAAGAAAGAACCTGTAAACCAATTTTAGGATTATGAGAACGAAAATTAATGTCCTCGCCGGACGGGCAGGTGAAAAGGTTAAGTTAGTATGACATTGTAAACCGATTTTAGGATTATATTTGAACTGTAAATCCATATCAGGATTTAACTGAAAAACTGTAAACTTTTTTTAGGACGATACATTTTTCGTTTACAGCGCGAGAGCGGAGAGTGAGAGAAGAGAATTGAATCTTGGTTCGAAGAATGATTAAGGTTTCCCTCTTTGGAGAGGGAGTAAGGGAGAGGACAAGTCTAAATCTTCCTCACATACCGATTTCATTCAGTTTTACAAAATCTAGGTGATTTGTTGCTCGTTTGCCAAAAAGTATTATATTTCAACAATTTAAGATGCGATACCTGTAATAGACGACTAACTGGAAAAAGAATGACTTTGCCCTGTATGAATGGGTACTTTTGTAAGTAGTACAATAACGGGATTACGTATTTTAGAAAATGAAATCGTTAACGTAGCATTGACCAGTGCAAACACGCTTAAAAAATATGAATACATGTCACTAATTTCTAATCGTTTTTTTATTGAGTCGACTATAGTTTGTCTGCTCCTGACCTCCTTTTCTTTCGGGCAAACTTTCCAGTGGGCTAAACAAGCGGGAAACTCCGGATGGGATCGGGTAAATGTGGTTCAAACGGATGGATTAAACCAAGTCTACTTGTTTGGTAGTTTCGAAGGAACTGTTGATCTGGATCCGGGGCCTGGAATCTTTCAAATGACTGCTGTTGATGAAAGAGATGCCTTTATCTCAAAGTTTGACTCCAACGGAAATTTTATTTGGGCCAAACAATTTGGCGACAGCGCTTTTATAGATGAAACAAGTACAATGGGAATCGATTCTTTTGGCAACTTGTATCTGACAGGCTCATTCCTCGGATCGGTGGATTTTGATCCCGGAACAGCAACTTTTTGGATGACTTCCCAGGGAATGGATCGGGATATCTATATTCTGAAATTGGATAGTGAGGGAAGTTTTGTCTGGGCCAAACAAATCGGCGGAAAATTTCATTTCTTTTTTCCTACCCCGGCTCATGCTACTGCAATTGCGGTAGATGAAGTAGGTAATCAGTATTTAACCGGTTATTTTGATGGAACAATCGACTTTGATCCGGATCCGTCAGATACTTTTATGTTGACTTCCCAGGTAAATTCTACCGATATTTTTGTCTGCAAGTTGACGACAGACGGGGAGTTGGTTTGGGCCAAACAATTTCAAGGAAATCAACCTCATTTTGGAGGAGTGGGGTATGACATCGCTGTCAATGCAATCGGAGAGGTTTATACCACCGGGACAATAGGAGGGACTGTCGATTTTGACCCGGGAATGGCTGTTTTTTATTTGACGCCATCGGTTCCGAATAATACCGAAAGCTACTTAAGCAAATTGGATGCGAATGGAAATTTTAGCTGGGCAAAAGCAATGGGACCAGGTGAGGGCAATGCATTAGCCGTGAATGACCAGGGAGAAGTATATACTGGTGGATCAACACCCCCGGGATACATGCCCCGGATCAAGAAACTGGATACATCCGGTCAATTGTTATGGGAAAAGGAATTGGGAGGTAATGATGCCCAATCCATTACATTAGATGCCAGTGGAAACGTGTACACTATCGGTTCGTGTTTCGGGACCAATGATTTTGATCCCGGACAAGGTGTTTTTCAACTTTCCGGAGGAAATTCAGATGCATATATCCGCAAACTCGATTCATCCGGAAACTTCGTCTGGGCAGGCTTGCTGAGTGGAACCGATCAGGTTTGGGCCTGTGATGTAATCATTGATCAGGATAATGCCTTATATGTAGCCGGATATTTCAGTCAAACAGCAGATTTTGATCCTTCGACTTCCATTTTCAACCTCACAGGACCGGTTTCCGGTTACAACCTGTTTGTAACCAAATTGAGCCAGGATTCGCAATTGGGGTTAACTTCAAATGAACTTCATGACAGGATAACACTGTATCCCAATCCAACCGATGGAAATATTACTGTGATCTGCGAAGAAAATTACGACAAGTTGTATTTCCAATTGAGAAATATCAATGGACAATTGCTGAGTACACAGGAATTAAACCCGGGGAAACAGGTCGAGATTGAACTTCAGCAGGCAAGCGGGGTTTATTTACTTGAGATAACCGATCAGACACAGTTTCGAACCGTACGCCGAATTGTCAAAAAGTAACTTCCCGGATAAAAAACATAAATCATACCCTGAATGTGACCCTTTAGTTATTCGTTCAATGACAATGTATGTTGTATAGATCGCCTGCTCCATCCATCACTTGTTATATGAAGCAGGGAAACCAAAACACATCTCAGAAGAGCAAATTATTTTACAGATGGAGATGCCGAAACACCGATCTTAAACATTCAATAATATCCCACTTGTTATTTTTTTGTTAAACCACTCCCCAAACAACCCTGTGATTATTTTTCTGTAGAACTTTGTTTCCGGAATATGTTGAAACTGAAATTACATCTTGCCAATTTACTCTGTGTGTTCACAGTTTTGCTCATCAGCAGCAACATTGTGGTGAACGCGATGGACGTAGATGTAATTGTTCAGACGGTTGACGACTCACACGATCAGAAAAAGCAAGGGCAGATCATTACCGAAGATACCGACCAGGTAGATAACGGAATGTTTAACCTCATAAAAGACCCGACTGAAGGAGACGGATTATTCGACTACATTATCCCGGCATTCCCGTCTGTTGTTTTTGTAATAATTCAAGGCTTCGAAGAACAAAACAAAGCATTCTTTTATTACCGGCCTTTATTAAACTCGGTTCCGCTCTGGATTCAAAACAGGCAGATCCGGATTTGATCAAATCAGTACTTAGAGGCGTTCTGCCAATCTAAGTCGTTCGTTTCCATTTTAGTTTCGATTGAGAACAGGTGTTGTATCATGTAATCCGGCAATCTATCAGCAATTACAATTCCTTTTCCTCCAACGAACCGGAAAACGATTTCTTTCAATGGTTAACTAAATTTATTAATTGTCAAGCGTTTTTTGATCATTCAATCCAGATGAATGGTATTTTGCCAGTGATTCAAAAAAGTGAAATGGGTATATTTAATTGTAAACAAAGTAATTGCCTATTTTTACAACGCACAGTAATTGCTTGACGAGAATTAATCACAAAAATTCAAAACAGATGAAAAAAAAATCAATTGCTGCGGTACTATTACTCACAGTGCTTAGTTATGGATGCAAAAATGAACATCACTCCGAGCACGAATCCACTAATTTTGTCGTAACAACTCCGATGCAGAAAGACACACTGATCTACCAGAACTATGTCTGTCAAATCCGTTCTACGCAACACATTGAATTACGGGCGTTGGAGCGGGGATACCTGCAAAACATCTATGTGGATGAAGGGCAGTTTGTGAAAAAGGGCCAACTGATGTTCCAGATTCTTCCTTCCATTTACAAGGCTGAAGTACAAAGTGCAAAGGCTGAGAAGGATTATACGGAAATCGAATACCAGACAACTAAAAACCTGGCGGATAGCAATATTGTTTCTCCAAGCGAACTGGCGCTTTCCAAAGCAAAACTGGACAAGGCAAAAGCCATCCTTGATCTTGCGAAAACACATCTTGGATTCACAGAAATACGTGCGCCGTTTGACGGATACATGGGACGATTCAATGTGCGTTTGGGAAGTTTGCTGGACGAAGGAGAATTGCTGACAACACTTTCCGATAATGCGGATATGTGGGTCTATTTTAATGTGTCGGAAGCAGAGTACCTGACCATTCGTATGGCAAATCCGGATAATATGAATCTGCCGAAAGTGCAATTGCAAATGGCCAATAATCAATTGTTCAACCAGGAAGGGAAAATTGAAACAATTGAAGCTGATTTCAATAATGAAACAGGGAATATTGCTTTTCGTGCTACCTTTTCTAACCCGCAGGGAATCTTAAGACACGGTGAAACAGGAAATATCCTCATGCCGATGGCGCTCAAAAATGCCGTCATTATTCCGCAAAAAGCAACATTCGAAATCCTGGATAAAAAATATGTATATATCGTTGACAAAAACAACGTCGTACATGCCCGTGAAATCGAAGTCGGAGCTGAATTACCACATTTGTATGTCGTCAATAAAGGCGTCACCAAAAACGATAAAATTCTCCTCGAAGGCTTGAGAAAAGTGAAAGACAATGATAAAATTCACTACAAGATGAAGAGCATGGAAAAAGAGTTGTCGGACTTGCATTCTTTGTTTGCTGAGTAATCATCATAAAAATTTGGAACAATGTTTAGTAAATTCATTCAACGACCTGTTCTTGCCATTTCTTTATCCTTATCGATTATCTTTCTGGGATTCCTGGCAATTTACACACGACCTGTATCTCAATTTCCTGAAATCGCACCACCCCGCGTAAATATATTTATCGCATACCCGGGAGCAAGTGCCGATGTATTGGTCAATTCCACACTGATTCCACTCGAACGTGCCATCAACGGTGTACAGGGAATGCAGTACATTATTTCAGATGCAACCAGTGCCGGGGAGGCAACCGTACAGGTTGTCTTCGAACCGGGGACAGATCCGAACGATGCGGTTGTTAACATCAAAACCAGAGTCGACCAGATCATGAACAACCTGCCGCCACTCGTACAACGGGAAGGGGTGATCATTACACCGATTCAGCCGAGTATGTTGATGTACGTCAACTTGTATAGTACAGATAAACATGCCGATGAAAAATTCCTGTACAACTATGCAAACGTACACATTCTGCCGGAATTACAACGGATCAAAGGAATGGGGCGTGCACAAATTCTCGGTAGCCGCCAGTATGCAATGCGAATCTGGCTGAAACCCGACAGAATGCGGGCTTACAACGTTTCATCGGATGAAGTACTGGAAGCGCTGTCGGAACAAAGTGTTATCGGACGCCCGGGGCGTTTGGGACAAAGTTCCGGAAAAACACCGCAGTCACTTGAATATGTATTGACATACAAAGGACGCTACAACAAGCCGGAAGAATACAAAGACATCATTATCCGTGCAAATCCGGAAGGAGAAATTCTGAAACTGAGCGATATTGCTGATGTGGAACTCGGAAGTGAATTCTTTGACATCTATTCCAATAAAGACGGATATCCGTCAGCTTCCATTATGTTGAAACAAAACATCGGAAGTAATGCGAGCAAAGTAATCGAAGGTGTGAAGGAAAAACTGGAGGAACTGAAAAAAGATTTCCCTCCGGGAACAACCTACGAGATCAACTATGACGTATCCAAATTCGTTGATGCATCGATTGATAAAGTATTACACACATTGGTAGAGGCATTTGTATTGGTTGCATTGGTTGTATACGTATTCCTCGGTGATTTGCGTTCAACACTGATTCCGACACTGGCCGTACCGGTTTCATTGATCGGAGCATTTGTGTTCATGCAATTTTTTGGTTTGACCATCAACCTGATCACCCTGTTTGCACTCGTTCTTGCCATCGGTATTGTCGTCGATGACGCCATTGTGGTGGTGGAAGCCGTCCACGCGAAAATGGAAGAAAAACACTTATCTCCATACAATGCGGTGAAAGAAGTGTTGGGTGAGATCAGCGGTGCCATCATCGCAATCACCCTGATCATGACGGCTGTATTCGTTCCGGTTGCATTCATGCCTGGTCCGGTAGGAGTTTTCTATCGTCAGTTTTCCATTACCATGGCAAGTTCCATTGTGCTCTCAGGAGTTGTGGCACTTACACTGACACCTGTACTCTGTGCAATGATCCTGAAAAACAACCACGGTAAACCGAAACGCAAAACACCAATCAGCAGATTTATTGACTGGTTTAACCGCAGATTTGATAAGCTGACGGGAAGGTACACTTCACTGTTACGTTTGATTGTCAATCGAAAAGTGGTAACCTGGGGAATTTTAGCTGCATTTGCGCTGGGAATTGTATTTGTCAACAAAAAATTACCCTCCGGTTTTATTCCGAACGAAGACCAGGGGATGATTTATGCAATCATTCAGACACCTCCGGGAAGTACACTGGAACGAACCAACGATGTTGCGCGCAAATTACAAAAAATAGCGGAAGGAGTGGAAGGCGTTCAGTCTGTCAGCTCCCTGGCAGGTTACGAGATTTTGACTGAAGGTCGCGGCTCAAATGCCGGAACGTGTATCATTAACCTGAAAGACTGGTCGGATCGTAAAAACAATGTTCACGGTGTTATTGAAGACCTGGAAAAGAAAACCAAAGATTTGGGGGCTGTTATTGAGTTTTTTGAACCGCCGGCAGTACCGGGATATGGTTCATCAGACGGATTTTCATTGCGTTTACTGGACAAAGGAAGCAGCACCGATTACCAGGAATTCGACAAGGTCAACACCGAATTCATGACCGCGTTGAGAAAACGCAAAGAATTAACCGGTTTATTCACATTTTACGCGGCAAACTATCCGCAGTATGAATTGGTTATTGACAATAGTCAGGCGATGCAGAAAGGTGTTTCAATCGGTAAAGCAATGGAAAACCTCGACATCCTGATCGGTAGTACCTATGAACAGGGGTTCGTACGCTTTAATACGTTCTACAAAGTATATACACAGGCAGATCCCGAATACCGTAAGATGCCGTCTGACATTCTGAACCTGTACATTAAAAACAACCGGGATGAAATGGTGCCGTATTCAGCATTCATGCAAATGAAGAAAACACAGGGACCGAATGAGATTACCCGTTTCAACCTGTACACTTCTTCTTCCATTCGCGGTATTCCGGCTCCGGGATACACAACAGGGGATGCCATCGGTGCCATCCAGGAAGTAGCAAAAGAAACGCTGCCGCACGGGTATGACATTGCCTGGGAGGGGCTCTCCTATGATGAAGCGGCACGTGGAAATGAAGCAGTGGTCATTTTCGGAGTTGTGATTTTATTCGTATACCTGGTTCTTTCAGCTCAATATGAAAGTTTCATTATTCCGTTGGTTGTCTTGTTGTCACTTCCTGTCGGAGTATTTGGTTCGTTCTTGTTGCTGAAAGGAATGGGATTGGCAAACGATATCTATGCACAGATCGGGTTGATTATGCTCGTTGGGTTGCTCGGTAAAAATGCCGTCCTGATTGTGGAGTATGCCGTCATGAAGCACCATGCCGGAGCCACGGTCTTTGAAGCGGCGATAGAAGGTGCAAAAATGCGTTTCCGACCGATTTTAATGACTTCGTTTGCCTTTATCGCCGGGTTGATTCCACTGGTAATCGCATCAGGACCAGGATCTGTCGGAAACCATACCATCGGGGCATCCGCGCTTGGAGGTATGTTATTCGGTACCTTGTTCGGAGTCGTTGTTGTTCCGGGATTGTACTACATTTTCGGTAAACTGGCGGAAGGAAGAAAACTGATCAAAGATCAGGATATCAGTCCGTTGAGTGAGGATTTGGTAAGAGAGAAATCAGACAAGCAAATGATCCAGAGATTAAAGAAATTGATCAAACAAATTATTCGTAAAAATGAGAAATAGAGTAAGTTTCAGTGTCATTATAGTTGTATTGCTGTTTACCGGTGCCGGGTGTAAAAGTTCGAAAATTATTGTCCGGGATGAAAACAAAACGGTTCCCGCCCAATTCAACGGAACAACTTCCACGGATAGCACAAATACAGCAGACATCAAGTGGAAAACCATCTTTTCCGACCCCTATCTGGTAAGCCTGATTGATTCTGCATTGGTCAATAACCAGGAATTAAACATTGTTTCACAGGAGCTGGCAATTACCAAAAATGAAGCAAAAGCCAAGAAAGGGGAGTACCTTCCCACGGCCGGATTAAAATTGGGAGCCGGACTGGACAAACCCGGTGAATATACACGGGACGGAGCCGTAGAAAAACACCTGGAGATTCAGCCCGGAAAAGAAAATCCGGAGCCATTGGGAGATTTCATGGTAGGTGGTTATTTCTCATGGGAATTGGATATCTGGAAAAAGCTACGTAATTCCAAAACGGCTGCTGTTTCACGGTACCTGGCAAGTATTGAAGGAAGGAATTTCATGGTGACAAACCTCGTGTCAGAATTGGCACAATCGTACTATGAGCTAATTGCACTGGATAATCAGTTGGATATTATCAATCAGAACATTCAAATTCAAACCAATGCCCTCGATGTTGTGAAACAACAAAAAGATGCTGCACGGGTTTCTCAATTGGCGGTTAACCGGTTTGAAGCACAATTACTGAATACCCAGAATCTGCAATACGACATCCGGCAACAAATTGTTGTGACCGAAAACAGAATTAATTTTTTGGTAGGGAGGTTTCCGCAACGGGTAGAACGCAACACGGCTTCATTCAATACCATGCAGCTGGATTCTATCTTCATTGGCGTTCCGGGACAATTATTGGCAAATCGCCCCGACATCCGGCAGGCAGAACAGGAGTTGGTGGCAGCGAAACTGGATGTAAAAGCAGCACGTGCCAATTTTTACCCGACCCTGAGTTTGAATGCGAATATAGGTTTTCAGGCAATTAATCCTTCCGTTTGGTTCAATCCGCAATCAATTTTGTATAACCTTGTCGGGGATTTAATCGCCCCGTTGGTCAACAGGAATGCGATTAAAGCAGCTTATGGGAGTGCGAGTGCAAAACAGTTACAGTCAGTTTATAAATACGAACAGACGATTTTGAATGCATATACAGAAGTTGTGAACGAATTGGCTGACATTGATAACACGACAAAAAGTCTGACAACAAAAAGCAAAGAAGTGGAATTGTTGAATCAATCCGTGACCATCTCGAACAATTTGTTCCTTTCTGCACGCGCTGATTACATGGAAGTTTTGCTTACACAGCGTGAAGCACTGCAATCAAAAATGGAATTGATTGAAATAAAATTGAATCAGCTGAATTCAAAAATCAGTATCTACAGAGCATTGGGAGGAGGCTGGAAATAACCTGCAAACAACTATTAACTGAAAAGAAAAACCGAAGAAAGAAACGGTACTTAGGTTGCAAGCCCTTGCAGAAATGTAGGGGCTTTTTTGTGTTGCTTACACTTCAAAGCAATACAGGGTAAATTTATATTGTTATTTCCGGGCACTCAGAAATACGTTTTTGTTATCTTTAAAATCTTAACTATTTACAATTTATACGATGTTGTTGACAATTCTTTTATTGATTTTCACAGTGGTGGTTGTTCCACTTGTGAGTTTTTACTTCGGAACGCCCTTAACTGCCGAACAAACGGACATTTTATATACAATGGGTTCTGTGGCAGCGGGAATGATTATTTACTGTTTTGTGGTAGGTGAAATCACAAATAACAACTCCCAGATTGATAAATTGTGGAGTGTTATTCCAATCGTATACACCTGGGGAATGACATACCTCGGGGGGTGGAATGAACGCATGATTCTCATGTCGATTCTGGTTACTATCTGGGGGGCACGCTTAACCTTCAACTTTGCCCGAAAGGGAGGGTATAAGTGGCCAATCTGGGCGGGAGAAGAAGATTACCGATGGGATATTCTACGTAAAAAACCGGGATTCAGCAATCGGTTTGTGTGGATGCTTTTCAACCTGTTTTTTATTTCTGCTTACCAGGGGACACTTATTTTTCTGTTTACATTACCTATTTTAACCAGTCTTTCAGAAAATGCGGTGCCGTTATACTGGGCTGATTACCTGTTGGCAATAGTGTTTATCGGTTTTGTGGTCATCGAGTTTATAGCAGATCAGCAGCAACACATTTTTCAAACGGAAAAACGGAAACGAATCGAGCACAACCTGCCAATGGAAGAATACGGAAAGGGATTTATTTCAACAGGTCTCTGGGCTTATTCCAGACATCCGAATTACTTGTCAGAGCAAAGTATCTGGGTTGTATTCTATTTGTTCAGTGTAACCGCAACCGGAGAATGGATTAACTGGTCTGTTGCCGGATGTGTATTACTGATCATCCTGTTTAAAGGAAGCTCTGATTTTTCTGAAGGAATTTCTGCCGGAAAATATCCCGAATACAACAACTACATTGCCAATGTTCCGCGGTTTATTCCTTTTCTCAAAAAGAATAAAATATAGTTGGAAGTATTTTCGCATTTAAATAGTGCCTGTGTGAGAAAATAAAATTTAACTCAGTCGCTCCATCCGTTTTACTGGTTTACAAACCGTACGCGAATCTCTTCTTTACTGAACGTACCGCCACGTTGCACTTCAAATTCATGTCGCCCCGGAAGTAACGTTTCAAAGTTTTTATTCAAATGAAATGGTTTTGATTCAGAATAAATCCAACAATTAATCAGTGGTTTATCAGTCGTGAGTACCAGTTTTTGTTGGCCGTTGGCATCTGTCAGTAAATCGATTTCCGGTTGGGACGGAACAGGGGAGAAGCGGTTCGTTGTTGCGTTGTGAAATGTTCGGTGCAACTCCGTTCCGTTCCGATCTTTCCAGGTAGCTGTTACAATGTAATCGTTCAGTGGTTGTTCCATCAATGAAAAAACAGGTAGTGAAACAACAGTTTGGGGTTCTACATCAACAAAAAATGAATACTGCGCCAACCATTTTCCGGATAAGTCATAAAAATCAAAGCGTACATCCGTGTGATAAGGTTGCGTCCAGTCACTTACCAGATAAAATTCTTTTCGGTTTAAGGCGCGTTCAACTGCCAGCACAGCGATGTTTTCATAATCCTTTTTTGCTTCGTAATGCAATGCCTTCCAATTGCCATAATAATCCATACTCGACCAGGTAGGAGCCGGCCAGCAGTCATTGACCTGCCAGTAAAGTGTCCCTGAACAACGTGGCCAATCGGCGCGATGACCGGAAATAGCCATACTGACAGCTTTTGCCTGGGTTAACTGTGAATAATAAATAAACGTTTCAAAATCAGCTGCTTTTCCAAACAAAATGTCGGCATGCTTTTTTATCATCCCGTTCCCGACGTAGCTTTTCTGCCGCAGTTTCATGACTTCCGATTCCAGGTTCCAATCTTTTTTTTCGATCACGGAACTCAATGTAGAGTATTCCGGGAAACTCTGAAAACCGTATTCAGCATTAAAACGACCTATTTTTGTTCCGAAATCTTCAATCGGGTCTTTTCCATGCCATACTCCCCAGTAATGTTGTGAGCCGTGATTGTAATAGTCTGATTTGCCCCAATTACTCAGAGGACTCGTGTGAATGTACGGAACGGTAGAAAATTCAGAAATACGTTCGGGAATTAATTTTTTAAACAGATCGTCATACGCCTGTTCAATTTCCTTTACAGACTTCCCGATCAAACCGTATTTCAACTGGAAACCCCAATTTCTCCAGGCAACTTCCACTTCATTGTTTCCGTTGAGAAGAACAACCGAAGGGTGACTGGTCATACGGGGAATGTGATAGTCAAATTCACGTTTTACATTGGAGAGAAATTCACTCGTTCCGGGATACATGGCACAGGCAAACATGAAATCCTGCCAAACCATGATTCCTTTTTTATCACACTCCTCAAAAAAAACATCGTCCGGATAATACCCGCCTCCCCAAACACGCACCATGTTGAAATTGGCACGCGCCATTTGCTCAATTACAAAACGAACAGAGGCATCTGTAACACGTGCAGGAAACACTTCCTGAGGAATGTAATCACCTCCTTTACAGAAAATGACTTTTCCGTTTACTGCGATTTCATACGATGTTCCAAAAGCATCTTTTTCCTGTATCAATTGAGCGGTTCGAATTCCAAATTGTTTATTGATGTGATCAATCGTTTCTCCGCTTTGATCATAGAGTAGCCATTCGTCGTCGTATAAAAATGGTTCCCCATAATTAACTGGCCACCAGAGAACAGGATTCTTTACCTGAATAATCGCTTTAATCCATTCCCCTTCCTTTTTCCAGTTGACATCACCAAACAACCTGCTTTTCCAATGCAATCCGTTTTTTACTTCATTGGACAACAAAATTGAAATGGAAATTGTTGCAATTGAATCCTGAACGGAAAGTGTTTGAACAGCACTTTGAAGAATTTTATTTTCCTTGTACGTCGTAATTTTCACTTCTTTGTTGAATCCGATTGTATTCATTCGAAACGTCCAGTCCCAGCCAAATTGATATTGCGGTTTACGGGTGTAGGGAGCAATGGCGATTTTATCCGGGTCGTTTGGAGCGGGTAATTTATATGCGGCTTTTTCATATGTATCTTTGTGATACATCACCGGAGGAGTAAACACGGCGCGCAATTCATTCTTTCCTGCTTTTGCCAGCTTGTTGATATTCATTCGGTAGGGAAGAAACGCATTGTCACACGTTAAGATCAATTCTCCGTTCAGATAGATTTTTGCGTACGTGTCAACCGATGGAAATTCGAGATCAATGATACGGGTAGTAAGTTCTTCTTCGGTGATTGAAAAGTCACTTGTTAATTCCCATTCATACTCTTCAATCCAGCCGAATAACTGTTCATTCATCCCTACGTGCGGATCGGGAAGGTAACCGTTTTGAATCAATGCTTCCTGGATACTGCCTTTTGAACCAAGCATAACCGTTTCATTATTTTTCGGATTGGTAAATTGCCAGCTGATGATTTTGTCCATAGCGAAAAGGGATTGTGTTGATAAAGTAACCGACAAGATGATTAAATAAACTACAAAGCGCATTGGTGTTAATCGGAATTGGTGACAGAATAGCTTTATTTCAATTGTTATACCAAAAATAGAATTTTTATAGTTTGCTCAACAGGTGGATTCAAATTATTCGGAGAATATACCTCAATAAAACGGTTTGGGAGGTTATGGGAAGAGGATGATTTTGTCCCGCAGATACACGCAGACTTCTTTCGCAGATTTGCGCAGAGCAAGTCATAGAGCTATATATTCAGAGCTACTTCTAACCATGCACTCTCGATCACACAAAAAAATCAGCGTTCATCAGCGATGCAAAATCAGCGAACATCTGCGGGAAACAATACGCCACTATTTACAAATGATTCCCTTCCTGATCCACTCATCCTGCACATATATCCATAGAAAACAACAGAGCGATAGAGTGTATGCAATATCCATCAAAAGCACTTCTAACCATGCACTCACGATCACACAAAAAAATCAGCGTTCATCAGCGGGAAACGACACATCACTATCTACAAATTATTCACCTTCCTGAAAATTGATTTAGCGATGTTGTCAGAATTAAAATTCACCAGTAATCCCAACCGGAGATTCGACAACTTCAAATAAGTAATCAATTGTTTGTGATGAACATCCAGGATATATTCAACAGATTTCAATTCGATAATAATCTTGTTTTCAACCAAAATATCAAGTCTGTAGCCAATATCCATCTTCACAGATTCATACCACATCGGCAGCCCGACTTGTCGTGAATGTTTCAACCCGATTTTGGAAAGTTCATAGATTAAAGCTGTTTCATACGACGACTCTAAAAGCCCGGGACCTAAATTGTTATATACATTAAAGATACACCCTCGAATAGCATAGGATAATTCATTTTCAGTCATAAAAGGAGGTTTTTACCGATTAAGATAGAAAATAAATCAGATAAATCAAAATAAAACAAAGTGAAAATCAGCGGGCATCTGCAGGAAATAATTTTTCAAAATGCTGCCACAAATTATCTTTCGGTACAGGAGCGGTTACAACAATTTCATCCCCGGTTGTAGGGTGGGTAAACCGTAGTGTGCGTGCGTGCAGATGAATTGATCCATCCGGATTACTTCGCTTCGCTCCATATTTCAAATCCCCTTTGATAATACAGCCAATATTCGCTAATTGACAACGAATCTGATGATGTCGCCCCGTTTCAAGCTCGATTTCCAGTAAATGGTATTTATCCGAAGAAGCTACATGTGTGTAATTCAGGATTGCCTTTTTAGCATTGTGGGCGCCCTCCCTGACTACATATGATTTGTTTTGTTGCTCATTCTTTGCCAACCAGTTGACAAGCCGATCTGTATCTTTCGGAGGCATCTGCTCAACAACCGCCCAATAAATTTTTCCCGTTTCTTTTTCCCTGAATTGTGCATTCAGTCGCTCCAAAGCTTTACTTGTACGTGCAAATACCAATGCTCCGCTCGTTGGACGGTCCAGACGGTGAACAACCCCGCAAAAAACATTTCCGGGTTTATTATACTTTTCTTTCAGATACGCTTTAACTCGTTCGGGAAGCGGTTCGTCTCCTGTTTTATCTCCCTGAACAAGATCGGAAGCTTTTTTATTGACTACAAGTGTATGATTATCCTCGTGGAGAACTTCCAATTGGTATTTTTCTGCCGGAGACATGCTTAATACTGCTCGTCTTCACTTGGGAAGCTCCCAGATTTAACATCCTCAATGTAACGGGAAAAGGAAGTCATCATTTCCTCGTACAAATTATTGTATTTTCTCAAAAAACGAGGATTGAATTCATTATTAATTCCCAACATGTCATGTACTACCAACACTTGTCCGTCAACACCATTCCCTGCACCGATTCCAATGATCGGAATGGAAACGGATTCGGCTACTTTTTTAGCTAAATGAGCTGGGATTTTTTCTAAAACAATGGCGAAACAACCCGTTTCTTCCAATAATTTAGCGTCTTCCACTAACCGATTTGCTTCTTCTTCTTCTTTTGCGCGGACAACGTATGTCCCGAATTTATAGATCGATTGAGGTGTTAGCCCCAAATGCCCCATCACCGGAATCCCGGCTGTCAGAATGCGGGAAATTGACTCAATAATTTCTGCACCTCCTTCCAGTTTTACCGCGTGTCCTCCCGATTCTTTCATGATCCGGATCGCACTTGAAAGGGCCTCTTTGGAATTCCCCTGGTAAGAACCAAACGGAAGATCTACAACTACCAATGCACGGTTTACAGCTCTCACGACAGAGGAAGCGTGATAGATCATCTGATCCAGCGTAATCGGAAGAGTCGTTTCGTGTCCCGCCATTACGTTAGAGGCGGAATCTCCCACCAAAATAACTTCTATTCCTGCCGTGTCAATAATACGTGCCATGGAATAATCGTAACCTGTCAGCATGGTAATCTTTTCACCACGTTCTTTCATCTCGCTGAGCGTCTTTGTGGTAACGCGCTTGATATTGGTATGTACAGACATAATCTACATTGTTTGTTCTACCGCAAAGCTACAAAAAATCCGGTACGGTGCTTTCCAATATTCGATAAACAACTCCTTTTTACACATGGTTCGATGCTTCGGAAAGTATTGCCTGAGTATTCAGAAAGTCATGCACTCAATGTCTGTAATGACGCATTTTTTATAATTTAGTATGTCTCATGAGACAAGACAGGCAATTACAACAAGTATGAATAAACTGATTTTCATTCCGTTCCTCACCCTATCCCCGTTCTTTTTTGCAACGGGACAATCGTATCCGGAAACCTATAAATTCACAGAGGATATCCGAAAAGACATGGAACGTGACACCACGGCATGGAAATATCAGGTCGGGGCAACCAACTATGCTTTTGCAGGAGATTATTTAAACGCATTGAAGGCCTGGGACGAGGGATTTAAACCACGTAACTATATTCCTACGTCGCAAGATTCTGTTACATTACAAAACGCTGTTTTCAAACATGCAACCGATTACATTGTAGAACGTTCCGTCAATGAGCAAATAATTATCATCAACGAAGCGCACCACAATCCCAAACACAGGGCATTCACCCGGTCGCTGCTGGAGGGATTGTACACAAACGGCTACCGTTACCTGGGATTGGAAGCACTGACAGATAGTATCATCAATGAACGGGGATACGCTGTCAGTGAGAGCGGTTATTATACAGGTGAACCTGAATTCGGTAACTTGATTTATGAAGCAAAGAAACTTGGATTTACAATTTTTGGCTATGAGGCAGCCCCCGGAAAGAACGGAAAGGAGCGGGAAATAGAACAAGCAACAAATATCCGGCAATTCATGGAGACAAACAGGGAAGGGAAGATGCTTATTCACTGCGGATTTGACCATGTATACGAAAAGGAAGTAAGTAGTTGGGGAAAGGCAATGGCCGGCCGATTAAAAGAATACACAGGAATTGATCCCCTGACAATCGATCAGGTGAAATTTACAGAACGAAGTAAACCGGAATTCAGCCATTACTTCCTGTCAGCAGCACACCATAAAAATCCATTTATAATGACGAACCCGGAAGCTACTGTTTTTAACGGATTCGGAACCTCCAATCAGACGGATCTCGTTGTGTTGCATCCGGTGACAACCTATAGAAACGGATGGCCTGACTGGTCAACAACAGGTAGAAAAGAATACTGGCTTCCTCAGAGGAAACGAAAGAAATACCCTGGGACAGTACAAGTACTGGTGTATCGTCCCAGAGAATATGAAAACATGGGTATCCCTGTGACAATAACGGAATTACAGCCAGGTATAAACAAGCCTCTCTACTTGCAATGCAATCATTATACAGTGATTATCAGGAACAAAGAATATGTAGTAATAGATCGATTCTCTGTTGTAGTAAAGTAGTACTTGTGTATGCGTAAATGGTTATTGCACGTAGTTATTCGACGTGGAGTTGTACTCGGATAATTGCTCAAAAATCCGTTCTGCCAACGCCTCCACTTTATCAGAAGTGTCGTATTTGGACAAATCTCCGCCTTCGTCAATCAAGCGGTAGTACATATCTGTATTTCGCTCATCATCGGGTATCCCCATCAACGAAAAAATCACTTTTGCACTCCCTAAGTGATACTTGTATGCTGAGATGTCCAGCCGTTTTAAACCAATAATCAGACGGGCAATTTTAATATCATCCCTGATCAAATGTACAATGTTATTTTTCATGGAATCCTTTTTGAACAAATATACTAAAATGTATTCAATTGAATACAGATTAAATGTATTTTATAGAATACAATTGCGAATGGATAAAAAAGAAGTGCTCTTACAGCTTGGTGAGCGGGTAAAGGCGATACGGATTCAGAAAGGACTCACCCAAACTGAATTAGCGAACAGAATCGGAAAAGATCATCCGAGTATCAATAAATTGGAAAACGGAAAGGTTAATCCCAGCTATTACTTTTTATATGAAGTAGCCATTGGATTGGGAATAAACGTCAACGAGTTGGTTTAATGATCTAATAGCAGTATCAATGCCGTGCTTGATCTACAAATGTTAGAACCATCATTAATGACTGACCTGTTATCAGTGAAAATTTAGTTAAATTGCGTTCAATTGGTCGGGATGTTCTGCTTTCATTCCTAATTTTACAGGATATGCGTTAACAGGTGCAGCATCCGGAGTATTGATCTCCGTAAATCAGGACCAAATAACAAATAAAAAACAATAGATACACCCCAAAATAAGTGACTATGAAAAAGTTGTTTTTAGTATGTGCAATCGGTTTGACATTGAGCATTAATGCTCAGGAATTGAAACAAGTGACCTACAATGACGGCACGCAACAACTGAACGGGATGGTAACTTCCAATGCAGGGGAAAAACGCCCCGGAGTTTTGATCCTTCCCGCATGGAAGGGAATTGACAATGAAGCAAAACAAGCCGCGTTGGAATTGGAAAAACAAGGGTATATTGCATTCATTGCAGATATTTACGGAGAAGGGAATATTCCTGCGGATAATCGTGCGGCCGCGAAGATTGCCACACAGTACAAGAATGATTATAAATCCTATCAGCAACGTATTTCCCTCGCGTTGGAGGAATTGAAAAAACAAGGTGCGATTGCGGATAAAATTGCTGTGATCGGTTATTGTTTCGGTGGTACGGGGGCTCTTGAAACAGCAAGAGCGGGATTACCTGTCGCCGGAGTGGTAAGCATTCACGGAGGGTTGGTAAAGACAGGAAACCGTCCTGTTTCTCAGATTGCAACAAAAGTATTGGTAGAACATCCGGCAGAGGATAAATCCGTAAGTAAAGCTGATTATGAGAATTTTATTACTGAAATGAACGCAGGAAAGGCCGACTGGCAAATTATCACGTATGCGCATTGCGGACATACCTTTACCAATCCGGAATCCCCGGACTACAATCAATTGATGGCTGAACGTGCATGGAATCATACCATATTGTTTTTGGCTGAACTGTTGAAATAAAGCAGGAACAATTGATTGGATTAAACGACCGGAAACTTAGGATGGTTCCCTGTACCGGTAAAAGAAAATGAGTGAACGAAACGAATTAGCACAAGATGACACTACTGGATGATCTCAACTGGAGGCATGCAACAAAAGCATACGACCCCGTTAAACAGGTGAGCAGGGAAGACCTGTATAAAATTCTGGAAGCAGCCCGGCTCGCACCCACATCATCCGGATTGCAGCCGTTCAGAATTATTGTTGTAGAAAATCAGGAACTGAAATCCAGGTTGGTTCCCGGGGCACTCAACCCTGATTGTATGCGTGAATGTTCATACATCCTTGTGTTTGCAGCATGGGACAACTATACACCGGAACGGATTGACGCCATGTTCGACAGAACAACAGCTGAGCGGAATCTTCCCTACGGGCGCTTCAGAAACTATACGGACGCTCTGAAGCGTATCTATGGTGCTTCCTCCCCGGAACAAAACTTTAATCACGCAGCGAAACAAACCTACATTGCACTTGGGCTGGCATTGGCACAAGCAGCTGAATTACGCATTGACAGTACACCGGCAGAAGGATTTGATAACCGGTTGATTGACGAAGTGTTGGGGTTGTCCGAATTAGGTTTAAAAAGCGTAACACTCATGTACATCGGATATAGTGATCCTGAACGGGATTGGCTTGCACCGATGAAAAAAGTCCGCATTCCTATGGATGAGTTTTCAACAATCCGATAAGGTGACTTAAATCAATAAAAAATGTGACTTAATTTTTTTAAAAAAGATTTTAATTGTTTATTTTTTAACAAATTAATCTGATCTGTAGATGCATTGTAGATAAATTACAGGTTAATAAATAATTATAGCAAAGGAATAGTTTATCCACATTGATTAACAATAAATTAAGATTTTTTAAATTTTCATAGGTGTCGATTCATTTTTAAATGGGTAGTTTTGCAACCGAATTAATTATTTACTCTTTTATTAAAACACTATGAAATTAAAGTTACAATGGCTGTATGCAGCCACACTTACGATTTTTTCAGGTACAGCGATCAGCCAGGCGACGCTTCATGTATCCGCAACGGGTACAGATGTTTCGAATGACTGTACATTGCCTGGAAATCCGTGCGCGACGATTGGTCACGCGTACACACAAATCACAGCAGGAGACACGATTAAAGTTGCTCCCGGATCCTACAACTTAAATGCTACATTAAACATTTCTGAGTCAGTAGTAATCACTTCTTCGGACCCTTCAGATCAACCTGTTATTACATCATCAGTTGCCGATTTGATCAACGTAAACAGTGATGATGTAACAATCAGCAATCTGAATTTTCAAATGGGATTGACAGCTACTTCAGGATTGAGAGGTATCGTTTCAACACAAAACTTTGACAACATCAAAATTTTGAACAACACATTTGAATCAACGAATCCGATCAGTGGAACACCAAATACAAACATGGTTTGGACAGCTTTCGCAATTTCATTGGCTTCTGATAACGGACACGTTCAAAATGTTGAAATCCGTAACAATGAAATCATTGCAGCAAGTACTGCAAACATCTTCGGACGCGGAATTTTCATCGGAAACGGTGGTGCAGGAAAAGATGCTCCGGGTGGAATCATCGACGGAAACAATGTGACAGCGTATTATGCCATTCAGTCTGCACGATTTGCAAATGACATGGATATTACGAACAACACGTTCAATGGTATCACTATGATCAACGCTCCGCTGACAGGTGTAACGGTAGCAATTGACAACAACACTTTCAGCGGTGAAACACAAATGACACCAAACAGCTTGTATGCATTGGTAGAATTGCGTAGCGTGGAAGATGCGTCTGTTATTTTCAGCAATAACACAGTAGAAAACTACGCGAACATCGGGTTCATCAGCGAGTCTTCTAAAAATGTAACAGTAAGCGGAAACACTTTCAATCCTGCTGCAACTGCTGCAAACTTCATCTCATTGATGGTGAATACAAAATTCATGACGAATGGTGTTCAGGGGAATACGTATTCAGATGAAATTGAAATCTTAGGAAACACATTCAATGCAGGAACTGTTAACCAGGGAACAGCAATCGTATTTGCGGACCACTACGGAGTGAATACACCGGCATTCGGTACAATCACAATCGGTGGTGCAACTGCTGCAGATCAAAACATTTTTGACGCGGATTTAGGAAAATACATCGTATTGGATGACAATGCAGGCGCTAGTACAGCATACCCGCTTTGGGCTCCTTATCATTCAACAACAATGAAACCGGTTGATCAAAACATTACTGCATTGGCAATCCACAATAACTACAACCTGGTTGATTTCGCTGCAATTGAAGCAAAAATTACAGACGCGGATAACAATCCATTGTTAGGGCAGGTAATCATCAAATCTGCGGGACCAAACAGATATGTGGCGACAACAGGTACTGACGTATCCAATGACTGTACATTGCCAGGAAATCCATGTGCGACAATTGCTCACGCGGTTGAAGTAGCTGTTGATTCCGACACAATTAATGTTGCTGCAGGTACATATGCACAAACTGCTATTTTGACAATTGATGTGAATGACCTGACTGTAAGAGCAGGTGATGCAAATGACAAGCCGGTGATCACAACAAATCAATCAACTGTTTTTGATATCAACGCAACGGATGTTAAATTAAACGGGTTACGATTGGAGCTTGGATTGACAGCTGCAACAGGTAAATACGGTGTTGTTTCTACAACAAGCAACTTCAACGGATTGGCTTTGACAAACAATGAAATCGTTTCTACATCTCCGGTAATTCCTTACGGAATGGTATGGGATGCATTCGCAGTACGCCTGAACTCATTGGCAGGTGCAATGGATAACGTGACAATTACTGATAACGTAATCGGAACAGCTACAGCTTCAGATAACAACATCTTCGGACGTGGTATCGCATTGGGATCAGGATCTGCTGACGGACCTGCGGCGAACATTTCAAACAACGAAATCAAAGCATACTATACTGTACAGGCAATTCGTTCTACTGCTGACGTGACAATCGCAAACAACGATATCCAGGGAATCACAATGATCAATGCTCCATTGACAGGAGTTGAAGTTGTGGTAGAAAACAACACGATTGATGCCGTTACACCAATGGCTGCTGATAACCTGTACGCATTGGTTGAAATCAGATCTGTTGAAAACGCAACTGTAGAGATCAACGGGAACGATTTCACAAACTACACCAACATCGCTTTGTTGAGTTCTGCATCTAAAAATGTAACTGTTTCAGGAAATATCTTTACGCCTGCATCAACAGCAGACGCGTTTGTATCTGTAATGGCGAATACAAAAATGATGACAAACGGTGTTCAGGGAGATACTTACGGAAATGAAATCGTATTGGTAGGTAACGAATTTGAAGCAGGTGCTGCAAATGAAGGTACTGCAATCGTATTTGCTGACCACTACGGAGCTACAACTCCTGCGTTTGCAGCTGTAACAATCGGAGGTACAGCGGCGGCAGATAAAAACATCTTTGATGCAAACCTGGGGAACTACATCGTATTGGACGACAAAACAGGTGCAAGTTCATCTGTTCCGTTGTGGGCACCGTATTCAGTGACAACAATGAAACCTTTTTCTCAAAGCATCGAAGCATTGTATGACAACAATACATACAATCAGGCAACAATTGCTGACGTTGAGTTGAAAAATACAGATTCATTGGATAACGACGAATTAGGAAAAGTAATCTTGACCTATTCAACGGTAGGATTGGATGAAGTAGCGATTTCAGCTGCAACATTGTATCCAAACCCTACTGCGGATCAATTGACAATCTCATTGAACGATAACAGCGCAACTGCTGCATTGGAAGTTGTTGATTTATTAGGAAACGTTGTGTACACAACAACTGTTTCAGGAGTTAAAACAATCAATGTAAGCAATCTGAATGCAGGAGTTTACGTGACACGTTTGACTACAAACGGAGTTACTGCAAGCACACGTTTTGTGAAGCAATAAGTAATTACCGTCAGAAGTAATTAAAAAAATCCCCTCGTTAGAAATAGCGGGGGGATTTTTGTATTTGGTTCGTTCACGACTACGAATCAATAAAGGGACTTGATCTAAATCGATTGTACGCTTCCTTTCCAGCGATCGTTCAATGAGCTGATTTGCGCATCTTCATGTGTTTGTTTCACACAGAAATTCAACAACTTTTCGACCAGTAGGTATTCATTCGTATGTGCTTCAAAATTGCGGATGATCAATTGATATGCGTTAGTTGCATCAACATAATTGATCGTAAAACAAGTTCCGTCATTAATTGTAATTTGTTTTGTCTGATGTGGCTTTTCGGAAGCGTGGTGAATCCATTTGTGCATCTCCGGGAAAAAAGCATCATCTAACGGTTGAGCAGCCCATGTTTTCGGATCCGAACGCCTGCCTTTCCATTTCGAGCAAATGATAATCATGTGAAGCGTAGTGTTGTTTTGTTTCACTTCGATGTCCCATTCTTCGGAAAGGCTTTCAATCTGAACTTTGAGTGTTTTCATGGCTTTTAATGACTTTCTTTAAAGGACAAAGCTAACAGAATACTGTGTTTTCTACCTCTGTCAAGTTCACGTCGGTTGACTGTCTCAACGGCAACTAACAAACTGTTTATGATGACCATGTTTGCGTTGGAAAAATTGATCAGTTCTAATACTAAAACCTCTTCTTTTCCTAAGACAACCTTACTCATACCTTCTTCCGGAAATCGCATGCTCTGTAAACAATCGATTAATGCATGTGTATTTTTTCCGTAAAAATCAGGAAATCCCAATTCAGCATTGAATTTATCGTGCAAAGCTGAAATATCAGTGATATTTCTAAAATCGATCGTTATTCTTTTTTCCATTTTTAAGTCTGCTCTACTAAGTATACCTGGAACCGGATATTTCTCCCTTTTCGCTCTTTCGACAATGCTTTGATCGCCTGTTGAACCGGATCCCATTGAGGGCTAAATTAACTTATTATTTGTATTCATGACACCTTATTTATGTTCAATACTTGTCGTGTCGGTGAGCTCCCGCATGATTGCAGAACCGATTCCGGCAGTTCCGAAAGAAAAGCCAAAAAATAATCCGGAAATCATTCTGACATTTCAATCCAAATATTATTCAGTTTCATCGGCAGAACTTACATTAATTTAACATGGGGATCGCTTTGAATTCGGTACTTTTGTGCGCAATTAAACAGACAAACAAGTATTCGCAATACAGATTTAAAACGAATCACACACCATGAGAGCAAGAGGGTATATGCTGGCAGCTGTTTCAGCTGTCTTTTACGGATTAATTCCTTTATTTATCTTACCGGTTAAAGCCATCGGATTCCCGCTGGATGTCACCTTGTTTTATCGTTTTTTTATTGCCGCACTGATCTTATTGGCGTATTTGATTTACAAAAAAGAATCATTGCGCATGA
Source organism: Taishania pollutisoli (assembly GCF_014518315.1). Lineage (GTDB taxonomy): Bacteria > Bacteroidota > Bacteroidia > Flavobacteriales_D > Crocinitomicaceae > Taishania > Taishania pollutisoli. The sequence goes on from NZ_JACVEL010000007.1 coordinate 144,841, forward strand.
CTGGTAAGGAAGCTCTGATTTATGTCGCACTGGGATTATTTTACTCTTTGTCATCAGAGTGCTTGTTTTTAGGTTATGATTACCTGACACCAGGCATTGCATCGACAATTTTATTTGTGTACCCGGTAATTGTCGCCCTGATCATGGTGTTTTTCTTCCGTGAAAAAATAACAAAACCAACTATTTTCTCACTGATAATCTCCTTGTTGGGAGTCGGAATTCTGAGCATGAAAGATGCCGGCTTTCAAATCAATGTGACAGGTTTTTTAATCGCATTGGGGAGCGCCTTATTTTATGCGTTGTACCTTGTAATTGTCAACAAGTCTGAACTGGAAGTCTCCGGGATGAAGATCACTTTTTACTCCCTGCTTTTCTCTTCGGCGTATTACTTTATCAAATCCTTCGTTTTGCAAAAGTCACTGGCCCTTCCGAGTGTGGAAGTTCTTGTCGATATTTCATTGTTTTCACTCATCACAACTGTGTTTTCCATCATGGCGCTGATTTATGCTATTCAACTCATCGGGTCCACCCACACAGCGATCATGGGTGCATTAGAACCGGTTATTGCCATTGTGATAAGTGTCGGCTTCTTTGGAGAGCACCTCACAGTAACATTAACCATAGGAGTTGCGATGATTCTTATCGGCGTGCTGATTAATGTGGTATCCGGAGAAAAAATGGGTGAAGACCGGTTGTAGCAGAAATGGTGTGAGATTATTTTTTTATTTTTACCTGTTGAAGATTGATGTGAATTGAACTCAAAAGAACAATTTAAAGTAACCGTACTTGGCTCAGGAACTTCTCAGGGAGTACCGATGATCGCATGTGATTGCGAAGTGTGTCGCTCCGAAAACCCCAAAGACAAACGTCTTCGCTCGTCCATTATGCTGTCGATTAACGGATTGAATTATGTAATTGATACAGGCCCTGATTTTCGTCAGCAGATGTTGCGGGAACAGGTAAAGGAGCTGGAAGCTGTTTTCTTCACGCATCAGCATAAGGATCATTTGGCGGGACTGGACGATGTAAGAGCATTCAATTTCCGACAGCAAAAAGACATGAAAATTTATTGCGATGTGCGGGTTGATGAAGCATTACACCGTGAATATGAATACGTTTTCGCCTCTTTTCGATACCCGGGCATACCACGTCTGGACATTCAAATTATTGACAAAAATACGTCTATTACACTTGCTGGCGGAGGAACAATCACAACGATAGAGGCCATGCATTACAAACTTCCGGTGCTTGGATTTCGCTATAAAAACTTTACCTATATCACCGACGCCAAAACATTTTTACCTGAAGAAATTGAAAAAGTAAAAGGAACTAATGTTTTGTTTGTAAATGCATTGAGAAGGGAAGAGCATATTTCCCATTTTAACCTGGAGGAAGCATTGGAATTTATCCGCATCATTAACCCCGAAAGGGCGTACCTCACACACATTTCTCACTTGATGGGAAAATACGAAGATGTTCAGCAAGAATTACCCGACAATGTTTTTTTAGCATACGATGGGTTGACGCTGAATCTGGAAGAGTGATATTACGATAGGATGTCGCGCAATTCGGTCAATTCCTTTACCCGTTCGGCATTCCCCGCCTGTTGAAAAGCGCTGATCAGATTGGTCAGCATTCTCCGGATCACTGCCGTATTCGAACAGGGTTCAAAGTATTCCCGCGAAGCAGGTAAATTCAGGTTCTTTAGGAAATCATGGATTTCCCCTTCATCAAACAGCCCTCCTTTTGAAAACGGATTGATGTAAAACAAAATTCCCGTTTTATTTCCTGCTTTTGCAAATTGGTTAATCCCGTCTTCATCAATATAGGCCAGTACAAAATGATTTGGAAGATTGACTCCGTAAACCGGCATCCCCAGCGATTGAGCGACGATGCTATACAGAATACTCAAACTCAACGGATTGCCCTTTCTTGAGTCGATAACGGTGTTGATGTATGAATTTTGCGGCGCGTGAAAATCTTTTGAATCCCCGTGAAACCGGTATTTTCCAAAGAAAATTTTGTTAAAGATACGCACCTTCTCAAAAGCTGTCTGCCGGTGACTTAATTCCAGCCAGATTTCCTTTCTCATTTCCACAATGAATTCCCGGATATGATCTTCGTCCAGTCCCGGGTATTGATATTTAGCAACGACAATAGCACCTGAAAGCAAATCTTTTTCACCCTCCAACCATAATTGAAGTTGTTTCTTTGTGTATTCAAACTGTATTTCGTGAATCAATTGTTCAACACGCGTCAGAAAGATCAGCCCGAAATCTTTTTCACCCCACGAGTTCTCTAAATACGGAATGGCATCCGGTCCGTACTGTAAAAGACGGTCCCTGACATGCAGGAAGATGTTCTCATCCGGATCGTCAATCAGGTGAATTAAAGCCTCTATGTTCGTTGAATCAGACATTTTGGCAAATTTAAGACAGGATTTTACTGTTCCTGAATGATAGGGAAACAGGTTTTCAAATACAGGTTGTTAATTTTCTCCTTCATTCATCTGTTTCTTCACTGTTTAAAAGGACTGATCGAAAAATCAATGACTCAAAAAAAGTCCGCCGGTATGTAAAAAGACAATAGTCGAATGATTGTAAGTCGGTTGTTTGATTTCTTGCATCAAACCGTAAAAAGCTTTTGATGTATACACTTTATCCAGAGGTAGTTGGTATTTTTTTTCGCAATCGTCAATAAAATCAATCAATTCGTCTGTCACCTTTGCATAACCGCCGAAATGATAATCCCCGTGAACACAAACAGAATTAAGTAACTCTTCAATTAAATCCATTTCAAATCCTGATTTACTGAATAATAAACTCATTTCTTTTTTTGAGTCATACTGTTTAATGGAGGGCACAACATGAAGTTGTTGTGCATGGATCCCGAGTAATAATCCACAGCTTGTTGCAGCTGTTCCCTGTGCGACAAAAAGGTGATCAAAAGCAGGTAATTCATTGATGAGTTCCTGGCAACCGATCATTCCGTAATAGTTCGCCCCGCCTTCCGGGACAATGTAGGAATTTGGAAATTCAAGAATTAATTCTTCATGGTATTCTTTCATTCCACGTAAAGCATATTCATCGCGCGTGACAAAATGCAGGTGCATTCCCAATTCCCGGCAACGTGTCAACACCGGGTTCGCTTTTGCGGACAATTCTTCTCCTCTGACAATTCCGATCGCGGGAATCTTCAATTGATGACAGACACTCGCTGTTGCCAGCAAATGATTGGAGTAAGCACCTCCGAACGTAAGCATCCGTTCATTCCTGGATTGTTTGAAATGTTCAACGATGTAGCGGAGCTTTCGCCATTTATTTCCGGAGACTTCAGGGTGAATCAGATCATCCCGTTTCACCAGGAGCCGGATTCCCCTTGCTGACAGTTCTTCATCCCTGATTTCCTGAAGAATGGATTTTCTTGTATCGAATAACATATTCTGAATCTTAAATTGTCTATTTTTGTCCCATGCAGGATGACATGTCGGGCTTTTCGAAAAAAAAACGCTGGGAGGATGATGACTATTATTACACTCCCGAAGGATACGTTGTATTTACCGAAAAATTCCATTTGAAGCGTGGTTATTGCTGCAAAAGCGGTTGCCGCCACTGCCCGTACGGTTACGATAAAAAAACAGGGACGGTACACCCCAAAAAGCCTTAGTCCTCTGCCTTGATACCGTTCTCAGGAACACGCCCCGTGTATTTACTTAACACTTTTTTCAGATGCCGGATATCTGCTTCCACATCGCCGGTTGGTTCAAACAGGCTGTCCCACCCCCCGGTTTTATTCTTGTAATCGATGTAAGCCACGTAAATCGGAACGTTTGCTTCTTGTGCAATGTAGTAAAACCCTCTCTTCCAATGTGAATTGTAGTTACGGGTTCCTTCAGGTGTAAATACCAGGAACATGTTGTCGTTTTTTGCAAATTCTTCTACCGCAATCTGGGTCATGTTATTTTTCTTCTTCCGGTCGACAGGAATGCCACCTAATTTTCGCATGAACCATCCAAACGGAGGTCGGAATAATTCCTTTTTGATCAGGAATTTCGTATTTACTCCGTAATAAGAAAAGGTAATTCGTCCGATAATAAAATCCCAGTTAGAAGTATGCGGCCCCATACAGACCACACATTTTTTAACCTTTGGCGGAGTTTTATCTATTTTCCATCCAAAAAGACTGAGTATGAAAATTCCGATTTTTCCCATGCTTCAAAAGTAGTATTTTTTTGAAATAACACACATGAATAACAATTGCACAGACACGATCAATCAAAAACAGGTCGTTGATAAATCGTGAAAACTTCTTTTCAGCCCCGCTGGATAATTTTGTAATTTCGTTGTTGCAACCAGAACAGAGTTAACAACATGAAACAATACCACGATTTACTCCGGCATATCTTGGACAACGGCGTAAAAAAAGAAGATCGGACAGGTACCGGTACTATTTCTGTATTCGGCTACCAAATGCGCTTTGATTTGTCAGAAGGATTTCCGGTGCTGACAACCAAAAAGCTGCATTTACGCTCTATTATTCACGAATTATTGTGGTTCTTACAAGGAGATACAAATATCAAATACCTGAAAGATAACGGTGTCGGAATCTGGGATGAATGGGCAGATGAAAACGGTGACTTAGGTCCTGTTTATGGGCATCAGTGGAGAAGCTGGCCAGGAAAAGACGGACAAACCATTGATCAGATCTCCAAAGTAGTGGATCAGATTAAACGCAATCCGGATTCACGCCGATTGATTGTTTCTGCATGGAACGTAGCAGATGTAGACAACATGGCATTGCCTCCGTGTCACTCGCTGTTTCAATTTTATGTGGCCGACGGGAAATTGAGCTGCCAGTTGTATCAACGCAGCGCCGACACATTCCTGGGGGTTCCGTTTAACATTGCTTCTTATGCGTTGCTGACAATGATGATTGCCCAGGTGTGTGATCTGGAACCGGGAGAATTTGTACATACATTCGGTGATACACACTTGTACCTGAATCACATTGAGCAGGCTCAGTTACAACTGACACGGGATTTCAGACCATTGCCAACCATGAAAATCAATCCGGAAGTAAAAGATATTTTTTCCTTTAAATACGAAGATTTTGAACTGATCAATTATGACCCGCATCCACACATTAAAGCTGCAGTGGCTGTTTAGCCTCTTACTACTACCCGCGCTTGTTTTTTCTCAAAACGGACAGTCTGTTTCCTTGCTCTTTGTCGGTGATGTTATGCAGCATGGACCGCAAATCAAAGGTGCGTACAACCCGTCAACTGACCGCTACGAATACGAACATACCTGGCAATTCATCAAGCCTACAATCGAAAAAGCAGACCTTGCGATTGCCAACCTCGAAGTAACTCACGCAGGAAAACCCTATTCCGGTTACCCGCAGTTCTCAGCGCCGGATGATTTATCCCGTGCGTTGAAAAATACAGGATTTGATATTCTCCTCACTGCGAACAACCATTCCTGCGACGGAGGTGCAAAGGGAGTTGTAAGAACACTGGATGTATTGGACGGACTGAAACTTCCGCATACCGGAACCTTCAGAAGTAAAGAAGAACGGGATCAGAATTACCCGTTAATCGTAGAGAGAAACAACCTGAAAATTGCCATTCTTAATTACACATACGGAACGAACGGATTGTATGTAAAAGCCCCGTTGATCATTAATTACATTGACAGCGCCGTACTAAAAACCGATTTTGAAAAAGCAAAAAAACAAGCTGATTACATCATTTGCACGATGCATTGGGGAGATGAGTACAAATCACTGCCGAATGCCAAACAAAAAAGTTGGGAACGGTATTGTTATGAGTTGGGAGCCGACATGGTCATCGGAAGTCACCCGCATGTTATTCAGCCTGTCGAACGCAAAACAATTGACAACAAAGAAAAGTTGACGGCTTATTCTCTGGGAAATTTCGTTTCTAACCAGCGCGATCGTTACAAAAACGGAGGAATGATGTTACGCAGTGAAATTGCCAGAGAAAATAACCAGGTTGTATTAAAAAAAGCAGATTACATGCTTTTTTATGTTCATACAGCTGAAGAAGGAGCTTACAAACATTATTATGTATTGCCGGATTACCCGTATGATTCTTTAGACGGTCAGTTTTTCTCCGCAACCGAACGGGCTACCCGTGATCAGTTTTTTACAGACAGTCGTGATCTGATGAACAAACACGGGAAAAACATTGCTGAATTCAAGGTGAGTAAAAACATCACATTTGACCGAGTTTTGAAAGGGTATTATGCAATTGAGATCGATTCTTCAGAACTCAGGTATATGGAACATCAATTGCCGCACATGGAAGTCATTTACTCAGAGCGGGATTTGGACGGAAAATCACACGTATTGATCGGTTACGCGGAGTCTGAGGTTGCAGCCAGGGGAAATAAGCAGATGATTGATCTGATTGCAAACAAACCGGAGAATGTGAAAATTGTTCATGTAAGCCGTTTCGGAATAAAAGAAATCAAATGAGAGTAGCACTGATTGTTGCCATGGATAGGGAAGGAGGCATCGGAAAAAACAATGACCTGATGTGGCATCTACCTGCTGATATGCGTTTTTTTAAAGCAACCACAACCGGGCATATTGTTGTATTAGGGCGTAAAAATTATGAATCCATTCCGGAACGTTTTCGTCCGCTCCCGGATCGGGAAAATGCGGTTTTGACCAGGAATAAAGCATATATCGCTCCGGGATGTATTGTCTTTAATTCACTGGAAGCATGCCTGGCACATTATCAGAATGAAACAGAACGCACCGTTTTTATCATCGGGGGAGGAGAAATATATCAACAAGCACTGGCGGCAGATGTAGTAGATGAATTGTACATCACACATGTAGACAACGTGTACGATGCGGATACTTTTTTTCCGAAAGAAGACCTCTCCGGATGGCATGCAACGACTGTTCAGTCACAGCAACCGGATGAAAAACACGAAGCAGGCTTTGAAATCATCAAATATACACGTTCGTAATTTTTGATCTATGAACCGAACGCATATACCATCACGAGGTTTCAGTATGCTGTTCGTGCTGCCTTTTTTGATGTCGTGTTTTGGGAATTCTCCCAATGAAACAACTTTAACGGATTCCGATAAGAAGTATATGGAAGAACTTGGCGTGTTAAATCCGGGGGAAGAAATTCAACTGTTTTATACACAAGGTGGTGTCAAAGGGATCAAACAATCCGGAAACTTGATTACTTCCGAACGGATTGCTGCTTATTGGATTGAGGACAATGACAAGGAGATTCATTCTGCATTGTTTGCCTCTGAAATCGATTCCATTACCACAAAGGATTTGGTAAATAATCCGTTGTACTCATCCTATATTAAAGTGTACAAAAAAAACGGAGAGATATTCAGCGCATATATTGATGCAGACAGCACCAAGACCTACCAATTTTTCCAACAGGCAATCGACAATCTGGAAAAAGCACGTTAGGTATTATTAATTTAGTTTCCGAAAGGTGCTGATAACCAATAAATCTTTACGTAACTATACCCTTATTGACTAGAAATTATTGATATAAAATCAAACAATTTAAATGTTTGAATGTATAATAGATATGGATTTAACAACAGAAGAAATATTAATTAATAAAACATTTTTGATTATAAATGCAATAATGTTTATAACATTAGAAGAACAAAAAGAAACCGCAACACCACAAGAAATTTATGATTATTTACTGGAAAAGAATATAATGGAAATATCGCTTAATGATATTGTTTCAATTTTAGAAACAATAAATAAACATGGTAACAAACGGTCTACATAACCCCACTTTAATCAATGTTATGTAAAGTTTTCATTGATTTGAATAGTGTTGTTAGTATTTTTCTAAATTGTTTATATTCAGCTCATATTAACTTTTAATCCTCACTATGGAAAATGAAATTGAACACTTAAAATACTTGGACACTATTTTATCATGTTTAAAAAATGGTATTCGATCTTCTTTCATAGCATCAGCTTTATTTAAGTATATAGAGGGAGCAAATGTTCCGATGCATAAGATTCTAGAAAAAGAAAATGAACCTAATTATGATGATCGTACTTTAATTCCTATAGCTCATCTTGACATAGATAACTACAAACAACAAGTATTTAGAGAGGCAATTGCTCATCTTCGAGATTTAAAACTAGTATCAACAAGTGAAAATGACATAGGAGATAGAACAATTATATCTTTAACTTTCAAAGGTCGAATTAAAACTACTTTTGGTTTTGTTGCTGAATATGAAAAGGAAAAAGATGATAGAGAACTTCGAAATAAACAACTTAGGGTTTCTCTCGGTCTTTCTTTGATGCAAAAATGGACAATTTGGATAGCTATCGTTTTAGCGGCAGGGGGATTTTCATTGAGTTTGTCATCATTCTCGAAAAAGGGCGATAATATTTATCAACACAGATGCAATTGCCAAACAGAGTGCAAAACCAATCCAAAAGTTTTGAGTGGCACGAATATCAAGGTCAAAAGCATTTCTAAAGAAACGCCCGATACGCTTAAATAATTTTGTCATAATGATTTTAAAATTAAAAAGTCATTCATTTTTTGAACGACTTGTGACGATTATTACTTTTTATTTAAAAATCCCCGTTACTTTCTGAAAACTACGACATTCCTTCTATATGGAAGGATTGAAGAGTTTTACAAGCATATACGAACTGTTGGAGTTCTTTCCTACAGAAGCCGTTTGTGAAGAGTATTTAGCTCAGCACAGATGGAAGGATGGTGTTTCTTGTTGTCCTTATTGTGAGAGCCGACGGGTATCTAAGTTAGAAGGTAAAACCAAACGTTATAAATGCTATTCATGTAGAAAGCAATTTAGTGTTCGAGTTGGTACATTGTTTCATAACTCTAAGCTCCCACTTAAAAAATGGTTTATCGCTATTCATCTTCTTACCACTTCTACTAAAGGTATCAGCTCTTATCAGTTGGCGCGGGAACTAAAGATCAGCCAGGAATCAGCTTGGTTTGTCTTACATCGAATCCGGGAAACTTATAATCAATCTAAGAACAAATTCAGAAAAAAGAAATTGGAGATTGATGAAACATTGTATGGAGGTGTTGAAGCTAACAAACATAAAAACAAAAAGACCAAAAATAACCAAGGTAGAAGCACTAAAACCAAAGCTGCTATTCTCGGTATTATGGAAAGAAACGGAAGTGTATTTGCAATTCACCTGGAAGATTTAAAAGGAAACACAATTATTCCGATAATCAAATCTAAAATCAGTAAAAATGCTACGGTGTTCACAGATGAATACAGACCGTACAGACAACTAAAACAAAACTTCAAACACCAATACGTAAATCATTCACAAGGTAAATATGTGATTGGAGAAGCCCACACCAATAATCTCGAAGGCTTCTGGTCGCAAATGAAAAGAGCTATCGGAAGAACTTATCACAGTGTCTCTAAAAAACATTTACAACGTTATGTAAATGAAGCTGTATTCCGCCACAACAACACAATAGAAGAAAGATTCAATATTGTACTTTCAAAATCTATAGGTGTAAGGTTGGATTATGAAACGTTGGTTGGTAAAGTTGCTTAATGTCTTATTTGTAATGTTTTGTATATTTGAAAGAAATTCAATCTATTATGTCAAAAGAACTACGTTGGGAATTTTATCAGGATAAGAAAGGAGAATGGCGTTGGAAAACCTTTGCTAAAAATGGTGTACAAGTCGGAGCCTCAACAGAAGGTTACACCACTAAACAAAACGCGGTTAAAAATGCTAAGATAATGGGATATTCAGTTAAGTAGTCCTATTACCGTTTCACCAATACCTCTTTTATCCGCTTCGTGTTGTGCTTCTTTCCATGATGGGGCATAAATATACCATCCATAAATAACACCATATTTATTTGTAAACTCTGTAAGATATTTTTTGTCTTTCATTTAACTCTGTTATATGTGTTACAAAGTTAATTAAGACTTGTGTTTTGTACAAAAATATTGAAAACTACATCTTTATATTCTTCTCAAACTCAGCCATTATTTCAGAAGATTTACAGTCAAAAGCCATAGCTAGTTTTTCCATCCAATAAATTGTAGGAGTTAATTCACCTCTTTCTATTCTTGATACATTTTGAGGATTATTGCCCAAAGCAGAGGCTAAGTCCGTTTGACTCCATCCTTTCTTTATTCTCTTCTCCTTCAAGTACCTACCAAATGCCCTATTGAACTCTGACTTTTCCATATATCATGGATGTCTTAGCCCCTTAAAGAGTTGGACTGAATTTATAAAACAATTTAGTAATATCTTTAAGAGTAATGAAAAAAGCAA
>NZ_JACVEL010000008.1:5000-152871 GCF_014518315.1 Taishania pollutisoli
CATTTACAATTATGCAGAAAACAAACTCAAAACATTTAAAGCAAAAGAACTTCAGGTAATCGCGCTGTTGGATTTTTATGCTTCTGTTGAAGAATGGCCGTTTTCGCAATATGATTATATGATCGGGTTTCAAATAGACAACAGCCAATTAACCGACTTCAAGGAGAATTATTATGATGTTCTTGTATATATAGGTAAAGAGACCCCATTTATTACCGGAGCACTTGAACCGATTACCTGGGATCGGGCCGAAGCAAAAGACAAAACATTGTTGTCGACTGTTCCAACAGATGATTCTTTTTTTACAGACAGGGAAATTACTGATTATACTGTTGGGGATACCTATACATATGAATCCGGAGGATATACCTATTATATTCAAAATTTGTTTGACGGGAATAATGAATTATTCGTACGGCATTTAATTGTGCTCAATTCCGCGACAAAGAAACTGGTCTGCGAACGGCTCTATGATCAATGGGAAGGCAATGGACTTACGTCACTGAATATCCGGGGAGAAGAAAATGAATATGCGGATTACCAATGGACAGGGAAATTATTCAACGGTATGGACCCCGTCATTTTTGGATTTCAGTACTTTTCATTCGGATGTCCGTACATTACCATTCTTAATTCAAACGACGAGGAAGTTTATATTTATTGTGACAACAGGCATTAGGGAAGAGTTTTTTGTAAGAAAGAGGGGCGATTACCTGATCCACATTAGTTTTTCCCGTTCCACTTTCATTCGTAAAAATCCGAATTCGACAGTAATTTGATTTCCAACCACTTCTTCAACCGTTCCGGATTGTTTTGTAGCAATCAATTTTACTGTAGACCCGACAACAATTTTCTGTTGCTGAAATTCATCTTTTTCCGGAGTGGATTTCTTTTTCTTTGCTGGCTTGGCAACCGGGTTTATCGCTGCTTTTAATTTCTCCTTTCGTTTGCTTTCTTCTGTTTTTCCTCTTTCCATCGCAATGAAGGTTCTGACATCATCCAGCAATGGCTTGTTAACATCTTTCTTTTTACTATTCGAATTATAGCGATCAATAAAGCTTTGCATTTTCTTACCCAAAATCAACCACTTGTTGTTCTTATCGGTTAGCTCCTGCTGAGCAAGCAACCTTTTTTCCAGGTGTTTTTTCTTTTCCAGGAAATACGTTCGGGCTTCATCCGCTGCTTCCTGTGCTTCCCGGTGTTCATTATTCAGCCGTTCGAAATAATTTTTTTCTTTCTGCAGTTCATTGAGCAAATGATCCATCTTCACTTTCCGGTCGTCTAAACGCAACTTGGCTTCATTGATGATCCGCTGTGGAATTCCATTGATTTGTGCGACTTCAAACGTGAATGAACTCCCTGGCTGACCAAGGTTGAACCTGTACAAAGGCTCTAAGGTTTCGGTGTCAAACAACATACACCCGTTTACTGCATGAGGTAATTGATCCGCCTTTAATTTTATATTGGCGTAATGTGTTGTGATAACTGAAAAGCACTCCGTTTTGTACAACTCCTCAAAAAACACCTCTGCCAATGCCCCTCCCAAATCCGGATCAGAACCTGTTCCGAATTCGTCCAGCAACAACAGCGTTCTTCGATTAGTCACTTTCAAAAAATGCTTCATGCGCTTAAGTCGGTACGAGTAAGTACTCAATTCATTCTCAATCGACTGATTATCTCCTATATCTGACAACACCTGTTGAAAAAAGCAGATTTTACTATTCGGATGCACCGGAATCAACAATCCAGATTGCAGCATTACCTGCAACAATCCGACGGTCTTCAAGGTAATACTTTTTCCTCCGGCATTTGGTCCTGAAATAACTAACATGCGGGATTTCTGATGCAATTGAATTCGTTGTGGAAATGTCGGTTTGCCTAACAACTTGTTGCTTTTCCACAAAATAGGGTGATAGGCATCAATCAATTCAACGTTCATCTGGCGAACAATTCCCGGAAGATGCCCGTCCAACTCAAGTGCCAGCCTTGTTTTAGCGTTAATAAAATCCAGTTCTGTCAGCACCGACTGGTAAGCCGTAATTAACGGAAGAAAAACAGCTATTTCAGCCGTCAGTAATTTTAATATCCGGTAAATTTCCTTTCGCTCTTCATCAATCTGTAATTCCAGTTCATTGTTCAATTCAACGTTGATCTGAGGTTCAATATATACAAGACTTCCCGTTTTGCTCGACCCGACGACATTCCCGGAAACCATGCGCTTATGTGAAGCCAATACGGTCAATACTCTTCTGTCATTGTAAAACGTTTCACGCGTATCGCCCAACACATTTTCCCGGATCAGCTTCTTCATTTCCCGGTCGAAATTACGATTGATCTGATTGCGAAGCACTTTAATTTCATTTCGAATCTCCGACAACAAGGAGGATGCATTGTCTTTTACCTTCCATGTCTTATCAAATACGTGATCGATTTTCTCAATGACTTCTTTTGTATATTCAATGTCTGAAAACAGGCTGTATAATAGCGGATAATCTTTTTCGCGTTTGTCAAAAAAGTACACTAACTGGTTACACAAATCAGAGGCCTTACTCAATCGGTAAAAACCTTCCTGTGACAGTACCGAGTTTTTAATTGGCAACAATTTCAACTCTTCCGTCAACTCCTCAAAATCAAGCTGAGGAAAGGTCTCTCCTGCTTTTCGAACCGCCAGCAATTCATTCGATTTCAGTAGTTCCTGCTCTACCAGTTGAAAATCATTACTCGGTTCCAGTTGCTGGATTCGCCCGATGGCAGTAGGTCCAATCGCATACTTTTCCAACCATGATTTTATGGCCGGGAACTCCAAATCTATTAATGTTTGTGCATCAAATGGTGAAAACATGGTTACAAAGTTAGTCAGGAAATTTCAAAACTGATTTTTATCCGGAAGATATTTACAAATTGATTGTTCCCGGTTATCCGTCCTGATTCAGAAAGGAACTTAATCAATTCACAATCAAACCAATTCAAAAAGAATCATTCCCTGAATCGATTTAATTTTCAGCGAATGTTAAATTGTAACAAAAATATCCGTATGTTTATGTTATATCTAAAACAAAAATTATGAGAAAAATTGTATTATTAGCGGCTGTTCTTTTTACCGGGTTCGGAGTGAAAGCACAGGGATTTTATGGAGAATTCAACGTTGGATACGGGTTTGGGATTCCATCCAGCAACCTGGGAACAGAAAGCTATACGGATCTTTCAGGAAACGGCTCGTATCAGAAACCTATCTATGGAACATTGGGAAGCGGACTGAACCTTACATTGACTCCGGGATATATGATTAACAAGCACCTGGGAGTTGAATTGGGAATCAACTACTTTCTGGGTTCAAAAACGGTGATCTCAGAAAGTTCTTCTTCTGTCAATGCTACAGATAAAACTACGGCTCACTCCAATCAGTTGCGCTTGTTGCCTTCATTGGTGGTAAGCACCGGGGGAGACAAGTTGTATGCATATGCGAAGGCAGGATTAGCCATTCCTGTTTTCGGAGATACAAAAGGATTACGTGAAATATCTGTTCCTTCTCCAATGGGACCAATTCCAACAGAAGTAGAGACAACAACAAAAGGAAATGTTTCATTGGGATTCAGAGGTTCTGTCGGTATTGGCTACAATATCTCCGAGCTGATTGGGTTACAACTGGAGGTCTTTCATACCAGCCTGACGATCAAACCGAAGTCGAGAGCGATTGATTCATATACAGTTGCCGGACAGGATATTTCAGGTATGCTTACTGTGTATGACAAAGAAACGAAATACATTGATGAGTTAAATTCAACATCCAACAACAGTTCTACCAATCCGAATTATTCAGCGGGTGTTGCAAAGGAAGAACTTGCAACAAAATCAAATTTCAGTCAATTCGGAGTATCTTTAGGAGTGAAGTTCAACTTCTGATACAGCCCGTATTATCCGAACATGTTATTGTACCTGCCAGTTCGCTGGCAGGTTTTTTTATTGTTTTTTCTCGTGTATCAATAAAAACACTATCTTTGTACCCAATTAATTTAATTATTAACCGGGGTTTCGTACTCCAAATAATAAACAAAACAGTATGGCAACTCGCATCAGATTGCAAAGACACGGAAAGAAAGGATATGCTTTCTTCCACATTGTAGCTGCAGACAGCAGAGCAAAAAGAGATGGTAAATTCATCGAAAAACTGGGGACTTACAACCCAAACACAAATCCGGCAACAATCGACATCAACTTTGATCGTACTCTTCACTGGGTACAAGTTGGAGCTGAATTGACGGATACAGCACGTGCGATCCTTTCTTACAAAGGAGTTCTTTACAAAAATCACCTGATTAAGGGGATTGCAAAAGGAGCTTTGACAGAAGCACAGGTTGAAGAGAAATTCAACGTGTGGTTGGCTGAGAAAGATGCAAAAATTACAGGTAAAAGTGAAGGTCTTGCAAAAGCAAAAGCTGATCAAAAAGCTGCTGCATTGAAAGCTGAAACTGCTGTAAACGAAGCAAAAGCGAAAGCAATTGAAGCAAAAAACACTCCGGAGCCGGAAGTAGCTGAAGAAGTTGTTGCTGAAGAAGCTGCAGAAGAAGTAGCAACTGAAGAAACAACTGAAGGAGCTGAGGCTGCTGAAGAAGAAACTTCTGCTGAGTAATTTAAACGTCTTTAAATGAACAAGGCAGACTGCTTTCATTTAGGATATGTGGCGAAACTTCACGGATTTAAAGGTGAAGTTTCGCTGTTTTTGGACGTTACCAATCCGGAAGATTATGCTTCTCTGGATGCTCTTTTTATAGAAATAAACGGCCAATTGACTCCTTTCTTTATTGAGTCATTCAAATTAAAAAACAAAGGTTTTGCAGCCGCAAAGTTCGAAGGTATTGAGACCGAAAACGACGCGCGCCTATTGCTGCGAAAACATATATACCTCCCGGCTTCTATTTTACCTGAATTGGATGGCGTCCATTTCTACGATCACGAAATTATCGGATTCAATGTGGAAGACGTGGAACACGGAAATATCGGAAAAGTCATCCAGGTTATCGACCTCTCGGCAAATCCATTGATCCAGATTGATAAAGACGGAACAGAATTACTACTCCCTCTGCAAGAAGGAGTCATCCGGGAAGTTGACCGTAAACATCAACTCCTGAAAGTTGCTGCACCGCCGGGGTTAGTGGAGTTGTACCTGGGATAGTCTTGTTTCCGTGAGCATTTTTGAATTCAAATACTTTTCAGTTCGACAGTCTAACAGTCCGCTAAAAGTGGGGACAGATGCAATGTTACTCGGAGCTTCTATCGCCGAACATTTCTATTTATCTATCCTGGATATCGGAACAGGTACAGGAGTATTGGCTTTAATGGCGAAGCAAAAAAATCCAGCCGCAACAGTTGAAGCAATTGACATTGATGAAGCTGCGCTGACCGACTGCCAGTTCAACTTCGAAAACTCACCCTGGAGATCCGATCTGACATGCCGGAATCAAGATATTTTTGGTATTCAGACAGACCGGCAATTCGATTGCATTGTCTGCAATCCGCCTTATTATGAAAACGGATTATTATCTGAATCCGAATCCGTCAACAGAACAAAACACACGGCTTCGTTTTCCCTGGAAAATTTGTTTATCAAAGTAAAAACATTGCTGCCTGAAAACGGACATTTCCGGGTTATTCTCCCCTATTCCACTACTGAAAAGTGGGTTACTTTCGGAGCGTCCATCGGATTATTTTTGGTAGAACGGATAATTATTTTCGGTAAACCGGAACTTCCGAAACGGAGTATCCTGGTGTTTGGACTAACAGAACAACAAGTGATTGAGCATAGTATTATTGTTCGAAATACCGATAATTCATATACGGAAATCTACAAAGAATTAACACGTGAATTTCACAATAAGACCATTTAAGGTTTCGTCAATCTGCTACCCTGCAGAGAAGAAAATTTCCTATCTCTGCAAGGTAACAGTTCTTTGAAATGTGAATTATACCGCTACGTTGTGTTCTCTCAACGCGTCGTTCAAGGATGTTTTCAGATCAGTCGATGCTTTTCTTTTTCCGATGATCAATGCGCACGGAATCTGAAATTCTCCTGCCGGAAATGTTTTTGTATAGGATCCCGGAATCACGACACTTCTTTCCGGAACATATCCTTTGATCTCTACAGGTTCGCTGCCTGTAACGTCAATGATTTTTGTTGATTTGGTCAATACGACATTTGCTCCCAAAACGGCTTCCTTTCCTAAACGCACG
Organism: Taishania pollutisoli; assembly: GCF_014518315.1. Classification (GTDB taxonomy): domain Bacteria; phylum Bacteroidota; class Bacteroidia; order Flavobacteriales_D; family Crocinitomicaceae; genus Taishania; species Taishania pollutisoli. The sequence goes on from NZ_JACVEL010000008.1 coordinate 11,229, forward strand.
CCTTCTACAACAATGCAACGGGAACCGATAAATGCGTTGTCTTCAATAATAACAGGAGCTGCTTGCAATGGTTCCAAAACACCTCCGATTCCGACACCTCCGCTCAAATGAACATTTTTCCCGATTTGCGCGCATGAACCAACGGTTGCCCATGTATCCACCATTGTACCAGAATCTACGTACGCTCCGATATTTACATAAGACGGCATCATAATAACACCGGGAGCAACAAATGATCCGTAACGTGCCACTGCGTGGGGTACCACACGTACCCCCAATTCTGCATAATTGCGTTTCAATGCCATTTTATCGTGAAATTCAAACGGACCAACTTCAATGGTTTCCATCTGACGAATCGGGAAATACATTACCACTGCTTTTTTCACCCATTCATTCACCTGCCATTCTCCGTTTTCCAATGGCTCTGCAACACGCAACAATCCTTTATCGATATCTTCAATTACCTGGTTGATTGCTTCAATTGTTTCTTTTTCTTTTAACAATTCACGGTTTTCCCATGCTGCTTCAATGTGTGATCTCATGTATTCTGATGATTAATTTAAATGCGGTATAAATTTAGCGATTAAAGCCGGGAATGCAACTAAATATAGAGATTACTCCGGTTAAACGCATTTAATTTTTAATTAAAATATAAGATATATAGGGTTCTATTGTTCCCACAAAGACGCAAGGGCGCAAAGAAGTAATAAAACAATAACACCTTTGCGAATTAGCGACTTGGCGAGCTATTTTTATGCAAACCATTGCTGAAATACGAGTGATAGACACTAAAAAAATTGAAGGTGTTTGTCCTAAAAATTACTCTCCTTCCGGAATAACAAATACCTTGAAGCGAAGTTTTTCTTCTTTCTTTTTGGTGTTTGTCTGCAATAAAACAGATCTGTCCTGAAGATAGATCTTTCCTTTAGTATCAAATGTTACCTTCAGTTTGTATGACTGTCCCGGCATGATCGGCTTTGTTGGCAGTTCCGCTTTTGTACAGGGGCAAGCCACTTTATAGTCGCTGATAATTAATGGTGCATCACCTGTATTTGTTATTGTAAATGTATGTGATAACTGTTCTCCTTCACGGGTATCCGGGAATTTGTACAGAGCGTTATCTGCTTCGAATTTTGGTACCTGAGCCATCGAAACCACTGTCAGAAAGCTCATGATTAAACTCAACAAATATTTTTTCATCGTTCGTAATTATAGGATTACTAATCTTCTGTTTTTTTACCCTCACAAACTTTATTCCAAACAAGCAACCTTGGTGCCCTTTCTTCGTTTTGAGATTAATTGAATCAAACGTAAATTTAAAAAATATGTCTGTTATTATCTCTTTTTTCAAAAAATACCTATTAAGCACTCTGCTGTTTTTATTCTGTCAGCAACTAAGTATTGCACAACAAAAAAAGAACGTTTTGTTTATCGGCAACAGCTATACGGCCTACAATAACCTCCCGCAGTTAACAGCCAATGTTGCCTTATCGGCAGGAGACACGCTGACCTTTGACAGCAACACACCTGGTGGACAAACATTCCAGGGGCATTCTACCAACAGTCAAACCCTCGCAAAGATTCAGGCCGGAGGTTGGGATTTTGTTGTCTTACAGGAACAAAGTCAATTGCCGTCCTTCCCGATTCAGCAGGTACAAAATCAGGTATTCCCGTTCGCACGTAAACTGGACAGCCTTATTCATGCGGCAACTCCATGTGCTCAAACACTTTTTTATATGACCTGGGGAAGAAAAAACGGAGATGCCAATAACTGCCAGTTTCTCCCGGATTTGTGCACATACGAAGGAATGGATAATTTACTTCGGGAGCGATACATGATGATGACCAACGATAACAACGCACAGGTTTCTCCCGTTGGAGCTATTTGGCGCTACCTTCGTGAACACCATCCGGGGATTGAGCTCTACCAATCCGATGAAAGTCATCCGACGCTGGAAGGATCTTATGTTGCTGCCTGTGCATTTTACACGGCTATATTCCGAAAAAATCCGGAGCTCATCACCTTCAATGCGGGAATATCATCAACGGTTGCCAATCAGATCAAGCAGGCAGCCAAACTGGTTGTATATGATTCTCTGGCTCATTGGAAAATAGGCATTTATGACCCTGTCGCTGCTTTTTCCTATACTGCACAAACCAATCAACTGGCATTTGAAAATACTTCACAGCATGCGACTGATTATTTATGGGATTTTGGGGACGGTTCTACATCGACAGAACAAAATCCAACACACATATACACCGCTGTCGGCAGTTATACTGTTACACTCATCGCACGGCATTGCGGGCAAACGGATACGCTTGAACACGTAATTCCCGTTCAATCTCTTGCCGTTCCGTCAACAGATAATACAACCATTTTGGTCTATCCGAACCCGGTGAATGATCAACTACATATCCGGTCTTCAGGGACGGCAGAAGTTCAACTACTGGATCTGACAGGGAGAACTGTTCTCACCGGAGTGGTGGTCACTGACGGTAAATCTACGTTGCTATTACACCAGGTTCCGAACGGACATTACACGTTGAAAATCCGGATCGGGGAGCACGATTATTTCAAACAGGTGATCAAGCAATAGGCACAAAAAATCCCGTCTCATTTGACACGGGATTTTTTTCTTAACGATTGATGCTATTAGTTGACTGAAGCACCTACTGTTTTAACAGGTACTGTCGTTTCCGGTTTATTTCCTACGTTTCCTTTAATGCGCAAGATCTTAGACGGATCGTTGGCGGCATTGGAAGTAATTGTAACGCTTTTGTTGATTACTCCAGAACGCTTTGTATCATAATGAACGGTAATTTTCCCTGTTTCCCCCGGGTTAATCGGCTCTTTCGGCCAGCTTGGAACGGTACAATTGCAAGAGCCTTTCGCATTGGAGATGATCAGTGGTGCATTTCCTGTATTTTTAAAATCAAAGGTATATGTTCCGTTTGCTCCGTACTTCAATTCTCCATAATCATGTACATCTTTTTTAAACTCAATTTTCGGTCCGTTCACCACCTCCTGGGCATTTGTGTGATGGACTGAAAAAACACCTGCTACTGCCATTACGAATGCTACTATTCCTTTTTTCATGATCTTGTTATTTATTGTTTACACTCAAAAATAGTAACTCCAGGGGCTGAAAATTTTCATTTAACAACCGGTTAACGGACTTATAACACTTTTAACAAAACGTCAGAAGGATCACTGATGACAAGGAATCATATGAACTCAATTATTGGAAAATAAAAAAATCCTACTCATTAAATAAGCAGGATTTCTATCTGTTAATTTCTATTTTCTATTAGTTCGCAGGAGCTCCTGAAGTATTTACAGGAGTTGCAGATTCTGGTTTCGCACCAACATTTCCTTTAATACGTAACACTTTATTTGGCTCATTTACCGCATTGGAAGTGATCGTTACACTCTTGTTGATCGCTCCAGGGCGTTTTGTATCATACTTTACGGTAATAACACCAGTTTTTCCCGGGTTAATCGGCTCTTTTGTCCACTCAGGAACTGTACATCCGCAAGATCCTTTTGCGTTAGAGATAATCAAAGGAGCGTTTCCTGTATTTTTGAATTCAAATGTACACGTACCGTCCGCAGCATACTTGATATCACCGTAATCGTGTGTATCTTTTTTAAATTCGATTTTAGGTCCGTCAGCACCAACTTCTTGTGCTACAACTGTATTTACAGCGAATGCCGCCATAAATGTCATTACCATTGAGAATAATACTTTTTTCATTGCTTTTCGTTTTTAGTTTACATTACCAAATATAGAACCATTTTTTTAATTGCAACTTTTCTTAACAGTGTTTTAACAGAGTAATTGTAAGCAATTAAGTGTTATCACATAATTTTTCACATACAGGATTATCCGATTCTACGAATATCCGCGCCGATGTTATTCAATCGGTATTCAATATTCTGATATCCTCTGTCAATTTGTTCAATATTATGGATCACACTCTTTCCTTCTGCTGAAAGTGCTGCAATCAGTAGCGATACTCCGGCACGAATATCCGGCGAAGTCATCGAGATGCCACGCAATGCATGTTTACGGTCCAAACCGATTACTGTTGCTCTGTGCGGATCACATAAAATAATCTGTGCACCCATGTCGATCAGTTTATCGACGAAGAACAAGCGTGATTCAAACATTTTCTGGTGAATCAGACACGAGCCTTTTGCCTGTGTCGCAACGACCAAAATGATGGATAATAAATCCGGTGTAAATCCCGGCCACGGCGCATCTGCAATGGTCAGAATCGAACCGTCGATAAATGTATCTATTTCATATGATTCCTGAGCGGGAATGTAAATATCGTCTCCTCTGCGCTCCAGTTTGATCCCCAGTCGACGGAACACATTGGGAATAATTCCCAGGTTCTCCCAGCTGACATCTTTAATGGTAATTTCCGATTTGGTCATTGCCGCAAGACCGATGAAACTTCCGATTTCGATCATATCCGGTAAAATCCGGTGGAAACATCCTCCCAGTGTTTTCACGCCTTTGATGTGCAGCATATTCGATCCGATCCCGGTGATGTTTGCTCCCATTGAGTTTAACATCTTACACAACTGCTGCAAATAAGGTTCACAGGCCGCATTGTAAATGGTCGTTGTTCCTTCTGCCATTACCGCAGCCATCACAACATTTGCCGTACCTGTTACAGAAGCTTCATCCAGGTGAATGTACGCTCCCTTTAATTTCTTTGCTTCTACCGAATAAAAATGCTCTCCGGCATCGTAATTGAATTTCGCACCCAATGCGGTAAATCCTTCAAAGTGCGTATCCAAACGTCGACGTCCGATCTTATCCCCTCCCGGTTTCGGAATGAACCCCTGACCAAAACGCGCCAGTAACGGCCCAACAATCATAATAGACCCACGCAATGACGCTGCCCGCTTCTTGAAATCTTCTGATTTGAGGTAATCCAGGTCAATATCTTTTGCCTGAAAGATGAACGTTCCCGTCTCTACTTTTTCTACTTTCACGCCCATTGCCTGCAACAAATTGATCAATTTGTTGACATCAATGATATCCGGAATATTGGAAATTGTTACTTTTTCAGCAGTCAGAAGTGGCGCACAAAGTACTTGCAACGCTTCATTCTTTGCACCCTGAGGGATTAATTCTCCTTTCAAAGGTTTACCTCCGTAGATTTCAAAAGAAGCCATACTGTTTTATTTTTTAAATTTCTTTTTCTGATTCATTTTCTTTTTCCCGTTGTTGTTATTGCGCTTATTGGAATTGGTGCTTCCCATCTGACGCAATAGTGAATTGGTACTCACCAATTCATCCGGGTTGTCCAACGCTAACTCTCCTTTCGAGAGTTCTTTCAACTGGTTGGCGATAACATGGTTTTCCACAGCTCCGTTGTTGTGTGCCAGGTACTGGTACTTCATAAAGTTAGCCATGGTGCCTTTCAGGTATTCTTTTTCTTCCGGGTTGTCGACTTCCTTTGCTGTTTCCAGTATTTTCTGTGTATACTGTCCGTAGTGCCCGTAACGAATCTTACTTTTCGGGTATTCCATCAATTTCGGACGTTCGTTCAGCACTTCCTGTGTCGGAATTTCATACGGAGAATCTACATCCAGCCGGAAATTGGACATCACAAATAAATGTGTCCACAATTTATGGCGGTAATCATCTACATCACGCAAATGAGGGTTTAATTGCCCCATCACTTCAATGATTGCCTGAGCGGCACGGTTACGCTCATCTCTATTTTCGATTTCCATTGCATGTGCAATCATATTTTGCACATTTCTACCGTATTCAGGCAACAATAATGGTCCTCTGGTTGTGTTGTATTCCATATTTAGCTATTTAGAATCGCTTCGCTTTGAGCATTTAGATAAAAAGATAATTCATCCTTTTCATCTAAAACGACTATTTATCCAGTGCGAATTGAATCTTTATTTTTACATATTGAAGCCTATCTTTTTTCTTTGCGATCTATTGCCGGCTTCTTACTTTAATCGTTTTTCCAACGCGTTGTCGAACAATTCTTTTGCTTCGTGGATGAATCCGAAATGCTCTCCGTCAACAACCAGCTTACCTTTGGTCACATGCCCCAACAAAGTAGAAGCCACGTCGATTGTTGCCAGGTATTCAATGAATTCATCTTCCGCATCTTCGCTTACGGTAACCACAACACGTCCTTGTCCTTCCCCGAACAGGAATGCATCCAGTCGCACTTCCCCGTCCGCTTCCACATCAAATCCTAATCCTCTCGGCATGGACATTTCCACAAGAGAGGTATACAATCCGCCATCGGAAACATCATGTGCGGCATTGATCAGGTCTTTTTGAATCAGGTCTTTGACAACTTCCTGCGTTGCAAATTCTTTTTCCAAATCGAAATACGGAGCCGGTGATGCTTTGATTCCGTGATAAGAATATAAATATTCAGATGACGCGATGTCATTTGTACATTCTCCCAATAAGAAAATCAAATCTCCTTTTTGTTTGAAGTCCAGTGTCATGATTTTGTTTTTGTCTTCTACGACTCCGATCATACCAATTGTCGGTGTCGGGAAAACCGGAACTTCCACTCCGTTTGTAACCGTTTGATTGTAGAAGGAAACGTTTCCTCCCGTAACCGGCGTCTGGAATTTAATACATGCTGCAGACATTCCTTTGATCGCACCTACAAATTGCCAGTAGGATTCCGGGTTGTACGGATTACCAAAATTCAGACAATTGGTAATTGCACTTGGCACACCTCCCGCACAAACAATGTTTCTCGCCGCTTCGGAAACAGCAATCATTGTTCCGATCTCCGGATCTGCATTTACATATCGGGAATTACAATCCACCGTCATTGCCAACGCTTTTTCCGTTCCTTTGATATTCACCACACCTGCATCTGCCGGTCTGTTTGTTGTCATATTCTTCGTTCCAACCATTGAGTCGTATTGCTCATACACCCAACGCTTGGAAGCAATATTCGGATGTTGCAACAAGAAATCCGCAACTGCTTTCAGGTCTTCCGGTTCCTGTACGTTATCAATGGAGAATTTTTTAAACTCCTGATAATATGCAGGCTCTTTGTATTCCCGTTGGTATTGCGGGGCACCACCACCCAGGACCAATGATTCAGCAGGGACATCTCCCACCAATTCACCGTTCATGTAGTAGCGGATGCGTTGTGTGTCCGTTACCACGCCGATTTCTTCCGCGTGCAAGTCCCATTTGTCAAAAATATCTTTTACGATTTGCTCTTTTCCTTTTTGTACAACCACCAGCATTCGCTCTTGTGATTCAGAAAGCAGAATCTCATACGGAAGCATGTTTTCCTGACGTGTAGGAACTTTATCCAACTGGATTTCCATTCCGACACCTCCTCCTGCACTCATTTCACAGGTAGAACATGTAATCCCCGCAGCACCCATGTCCTGCATTCCGACAATCGCATCTGTTTCCGCCAGTTCCATTGTTGCTTCCAACAATAATTTTTCCATGAACGGGTCACCGACTTGTACGGAAGGTAAATCCTGAGCGGACTCTTCGGTAATGTCCTTCGAAGCAAATGCCGCTCCTGCGATTCCGTCTTTTCCTGTAGCAGATCCAACAATGAATACCGGGTTCCCTGGTCCTTTTGCTTTTGCTGAAATAATCTTTTTCGCATCTACGATTCCTGCAGAGAATGCGTTCACCAACGGGTTTGTATTGTATGAATCATCGAAGAATACTTCTCCTCCTACAATCGGAATACCGAATGCATTTCCGTAATCACCGATTCCTTTTACTACGCCGTTTACCAACCACTTCGTACGATCTCTGTCGATGTTACCAAAACGAAGAGAATTTAACTGAGCAATCGGACGGGCTCCCATTGTAAAGATATCCCGGTTGATTCCTCCTACTCCTGTTGCTGCTCCCTGGTATGGTTCCAATGCAGACGGGTGATTGTGTGACTCAATTTTGAAAGCACAGCCCAATCCGTCACCGATGTCTACCAATCCTGCATTTTCCTCACCTGCCTTTACCAGCATATGCGGTCCGTCTTTTGGCAATTGTTTCAACCAGTAAATTGAGTTTTTGTACGAACAGTGTTCTGACCACATCACAGAATAAACTGCTGTCTCTGTAAAATTCGGCGTGCGCCCAAGAATTTCCTTGATCATTTCAAATTCATCTGCACGCAATCCCAGTTCTACTGCCTGCTCTACCGTCGCTAATTGTTGTGTTGTACTTTCCATAAATTTTTATCGCGACACAAAAATAAGGAAATTATCAAGAACTGAGAATGAAAGCCGTTTTACTTTTGAACAAATCAGGGTTGATGTCCGGAATTTTGTAAAAACACAAAAACAATTTCTGTAAAACCATTACTTTCACACACTGTAACCGGCAAAATTGCCTGTATAGTTACCTGTAAAATACGAAAACAGCATGATCAAACTTGCATATACAATCCTGTATGTACAGGATGTCGAAAAATCGATCCGTTTCTATGAAACCGCATTTGGATTTACCCGAAAATTCGTTACTCCGGAAAATGATTACGGGGAAGTCGCTACTGGTCAAACAACACTTGCATTTGCAGCAATAACATTGGCAACATCCAACCTGAAAGACGGTTTTATTGAGAGCAACAGAAGCAATAAACCGTTTGGAATAGAAATCGGGTTTGCAACAGATGATGTAGCATCAACAGTCAACACGGCACAAGCAGCAGGTGCCCTAATCGTCGAAGCTCCGAAAACCAAACCATGGGGACAAATTGTTGCTTATTTAAGAGATCCTGACGGCTTCCTGATTGAAGTATGTACGCCAATGAATTAAGCTAATTCAATTTTTATTGAAAAATAATATATTTATCATTACCCAGATTTTCAAACGGGAATGGAACTGCAATCTGAAAACGATTTAACAATTTAAACGATATTGGACCACAAAGAAAATAGAGTTGTGTGTATTTATTGTCTTCTGTTTTCTTTGTGGTTTAAAAAATAGAATACAAGCTTCAAAGTCGGTTAACACCAATTCTTTGAGGCTGTTTTTTTTTATTTTCAGATGGATTGGATCGTCTGTTCTGTTGCCAATCGTGTTTTAGCTTTCAATGACGGCTGATTTGCATCCTCCTGATCTCTGTATCCCAATGCGACAGCTACCAGCGGCTGATAATTATCCAGCTGTAAAATTTCTCTGTACTTATCCGCCTGGATACCTTCCATTGGTGTTGAATCAATTCCTAAACTTGCTGCAGCCGATAAAAACATTCCAAGAGACAGGTACACCTGGTGTTGCAACCACGCCTTGATTTCTGCTTCCGGCTTTGGCTTGATAAACGTCATATAATACTGAACCGCCCCTTCCGGCAAGTGCGCTTTGATTTGCTCTTCAAACACAGCAATGGAATCAATCGCACTAAAAACAACCAGGTGACTCGCGTCATTAATCTTCGGCTCGTTGAAATACGAAACACTCCCCAGCGAACGTTTTACCGCTTCGTCAGAAACGATTGTAAACTTCCACGGCTGGCTGTTAATTGACGAAGGACTCAGTCTCAAAATTTCTTTTAACTGCTCTATTTTATCTGCGGTAATACGTTCATTCGGATTGTATTTTTTGGTTGTATAACGGCTTTGCGCCAATTCTAAAAAATTCATGATGTTACTGTTTTTTATTGAACTATAAAAATTATAGTTGCAAAACTAAGTATAGTATTTTATCTTTGCAATAACGGTCAAAAAAGATAGTAGCATGTATTCCATCGACAACAAACAATTTCCATGCAGTACCAGCCTAACAATGAAATACATAGGCGGTAAATGGAAAGCAGTAATTCTGATTCACCTGATCAAAAAAAAACGGTACAGTGAATTGAGAAAAGAATTACCGATGGTCACCGAGCGGACATTGAGTCTCCAACTGAAAGAACTGGAATCGGATGGATTGATTACCCGGACTGTTCACACAAACAAACCTCCGTTAAAAGTAGATTATGCGCTATCAGAATTCGGTCAAACACTAATTCCCCTTTTAAAAGGAATTGCTGAATGGGGCAAAGAAGCAGCTGCGAAAAGTGACCAGGTAACAATTGTACCATGCTAAATAAATTCCGGGAATACTTTTACAAGGATCGCTTTCCTGAAATCCATCCGATTACCTGATCTTTTTCGCCATTTATCCAGTTTCTTTCCGGAAGTTTAAAATCCTTCCTACATTTGTTTTATGCAGACAAGTAAAAAAATGTACTGGGGAGCACAATTACTGGGATGGACAGGTTATTCCTGTTTGATTTACCTTTCAGCATACATTGACCGCCCGAAAGAAATTACGTACAAACTGCTCATACAATTGCTCTTCATGACATTTTTCAGTATTTCCTACACGCATTTGATGCGTTGGTTCATGCTGCGAATGGATTGGTTAAACAAGCGACTGGTTGCCCTGATGCCCCGGTTGATTTTAATTTCACTGTCCTGTTCCGTGTTGATTGAGTACAGTCTTACTTTTATTGAACGGTTTTTACTCAACGAAACAGATGCCTATTCCAACTTCGGAAGAGTAATCATCAATATCCTGGCACTGACAATGCTTATTATCTGTTGGAATGGAATTTACTTCACCTATCACTTTTTTCAGAAGTCCCGGCAACAGGAACTGGACAACCTTTCACTTGAAGCTTCCAAAAATGAAATTGAGTTAAAAAACCTGCGTTCACAACTGAATCCACACTTCCTGTTCAACTCGCTCAACTCCATCCGGGCATTAATCGACATGGAGCCACAACATGCGAAATCAGCCGTGACAACACTTTCCTATCTTCTCCGGAAATCACTTATTTCGGGAAAAGAAAATCTCATTCCATTGTTCGAAGAAATGGAAATTGTACACAACTATCTGGATCTGGAAAAAATCAGGTTTGAAGAGCGGCTAACCGTAAACTGGGACATTGACAAGCAGCTGGATTCGTTTCCCATTCCACCGTTTTCCATCCAAATGCTGGCTGAAAATGCAATCAAGCACGGTATCTCCAACCGGATCGAAGGTGGTTTTATCAAAATAACGAGTTATAAAAAAGAGAACACCGTTATTATTACGGTTGAAAATACCGGGAAACTGGGGAATTCTCCCGATATGGGTATCGGTATTTCCAATACCCGGAGAAGATTGGCCATTCAATACAAAGGGAAAGCAGATTTTTCACTTTCAGAACATAAAGATACTGTAATCGCAACTTTAAAATTTGAGTATGAGAACCATTAGAACCATCATTATTGACGACGAGCGACTGGCGCGGGAAGAATTAAAGTCCCTTCTGAAGAATTACGCTGAAATTGAAATTATTTCAGAAGCAAAAAACGGTGAAGAGGGAGTACAACTGATCAACGAATTAAATCCCGACCTGATCTTTCTGGATGTCAATATGCCCGGGTTATCAGGATTTGATCTGCTCAAGCAACTGGATGAAATTCCGCTGGTCGTATTTGTAACCGCTTATGATGAATACGCCATCAAAGCATTTGAAGTAGATGCCCTGGATTACATGCTAAAACCGGTGGACCCGGAACGATTAAACGACGCATTAAAAAAGATTACCGCACGGTTTGTAGAAGACAATATCCCTGTGGAAACCGCATTTACGGATGTTCAGCCTAAAAAAGTATTGTCAGCTACAGATTCCGTCTTCATCCGGGACGGTGAAAAATGTTGGTTTGTGGAACTTTCCAGTATTCGCATGCTGGAATCGGAAGGAAACTACGTGAAAGTTCATTTTGATCAGTTTCGCCCGTTAATTCTCCGATCACTTGGCAGCTTTGAAGAACGATTGGACCCGGATTACTTCTTTCGCGCCAACCGTAAATTTATCATTAATCTGAAATGGATTGAAAAAATTGAAAACTGGTTCAACGGCGGATTAATTGTCGAACTAAAAACCGGTGAAAAAGTAGAGATATCGAGAAGGCAGGCAATTCGGTTCAGGGAATTGTGGAGTTTATAATAAATTTGTATCTTTCATTGCATTAGGAAAAGAGTCTGTAATTCTGTAAACTGGCTTTCATTTTTGAAAAAACGATGAAGTACTTTATTCATTTTCTGTATACATTCTCCGTCTGGATTGCTTTCGGACAAATCCACCCGTTTCCGGTACACGTCCGTCATGAAAATTATCCCTTACTGGGAAAGACACCGGATGGAATGGAACTGGTGCTGGTTAACTACTCTACAACAACCACCATTTTAAAATACAAAAAACTGGAATTGGGGGTAAAACTTCCGCACGAAGTACTTCAACGCATCAATCACTTTTTATTCTCCGAAGGACGCGATGCAGATGAGTTGAATCCTTTTGTGGAATGGGACGTTGATGTGGAGACGTATTTCTACCATCCTGCAACAGGTATTCTAAAAACAATTGACGGGTATTATCACCGGGAGTACATTGAAAACCCACATACAGATGACTGGGACGATATCGGTACCGGCTACCCGTTCAGAGTTCGCTTCGCTCCGCCCGAAAACGGTCAGTGGATGGCCAAAACAGCAATTAAAATTAAAGGTGAAACTGCCTACGAAATCCCCTGGTTTGTCTTTCATGTAACAGAAAGCGGAAACCCGGGATATGTTTCCGTTCATCCCAATAAAAAAAACCTGGTTCGCGGCGGAGAAATCATCTTCCCTGTGGGACATAATTTTGCAGGACCGGATGAACACGGGTTGGAATGGGGATTGAAAACAGAGTACCTGGGAAACAACCTGCTCAGTCCGCAAACGACATTTAAAGCCACCAATACAAAAGAATGGGATTTCTACCTGCAAAAAGTAACGGATTACCTGGAACGGGGAGGGAAATACATCCGGACGATTCAGTCTCCGTGGGCCACTTTGATTGAATTTGAGAAAAAAGGAAATTATTACGACCGGCTTCACTATGCCTGGGAACAAGACAAGTTATTGGATGTATGTGAAGCACACGATGCATTTATTATGTTCAACATGCTCATACATACCCCACTCTGTGTGTATGATATTTATCGAATGTCGCTTTGGGACTGGGAAAAGTGGGAAATCTGGGAAAATGACACCGTCTATTATTCCGAAACACCCTATCCACTTTATTGCTACAACGATCGTCCAAAGGAAATCGGAGGAAAGCAACCGTATGAGACCTTCCTGGAAGAAGAGGATTTAAAATACCACGAACAACGAACCAGGTACTACATTTCAAGGTATGGTTATTCAACAGCTATCTATGAATTTGAACTGCTGAGCGAACCGTTTAATGTAAACACGAATCCGTTGGCAGGATTAAAACCATACGAAGACAATACGAACCCGCTTCAGGAAAAAGTATTTGCGGCCATTGAGAATTATCAGCGGCGTATCAGTTCATACATCAAAGAAAAAATGAATCATACCCATCACCTGATCGGAGTTGATTATACAATGTATGTATGGCGTCCCGATAAAAAGGATGTGCGCATGGATCAAAGCTTGCTTCTGGAAAACGTAGATTTGATCGGCATCAACTTTTATTCCCGGGAATTCAACAAATATGTTATCCGTAAATCAGAGGAAAACAACTTGTTTGAACCCGGCGAGAACTCACGTGCAAAATCTGTTTTTGATTTCAATGACTGGTCAGGAAAACCTGTGTTATTATCTGAATTCGGTGACGGAGATGGTGCACACGAGTGCTCACAATTTACAGGTAGTTATACCGATGCAATGGTTGCCGGATTTACCGGTGTCGCCGGTTATCACCTGTGGGAAGGGCGGGTTGTCCGGGATAGTTTTCTATGGTCAGCGACAATCAATGCCCAACAACACATGAATAGTCCGGAGGTAATCCGTACGCTGGAAAACGGTAACGGAGAGTGGATTCAAGGAAGGCAACAGGCACGGATTACACGCAGCAAAAAAGGCAAAGCAGCACTGGAATTACAGTACTACCTCTCCCACGACCGCAGCACCTCCGTCGGATATGTTCGCAATCGCTCGTACAACGTGTATACCAAACGTATTGACGACAGTTATGGCTGTTTACTTAACCTGAACGATGATCCTACCGTTTCGAGACTAACGGATATTTCATGGGACATGCCTTCTGTAAAAAACCGCCTGAAAGTTGAAGAACTAAAAAAGAATACGAACTACCAGATTGAATGGTATTCATTTAAGGAAGGGAAATTACTGCTGAGCGAATGTGTCCGTACAACCGGGTCATCATTGGTGCTTCATTATCCCGTTCTGGTTGTTACCGACCCGAATCGAGAGCAACCGGTCATCTGGTTTACCATCAAAGAAAATGACTGTTCTGCTTCCCGTTAGCTTGTACTCTGAAGGTTAACAGATCCCGAAATCAATTACTTTTTCTCTTTTTTCGGCAGGACAAAATATTTTTGCTTCAATCCGCTATAATCATCCGGAAAATAGTCTTTCAGAATAGCCGTATAATAATTGTACGCTTTGTGTTGATCCGTAAAGCTTTGTTTTTTGTACAAACTTTTATTTTCAAACACACCATTTGCATCCCGTTTGTAGACCTTCATCAGCGAATCGTTTTTCAGAATAGTCGAATCCTTCAATTCCAACGGGTACTCTGTTGCAGAAATCTTGATCAGGTTACCGGTATGCACGTAGTTGATATCTTCATGAAATGCCGGCATTTTGATTTCTCCTAATTCTTTCAGTAACTGAGCCTCGATGTTTTTTGACATGTTCTTTGCCAGTTCGTTTACCCTGTCTTTGAAAAAGTACAATGCTCCCTCCATTGCAGCGCCAGACATTGAAAACTCATTGCTATTCATCAAAAATTCCGTCAGGTTAGCCTGCCAGAATGTACTATCGTTGTAGCTGACCGGTAGTTTCGTTACAAAATCAGTCGGGTTGTGGACCAGGAAACTCATTCCCGGATCGCAATATTTCTTTGTGTATTCTTTTGCAAAGGAAGCATTCCCCACCATCGGATTGGCAAATGCATAGACTTTGAATGTGTTTTTTTTGCTAAGTTCTTTCTCCGGTAAGTAATCCAGGTAAGCACGTACAACCTGTGCCAGTGCGCCTCCCTGAGAATGCCCGGTAATGTAGATATCGTAGATTCCCTTTTTATTGAGTTCATTGAGTTGCTTCAGCAGGTCATCCTTAAAAAAGTAAACGGCCAGCGTATAGCCAGCATGCACCCGGCTGGATTCTTTCTCAGCTACCTGGTAAGGAAACTCCTTTCCGTTGACAACAATTTTATCTTTGACCGGAATCATCGATGCATATAGGTTTTCCAACCAGCTGGACTGTCTGGAAGTAGAACCTCTGAAATTGATGACAGCCGTATTCCCGTTCGTATATACCTGGAATTTATTATCCATCCCATACGCGGGTGATGTATACGTTTTTTTGTAGCCGGACGGTAAAATATCGGTGTCATTTCCGTACAAATCCAGATAGCCGAAGCTGTTACAAATCCGGATCAGGTCGCGGGCTTCAGCTGCATCGAAACCGCTTTTGAGTTGTGCATTACTTCCAAAAGCAATTAAACAACTACTAATCAAAAGGTATTGTTTCAAGTTTAACATAACGTTGTGATGGTTAAAAATTCCGTTTACTTTAACAAAAATAACACCACAAACGATAGTAAACTCGTTTTCAACATTTTTTAACTTCCATCTTTTAGGATAAACCTTCCTTCAAGAGACGGTCCTCCCTCTTAATCCAGCATCAACGATTAGAGAACCATCACCGCCTGCCAATAGTCAATCGTTCTTTTTTCACCAGTATCCAACTGCAAATCGTAAGACAATTTCACGACATCCCGGATTGTATGTGCAACAGGTGTTTTGAACAAAGCTCCTGCGTATGAAAATGTATGGTATTCCCCATTTTCACCGCAAAGATCGACGTCTTCCGGAAAGGATTCAATCAAAGCAGGTGACAAGTCTTTGCCAATATAGGTTTCATCTAATTTGTCCGCCTGCGTGACAACAATCGTTGACCTGATTCCTGTTGCAAAGAACGCTTTCATCACTTCTTCTGAAGTTTTTCCCCACAAAGGTTCCACGACTTCAATTCCGTACGGATGTAGTTTACTTTCCCGGTATGCTTTAATGTCTTCCAGGAAAATATCACCAAACACAAAGTGTGTCACTCCCTGCTCTTTGTACTTCATGACAATTGCCTCCATCCGGTCCGATCGTCCATCGGTATCCAAATAAACCGGCTGCAACGGAATTCCAATGCTTTCAGCCTGCCTGGTCAACAATTCGAGGGGAATACCGTGCATTAACGATTTAGATGTCGCCGCGTATACGGTCGTCAGTAATGCAACAACTTCAAATGCATCGTCATTCAGAACCATGCTTAAGGCCAGTGCAGAATCCTTTCCCCCACTCCAGTTAAAAACCGCCTTTTTCTTCACCATTTTATTGTATCTGTAACAAAACTAAGAAAGACGGGTAGAAAAACAAAAGCACCCCGCAGTTATTCTCCACGAAGTGCTTTTGATGCATTAATCAGTCAAGTTTATTATTCGTTTGTATCTTCAATCTTCGGTGGGATCAATTTGTACACCACCGGTGTTACGATTCGTGAAAGCAAGGTAGAACTGATCAATCCTCCGATCATAACAATAGCCAACGGCGAGATCATCGGGTTGCTCGACCATGCAATCGGCAATAATCCTCCGATCGCTGTCAACGTTGTCAGGATAATCGGTAAAAAGCGTAATTCACCTGCCTTTTCAATCGCTTCATTTAACTCCATTCCTTCCCGTCGTAACTGATTGGTAAAGTCAACCAGCAAGATGGTATTTTTCACTTCGATTCCCGCCAGTGCCACCAGTCCGATCGTTGCAACAAAGGAAAGTGTATTCCCCGTCAGCCACAATGCCACAACGGCACCGACAATTCCCAGCGGAATCACCGACAAAACAATCAACGTACTCTTGAATGTTTTAAATTCAAGTATCAACACCGCAATAAACAGAAACATTGTAATCACGATAATGGTACCAAATCCACCAAATGATTCCTGGCGGCTTTCCACTTCACCTCCCATTTCGTAATGGTATCCGGAAGGCATTTTCATTTGTTCCATTTGCCCGATGACATCATCAATTACTTTATCATTGGTAAATCCTTTCTGTACAAATGAATTGACATACACCACCCGTGTTCTGTTGATGTGATTAATCGTCGACGGAGAGGCTTCCATTTCGATTGTAGCAAGTTGGCTCAGCGGAACCGCAGTTCCCTGCACGTTGTTCACAAAAATTTCATCGAAGACGGACAAATCCGGATAACTGTTCCGGGGCATACTTACCCTTATTTTATAATCGTTATCATCTGTTGAAGGATCTGAATAAGTCGCTACATCCAATCCTGCCAATGCCATTCGTACCGTCCGATCAATGGAGACAGTGGGAACGCCCAATGCCAGTGCTTTTTCTCTGTTTACATTTACTTTGAAATCCGACTTATTATTCGCCACCGGGTTGTTTACATATACGGTTCCTTTTGTATTCAGCAACATTGTTTCCACATGTGCTGCAAGATTCCGCAACGTATCCAGGTTATCACCGAACAGCCGTACTTCAACCGGAGAAAGAATCGGAACTCCCTGTTCGAAGTTCTTCACTTCGACTTTTGCCCCCAGAAACGAAAACCATTTCTTACGCAAGGTATCGATCAGCTGCAGTTTCTCTTTGGCGTTGACATGATCGTGCAATTGCACAAAAATTTCCGCGTAATCCTCCCGTTCACTCGCCTGATCCAGGTTGTAATAAATCCGTGGATTTCCTTTTCCGACATTGCTTGCATAGAACTTCACCTGCTCGTACTTATTCAAATCGTTTTCAATGAGACGTGCAAGACTATCCGAGTGAAAAATATTGGATTGCGGCGGCGGCGAAATGGTTATCATGAACTGCGGTTTTTCAGACTCTGGGAACAAACTGAATCCCAGTACAGGAATCATTGCCAGTGCTCCGATGAAGATTCCCAGTGCAATAAAGACTGTTACAACCGGGCGTTTCAACGCTTTATCCAACCACACAGCGTATGTTGCATGAATGATTCGCTGAAACGTTCTCAAGACAATGTTTCCTTCCGGGTGCGCATGCGGTTTCAACAAGATACTGGAAAGAAACGGAACAACCAGCAAGGCGACAAACATGGATGCCACAACAGAGCCAATCACAGCAGACGGCATACTCCGGATAAAATCACCGGACATTTCGGGCATGAACATCAGGGGCATGAATGCAATGATCAATGTTGCCGTACACCCCACAACCGCCAATGCGATTTGTTTTGTTCCCATGATTGCCGCATCTCTTCGCGAATAGCCTTCCCGCATCCAGCGTTCAATGTTTTCCACAACAACGATACTATCGTCTACAACCAGACCAAGCGCGACAACAAATCCAACAATACTTAGCTGGTTAAGAGAAAAGCCGAATACATTCAGAATAACGATACCAATGGCTAACGACAGCGGTATGGCAATCATCACCACCATGGATGCGCGCGTTCCCAGGGGCAATAAGGTTATCAACACCAACCCGATTGCGATAATAAAATCTACTCCCAACCCACTCAGGCGTTTGTTGACATTTTCCGCCTGGTCAAAATTGACGACCAGATCCACATTATCCGGCAGTGTTTCTTTGAATTCACTCAGTACTTTCTGATAGCCTTTCTGTGTTTCACTGATGTTCATTCCCCCTTTCTGAGCAGCAGTTATGAATAAACACCTGTATCCGTTCAAACGGGTAATGTGGTTATCCGGAGCAAAGTCCGGATAGACATCAGCAACCTCCTTTAGCGCTACATTTTTTCCCTGGTAGCTGGAAACAATTGTGTTTTGAATCTGTTCGATGCTCTGGTAATTCCCACTGGTTTTTACGCTGAATGATTTTTGTCCCGCATGGATACTCCCACCAGGAATGTTTGATGCTTCGCTCCCGATCGCATCCATTACTTGTGTAAGGGGAATGCTCATTTGGGACAACCGGTCGGGATGTACATCTACGCGGATGAGTTGTTCCGGCAAACCGTGAATGGTTACTTTCTTCAATGCTTTGACCTTCTCCAGTTCTGCTTTCAGATCATCCGAGATTTTTTTCATGGTAGCACGGGACGCATTTTCGGATATCAATGCCGCCTGAATCACATTTACTCCCGTCGGGTCAATTTCCAATACCTGTGCACTGTAGATTCCTTCCGGCAGGTCCTCTTGTTGCGCAGCACTCAGTTCGCGGATGAGTTCCTGAAATTTCGTATCGTATTCCGAGCCATGTTCATATTCAACAAATAAAAATGCCAATCCGTTTGTAATCTTTGTTTTGATTCGCTTGATCCGGTCCAGTCCATAAAACCGGGCTTCCAACGGTTTGACGATTAATTGTTCCATGTCTTTCGGACTGGTTCCGGGATATACAACAACAACAGGAAAGCTTGGCGCTTTCATATCCGGATCTTCTGCACGTGGCATACTTGTCAAAGTACTTACCCCCACAAGAATGATCATCACTACGATAATTAATGTGAACTGGTAATTTTTAATGGGATATTTAATAATACTCATGCTCGTCAGATTACTTGTTCACTACCTTGATTTTCGCTCCGTCTTTCAGGTAAGGGCTTCCTGAAACAATCAGGAATTTACTATTCTCCAATCCTGAGGTGATCAATACGTTGTCGCGCTGAATCGCTCCGATTTTAACTTCAGCCTTCCGGGCCACTTGCTGATCGTTCGTGACGAATACATATCCTCTTCCGGCATCTCCATCCAACAGTGATTCATAAGGAATCAACCAGGAATCAGTCGCTTGTCCGTAGATTGTAACTTTTGCAAACATTCCCGAAGCAACCGCCAGTTTCCCCAGTGATACCGGTTGTACCTGAACACTGAATGTCCCTGAATTCGGGTCCAATCCTTCTGATTTCCGGGAAACCACAGCTGCAATTTTATCCGGGAATGCGTCTGTTGTAATTACAGCAGAATCTCCCTCCTGAATTGTTGCCCATTGGCGATCAGAGACTCCGATTTTCACAATCCAGTTTCCTTTTCCGGCTCCATTGATTTGTACCACGGGAGTTCCCGCACCAACAATCTGGCCTTCGTTTGCCAGGCGCAACAATACATATCCGTCTGTCGTTGCACGAATCTCCGAATAGCGGAGGTTGAATTGAATTGCTTTCCAGTCCTGCTGTACTACTTCATACGCTGTTTTTGCATTTTCAAACTGCTCCAATGTCACAACACTATCTCTATACAACTTTTTAGCACGGTTGAAATCCCGCTCCGCTTTTTCAAGTCCCAACTTCGCCTGCGCTGCTTTTGCATTGATTTCGGTCATATTTAAGATCGCCAGCAATTGCCCCTTTTTTACCAAATCTCCTTCTTTGACGTAAATCCGTTCAATGACTCCCCCGTTTTTGAATGACAACAGTGTTTCATCATCTGTTGAGAACAATCCCGTTGTTTCAGTCAGAGACTCTCCTTTTCCCTGCTTCAGAGAAAGCACTGAAACAGGAACAGATTCCTGTACGTTTAATCCATCCTCCCCGGTTTCATCATGACCGCACGAGGCTAACACAGCAAGAAAAAGAAGTGGCAGATAATTGATAATTGTCTTCATTGTTCGTTTCATAACTCGTCTCATTTTGATTGTTGATTGGTTGGTATGGGATAAGATGCAGTCTCGCGTTCCAGTTTAGCCAAAGCCGTCAGTAACTGGTAGTAATACACCGAAGTTGCCAGCTTTGCTGCCGTCAGTTGCGTACGGGCATCAACTGTTTCGATGTACGTATTGACTCCCGCCGCATATCCTTTATCAATTAACCGGAAATACGTTTCAGCCATTTCCAGTTGTTTGAGTGTTGTTTCATAATTTGACTTACTCGCTAACACTTCGTTGTAAGCTGAAGTCACTGCAACATCCAATTGCTGTTCTGCGTACGCTTTTTGGAGTTTTGCAATTTCCACTTCATTTTTCGCTTCCTTTACTTTCAGGGTATTTCTGTTTCCGTTAAAAATCGGAATGTTCAGTTGCAATCCGACCATGTAATACCGGGACTGTTCATTGAACTTAAATCCTTCTGCCTGTGACCCGGCATCTGCAAATCCATTCAATTTGGGGACAAATACCTGTTTGTTCATCCGAACGACATCTTCCCGCAGCGTAACCATGTACTCCATTGACTCCAGCTCTTCCCTGTCCTGTGCAGAAACAGTGGTTGTTTCAATAAATGGAATAATCCGTTCTGTACCTGCAGCTTCAATGGTAGCATCCGCTTCCCGGTTGAGCAACGCATTAAAATACCGTTGCACTGTTTTCAGTTGCAGTTCTGCAGCATTCAATTTTGCTGTTGCCTGTGCAATTTCCGTTTCCGAGCGCAGCACATATGCATGCAATCCGTTTCCGGCTTCAATCAGTTTCTCATTGGTGCGCTTCCCTTCTTCGGCAAGTTGAATCGCATTTTGGTGAATTTCCACCGCTTTCAATGCGCTCAGATAGCTGTAATAAGTCGTTTTAATTTCCTTCACCAATTCCCGCTGGTAAATTTCCACTTCATTCTCGCGGATCATCCATTGTTTTTCCTGGATTCGCTTGTTGTGAATAATGTCCATATTCAAAATCGGTACCGACAAACGAATGCGTGCATCGTAATAATTTTTCGGTAAGAAATTGATTTGCTGGTTTTCAATGAGAGGAAATGCATTTTGCCCCATAAACTGATTCAGTGTGGAATATACGGGATTCAACATATCTCCGACCGGAAGCTGAATATCACGACCTCCTTCCGCTGTGGTATATCCTGCCTGAAAATCAAGGGACGGAATGTAGAGATTACGTGCCTGTTTCAGTGCATAGAGTGCATTTTGAAGGGATAAATTGCGTTGCTGCAATACCAGATTACTCTGTAATCCTTGTTGGAGATATCCTTCTAACACCTCACCCTGACCCCAAACCGGCAGGTGCAACAACAGGGATACCAGGATAACCGCTTTTAGTGTTATTTTACGCATAGTTAACAGTGTTATTTATGATTGTTTTTTGTCTGTTCAAGGAAATGCACATACGTCTTAAAGGCTGTTTCCAATAACAACTCTGTATCTTCCTGTGACAAACACTCTTCTCCTACTTTTTGCAAATGTGTCGAAATAAACAGTGAACACAATCCATGAACAGTAGCCCAGGCTTGTAAAGCTGTAGAACTCACATCGCTTCCTACAAAATATCCTTTCTGCTGGCATTCTTCGATTGTAAACACTAAAAACTCAAACACCTGTTTCCCTTCTTCCCAACACTCCTCACCGGAATCAGCATCCAGGTGATCCATCGGGTCCTTCATTATAAACATCAGTTCGTAAAAATCCGGACTCTCCAAAGCAAACCGGATATACGTTCTACCGATGGCCTTTAATCGCTCAAAAGGATCTTCTACCGAAACAAGTGAAGAGAACAGTGTTTTCAACACTAAAAATCCTTCCTGATGCAACGCATAAGCAATATCACTTTTATCTTTATAATACAAATAAATCGTCGTAGGGCTAACACCTATTTCCGCAGCAATTTTCCGGATTGAAGCAGACTGATAGCCTTCTTCCACAAACAATTTTTTTGCCGCGTTTAAGATTGTTTTTTTGACATCTTCTTTGCGTTTTGATTTTTTATCTTCTGCTTTCATGAGGTCAAAAATAAATCAAAAAATTAACACTGTTAATATTTTTAACAAAAAAAGGAGAAAAAATAATTTTACAGCTTCAAAAAAACAGAAAACAATCCCGCAATAACTTCACATTCTGTAAAAGAACCATTAATTTAGCCGTAAAATCCTAAAAGATGTCGTTTAAAAAGTTAAAACCGGAAGTTGTTGAAGCATTAAAAACCATACCAATTGAATCACTCGTTGATGCTGCCAAATCCCTTTTCTCGACTATCAAATCGGGTAAAAACGTATTGATCTCGGCACCGGTTTCTTCCGGAAAGACAACAACGGCACTGGTTTCCATTTTTAATAAAGTCAACCAGGAATATGAGGGTTCTCCACGCGCTATTTTACTAACGAACAGCATCGAGAAGGCAGAAGCACTTCACAAAAAGATCGCTCCGGTTTGCCGGAAACTGGATGTTACTGCGGATCTGATTCACGACAAGGGCAACAGTATTCAGCAGCGCAATGACATTTTTGACGGAACGGAAATCATTATTGGCAATCCGAAACGAATTTTTGAGTTGTACCTGCAAAACGGAATCAATCTCAAATTACTGGATTTATTTATTGTTGATGATCTGGACGAATGTTTATCCAATCACAAACAAGCGGAATTAAAACGACTGATTGAAAGCCTGGAATCGAAAACACAATTGGTATTGTTGACCAACGTATACAACAAGAAAGTGGAAGTATTTATTGAATCGCTTGAAATTCCACTTGCGGTCGTTGAGTTGGACGAATCCATATAATGAACAGAATATATATATCTTTACACCCTAATGATTCAAAACGATTTACTTTTAAGAGCAGCAAAAGGAGAAGCAATTGAACGCTATCCTGTATGGTTAATGCGTCAGGCCGGAAGAATTTTACCGGAATACCGGGCAGTGAGAAACAGTCTCTCCGGGTTTAAGGAACTTGTGGAAACTCCTGAATTGGCTGCCGAAGTTACCATTCAACCCGTTGATCTTCTCGGGGTAGATGCTGCAATCATCTTTTCAGACATCCTTGTTGTTCCTGAAGCAATGGGATGTGAATACCAGATGATTGAGAAAAAAGGCCCCTGGTTTGAGAATACCGTTAAATCAACGGATGACCTGGTCAAACTTGCCGAAACTGATTTTGACGTTGAAGACCGTCTGGGATACGTTACTGAAGCCATCCGCATCACCAATAAAGAACTGAACGGACGTGTTCCACTCATCGGGTTCGCAGGCGCTCCATGGACAATCTTTTGTTACATGACAGAAGGCCACGGGTCAAAAACATTCTCCGAAGCACGCAAGCTTTTGTATACCAATCCGACTTTGGCACATGAGTTGTTACAACGTATTACAAAGGTAACTGTTTCCTATCTGAAAGCCCAGGTTGCTGCCGGTGCGCACATGATCCAGGTATTTGATTCATGGGCAGGCGTTTTGGGACATGCTCAGTACCTGGAATTCAGCTTACCGTATTTACAGCAAATTGTGGATGCAATAACAGATGTACCTGTAACCCTTTTCTCAAAAGGAGCGTATACTTCTTTGCAGAACATTGCAGATCTGAATTGCAACACAGTAGGTTTGGACTGGAATATGGACGTAAAAGACATTCGCGTTCATGTGGGAGAAAACAGAACATTACAGGGAAATTTAGATCCGTGTGTGCTGTATGCTTCACACAAAGATGTGGAAAATTTAACAAAAAGTATGTTGGATACCTTTACAAGTAAAAGACATATTGTAAATTTGGGTCACGGAGTTTATCCGGATGTTGATCCTGAGAAGGTTAAAACATTTATTAAAACTGTAAAAAACTATGAAATTCAATACAAATAACATGAAAAGATCAATCGCGGTGGCAATGATAGGCCTTTCTACTACAATTGCCATGGGACAACAAGCAGAGAGCCTTGTTTCTAACGGAAGTTTTGAATCTGTTGACAAGCAACCTAAAAAATTG
The DNA here is from genome assembly GCF_014518315.1 of Taishania pollutisoli. GTDB lineage: Bacteria > Bacteroidota > Bacteroidia > Flavobacteriales_D > Crocinitomicaceae > Taishania > Taishania pollutisoli. The sequence goes on from NZ_JACVEL010000008.1 coordinate 35,866, forward strand.
GGAAGCATCGAAAGTGCAATCGGCTGGTACTCCCCGACAGGAGCCAGAGCGGATTTATTCATTCCGAATAAGAAATTACCTGAAATTGATGCTCCATCCAATATTTACGGAACAGAAGAAGCAAAAGACGGTTCTAATTATGCGGGAATTGTCACGTATTCCCACAACAACAAAGTACCACGTACGTATGTTGCCAATAAATTAGAAGTTCCATTGAAAAAAGGAGAAAAATACTGTGTTCAGTTTCATGTTTCCATGGCTGAAGCTTCTTCGTACGCTTCCAACCAAATCGGTGTTCACTTTTCAAAGAAAGCATTCGGAACAGAGGCAAAAGAAAGCATCATTGAAAAAACACATGTGTTGGATGAAAACAACAAAATTTTCAATGCGCCATTCGGATGGGATCGCGTGTGTGGTGTGTTTGAAGCAGAAGGCGGTGAAAAATACATTACCATCGGAAACTTTACATCCAATGAAAATACAAAGAACGTACGGAACAAAAAGAATTCAAGTTCTAAAGTTGCGCTGATTGCGGCAGCTTATTATTATGTGGACAATATTTCCGTGACGGTAATCGACGAAAGCAATCCATGTGACTGCGCTCCGACAGACCCTACGGAAGGTTATTCAAAAACGGTATATCAAAAAGCGATCAACATCTCTGACGATATGACGCCGGCGAAGAAAGTTGAATCACTTCAGGTATTTTTCGGATTTGGAAAAACAGATTTGACAAAAGCGGGAGAAGATGTTCTGAACATCATCGTGAAGCAGATGAAAGACAATCCGAATATGAAATTACAAATCAACGGATTCTCAGATGCTGCTGAAGATCAAGCTGCCGAAGATCAGCAATTCTTCCAGGGAATGGACAGCAAACGTGTGAATGCTATTTTCACGTACCTGACAGAAAAAGGAATTGGTGAAACGCGCCTGATTGCTGCTCCGCAAGGAAGTGCAGAACAAAGTTCTGAAATCACAACCAGCGATGAAGACGATATCAAGCAAGCGAAAAACCGACGTGTAGAATTTAAAGTACGGTAATTAACTGGTGTTATAGAATGAGAAAAGCCGCTTCTGATCAGAAGCGGCTTTTTTGCGTATTTTGGTCGTTTAATTCTTCCGCTAATTAGTTTATTTCTTCATAATCGACATCCTGAACTCCCCCCTTCACCTCATCCTTTTTCACAATCCGTGTTCTTCCGAATGTTTTCAGTTTTTCTTTTTTCTCTGTTTCAAACTGTCTGTTTGCCTGATTCATCCTTCTCTCCTCTTCCATGTTTCTTTTCGCAATGAGCAATTGACCTATCAATCTCAGGACAATCAATCCTCCGATAATCATCAACACCATTTTAAAAAAACCGGCAATGCTTAAAATCATAACGTTTAGCTCTTCTATGAAGCACAAAAATAGATATAAGTTCCGAATTCACATCTTTTTTACCTCCAAAACCATAGAGACGCATAAATTATCGTTAAACTCTGCACAAGTCTTTCGTTTCAAAACATATTTTTTATATTTTTATCCGCTATAAATAAACCCACATCATGACAACGCAGGCATTATTCAGCGAGTTAGAGAACGTTACGAAAGAAAACATACACTACCTGGAACAAAATGTCTTGCCGTTAACTCCTGAGCAACTCAACTGGAAACCACGCCAGGATGTATGGAACGTGAAAGAAGTCATTGCTCACGTGTACGAACACGCGAAATACTATCATTCTGCATTCTCAAAAAAAATTGACACCACCAAATTCCGGGAACCCAAAGATTTATTTCTTTCCTCTCCATTGGGAAAAAGCATGTGGAAATCAATGAAGCTCGGGAATGCGAGAAATGTGAAACGAAAGATGAAAGCAGCACGACTCTACAACCCGCTGATTGTAAAATCAATCGTTACAGAACATGTTATTGCTGATTTTTTGGCAAGTCAAAAAGAATTGCTGAACATCCTGGAACGCGCAAAAACAATCAATATCAGAAAAGCAAAAATACGTCTGGTTGGCAACAATGTTATCAAATTCCGGTTTGGTGACACCTTATTACTGGTCGTTTATCACAACCAGCGGCATATTCAACAAGTCATCAATCTAATTCAGCACCCTAAATTCCCGCAACCATGAGTTCAATATCCGCCTATTGCAAAGTCGCGATTGCTCCTGTGAGGGAAGATGCGAAAGATAGCAGTGAAATGGTTACACAGTTGTTGTTTGGAGAAATGGTGGATGTAATGGAAGAGCAGGAGAAATGGTGGAAAATCCGAACATACCAGGACAATTACATCGGTTGGGTGGATCCGAAGCAACTGCGAAAACTCTCAAAAAAAGAAGCTGGCAGATGGTTGGACGGGTTATCTTACCAACGCAATTTAATCACGGAGTTGATCACTCCCTGGGGAAAGCAATTGATCGTTAAAGGTTCATTTGTACCATTTCATGTAAAGGATTCGTTTTCGATCGGGAATGATGAATACTTCCTTGCCGGGGAACCGGATGAAAAGGTCGGGGGCAATCCGGTGGCGATTGCACTTGAGTACCTCAACGCTCCTTACTTGTGGGGTGGAAAAACTCCTTTTGGAATTGACTGTTCAGGCCTCACACAACAGGTATTTCGCTTCCTGGAAATCAATCTCCCGCGGGATGCTTCCCAGCAGGTTGAATACGGAACAAGTATTGATTTTGAAGAACGGCTTCCCGGAGATGTCCTGTTTTTCAGCAATGAGAACGGAAAAGTAATTCATGTCGGGATTATCAAAGACGACAATGAAATCATTCACGCCAGCGGTCAGGTGCGCATTGACCGGTACGATCAAAAAGGAATTCTACATTACTCCGGTGAATACTACACCCATAGCTTCTCGGCAATCAAGAGAATGATCTGATCGTTGTTATTAATCCGAATTGCTTTATAATAACCGATTATTTGTTCTCTTCGGTTCCTGCGTTGGATTTTTCTTCTTTTTTCTGCTCTGTATTTTCAGCATCCGACGCTTTCACTTTCTTCACACGCTTACCGATATAAATTCCCAGTTGAATTTCGTGTGTGCCACTTGCCGCATTTCGAATTTTCCCGATACTGTGCTCGTACGCATAACTGATGTAAATATTTTCCACCACTGTTGTCCCGAACTGGAATACGAGATTATTGCTTGTTCTTCCATATACTCCCAGCCACATTGCATTTTTATAAATAAAACGCGCTCCGAAGTCGAGATTAACTGGTGAGTTATCAGCAAATTTTGCAATCACCCCCGGTTCCAATACACTCTTCCCTACCTTCAAGCCATAAGAAAGTTGCAGGAAGTAATGCCGGTTGTAAAAACTTTGCGTTTCAACACTACTGAACTTTGCTTTATTTTTTAATGCATGCGTCATACTCGCGCCGAAAAACAATCCCTTCCCGTAGAATACCAACCCTGCATTTGCATCAAAAATATGCTGTTGAGCCGTATTTCCAAGTGCCATGGCATAAGCATCATCCATTTCATCATGCAAAATAACTCTGTTGCTGTTAATCCGGTAATTTCCCCAACCTAAACCAACTCCCGCGCCGATGTTAAATTCTTTTGTTACAGGAAGATGAATCGCATAGCTCCCGTATACGCCAACTTTGTTGAATACACCGATTTCATCACTCATTATTTTTCCTCCGACAGCATGTTTCAATGCACCTACCGTAACATCAGGACGGGCATGCATGAATTTCCCTTCCGGGTTGTATTCCTGAAGTCGTGCGCTATTCCCCGCTCCCACAACAGAATGACCACTGAAATTAATTGTTTTTGGTCCTCCTCCGTAACCAACCCATTGAAGACGTGCGATCAAATCAATTTGGGTGACACTTGCCAATCCTCCTGCCGCAGGATTGTAGATATATGGATTCTGAAACGCGGACGCAAACTGTGCCTCCTGTTGCGAGAAAAGTGCTCCGCTGCAGAATAATAATGCGATGAGAATACTATTTTTCATTGTAAATTTCATTCGTATGATTAATGTATAATACTGATTGGGCCATTATAAATGGTATTTGAACCGTCGTTCAGTTCCAACTTGAAGAAATAAGTTCCCATTGGTAATTTTTCTCCTTTAAATGTTCCATCCCACGGAGTCGTGTAACCTGGTGATTCGTAAACAATGCTTCCGTGCCTGTTGAAAATCGTCATCTGGCATTTCGGGTATACTTTTTCCAGGTTGTGAATGATAAATAAATCATTTTTCCCGTCTCCGTTTGGTGTGATAACCGTTGGAAACACCGGTTCAAAATCTTCACACGGCATGATGTAAATGCGCAGCGTATCCGATTCTTTCGGACACAAAGCATGTGTCACTTCATAAATCAGGTGGTTTTCTCCTGTCTGAAGTCCACTTACTTCAACGGAATCAGAAGTCAACTCATTAATCAGCCCGTTCCCCATTCCAAATAACCAATTGACTGTTTGCAACGAATCAGTTGGTGTTGCTGTGACAATGAGTTCAGCATCTGTTCCGAAACAAATCGTTGTATCTGCTGTGAGAATGGATTGTCCTCCCGTCTTGAAAACATCCATTGTATCAGCCTTCGACGGACATCCCGGAGATGAAATGGTCCAGATCAACTGGCTCCACCCGTTGGGTACATTCGTTACAACTGTTGCCGGACTGTTTGGATTAGCGATTGTTGCTCCCTGTGGAGACGTCCATGTTCCGATACCTGCCATCGGAGCAGAAGTAGAAATATTCAATTGTTCAGCCACACAGGCATAGAATGTATCCTGGACATTCGCATTGGAAGGTGCCAGCGAATTAATGATCACAATTGTATCAACTGAGTTTCCGCAATTTGCAGAAGTAACTGTCCAGGTAAACACACTTTCACCGATCGCCAGGTTGTTTACCCCCGTTTGATTGGCTGCAGCATTGTTGAAGGTCCCCTGCCCGCTTAACAGGAACCAGTTCCCTGTCCCTCCGGAATACGGGTCGGCTGTAACAACAATTGTCGTTTGGCCGCAGACAGCCATTGTATCTAATGGAATGTTTGCTTTCGCAGCAATTCCGTTCACTTCAAAATTGTCAACTGCAAACGGATCTCCGGATCCGCTTACATTGCTGTATTCAAACCGTACGCCCACCAGAAAATCCTGGTTGTATGTTGTTTCACTCAACGGAACAGTGATTGTCGTCCACGCAGCAGCATTTTCCAATGTATCCTGTACAAACCAGAATGCTCCTCCATTGAGACTATATACCACAAACGCACGGTTACTCCCGTCTGAAGGATTTAATTTGTAATCAAACGTCACGGCGTGGTTATTGGTACATTTCCCATCTACGGAAACATATGCTGTCATTCGCTCCGTTGTACTCGGAGGGGCCGCTGAAAAGGCATATTGATCAATCCCGTCCGTTCCGCATCCGGGATTACTCCCTCCTTTGGAAGCATACAACGCATTCGTTCCCGGGCTTGAAACCCCGTTCCCGGCACATGTTGCAACACGCCATGTATTGACAGCCGTCTGGATGTACGTGAAATTTTCACCTGATTCAAAATCGTCCGAATAAAGTGAAACTACCTGGGAATAAAGACTGTAATTAAGGAGTGTAAAGAGAAGTAATGCTACTTTTTTCATATTCATAAGCTATTTAGCAGAGCGTAAATATAGATAAAAGAATTTTCTTTTGTCTGTATCACCCAAAAAAACCTGTTGTATTTCACACCTGCAAAATCCCGGGTTGCTACAAAATGGGGCAATTCCATAAAAATCGGTTGCTACAATTTGTCGCAATTCACTATCTTTGCGGTCCAAATGGAGAATTTTTCAGCATATCTCACACACCCCGTGTTCAAGGTTGTTCGGCAAATTGTCGAAGAAGAAGCACTGGAAGCATATGTAATCGGAGGTTTTGTGCGGGATATTTTCCTGGAAAGAACCCGAAAAGACATTGATATCGTTGTGGTAGGAAGCGGAATGGATCTTGCTGAAAAAGCAGCGGAACGTCTGCGAGTCAAAAAAGTATCGTTGTTCAAAAATTTCGGTACCGCTTCTTTCAGATACAAAGATCTGGATGTGGAATTTGTCGGGGCGCGAAAAGAATCGTATCAACGTGATTCACGAAAACCAATTGTAGAAGACGGAACCCTGAAAGACGATCAGGACCGACGGGATTTTACCATCAATGCGATGGGAATCTCACTACAAGCCCACAATTTCGGAACGTTGATCGATCCGTTTAACGGACAGGAGGACCTGAGAAACAGCATCATTCGCACACCGTTAGATCCCGACGTAACATTTAGTGACGATCCGTTGCGCATGATGCGCGCCATTCGGTTTGCCAGTCAATTGGATTTTAAAATTGATCCGAAGTGTCTGGAGTCGATTCTTCACAATTCCGAACGGTTGGATATTATCTCCAATGAGCGGATCATGGATGAGTTGAATAAAATCATCTGTTCAAAAACTCCTTCCAGAGGATTTAAACTACTGTACTCCACTAAATTACTACATCGTTTTTTTCCGGAAATGGTTGCCTTGCATGGAATCGAAACCAAGAACGGGAAATCACATAAAGACAATTTCTACCATACGCTCGAAGTACTGGATAATGTAGCTGTAAACAGTGACGACCTCTGGTTGCGGTGGGCAGCAATCATGCACGACATTGCTAAACCGCCGACGAAACGATTCGATGACAAGGTCGGCTGGACGTTTCACGGACATGAAGACTTAGGAGCACGCATGGTTCCGAAAATTTTCACACGGTTAAAATTACCACTGGATGCCAAAATGAAATACGTACAAAAACTGGTACGACTTCACTTGCGTCCGATTGCACTGGTCAAAGGAAATGTAACCGATTCGGCTGTCAGACGCTTGTTGTTTGAAGCAGGAGACGATATTGACGATTTGATGATTCTGTGTGATGCAGACATTACTTCCAAAAATGAGTTTAAAGTAAAACGTTACCGTCAAAACTTTGAATTGGTACGCGAAAAACTCAAAGCTGTTGAAGAAAAAGACAAGGTACGGAACTTCCAACCACCGATCAGTGGAAAAATCATTATCAAAACCTTTAACCTGGAACCTTGCCAGGCAATCGGTGATATCAAAACCCGGATCAAAGATGCGATCCTTGAAGGAGAAATTCCGAATGAGTACGATGCAGCGTATGCCTATATGTTACAATTGGGAGAAGAAATGGGATTGACGGCTGTTAATTAGATCCATGCCCCTCCCTTAATCCCCACTCCTAAGGGGAAACGAAATCTATTCAAAATTGCCTACGCCTGACAATCTATTCTATCATTTTATAACTAATCACTTCGTTTATCCCTGATATTTTACTACATTGCATCTCAATCTTTTCAATGAAAACCAATGGGAAATCAATGGAAAACACATCATGTATCGAATCAGTTCTCTGAGTTAACCGGGTATAATTTATTTACAACAGATGCGGTTTTAACAAACTACTTCAAACGTCACAATGCTAACTGGGCAATGACCGAACTAACAACTTTCGGAGAAGAATTGGGAACACCCGAAGCTTTTCAAAACGGGCAACTCGCCAATGAATACACTCCCGTTTTCAAACCATTTGACAACCGTGGCAACCGGATCGATGTGGTGAATTTTCATCCTTCCTGGCATCTGTTTTCTTCGTGGTGTAAGTCATCCGGGTTGATTGCACGTCCTTTTGAAGACAGCACGCCTTTTCGCTGGAGTTATACCGCTGCCAACTTCATCCTCCAATCGCAGGTAGAAGCAGGGTCCATGTGTCCGGCTACGATGACATTGGCATCCATTCCTGTTTTACAAAAAGAACCGGATTTATGGAATCAACTGAAAGAAAAACTGGTTTCCCGGGAATACGATCAACGCGACATTCCGATTACTCACAAACGCTCCATCTGGATCGGAATGGGAATGACTGAAAAACAAGGTGGTTCAGATGTTCGCTCCAATATGACAACCGCGACTCCGATCGGAGAGCCCGGAAGAGGAAAAGCCTATGCAATCACCGGACACAAGTGGTTCTTCTCTGCTCCCATGTGCGATGCACATTTAGTTGTAGCACGCACCAATGACAGTGATTCAATCTGTTGTTTCTTTGTTCCCCGGTGGAAGCCCGACGGCACTAAAAATCCGATTGAAATTCAACAACTGAAAAATAAGCTGGGCAACAAATCAAACGCCAGCAGCGAAGTAGAGTTCAAAGCTGCTTACGGAATTTTAATTGGTGAAGAAGGGAGAGGAATTCCTACCATCATTGAGATGGCCAATTATACACGACTTTGTTGCATCCTGGGAAGTACGGGAATCATCCGGCAGGCCACCGTTCAGGCAATTGCGTACACCAGGAAGCGAAAAGCCTTCGGAAACACTTTATACAATCAACCGCTGATGCGCAATGTACTGGTTGATTTTGCGCTGGAAAGTGAAGCGGCTGAAGTAATCTGTCTGAAACTGGCAGAAGCATTCGAACAAGGTGATGATACGCATTCGGCAAAAGCATGGAAACGATTCATCACTCCCGCCGCTAAGTACTGGATCTGTAAGCGTGCAGAAACACTCACAGCTGAAGCAATGGAAACATTCGGAGGAAACGGCTATGTAGAAGATGGTATCATGGCGCGCCTGTTCAGAGAAGCTCCCGTGAACTCCATCTGGGAAGGGTCCGGAAATGTGATGTGCCTGGATGTACTCCGGGTAATCAATAAAGAACCTGAACTGGTGCGATTGATCCTGGAGGAATTAACGGAAATGGCAGCCGGGGATGTAACGATACTGGGGGTATTGTCAACCTTACAAACACTCCTCCGGCACGATTCGGCAATTCTGGAAGCATCTTCCCGGTTATTAACAGAACAACTGATGTTGGTTGTGCAAGCATGTCTCCTCAAACAGCAATCTCCCGGATGTATAAGTGATGCATTCATTGAGTTACGGCTCAAACAAACACCTTCCTTAAATTACGGTGCGTTTCAATCAACAACTATTGATCACAATGCCATTCTCGAACGAACATTTCCCTTTATCTGAGTATGAATAAATAATATCAGCATTTAACAATTCAACATTCATAATTTTCTCCCTCACCTTCCTTCATTTCAAAATGTATTCCCTACTTTTGCTTCTCAGAATTTTATAACAATATGAAGATTTACAACAACATTCTTGAAACAATAGGAAATACGCCGCTTGTGCGACTGAACAGATTGACAAAAGACGTAAAGGCTACGGTTTTAGCGAAAGTAGAAACAACCAACCCGGGCAACTCAGTAAAAGACCGCATGGCTGTGAAAATGATCGAAGATGCGGAAAAAGCAGGCTGGATCAAACCAGGAGGAACCGTGATCGAAGGAACTTCCGGAAATACAGGGATGGGATTGGCACTGGCATGTATCATCAAAGGGTATAAATTAATTTGTGTACTGAACGACAAACAATCCAAAGAGAAAATGGATATCCTGCGCGCTGTAGGAGCCGAAGTAGTTGTATGTCCGACTGCAGTTGAACCATCCGATCCCCGCTCATACTATTCTGTGTCGAAACGCCTGGCAACAGAAATTCCGAATTCATGGTATGTAAACCAATACGATAACTTATCAAACAGGGAAGCACATTACGAATCGACAGGACCTGAAATCTGGGAACAAACAGAAGGAAAAATAACACACTTTATTGTTGGAGTTGGGACAGGTGGAACGATTTCCGGAGTTGGAAAATACCTGAAAGAAAAAAATCCGAACATTAAGATCTGGGGAATTGATACCTATGGTTCTGTTTTCAAAAAGTACAAAGAAACAGGTGTGTTTGACGAAAATGAAATCTACCCGTACATTACGGAAGGAATCGGTGAAGACATTTTACCGGCCAACGTGGATTTCGACATCATCGATCGTTTTGAAAAAGTAACGGATAAAGACGCCGCTAATTACACTCGCAGACTTGCACGTGAAGAAGGAATTTTCGTAGGAAACTCAGCGGGAGCAGCCATCGGCGGATTATTGCAACTGAAAGACGAATTAAAAGAAGACGATGTTGTAGTTGTGTTATTCCACGATCATGGCTCACGCTACGTTGGAAAAATCTTCAACGATGACTGGATGCGTGAACGAGGATTCCTCGAAGAAGACATTAAAACGGCAGGAGACCTGATTGCCAAACATTCTGATCAACCATTGGTAACATTATACGCAGAAGAATTGGTTTCTCACGCTATTGCGAGCATCCGCAAATATGATATTTCCCAAATTCCTGTTATCAAAGACGGAACGTTTGTAGGATCCATCGATGAAAGCACGTTGTTTTCGTTGTTGATTGACAATCCGGAGTTGCGTGACGCGTCTATTTCGTCTGTCATGAATGCTTCGTTCCCGGTTGTCAAAGAAACGGCAACGCTGGAAGAAGTTTCCAAACTGATTAACAAAGAAACACATGCTGTTTTGGTTGAGAAGAAAGACGGTAAGTTTCATATTGTCACGAAGTTTGACATTATTTCTGCATTGAGTTAATCCAGATCGTTTGACTCCGCTTTTGCGGTTCGGCAATTACCATGATTGAATCAACAGATCAACTGAATACGACAATCCGGCTGGAACATTTTCCTGTCCGGATTGTTTCTTTAGTACCTTCCCAAACCGAATTATTGTACGACCTTCAACTGGAAGAACAGGTTGTCGGAATCACTAAATTCTGCATTCATCCGGATCAATGGTTTCAGAGTAAACAACGGGTGGGAGGAACAAAAAACGTACACATCGAAAAGGTACGGGAATTACAGCCGGACCTGATCATCGGGAATAAAGAAGAAAATACACAAGCAGACATTGAACTGTTGCGGGAAATTGCTCCGGTGTGGATGAGTGACATCGACACATTGGAACAGGCGCTGGAAATGATCATTGAAATCGGAAAACTAACAAACAGAACATCCGAAAGCGAGCATATTGCCGATGTAATCCGGATCAATTTTGAACATTTCAGACCAACAATTACCCGAAAGTGGACGTGTTTGTATTTTATGTGGAAAGATCCTTATTTCACCGTTGGAACAAACACCTTTATCCATGCAATGATTGAGGAGTGCGGGGGTATCAATTTGCAAACGAAACCTCGTTATCCGGAATGGGATTTTTCGCAATCAGTTTCTCCGGACGTGATCCTGTTGAGTACAGAGCCCTATCCATTCAATGAAAGCCACCTGGCATTTTTCAGAGAGAAATATCCTACGTCCACTCTTCTCCTGGCGGATGGTGAATACTTTAGCTGGTACGGTTCCCGGCTGGAAAAAGCACCAGCATATTTCAAACAATTACTTACAACAATTTATTCCGGGAAATAAGGTATTCTCTTACCCTACGACAATCTTCATCTGGCAGGTCACCAGTTCTTCCTTTCCTCTGAAAGCAGTTCCTTCAATCAGGTGAATGGTATCAAATGTACTGATGACATTTACTTTGGTTGTAATCGTATCGTGTACATTTGCCGCTTTTTTTACTTCTAAACGACTCACTGATCCGATAAATCCTAATTTTCCGGCAGTTTCTCCCTTCTGGCTGTTCACATACCCAAATCCTGCGGCACAGGTCTGTGCAATGTTTTCAATTAACGCAGATTCTGACAGAATCCCTCCCTCCAGGAAAAGATGATCAGCTGCGATTTCAAATTCGGATTCAAAATAGGTTTCATCGGCTGCGATCAGTTTATCCACCATCACAAAAGGAAAACGCTGTGGAATATAATTGGTTATCGTGTCTTTATCGATCAACATAATTAATAAATGTATGGTGCAAAGTAAGGAATAATATCGCTTCCATCCTTCTCCCCTTCTGATTATTTCATATCACACGATCTGCCATGATTGAAAACATGCCGAAGAATCTCCAGAACTTTATTACATTTGTACCGCGTTCTTTTTGTAGTTCATCAACCGGAACAGGTTACACAAGCATCGTGTAGGAAAAGGGAATCGTGTGAAATTCACGAACTGTCGCGCAACTGTAAGTAACACAGGATTCATTAAATTTCGTAGGCTAAAAAAGATCGAACGAGCAATGAAGCACCGTTACAAGTCAGGATACCTGCCTCTTCCGTAATTTGACATACTGCTTTCGCGATTTGAAGTTAACGTCAGAGTGATGTATTTTTATTCACAAACATCTTTATTACCCGTTTGTGCCCGATACTTCATTTCTGCCTGTTATCTTTTAACTGAAATATACAATATTGTACATTATGACAACAGAAGAAAAAATCAAACAATCGGAAACACGTATCTTTAAAGCTGTTTTTCCCAACACAACCAATCATTACGACACGCTGTTCGGTGGAACCGCCATGCAACTAATGGATGAAGTCGCATTTATTTCGGCTACCCGTTTTTCCCGTCAACGGATGGTAACTGTCAGCAGCGACCGGATTGACTTTAAACAGCCAATTCCTGCAGGTACCATTATTGAATTAGTGGGCAAGGTGAGTTATCTGGGAAATACCAGTCTGAAGGTAAAAGTTGACATTTACGTAGAACAAATGTACCAGGAACAACGCGAAAAAGCGGTAAGCGGAGAATTTACATTTGTTGCGGTGGATGAAGAAAAACGTCCGGTGTCCATCACCTTCTGATCGTCCCCTGAAGCAAGATTTCCATCACTTTGCGAGAATGGTTACGTGCTCAACACGAATAAATTGTTCATGGATAATAGCTACCTGATAATTTCCCGGTAAAAGTCGTGATGTATCAAGTGTATTACTCCCTTCTTTCATTTCAGAACGGAGCACCTGACGCCCGTTTACATCATACATTGAAAGAACAGCCTCTCCTGCGGGAAGTGTTACCACCATGTACGTTCCTGCGGGATTCGGATATATGTGCAAAACCGGTTGCTCTGCATTATTCAGTGACAACTGGTTTCCTTCATTTCGCCAGATAATATTGCTAACCAACAAATCCATATCGCCGTCATTATCAAAATCGGCCGCTTCTACCAGACAATTCATAATGTCCGCATGAATGGGTTGTGACAGGGTAAACGAACTATCTGCATTCGTAATCGCCAGACTTGAGAACTGTTCGAGAAAAAACTCATTCGAACCCGCGATAAAGACATCCGCGACACCGTCATTATCAAAGTCTGCCACATCTGCTGCAGAAGGCTCTCCGAACACAGGGAAATTAGTTTGTACCTCTGTAAATGTTTCATCTCCGTTGTTGTAATAAATCGTTGTATAATTGGATGCACTTGTGCTATCAACTCCGGAAACAAACAAATCGTCCCATCCATCCGCATTAAAATCAACCCAATCAATTGTCCCCCGACCACCGAAGAAATGATTGCCCGTCAAAACAAATTGTCCGTTTCCCGCATTCTTATATAAATAAGTTCTCGAAAAATTCCCATCTCCCGTCAAACTCAAATCCGGAAGTCCGTCGTTGTTAAAATCACACCATTTCATTTCCCCGGAAGGCAATGCTTCAAACGATTGAGCTACAATTGAGAAATTCAGATTTCCTTCATTTTTGAACAGGATAACAGCTTCCGTAAAAACAGTATTGTACCCCGAAGCGACGATATCCAAAAAACCGTTGCCGTCAAAATCGGCCAGTGCAATGCTCCCTGTAGAAAGTCCCGGAAACGTATCAATTACACCAAATGTTCCGTCTCCGTTACTCACATAAATATTCAATTCCGGTTCTCCGCTTCCCAAATTCAGCCCGGATGCGATTAAATCCTGGAATCCGTCATTGTTTAAATCACCCCAGGCAAGGGCAGGCGTGTGCAACATCGGAAAAGAAGTAGCAACAGTGAATCCGCCCGGTGTATTTTTATACAGAACAAAAACATCCGTATCATGTATTGCCTGTGCAATGTAAGCGATATCTTTGCGTCCGTCACCATCGTAATCTCCCCAGGCAGCAGCTCCGTAAGCTCCTTTTTGAAGTGAATCCGCCTTTACGAAATGTTGTGCTTGCAAGTTCACCGGAACCAACAGCAGCACTAGTGCACATCTAATAAAACGATCTTTAATCATCTGATTAGTTTTGACATAAGACGTAATTCAACTCCTGAAAGTTGTATCTTATTTACATGGAATTTAATTTTCGCAAACACGCTCAGAGCTACCAACGGAAGATCAAAAAAACAGGACATTTTCAACATCATGACATAATTGTTATATTCGCACAAAATTTAAATCATGAAGTACGTAACTCTAAACGATAAACACATCGCATTAGGAGCTAAAATGGTTTCTTTTGCAGGATTCAACATGCCCGTTCAATATGAAGGAGTCAACAGCGAACACGAAACAGTTCGCAACGGTGTAGGTGTATTTGATGTTTCTCACATGGGAGAGTTTTTAATAACAGGTGACAAGGCATTGGAGTTGATCCAGAAAGTTGTTTCCAATGACGCGTCTAAACTGACAGACGGAAAAGCTCAATATGCATGTATGCCAAATGAAACCGGTGGAATTGTTGACGACTTGATTATTTACCGATTCAGCGCTGAAAAATATTTGTTGGTGGTCAATGCTTCCAATATTGAGAAAGATTGGAACTGGATCAGCAAATACAACGAAGCAATTGGTGCGGAAATGCGTAACTTATCAGATGATTATTCTCTGTTGGCAATCCAGGGTCCGAAAGCAGCAGAAGCAATGCAATCGTTGACAAGTGTAAAATTGGATGAAATCCCGTACTATAGTTTCGAGGTGGGTCCGTTTGCAGGTGTTGACTATGTAATCATTTCGGCGACGGGGTACACCGGAAGCGGTGGTTTTGAAGTGTATTGTAAAAACAGTGAAGTCGAGCAAATCTGGAACAAGGTATTTGAAGCAGGTGCACCTTTCGGAATCAAACCGATCGGGTTGGCAGCACGCGATACACTGCGTCTGGAAATGGGATTCTGCCTGTATGGAAATGACATTGATGACACCACTTCTCCGCTGGAAGCAGGATTGGGATGGGTAACAAAGTTCACAAAAGATTTTGTCAATTCAGATCAACTTCAAAAACAAAAAGAAGAAGGTGTCAGCAGAAAATTGGTTGCTTTTGAATTAGTTGACAGAGGAATTCCGCGTCACGATTATGAAATCACGGACGGAAACGGAAAGGTGATCGGAAAGGTTACTTCGGGAACGATGTCTCCGAGTTTAAAACTGGGTATCGGACTGGGATATGTTCCAACAGAATTGGCAGCATTGGATTCTGAAATTTTCATCAAAATCCGTGACAAGGAACTGAAAGCAAAAGTTGTAAAAGCTCCTTTCTATAAAAAATAAACATGAAAAAAGCAGCTGTCATTGGTGCCGGTATCGGCGGGCTTGGTGCAGCTGTCCGCCTGGCAAAAGCCGGTTATGAAGTCACCGTATTTGAAGCCAATGGCTTTGCGGGCGGGAAAATAAATTCAAGAACATTGGGTCCGTATCGTTTTGACATGGGCCCTTCTGTTTTTACATGTCCTGAATACGTTAAAGAATTGTACGATTTGTGCGGAAAAGATTTCAGTGAATTCAAATACCGGAAACTTCCCGAAACATTCACCTATTTCTTTCCCGACGGTCAGCAATTTACACTTCCGAATAAGCGGGAAGAACTGTTAAATGTACTGGTCAACGAGTTGGGAGAAGACCCCAAAGCGATTGAAAAATACCTTCGGAAAGCAGGTAGGAACTACCGCCTTATCGCCCCCCTCTTCATTGAATCTTCCTTGCATAAGTGGGGACATCTGTTGAATAAAAACCTGTTGAAAGCGTTGTGGAACATTCCTTCCTACAAGCTCAATTCAACAATGGACGAAGAGAACCGGAAGGCGTTTAAAAACCCGAAAACCGTACAATTGTTTAACCGTTTTGCGTCCTACAACGGAAGTAGTCCGTTTGAAACACCTGCAATGCTGAATATGATTTCCCACCTGGAATTAAATGACGGGGCATATTTACCCGCCAACGGAATGGTTCAGATTGCAGATAAAATAAAGGAACTCGCTGAAGAGCAAGGTGTCCGGTTTGTTTTTAACACAAAGATTGACGAGATTGTCGTACACAATAAAAAAGCGGTCGGTGTACGGTACGGCTCAACCGTTTTTGATGCTGATGTGGTATTCTCGAACATGGATATTGCTTACACCTACACGAAACTTTTACCGGGAGAGCAACATCCTGAAAAAATTTTAGCGCAGGAAAAATCAAGTTCCGCAGTTGTTTTTTACCTGGGGATCCGAAAAAAATTCAACCAGCTGGGAGTACACAATATCTTTTTCTCTGCTGATTATAAAGAAGAGTATCACCACATTTTTCATAAAAAAGAAATCTACAGTGATCCGACCATCTACCTCAATATTACTTCCAAGGAAGTTCCCGGTGATGCACCTGTTGATGGTGAGAACTGGTTTTTGATGATCAATGCTCCCGTTAATGTCGGACAGGACTGGCAGGAATATACGCAACGGTTACGCACAGTAATGATTGATAAAGTCAGCCGTTTTTTGGGCGAAGACATCCGTCCGTACATTGAGGTTGAAGATGTCATGAACCCGGTATTGATTGAAGAATGGTACAGTGGAAAGCAAGGCTCCATTTACGGGAACTCTTCCAACAGTAAATTCGCTGCGTTTTACCGGCATCCGAATTTTTCGAAGCAAATTAAACAGCTCTATTTCGTAGGTGTTACCGTGCATCCGGGAGGCGGTATTCCCCTGGCACTCAATTCCGCAAAAATCGCTGTGCGCTGCCTGTTGGAATCAAACTGATTCCGCATCTCTTTTGCATTACGTATGGTTTACTCTACGATCAAAAAATTGTGAACAAGACGTGTAAAACTTGTTGCTTTTTTGGACCTCAATTAAAGTATATTAACTAACTTTGCGCTTTACCAAGCGTTATGAGCAATCAGGACATACAAGAAGTTGTAAAAAATATATTTTCAGCATACCTCGAACAAAACGGACACAGGAAAACACCTGAGCGGTTTGCGATCCTCGCGGAAATCTATAGTTACCCCGGCCACTTTGACGTAGAAACATTGTACATCAAAATGAAAAACCAGAATTACCGGGTTTCCAGGGCAACACTCTACAATACAATCGAATTACTTCTTGCCTGTAATTTAGTCCGAAAACATCAATTCGGAAAAAACATTGCTCAATTTGAGAAATCACATGGCAACAAACAACACGATCATGTCGTTCTCACAGATACAGGCGAAGTCATTGAATTCTGCGATCCCCGGATTCAAACAATCAAATCCACGATTGAAGAAGTGTTTGGTGTAGAGATTCAGCACCATTCCCTGTATTTTTACGCTGTCAAGAAAAAAGAAGATTAATCCTGTCATGAGTTTTAGCGCGGAATTATCTGTAAAAGATACAGTTCTTATTGTTTCCCTCGAAGGAAAGGTATTGGAGGAATCTGTTCTGAAGCAGTTACTTTCCGATATTGACAGTCAACTGGGAGAAGTAAAAGGAAAACTGGTTATCAATATTGAAAAACTGGATTATATCAATTCAACCGGAATTAATTTTTTCATCAAAGCACTCACCAAGGCACGCGTTAAAAATGGTGATTTGATCCTGAGTGGCGCACAGGGAAGCGTATTAACAATTGTACAGGTCTCCAAAATGAACGAGGTCTTCACGATGACAGAAACAGTAGAAGAAGCATTAACAATACATAACACAAAGAAATGAAAGTAGATGTACTTTTAGGATTACAATGGGGCGACGAAGGAAAAGGAAAGATCGTTGACGTATTAACACCTCAGTATGACATTATTGCGCGTTTCCAGGGGGGGCCAAACGCAGGTCACACACTTGAGTTTGAAGGAATCAAGCACGTATTGCATACCATTCCTTCCGGAATTTTCAGAAACGATGTGATCAACATCATCGGTAACGGTGTGGTGATCGATCCGGTCGTTTTTCAGAAAGAACTGGAAAAACTGGCTCCGTTCAACATTGACTACAAAAAGACACTGCTGGTCTCCAAAAAAGCGCATCTTATTTTGCCAACACACAAGTTACTGGATGCTGCTTCCGAGCACTCAAAAGGAAAAAATAAAATCGGCTCCACATTGAAAGGAATCGGTCCTACATACATGGATAAAACCGGAAGGAACGGTCTTCGTGTCGGAGACATTTTCTCCCCTAACTTTAAAGAAAAATACGACGCATTGGTTGAAAAACACGAAGGAATGCTGAAGCACTTTGAAGGATTTGAGTATGACTTATCAGAACTCGAAAAACCATGGTTTGAAGGAATCGAAATATTGCGCGGACTGACAGCTATTGACAGCGAACAATATATGAATACGGCATTAAAGTCCGGCAAGAAAATTCTCGCTGAAGGCGCACAGGGAACGTTATTAGATGTTGATTTCGGAACGTATCCGTTTGTGACATCATCCAATACGGTGACAGCAGGTACGTGTACCGGGCTGGGAGTTGCTCCTACGAAAATCGGTAATGTGATCGGTATTTTCAAAGCATACTGTACACGTGTGGGATCAGGACCTTTCCCTACGGAACTGGATGACGAGGTAGGTGAATTCATCCGCCAGGAAGGGCATGAATTTGGTGCAACAACAGGACGCCCGAGAAGAACGGGATGGATTGATCTCCCGGCATTGCGCTATGCGATCATGATCAACGGAGTAACGGAACTTTCAATGATGAAAGCAGATGTCCTGGATAAGTTTGAAACAATCAAAGCCTGCACACACTACATCATCAACGGCGAAAAAATGGATTATTTCCCGTTCGACATCAACGATGCGGAAGTAACGCCTGTATATGAAGAAATCAAAGGGTGGAATACAGACTTGACAAAATTGACTAATTTTGCCGACGCTCCGCAAGCATTGAAAGATTACGTTACTTATTTGGAACGAAATTTGGAAGTGCCCGTAACAGTTGTTTCGGTAGGTCCGGACAGAACGCAAACATTGAATACAAAGAATTGATTTCGATTGTTAACATATTCAGAAAATTTGCGCTTGTAATGAGCGCATTTTTTTTGTGTACTGCCATTTATGCTCAGTTCGGGGAATTACTCCCCGGTTCCAGCGCATTGATATACGATGAAAAATCAGGTGTCCACAAACTGCTGGATGGTGCCAATTTTGTATACCAGGGAAATACCATGTATTGTGATTCAGCCTATTATTTTGAGAAAAACAGAACCATTCGCGCTTACGGAAATGTTCACATTCGTAAAACAGATAATGTCAACTTATTTTGCGATTCACTCTGTTATTATTCTTCCAACGGATTGGCAACACTCTGGGGAAATGTAAGAGCGACTGATTCTCAATACCGGTTGACGACTGATTCCATGACATACAACACGAGAAATGAGCAGGGAATTTACCGGAACGGAGGGAAAATAGAAAACATGCTGAAACCGGAAGTGCTTACCAGCAAGATCGGCTACTTTTACCCCAACTCCAAAAACTTTTTCTTCCGTACCAATGTCGTGTATACTTCTGACGAACTGCGTATGACAACCGATTCGCTACAATACAAATACCAGAAAAGCACCTGTTATTTTTACGGCCCGACCTGTATTGTAACGGAAGATGCATTTATGGAAGGAGAACGGGGATGGTACAACATGGAAACAGAAGACGGTAGCCTGATTAAAAATGCGGTCATTGAACAGGAATCACGCATTATAAAAGGCGACTCGTTGCTGTACGCCCCCAAATCAAAAATTGCCGAAGGGTTTTGTGATGTATTTATTCACGATACCAAAGACAGTATTGCATTTTACGGACACTACGCCATTATGGATGATTCGTTGAAATATTCCCTGCTGACCGACGACGCGATGATCATCAAGTACCAAAAAGAAGATACCTTGCACATTCACGCAGATACGCTCTACAACAAAAATGATTCACTTGATAACCGCGTGTTGACACTCGGGTATCATGGCGTCAAAATATTCAGCTCAAAAATACAGGGCATCGGAGACAGCCTTTCGTATGCAAAAGCTGACGGGTATATGGAACTCTATAAAAAACCTATTCTATGGGCTCAAAAAGGGGAACTGAAAGGAGATTCAATGCGGGTGTACATGAACGATTCAACCATTCATGAAGCACGAATCTGGGGAAAAGCAACCGGAGTAATGGAAATCGACTCCGGCAAGTATTACAACCAAATCGGGGGAACGGAAATGTTTGCCTATTTTGTTAAAAATGAACTAACGAGTGCAAAGGTGATCGGAAATGCACAAACCATCTACTTCCCCGAAGACGAAGATAAAAATCCCCGTCTGCCGGACAGTATTCAACCGATCGATTCCACAAAAACAACGATCCCTGATTTGGACTTCACCTCCCCTTCTCCGATCGATTCGCTTCCTGTGTTCAATGAAACCGATTCAATGCAGGTGGAGCTGCAACCGACAGATACACTAACGATCAATGATACACTTACCGATTCACTTGCTCTGAAACAACCCGTAGTCATCAAACGAATGGGAATGAATCGTTTTTATGCTTCCGAAATCAAAATATACCTGGACAGCGGAGAAGTCATTGGTGTAACATACTACGAACAACCGGATGGTGTCTTTTATCCAATGGATAAAATCAACAAGGAAGAACAATTCATTCAGCATTTTTCTACCAATTTTGCACTCCGTCCGAAATCGGTAGCAGATTTACTGAAGGATTAGAACTAAGTTTTTTTTTCCACGAGCATAATGTTCGAGTTTGTTGTGGAAGTTTTGGATTTTAATTTCCGTTCACAAACCAACAACTCTTCAAATCTGTGGTAAAGAAATCGGTTCTATTTGTTAGACGACGATCTTACTCCAAAAACGTTCCGTACCCTTTCAGGCGTTTATTCCAGTATTCGGAATTATGAATTTCGGTAATGACAATTCCTTTGGAAGTACTTGCATGAATCATCACCGGAGCCTCTCCTTGTTCGGAAATAATCATTCCTACGTGGTTCACCCCGCTTCCGTTATCAAAAAATACCAGGTCTCCTTTCTGAACTTTATTTTCTTTCAGTTTTTTAGAATTGGTGTACTGATCTCCGGAGCGTCGCGGAAGGTTAACTTTATATGCACTGAACACATAACTCGTAAACCCGGAACAGTCAAATCCAGCAGGTGTACTTCCTGTATAAACATACGGTTTCCCCAACTGTTGTTTAGCAAATTCAACAATTTCATCCCTGTTCTTCGAATCGAACGAAAACTCACGGACCACTTCTTCCGAAGGCTTCGGTTTTTCAATCGGTACTTCGTCATTGATCACCGGTACTTGTTCAAATAATTCGGCTACAATCATCGATAATTGATCGGATTCTTTTTGGTTTCCCTCCCGTTTTAAGTCTCCGATACGGTTCAATAAATCCTGCTTCAATGCCGCTACATCACTCAAATGATTCTCAATCACTTCTTGTCCGTCACTGGTTGACAGCAATTTCAGATACAATGCTTTCGCATCTTCCAGCGCATGAGGGCGCGTCCGTGCCCACTGTTTATTTTCCGTCAGTTGAAATGTACTCAACGCACGGTAAAATGCCGGCACTCTGGAATAATCATATTCAGGTTTATCCAGTAACTTCCCGGACTGTTTGTAAACTTTCAGGTAATGTCCCTGTGAATAATAAAGTTCCAAACGGTCAAAAGTCGGAGTTTGTGCACTTACTGTCCCACAAAATAATCCAATCAATCCAATCAACAACCAACGCGTCATAATCTACTTTTTCTATACACGAAGAAACAATATTTTATGGCTTTTATTCCTGACAACAGAGGAAAGTGGTTAACACCTGAATGTTAATTAACACGTGCTAACGGCAAATAACTGTCTGCAATGTTTACCAATTCCTGACACAAATGAATCCGGTTATTGACACTTTGTCAGTTTTTTTCCTGTGGTACAAAAATTGAAAAGAGGAATGCAAAAAAGTAATATTCATGAGAACAGGACAAATAAATGTACAAACGGAAAACATCTTTCCGATCATCAAGAAATTTTTATACTCAGATCATGAGATTTTTTTACGGGAATTGGTTTCCAATGCAGTTGATGCATCGCAAAAGCTGAAATTCTTTGCTAAAAACGGAGAGTTTAAGGGAGAGCTGGGGAACCTGAAAGTGGAAGTAATTCTGAACAACGAAGAAAAAACGCTAACAATCCGGGATAACGGGATTGGTATGACAGCGGAAGAAATTGATAGGTACATCAACCAGATCGCTTTTTCCGGAGCAGAAGAATTTGTTCAGAAATACAAAGGAAAAGAAGGTGCTGAAAACATTATCGGGCACTTCGGGCTTGGTTTTTATTCCGCATTCATGGTCGCTGAAAAAGTACAAATCCGAACAAAAAGCTTCAAAGACGGATCGCAGGCAGTACAATGGGAAAGCAACGGTTCGCCTGAATTTACCATTACAGATATTGAAAAAACAGACCGGGGAACAGACATCGTGTTGTACATCGCTGAAGATTCACTCGAATTTTTGGAGAAAAACCGCATCAATGAGATTTTAACCCGTTATTGTAAATTCTTACCGGTTCCGGTTCTTTTCGGAACAAAAACAGAATACATCGATTCACCGGAGGGAGAAAAAGACGAGGACGGAAAAGTAAAACGTGTTGCTGTAGATGTTGACAATCAAATTAACAATACCACGCCGGCATGGACGAAAGCGCCGATTGATCTGAAACAGGAAGATTACGACAGTTTCTATCGTGAACTCTACCCGATGACATTTGAAAATCCGTTGTTTCACATCCACCTGAATGTTGATTATCCATTCAATTTGACCGGGATCCTATACTTTCCGAAAATCAAAGAAAATGTAGAGGTACAACGCAACAAAATCAATTTGTACTCCAACCAGGTATTCATCACTGACAGTGTTGAAAACATTGTTCCCGAATTCCTGACATTACTGCATGGAGTGATCGACTCTCCGGATATTCCGTTAAACGTATCCCGCTCTTATTTGCAAAGTGACGGAAACGTAAAGAAAATTTCTGCACACATTACAAAAAAAGTGGCAGATAAGCTGGCGGAAATGTTTAAAAATGACCGCGCGGATTTTGAATCAAAATGGGACGATCTGCAGGTATTTGTCCAATATGGAACCCTTTCTGAAGAAAAATTTGCAGAAAAAGCCAGAAATTTCAGCCTTGTAAAATCAACAGATGGAAAGTATTATACAGTAGAGGAATACAAGGATAAAATTGCAACACTCCAAACAGATAAAGACGGAAAAATCGTTGTGTTATACACCAACAATCCCGAATTGCAATATGGTTTTGTGAAAAAGGCAAACGAAAGAGGATACGACGTACTGAGCTTTGAAAGTCCGCTGACACCTCACTGGATCAGTAAAATGGAACAAACGTTTGAGAACCTTACATTCGCTCGTGTTGATGCAGATACGTTGGATAAACTCATCAAAAAAGACGAAGAAATTCCTTCAAAATTATCAAAAGAAGACGAAGAAAAGTTAAAACCGGTGTTTGAAGGAGCATTGAAGGAAAAAGAAAAATTCACGGTTCAGTTTGAAAGCATGAGTGCTTCCGAATCTCCTGTTATCATTACACAACCTGAGTTTATACGTAGAATGATGGAACAACAGCGCATGGGCGGCGGCGGATTTTTCGGTGCTTTCCCGGAACGTTACAACATTGTTGTCAACAGTAATCACGAGAAAATTTCAGAAATTCTCGCAACGTCCGGAGAGGAACAAACGAAAAAGGTAAAACAGTTAACAGATCTGGCACTGCTTTCTCAGGGAATGCTGACAGGAGAAGCGTTAAATGCTTTTGTTGAACGCAGCATGGAACTGGTTTAACAGTCAACTGTATAGAAAAGCAAAGCCCTCGTGATATCACGAGGGCTTTTTTTTGATCAGTATATGGTGGTGGTATTTAAGCGCTTAATGGTCAATTCATTATTTATTTTTTTCCTTTGTCAATGCTTCATCCCATGAGAAATTAAACGATTGAGACGGCAAATCGACAGCAACCGCTTCGGTGAATACATCTGTAAAATTCAGATTCATTTCTACTTTTTGCATATCGTTCAGGCTACCTCCCGGCATCCGTTCCCAATTGGCACTAAAGCTATCTGATCCTCCCGGAAATAACAAAATCGGATCTGTTTTCTTACCGTTTGCATATTCCTTTCCGTCCGGCATCAACACAGATATCTTAGACGGAGAAACAAAACCAATTTTCTTCCCTTTGTATTGAACATTGAATTTGGAAGTCGTTGCGCCTGTTTCTTTTTTGTACCCTTTCAGTTCAACATAGAAATCGCCTGTCGAAAAATCATTTTTGCTTGGCGGGAATGTAAATCCCGGGGCAGCAAACTTTTCATCTGTTGGTACAACACGTTGAACTCCGTTTAGTTCAAATTTAAAGTCACGAACGTTATTATAACCACTTCCAAGAGCAACAATGGTCTTACTCTTTTTCTTATATGGTTCAACGATGATGAATTTATCTTTTGGTGTAACTGTTGTACCGTTAATGGTAAAAACACACTTAGAAGCATCGAATAATAAAAACTCACTGCTGGTGTTTTCAATTTCCAACTTGAATTTGATCTCAGTTGCCAGACCTACGATATTCGAAATTTCAACCGAATAATTTTCTGCTGCTTGCTTTTGATTGGCGTAATAAATCTTTTCCTGCCCGAAGGAGAACATAGAAGTTAACAAAGCAGGAACAACAAACAGATAGGGTTTAAGTAATTTTCTTTTCATTAGCACTAATAATTTATTTTAATTGAGAATGGAATTACAATATTTGTGCCATTAAATTTGATTCTAAATCATCCCTTCATCTGCAAAACTATAATATCCTGATTCGGATATAATTAAATGATCAAGAATATCGATATCAATCAATTTCCCGAACTCTTTGAGTTGTTGCGTTAGTTTTCGGTCCTGCTCGCTGGGGCTCAATCTTCCACTGGGATGATTGTGCGCGAGGATAATTCCGCTGGCATTCAACTCCAGGGCAGTTTTAAAAATAATCTTCCCGTCGGCGACAGTTCCGGAAATCCCTCCGATTGAAATTTGCTTTTTTTGCAGTACATAGTTCCCCCTGTTGAGATAAAGCACGTGAAATTCTTCGTGTTTCAAATCCTGCAAATCGTTGCTGAACAAATCAAAAGCGGACGGAGAGGAAGTTACTTTCATTCGGTTTCTGGGACCAACACACTGCCTTCGTTTTCCCAACTCAATGGCAGCACACAACTTAACTGCTTTTGCGGGACCGATTCCTCTGATTTTTTTTAGTTCGTTGATGTCCATTTTCCCGAAAAGATGGAGGTTGTTTTCATTTCTTTGCAACAATTCCTGGGCAACATCCAATGCTGAACGGGCGGAAGTTCCGGAACCTAATAAAATGGCAATGAGTTCTGCATCTGACAATGCTGATTTTCCCTTCAGGAGCATTTTCTCCCTCGGACGGTCATCTTCCGCCCAGTGTTTGATACTTCGGTTTAATTCCATAGATTAAAAGATAGGTTTACAACTAAAGGTACAAAAAAATTACCGGGAATCCTCCTCTTCGTCCACATTTTTAATCTTTTTTCTGATGTATGGATCTGTACTGGTTTTAATCGGGAAAATATGTCCTCACTGGTTTTATTGATTAATTTTGTGTTTGAAATTTTTTGTATGGATTCGTTGACACAAATTGTACTCGGGGCTGCGGTCGGTGAAGCGGTCGGAGGGAAAAAAATGGGGATAAAAGCTGCATTCTGGGGTGCCATTGCAGGAACGATTCCTGATTTGGATGTTTTTCTAAATGGTTTTTATCACCCGATAGAAGCGGCACTGGTTCACCGGGGATTTTCTCATTCGATTTTGTTTGCCGTTCTGTTTTCTCCTGTTTTTGCATGGATGTTGTTTCGTCTGTACAAACGAAAATACGAATACAAAACGTGGATACTGCTGTTTTTCTTTGGTATTGTAACACATCCGTTGCTGGATGTTTTCACAAATTACGGCACTTCATTGTTGTGGCCATCTCCCGAACGGTTATCCCTGGATTCTGTTTTTGTGATTGATCTGTTGTATACGGTTCCGTTTTTGATCTGTGTTGTGGTTGCTATTTCGATGAAGCGAACATCTCTATGGCGCAATCGGGTTAACTGGATCGGGATTATTTATTCTTCGGGTTACCTGCTGTGGGGAGTTATTGCGAAATATACGATTGAAAACAAAGCAGATACTTATTTTGCTCAGTCAGGAGTCAGCGTTGATCGTAAAATGGTATCCGCAATGCCTGCAACGACGTTCTATTGGACCATTATCGGAGAAAACCGGGAAAATTATTATGTGACTTACAAATCCGTTTTTGGTGAATATAAAGCCACTGACCTGGAAATCATTCCGAAAAATCATCAGTTACTCGATGAATTAAAATGGAAAAAAGGAGAAGAAGGATACCCTGAACTGTTAAAGTTTATTTCAAAAGGCTATTATACAATTGAACGGAAAGACTCGTTGTACAACTTCTATGATTTGAGGTTCGGAACGGCAACAAAGCTCACCAACGGTAAAGCAACTACCCCTGTTTTCGGATTTGGCTTGATTGTTGACAACGGAATTGTGGAAAAAACAGAACGGATCAGGAACAGAGGAGCATTTTCTATGCTTAACTTTGATGTCTATTGGAACAATATATTTGCAAACTATGAATAAATTTTTCACCTTTTTTTTATTTGCGGGAATCTCATTCGTTTCCTGTACACAGAATGATGATCTGGTAGTCCAAAAATTGCCAAAATCAAGCGAGACAAAACAACCGGCACCGCAAGAAAAAGCGGACACATTAACCATTGAAGATTATTTTTCAAATTCAAAAGTGATTGATGAGCGTGTTGATAAACTGTTTTCAAAACTGAGTGATGAAGAAAAAGTCGCGCAGTTAATCATGCCGGCCATGGGGCGACTGGGACAAACGGAAGAAGTGATCATGAAGTTGGTAGCGGCAAAAAAGATCGGAGGAGTACTCATGCTCAACGGAACAAAAGAGCAATTTACAAAGTGGATTGCAGATATCAATGCAAAAAATGCTGAATTGGGTGTGCTGCCGTTCTTATACAGTGCAGATGCAGAACCGTCGTTGGTGAATAGAAAAATTACAGGTTCAACGGTAGTGAAGAAAGCAGCTGAACTGACAACAGAAGAAGAAGTTCGTACAGTTGCCCAAACCATTTCCAAAGACCTGAATGAAATCGGCATCAACTACAATTTTGCTCCGGTTTCCGATATGGCATCCAATTCAACAGTCGGGTACCGTGGATTTGGAAAAGATCCGAAAAACATTGTACCATTCTCCTGGGCATTTATTGAAGAGTCGAGTAAAGCAAATATTATTTCAACGGCAAAACACTTCCCGGGACATGGATTAGTATCCGGAGATACGCATAAGGCTTTACAAGTGATTGATGGAGAATTGAAAGAACTTGCTACGTTTAAGGAGTTAGCTGCGAAAAATGTTCCTTCCATTATGATCGGACATCTGGCTGTGAAAAATAACCCGAAGTACAATACCAATGGACTTCCTGCAACGGTTTCCCCGGTCATTGTGACGGATTTATTGCGCAAGGAATTGAATTACAAGGGACTGGTAGTAACCGATGCCATGAACATGGGAGGAGTAACGCAGGTTCCCAATGTAAATACAGCAGTGATTGAAGCAGGATGTGATATTTTATTGATGCCCCTGGATGCGGAAAAAGCACATACCGAGATTTTAAAGAAATACCAGGCTGATACTGCATTCAAAGCAAAAGCAGATGAGGCCGCTAAACGGGTAATCCGCATGAAATTGTGTCTGGGATTAATGTAATTCGCGCTATCTGTAAATCAACACCAAATTAAATAATCGTTTCAAATGAATGTGTCAACAACACTTTCAAGGTTCATTTTATTTTTCGTAATCGCTATCATTAGTTGTCGATTTACAAGTGCGCAAGATGAGACCGGAGAAAAAACACCCGGACCGTATTACATCAAAGATTTAAGTGGTACCATTCACCATTATGATAAAATCAAACTGATCATGAGTCGTTATCATTGCTATGAGGGTGAAGTGGTTGTGAAAATATACCCTTACAAAGAAGTTTTATCTGGTTTTACAGGTTTTGATGGCAGGCAATTTTTATTCGGAAACATAAAAAAAGGTGCATTAGTAAAAGGAAGAAAAAAATATATGATAGAAGTGAATGATCATGGAAAAATGATCCTATCATATACAACAAGTAACGCCACTGTTAGCTATTATGGTTCGTCAACAGCTTATTACGTTTGCATAAATAATAAAGTAACCCGTGTTCCGATCTTAGCAAAAAACATTTCGGGTTGGGAAAATATATTTACAGGTTGCCCTGGTTATGAATCGATTATTAAAGATTTCAACTCCAGGAAAATGGAAGAATATTGGGGAGTTCAAGAAATAATAAGTGCACTTTCTTCAGTTTATTATCGGGATTATTTCGAAGAATATTAAACAGCAAGTAAGTTTTGCTATCTTTAATCTCAAAAATTAAAATGGAAATCATTGTAACAAATAATAAGGGGGTACGGACACTGAAACTCAACCGTCCGGCAGTATTTAATTCATTCAACCAGCAAATGGCGTTTGCTCTGCACAAGGAATTAGATGCTGCGGAACAGGATGCGACGGTGCGTGCAATTGTGCTCATCGGTGAAGGAAAAGCGTTTTGTGCAGGTCAGGATTTAGCAGAAGTAACAGATCCCAACGGACCGGATTTACCCTCCATCGTAAAAGATCATTACAACCCGATTATTGAACGCATCAGAAACATCGAAAAGCCGGTAATCGGCGCTGTAAACGGTGTAGCGGCAGGTGCAGGTGCTAATATTGCGCTGGCATGTGATATGACCATTGCAAAGAAAAGTGCTGCATTCATCCAGGCTTTCTCAAAAATAGGTTTGATTCCGGATTCGGCAGGTACTTTCTTCTTACCCCGGATTATTGGTTTCCAAAAAGCTGCTGCTTTGATGATGACCGGAGACAAAGTTTCTGCTGACGAAGCAGTTTCCCTGAACATGATTTACAAGGCTGTTGAGGATGATATTTTTGAAACAGAAGTATATGCATTAGCAGAAAAATTAGCACAAATGCCGACAAAAGGATTGGGATTGACCAAACGGGCACTCAACGCAAGCCTAACGAATAACTTGACGCAACAACTGGCTGTAGAGGGTGAATTACAAACCATTGCCGGACAAACATACGATTTCAACGAAGGAGTAAACGCATTTTTAGAAAAAAGAGCGCCTGTATTTAAAGGAGAATAACGACCTCCATTCTGAAAGATAACTGCCGTAGCGACACACATGTTACTGCGGCTTTTTTGTTGCAGTGAAATTGTTCATTGTAACAAACGAAATGCATGATCGTTATAAAAAAAACTACATGAGAAACATTCCACTCCTCTTCCACCCTGTTTTTATTATCAGCCTGTGTGCATTACTTTTAAATGATTTTTACCTTAAATCTCATTATGGAAACATTCTTACTGGAAAACTATCCGATTTCTCCGGACTGATTGTATTTCCAATCTTTTTTGCAGTTGTTTTTCCTTCATCAAAAAAATGGATTACTTTAGTTACTGCTAGTTTATTCCTACTCTGGAAGACACCTGTAGTAACCCCCATTATTGATTGGTTCAACACATATGCATTTTTTACAATAAACCGGGTGATTGACTACACAGATTACCTCGCACTGCTGATACTACCCATGGCACATCGGATTATCAACACAGAAGAAAGAAACGAAACCAATCGTCATTTTATGACCACCGTACTACGATTCGGACTATTAGGAACAACCGGATTTGCAATTTGTGCCACATCACAGGTACGCCACTTATGTAAAGACCCCATTCCTTCAGGAACGGTCTTCATCGGTAAGAAATATACAATCAAACAGAGCAAAGAGGCTGCCATTCAACAAATCAAATCAATGGGCTATGATGTAAAGCTGGTGACAAGTGAACATCCATGTTGGTATGACACCACTTTTTATTATCAAACGGATCACATCATTGCAGAATTACCTTATGATTACCCTCCGGGATATTATAGTGAAAGAAAAACGGATACAATTGTCAATGTAAAATATAAACTGATTCCTGTCAATGATAAAAAGGTTAAAATAGAAATCATCAACGTGACCTTAACAAAGAATGATTACATCCAAAACTGGCGTGTATTAAAAAATTTATCCGAGCGCTATGAAACTGCTATCCGGGAAAATTTTGTCGAAAAAATGAAGTAACTATCTACATCCTTTTCCCCTGATAAAGCAAATCTTTTACTAACTTTGTAGCATGCAGGATACGTTCAAGCACAAAGGTATGAGAAGGCAGCTGATCAATGAGCTGCGGGAGAAGGGAATTGAAAACGAACAGATTTTAGAAGCATTTGACGCCATTCCACGTCATTTTTTCCTCGATTTGGTATTCGAACAACAAGCGTATAGTAATCAGGCGTTTCAAATTGGTGCCGGTCAAACCATTTCACATCCGTACACAGTTGCATTTCAGACACATTTACTGGAGTTGAAAAAAGGTGAAAAAGTACTTGAAATCGGGACAGGATCCGGATTTCAGACCTGCATTTTATGCAAGTTGGGGGCAAAAGTATTTTCCATCGAACGGCAACGTGAATTGTTTCTGAAAGCAAAAAAAATCATTGAACATTTCAATTTCAATCCTCGGTTGGTATACGGTGACGGTTATGCCGGACTTCCATTACTGGCTCCTTTCGATAAAGTACTTGTTACCTGTGGCGCTCCTGAAGTACCTGCCGCATTGATTGATCAACTCAAAGAAGGTGGCATCATGGTTATTCCTGTCGGAGAAGGAAAAGACCAGGTCATGTTAAAGATCAAAAAACTTCCGGACGGAGAAGTCGACATTCAGCAATATGGTGTATTCAGTTTTGTACCCATGCTCGAAAATAAAGTAAAATAATAATTTTAATCCAATAGAATGCAAGCAATCATCAAAACAAACAAAGGTGAAATGAAGGTGGATTTATACACCGAAGATGCACCAAATACCGTAGCAAACTTTGCGAAACTGGCAAAAGACGGTTTTTACGACGGTTTGAAATGGCACCGCGTACTTCCGAATTTCGTAATTCAGGGAGGATGCCCGAATTCCCGCGACGGGGCAAGCGGAGTTCCCGGAACAGGAGGTCCTGGTTATAAAATCGATTGTGAATTGAAAGGTGGAAACCAATACCACGACAGAGGAGTGCTTTCCATGGCACACGCAGGAAGAAATACAGGAGGTTCACAATTTTTTGTATGCCATTCCCGTGACAATACTGCTCACCTGGACGGAAACCATACGTGTTTCGGAAAAGTGATTGAAGGAGTGGATGTAGTGGATGATATCCGTCAGGGAGATTCCATTGAAAGCATCACAATCATCGATTAAATAGAATCGCATTGACAATACAATCAGAGCCCTTGGAAACGAGGGCTTTCTCGTTAAAGCAATAACAACATGAAAAACGGTAATATTCGCCCGGCAACAAAAGCTGATGCCCAAGTCATCGTAGAGTTGATCCGGCAACTGGCAGATTATGAAAAACTGTCCCATGAAGCAGTCATGACGCCCGAACTCATTGAGAAAAATGTGTTTGAAAATGGATATGCACATGTGTTGCTGGTTGAAGAAAATGAAGCAATCATCGGATTTGCGCTTTACTTTTTTAATTTTTCTACGTTTCTGGGAAAACCCGGATTATACCTGGAAGATCTTTTCATTGAACCGCAGCACCGAGGAAAAGGATATGGAAAACAACTACTGATCGAACTCGCACGGATTGCTGTTGAAAAAGAGTGCGGACGCATGGAATGGATTGTCCTCGACTGGAATACTCCTTCTATTGAATTTTACAAATCTTTGGGTGCTTTTCCGTTGGATGAATGGGCGGTGTACCGACTTACTGAAGATAAAATGAGAATACTTGCGTCTGCTGACAGAAAATAAATCTTACGAAAGCGTAAAATCCTCGCAACAAATACACTAACTTTGAAATAATCAAGGTGTTAATAAATTCACCCCGGTATTATTATGAAAAAAATCAATGTGACGTTTTTACTACTGCTAGTAAGTTACCTGTCTGCTTTTTCACAACTTCCCGTTATCAATGGATGGACTCAATTCACCGTAAGTCCTGACACCCGAATTATTTATGTAAGTGATGTGGATGGAAATGATGCTACTGCTGAATTTTATGCTCCGGGAGACAGTGAGGTTGGAAGTGATCCGTTTCTTCCATCCGGAACCGTTCAACCTTACAGAACCATCGACGCAGCAAAAGCAGCGCTTCGAGATGGGTTTCCTGACTGGATTTTATTGAAAAAAGGAGACGTATTCATCAATCAACATTTCGGCTTGATGAACATCAACGGAAAAAATGCTTCTGAACCAATGCTGATTGGAAGCTATGGCGTTTCTACTGAACGTCCGCGAATACTGACAGGAAGTGATAATCTGATTTCATTTACCGGAGCAGCTTCACACATTGCTATTTCAGGATTGTACGCAGAACCACATACACGTGCAGGCAGCGACGAACCGAGTGCCATTAACATTCTCAATGCGCCCTTTCACTCATTTCTTGTTGAAGATTGTTATTTTAACCTGTTCTGTATTCACATTGTCGTACAGGATTACAGCGGTTCTTCCTCCTACAGTCACTCCGGATTTACAGTCCGAAGAAACACCATTGTCAACGGATACCAAACCGGTGGCGGAGGCGGAGGTGTTTACATGCACCACATTGACAATATTCTTTTTGAAGAAAACCTGATTGATCACAACGGTTGGAGTACAACGATTTCCGGAGCAGATGCAACAGGATTCAGCCACAACACCTATTTTCAATCCAGTTGCAGTAACCTGACATTTAAAGACAACATTGTTTCCCGTGCTTCGGCGGTAGGAATTGGTGCACGTTGTGGCGGAATTATTGAAAACAACCTGGCACTGTCCAATCCCCGCAACCTGTTTATAGGATCATTTGATCCCTCTCAGATTAACTGGCCCACAGAAGGTGTGTCAGGAGAAGTAAAACACAATGTCATCCTCGGTGCGCGGATAGAGCCTTACGATCCCGGAAACGGAATTACGATTGATCGGGTGCGGAATGTTGAAATCAGTGAAAATGTCGTTGCTCACTTTACGGAAACCGGAGCCTACAACACGGCTATTGGTCTGGATCACATTGAAGATGTAGCGATCCGTCAAAACATTATTTACCGTTGGGGAAACAACCAGACATCAGGATTTGATTTTGCAGCGGGACTTCAATTCGGTACCAATAAACAAGGCGTAATGCTCATTGATTCCAATGACATTCAGTTAGAAAATCCGCTGGCATATTGCGTCAATACCAATGGTTCTTTTTCCAATCTTACCTTTCGCGGTAACCGGTATCACAATGTTGTCAATGCACCTGACTGGTTTGCTGCCGGAAATTATACTTCCTGGGTAACAGCCAGTGGAGAAACGGGATCGTTACAGTTGGATGTCACCTACCCGGATCCTGAACGGGATATTTCTACCTATTTGACAAGTATCGGAGAGACCGGCGGATTGGAAGAATTCATTACGTTGCGCAAACAGCTCAGTAAGAATAACTGGGATTCACGCTTTACCGCAATGACTGTAAACGATTATATCCGGGAAGGTTTTGGAGTAGCTTCGCTCAATACCGTATCATTGGCTGCAATTTCTTCTCCGTCAGACATATTGCTATACCCGAATCCTGTTCAGGGAGGTGTTTTGACAATTGAATCAGCAGCTCCTGCATCCTATCTGATTTGTGATCAGGTTGGTCGAACGGTTCAGTCAGGACAATTGGAAAAAGGAAAACAACACATTGACCTGACTGCACTTAAAAATGGTAGTTACCTCATCCGGATCAACGAGAAAAGCACACAGTTGATGATCAATCACTGAGAACTTCTTTCACAATTATTAAGATTTATCCTGTTGCAATGCATTACAATGTCGGTAGTTTTTTCTATTTTTAAGAAACAAAAGAACAACTTACATTTTTACATTTACAATACATGAAAACAAAAGAAGAAATCGTCAACAATTGGTTACCAAGATACACAGGAGAAGAATTAGAGAATTTTGGTCAGTACATTTTACTGTGTAATTTTCACAATTACGTAGCTATTTTCGCAAAACAATTTGATGTTGAAATCAAAGGCATCGGAAAGCCGATGCAATGTGCAACAGCACACGGAATCACCATCATCAATTTTGGAATGGGTAGCGCCTCTGCGGCAACGTGTATGGATTTACTGTCTGCTATTCACCCGAAAGCAGTTTTATTTCTTGGGAAATGCGGCGGCTTGAAGAAAAAGAGTGAGGTCGGGGATTTAATTTTACCGATTGCAGCAATCAGAGGTGAAGGTGCCAGCTCGGATTACTTTCCACCGGAAGTCCCTGCTCTGCCCGCTTTTGCGTTGCAAAAAGCCATTTCAACAACCATTCGCGATCATGGAAGGGATTATTGGACAGGAACCTGTTACACCACCAACAGACGCGTTTGGGAACACGACGAAGATTTTAAGAATTACCTGAAAAAAATCCGTGCGATGGCAATTGACATGGAGACAGCAACGATTTTCAGCGTTGGCTTCTTCAATGAAATTCCTACAGGAGCATTGTTACTCGTATCCGATCAGCCGATGATCCCCGAAGGAGTGAAAACATCGGAAAGTGACAATAAAGTAACGGCTCATTTTGCAGAAGACCACGTTAAAATCGGAATTGACTCTCTGAAACAGCTGATTAACAACGGACATACGGTCAAACACCTGAAATTCTAGGCAGGTTCTGCGAATCGATTCGTGCCGGGGGAATTAATTTCTATTGCGAATTTCATTCAACGCACCGTCCCACAGGTTAATACGTTGTTGCAGTGCCTGTATCACGGCCTGTTGTGCTTCTTCCCAATTGGAATCTGATTCACCGCACAAATTAGAAGTCATGTCCAGTGCCAAATGACTGTGATGATCACCATCCACTTCGATGTGACGTTCCAGGTAATATTTGTAAATGGAGACACTTTCCGGGAATGTTTGTTCAATATCTTTTACGATGGAAATGAACATTTCAGGAATTAAGTCCTCGCGCCCGAATGTAAATACAGCCGACTGCAAATACGGTTTACCACTGTTTACCACTTCAAAAGTCGTGTTAATGAAATCACGGATCGCCGGAGCTACATTTGCGGCTTCAAATGCTTGTTCAAAATCTCCGGTTTGTTTCATCACTTCCAAAAACGCTGTGATTTTTGTTGTATCAGCACCACACTGTTGCATGGCTTCCAGGTACAACTCAAAATGGCTTTTACGGTTGCCTTCGTGATCCAGATCCGATTCTTCACCTGCAACGATTTCGTTGATCAGATAACGGGTGGTTCCATTACCAACGGGAAACCACGGAACGGTGGTACACGTCAGGTTGATTTGCAAAACTTTCAGTAAAGACATGAAATCCCATACGGCAAATACATGGTATTCCATGAAAATCTTGAGGTCATCCAGACTTTTAACGGATGTATACAATTCGTGGTTAATAATCTGTTGTCGTAGTGGTTCGATTGATTGATAAATCTGTTGTACGCGTTGTTCTGTCATAGTTCAACTAAAATCTGATAAGGGTGCAAAAGTACATAATTACTGTGATACTTTCCTATCAATCAGAGCAACATTCCCTTAAATAATATGCGTCAATAACTGGAAGTACTTCCCCCAATGTTTTCAACCGGATGCCAGGTTGTTTTCAACTCCATGCAATCCGTGATTTGATACAATCCCTGTGCGTCCGCTTTGCTCCAATCGGTCTGCATTTCGATCACGCGTTTCAAATTCAGCGCACTGCTTTTTCGCAGAGAAGCATTCAGTTCTTTCGAATCCGATCCCAATACGATTGCGTTCACATCCATGTGTGTTCCCAAAACACTTGCAGGTTCGTCCGGTTTTCCTGTGAGAATATTCACCACACCTCCGGGAACATCCGAAGAGTTGATCACTTCAGCAAACGTAACTGCACACAAGGGTAAGTTTTCAGCAGCGAGTACAACAACCGTATTTCCGCTCGCAATGACAGGAATTACCTGTGAAATTAAGCCAATCAGAGAAGTTGACTGATCCGCAATGATACCGATCACGCCCATTGGTTGATACACCGAAAAATTAAAATGTGATGATGTCACCGGATTCACGCTACCTGTCACCTGTGAAACTTTATCACACCATCCTGCATAATAAACCACACGATCGATACTTGCTTCCACTTCCTGCTGCGCCGCTTTTTGCGTGGATCCCTGCAATACCAGTTCTTCCACAAATTGTGCTTTTCTGCCTTCCAGCATTTCAGCTATGCGGTATAGGATCTGACTTCTGTTGAAAGCTGCGCGCTCCGACCAGGATCCAAATGCTTTCCGGGCAGCAACCACCGCATTTTTTGCATCTTTTTTCGAACACAAACAGACATTACCCAGTGGCTCCCCTTTTTTATTTAAAGGAACGTAATAACGACCTGATTCCGTTCTCGGAAATGCCCCTCCGATATAAATCTTATATGTTTTTATTATTTCCAAACGACTCATAGTTTTTAATTATCAAGTTTTTTAATTATCAATGCCTTGTAATTATCAATGCCTTGTAATTATCAATTATCAAAGGATTAATTATCAAAGGACGAGCCATACTGAAATTTCATTTCTGACATTTGATAATTGATAATTTAGTAATTGATAATTTAGTAATTGATCATTCAGTACTTATTCATTCAACATTTATAATTTTTACTTCTTTTCACATTTTCTTTCGTACGAATACTAATTGTTTTGATGATTTTAAGTAACTCCTCCGCTTCCTGACATAATGGTTGCAGTGTTTCTTTCTCTTCATCAATATATTCAATCAGTAATTCCATCCAATATATACTTTCATCACATTCTTTCTGGCAAATAGCCAGTTTATGTATAAAATCAGCTTTACTTTCTGCATTTTTCGCTTCTCTCATATTTGCTCCGACAGAAGTTGCAGATCGAAATAATTGATTTGTTATAATAAACTCTCTGTGCCTTTCTTTCAAATACTTACAGGTTCTTATCGTGTTTAATGCAAAATCGAAACTTCTTTCTTTTATATCTTTATTGAATTGACTCATAACGGGTTCCTTTTCCATTCAAGTTAATCAATAGTTTCTAATTATCAATGTCTTATGTTTATATTTTTTTAATTATCAATGGTTGAATTATCAGTTATCAATGGTTAAATTATCAAGTATTAAGACTGGTATCTCACTCCCACCACTTGATAATTGATAATTCAGTAATTGATAATTTAGTAATTGATCACTCAGTCTTTACTTCAAATACGCACTTAGCCCATGCAATCCACCTTCTCTTCCGTATCCGCTTTCCTTGAATCCTCCGAACGGTGATGACGGATCAAAACGATTATAGGTGTTCCCCCAAACGACCCCTGCATTTAACTTAGAAGTCAGGTTAAACAAACGGGAGCCTTTATCTGACCAAACTCCTGCTGCCAGTCCATACGGCGAATTATTTGCCTTTTGAATCACTTCATCAACGGTACGGAATGTCTGAATCGTCAGTACGGGACCAAAAATTTCTTCCTGGGCAATGCGACTCGATTGTGCCACGTTTGTAAACAATGTTGGACGGCAATAAAAACCATTCGCAGGAACCCTACATTCCGGTTGATACAGTTCTGCTCCTTCCTCCACTCCCAGTTGAATGTACTGATGAATTGTTTTTAATTGTTTCTCCGAATTAATTGCACCGATATCGGTGTTTTTGTCTAACGGATTCCCAACGATCAACGATTGCATCCGATCTTTGAGTTTACGCACAACTATATCAGCAACATTTTCCTGAACAAACAAACGGGAGCCTGCACAGCAAACATGTCCCTGATTAAAGAAAATACCATTCACAATTCCTTCTACAGCCTGATCAATCGGTGCGTCATCCAGAATAATGTTGGCGGATTTCCCTCCCAGTTCCAATGTACATTTTTTGCCCATTTCCATTGCAATTTCGTGGATGCGTTTTCCAACAGGTGTTGATCCTGTAAAAGCAACTTTATCGACATCTTCGTGACGAACGATTGCTTCTCCGGTATCTCCATACCCGGTAACAATGTTTACAACCCCGTCAGGTAATCCTGCATCCCGGATCAATTCTGCCAGTTTCAATGCCGTCAACGGGGTGGTCTCAGCAGGTTTCAGTACCACTGTATTTCCACACGCTAACGCCGGTGCTATTTTCCATGCAGCCATCAGCAACGGGAAATTCCACGGAATAATTTGCCCGGCAACTCCCAATGACTCTACTTTTCGGTTGGGAAATGCATATTCGAGTTTATCCGCCCAACCCGCATAGTAGAAAAAGTGATTTGCAACCAGCGGAACATCTACATCACGGGATTCACGGATGGTTTTTCCTGCATCCAATGTTTCAATCACAGCAAATTCACGCGCACGATCCTGAATCAATCGGGCAATACGAAACAGGTATTTTCCCCGTTCCTTACCAGACATATTCTTCCAGATCTCATTGTATGCCTTTCTTGCTGCTTTTACTGCTTTGTCCACATCTGTTTCATCTGCCTGCGCGATGGCAGCCAATACTTCTCCTGTTGCAGGATTAATGGTATCAAAATATTTTCCGGAATGCGGTTTTACAAATTTACCTCCGATGAACAGATCATATTTTTTTTGAAGTTGAATGTGAGAGGTTCCTTCTAAAGAAGAAGAATAATTCCATTCAATACCTTCTGTTTTTTTATTCTTTGCCATATCATTCAAGCATTAATCGATTGAAAAATAATCCGTCGATTGATAGATTCCGGTTTCTTGTTTTACAATTTGCATCAATACATCATTCGCCAGGCTGCTGGCTCCGAAGCGAAACCATTCATTGGTAAGCCACTTTCCACCCAATGTTTCGTTGACCATAACCAGGTTATGTAACGCCAATTTTGCATTGGAAATACCTCCGGCAGGTTTCATACCGATCATGATTCCTGTTTTATCGTAATAATCTTTGATGGCCATTAGCATGGTATAAGTTACCTGCATTGTAGCAGCCGGTTGGATTTTTCCTGTTGATGTTTTAATAAAATCAGCACCTGCATAAATGGCAATATCACTTGCCTTGCGCACATTATCCAACGTGACAAGTTCACCTGTTTCCAAAATTACTTTCAGTCGTGATTTTCCACATGCTTCTTTAATCGCAGCAATTTCATCAAACACGAAATTGTACTCGCCCGACAGAAATTTTCCGCGGGAAATAACCATGTCGATTTCATCCGCTCCGTTATCCAATGCCAGCTTCGTATCTGTCAGTTTGATATTCAAATCCGCCTGACCAGAGGGAAATGCAGTTGACACAGATGCAATTTTAACCTCCGGATTTCGCAGAGATTCTCTTGCTACTTTCACCATTGACGGATACACACAAACAGCGGCAACTGTTGGTAATCCGGGATGTGAATCGTGAAGATGTTCTGCTTTGTAACACATCTGGCGTACTTTATTGGGGGTATCCTTTCCCTCCAATGTTGTGAGATCAATCATATTGAGCGCCAACTTCAATCCTTGTAATTTAGACGCCCCTTTGAGACTGCGTGTCTGGAAACGCGCAACCCGCTCTTCCACTCCTACTTTATCCACTTTGGGTGATTGAGAAAAATCGATGGGTTCAGTTTTATTTACGGTACTTCTCATTCCGTTGATTAATTTTTGATAAAGATATATTTTTTTGGCAGAACCGCAATCATCATAGACGCAGAAAGGAAACAGGGGTATGTATTCGATCAGAATGAACGTTGAAAACAGTTAATTGTACAGGTAGGTATAATCATATCGTAATATCGTAATATCGTAATATCGTAATATCGTAATATCGTAATATCGTAATAAAAGTATTCCTGATTTATGGAATTTTAATGATTATTCATCTTATCAGAATGCAACACTTAAAGACGCAACCATGAAAAAGAACAGAGTTACCTATATTCTTGATGTCCCGAAGCCGTGTCATGAAAACTGGAACACAATGACACCAGATGACAAAGGAAGATTTTGTGCGCAATGCTCCAAAACCGTCATTGACTTTACCCGGATGAATGATCATCAAATTGTTCAGTTACTGGAAAACTCTGATTCAAGAGTTTGTGGTCATGTAACGACAGATCAATTAAACAGAACGATCAGTTCAAACGAGCCGATTTTTCAACGAACATTTTACCCGCTCCCTCAATTATTATCCGGATTGTTGCTTTTAGGGTTACCTTCCTGCGATTTTGCGCAACAACAAATACCAGAACCAAAGCAACCACACCTCCTATTGGGAAAAGTCGTCCAACATCCGGAATACATAGAATCAAACAACAAAATAAAAGGGACAATAATTGATTCATTAACTTCCGAAGTGCTTCCAAACATCAAACTTCGGCTTTTTAATGATACTGTGATCATCGCTTCTACATATACGGACATTGATGGTAACTTTAACCTGGAGCTCCCCTCTGGAACACATGAAGATCTCCGGTTAGTTATTCTTTCTCCTTACAATGAATACCCAGAGAAAATAATTCCCGTCAACAAGGCAATTGATGTGCCATGGGATAAAAAAATATACCTCACCCCCAGACCTGTTACACTGGAAGGTGAGGTAATTTATACAAAGCAGCCGAACGGAAAACGGAAAAAATAAACAGGCAAATAAGTATTGTGTTTATTCGCCAAAACCTAAACCGTAATGGATGTAATAAGTAATTAGTGACGTATCCCCGCCTAATTTTAAGATACATCCTGATGAGGACCCGAAACTCCCACAAGGATTTATACCATAGTATTCCTGATAGATAGCACCAGATGCAGGAATTGTATATGTCAGCACATGACTCCCAACGTTAAATATTAACTTTTTTGCTCCCACAACAACCCCTCGCCCATCTGGAATTGTTACGCTTAAATTTTTAGTTTCATTGTAAGTAATATTATATGTAGGGCTTACAACAGTATATCCGGATCCTCCAGAAGTATAGTCAACTGCTAATGTTACTGTTACACACGTCTCCGTAGGAGATGCACCGTCAATATTTTTGACCGGGTAGCTTATTACCGTTTGTCCGTATGATATGGAAGTCATTGTGAGTAAAAAGAACATCCATCCAAAGGCTTTGTTTTTTAAGAATTGTTTCATAATACAACTATTTTAAAAATGAATATGTCCAAAATTATGGATTGTGTAGCATTTGATCAATCCAGATTGTATAAGCGATTGTGTTTTGTGTATAGGTGTTCCTTTATTTTGTATAAAATGAACATACAGTTGCAAGTCCATCGAATCATCTGATTTCGAAATGCTATTCCCAATAAAAAAAGCCTTCCGATTTCTCAGAAGGCTTTCCGTTTTTTTATATTCTGTTC
Organism: Taishania pollutisoli; assembly: GCF_014518315.1. Classification (GTDB taxonomy): domain Bacteria; phylum Bacteroidota; class Bacteroidia; order Flavobacteriales_D; family Crocinitomicaceae; genus Taishania; species Taishania pollutisoli. Next base: position 77,393 of record NZ_JACVEL010000008.1, read on the forward strand.
GTATTTAATTCAACTGTCCGTCAGAATGATAGACACCAGCCTTGAACACACGTACTTTCAGTAAAATTCCGTCGCGGTCGTATTCATATACTTTACCGTCGTGCAAACGTCCGTTCTTGAACTCTCCGTCTTGCCAAATTTCCTGATTGGCATTGTATACTTTGTTGTATCCGTTAGGTAAAAATTTAGCTCCTTTCGTATTCGGAGTTCCAACCGTAGGTGCCTGTTCTTTTGAAGCAGAAGGATCTTTTACTTTCACCGCAGGATTCACCATTTCTCGTTTTTCGGAGTTGACCATTTGTCCGCCATCGCCAAATTGCAGTACTTCCTTTGTATCCCCATTCTCGTAGTACCTCACTGCTTTTCCTCTTGGAGAACCGTTTTCGGCCGTATATTCAAATTCTAACTGACCGTTGGGGTAATAGTACTTGATTTTTCCTTCCTCATTTCCCTGCTCATTGTAAAACCCCTGGTAAGCCAGCGATCCGTCTGCATTATAACGGGTGAGTGAATCGATGAACTTCCCTTTTGTAAAGTTCCCTTTCTCAATTACAACTCCTTTCGGACTCAACTTAACGTATTCTCCTTCAGGCCTGTTGTTTTTGTATTCTCCTTTTAATTTAGGAGTAATACCGTCATTATAGTATTTAATCCAGGTTCCTTCTTTCCGGTCATCTTTATAATTACCTTCCTCGACTTTTCCTTCTACAGGAAACCCTTCATTTGGTCTGTCTTTACCGAAAAATATCCACTTGCCTTGCTTCCGTCCCTCACTATCTTTTTGGTTGGTTTTACCATCCTGCTCATTTAAGACTCCTGAGAAAGACAATCCGCTATACAAGATTCCCGATAAAGTTAGTATAAGTATGCTTCGTAGTTCCATAGACATTTGTTTTTAATATAAAAACGCATTGCTTTCTAATCTAAAGATACGGATTAATTTTATCTCCGGATTTCTTTTCTGACCACTTTTCGATAAAAATGTTATTTTTTTCGATTAAAATCAGTCTATTTTTGTAATATCCACATTTTCAAGCATCACTGTAACCAATTCTTCTACAGCGTATTTTTCGTTCCATCCCCAATCCTGACGCGCCTGTGTGTCGTCGATTGAATCCGGCCAGGTATCTGCGATCGCCTGACGAAAATCGGGTTGATAGGAGATAGAGAAACCGGGCAAATGCTTTTTGATTTCCGTCGTCAGTTCTGCAGGAGTAAATGAGCAACCTGCAATATTGTATGCTGACCGCACTTTAATCTTTTCAGCAGGCGCATCCATCAGTTCAAGTGTTGCACGAATGGCGTCATCCATGTACATCATCGGAAGTCTGGTATCCTCCGAAAGAAAACAATCGTACGTACCACGTTTTTTTGCCTGGTAAAAAATATCAACCGCGTAATCCGTCGTTCCTCCTCCCGGCAGCGAAGTGTAGGAAATCAGTCCCGGATAGCGAATACTTCTCACATCCACTCCGAATTTGTTAAAGTAGTATTCACACCAACGCTCTCCCGTCTGCTTAGAAATTCCATACACTGTAGACGGTTCCATCACGGTGTATTGCGGTGTCATGGACTTGGGAGTTGTCGGCCCGAAAACAGCAATGGAGCTTGGCCAAAAAATCTTCTTCAGGCACCCTTCTTTTCCTAAATCCAAAATGGTAAATAAACTTTCCATGTTCAGCTTCCATGCGAAGTCAGGATTTTTTTCGGCTGTCGCAGACAACAATGCCGCCAGTAAGTATACTTCAGACACTCCGTTCTCTATGATATAATTTCTGACCAACGCCCGATCCAATACATCCATCTGAACATACGGACCATCTGCAAGTGCTTCCGAAGGATGTTCTTTGATATCCGCAGCAACGACAGTGTCGCTTCCTTTCTTTTGACGCAGCGCAAGAACCAATTCCGTTCCTATTTGTCCTCCTGCTCCGATTACAAGTGTTTTAGACATATTTTCGATTTATTAGCTACTTATTACAAGGGGCGAATTTACAATTTTTAAAACAGGAAATCCTACCTTCCGACAGATAAAATTTTATTCCCTCGTTTTCAGTTCAACCCATGATAATTGAGTAATTTTGTACCATCATGTTCAGAGGGTATAGCAGGAATTTTTGGTTGTTGTCGGTGGGGGTACTATTTTTTATGACGAGTTTCAACTTACTCATTCCCGAACTGAACACCATGATGGAACGACTTGGCGCAGGAGATAAAAAAGGACTTGTGTTTATCTTTTTTTCTATCACAGCAGCTATTTCACGACCTATTTCAGGAAAATTATCGGATACCATCGGTAGAAAAAAGGTGATGTACATCGGAATTCTAATCGGAGCAATCACTTGTATTTTATACCCTTATATAGAAAGTATTCTATTGTTTCTTCTCTTGAGACTTGCACACGGTTTCAGTGCAGGGGTTCATCCGACCGGAGCAACAGCAATGGTAACCGATCTGCTGCCTCCCAACAAACGGGGACAAGGGATGGGTATATGGGGAGTATTTGTCTCTGTCGGTTTCGGTTTCGGACAAATGATTTCTGCTGTGGTTATCAATCATCTCGGATATAACGCCTTATTTATTGTCGCATCAAGTTTTGCAGTCGTTTCAGGAATTTTACTGATCAAAGTACGGGAAACCCTACCCGCTCAGCAACTCGTTCGCTTTTCTCCTGGATTACTGAAATTACAGTGGAATGACATTATAGAACCTTCTGTCCGTCCGTCAGCCGTTGTGATGTTTCTTTCTGCAACCTGTTCGGGATATGTATTTGTGATCACTCCCGACATTTCAGGCTACCTCGGGCTGGACAACAAAGGAATTTTCTTTGGTTTTTATACGATGAGTACGTTGGTTGTACGCCTGTTTACGGCTTCTCTTTCGGACATCATCGGGCGAAGAAAAACATTGATTATCGCCATGTCACTTCTTTGTTGTGCTATGATCATGGTCGCTCTTTCGAATTCTGTTTTCATGTTTCTCAGCGCAGCGCTGGTCTACGGCGTTGCCTCAGGGATTTCCAGTCCGACGCTAATGGCGTGGATGGCTGATCTTTCCAATCCTCAACGCAGAGGTGTCGGATCGGGAACACTGTTTATTGCTTTGGAATGCGGATTTATGTTCGGAGCAGGATTGTCCATTCTGACATACGACAGCAGTACTTCTTCTGTATTTGGTTCATTCCTCACAGCCTCGCTGTGTGCAGGGCTTTCAATTGCATACCTCATCTGGCACCTTTCCACCTTCCGGTCTCCGGATCTTCAGCAAAGCCCAGATGTCGTACCTGTCATTTCAAGAAATACAAAACAGGAACGCGAATAATTTTAGCGATTACGATTGGCAGATTCGCCAATCACATACAATCTACGTTCAAAAATGTTTGACACATTATAAGAACCCCAGTTCCAGTTTCGCTTCTTCACTCATCATATCTTTATCCCATGGCGGATCAAACACAATAACGACTTTTGCAGAGTTCACCCCTTCAATGGCACTTACCTTCTCCTCTACTTCTTTCGGAAGTGTTTCCGCAACCGGACAATTCGGGGATGTCAGTGTCATGTCAATTGTTACATCCTGTTCTCCGTCAATGCGTACTTCATAGATCAATCCCAATTCGTAGACATCTACCGGAATTTCGGGATCGTAAATGGTCTTCAGTACCTCCACTATTTTATTTTCCAACTCTACCATAACCTCGTTACTTCAGCACTTCCAGTGCAGCTATTTTTAATCGTTTTACCATGCTCAACAAGCCATTGGCCCGCGTTGGAGATAAATGTTCCTGCAGGCCGATCGCCGGGATGAAATGTAAATCTGTTTTTGCTATATTTTCCGGTGTCTCGCCATCCAGTACACGAATCAATAACGCAATGATTCCTTTTGTAATAATCGCATCTGAATCAGCTGTAAAATGCATTTTACCGTTATTAAATTCAGAAGCAACCCACACACGCGACTGACATCCTTCAATCAGACGGTCATCCGTTTTTTTGCTCTCCTCAATCAATGGCAGGTCTTTCCCCAATTCAATGATGTATTCGTATTTGTCCATCCAATCATCGTAAATGGCAAAATCATCGATTATTTCCTGTTGTTTTTCTTCTATTGTCATAAATTAATTATCAAGTGACTGATTATGAATAATCAAAGTAAAAAACTAATTGATCATTCATAATTGATAACTCATAACTCTTACTTCCGTAATTACCTCAACATCCCAATACTTCTGTTCAGTGCTTTCAAAAAAACTTCAACTTCTGCTTTCGTATTGTAAAATGCGAAGCTTGTCCGTACCGTTCCAGGAATGCCAAATCGGTCCATCAATGGTTGCGTACAATGATGTCCTGTACGAACTGCAATGCCTTGTTTGTCTAATAATGTTCCGATATCAAACGGATGGATTCCGTCAACAATGAAGGAGACCACACTTGTCTTTTCACGTGCTGTTCCAATGATCCGTACTCCTTCGGTTTCTAATAATCGTTCCTGCGTAAAATTCAACAGATCCGTCTCATGCCCGTGGATTGCTTCCTGATCCAATGAAGACAAGTAATGCAATGCCGTTCCCGTTGCAATTCCCCCGATGATATGCGGTGTTCCTGCCTCAAACTTAAACGGCAATTCATTATAAGTCGTCTTTTCAAAAGTCACTTTCGCAATCATATCTCCTCCTCCCTGGTAAGGTGGCATTTCATTCAGAATCGCTTCTTTCCCGTACAGCACACCTGTCCCTGTCGGTCCGAACACTTTGTGGCTAGAAAAGACATAAAAGTCGCAATCCAGTTCTTGTACATTGATCGGCATGTGTTGAATCGACTGCGCTCCGTCAATCAGAACCTTTGCTCCCGCAGTATGTGCTTTGTCAATGATCCATTTTACAGGATTGATGGTTCCCAATGTATTACTGATATGTGTTACCGCCACCAGTTTTGTTGCTTCGGAAAGCAATTGTTCAAATGCTTCCAGGTCCAGTTCTCCGTTATCCAATACCGGAATTACCTTCAATTTCAGTTTTTTTCGTTCGCACAGCATCTGCCAGGGAACGATATTGGAATGGTGCTCCATCCCACTAATAATGACCTCATCTCCGGCAGTCAATAATTCACCGAAACAAGACGCAACCAGGTTAATCCCATCCGTAGTTCCTTTTGTGAAAATGACTTCGTGTTCGTGTTGTGCATGAATAAATCGCTGGACAATTCTGCGGGCTTCTTCGTACGCATCTGTTGCCTGCTGACTCAAAAAGTGAACTCCTCTGTGAATGTTTGCATTTTCAGAAGTATAATACCGATTGATTGTATCAATTACAATTTGAGGTTTTTGTGACGTCGCGCCATTGTCAAAATAAATAAGTGGTTTTCCATATACTTCACGGTGAAGTGCGGGAAATTGCTTGCGGATCTCCTCAACGTTGAATGTTATTTTTTCCTGTGTTGTCATAATTCCCTGCAAAGGTACAAAATCCCTTTGTTTCGATTCGTTCTAAATAAGAGAAATTTACACTTCAAACACTCCAATGATGCTTTTCCATCTTTTTTCCGTTCGTTTCAACATAAATTAACCAACTCAAAAACAATATATTATTTTATTTTAACAATTTTTTATAGTACTATGCATTGCAAAATACCTTTCTTTATATATATCTTTGCATAAAACATTAATAGGTATGAACGTTGAGAATACACAAGCACAGATGCGGAAAGGAATTCTGGAGTATTGTATCCTGGCGATTCTGAACAAGCGGGAAGCTTACCCCTCTGAAATTTTGGATGAGATGAAAGTTGCAAAACTAATTGTCGTGGAAGGCACACTTTATCCATTGCTCACACGATTAAAAAATGTGGAGCTTCTGAATTACCGTTGGGAAGAATCTCCGTCAGGGCCACCGAGAAAATACTATTCTATTACCGAATCAGGAAAGGAATTTCTTGAAAAATTAAACCAAACCTGGAGTGAATTGAACTCCGCAGTTGAAAAAATAACGAAATAAAGAGACTATGAAAAAAACGATTTCTATACACATAAAAGGGTTTCCGTTCATCATTGAGGAAATTGCTTATACTCGTCTGGAAAATTACCTCAAGCGCTTAAAAAGCGCATTAGAAAAAGAAGAAGGGGCCGACGAAATTATTGAGGACATCGAAATTCGTATCGCTGAATTGCTCAATGAGAAAAAAACAACAGCCAAGCAGGTCATCGAGGATCAGGATGTACTCGACGTGCTGAATACATTGGGCGACCCTTCCGATTATACCGAACAGGAAGAAACTTCAGGTCATTCTGATTACCACAGTGAATACCAATCACACACACACAATGAGCGTCGGCTGTACCGGGATACAGAAACAGGATACATCGGAGGTGTGTGCTCCGGATTGTCCGGGTACTTCAATATTGATCCGACAATTATCCGACTGATCTGGGCCGCCGCATTTTTTATCGGCGGAGTCGGATTGTTTCTGTACATTCTTCTCTGGATCATCATTCCAAAAGCAAATACATCAATCGAACGGTTGAAAATGAAAGGGCGGCCAATCAATGTGGACACCGTAAAAGAAGAGGTAGAGCGTGCAGCGAACAGTGTGTCTGAAAAGTCAAAACAGTTTGCCAACCAACTTAAAAATGACAACCGGATCAAAGATGGTGTTTCGGCCTTTAAAAAAGTAATACGAATTGTTGTCGGGTGTTTCCTGTTATTCATCGGTTTCATTGCTCTGATATCATTGATTACATTCGTCTTCGGTACTGCGCAATTCTTCCCGGCGACTACTGATGACGGATTCTTATCCATTCCTTCCATGGCAGCGCTCATTTTCAACGACTCATTTGACAATCGACTGGCGTGGATCAGCTTCTATCTTTGCTCCGTATCCTTTGTTGTTTTCTTCCTGCTGGGTGGTTTCGCAACCTTATTCAACCTGAAAAACAAGTGGTACAGGTATACCAATCTTTTATTGGTACTGACTGGTATCATCGGTTTTTCAATAGGGATTATCGTATTCTCAAGAACAGGTAGAGACTATACTATTTCGGGAGAAATTGAAAAGGAAATTGCGACGGTAAGCAGTAATCAACTGGTGATCATGCCACGGGCAAAAACACAATTGAAAAATACCGATTACATGGTAAAAGAAAACAGTTTATGGCACATCTACATTGGAAACAACACCATTACAGAATCAGGAATTGATTTGAAATACCATCCGTCAAAAGATAGTTTGTATCATGTATTGATCGAAAAACAAGCGCATGCACATACACTTGAAAAGGCGGTCGAGAGGGCTCAGAACATTAGCTATAAATACGATCTGAACAACGATACAATTACACTGCCTGTTTCCTACAGCTATCCGAAATCTGATAAAATCAGGAACCAGGATGTAACGATACATATTTACATTCCGAAAGGAAAAACCGTTTCAATTGCCGATGCGGTGATCGGACTGGAAAAGCCGGCGCTGGACGAAGATGACTTTGACGAAGTCTATGAACAGCGCGGAAAAATCAGAAGTGATGGTACCTACCGCCATCGCGATTAGATTAACTTTAGATTTGCCAATGAAGAAAAATCCCTCGTCAAATGACCGGGGATTTTTTATTTTTCCGGGCAGGAGAAATTCCCTACCTTTGTGACTCCTTAATTTCAAAGCAATATGAGAACATTCATTCTGTTATTGATCTGCATTGGTTGTTCGTTTGGTTCATTCGGACAAAAGATAGAGCGTCATTTAAAAGAAGCAGCTTACCCGTATTACCTGTATTTACCTCACGACAGCATTCTAAACAGTCATCCGCCTGTGATGGTTTTCCTACACGGAAAAAGCCTATCGGGATCGAATCTGGAAAATCTGAAAAAATACGGTGTGATGAGTGAAATCATTAAAGGAAGACACTTTCCTGCAATTGTCATCGCTCCACAGACAAACAACGGATGGAAACCGGAATCGATCAAGGAAGTACTGGACCAGGTGCGGGCAAAATATCCTTCCGACAGTACCCGGCTGTATGTAATCGGCATGAGTATGGGCGGATACGGAACCATTAATTTCACAGGAACTTACCCGGATATTGTTGCCGGGGCAGTGGCGATGTGCGGTGGAGGCGATGTACGCCTGGCAGAAGGATTATCAAAAGTTCCGTTGTGGATTCGCCACGGAAACAAAGATTATGTTGTACCGGTAAGCGAATCGCAGAAAGTCGTGAATGCCATCAAAAAATACACAACTGATAACCTGACGTTCACCATCGACAAAGGACTGGACCACGGAGATATGGAACGCTTTTTCCGCGGAACGGAAGTTTACGACTGGCTATTCGGAAAAAAGAAGTAATAACCGGAAGGAAGAAATTACACGTTCATCTTCAGCTGAAACTTCGCTTTTGCTTTAATTCCAAGGTATGCATCCGCAGGAATACTGACCATCTGATTCGAGGACGTCATTGGATCCGGTGTGTCAAAAACAGCTTCTACAATGATTTTCTTGATGGTATTCAGTTTATCTACCACATTTGCATTCAATGGAATTTCTACTGAACTTTTATTGTGTTTCAGCCCCTGAGCATTCGGTTGACCGTACAACGAAGAGGCAATCGGCTGCGTTCCGTTGACCATTTCTACAACAGCACCGTTCTCATCTAAGAACAAAATCTTTAACTGACCTGCAAAAGGAAATGCATTGTCTAAGTCCAATTGCAATACTCCGCTTTCAACATGCGATTTATCTTTATTTTGCTCCAGTTTCAGGTCAAACGTATCGCGGATTGTCAGGGCATCCATTTTGATGGATAGTGGCATTTGAGCCTCCACTGCCAGTCGAAGGCGGCTTTGCGGATAAACCTCATTCCATCCTCCGGATGTATTTCCCCACGGATTAATGTCAATTTTATAGCCTATTTCATTCACCGCTCCCAGATTTTCAATAAATTGCTCGACATTGCTGTTTCCCGAATTAAACAAGAACTCACGCACAGATGGCTGCAACGTAGAGAAACTTCCCGTTGGCTGATTAATGGTAAACGCTGTTCCTACCCCCGGTCCGGAAAGACTAACAGTAGTTCCCTGGCTGTTTGTATTTTTCAGAAAATGAATGATTCCCGATCCGTCAATCTTTATTCCATTTTCCAGGATTAACTTTACAGACGTATTCTGGATGTCAATCGCACCACCTACAACACTGTTCAGCGCTGCCAGGTTAAATGTTGTCGTATCCTGTAACGTCCGGTTACCAAAATACCCGCGGGCATAGTACAATTTTACATCTCTGAATGTTGCCTTTATATTAAAAATATGATTGTTGGTGACGGTAACCGGTATTCCATTCGGATCTGATTTAATCTTCACCCGTGACTGCAACAGATTGTATGAAGTTCCGTTTTGACCGGTAAGGTCGATCTGGTAATCAACCAACTGGATGGTTTCACTAATTCTCCCCGGATTGCTTTGAGAGCCGGCCTGGATAAAAAATGTTTTTGAGAGCATTACTCCGTTCTTGGTCACCCCCGGTAATTCGATGGTGATGTAAATCCCCGTTCCGACAGGATTTGTTAACTCAAAATCAATGGCTCCGCCGTTCAATTGAATCAATTTTAACTGCAAATCCTGAAGATTTAGTGTATGCTCTTCAATTGTATTATAAAACTGTAATCCGGGATTCACATTCAACGACTGCACCGCCAGGGAAGTTGTCCGGTCAATGGTCGTATCGGGAATGGCAACAATATCCGTCAGACTGAAATTGTAGAGGTTCCGTTTTAAATTCAGGTAATAATAACCATTATTCACCTCAATGGTTGAGTCGTTTACAAACTTACGTATATCCAGCGTATCATTTACCAGCGGCACCACCCATGCCGAATTCCAGGATGTATCCTTCCGACAGGAGCTGAAGAGCAGCAGAAAGAACGTAATGGTTACAAAATACAGAAGAAAACCCCGTTTCTTATATGCTACCGCAAGGAAGTAGCCTGATCCGCCGTTAGTACTCATTTCGTTTCTTTCATAATAAATTAGATACCCTTAAAACGTATACAACCTCCGATTGGTTGGCTACACACGCTCAATAATTGCAGCATACCCCTGTCCTACCCCGATACACATTGTTACCAATGCATACCGTTTGTTGCTGCGTTGCAGTTGTTTCGCAGCAGCCAACAAAATACGGGAACCACTCATTCCCAGCGGATGCCCCAATGCGATTGCCCCGCCATTCGGATTGATTCGCGGATCGTTGTCGGCCAACCCCATTTTACGGGTGCACGCCAGTACTTGCGCTGCAAATGCTTCGTTCAACTCCAATACATCCATCTGATCCAATGTTAATCCTGTTCGTTTCAACACTTTCTCAGTAGCATAAACAGGTCCGATCCCCATAATTCGCGGTTCTACACCGGCTACAGCACCTGCAATGATCCGTGCCATCGGTTGTAAATATTGTTCTTTCACCGCTTTTTCAGAAGCCAGCAACAAGGCCGCTGCTCCGTCATTCAACCCGGAAGCATTTCCTGCCGTTACACTACCCGTTTTCAAAAACGCGGGGCGCAGACCTGCCAATCCCTCCAATGTTGTGGATGAACGGATAAACTCATCCTGGTTGAAAATCACCGGATCTTTTTTGCGCTGCGGAATCGCCACATCAACAATTTCTTCTGCTAAAATCCCTTTATCGCGGGCTGCTGCAGCTTTTTGTTGTGACCACAGGGCAAACTGATCCTGATCCTCACGACTGATTGCATATAATTCTGCTAAATTTTCCGCGGTATTTCCCATGGAATCCGTTCCGTACAATATATCCAGTTTGGGATTAATAAAACGCCATCCGAATGAGCTGTCATGCATTTCAGAATCCCTTCCAAACGGAGTTGATGCTTTTGAAATCACCCATGGACCTCTTGTCATGTTTTCTACCCCTCCGGCAATATAAATATCTCCCGATCCGTCTTTGATCGCACGTGAAGCATTTATCACGGCTGCCAATCCTGAAGCACACAACCGGTTGACTGTTTCACCCGCCACCTGATACGGAAGGTCGGCCAGTAATCCTGACATACGTGCGACATTCCTGTTATCTTCACCGGCCTGGTTGGCACATCCGAGGATCACATCTTCGATCAATAACGGATCAAGATGCGGGTGTTTTTCCAATAATCCTTTAATGGCAATAGCAGCCAGATCATCTGTTCTGACAGGTGCGAGCGACCCTCCAAAATTACCGATTGCGGTACGAACGCCGTCTATTAAATATACTTCCTGGGGCATTTTTCTGTTATTTTCTGATTAAACTTCCGCTAAAGTAACATTTTTCATTTTGTTGATAACTTAAAAACCGTTTTAGTTTGTTTATATATATATTTAGGACGCTAAATGAAAACAATATGAAGAATCGGAAATTACTACTTTGCGGGCTGCTGACTCTGTCAACGTTATCAGTTACCGCACAAGTTGAGGAATTGACACCTCAGGAAAAACGTTACAGGGACTCCATTACGGCTTTAAATCTCGAAAATGCTGCCATTGCAAACAGCCAGACAGCATACAATGAAGGAATCCAGTTTTTTTCAGAAGGAAATTATGCAAAAGCACTGGAAAGTTTCAAAAAATCGGTTGGTTTTGATCCGAATTTCACAGCAGCATATTACAATCAGGGAATTGCAGAAAACGAGTTGGGAAAATTTTCCGATGCCACCGTCACATTGACCAAATTGATTGAAAAAAATCCGGCGTATTCAAAAGCTTATTTTCAGCGCGGAAAAGCATATCAGGGACAAAATGAATACCTGAAAGCAGAACAGGATTATGACAAATCCATTGCACTGGACCCCGCCAATCCGAAGGCGTATTACAATTACGGTACATTGCGGTTTCTGCAACAAGATTACAAAACGGCAATTACCTATTTTACAAAAGCAATTGAGTTGGATAAAAACTTTGCTTTTGCATACAATGACAGAGGTAGCTGTTACAGAATGCTGGGAGATTACCCGAAAGCACTGACGGATTACCAGGAAGCAGAACGAAAAAATCCAAACCTGGCATTTGTCCTGAACAACATTGGTACCACTAAGAAAAAAATGAAGGATTTTGCAGGGTCAATGGCTGCTTTTAACAGAGCTATTTCCATTGATGCCAATTTTCACCTGGCCTACAACAACAGAGGAGTTGCACAACTGGAAAATAATAAACTGGAGGATGCAAAAAAAGACTTTGAAAAAGTCCTTTCCATTAACCCGAAGTATGCACCCGCAGCCTCTAATCTGAGCGCGCTGTATTTCAAACAAAAAGATTATGAAAAAGCACTCGAATATGCAAAAAAAGCCATTGAACTGGATAAAAATTACGCCGGGGCTTATGTAAACAGCGCGAACGCAAAAGAAATGCTGCGCGATCTGGAAGGCGCATGCAATGACTGGCACAAAGCAGGTGAACTGGGTGCTGAAAACGGACAAACGTATTACTCGGCAAACTGCCAATAACACAACGACTATGAAAACATTATTAGTAATCATTACCCTATTGACTGGCTTTGTCGTGTCTGCTCAAAGTGTAGACTTCAAAGCCGCAAACTTCAAAGATGATAAAGACGGACTGAAAAAAGCAACCGATGCCATCAAAGCGGGAGAAACATCCTTTCAGCTTGCCAATGATGCGGTATTTGCCACGCAAAGTCCCGGATTGAACTACAAAAAAGCATTGCAACAATTTGAAATTGCTCAAAAATTCAATCCCAATAATGCATTGAATAATTTCCGAATCGGGGTGTGTCACATGTACACAACCGATCCGGGAAATGGAATTCCGTTCATCAAAAAAGCCTATGAACTGGACAAGACCTGTGATCCGTTTATGGAATATTATTATGGATTGGCATTGCAACTGGAAGGAAAATACGACGAAGCATTAAAGGCATACACCACATTCGAAACCGGCTATAAAAAAGCAGATGAGTTCGGAAAATTCGTTTCCCTGCACATCAATGAATGTAAAAATGCCAAAACAGCAATTGCAGCTCCCGTACGAGCATGGGTGGATAATGTAAAGGAACTGAACAGTGCGTTTGACGATTATGCACCCTCCATTTCCACAGACGGAGGAGAAATCATCTATACATCCAACCGCCCGAACGGAAAACAGGCAAATGAAGTAGGTGAATACGATAAAGACATTTACACCTCCTCTTCTTCCGGACTCAAATGGGCGGTTCCTGTTGCAATCAAAGGAGGAGTAAATACAACCGCTGACGATGTTTCCAACAACATCAGTTTTGATGGGACGAAAATGTTGTTACACAGAGACGATAACGGGCAAATTGACATTTATGAAAGTACATTGAAGGGTGCCAGTTGGTCGGATCCGGTAAAATTACATTTCCAGATTTCATCCAACAGAGCGAATGAAATCTACGGGGCGTACTCGAATGACGGATGGAGTATTTATTTTTCCCGCGATAATTCAACAAGAAGCACGGGATATGATATCATGTATTCCTCCATGCAGAGTAAAATGGAAAAAGACTTTAAAGCTGCGACGATGCTTGCAGAGGTAAATACCGGATTTAACGACGGTCCGATTTACCTGCACATCGACGGGGAAACGATGTACATTGCATCCCAGGGAAGAGCTTCAATGGGGGGATACGACATCTTTGTTTCTAAAAAAATCCAGGGAAAGTGGACCGCTCCGAAAAACATGGGATACCCGATCAATACTCCTTATGATGATTTCTTTTTTGCTTCTACGGCGAACGGAAAATTTGCTTATATCGCTTCCAATCGTGACGGCGGACAGGGAGGATATGATATTTATAAGGTAACATTTTGGGGAGACGACAAATTACCGCACCTGGAAACAGAGGATTATTTGCTGGCGTCTGCCATTATGCCGATTAAAGACAATCAGGTGGAAGCGAAAGTGGATGTGAACAGAAAATCATTTACCGTTTTCAAAGGAAAAACAATTGATGCGATCACAAAAAAGGCGGTGGAAGCACAAATCGATATCATTGACAATGCAACAGGCTCCGTTATTGAAACCTTCACGACCAACAGTGCGACAGGGAAATTCATCATTACTCTTGCTTCCGGTAAAAACTACGGAATCCTGGTACGGGCAGAGGGATACTTGTTCCATTCCGAAAACTTTGACATTCCGAAGGGAGCTGCAGACAACCTGGTAGACAAGACGATTGAATTGAAAAACATCAAAATCGGAAGTACAATCGCTTTGCGAAATATTTTCTTTGATACCGGAAAATCGACTTTGCGACCGGAATCTAATTCGGAATTGGATCGATTGGTTAAATTGCTGAAGGATGTTCCGAATCTTAAAATCGAGATTTCAGGGCATACTGATAATACCGGTTCAGCAACGCTCAACAATGAACTCTCAAAAGCGCGGGCAGAGGCCGTTGTGACATATCTGAAAACAAAGGGAATTGCCGCGAATCGCCTCACTTCCGAGGGATATGGCTCCTCCAAACCTGTGGCAAGTAACGACAATGCCACAGGAAGACAGGAAAACAGAAGAACCGAATTTAAAATTACCGGGAATTAATTCCTGAACAAAACAGGGAAAGGAGTTGACAGATTGGTTCAACTCCTTTTTTATGTCTTAAAGAATTCTAAATTTTGAACCGGATGTCAAAAAAACACGTACTTTTATACAACAATAAAAACAATTCAAGATGAAAATGATCCTATTCGCATTGTTAGTCGGCATCACATCGGTCTCAATAGATGATTCGAAATCAATTTATCAATTCAAAGTAACGGATATTGACGGAAAAGAATTTGACCTGTCGACACTCAAAGGAAAAAAAGTAATGATTGTCAATACGGCATCTAAATGCGGACTGACACCGCAATATGAGCAACTGGAAAAGGTATACCAGCAATACAAGGACAAGAATTTTACGATCATCGGCTTCCCCGCCAATGATTTCATGAGCCAGGAACCGGGAAGCAATGAAGAAATCGCTGCTTTTTGCCAGAAAAACTACGGCGTAAGTTTCCCCATGATGGCAAAAATTTCCGTCAAGGGAAAAGAGCAGCATCCGCTGTATACCTTCCTGACTGAAAAGCGCTACAATGGACTGGAAGACAATAAAGTTGCCTGGAACTTTCAAAAATACCTGATCAATGAACACGGACAACTGGAAAAAGTTATTTCTCCGAAAACCAGCCCGGATGCCCCGGAAATCATTGAATGGATCGAACAATAAAATCGGATTTAATTGTTTTTTAAGCAATTAATGGTTACATTTATAGCATGAATGATTTTGATTTTTACCCGCCAAAGCCTGAACTGATCGAGCGCGAAAGCAAAACGAATTGGGCTGCAACGGTATTTTCCATTGTGTTGTTCGTCCTTGTTTTCATGTTCATGTTCTCCAATGAAATCAATTTCATCCTGGCATTAGTTATCGTATTATTAATTCACGAAATGGGACATTTCCTGCTGATGAAATTATACGGCTACAAGAATGTCCGCATGCTCTTTGTTCCGTTAATGGGGGCTTTTGTACACGGAAAGAAAGACTGTTATTCGCAAAAAGAAAGCCTGTTGGTTGTCGGAGCCGGACCTTTCCCGGGATTAATTATCGGGTTTAACCTCATGTTGTTCTCTCAACACATGAACTCTCCGCTCATGTTTCAAACAGGGATGTTGTTCCTGATGCTAAACATTATCAACCTTGTTCCGCTCGACCCCCTGGACGGAGGTCAGTTATTCAAGTTACTTGTCAGCAGAAACCAGGAAAAGTTCCTGATGATTTTTTCCTTTGCCTCTTCCCTGCTGATCATTGGAGTCGGGTTCTTTCTCAATAGCTTTTTACTCATGCTTTTTGGGTTCTTCATGGGATTTCGTGTGCGGGCGCTCCAGAAAAACTTTCACCTTCACAAAGAATTAAAAGAAGAGGAAATTCCGTTCACAACCACCTACAAAGAACTTTCAAACAAAGATTTCTGGAAGATCAAACAGATTATCCTTGAAAAAACACCGACATTGAACAAATACATTCAATATGCCGAACAGGAAGAAGTCGACATGCTGATGGCTTCACAGGTAAATTCAGTTCTTATCACACCGGTAAAACAAGATGCCAATCTGTTCCTGAAAATAAGCACCATCGTCTTATGGATGCTGGCATTAACCAGTCCGTTTATTCTTTATTATTTACTGGATCTAAACTGGGTTCAATATGCAGTTAAAAATTGGTGAGAAGGTTGTCTTTTTAAAGGAAGCCGGTGGTGGAATAGTCAGAAAAATAGAAGGAAAAACAATATATGTAGCGGACGAGACCGGCTTCGACCGTCCTTTCCGGTTGAATGACTTAGGAAAGATTCATGGAACGGATTACCACGTGCCGGAAGACGAATCGGCACTCTTACAACTCGCTGACGGATCTAAAAAAAACAGGCCGGATACCCCAAAAGCCTATACTCCATATAAAGATTACTGGGAAATAGACCTCCACTACGAGGATTTAATGGATGTATATGGTGAGCGGTTAATCAGCCGGGAAGATCAGACCCTGCAAAAGCAATTAGCCGTGTTTAGAGATGTTTACCACAAAGCACGGCAAAAGAAAATGCGCAAATTAATCGTTATCCACGGTTTCGGAAGAGGAGTGTTGCGCCAGGAATTACAAGTATTCCTCAAAGGTCAGGATGGCGTAGATTTTTTCGACGCGCCTTATACCGAATACGGACATGGGGCCATTCAGGTAGAAATCAAGTATCGGTACTGAGTGTAAAACGAATGCGGAACAACGCCCACAATCAAATTCTTTTCTTAAATTTGCGTGCCTTTTCAGGCGTTTAACAAAAACATTAATATCAAACAATAAGCATGGCTTTAAAATGTGGTATCGTAGGTTTGCCAAATGTGGGTAAATCAACATTATTTAACTGTTTATCCAACGCGAAGGCGCAATCTGCCAACTTCCCGTTTTGTACAATTGAACCAAACGTGGGAACAATTTCAGTCCCTGATCAACGCCTGGAAAAACTGGAAGCACTCGTAAAACCGGAAAAGGTCGTTCCGACAACAATGGAGATTGTAGACATCGCCGGATTGGTGAAAGGAGCTTCAAAAGGAGAAGGTTTGGGAAATCAATTCCTGGCAAACATCCGGGAGACCGATGCGATTATCCATGTCTTGCGTTGTTTTGATGACGGAAACATTATTCACGTAGACGGTTCCGTAGATCCTGTTCGCGATAAAGAAATTATTGATATTGAACTTCAGCTGAAAGACCTGGAAACAATTGAAAAGAAAATTGCTTCCCTGGCACGCGTATTGAAATCGGGAGATAAAGACGCCGTAAAAGAAAATGCGTTGGCAGCAACGATTAAAGCCGGGTTGGAACAAGGAAAATCAGTGCGTGAACTCGGATTTGATGAAGAA
This sequence comes from Taishania pollutisoli, assembly GCF_014518315.1. Lineage (GTDB taxonomy): Bacteria > Bacteroidota > Bacteroidia > Flavobacteriales_D > Crocinitomicaceae > Taishania > Taishania pollutisoli. The sequence goes on from NZ_JACVEL010000008.1 coordinate 94,794, forward strand.
GAAAAAGAAATTGTAAAACGGTTTCAATTGATCACATCCAAACCGGTTCTCTATTTGTGTAACGTAGACGAAGCATCCGTAAAAACAGGTAACAAGTATGTTGATATTGTAAAAGAGGCTGTAAAAAATGAAAATGCTGAAGTACTGGTAATCGGTGCGAAAATTGAATCCGATATCAACGAACTGGAAACATACGAAGAGCGAAAAATGTTCCTCGATGAATTGGAACTGGACGAACCGGGAGTAAATCGCCTGATCCGTTCTGCGTATTCATTACTGAATCTCCAGACCTATTTTACCGCAGGTGTGAAAGAAGTACGCGCATGGACCGTACACAAAGGAGTAACTGCTCCACAAGCCGCCGGCGTGATTCACTCCGATTTCGAAAAAGGATTTATTCGCGCAGAAGTCATGAAATACGATGATTTTGTATCTTTAGGTTCTGAAGCGGCAGTAAAAGAAGCTGGTAAGTTTAAAGTGGAAGGAAAAGAATACATTGTACAGGATGGTGATTTGATGCACTTCCGATTTAATGTGTAAAATAGTGTTTGAAGTCTAAAAGTCTAACTTCTGGAAATCCAGAATTTAAAATAAAAATATGTCCGAAATAGTCGCAAATAATCCGAATTTAAAATCTTGGGTGGACGTTCCTGCCAACAGTGATTTCCCGATCCAGAACCTGCCGCTTGGTGTGTTTAAAACAGACTCCCTCTCGCCGAGAGCAGGATCGAGAATCGGTGATTTTGTCATCGACCTGAAAACCTTGTTTGTGCTCGGTTATTTTGAAAACCTGCCATTTTCGTCAGAAGATTTTGATACCGACAACCTGAATTCATTAATGAAAAAAGGAAAAAAAGCGACCAGAAACCTCCGCAACCGGCTTTCAAAATTGTTTTCGACAGAACACGATGATTTACAAAAAAACACCCACCACGTTGATCAGATCCTGGTGCCTGTTGCTTCTGTCGTCATGCTAATGCCTGTTCAGATCGGTGATTATACAGATTTTTATTCCTCCCGTGAGCATGCGACAAACGTCGGAACGATGTTCCGTGATCCGAACAATGCCTTGTTGCCAAACTGGTTGTGGATCCCTGTTGGTTACCACGGAAGAGCAAGCTCTGTGATTATTTCAGGAGAACCTATTTACCGTCCGAAAGGGCAAATCAAACCGAATCCGGAAGAGAATCCGATATACGCACCATGCAGAAACCTGGATTTTGAATTGGAAACAGCATTTATCACGTATGACGGGAAACCACTTGGAGATTCTATTTCCACCGAAGAAGCAGAAGAATACATTTTCGGAATGGTCTTGTTCAACGACTGGTCGGCTCGTGACATTCAAACATGGGAATATGTTCCGCTCGGGCCATTCCTTGCAAAGAATTTTGCTTCATCTATCTCACCGTGGATTGTAACACTGGATGCACTTCAACCTTATAAAGTTGCCGGACCGGTACAAGATCCGAAAGTGTTAAGTTACCTGGAATACAACGGAGAGAAATCATACGACATCAATCTGCAGGTATTGATTCAACCGGAAAACGGAGAGGAAAACCTGATCTGTCGCTCCAATTTTAAATACATGTATTGGAATATGGCGCAGCAACTGGCACACCACACAGTGAACGGGTGTAACGTACGTTGTGGTGATTTAATGGGATCAGGAACAATCTCCGGACCAACGCCCGATTCCTATGGTTCAATGCTGGAACTGGCGTGGAAAGGAACAAAACCATTGCCGATGTCAGACGGAACAGAGCGGAAATTCATCCAGGACAACGACACGGTAATCATGCGTGGTTATTCCGAAAAAAACGGCATTCGCATCGGATTTGGAGAGGTGAGCACGAAAGTATTACCTGCGAAATAATTTCGAAAACAAAATACCGGCAATCCCCGTTTCTATTGAGACGGGGATTTTTTATTTATGGTTTGTTCAAAGAGTCAGGTGATGAAATAGTGTTGAACGAATTGCACAACTACTTGCATATATCAGATTGAATTACTGAAAGATCATTGGACGATGCTGTTCGTTGTTCCATTAACCACAGATGCACGAATTACGTATTGACAATTCATCGGAGTCATTTTTTTGTCTATCCTTCTTTTTCAATCCGTACATCCGTGGGAAAAAATAACACACCATTTACAGAACAGAACCTGGAAAAAATAACTTCCAAAATAAATTGTAACTTCCTGCAACTGTTTGTACATTTGAAACAACCTTTATTGTCCAATAACAGAAGAACCAACTTGTCAATGACGGCCCATATTCAAACAGCACGCACAAAAAAAATACTGCCGTTATTACTGGCCATGGCCATTTTCATGCAAATGCTGGATTCAACCATCCTCAATACCTCCATTTCAGCCATTGCACACGATCTGAAAGAATCTCCGCTAAACATGCAGAATGCCATTATCAGTTACGTTCTTACACTGGCATTGTTCATTCCGGTGAGCGGATTCCTGGCGGATAAACTGGGGACAAAAAAAGTATTCATTGCAGCATTGATTTTATTTGCATTGGGCTCTCTGTTCTGTTCCATCTCACAAAACCTTACACAGTTAGTTGTCTCCCGTGTGATTCAGGGAATCGGGGGAAGTTTGATGACACCTGTCGGGAAATTAGCGTTGATCAAAACATTTCCGAAAAACGAACTGTTGCAGGCAATGAATTACGCCATCATCCCCTCTCTGATTGGTCCCGTGTTAGGTCCTTTAGTCGGAGGTTACCTGGTTGATTATCTTTCCTGGCATTGGATTTTCTTAATCAATATTCCGGTCGGAATTATCGGTGTGATCATGAGTCTGAAATACATGCCGGACTACAAATCCGATTTTTTACAATTTGACCTGAAAGGATTTTTATTATTCGGTGGAGCATCGTTATTGCTTTCCGTCTCACTGGAAATTCTGGGAAATGCAAAAAACCTGACTCCTGTGTTATTGATTGTACTCCTGGGACTCCTGATGTTGTACATGTATTACAGGCACGCAAAAACAGATGAAAACCCTATTTTCCCGTTAAACCTTTTCCAGGTACGTACGTTCCGGGTAGGAATTGTGGGAAACCTGGCGACACGGCTCGGAATCAGTTCCATCCCGCTGCTGCTCCCAATGATGATTCAAATTGCTTTTGGGGAATCTGCTGTCGTTTCCGGGTGGATCGTAGCGCCAATGGCACTCAGCGCCATGCTTGGAAAATATACCGTTATTCCCGTTTTAAATAAATTGGGATACCGTACAACGCTGATGACCAACACCTTTATTATTGGTGTTTTAATTTGTTGTTTGGCAATCCCCGACATTCACACATCCATTTACTGGTACATTCCTATTATCCTGATCATGGGGTTTTTCAATTCCATTCAATTTACTTCCATGAATACGATTTCCATTTCGGACTTGCGTGCCTATCACACAAGTAGTGGCAATTCACTGGTTTCCGTTAATCAGCAACTGGCCATCGGGTTTGGAATTGCATTCGGACTCATCGTTTTGAAACTGTACCAGGGTGATCTTCACCTCATTCAAAATGAAATTCACAATGCTTTCCGCTATACCTTCCTGACTGTCGGTAGTTTAACCATTCTCTCTGGGCTGGTATTCCGCCGCCTGCATTTTAAAGATGGTGACAACATGAAAACAAACAAGTAAGAGCCCCGCTTTTTGTCAATCAGGAAAATCTTCAACAATAAGCTGTAGAAAAATTAGCCGGAACAGCGCTTCTCATGAATAAAATACTAGTGATTTTTTGTTATTTTTGTCTAAAGGAACGACCAATAGCAGACACATTTATGGCAGAAATAAATCCGGATTTTCCCCACATCGATTTAGAAAAAGAACGAAAAGAAATATTGAGTGCATTCAGGGGACTGATGCGTTTGGTTAAAAACCGCTCCAAGGAAGATACGACCATGATCCGAAAGGCGTTTGATGTGGCCGTTGAAGCGCACAAAGACATGCGTCGCAAATCAGGGGAACCTTACATTTACCACCCGATTGCCGTGGCGCGGATTTGTGTGGAAGAAATGGGATTGGGACCCACTGCGATTATTTGTGCCTTGCTGCACGATACGGTGGAAGATACGCACATCACACTCCAGGATGTCGAAGATTTATTCGGTCCGAAGGTACGGTTGATTATTGACGGACTGACCAAGATACCGGAAGTATTTGATGAAAATGCCTCTATTCAGGCGGAGAATTTCAGAAAGATGATTCTCACCATTTCCGATGACCTGCGTGTTGTGCTAATCAAACTGGCCGATCGTTTGCACAACATGCGTACACTGGGTAGTATGCGGGAAGACAAGCAATTGAAGATCGCTTCTGAAACGAAATTTTTATATGCTCCGCTGGCGCACCGTCTGGGGTTGTATTCCATTAAATCGGAATTGGAGGACCTGGCATTCAAGTACACCGAAAAAGAAATTTATCATCAGATAGAGACCTCTCTGAAGTCGACGCAGGATGTCCGAAACCGTTTCATCCGCAGATTTGTGTATCCGATCAAAGAAGCAATGACCAACGAAGGGTATACATTTGAGATCAAAGCACGGACAAAATCGATTTCTTCGATCTGGAGGAAGATGAAAACAAAAGGAATTCCTTTTGAAGAAGTCTATGACGTATTCGCAATCCGGATCATTGTCGAGACTCCGCAGGAAATGGAAAAATCCGATTGCTGGCGTATCTATTCCATTGTAACGGATTTTTACCAGCCAAGTCCGGACCGACTGCGCGACTGGATTTCTACTCCGCGTGCCAACGGGTACGAATCCCTGCACACAACCGTAATGTCCCCCCAGGGGAAATGGGTAGAAGTACAAATCCGTTCCAAACGAATGGATGAAATTGCGGAAAAAGGACTTGCTGCACATTACAAATACAAAGAATCAAAAAAAGACGATTCGAAATTCGATCGTTGGATCGCGGAGATCCGATCATTGCTGGAAAACCCGGATTTGAACGCAATGGATTTTGTCAATGAATTTAAACTGAATTTATTTAATGACGAAATTTATGTCTTTACACCACGGGGAGAATTACGGGTCTTACCAACCGGTTCCACCATTCTTGATTTTGCATACGATATTCACACAAAAATCGGAGATACCTGTATCGGAGCGAAGGTTAATAACAAACTGATGCCCCTCTCCTACCAGCTTCAGAGTGGCGATCAGTTGGAAATCATTACTTCGTCCAAGCAAAAACCAAGCGAAGAATGGCTGCGAATGGTCGTAACCGCACGGGCAAAGCAAAAGATCAAATCCACACTGAATGAAGAGCGCAAGCAAATCGCCGATGACGGGAAAGAAATTTTGATGCGGAAGTTCAAACAACACAACATCCGGTTTGTTTCTGAAAACATTACTTTCCTTGAAAAAAGCTTCCACCTTCCAGGCGCAACCGAATTGTATTTCAGGATTGCCAAAGGAAAAATTGACCTGGGGAAATTACGGGAATTCGACAATGACAATGGCTTACTTGCTCACAAGAAAAAAGAAGTAACGACCAAACGGGTGCGTAAAAAGGAAAACATCCAGGCATCCATCGATAAAAAATCAGATACCCTGATTATCGGCGAAGATTTCAAGAATATTCAGTATACACTGGCCAAATGCTGCTCCCCGATTCCGGGTGATAAAGTCTTTGGGTTCATTACCATCAATGACGGAATCAAGATTCATCGCAACAACTGCCCGAATGCCGAGCACCTGATGTCGAAAATGGCATACCGCTGTATAGCTGCACGCTGGAGAGACCAGTACCTGGAAGAACGGGAAGTAACAGTGAAAATTTTTGGTTTCGACCGCATGGGAATTGTCAACAAACTGACCGAAATTATTTCTCATCAGCACAACGTCAATATGAAGTCCATTTCATTTGAAACAGAAGACGGATTGTTTGAAGGACGTGTCAAAGTAATGGTATACGACACGGAACACCTCGATCAGTTGATGCGTAAATTTGAACAGGTTGAAGGAGTTCAGCGCGTAGTAAGATGGGATGACGAAAACAATGAACCGGAAGACTACGACGAAGATTGATTCATTAAGTCACCTGTTTGTTAACGCATTTTTAGTATAATTGCGACTTGTTAACTACAAAACAAACACAAAAATCAACACATAAAACGAACGTATGAATCAAAAACCATCAAATGCATTTATCGCCGCATCCTGGATTGCTTTGGGATCGGGACTCACCGGGTTCATTGTAGGACTGTCCAGGGCTGAAATGATTTTAAGTGAAAAAGGTTATTATTTTACGATCCTGCTGTATGGACTATTTGCTGTCATTTCTGTTCAGAAAAGTGTCCGTGACCGATTAGAGAATATTCCCGTTACAGATATCTACTACGGGTTGAGCTGGTTCTCTACCATTACCTCAATTGTATTGTTGGCAGTGGGATTGTGGAACTCCAATCTTCTTCCGAGTGAAAAAGGATTTTACGCATTCGCATTTTTGCTGGCATTATTCGGCGCAATTGCCGTCCAAAAAAATACCCGCGATGCACAGGCATTTAATAAAAGTAATCACCAGGAATAAAAAAGGACAGGCTTGTTATCAAAAATAGCAAGCCTTTTTTACAGGACAAACTTTACTTCTTTCAAATCAAAATACTCAACACCCCTTCCGGTATGTACTTCCAGCCTTCCGATAGCATCCGTTCCGAGAATAACACCTTTCTCAAGCACCTCATTCCGAAGAAAATCTACTTCTTGGTTGATTCCCCACAGTTTTTCCTCATATTCCGCTTTTAAGGTCTCCCGGTTAGCACCAATCAGGCGCCCGAATTGTTGATTAAGTTCATTGATCAGTGTAAATGCTATTTCCTTTACGTTGACCGCCCCTCCTGTTTCCAGCTTCACACTCGTCGCTTTTACCCCCTGAAAATCAACCTGGTTTACATTCAACCCTATTCCGATCGTTGAACTTTTCACCCCTTTATCCGACAGCGTGTTCTCAATTAAAATTCCCGCCAGTTTTCCATTCTCAGTCAACAGATCGTTGGGCCATTTGATAACCGAATAAATCCCTGTTTTCTTCAATGCCTGCCAGAGAGAGAGTGCTACCCAATGATGAATGGAAGATTGCTGGTCTGTCGGGAAATCAGAGTATTCTACAAACAGTGAAAAAATGAGGTTCATCCCCGGTTGAGTCTGCCAAATCGTCCCGCGTTGTCCCCGCCCATTTGTCTGCTCGTCTGCCATTATTACAGTTCCATGTGAGATTTCTCCTTGTTTTGCAAGGTTGGCAATATAATTGTTGGTTGAGTCTACAACGTCCAGATGGATGATTTTATGTCCGATTTGATTCATAATTTCATTTCTGTGAACGAATATAGGAAGTAAATTTAAAAATAGCATTAGATTTGTAAAGAGTAAAGGTATTAATGCAGAAAGAAACGAAAATTAGTTCCCAAAAATTGTGTGATGCAATTGTTGAAGGAATGCAGGAAAACAAAGCGAAAGACATCACGATTCTCGATTTAAGAAAAATATCGGGAGCAGTGTGTGATTTTTTCGTAATTTGTAGTGGAGAATCCAATACACAAGTAGACGGTATATGTTCGGCGATACAACGCCATACCAGAAAAGAAATCCAGGAACGTCCATGGCATGTAGAAGGCAAAAACGGTAGTGAGTGGGTATTGCTGGACTACGTAAATGTTGTTGCCCATGTGTTCGGTCGTGAACTCAGAGAGTACTACGACCTGGAAGATTTATGGGCGGATGCAAAGATTACCCGTGTACCGGATATTTATTAATAACAAAAGAACATGGCACAAGACAAAAATCAAAAAAACGGGAGTAAAAAGAATCCTTTCTCTATTTACTGGATATACGCCATTTTAGGTATCGGGTTAATTGCCTATCAGTATTATTACAGTGCAAGCAGCAAGATTCCGTTAAAAACAGTCGCTCAGTTCGAATCACTGGCTGAAGGCGGGTACGTGGAAAACGTAACAATTGTCATCAATAAACTGCGGGCGGACATCCGCTTAAATGAGGACGGGATTGGCTTTTTAAAGTCGACAGACGAAAAACAGTTTCAAAACATTAAAAAAGCCGTAAAAAATCAAAATGTACGTGGCAAAAGTTCCGGAGCATATGATTTTGAATTGAATATTTCCGACAACGGAAACTTCGAAAAGAAAATTGAAGAAATCAATGCTAAATTGAAAGAAGGAGGCAAACACCAGATTCCTTACACATCTGAAACGGAATACGATTACCTTTCCAGTATCCTGGGATTCCTGCTTCCGATCGTGCTGATCTTTGCACTTTGGATGTTTATCATGCGTAGAATGTCCGGAGGTGGCGGAGGTCCCGGCGGACAGATCTTTAACATCGGAAAATCACGTGCACAGGTCTACGACAATGGGAAATCTACCAACGTTACATTCAAAGATGTAGCGGGATTGCAGGGCGCAAAAGAAGAAATTGAGGAAATTGTAGAGTTTCTTAAAAACCCGAAAAAATATACGGAGCTGGGAGCAAAAATTCCAAAAGGAGCATTGCTGGTAGGCCCTCCGGGAACAGGAAAAACGTTATTGGCAAAAGCCGTAGCCGGAGAAGCAAAAGTTCCGTTCTTCTCCCTTTCCGGGTCTGACTTCGTTGAAATGTTCGTTGGTGTGGGGGCTTCCCGTGTACGTGATTTATTCAAGCAGGCCAAAGAAAAATCTCCTTCCATCATTTTCATCGACGAAATTGACGCAATTGGACGTGCACGCGGTAAAAACGGTGGATTCAGTTCCAATGATGAACGTGAAAACACCCTGAACCAGTTGTTAACGGAAATGGATGGATTTGGTACCAATTCAGGTGTGATCATCCTGGCAGCAACCAACCGTGCAGACATTCTGGACAAAGCGTTGATGCGTGCAGGGCGTTTCGATCGTCAGATTTATGTGGACATGCCAGACATCAACGAGCGAAAAGAAATTTTCCAGGTACACCTGAAACCGTTGAAATTATCGAAAGACATCGACATCGATTTCCTTGCAAAGCAAACTCCGGGATTCTCAGGTGCGGATATCGCTAACATCTGTAACGAGGCTGCGTTGATCGCTGCAAGAAAGGATAAAAAAGAAGTTGAAAAACAAGACTTCCTGGATGCCGTAGACCGGATCATCGGTGGATTGGAGAAGAAAAACAAGATCATTACCAAAGATGAAAAACGTGCCATCGCATTCCACGAAGCCGGTCACGCAACCATTTCCTGGTTATTGGAATATGCACATCCGCTGGTAAAAGTAACCATCGTTCCTCGTGGACAATCACTGGGAGCGGCATGGTATTTACCGGAAGAACGAAGCATTACAACGACGGAGCAAATCCTTGACGATATGTGTTCTGCCCTGGGAGGACGCGCTGCCGAGCAGTTGATTTTCGGAAGAATTTCCACCGGTGCACTGAGCGACCTGGAGAAAGTTACCAAACAAGCGTACGCAATGGTATCGATTTATGGTTTGAATGAGCGAATCGGAAATATTTCTTACTACGATTCACAAGGAAGAGAATCGTTCCAAAAACCATACTCAGACGACACTGCGCGCGTGATTGACGAAGAAGTGAGTAAATTGATTGAATCGCAGTATCAACGGGCATTGCAGATTCTTTCAGACAACAAAGAACAATTGACGCAATTGGCTGAAAAATTGCTTTCTTCGGAAGTTATTTTCAAGGAAGATCTGGAAGAAATTTTCGGGAAACGTCCGTGGGACAGAGAACATGTTCAGGAAGACCTGAGAAAGGTTGAAATTCCGGAAGAATTGAAGCAGGAACTGGAAGAAGAAAAAAACGAGATTCCATTCAATACTCCTGATCAACCTGAAACACCGGAAGAAAACAATCCTTCGGATGAAGAAAAAAGAGAATAAGTACTTTTTATAAAGACAAAAATCCCGGAGATGTTCTATTTTCGGGATTTTTTCTTTCTGTATATTTGCACAAAATAAAAAACTGTCAGTTGCCTGTCACACGAAACATGAAGATTTTTCACAATTTTGAACAGATCAATAACATTCCGAATCCTGTATTGACAATCGGCACCTTCGACGGTGTTCACCTGGGACACCAGAAAATCATTTCCTACCTCAACCGGGAAGCGGAAAAAATTAACGGGGAATCGGTCTTGTTTACCTTTTATCCACACCCTAAAATGATTCTGAATCCGGACAACCATGGCATTAAACTGATTCAGACACAGGAAGAGAAATTAGAAAAATTGGAGCAAACTGGGCTTCAGAATATCATTATACACCCATTCACACCGGAGTTTTCACAGTTGACAGCAGAGGAATTCGTCCGCGATTTTCTTGTTCAAAAGCTACATGTAAAACACCTGGTGATCGGTTACGATCATCAATTCGGAAAAAACAGAGAAGGAAGCATCGATTTTTTGAAGGCAGTCGCGCCAGCATTCGGTTTCGGAATTACAGAAATTTCAGCGGAGGAAATTGATGAAGTAAACATCAGTTCCACCAAGATTCGTACTGCCATTCTATCGGGAGATATTGAAACAGCCAACTCTTTTTTGGGAAGCCCGTTCAGTATTCGCGGAGAAGTTGTAAAAGGTAAGCAAAACGGAAGGTCATTTGGTTTCCCAACCGCCAACCTCGATCTGAAATACAATCACAAACTACTCCCGCCGGACGGCATCTATGTCGTACAGGTAAAAACCGGCGCGATCTGCCATAACGGTATTTTAAGCATCGGAACAAATCCTACGATCGCAGACAACAATGAGCGGACGGTTGAAGTGTACCTGCTCGATTTTTCAGGTGATTTGTATGGCACCGTTTTGGATGTGGAACTGCTGCATTTTATTCGTCCGTCAGTGAAATTTGATTCCATTGACCAGTTGATACACCAAATGAAAGAAGATGAAATTTATACCCGCCATTATTTCAGTACTGTTCATTAATCTTGCCTCCGCGCAGGAAAAACAGGTTAAATATTACTCACTGAGTGAATTGAAAAACGCTGTGGTCGATTCCGTTATCGCTGTCGATCTGAAGAAAATGAACCTGTCAGAACTTCCCCCGGAGTTGATGCGTTTTAAGCACATTCAATACCTCGATCTTTCCAAAAATAAATTTTCAAATGTAACAGGACTGGAAAATTTCCCGCATTTGCGTTACCTCAACCTCGAAAAAAACAGGCTCGATTATTTCCCCGTTTCCATCTGTCAACTCACAGAAATTGAAACACTCATTCTCAACCGCAATTATTTTGAATCCATTCCTGCCTGTATTGAATACTGTCAGCAATTAAAAACCATCGATCTGTGGTATACCTCTGTAACAACACTCCCGCAGGAAATCACGCGGATACCAACACTGGAGGCCATTGATCTGACCGGTATTCAAATCAACAAAGAACGACAGGAACAATTAAAACAAATGCTGCCCAGGGTAAAATTGACACTGAGTCCGCCGTGTAACTGTACGCATTGATATAAAAAAAACCGGCATTGGTAAATCAATGCCGGTTTTTTTGTGTATTCTGCTGAACTTATTTTTTAATAAACGAATCCGAGTAGCGTTTTCCGTTTTTCAAATCGACCTGTAAAATATACATTCCACTCTGGATCGAAGAAATATTCAACGTAGAAGAAGGCTGCCCGAGGGTCATTATTTCACGTCCCTGAACATCTACAATCCTCATCGATTCAACATCTTCTGCATTCAGATTTTTAATGGACAGCTGATCGCTTGCAGGGTTGGGATACAGTTCTACTTTTTGACCGTCAACCTCCAATAATCCAAGCGGATGTGCACCTTCAATTACCAGTACACTCTGATTTACATCAGGAGCCAGTACATTATCAATTGTTCCGGAAGGCCAATGTACCAATACGGAATCAATGGTTGTATTTGTTCCCACCCCGAAATGCACATTCAATGAATGCATGTGGCGGAATCCTTCTCCTGAACGTACGTCCCGGATTTGTTTCATTCCTCCGGAATACAATTCAACACGTGCACCAATTCCGTTGATGTTGCTTGCCGTTCCCTTTAAATGGATTTTCAACCAGTTGTTCGTATTCCCGTCATTCATGTAGATTCTGCTTCCGTTCTGAACATCCAGGAATCCATCGTTATTCATATCTCCTACCGAGCCGACCGGAAAACTGTACGACATCGGTGTAAATGTCAAATCACCGTTGTTAAAGGAAATGGACTGGTTCCCTCCCATTACATCTGCATATCCGTCATTGTCAAAATCAAATGTCACGTATTCGATACTTGATTGTGTATTGGTTTCCCAACCGGAACCACTCGTAATATCTGTAAAAGTTCCATCGCCATTGTTGCGCATCAATTTATGTGAACCGTCAGTAAACGAGCTTGCTCCGATCAACGCATCCATGTATCCGTCATTGTCGTAGTCATTCCATGCGGAAGACCAGGTCTGTACGGGATCATACATATTTGCGGCTGTTGACACGTTTGTAAACACACCGTTACCATCGTTTCTGTGTAATTCATTGAATTTTGCTGTCGAAGAACCTCCCCGGCATTTCGCTATAAACAAATCCGCATCTCCGTCGTTGTCATAGTCTACCCACACGGAGCCGTAATTTCCACCTTCGTCATGGTCACCCAATCCTCCCTGGTGAAATGTCAATACACCCGTACCGTCATTGAGGTAATACACATTCGGATCCACGTCATGGCAAACAAACGCATCCAGGTGTCCGTCGTTGTTGATGTCAACAAAATTGGTTCGCTGTGAGAACACATACTGGCTCCCCGTTACTTCTGTAAAGCCTGTTCCAGTTGCATTCGCATATAAGAACGTGACTCCGCTCCCTGCTCCGAGAACCAGGTCATTAAACCCGTTTTTATCAATGTCCCCGATTGCCATACTCCAGGAAGGCAAATACGTAATGTTTACAGGATAGGTTGTATTTGTGTATGCGCCCGAAACCTGTTGGTAATGAATTTGCACCTGGTTCGGACTTACCGTTACAATGTCGTCCAGGTAATCACCGTTCATATCCGCAATAGCGATTTTATAATCCCCGGTAATGGAAGGAAAATAATTTTCGGTGAATGTTACCGGGTAAACGGGTGGTTCAACAAAAGGAGTTTCCGTTATGGTAAAATCAAATCCCGTTGAATTCCATTTGTTGTCGAACGCGATGTAATATGTAACACCCTGAGTGACCGAAAAATCAATCAGTGAGAGGTATCCCGCACCGGAATCGTCATCTCCTGCATGGCAAACAAGTGCACCGCATGAACCGGTGTAAATGTGCACCCGTGTATCTTTTCCTGTATTTTGCGACAGGTCGGTAGATACCCTGACGGTATAATTATCGGTTGGTGTATACACATACCACTTTCCGGCGGACGCACCCGTTCCGTTAGGGGCGCAAACCGGCATCGGAACTTCTGTACCGTCAACAACATCAACGGTATACAACCCTGCAGTAACCGGAAGGGCTGTATTGCATGTACTCTGAGCAACCACGTCTGTTAATACAAGAGGAAGGGCCGCTGTAACAAGGAATAGTTTTCTTTTCATAAGTTTAATTTTTAAGTAGATAATTATTCACAAAACTCAATGGAGTTGATCCAATCTTCCAGTAATTGTACACCTTCCTGATGAACAAGTGTTCGCCCCAACAATGGCATTCTGACCGATTCATTCGTCGCGTTCAGCCGGAAATGCATCACAGACCTGTTGATATTACTCGGAGAAATGATGTAATTCATAGCAGGGTCGATCATCTCTCCGGGCTCTACGCATAGTCCCATGTTTGTTTTTGAGACCGTTTCTGAGAAACCAAGCCGGATCGGACGATAATCACAATGTTTCCCGGCACTGTGACAATGCGCACAATTAATATCTAAATAAGAACGTAAACGCAATTCAAGAGGTTGCGTGGCGTCCGAATAATTAACAACCGTATTGATGTTTGGCGGCAGGCTTCCGGAGAGATACCCCATTTCAATCATTTTCTGCAATTGATTTTTGACACCATCCGGGTAATTGTAGTTTTTGTTCATATTCTGCGGCTTCACTCCGATCGGGATCGGCACATCGTTTAGTTTGTGACAAACTTTACACTCTGTTTCGGAAGGAATCCGGTAATTTGTCGACAATTCCTGTCCGTTTCTGTTCCACGTAATATCGACGTAACCGCCGTTCATATCCAGGTAAGCTTCTGTCTGTTCTTCGTTCCAGATATATTCAGCAAAAATCCATCCACTTGCTTTTTTGATCATCACACGGGTTTCAAGAATTTTTGTCACATCCCCGGGCATCACGTGATCGTAATAAAAGTTTTTAATCAGTGCTGTTCCTACCGGAAAATTGAGAATGTCGCTATCTGCTACATAATCAGCACTTTTGCCATCCGGCATCCAGATAAAGCGTTTTTTGAGTGCATAATCCGTGAACAGCGAACTGATCGGCTCGTATTCCATAACACCATCAGCAGGTTGCTGATTTTTGATATCCCCCTGAAAAAAACGATACGAGGAAAGTTTCTGGTAAGGGACAATAGATAAAACGAGTGATACTTTGTTGGATGGCGTTCCGGGATCCGGAATTTCAATAGGTTCCACTTTTTTACAGGCTGTATAGAAGATCACGGATGTAGCAACCGTAATGAAAAAAAGGCCGGTTCTGACCATAATTAATTAGATTGAGAACAAACCAAAGCTAAACTATTTTTTCTATAATCGCAATTAATTGAAAATAAAACTAAAGCAATATTATATTTCCCTGAATTTGTTTAGTCGCCTGGATTTTGTTAATTTTATAGAAAAATTGGACGTTTCATCCAAAAAGAATGTACACTTGTATCATGAAGAATTTTAGAACCGGTCTTTTTATCCTTTTTTTGCTGAGTAGCTTCATGGCTCCAATTGCATCTGCTCAAGAATCCAAAGATTCAGTGAAGCTGATTCAGTTTTCCGGGATTGTTATTTCAGAGTCTGATTTAAATCCTCTGCCATATACAACCATCTTTGACAAAACCGCAGGAAGAGGTGTAATGGCTGATTATTACGGTTATTTTTCACTGGTTACCCAACCAAACGATACGTTATATTTCTCCTTTTACGGGTATAAAACATCTACTTTCATTGTTCCCGACACGTTAACAGATAACCTGTACTCCATTCTTCATACCATGTACAAAGACACGATCAATTTACCTGAATTCACGGTATATCCATGGCCTTCAAAAGAAGAATTTGCGCGTGCATTCGTTGAGATGAACCCGACGGATGATGCCATTAAACGGGCACAGCGGGAATTATCAGGAGAAAGCCTTGCATTTGTCGCCGCACGGGTAAAAACAGATGCTTCACTGGCACATAGTTATGCCGAAAATCAAATGTATACACAAATATACACACGGGGTCAGATGCCGGGGAACAATATCCTGAATCCATATGCCTGGTCGAAGTTGATCAGCGACTGGAAACAAGGAAAACTAAAACGGCAGTAATTCATTGCACACATGACCAAACAAAAAGCCTGGATAGAAGCCATTCGTCCCAGAACACTCCCCTTAAGTCTTGCAGGGATTCTTTTCGGATCGGCAATTGCATTTAAATCGGGAGCTATTGACTGGGTTATTTTTTCACTTTCCATTTCAACAACCCTCTTATTTCAGATATTGTCAAATCTCGCTAATGACTACGGCGATGGAGTTAAAGGAACTGACAACCATGAACGGGTTGGTCCGACACGGGCGGTTCAATCCGGAATGATCACACATCAGCAAATGAAATCGGCAGTAATCCTGACTGCTGTTTTAAGCTTTTTATCCGCGGCAGTATTGATTTATTTCGGTACACAGGCAATGGCCGCTCCTGTTTTATGGACGTATGCCGGACTTGCGGTGCTGTGTGTTCTGGCCGCCATCACATATACTGTTGGTAAAAAAGCATACGGCTATCATGGATTAGGCGATCTGATGGTTTTCATTTTCTTTGGATTGGTAAGTGTGTTAGGTGTTTATTCCCTGTATACCAAAACTTTTGACTGGAACAATTTGTATCCGGCAGCTACAATCGGATTATTGAGTGTCGCAGTTTTGAATCTCAACAATATGCGCGATTATGCATCTGATAAAAAAGCCGGGAAAAATACGCTTGTTGTAAAAATGGGCATCGACTATGCAAAACTCTATCACACGGTGATTGTATTGCTTGCATTGGCATTTCTGGTCTTATTCCTGTTAAAACAAACAGATGTGATTGCATTCATCAGTTTATTACCTGGTATTTCCCTATTTCTGCACCTGATGAAAGTTGCTAAAATAAGAACGACCAAAGAATTCGATCCGGAATTAAAAGTGGTCGCCTTGTCAACATTTGCAATTGCGGTTCTTTACTTTGCCTCTATTTGGTTTTAACGATGTGGAATGAAAGCCCGTTTTGAATATACCCCGTTGACCTTTAAACGACCCGCAGGTACCAGCCGGGGGGAACTGACAACAAAACATTCCTGGTTAATACTGATCGAAGCAAACGGAATTACCGGAACGGGAGAATGCAGTATCATCCCGGGACTTTCTCCCGATTTTGAATCACCCGGACAATACGAAACCCTGTTATCTGACGCTGTAACGGCCATCAACAACGGAACACTTACTCCGGAAAATGCAGCGGTCATATTGTACCGCCAACCTTCTGTTTTATTTGGTGTTGAATGTGCTTTCCGGGATGTGCAAAACGGTGGGAATAAAGTTTATTTCGACAACGCATTCAGCCGCGGACAGGTTTCTATTCCGATCAACGGGCTAATTTGGATGGGAAATGAATCCTTCATGCAGGAACAAATAGAACAAAAACTGGCGGGAGGATTTTCGACCATTAAGATGAAAATCGGCGCCATTGATTTTGAAACAGAATTCAACTTATTGAAAAATATACGCAGCCGTTACGACAGCACTATGATTACACTTCGTGTAGATGCAAATGGAGCTTTTTCTCCGAAGAAAGCTGTCCGTGTATTGAAACGGCTTGCGGAGCTGGACATCCATTCAATCGAACAACCCATACAGGCAGGACAATGGGATGCGATGCAGGAATTGTGTCGAATTACTCCCACTCCTATCGCGCTGGATGAAGAGTTGATCGGCATTCATACGCGGGATGAAAAAATCCGGCTCTTGTCCAAAATAGCTCCTCAATTCATTATTCTCAAACCAAGTCTTCACGGGGGAATTTCCGGTACAAAAGAGTGGATTGAACTGGCAGAGCAACATGCAATCACCTGGTGGATGACCAGCGCCCTGGAATCGAACATCGGTTTGAAAGCGATCTGCGAACTCACAGCAGAATATTCCAATCCGCTTCCTCAGGGACTGGGTACAGGAAGTCTGTATGTATCTAATTTTGAAAGTAACCTGACCGTAGAAAACGGGATGATCTTTTTAAAGAATCCATTGCGTTAGGAATTCGTTTTCTTCAGTTTCAACAGCATGCTGAACCACCACGGACTGTTGTCCCACTTCCAGTTATAATACACGCGATCTGTTGCACCAAATCCCAGGTTAAACTGACGAACGGAGGGAACAAATGAGCCTTCAAAGCTGAATCTCTTTCCATTGCTTAATGCTTGTCCAATCGAATGGTACATCAATGCGTGCATCAGTCCGTTTTGTTTTCCAAACTCATCAACACCACTTTTAATATGTAGCACTTCCCCCTTCCATTCGATTAAGATAATGGCTGCATGCAGTTTTTCTCCCCGAATTCCAAGACAGGTACACTGTCTTTTGTCGTAATTCAACAATAAGTGTTCAAATCGCACGAAATCAATCGGGGTTAAGCTTTTAACTTTTGCTTTGAGTTCAGAAATAACAATCGGGAGTGCCTCTTCGATGGAAACCGGTTTAATCAGCAGTCCTGTTTTTTCAAATTTTTTAATTCCCCGTTTCGTTTGTGAACCGGTCTGTAGTTCTTCTTCTGTTTCAATTACTTGATATACCTGCTCGGAAGCATTCCTGAACAAGCATTCATTTGTATTCAGATTTCCGCGTTTAAATCGTGCTCTCAGCAGTGTTTCCACCTCATTAAAATCGCATGGTTGCTCCCCCATCCAGTCCAGGGAACGGATAAAATTCGGTGTAAAGATACCTTTTACTCCCGCACGAACAGAATACGGAATCGCCATTGCTCCCCGGTAATCATCCCAAACAACTGCGCACCAGTTTTCCGAAAGGGCATCCAGGTAATACCGTTGATTGTATACCGTCGCAGCTGTTTTCGCTACCAGCGCATCCCATTTATTATCATCAAGCGCATTCTTGTCAATCAGTTGAAGCTGTCCGGACATGTTCACAATTATCTGTTTTATTTGTCAATGAACAACCTGAAGCGGAACATTCTTCACTACATAGGATTGTGTTTTCCCGGATGCAAATTGAATCACTACTTTAAAATCGTAGGTTGCTCCAATAGAACTGTCAAACTTACGCGCTGTATTCTGATATCCCATGTGTTCAAATCCTCCGTACTCATGCTGGTCAAAAGTCGTTGTTTTCCACGTTCCGTTTGCTCCTGTTGCTTCGATTGATGTCATCTTTATCTGTTCGTTGATCATTTTTTCTGACGGCGTAACATTGATAACCACATACGACTCGTCTCCGCTCAACGGCATTTCATTCCGGTAGCAGACTAACTCCACGGTTAAATCTGTATTGTTGTATTGCTTTTCATTAGATTTTTTGGCTGTTCCACACGACAAGATGCCGGCAAGGGAAATTAAACAGAAGAATAAGCGCATCAGTTACAAATAATTTGTTCAACGTATTTCAGAATGCTAAATGTAACAAATACAATCAATATTCCTGCTGTGTCAACCGGAAAACTTACCGCTTGACTTTCCATTTGCTACATCCGTCGATTCCGGCTACCTTTACGGCAAAATTGAATCAATGGAAATCGAACGGAAATTTTTAGTCGATCAGGAATTGTGGAAACAGGTAGACAAAGGAACAGGCAAACACATTCAACAAGGATATTTCACTTCCAACGAACACTTTAGTGTCCGGGTGCGTACTAAGGGTGAGCGAGCGTTTTTAACAGTAAAAGGTACACGTGAAGGAATTTCGAGGGATGAATTTGAATATGAAATTCCCTACGCCGATGCCGATTTCATGTTGCGGCATTATACACAGCCATTTTTGGAGAAAACGCGCTACGAAGTCGTCATCGCAGGAAAAACATGGGAAATTGATGAGTTTCATGGAAAATTAAGCCCCCTGATTCTCGCTGAAATCGAGTTGGAAAGTGAAACGGAACCGATTGAACTTCCTTCCTGGGTAACGCAAGAAGTGAGTACGGATCCGGATTATTTCAATTCAAACATCATCAAGCGCCTGTTCGATTGAGTGAACGGAAATCATTTCCGGAAGGTTGCTCAAAAATACGCAGATCAAAGTAATGCACCATCGACAGGATGTGGTCAAAAATGTCCGACTGGATGGATTCGTATTCATCCCATACCTTTGTTTTGGTAAAGCAGTATACTTCCAGGGGAATTCCCGATTCTGTCGGTTCGAGCTGACGAACCATCAGGGACATCTCTTTATTGATCTCCACCTTGTGCCGTAAATAATGTTCGATATATTTCCGAAAGATTCCCAGGTTGGTTTGTCGTCTTCCGTTGATCGCGTTCGCGCCGACAAAGCCATTTTCTTCATTGTATCGTTGAATTTCCGCCTGCCGTTTAGTTATAAATTCTTTCAGGACGTTGATTCCTTTCAGTTTTTCGAGTAATTCTTCATCAGCAAATTTGACAGTTTCAATATTAATCTTCACCGAGCGTTTGATCCTTCTTCCGTCCGACTCTGTCATTCCCCTCCAGTTTTTGAATGCATCTGAAACCATTGAATAGGTTGGAATCGTTGTGATCGTCCGGTCAAAGTTTCGTACTTTGACCGTAGCGAGGCTGATTTCTTCCACTGTTCCGTCTGCACCGTATTTTTCCATGGTTACCCAATCACCGATCCGGACCATGTCATTTGTTCCCAGTTGAAGGCTCCCCACAAACCCTAAAATCGTGTCTTTGAAGATCAACAATACAATCGCTGATGCAGCCCCCAGTGATGCCAGAAACGTACCAGGCTGAATACCGGTCAAAATACTGATCATTACCACAATCAAAACAATGCTGACAATGATCTTGACAACCTGTACATACGATTGAATCGGTTTGTCTCTGAAACGTTCATTTTCCAGCAGAATGTCTTTAACAGTTGTCAGGAATCGGTTGATTACAACAATAACCGCCAACACAATCAATACCTCGACAATCCGGGTAAAGAAGTCGTGCGTATTGGGATAACTGTAAAAAACAATGGAAATAAAATGTTCCATGAACATCAGCGGAATCAGGTAAGCCAGTGCACGAAAGAATTTATTTTTGATCAGAAAATCATCCCATTTTGTTTTTGTCCGGTCAAAAAACATGTGGGCAACACGAATCAGGACAAAGCGGGACAAATGCCATACTATCAGGCAGGCAATCAGAAGAGCCAATAACATTCCTATACTCCACAGCAGGCTGTGAGACGCGTAGGTTTCAGCATCAAAAACTGTTCGTCCGTTTATTGTGTGTTCATAAAAACTCCGAATCCATCGTATAATTTCCTCCTTCATCTTTTCTGAATTTTACCACAAAGGTAAGGGTTTCGATAGAAAACAAGGGAATCCGGACAAGTATTGTATTTTTTTAAGTTTTTTCATAAATGACTTGAAACAAAAACACCTATCTTTATCTGTATGAAACACATTCAATTTATATACTTGCTCCTGACCGGCGTAGCGGTTACTTCCTGCGGGGATCCGGCGACGAAAGGGAAACAACCCGTGTCTACAATTGCAATCGCAAGTTTATCTGCCAACGATATTTTGGATGCAACAAAAGTAAACCTGTTCCTGAAGAGTAATCCCTCCTCATCATCCAGGGAAGGGAATGATTTTTTCATGAAAGGAATTGATGCTTACAAGAATAAGAAACTACTGGACAGCGCACGTTATTACTTTGAGCACTCTCTGCAACAGCAGCCGACTTCCAATGCATACTACGAATTGGGAAATGTGTACAAAGAATTAAAATCATACGACAAAGCACTCGCTTCCTACAAATTAGCCGAACGCATGGAATATGCTCCGTTTTCCAATATTCTCTATCAAATGGCCGGAACCTTCGCGTTAAAAGGTGACCTTGAAATGGCTGCCCGGCACATTGAATACGCATTGCAAGCCGGATTTACCGATTTGAATAAAATGAATACGGATAAAGACCTCGACAGTCTGAAAAAAAACCGGGAATACCTCTTTAACGACGCGATCAAAAACGGGACACGCGGTATGTCGAACCCGGAAACACTTTTCTGGCTGCAATTCAAAAAACAGTTCCCGCTTCCTGCTTATCCCGTCACATTGAAAGGAGATATTGACCAGGAAAAACTCGCCGGTTTTATTTCCTATGATTTTGAACGCTTTATTCCTGAAATGCGCAATGCACGTTTTTCAAGGGATGTCGGACAATCTTATTATTACGCATATACCATTGGCGAAAATGAAAACTGCACCGCCTTATTATACGCAGAAGTCAGTCATTATGTGGGTGATTTTATGCCGAAGAAGTTTATTCTTGCCTCGTTTGATTCCAAAGGAAAGCTGATTGATAAAAAACGTATTGAACAGTTCGGTCTGGTAGAAGATGAACTGGTTGATCTGCAACTGGGAAAACCATTTGAGTTCACAGCTAAATTGTATGAAATGGAATATGAAAAACCGCTGGAAGAAGACGGTTACTGGGATAATAAAATTAAGAATAAAAAACTGCTTGCTGTTTATCGCTACAAAATCGACAACAAAGGAAAGATTTCATTCAACCAGGAAAGTAAAACCGATCTTGCGGTGAAATAAAGGTTATTTTTTCATTAAACGTTCCGGATAATTGAGATAAATTAACCATTCTGCAAGCAGTAAGTTGACCATCCAACTGGAATAACTGACAACAATATACGCTTCAGCAGGATACAGCGGGATATTGAAATAACCAATTAAAAATGTAAAAAAACGAAGTGAAATAGCAGATAATGTCAATGCGTAACTGCGGATCATCCATCTTCCATGCGACACATACTTCCTTTGCTTTACCTTTCTATACGCCATGACCGTTGTAAAGATCCACAAAAGACTGAGCAATGTAAAACTGATTTGCGTCGGGTAAGACCCGTTGGCATATAATCCCATCAGAAATCCGGAAGGAGCTGCAATAAAAACCAATGTACCGATATACATCATTCCTGTTATTCGGTGAAATTTCGGTTTACGGTGGATTGAAAACCGATTGAACTGCAACAATCCCGTGACAATAACAAGCGGACTGGAAAATACATGGATGTAAAAACTATACCGCCACCAATCCAGGTGATAAATCAGTCGCTTGGAATTTAAAAAGTCAACAGTGGGTTTAAATTGAAGAAAAGGGATGGTCAACTGAACCATGCATATTGAACCATACAAGATCGCCGCAAACGCAAGGATTGCGACAATACTACGCATATTAATACCCTTCATATTGCGGGTAAATAATGCGTCCTTCTCCCTCTAAGTAGGGATATCCATCCTCCGGATCTGTCTTCCGCCCGTCCATGATCCTGAACCGGCTCTTCAAATTCGGAAATGCAAAATTAGGTTGCCAGTATACCGTCACGTATTCTCCCTTGATCGTCCAGCTTCCTTGTGCATACTGCAGCGTTCCTTCCTGGTTGCTAAATGCGTTCGGTGTAGGATAAAATTCGTAATTAACCGACCCGTCTTCTTTGAAATAATAATACCCGAGTGAATCCTCACTCACTTCATAGAAAAATAAAAAATTTTCCGCTGTCACCGGTTTTTCATAGTCAAACTCATTGTAGTCAAGCCACCGCTTCTTTTTTAACTGAAAAGTTTTAGAAGGAATGGATGAACTGTATGCTTTCCAGGTTCCTTTCACCTCAAAATTACGTTTGTTGATGTTCAACTGAAACACCCCATCGTGCACATGATCTCCCAATTCTGAAAGTGTGAGTTTCACCGAATCTGCCGTTTGAGTGACTTTCCCCGAAATATTCCTGATCAACCCGTTCAGGACACTATACCCGACTGCATTGTATTGGGAAACATACGTCAGATTGATATTGAGTTCCCGGTCGGAATAAGCTCCCGAATAAATTCCGCACAATGTATCCCAATAATAGGGTTCAAACTCCTGATCTTCGGAAGAATCTGTTGTTCCGGAAGTTTCTCCGGCAACGATTGCAGTATTTTTTTTCTCTCCCTTACATGCGGCAAAAACCAGTGCTGAAAAAAGTAGTACCGTCCATCTTTTCATGTTACAATGATACATAATTATTTTGTTGGGTACCCTTGTGGTTGTATAAAATCATTTCCGCCACGATTCTATCTGCCAATACAAGCATTCCGGTGATTCATTTTGTGTATTTTTGAAAGAAAAAACAGTTTGTCAAAAAGAAGAATTTATTGGATGGGGTTGATGACCTTACTTTTATTTCCCATCCCGGCATTTTTAGCGCTTCATTATATCAGCGGACAATCTTTCCGTGAATTCATGGACTGGGATTCCTTTCACTTCAGCAACATTGCAATTGGCATCTGCATAGGTGTGGGATACGCTTTCCTGACCAATCAATTGATGAAATTCCCCGTTTTCAAGTCTGTTCCACTGCGGGTCGATGAATTGGTTAAATCGCTTGACCTGACATTACTCGATGCTGTTTTTTTATCTCTTTGCGCAGGGATCGGAGAAGAATTATTATTCAGGGCCGGTGTTCAGTTTTATATTGGCGTTAGTATTACCGCTGTTTTATTTGTTGTGATGCACGGTTACCTGAATCCATTCAACTGGAAACAGTCACTTTACGGTGTCGTTGTTCTTCCACTTTCCTTTTTGCTCGGATTGGGGTACGAATGGTATGGATTGTGGTTCTCAATTGCCGTCCACACAGCCTATGATTTTACATTATTTGTCGCATTCGGATCGGATGACGACACACATGCCTGAGTTCAGAAAAAAGCTGTAAATAAACGGGGCTCTACCTGATTTCAAAATCAAACATTTTTTGGTCTCCGATGTATCCTTCCAATCGGTCTCCGATAGCTACGGGCCCCACTCCGGCAGGTGTTCCCGTAAAAATCAAATCACCTGTTTTCAAGGTCATAAACCGGGAAACGTAGGCAATTACCTGATCGATGTGAAAAATCCAATCGTTTGTTGTTCCTTTTTGAACAGTTGTCCCATTGATATCCAGATGAAACTTCAGGTCATTCAGATTCACGTTTTTTTTATCGATAAATACGGAAGAAAGCGGTGCACTGTTATCAAATGCTTTAGCCATTTCCCATGGTAAACCTTTCTCTTTACATTTCGACTGGAGGTCTCTTGCTGTAAAATCAATTCCCAGAGAAATCTGTTCGTAGTATTTATGGGCAAATTTTTCCTGGATATTTTTCCCCACTTTCGCAATTTTCACAACGACCTCGCATTCGTAATGTAGATCGGTGGTAAACTCCGGCAGGTAAAACGGTTCATTGTCTTTCAGTAAAGCAGTGTCCGGTTTCAAAAAAAACACCGGTTCAGCAGGAATTTCATTCTTTAACTCCTTCGCATGATCGGCATAATTACGGCCTATACAAATTATTTTCATTTGAATTTATTTTTTAATGCTTCCAGCTTTGCTTGTAAATCTCCTGCTTCTTCTTTGGGCTGCTGTTGTTTTTGAGTCGCTTGTTCTTCTTTGATCTTTTCCATTTCTTTTTTCAAGACCTGCTTTGTATAGAGCGGGAAGTTTGCATCCAGCATCCAACCGTAGTATCCCGGTTCAATCCGGTTAACTTCCCGGATTGTTTTTCCTTTGTGTTTTCCGAAATTATAAACCGCTTCTCCTTTTTCATTGACGGCGATGCGTCCGGCAAAATCCAGCAAATCAAAATTCCCTGCTTTTGTAAAATCCGCCAGGAATTCAACCGTCCCTTCAATGTTGTCGTATTTTTCCAATTGTGCCTGTAATACTTCCCAGGTCGCCGTTACATCTGCCATTGCCTGGTGTGCATTGTTAAGTTCTTTTTGACAATAGAATGCATACGCTGCAACCAAAGTGCGCTGTTCCATTTTATGAAAAATATTCTGAACATCTACATGCTTTCGGGAGGAAATGTCAAACAAATGCCCGGAGCGCAAGAACTCTTCGGCCAGCATCGGGATATCGAATTTGTTAGAATTGTAACCTGCCAGATCCGAATCTCCAAGAAAAGCTGCAATTTCAGGGGCCAGTTCTGTAAATGTTTTTTCCTGTTCCACATCTTTGTCATAAATTCCATGAATTAATGATGTTTCATTCGGAATCGGCATTTCAGGATTCACCCGTTTTGCATATTGGTGCGTTGATCCGTCCGTGTCGATTCTCAGGATCGCAATTTCAACAATTCTGTCATTGGTAACATCCAAGCCTGTTGCTTCCAGGTCAAAAACGGCGAGCGGGCGTTCTAATTTTAACTTCATATTATTTGCTTTTCAAATGCATCACGGTGTTACCCGTGAATTGTTTCAGATGTGCCATACTGCTCCATTAATGAAGCTTCATACTCCAGGAATTCCTGCCATCTGGCGTCTATATCTACATTACCTCCATACTTTCTGGCAAACCCGATAAAAGTGGTATAATGCCGGGCCTCACTTTCCATCAATTCGCGGTAAAAAACACGTAGATTCTCATCCGTCAATTGTTCACTCAGAATTTTAAACCGCTCGCAACTTCTTGCTTCAATCATCGCGGCGAATAGCATCTGGTTTACAAAATGTAATTCACGTGATCCGTCATTTTTATGTTGCTTCAGGTATTTTGCAAGGTCATTGACATACGGATCTTTTCGCTCAAAGCCCAGTTTAAGTCCCCTGTCAAGCAGCTGCTGATGAACCATGTCAAAATGTTCCATTTCTTCCCGGCAAATTGCTGTCATCTCTTGCACCAAATCCGTATATTGAGGGTATTGGACAATCATAGAAATAGCATTACTTGCTGCTTTCTGTTCACAAAACGCGTGGTCAATGAGAATCTCTTCAATGTTTTTTTCTGCAATGTTCACCCAGCGGGGATCTGTCGGCATTTTCAAACCTAACATATTTCTTGTTTTGAATTGAAGAGCAAAGATACATCTTTTTATCTCCTTTTTCAATTGATCCTTTTTTGATTTGTGTTGAATTTATCGTTACATTCGTAAGAATAAACACACTAACATGGAAGAAAAAAATGACAAGGAAAAAGTAAAAACAGCGACTTCGATCGGCGGATTGTTTTTTGTAGGATGTATGTTCATCGGCGCAGGAATCGGTATGATTTATGGTGCTGTCCCTATTGGCGGAGCAATCGGCATGGGAGTTGGTTTTCTTGCAATGGGAATTATCTGGGCCTACTACACCAAGAAAAAATAAAAAACGGCTTCCCGATTGTATCTGAAAGCCGTTTGATTGTACGGAAAATTCCTTTTCGCTATTCTTTTATCAATTTCGTTCGGTGTGTTTTATACTTCGTAACGATAGACAAAATATAAACTCCCGGTTTATACGCTTCCAGATTTAACATCAAACGATTACCTCCCTTTACAACAGGAATTTTTTCCTGTTCTATTACTTTCCCTGTCGCGTCGGCAACACTTAAAACCGCATCTTCTTTCGAATATGCATTAAAAATTACTTCAGTCAACCCCGTCGTCGGGTTGGGAAAAAGGCTCAGCACGTCATACATATCATCCAGTACATTCACGGCTCTTATTTCTGAGTATTTAGATGTTCCGTCAAAATCAAACTGGTTCAGACGGTAGTAATTCACTCCTAAAAAAGGATCCGTGTCAACTGTAAAATACTGAGTTTCCTGGTTTGAGTTTCCGACAGCGTTCAACCGACCGATGACTTCATAATGTTCGCCGTCTGTGGAACGTTCCACTTCATAGTGACTCATATTTTCTTCTGTTTGTGTCACCCAGGTCAAATCTACCAGGTGCAGATTCGGTTCATATTCGGCTTCAAACAAAGACAGCTGAACCGGCAACACAATACAGTCTAAGCTTACACCACCGGAAAAAGACAAGGTATATCCCGTTCCTCCGCTCGGACTCCATTTATCCACCACCAGGTAATAACTTTGCCCCGCCGTTACACTCAACGGAGTCACATACCCGTTACCATTTACATTCTGCGTTGTGACTGTTCCCGGAGGCATTGCTCCTGTCACTCCTGACGTACCTGCGTCGGAACAACGAATGGGAGTACCTAACGCACCGCACGTCACATTGGGACCGTAAATAGCAAAATCATAGTCATCTGCCAGTACCGTTGGCGTGATTGTCACATTCAATGTACCGGTTGTCTGAGCCACAAAACGATACCAGTTTGAATGATTTTCACCTCCGGCCGGACAAGTTGCCCCGGAACATCCTTCTGCGACGATCCCAGGACCAGAAGACATCGACACCACGGACGAATTGGAACAGATAGCAGTGGCAAACATACAGTCACTGTTGTTTGTGCCACTTGGCCCTCCTGCGCAAGGCACACATGTCAATGTTGCATTCCAACCGGGGCGGTTCAGCGTACCATCGGATGTAAAACGAAACGTCAAACAACCACTTGCATCTGTAGAAGTATATGAAAACGGAACAGCAGGTGTGCCTGATATGCCGGTTACCCCCGTGTAATTCGTTGCCCCGTTGGGAGCAGTTAAAAATTGCGGACTGTTTTGAGTCGGCCCGTTTTTAACTTGTAAATAATCCCAACCAGCTTCGGTATCAAAAGAATTAAATGTTACATGCATACAATTTCCGGCAACGGAAGGGCAAAAAACCCGGTATATCTGACCAATATTATTTGCATAATTTGCCCCTGTCCCACCATTATCCGTATAGGTCGCTGGTCCGCAATTTGCAACAAGACATGATCCCACATATTCACCTTGAATTCCCGTAGTCGGATGCGTATACTGTCCCCAGGCAGGTGCAATGGCAACCATTGGCACGAGGTAAGGTAGTAATAGCCTCATAATAGTTGATTTATCTATTTATTGATTCTCCTTGTTTAGTGCAACTTTTTCATAGGAATAGACCCGAATCGCCATCCCGGTTCCTTCCTGATAGATAATCACATCTTCGATCTCTTCCCTCGATGACTCAATAAGATCCGGGTTAATACTTTCAAGGACAAGACTATCGATTCCCAGCAATGACTCATCGACCAAGTCGTAATCAAGACCATACCGGTCTTTCATCGTCATTATTGTGGGGTTAGTATTGCCGCGCTCTGTCTGATTTACAACTTCCTGGGAATAACTCATGTGAGCGCATAAAAGAATAATTCCCGTTGTAATAAAGGTTCTGTTCATTGTATATTGTAAAAAATAGTTACTGGTTTGTTACTACCAAATTTAACTTATTTTAAACTTAAAACCAAAAAATAAAGCAATTATTTTCAAGAACTTACTTTAAATAATTGTTCAGCATCTGTAATCCGGCTTCTGTCATCACTGACTCCGGGTGAAACTGCACGCCGAAAACGGGTAAATCAATGTGTTCAAACGACATCACTACGCCTTCGGAAGAGATACCGGTCACTTTCAATTCATCCGGTAATGTAGTAGCATCAACGCACCAACTATGATATAATCCTACTTTAATACGGGGAGGTAAACCTTTAAACAGTTGTGATGAATTATCAACTGTTACGTCTGCTTGTACTCCATGTTTCACCTGCTTCTGATTGATCAGTTGACCACCGTAAAATTCAGCGATTCCCTGCATCCCGAGACATACACCAAGGATAGGCTTCTGGTGTCCGTATGTTTTGAGAAGATCAAACATCAAAGGTGCTTCTGAAGGCAGTCCCGGACCGGGAGAAAGAATGATCCGATCATACTCCTGCACTTCATCGAGTAACAATTCATCATTCCGCCTGACAACAACATCAACACCGCATTGTACGGCATAATGATACAGATTGTATGTAAAAGAATCGTAATTATCTACTATCAGTACTTTCACATTCTAAAGTTAAATGCGTAAACTTGCACAAAGTTACTGAAAGCATTCGTACGAAAAAACAAGAAATGAAAAAAGCGATCCACATACAAGGAGCTCCACAACCCATCGCTCCTTACAGCCAGGCAATTCATGCCGGAAATATGGTTTTTGTAAGCGGTCAGATTCCGATCAATCCATTTACACGGGAGTTAAACATGGAAACAATTGAAATCGCTACCAGACAGGTGCTGGATAATATCACAGCCATCCTGGATGCAGCGGGTTTAACTCTTGACCACGTAGTTAAGTGCCAGGTTTTTTTAAAAGACATGGCTGATTTTGCTGCTATGAATGCTGTTTACGGAGAATATTTCAAAACGGTTCCTCCTGCACGTGAATGCGTACAGGTAGCGAAATTACCCAGTGATGTGAACGTCGAGATCTCCTGCATCGCAGTTGCAGAATAAAAACCAGGTACAACGCGTTTAGCCACTGATGTCTATCGAACAATATCCATACAAAATCAGTATCATCATTGTCAATTACAATGTAGAATACTTTCTGGAACAATGCCTCAACTCTGTCAAAAGAGCCTTGCAAAATGTTCCGGGAGAAGTGTTTGTCGTAGACAATAACTCGATTGATAATTCGGTTGAAATGGTGCGTTCGAAATTTCCGGAATACAACCTGATTGCCAACAAGGACAACCGGGGTTTTTCAAAAGCGAACAACCAGGCCATTGAATGGGCGAAAGGAGAATACATTCTTTTACTCAATCCCGATACGGTAGTCGAGGAAGATACCTTCGAAAAAGTGGTTCGTTTCATGGATGATCATCCCGATGCCGGAGGACTTGGTGTGCGTATGCTGGACGGGAAAGGAAAATTCTTACCGGAATCAAAACGCGGATTGCCGACGCCTCTGGTTGCATTTTATAAAATTTTCGGACTTTCCCGCATCTTTCCCCGGTCCAAACGATTCGGTCAGTATCACCTCGGACACCTGAGCGAATTTGAAACGAATGAGATTGAAATACTAAGCGGTGCATTCATGCTGATGCGCCACGAGACATTGAAAAAAGTCGGGTTGCTGGACGAAGCATTCTTTATGTACGGAGAGGACATCGATTTGTCGTATCGCATCATCAAAGGAGGATACAAAAACTATTATTTCCCTGAAACACGGATCATTCACTACAAAGGTGAAAGCACAAAAAAAAGTTCTGTCAACTATGTTTTTGTTTTTTACCGGGCGATGGTCATTTTCGCAGAAAAACATTTCTCACAAAAAAATGCAAAGCTGTTTTCGTTCCTCATCAACATGGCGATTTATCTCCGGGCAGGAATGGCGGTTTTTTCGCGTTTTATAAAACGAATTTTGCTCCCCGCAACGGACTTTTTGCTTCTGCTGGGAGGTTTGTACGCATTAACGCACCGATGGGAAATACAAAACATTGATTTCCCCGAAGATGTACTCAAAATTGCACTTCCGTTCTATACGTTGTCGTGGCTCATTGCAATTTTCTTCAATAACGGCTACAACCGCCCCATGAAAATCCTTCCGATCGTTAAAGGAATTCTTTGGGGGACCGTATTAATTCTTGTCTTTTATGCATTGCTCCCGAAAGCATACCAGTTTTCACGGCTGTTTATTTTGTGCGGTGCCACACTGGTACTTGCTTATTTTATTATTTCCCGGGTCTTTCTCCATTTTGCATTGGGGAAATCCTATCGGATTTTCCAGGACAAAGCCAAGCGTTTTGCAATTGTCGGATCACAGGAAGAAACGGAGCGGGTTCATGAGATACTGAAGCAATCTGTTTCAAAAATTGATTCAGTGGCCTTTGTATCTTCTTCCGGTCAAAAAGACGACCGAAGCATCGGTGATGTGGGGCAGTTAGACCAGGTTGCTTACATTCATAAAATTGATGAGATTATCTTTTGCGCCAAAGACATTGATGCACATACGATCATTGACTGGATGTCACGGATTAATTCTGCAAAAGTTGATTTTAAAATCGCGCAGCCTGACAGCCTCTACCTGATCGGAAGTAATTCGATCGATACCGCAGGCGATCTTTACCTGATCAATATCAACTCTATTTCCAAGCCGGAAAACATCCGGAACAAACGAACATTCGATATTCTCGTAGCAGTCATTGGTTTGATAAGTCTTCCTCTTTCTATTTGGTTTTACACCGACAAGGGGCAATTCATCCGGAACTTATTTTCCATTCTGACAGGTAAAAAAACATGTGTCGGCTATGTACTTTCCACTACACAACGCCATTTACCGAAAATAAAATCAGGTGTGCTTCATCCTGCTGCAAGTGAGTTGGAACTCTCCGAAAATCATGCTGACAAATTGAATTTAATATACGCACGGGATTACTCGATTCAAAAAGATTTATCTATTTTGATACGAATGTGGAAAAAAATGGATAATCGCGATTAAACGATACTTGTAAAAAAGGAAAAATCGGTTATTTTTGTGGTCGAAAAACAATTTCTTCATAGAACTGAGATGGCAAAGATTGAAATAAGACTCCCGAAAATGGGAGAAAGTGTAACGGAAGCAACAATTACTAACTGGTTAAAAAATGTTGGTGACAGTGTAGAATTAGATGAACCATTGGTAGAAGTAGCTACGGATAAAGTAGACAATGAATTGCCTTCTGAAGCACAGGGAGTATTGATCGAACGCTTGTTTGAAGTGGATCAGGTTGCTCAGGTAGGAGACGTTATTGCCATCATCTCTACTGGTGGTGCGGACACACCTGCTCCTGCTGCTCCGACAAAAGAAGAAACACCGGTACAAGTTGCTGAATCAATCGTAGCAAATGCTGTTCAGACAGCACAAACTGTCAGTGTTCCATCCAATGGATCAGGCAAGTTTTATTCTCCGTTGGTAAAAAGCATTGCACAAGCTGAAAATATTTCCGGACAGGAATTGGATGCCATTGCAGGGACAGGACAAGGAGGAAGAGTTACCAAAAAAGATATTCTTTCATACCTGGACAACAGAACTTCAGGTGCTGCGGCTCCGGCAACAGTTACAGAAACTGCTAAAACGGAAGTTCCGGCAGCGAAGAAAGAGGCTGCTCCGGCGACTGCAGCAAGCGGATTCCTTGCAAATATCAAAGAACCTGTTGTTGTTCCGAATCCGGGAGATGAAATCATTGAAATGGATCGTATGCGTAAGTTGATTGCTGAGCATATGATTATGTCTACACACGTTTCTCCGCACGTTACTTCATACGTTGAGGCAGATGTGACAGAAATTGTGAACTGGAGAAATAAAGTAAAAGACGTTTACAAAAAACGGGAAGGTGAAAACATCACATTTACACCGATCTTCATGGAAGCGATTGTAAAAGCAATCAAAGATTTCCCGATGATTAATGTATCTGTGAGCGGAACAAAAATCATTAAACGCAAAGATATCAACCTGGGAATGGCAACAGCTCTTCCTTCAGGTAACTTAATTGTACCGGTTATCAAAAACGCAGATCAATTGAATCTGAACGGACTGACGAAAGCGGTAAATGCACTTGCAAACAATGCAAGAAACAATACACTGAAACCAGAAGACATTCAAGGTGGAACTTATACGGTAACGAACGTAGGTACGTTTGGAAACGTTATGGGAACTCCGATCATCAATCAACCGCAAGTCGCGATCCTGGCATTGGGAGCTATCAGAAAAGTTCCTGCTGTCATTGAAACTCCACATGGAGATTTCATCGGCATCCGACATAAAATGTTCCTCTCTCACTCGTATGACCACCGGGTAGTAGACGGCGCGTTGGGAGGCCAGTTCGTGAGAAGAGTTGCTGATTACCTTGAGCAATTCGATCCGAACAGAGAGTTTTAAATTATATAGATGTGAAAATTAAAAATATCCTATTCACTTTTAGCCTGATCCCATGGATCGGGCTTTCTCAATATACAGTTGAGGAGGTAAACGAGTTAGTTAAACATGCATCTGAAAGCCAGTTGGTTGTTGAATCATCCAGAATGCTGCAGGAAGACTACTACTATTTTTCTGAAATTGTTGTTGACAAATTACTGTCGATCAAACCGGAAAGTTCGAATTACAATTACCGCAAAGGGTTTATTGTACTGAACTCGCGCAATGATTTTGAAAACGCACTCAACTACCTGGAAATCGGGACGAAAAGTGTAAAAAATAACTACGACATGTATTCCGCAAAGGAAACAAGTGCTCCTTCCGATGTCTATTATCACCTGGGAAGATGTTATCATTTGAATGATCAACCGGACAAGGCTATTGAATACTACAACCTGTTTATTCAAAACAGTCTGAAAAAGTCAGAATTGGTGGATAAAGCCAAATTGGGAATTATCCAGTGTGAGGTTGCCAAAAAAGCATTTTCCACTCCCAAAAGTGCCAAAGTCAACAACCTGAATACGCCTGTGAATACTATTTTTCCGGAATATTCTCCGGTCGTTTCACTGGATGGAAAGTCTTTGTATTTTACCTCCAGAAGACCATGGAAAAATAATGAGACCGAACAATACAGGGATCCGAAATTGTATCAATATCCTGAAGACATCTATGTCAGCATCATGGAAGCAAACGGGACCTGGAAAGCTCCGAAGCGCCTTGAGTTTTGCTATGAGAATATCAATGAGGCAACAATTGCCGTGAGCGTTGATGAGAAACGCATTTATACCTACCAGGATGTTTCTGGTGCAGGGGATATTTATTACTCTGATTTTCTCCGCAATCAATTTCAAATACTGGAACAATTGTCGATCCAGGGAATCAATACGGAATATTGGGAGACACACTGTACCGTTACTCCGGATGGAAAAAACATTTACTTTGTATCTGAGCGACCAGGAGGTTTGGGCGGAAGAGATATTTACCGCGTTGTGAAGATGGCCGACGGAAGATGGAGCGAACCGCAAAACCTGGGACCAACGATCAATACACCGTACGATGAAGATGCTCCATTTATTTCTATTGACAATAAAACCATGTATTTTGCATCCAACGGACCAAACAGCATGGGAGGGTTTGATATTTTTGTGGCGGTCAGAGATGACAACAATCAGTGGTCTACTCCGATCAATCTCGGTTACCCGATCAACAGTACAGGTGACGATTTGTTTTATACCACAACCGTTAGCGGAAACAGAGGCTACCTGTCTTCCTTCAGAAAAGGGGGAAAAGGAGAAAAGGATATCTACGAAATTGAAACCGATTATCTGGGCGTTCAGAATGTGATTGTCCTCAACGGAAACCTTCACACGATCGGAGGGGCTCAACTTCCTGAAGATGCGTATGTCCTGTTAAAATGCAACACATGTGCAGAGCCTGAAATCCGTCTGAGTCTGCGACCGCGGGACGGAGCGTTTTTGACCTCACTGGAACATTGTAAAGACTACGAAATCATCTTTATGAAAAACGCACAGGAAGTAGTGGCGTCTGAACAATTCACGACTGCATGCAACAAGGAATACCAGGAGATTTACAAAGAAGCATACCTGGGTGACTACCTGCTCTCCGGTACTGTTACCGCTAAAGAAACCGGGGCGCCGATTGCAAATGCAACCGTTCAAATCATCAACAAAGCTGACAACTCCGTTCTGGAAACATTGACAACAGATACTAACGGCATGTACACCAGCGCACTGCTGAAAACGAAGAAATTCGGAGATCCGGTTAATTATGAACTTAAATTCGCCTATCCGGAACACCTGTCTGTAACAAGCCAGGTCGTTGAATCATTGGGGAAAAATCCACACATCAAAAGAGACATTCAACTTGAAAAAGTGGAAATAGGCAAGGATCTCAACGACATGATTACCATCCACCCTATTTATTTTGACCTGGATAAATCAGACATTCGTCCGGATGCACAAATTGAGTTGGATAAGATCGTTAAAATCATGAACGATAACCCCACATTGACTATTGAACTGGGGTCGCATACAGATTGTCGCGCTTCTATGCAGTACAACTTATCTCTTTCGGATCGCAGGGCTAAATCGTCAGCGAATTACATCAAAAAACGCATCACAAATCCTTCACGCATATACGGAAAAGGGTATGGTGAGACAAAATTGGTAAATGACTGTGCGTGCGAAGGGGATATTGTTTCCGATTGTACGGAAGAACAACACCAGGAAAATCGTCGAACAGAATTTAGAATCGTCAAAAAATAAATGTATCTTTAACTTCTATTTAACTATTATTCACTGCTTAATGTAACTTTTTATTTTTTTTATCGTTGAACCCACTATATAAATTTCATTCATTATGAAAAACTCACTGGTAATACCCCTGTTCCTGATCATCTCTCAACTTTCATTTTCCCAAACCACTCCGTGGACGGAAGCAGGTGTCAGAGAGATTGCTAAAAACGGATCAGAACACTCCATACTAACCAACTCTTCTATGTTGACACAGGAAGGGTATTTGTATTATGCTGAGATCCTGGTAGACCGCTTATTGGAATTAAAACCCACAAGTTCTAATTACAATTACAGAAAAGGGTTCCTGGCCCTTGAGTTGAGAAGAGATTACCTGGCGGCAATCCCTCACCTGGAAGTTGCGACAAAAGATGTCAATCCGAATTTTGACATGTATTCTGTAAAGGAAACAAGTGCTCCGACAGATGCCTATTATCACCTGGCACGTTGTTACCATTACAATGAGCAACTGGATCTGGCAAGAGACAATTACCAGAATTTCTTAAATACATCCAGAAAAAAATCGGAACTGATTACCGAGTCCCAGTTAAAATTAAAGCAACTGGAAGTAGCCCGGCAACTCATGCAAAATCCGGTTAATTGTACCTTAAAAAACCTGGGAAGCAACGTCAATACAAAATACGCGGATTATAGTTCGATCATCTCCTTTGACGGTTCATCTTTGTATCTGACTTCCAGAAGACCCTGGGAAAACGGAAAAGCAGACGGGTTTGTAGACCCGAAAACAGATCTTTACCAGGAAGATGTATATGTCAGTTACCTGGAAGTAGATAACACATGGACGGCGCCAATGCTGCTGGATTTTTGTTTGCCGGAGAGAAACGAGGCAACCATTGCAATCAGTACAGATGAAAAACGCGTATACCTGTACGAAGATCAAACCGGGAACGGTGACATTTATTATTCGGATTTTTACAACAACAAATTCAATGATATAAAATTACTGGACAATAAAAAGATCAATACCGAATACTGGGAAACGCATGCGATTGTCTCACCGGATGGTGAATTACTGATTTTTGTATCAGACAGACCCGGAGGATATGGCGGAAGGGATTTATATTTTGCTAAAAAGACCGAAAAGGGGTGGTCTGATCCGGTGAACATGGGGCCAAACATCAATGGACCAAAAGACGAAGACGCTCCGTTTATTTCTGTTGACAATAAACAATTGTACTTCGGGACGAATGATGAGCGTTCCATGGGAGGTTTCGATATCATGTATGCAGAAATTCAACTCGGAGGAACCTGGGGCCCGGCAAAAAACCTCGGTTACCCGTTCAACTCTACCAATGACGATTTATTTTATACGACAACCGTTGACGGGCTGACAGGATACATTACCTCCTACCGCCCGGATGGGTATGGTGAAAAGGACATCTATGAAGTAAAAAACAATTTCCTGGGAGTTAAATCACATACGGTATTAAAAGGTGAAGTCGTTACAACAGACGGTTCTCTTCTTCCCGAGAATATGATCTTCATGGCAAAAGTCAACTGCCTGGATTGTGAGACCGGACCGATCAATCATCTTTTATACACGCGCAACAGAGACGGCAGATTCATGACAGGCCTTCAACCATGTAAAACATATACATTAACGTACTACGATGCGGCAGATGAAAAAGTAATGGGGGAAGAAACATTCAAAACAGATTGTTCGGATGAATATAGAGAAATCATCAAGCAATTGGTAATCGACCCTGTTAATCGTGTAGTGGTATTCCCGAAAGATTCTGTTGAAGTGATTCCGGATGTGGTTGTAACCGATTACAAGAATATTGAGTTGAAACATTATTTTGACTACAATAAAAACAAACTGACCGTGAAGAAAGGAGAATTGAAGGATTTTGTGAAAGAGATCAGGCAACAACTGGCAGACGGACGTCAAAAAGTCACAATTACAATTGAATCTTCAGCGTCTTATGTTCCGACCAAAACATTTAGCTCCAACGATGAGTTGGCAAAAGTCAGAGCGGATAACATGAAATACGACCTGTTGGATTATTTTGAAAATGACAAAGCAACAGCAGGTAAAGTTGTGGTGGTCGTTAAAAAGACAATCGTTCAGGGGCCTGCATATGAACACGACGGAAAAAATCGTGACAAATACAGACCGTATCAGTATGTATTTCTGAAAACAGAATAAAAAGCACCTCTAAATAATTTTGAGAATGCCGGGTTGATGAGATCCGGCATTTTTGTTTTCAATAGCGGGGAATTTCCAAAAGAAAAGGTTATCAAAATTCGTTTGTCTATAAATCAATGAGCGTTTGTTGCCATTTATTCAATCATTCTCTTACCTTTGTGTCAAAGCATTTAGTATGTCAAATAATTTATTGAAAGGAAAAAGAGGAATTATTTTCGGAGCATTGAATGAACAATCAATTGCCTGGAAAGTTGCAGAACGTGCACACGAAGAAGGTGCGGAATTTATCTTAACGAATGCACCTATTGCCATGCGCATGGGAGAAATCAACGCATTGGCAGAAAAAACAGGAAGTAAAATTATTCCTGCAGACGCAACTTCTGTTGAAGACCTGGAAAAATTGATTACTGAGTCAATGGAAGTACTGGGAGGAAAACTGGATTTCATCCTCCACTCCATCGGAATGTCTGTCAATGTCCGCAAAGGAAATCATTATACCAATGAAAATTATGATTATACCGTGAAAGGTTTCGACGTTTCCGCGTTATCATTCCATAAATTACTGCAGTCAGCAATGAAGCTGGATGCTCTCAATGACTGGGGGTCTGTGGTAGCATTGACGTACATCGCGGCACAACGTATTTTCCCTGACTACAACGACATGGCCGACAACAAATCGTACTTGGAATCAATTGCGCGCAGTTTCGGATACCACTACGGTCTGGCAAAGAAAGTACGTGTTAACACGATTTCACAATCGCCTACAATGACAACAGCGGGAAGCGGAGTGAAAGGATTCAACCAGTTCATCAATTATTCCGAACTGATGTCGCCGCTTGGAAACGCAAAAGCAGAAGATTGTGCCAATTACTGCATTGCCATGTTCTCGGATTTAACGCGCTATGTAACGATGCAGAACCTCTACCACGACGGGGGATTCTCCAACACGGGAGTTACACAGGCGGTAATGGATCGTTTTACAGAAATATAAACAAAAACCACATTTAAGTAAAAAACGTCTTTTGTTTAGATGAGGAAAGTACTTTAAACTAAAAGATTTTATATTTTTACATTGAATTTTTATAAACAATGATGAATTTAACAGGTATTATCTCTATTTCCGGAAAACCGGGATTGTACAAAGTAGTTGCGCAAGCAAAAAACAGTGTGATTGTTGAATCACTGGAAGACAACAAACGAGTTCCGGCTTATGCCACTGATCGTATTTCCGCGTTGGAAGATATCAGCATTTATACATATGGAGAAGATAAGCCATTAAAGGAAATTTACACCGATATTTTCAACAAAGAAAACGGGGGTGCTACGTTATCTCATAAAGATGACATCAAAAAACTGACGGCATACCTGACAGAAATCCTTCCGGATTATGACCAGGAGCGCGTTTATTCTTCTGATATTAAAAAATTGTTTCAGTGGTACAACCTGCTGCACAAATCAGGAAATCTGAAACTGGAAGAAGAAGTTGCAGAAGAAGTAACTGAAGAAACAGAAAAAACAGCGGAGAAAGCCGAGAAAAAAGAAAAGAAAGCAGCAACGGCTAAAAAACCGGCAGCGGCTAAAAAACCTGCTGCAGCGGCAAAGCCTGCAAAATCAGCAAAACCTGCAGGAGCAGCGAAAGCAAAAACAACCGTTCAACGTAAATCAGGTTCTAACTAATTGTTGACAACACTCATTTAATAAGCTCCCCAAAAGGAGCTTTTTTTTCACCATGAAAATAGAAAAATCACCCCGAACGTTCGTAACTGAAGGACTTGAAATCAAATCCTGGGAAAGTATACAACCTTATTTTGAAAGCCTGACGCACCGACCGATTACTTCTGAAGCAGATTTTCAGCAATGGCTGAAAGACAGAAGTGAGCTGGATGCCATCCTGGAAGAAGATGCTGCCTGGCGATACATTCGTATGACAATTGACACGTCGAATGCCGCTCATTCAGAAGCATACAAGCAATTTGTAACGGAAATCCAACCGCAGTTTGCCCCATATGAAGATTTGCTCAACAAAAAAATGATCGCAACTCCCTTTGCTGATCCCGAAGGAAAATCACAGGCATACCGCATTTATCACAGAAGCGTGCAATCTGCTCTGAAATTATTCCGGGAAGAAAACATTCCGCTGGAAGCCGAAATGAACGAGAAGAGCCAGGAATTCGGCGCGATATCGGGCGGACAAACCATTGAGCACGAAGGACAGACAATGACCATGCAAAAAGCCTCCTTGTTGCTGAAAGAACAAGACGAGCAATTGCGTCAGCTTATTTTTGAAAAAATGAGTGTGCGCCGCATGGAAGATCAAAAGCAATTAGATGCCTTGTACAATCAACTGATTCAGTTGCGTCACCAAATTGCTGTCAATGCAGGTTTTCAAAATTACAGGGACTACAAATTTGAAGCACTGGGTCGATTTGACTACACCAAAGAGGATTGTTTTGCATTTCACCAGTCCATTAAATCAGAAATTGTTCCGCTGGTCAGGCAAATTCAACAAAAGAAATTAACAAAGCTCGGAAAAACGCAGTTTAAACCCTGGGATACCGAACTGGATCCGAATGGACTTGCTCCGCTGAAGCCGTTTTCAAACGGACAGGAAATGCTGGCAGGAAGCATTCGTATCCTTGAAAAAATAGATCCGTATTTCGGAGAATGCATCACTACCATGAAAGAAATGGAATACCTGGACCTGGATTCCAAACAGGGAAAAGCTCCCGGGGGATACAACTATCCGCTCTATGAAATCGGGGTACCATTCATTTTCATGAATGCTGTAGGAGCGCAGCGGGATTTAGTCACGATGGTTCATGAGGCAGGCCACGCCGTTCATTCATTCTTAAGCCGTGACCTCGAATTAACAGGATACAAAAACCTTCCTTCTGAAGTTGCCGAGCTGGCTTCCATGTCGATGGAATTACTCACAATGAATGAATGGAGCGAGTTTTACAATGAGGCAGATCACAAGCGGGCGCAAAAAGATCAGTTGGAAACAATTTTGACTATTCTTCCCTGGATTGCCCAGATCGATGAGTTCCAGCATTGGGTATATGAACATCCGCAACACACAGTGGAAGAACGCACTGAAAAATGGTTAAACTTAGGAAAAGAATACGGTGCCAATTTAACCGACTGGACGGGATTTGAAAACGTAAGAGCTTCTTCCTGGCAACGTCAGATGCATTTATTTGAAGTTCCGTTTTACTACATCGAATATGGTTTTGCCCAGTTAGGTGCAATTGGTGTATGGAAAAAAAGCCTGGAGAATAGTGAGCAAGCCATTGAAAAATACAAATCCGCTCTTGAGTTGGGATACACCAAATCAATTCCCGAAATCTATGAAACAGCGGGAGTATCGTTCCAATTTTCTCAAAGCTATATTAAAGAAATTGCCGACTTCCTTCAACTGGAGTTGAACAAATTTGAATAAATGCCACACATCAAGGGACTCAATGCGATTCGTGCGTTTTCGATCATGCTGGTCGTACTTAATCACATGGATGCATTTCAGTCGATACTGATTCCCGGAGTTATTGATTTACGGTTAGCCCCGATGATCTCCGGGAATTTTGGTGTTCAGGTATTTTTTGTATTGAGTGGATTTCTTATTTCACACATTCTGCTGGATGAACGCACCCGGACAGGAAAAATCAACCTCAAATATTTCTTTATCCGGCGTTTTTTAAGGCTTGCGCCTCCCCTGCTGATCTTTTTTTTACTGATTGGGATCGCACTCTCTCAAGGGTACCTCTCACACACAACAGACAGCCTGCTATACGCTGCTTTCTATCTCTACAATTTTACTCCCAGAGAACTGTACGCATCCGAAATGGGCCATTTCTGGTCATTGGGTGTGGAGGAACAGTTTTACCTGTTCTGGCCGTTGACGCTCACCACGATCAAAAAAGTAAATTCCCTCATCTTTTTCCTGTGTGTACTCATTTTTTTATGCAGCGTTCTCGTGCTCATCATTCACTGGATTCCCCTGAACAAAGCGTACCATATCTCCCGTTGGTTTATTCCTGCCTGCTGTCCGATCCTGATCGGATGCCTCGGAGCGGTACTCAATCATTACCGGGAGCATTCTGTTCAACAACTGCTCCGTCATCACTGGCTGGTTGCATTGCTAATGCTTATCACCTACTCCTTTTCACTGTACGCACCCGTTTTTATGATTCCGTTAGGAATTTCAATTCAATCTGTTGCCGTTATCCTATTCATTCTCAAACTCTATCACTCACAAGATCGCAGGTGGGTTCGGGCGCTGGAATTTGCTCCCCTCTCATACATGGGCATCATCTCATACGGAATCTATGTATACCAGGGATTTTTCCTCCGGACAGGGAGTGGCAGCGAATTATGGTTCCAGCAATTTCCGACCAATATTCTGCTCACCCTGACACTAGCGGTGTTATCGTATGAATTGTTTGAAAAACAAGTATTGAAACTGAAGCGAAAATTTAAGTAACTTCAAGCCTGAAAATAATAAACTCGAATAAAAACACTACTGTGATCATGGACATCCACGTTTCTGATACCTTTAAAAAAATGGCGAAAAAAGCAATTTTCGCAATCATCCTCTTCATTTTGACGTACCTGGTGCTTGGATTGTTTGCCACCGCACTCACCATTGGATGCATCGCGGGAGGTATTGCTATCATCTTTATGATTCCTTCCATCCTGGGAATCTTGTTGGGACTTGGAATTGCCGGAGTGGGGTTGTTCATTTTTATCTTTCTGTTTAAATTCATTTTTAAATCCAACAAAGCTGATCGAAGTCACCTGGTGGAAATCCACAAAAGAGATGAGCCGAA
The DNA here is from genome assembly GCF_014518315.1 of Taishania pollutisoli. Taxonomy (GTDB): domain Bacteria; phylum Bacteroidota; class Bacteroidia; order Flavobacteriales_D; family Crocinitomicaceae; genus Taishania; species Taishania pollutisoli. The sequence goes on from NZ_JACVEL010000008.1 coordinate 137,091, forward strand.
ATTGTTTCGCTTCATTGAAGAAATCGTTCAGGAGGCAGGAACTGATTTTCCGAAAAAAGTCTACCTGTCTGCTGATGTAAATGCATGTGTATTTTACGATTCGAGTTTTTGGAGCATGTTTCTTCCCGTTCGCAAAAATCTCCAGATCGGGATCGGATTAGTAAATGCATCAACAGAAGAGGAAATCAAAGGAATTCTTGCACACGAGTTCGGACACTTTTCTCAGAAAAGCATGAAAGTCGGAAGCTATGTCTATTATGTCAATCAGATTATCTACAACATGCTGTTTGACAATGATTCCTATCAAAAAATGATCCGGGGATGGTCAAGTATCAGCGGACTCTTCTCTTTTTTCATGATGATTGGTATAAAAATCATCCAGGGAATCCAGTTTATTCTTGGTAAAAATTATGAATTCATCAACATCCGCTACCTGGCCCTTTCTCGGGAAATGGAATTCCACGCAGATGAAGTTGCAGCAAACATAGCTGGTTCACTGCCGCTGAAAGAATCATTGCTCCGCTCTGACTTCGCCGATCATGCATTCAATGCGGTATTATCCTTTTACAATGGAAAAATCGAAGAAAATGTACGCAGTCAAAATGTCTATAAAGAACACCGTTTCGTGTTGCAGTTTCTCGCCCGGGAAAACCAATTCACTCTTGTCAATCAACTGCCCCAACTAACCTTGTCAGAGATCAACAGGTACAATAAATCCAAACTGAACATCAAAAACCAATGGGCTTCTCATCCGAGTGTAGAAGACCGGGTGCATGCACTTGATAAACTGAATATTACAAAATCCTGTTATTCAGATAAACCCGCCATTCTGCTCTTTTCCAACCCGGAAAAAATAGAACGACGGTTAACCAACAAATTATTTTCATCTGTCACCTATCAGGAACAGCCAACAGAACTGGCATCGGATAATTTTGAACGTGAATACACGGAGGTCTTTAACACCAATCGTTTTCCTAAAATTTACAACGGCTACTATGACAGTAAGAATCCCCTTGATTTTGACATTGAAAATGTAGCGTCCTATAGTGACGGAAGTCGCTACACGCTTGAAAAATTATTCCACGCAGATCGCATTGAACAGGTGTATGAACTCATCGGGTTGGAAAGCGACAAACAAGTACTGTCAGACATTGCAGAAAAAAACATCCAGCTTCAGTCTTTCGATTACGACGGAAAAAAATATACAGCCCCTGAAGCAAAAGCGCTCATTCCAAAGTTAGAGCTTCAACTACTCAACATCACTTCCCTGATCAGGGAGAACGACATTCATATATTCAGTTTCTTTTATTATCACGCCCAACGCAATAATAACGGATTGAAATTAACGGAAAAATACAAAACTTTCTTTGCCTTTGAACAAGAATACATGTCAAAAACAGAACTTTCCGGAAAATTGGTAGAAGCTACCCGGTTTATCAGTGTGGAAACACCGTTTGAACAAATCGAAAAGAACTTTAAAACGCTTTACAAACTGGAATCAGAATTGAAGTATGAACTGCGAAAACTTCTCCGTACAGAGTTGTTGGAAAAAGACATCAAACCAACTACCCGGGAGCGGATCGAAACATACCTGTCCAATGATCTGGTTTATTTCAGAAATGAGCAGTATTCCAATGACAATTTACAGATTTTCTTCGAAGCATTTCACGATTACAATTACCTTGTACCACGTCTCTACTTCCTGGTTAAACAAGATTTAGTGAAATTTCAGGCAGAGCAATTGAAGTAATTCCATAAGAAGGTCATCAATAAAAACAAGTATATTTGGCACACGTGAACAACGGAAATTTTAAATAAACAGTATGCCGATCTCCAATTCCAATACATCATTTCTCCTGGTTCTACCATGGGACGGAACACAACAACTTTCCGGCATAAAAGAAGCGTTTCAACCTCTTTTTGAAGACAAACAGCACGTTGAAATTTTGGTATTTACAGACCTCAAACGCCCGAAAGAAAATTTCAGTCTCCCCAGCAGAATATACGTAATCTCTAAGTCTGATTTCAGTTTATTCGGAAAATTGAAATCAAAAAAACTGCTCCCGACCGAATACACACATTTTGATGTCATGATCCTACTGGATGTTTTTTCGGGAAAACAAGAGCAAATCATTAAATCACTCAAAATCAAACACGTAGTTGGTTTTAATTATGAACGTGATTTTGTGGAAATTAACCTCATTCAATCGCAGCAAAAACCAACGGAAAAAGTTATTTTTGCAAAACAGATACTCACAAAAATTTCCGATTAATAATGAACAATATTTTCAAAGGTGCAGGTGTAGCGTTGGTTACTCCATTCAAAGAGGACAAGTCAATTGATTTTGATGCATTGCGCAAGCTCGTGCGTTTGCAATTGGACGGAAAAACAGACTTTCTTGTCGTGCAAGGTACGACAGGAGAATCTCCGGCATTGTCATGGGAAGAAAAACTACAGATTCTGCAAACAGTTATCGATGAAAATGCAGGACGCCTGAAAATTGTTTTCGGAGTTGGAGGGAACAACACCCTGGCAATCGGGGAAACGTTGAAAAAAGTACCTGCCGGAGTAGACGGAATTCTGTCCGTATCTCCTTATTACAATAAACCAACCCAGCAAGGAATTATTGAACATTACACACACATTGCTGCATGTACAGATCTTCCGATCATCCTGTATAATGTGCCGGGAAGAACGGGGTCAAATGTGTTACCGACGACCACCATCGAACTGGCAAAAATACCGAATATCGTTGCGGTAAAAGAGGCTTCGGGAAGCATGGAGCAAATCATGGAGATCATTCGCTTGTGTCCGGATGGATTTGAAGTGCTCTCCGGGGATGATGCCATCACATTACCACTGATTGCCTCAGGGGCTGTAGGTGTTATTTCCGTTGTCAACAATGCGTTTCCTGAATTATTTAACCAAATGATACACGAAGCTTTAGAAGGAAATTATACAGCAGCGAGAAAAAAACACCTGGATTTACTACCGGTGACAAAAATGCTGTTTGAAGAAGGCAATCCGGGCGGAGTAAAAGTTGCACTGGAAACCAGGGGAATTCTTTCCGGTCATTTGCGATTGCCGTTGGTACCCGTATCAAACTCGCTGAAACAGCGTATTGTAACAGAAACAAACCGGTTAATACATGCTTAATCACAGGCAGTTGACATATCTTTTGGGAGTTGGATTCGCCATCGGGTCGTTTACTTCGTGCTACCAGAAAAAAGCACCAAAGAACAGCCGGGTCGTCATTTCACAGGAAGATGAATTCCCTGACGATACACTGGTCAGTGGAATACATCCGGATTCCATTTCCTATGTCGACACCTTTGAGTTGCTTCCGACTAAAACGATTTTTCAGCACATTCAGAAAAATTCGAAAAAGAAGATGCTCTACAAATTGCCGGTACTGAAATCCAATGATTCACTTCAAAATTATGAATACATTGAACAAATTGCGGTAACAAATGTCTACGCATCGGTAGGAAAGCTAAGCAACAACACCAAGCTTTTTAACGCATCACTGAGCGAAAATGAAGAATTATTTTCCAGAATACTGGAAGATTCAATCGCCTTTCCGAAAAAACCAACACTTGACTCGCTGAATAACTGGACGGAGTTTGCCGTGACGGAATATTCGGGACAGAACGAATGGGTTTATTATGAAGCGATCCAATGGTTGGAAAACCTCTACCTAACGATTGAAAATCCCAAAAATTCCACCAACCAGAAAAAATTGGAGGAACTTGTTTATCTTCAACTGGAAAACGGAACAGAAATGCTGGAGCGTTTATCCGCCTATCAGGATTTCCCGCCGATCGCCGTTTTTGCAGAATACCTGATCGATATCCTGGACTGTAAATACTTCACCTTTGATGTAACACAATTGAAAAAAGAAGTTATACAAGCACGTGAGAATATTTACATCCCGCGTGATACAGCAACAAAATAAATGACCATTTACCAACAAATTGCAGATACAATTGCAGCTGCTAACAACATAGTAATTACAGCGCATAAATCACCGGACGGCGATTCAGTAGGATCGTCCATCGGTTTGTACCGTTTTATTCAAAAACTACAGAAAAACGTGAGCATTTGCCATCCGGACAAGGCTCCGTCATTTCTCCACTGGCTGGAAGACCTGAACGACATCCTCGTTTTCGAAGAAGACCCTGAAGCAGTAGAACAAAAAGTACACGATGCCGATCTGTTGATCTGCCTGGATTACAATGATTTTTCTCGGGTCGGAAAAGATATGCAAAACGTACTGGAACACTATACAGGGAAAATCATCCTGATTGATCACCACCTCCACCCTGCCCCGATTACGGATCTGATGCTGAGTGATACAACCGTTTGTTCCACGTGCCAACTGGTTTATGAAGTGATCCGGCAGTCGGATAAAGCCAAGCTGCTGGATGCGCACATTGCAACTCCGTTGTATTTGGGAATTGTAACAGATACCGGATCATTCCGTTTTCCTTCGGTGGAACCGAGAACACACCAAATCGTGGCAGAAATGCTTGAATTGGGTGTTGTTCACTACAAAGTACACGAAAATACGTTCGACAATAATACGGTCGACAAATTGAAACTGCGTGGCTATGCTACCAGTGAGAAGCTGGAGATCATTCACAACAACCGCATTGCTATCATTGCTCTTTCCCAGGAAGAACTCAACCGCTTCAATTACCAGAAAGGAGATACCGAAGGTCTTGTCAACGTGGCGTTGTCAATCGACGGTGTGAAAGCTGCTGTATTACTGACAGAACAAAATGACCAGATACGCATGTCCTTCCGCGGAAAAGACGATTACGAAGTAAACATCATTGCGGCGGAACAGTTCGGTGGCGGAGGACATAAATATGCTGCCGGCGGATCAAGTACCCGCTCACTGGAGGATACAATTGAGCAACTGAAACAGGAAATTCCAACTTATTTCGCATGAAACAGTCAATTTTCCACATTGGTTGTATCGCAGTTGCTCTGACTGGACTCCCATCCTGTAACAGTGATACCCAATCCGAAAAGCCGGTTAACTGGAGTACCCAACAATCGACAAAGATGAACAAACAATTCTCCGCAGAGGAGGAATTGGACATCAACCTGTTTTTATCCCGGAAACCGGAATGGAACATGACAAAAACAGGTTCGGGACTCCGCTATTTTATTTATGAACACGGAGAAGGAGAAGTCGCTTTACCGGAAGAATACGTTGATGTCGAGTATAAAATCACGCTACTGGACGGCACCGAATGCTATGCCACCGCAAAAGATGAAGTAGAAGAATTCAAAGTTGATAAGGCACAGGTGGAATCCGGAATCCAGGAGGGAATCAAACTGATGCGCCAGGGGGACAAAGCTATACTGGTCGTTCCCAGTCACCTGGCACACGGAATTGTAGGTGATATGTCAAAAATACCACCGCTGAGTACATTGATCGTAGACATCACCCTTGTAAAAATATACAGAACAAAACGACTATGAAGCAGTTATTAAATGTTGTATTCATCGCCACATTACTGGTAACTTCATGTACAACAGAAGGAGTTAAAAAAAGTAACGAAACACCTGTTGATCAGCAACAGACTACTCAGCGGGTTGATTCACTGGAGTTGGATTTACCGGTTCAGGATCACATGAAACTGAACAACGGAATAGAAATTGTTTGGCTGGAAAAATCATCCGGAGAATCGATTCAAGCGGGGGATGTTGTAATGATTGATTATAAAGTGCGATTGAAAGACAGCACCATTATTGATGGAAATCACTTACTGAACAAGCCTGCTCTGCCCTATCTGGCAGGTTTCGGTTTCCAGCCCAAAGGATGGGATCTGGCACTTGCGCATCTGAAAATTGGTGATTTTGCACGTATCAAACTCCCTGCTGAATTTGCCCGGGGAAAAAAAGGTGTAAAAAACTTGATCCCTGAAAATGCAGACAATTACCTGACCATCCGTATTCTTTCCAAACGGAAGCCTGACAGAATAATTGATGGGACAAAAGTGTGGGTCCTGGAAGAAAACAAAGCCAACAAAACGGTATTCAACGAAACGAATTCCATTGTTTTCCATACGACGATCAGTTCTCCGAGTGCTCCGTTTTACTTTAATTCATACGCCAATCAGCAGCCATTTGAATTGAAACTGGAAGACAACGGAACCGTTCCGGGACTAAAGAAAGCGTTAATAAATGCTAAAAAGGGAGACCGTCTGTTCATCCTTGTCCCTTCAGGAGAAGCTTATGGAGCAAAGGGTTATCTAGACATTGTGAAACCGAACGAAGATTTATTTTATAACCTATTGGTGATGGATATTATTGACTGATATAGCTATTAATACTATATTTGCAAATCTCGTAAAATCAGAATATAAAATAAATAAAGAACAATGTTAAAAAAACTCGCCTTATTTCTGCTGGTTTTTCCTTTTTCTCCCCTTTCACATGCTCAGGAAATAGTTGATACACTTTATACAAGCCACGGAACGGTGCTTCTGTATGAAAATAAGACGTGGCAGTACCTGGAAGACATAAAATTTGACGGTGTCATGAACGATCACCTGCACTGCATGGTAGCCGATCACCCGGATTTACTCGGATTCAAACAACCGTGGAACACAGATATCACTTTTACATCCGGTAGAAGCAATGACATTTCACAAATGAAAGATACGCTGTGGATGTGCGTATTGAAAGACATTGATGATGAATTTGTAATTCCCGTAAAAGGAATTGTTACATCCCGTTATGGTTACAGAGGACGCAGACATCACAATGGGATTGACCTCGACCTCGAAACAGGAGATACCGTTGTGGCCGCATGGTCGGGAAAAGTACGGTATGCAAAGTTCAATGACGGTGGATTTGGAAACCTGGTGATTATTCGCCATGAAAATGGATTGGAAACGTTTTATGCCCACCTTTCCAAACTGATGGTCGGACCGAATCAAACAGTAAAAGCAGGTGAACCGATTGGTCTTGGAGGAAATACAGGACGTTCCTTTGGTTCTCACCTCCATTTTGAAGTACGTTTCTATGATTTGCCGATGAATCCGGAAGAAGTAATCGACTTCAACATAAAAGCATGCAAAGATGAGAACCTGTTTGTACACCGCGGATTATTCAGACCGGGAGCAAAACCGAGTTCGGAATCCATTAACCAGAGTCCTGCTAATTCTGTCGCAGCACCACTTGCTGCAAAAACGACGAGCAGCACCAATAAATATTACAAAGTTCGCTCAGGAGATACGTTGAGTTCCATTGCAGCAAAAAACAGGACAACTGTTTCCAGACTGTGTCAGCTCAATGGAATTCGCCAGACAACCATCCTGCAGGTGGGAAGAAATTTGCGGGTTCGTTAAAACATTCAATCCAGTCGCATCAAATGAAAGTATTCAATTACACCTTAATCCTCGCGTTATCAGCTATCATTCTTAGTTGTTCTGATTACAGCAAAGTTTTGAAATCAGAAGATTACAACAGGAAGTTTGAATTGGCGAATCAATATTTTGATGCCGGAAAATATTCACAGTCCATTGCACTGTACGAACAAGTTTATCAGCGTTTCCCCAAACAAAGTGAAGGAGAAGTTTCCTACTTCCGAATCGGGAAGGCATATTACATGAGCAATGACTATTACATGGGCGGGTACTTTCTCGGTCAGTTCACAGCTCGTTTTCCGTTCAGCGCAAAAGTAGAAGAAGCGACATTTCTCTCGGCGATGTGTTCCGTACACCAGTCTCCGTCCTATTCACTTGACCAAACAGACACAGAGTTGGCCATTAACAGTTTGCAACAATTCATTGACCGCTTTCCGAATTCAGATCTGGTTGATACAAGCAACGTGATCATGGACCGGCTGCGTTTCAAGTTGGAAACCAAAAGTTTTGAAGCTGTAAAATTATACGCACGCACCATGAATTACCGGGCTGCGGTTACATCTGCGGAAATTTTTATTTCCAACTACCCTGTCAGTACGTTCAAGGAAGAAGCTTCTTATCTTCTGGTTAACAATTCCTATTTATTGTACAAAAACAGTATCGAGTCCAAAAAATTAGAGCGAACTGCTCAAACATTAGAAAGATATCGTACCTTTGTAACTGAATTCCCGACTTCAAAATACGTCAAGTCCCTGAAGTCCATTGCGGATGAGATGGAAAAACAGTTGGTTATTTTAGAAAATTTAGAAGCAGAAAAATAAGGTTATGAGTTTTAAAAACAGTACAGCCGAACGATCTACGATTACAAGAGATACAGTAGATATCGAAGCAAAAACAGGAAATATTTACGAATCCATTGTTGCCCTTTCAAAACGATCCAATCAACTAAGTGTTGAATTGAAAGAAGAGTTGACGCAAAAGCTGCAGGAATTTGCATCTTCTATCGACAACCTGGAAGAGATTTTTGAGAACCGCGAGCAAATTGAGATTTCCCGTTTTTACGAAAAACTGCCGAAACCGGTAGCAATTGCTATTGAGGATTTGTTAAAGGATCGTGTATATATTCGCAAAGAAGACGTAATCGGATAATCAATGCTCAATAAGCGCATACTTCTGGGAATTACAGGAGGTATTGCAGCATATAAGATTGCATTCCTGATAAGATTATTAAAAAAAGAAGGGGCAGAAGTCAGATGCATTATGACTCCTGCCTCTTGTGATTTTATCAGTCCTCTTGTTGTGGCAACACTCTCTGAAAACCCTGTCGGAATTGAATTCTGGAATAAAGCAGATGGTTCCTGGGTGAATCATGTTGAATACGGCCTGTGGGCGGATGTGTTTGTGATTGCGCCGGCAACAGCCAATTCTCTGGCAAAGATGGCCACAGGATCGTGTGACAACCTATTACTGGCAACGTATTTATCCAACAAATCCAAAACAATGATTGCTCCTGCAATGGATTTGGATATGTATGCACATCCAACGACAAAGCGCAACCTGGAACAGCTGCAAGCGGACGGCGTAAAAATTATCCCTGCCGAATCCGGTTTTCTGGCCAGCGGACTCCAGGGAGAAGGACGAATGGCAGAACCGGAAACGATTCTGCGTCATATCCAAACAGAATTCCTTTCATCAGAAGAGTTGAAAGGAAAGAAAATCCTGGTCACCGCAGGTCCGACCTATGAATCCATTGATCCTGTCAGGTATATCGGGAATCATTCGTCCGGAAAAATGGGATATGATATTGCAGAAGCACTGGCGTACAAAGGAGCTGAAGTTCTCTTAATCAGCGGACCGTCCTCCCTGTCTGTTCACCACCCATCTATCCGTTTAGAACGAATTGTAACAGCTCAACAATTACTGCAAGCGGTACAAAGTAATTGGAACCAGATGGATGGTGGAATTTTCAGTGCTGCTGTTGCGGATTACCGCCCGAAAGACATTGCTTCGGAAAAAATAAAGAAAAGCGAAGAAGAACTCACACTTCAACTGATCAAAAACCCCGATGTACTCAAATGGGCGGGTGAGCATAAGCATCCCGATCAATTATTGGTCGGTTTTGCACTGGAAACCAACAATATACTCGAAAACGGAAAAGCAAAACTGGAGCGCAAAAACCTTGATTTCATTGTCATCAATCAACCTGAAACAGGAAAAACAGGTTTCGGAGCAGACACAAATAAAATTACACTGTTGGATAATCACAATAATTTGACGAAATTTGAGTTAAAATCCAAGAAACAAGTCGCTAACGACATCGTGGAATATTATATTAATTACAAAAAATGAAACAGTTCTTCATACTTGCAGCGTTTAACTTGCTGTATTTCACATCTACATCCCAGGAATTAAATTGCCAGGTCAGTATCATTGCCAGCAATAAAGTAGAAGTCAGTACAGTCGAACAGGAAGTATTAAACCAGTTGGAAGAAGTAATTCGCCAGTTCATGAACGATACGAAGTGGACCAAAGATAATTTCAAGCTGGAAGAACGAATCAACTGCCAGATTCAGTTTCAATTAGAGAACATTCCGCAACCCGGTGTGTACGAAGGAATGATCCAGGTACAGAGTTCTCGCCCTGTTTTCAATTCAACCTACAACACCCTGTTACTCAATTTCAGTGATCAGAATGTTTCATTTGCGTTTTCCCGGAATGCCATGTTAAATTATGCCCCCAATCAATACCGGGACAATTTAACATCTATGCTCGCATTCTACGCCTATTACATCATTGGAATGGATTATGATTCCTTCGGGTTAAAAGATGGTGGTCAATACTTACAGGAAGCACAAAATATTGTCATGAATGCACAAAGTTCAGGTGCACCGGGATGGAGTCCTGATCAAACAGGAAATAAAAACAACCGTTACTGGATCATTGACAATGCACTCCACCAGTTATTTGAACCGTTGCGCGAATGCGTATATGAATACCACCGCTTAGGTCTTGACAAGCTTTACGAAAATAAGGAACAGGGACGGATTGCTATTTATGAATCATTGAATAAGCTGGCAAAAGTTGTGGCAACACGTCCGAATTCATTCAACATTACGTCTTTCATACAGGCAAAGCGAAATGAGTTGAAACAAATCTATACAGATGCTGCCGTTCCGGACAAAGGAAAACTCGTGGCTTTGTTAAAACGTCTTGACCCTGTAAATTCTGAAAAGTACGACGAAATCCTTAAATAATGCTCAAACAACTGAACGTTCGAAATTTTGCGCTCATACAGGAAGCCGTCTTAAATTTTGATGACCAATACACCGTAATCACCGGGGAAACAGGATCCGGGAAGTCTATTTTATTGAACGCCCTGCACTTGCTGTTAGGAGAACGCGCGGACTACAAGGTCATTGGTAACAACGGAGAAAAAGCCATTGTTGAAGCAACATTTCTGATCAATGAAACCGAGTTTTCTCACTTCTTTACAGAAAATGATATTGACCCGGAACAGGAAACAATTGTGCGCCGGGAAATTACACGCCAGGGAAAATCAAGGGCATTTATCAATGACATTCCGGTTCAACTAACCATTCTGAAGGAATTTACCGAGCGGTTAATTTCGATTCATTCCCAATACAATACCCTGGACTTGAAACGAAAAGATTTTCAATTGCAAACATTGGATTTGTTGGCGGATACGCGGCAACTGCAAGTTGAATTTTCAACACTATACGAGCAGTCAAAAAACGTTTATAAGACCATTGAAACAGAACGGGAAAAACTGGATCAATTAGAAAAAGACCGGGATTACAATGATTTTCAACTGAAGGAATTAGAGGAATTAGGACTTGAAAAAAATAATTTCCCCAACCTGGAAGAACAGTTGTTGCGCTTTGAAAATGCTGTTGAAATTCAGCAACTAACGAGTGGAATCATCTCCGGTTTGGGAAATGAAGGTGCAGTGATCGATCAGTTACAATCTTTAAAATCAATAGCATCCAGACTGGGCCGTATCGATAAAGAAGGACAGGCTGTGGAACAACGGATCCAATCCGTTATCATTGAACTAAAGGACATTGAGACTGAATTGTCAGAATCAGCAGGACGGTCAGAAGAATCAAATGAAGAGCACCGGCAATCACTCACAGAACTTCTGGACAAATATAACCGTTTATTACTCAAGCACAAATGCACAGATCAACATGGACTGCAGGCGCTACAGAATCAATTGCAGCAAACGGCATCCAATACGGATGAACTGCGTAATACGATTACACGGCTAGAGCAAGACTTTGCGGAACTGAAAAAGCAATTGCATACAGTTGCAGGAGAGCTACATACACAGCGGGTAAAAGCCGTGAGTACCATTGAAGAAAAAATTCAGGATTCCCTTGCAGAACTGAAACTTCCGGATACCCGTCTTTCATTTAAATTGGAACAACAGGAAAAATTCAATTCCTACGGTAATTCATCTCTTTCCTTGTTATTTTCTGCCAATAAAGGCATTGCACCAGTCGAAATTGAAAAAGCGGCCAGCGGAGGAGAACTTTCGCGTGTCATGTTAGCACTTCAGCAGTTGATTTCTGAGAAAACACAACTTCCGACCATCTTTTTTGATGAAATTGACACGGGGGTTTCCGGGGATGTTGCTCAAAAGATAGGGAACTTGCTCAAACAGATGGGAACAACCATGCAGTTATTTGCCATTTCACATCTTCCGCAAGTTGCAGCAAAGGCCAAGCATCATTTCAAAGTAGAAAAAGCAGCCAGCGGAGAAACCGTTCAAACGGTCATTCGCCCATTGTCCTACGAACAACGGATCGAAGAAATTGCCCGGTTGATGAGCGGTGAGACCATCAATGAAGCAGCCATTTCAAATGCAAAGGCGTTAATGATATAACATATTTTTTAGAAGCACCATTCAAAAAAATTGTATCTTTCGTTCTCGAAGATGTATACATGAAGCATACAAAAAATAGTTTATTCTGTATTTGTCTGGCGCTAATCACCTCGATTATAGCAGGGTGCAGTTCTGACAATAATAAAGACAACGAACCGCAGGAGGTTTCAGAATCGGTCAAAGATTACCAGCAAATTATTGAAAGTGGGAGTCTGGTTGTACTCGCAGAAAACAGTTCCACTTCTTATTTTGTATATCGTGGAGAAAAAATGGGATTCGAGTACGAAATCCTGCGGGAATTTGCAAAAGAAATCGGACTTGAACTGGAAATTAAAACAGTCGCCAACCTGGACAACCTTGTTCCGATGCTCAACAACAGAGAGGGCGACCTCATTTCTTGCAACTATACCGTCACCCGGGAGCGGACAAAAGAAATTGACTTTTCTCTTCCGTACATTCAAACACCCCAGGTATTGATTCAGAAAAAGCCGGAAGGTTGGCAAAAAATGGACGATGCAGATATTGATCGCCACTTAATCCGCGAACCCATTGACCTGGCAAGAAAGCATGTGAATGTATGGGAACACTCCAGCTATTACCAGCGACTGATTCACCTTCAGGAAGAAATCGGTGACTCTATTTACATCGACCCCGTCAACGGACTGATCGGAAGTGAAGAGCTGATCGAACAAGTTTCCCAGGGAATCATTGATTATACGGTCGTTGAAGAAAACATTGCACGGGTCAACTCCAGGTTTTATGACAACATTGACATCGCAACCGCAATTTCCGTCAAACAAAATATCGCATTCGGATTGCGAAAATCAAGTACCTTATTAAAGGCAAAGCTGGACAAATGGATGGAAGGATTCATGGAGTCTAAAAAGTATAAATACATTTACCGAAAATATTATGAGATCGGTGTAAGCGGAATGGCACCGGATGATAAATTCAGTTCTGTCGGAAGAGGGAAAGTTTCTCCGTACGATGAATTCTTCAAAGCAGCAGGTAAAAAACACGGTGTAGACTGGCAGTTATTAGCAGCCATTGCTTTCCATGAATCAAAATTCAATCCGTACATCGAAGGATTTGGTGGTGCGTATGGTATGATGCAGTTCATGCCGAATACCGGTCCGAAATATGGTGTCTACCCGGATTCATCACCCGAGGTTCAAATCAACGGAGGAATGAAAAAAGTTGCCGCGGATATTAAATCCTGGAGTTCAATTCCAGATAAGGAACAACGCATTAAGTTTGCACTTGCTTCCTACAATGCAGGAAGGGGGCACATCGAAGATGCACAACGATTGGCCATAAAATATGGACTGAACGGAAATGTGTGGGATGATAACGTGGAAAAAATGTTGCTCAACCTGTCCAAGCAGGAATACTACCGTGACGAGGTTGTGAAAAACGGTTCAATGCGGGGTACAACGACATACAATTACGTTCGGAAAGTATATCCTCGCTACAAAGAGTGGAAGGCGACGTTTAAGTAATCTTTCCGTGTTAATGAAAGAACTGATCGTTATCGGGGGACCGACAGCAAGTGGAAAAACGGCATTAAGTGTTGCATTGGCCAAGCAATGGAATACAGTTGTTCTTTCAGCCGATTCCAGGCAATTTTATAAAGAAATGAGCATTGGAACGGCAAAACCTTCACACGCAGAAATGCAGGGAATTCCGCACTATTTTATTGACAGCCATTCCGTGGAAGACGAAGTGAATGCAGCACGTTTTGCCAATGAAGCAGAAATACTGTTAACCGATTTATTCCAGCGATACGACACCATCATTCTCACCGGAGGTTCCGGGATGTTCATTGATGCGCTGTGTTATGGTCTGGATAATATCCCGCACGATCAACACATTCAGCAACAACTCAATCAAGTATTTGAACAAGAAGGATTAAAGCCGTTGTTGCAGGAATTACGGGAAAAAGACCCGGAATTTTATTCCATCGTTGACAGAAATAATCCTGTTCGGGTTATCCGTGCACTGGAAGCCATCCGCATCACAGGACTCCCCTATTCGTCTCTTCGTAAAGGAACAAAAAGGCAACACAACTACACCATTCGTTATTTTGTGATCGATGTGCCGCGTGATGTATTATACGACCGCATCAACCTGCGTGTGGATCAAATGGTTGAAAACGGATTGGAAGCTGAAGCAAAAGCATTATTGCCTCACCGTCAGTTAAAACCACTTGCTACGGTTGGTTATTCAGAATGGTTCCGCTATTTCGATGGAGAAATTGACCGCGAAACGTGTATTGAGTTAATCAAACAAAATTCCCGTCGTTATGCCAAACGGCAGATAACCTGGTTCAAGCGCAATGAAGAAGCTGTTTGGGTTCCGTCTGGAGCGATTGAAGAAATGATGGAAATGATTAAATAGATTTTTTTTGATTCATTTTAATGATTAAAGTCCATAGTATTTCTTTATTTAAGGTACTAAATCTGTAATTTTAACCGTTGATAAAAGTGGTTTAAAAACCGGAACTTCTTTAGTACTATAATCATCATATGTAAACGTTCCTCCTGTATAGTAAGTCGTTGAAGGAAGAGAAGTAGAATTATTAATGGTTATTTTAAAACTAAATTTTTTATTAAGTATAGCATTTAAATTATTAATTTGAGCGCTACTATAAACATTTGAATTCATATCAAATGTTACACCTGTAATAACCCTTGTTGTTCCACTAGGAGCCAATAAAATAGCATTATTAGTTTCAAAAGTAATTTGAGAAGTAGCACTATTGTTTATTATTGTTAAAGGGAGCCCACCTGAACCATCTGGACCATTGCCTGAAAAAGCAATTTCACCTGTTTGATTCAATTTATTGTCTGGTACTGTTTCAAAACCAGTCTGTACAAGTTTAGGAGGGGTTATCATTACTTGTTTAAATTTGTTAGGAGTATCATAATTATAATTACTTCCGCTATGGTCACTAGTTATTGTAGTTCCTCCAACAGCGACAATCATTCGTTGTGATGGATCTGTACTCATATAAGAAGATGAATATGGGGTACCAATTGCAGGTTCTATTTTATATCCTGCTGCTCCCAATGCCTCAAGATCTTGTTGTGTGATAGCCAATGCACCGTTCTCACCTCTTTGATAAACAGGAATATTGACCCCGTCAGATAACTCAATATTATATCCAATTTCGTGATATGGTTGATTTGTTTCTGGATTTGTAGCCCCAATTGGTTCAAGTCCCTCCAACTCCTTAGAGTCTATTAGTCTATTCCCTGAAAACTGATATGGTGAATAATACGGATACTTCGGAGCCAATGGATCCAATGCAAAGAATCGACCCGTTCTGGCATCATGCATACGATACTTGTAATTCAACGAGTTTCCGTTTCCTTTCAACTCATTATCCCGTTCCTGACCCTGGAACCCGAACCTATACCCTTCACCATTCTCCACATGTCTGCCTGGTAGGTACGATCCATACGGATAGTAATCACTCCATTCCAGCTG
>NZ_JACVEL010000009.1 GCF_014518315.1 Taishania pollutisoli
ACAACCGTTAGAACCTGCAAAAGCAGGATTCAGATAGATCGGGTTTGAATAAAATTGCGTAAACGACGGATCCTGAGAATAAGCCTTATTCACAGCAAAAAACAGTACACAGAAAAA
This sequence comes from Taishania pollutisoli, assembly GCF_014518315.1. Taxonomy (GTDB): domain Bacteria; phylum Bacteroidota; class Bacteroidia; order Flavobacteriales_D; family Crocinitomicaceae; genus Taishania; species Taishania pollutisoli. The sequence continues at coordinate 118 of NZ_JACVEL010000009.1, forward strand.
CGGGATAATATATCTCATACTTTCGATTTGTTATAACAGCCCGTTCCATTCTACTTAAGTAGCAGAGAATAGAGAGAACAGGGATGTTTTTCGTAAAGTTACGTTTTTCCGTACGATCTGGTTACTGTTGGCAGATCACTTTTTCCGTTAAATAATTAAAACACAGTTTTGAATGATCAAAACAGGGGTCTGCTTGAATATTCATGTGGTTTCGTTTTTTATTCAGAAGGGTTCCCGCGGGCGAATTTCCGGCAGAGTATTGAATATTAAAAAAATAATGTATATTCGTAGGGAAACCCTGTAAACAAAAGAATATATGAATACATTAAGGTTATTTGATTTAGCATACAATCAATTGAACAAATTTCCAAATCCGAACATGTTTGTTACAAAAGCGAATGGCAAATGGGAAGGTGTTTCAACATCCGATTTTTTGAAACTGGCGATGGAAACGTCCCGGGGACTTATTGCTCTTGGTGTCAATCCCGGTGATCGCATTGCCGTTGTTTCTTCCAACAGAGTGGAGTGGAATACAATGGATATTGCTATCCAGCAGATCGGAGCGATTATGGTGCCGATTTATCCCAATATATCGGAAGCCGATTATAAATATATATTCAACAATGCAGGAGTGAGATTCTGTGTGGTCGGAAATGAAGAGCTTTTCCAAAAAATTTCGAATATCAAAGATAGTATTACTACATTGCAAAAAACATACACATTTGATCTTGTCAACAACGCGCATCACTGGCTTGAAATTGCAGCATTAGCGGGAGGTGTGTCTGAAGACGAGGTAAAAAAACGAAGCGAGGAGATCAAAAATACGGATATGGTAACCATCATTTATACTTCCGGGACCACCGGAAATCCAAAAGGAGTGATGCTGTCCCACAATAATATCCTCTCGAATGTGCTGGCATGTCAGCCGCGCATCCCTGCAGACCAATATTCCCGTGTGCTTACTTTCCTTCCCGTGTGTCATATTTATGAGCGGATGCTTCACTATTTATACATTCACCTGGGAGCATCAATTTATTTTGCTGAATCACTGGATACGATCGGAGACAACATCCGGGAAGTGAAACCACATGTGTTTACAGCAGTTCCGCGTTTGCTGGAAAAAGTATTTGATAAGATCATGGCCAAAGGAGATGAGCTGACCGGAATTAAACGAAAGTTGTTTTTCTGGGCGGTTGAACTGGCAGAAGAATACGATGTAAAAGGAAAATCCGGTTGGTACCATTTCCGTTTGAATATTGCCCGAAAACTCATCTTTTCAAAATGGCAGGAAGCACTCGGGGGCGAAGTACGTGCTATTGCTTCCGGAAGTGCGGCATTGCAACCAAGACTGGCGCGAATCTTTCTTGCGGCAGGAGTCAATGTGCTGGAAGGTTACGGATTGACGGAAACATCGCCGGTTGTGTCGGTAAACTGCCTGAAAAACGGCATCAGAATCGGAACAGTCGGACCATTGATCGACGGGGTGGAAGTAAAGATTGCGGAAGACGGAGAAATACTTGTGAAAGGACCGAACGTGATGATGGGATATTATAACAATCCGGAAGCGACTGCTGAGGCCATTGATGCGCAAGGGTGGTTCCATACAGGGGATATCGGTGATTTCGTGGAGGGTAAATTTTTACGGATTACAGATCGTAAAAAGGAAATGTTTAAAACGTCCGGAGGTAAATTCGTGGTTCCCCAAATCATGGAAAATACATTCAAAGAATCCCGTTTTATTGAGCAAATTATGGTGCTCGGAGAAGGGCAAAAATTCCCGTCTGCACTCATTGTACCCAACTTTAGTTTCGTAAAAGACTGGGCGGAACGCAAAGGATTTGACCTGCGGTCGAAAAGTAACCAGGAAATCATTGAAAACACGACTGTTGTAGAACGAATTGGTAAAGAAGTTACGGAATTCAATAAAAAATTCGGGCACTGGGAGCAAATCAAGAAGTTTGAGTTATTGCCAACTGAATTAAGTGTTGAAGGAGGAGAGTTGACCCCGACATTGAAGCTGAAACGAAAAATTATATTGGAGAAATACAAAGCACTTGTAGACAAAATTTATTCGAACTGATTCCATGTTGTTGCATGCAAAGGTAGTTCCCGGTTAGGAGTTTAATAATATTATCCTATATTTGCTCTGATAAATTGAAACAGAATAGAATATGAAAATTAAATTACTTTTCGCTGCTATTTGTGCTACAATAGCATTTTCATCATGCAGAAAACACGATTGCGTATGTGCAACGGATACGTATGATTCAAACGGATACTATGTGTCTACCCAAACATCAACTCAAAAGGTAAAAGGGTTTACAACGCTGAAGGCTGCTGCTGAGTGTAGTGCTTTAGGAGACGGATATTATAAATCTTGTTATTTAAAATAATCAGTCAGAATACCGTCTGATTGCTTAAATCAAGAGGTTAAAATGGTGAAAAAGACCGGAGAAACAAATTCCCCGGTCTTTTTTATTTTTCTGAAATTTATCGGCTGATTTCCCAATCGTACTGGTCAATTTCCATCACACAGGCCTTTAAGAGGTCGATGCTCGCACGAATGTCATCTTTGTGCGCCATTTCTATTACCTGGTGCAAATGACGTGTAGGAATGGATACCGCTCCGGCGATGGATCCACCTTCTGTCATGCGTTGAATTCCGGCTGTATCGGTACCTCCAGCGGTCAGGATTTCCGGTTGCCATTTGATTGCATGTCTACCGGCTGTTTTTTTCATGAAATCAACCATTCGATAGTCGCAAATGGTAGAAGCATCCATTAGCTTAATAGCTGTTCCTTCTCCCAATCGCGTGATCATTTCATGTGCTGCCGCTCCGGGAAGGTCGAATGCAATGGTTGTATCCAATCCAAAACCAAAATCGGGATTGATTTTCAGGGCAGCGACATTTGCCCCTCTTATTCCTACCTCTTCCTGCACGGTGAAAACAACATATACATCGTATGGCAGTTCTTTTCCTTTCAATTCTTTTAATAATTCAATTGAAATGTAGACGGCCAGCCTGTTGTCCAATGATTTTCCGTTTACACAGTTTCCCATTTCAATGAATTCCCGCTCACGTGTTACGCTGTCACCAATCTGGATCAATTCCTTTACTTCTTCGGCTGAAAGTCCGGTGTCGATGAAGTAATCACTCAATTTCGCCGTTTTGTTGCGTTCATCCTGCGTCATGACGTGAATCGGTTTGGAAGCCATTACTCCAATGATGTCTTTTTTTCCGTGAATAATCACCCGTTGAGCCGTTAATGTCTTCGGATCAAATCCTCCCAGGGTGTGAAAACGGATAAAACCCTTGTCATCAATATGGGTAACAATAAAACCGATTTCATCCATGTGCGCACCGATCATTACCCGTTTGTTTTTCGTTCCTTTTCGGATGGCATAGACATTTCCCATGTTGTCAATAGTCAGCTCATCTGCATAAGGCGTTACCTCACGAATGATACGTTCCCTGATGCGTTGTTCAAAACCCGGTGCTCCCGGAATGGTGCAGATATCGTTTAATAACTCAATGTCGATCATATTACTTTGTTTTATGTACAAAGGTATTTATTTGCCGGAATTGGTATCATTTTCGGAGGAAGATCAAAAAAAAATGAAACTTTTAAACATTTTATGAAACAATTGTTGAAAACCTTCGTAATAGGTGTTAACAACAACAAAAAAACATGAAAAAAGTAATTCTTTTAACGGGTGTGTTACTGGCTTTTCATGCACAGGCATCCAATCAGAACAAAATTACAAAACAGGAGTACATCAATACATGGTCACCTGTTGCAATGGAAAACATGCTGTCTCATAAAATTCCTGCGAGTATTACACTTGCACAGGGAATTTTGGAGTCGGGGAGTGGTAATTCAGAACTGGCTCGCGAAGCGAATAACCATTTTGGAATCAAATGCCATAACTGGACAGGAGAGAAGGTATATAGAGATGACGATGCAAAAAATGAATGTTTCAGGAAGTATTCCAATGCCGAATTATCGTTTGTAGATCACAGTGAGTTTCTAACAGGCCGGCAGCGTTATGCGGAGTTATTTACGCTAAAAGCAGATGATTATAAAGCATGGGCGAAAGGGCTGAAGGCGGCAGGATACGCAACCAACCCGAAATACCCGGATTTGCTGATTGATCTGATTGAATCCATGGAGTTGTACAAATTTGACGAATTGGTTTTAAACAGTCCGGGGAAAGCAACGAATGTCCTTGCAAAAAAGGAAAAAAGTCAGCCGGAATACGGGGCCGATAAAAAAGTAACGACGGTTTCAGCTAAAAAAACAACGTCAAAACAACCGCAAAAGAAGCAAGAGATAGAGGTCACATTGGGCAAAACACGGGAAACAGCTCTGCACGACAATAAAGTGAAATTTGTCATCGCTAAAAAAGGCGATACCTATTATAAAATAGCAGAAGAATTCGGTATGACATTGAACCAGATTCACAAATACAATGATGTGAAAAACGGAAATACCAGCCTGAAAGCAGGTGATATTGTCAACATCCATCCGAAACGATCGAAAGGGAAAGAAGATACAAAAACGTATTCAAAGGAAATGACGATACTTGAAATCTCTCAATTGGAAGGAATCAAGGTGGAAAGTCTTATGAAATTAAATCATTTGTCCTCTTCACAGGAAACGGTGAAAAAAGGACAGAAAGTCGCTCTCAGATAATCATCAGGATATTCTGGATTATTGTGAGTTTTTTTAGTTTGTTGTTGTTTGTAAAAAGGAAAGTTTGTAGAAATTCAGACTTTCCTTTTTTTGTTAAAAATGCAATTAACTTTCTGCAATTTAGGCGGTTGTTTTTAGTGTTGAAATACACCTTTTCTGCAAAAATGTTAGAATATTAAATTCTGTAAAAATATTTTTCAAACCCTATTGTCGAATAAAATATTCTAGCTATTTTAGACGTCGCAAAATATTTATCAACAATTTACAACATATACAATGAGTGAAATTGCCAAAGTAGAACTAGAAGGAAAGGTATATGAGTTTCCGGTGGTGGAAGGAACGGAAAACGAGAAAGCCATTGACATTACTAAACTAAGAAGTCTTACAGGATACATAACAATTGACTCCGGTTATAAAAATACCGGAAGCACAACAAGTGCGATTACATTTTTGGACGGTGAAGAAGGGATTCTCCGATACAGAGGTTACCCGATTGAACAGCTGGCTGAACAAGCTTCGTTTTTGGAGGTAGCATATTTGCTGATTTATGGAGAGTTGCCGACGCAGTCAGAATTGGAGCAGTTTGAAAACAGTATTACAAAACATACATTGGTTCATGAAGATATGAAACAATTCTTTGAAGCATATCCTGCGAAAGCACACCCGATGGGAGTTCTTGCTTCAATGATTTGTTCGTTGTCTTCTTTCTATCCTGAATCATTGGATCCGAACAGAAGCAACGACGCGAAAAACCTGACGATTCACCGTTTGTTGGCAAAATTGCCGACACTGGCAGCGTGGTCTTATAAAAATTCAATGCGTCATCCATTCAACTACCCGAACAATGAATACGATTATGTGAAGAATTTCATGCACATGATGTTCTCATTACCTTCTGAAAAATATGAGGTAAATCCGGTAGTCGTATCCGCGTTGAATAAATTGTTGATTCTTCATGCAGATCACGAACAAAACTGTTCTACTTCAACAGTAAGAATCGTTGGATCTTCCCAAGCGAATTTATACGCAACGATTTCTTCAGGAATTGCGGCATTGTGGGGGCCACTTCACGGTGGAGCGAACCAGGCGGTCATTGAAATGCTGGAAAAAATCCACAACGATGGCGGAGATGTTGATAAATGGGTGGCAAAAGCAAAAGATAAAGACGATCCGTTCCGTTTGATGGGATTCGGACACCGTGTATATAAAAACTTTGACCCGCGTGCAACGATCATCAAAAAAGCATGTGATGACGTATTACAGGCAATGAACATTCACGATCCGCTATTGGATATTGCTAAGAAATTGGAGAAATATGCATTGGAAGATGAATATTTCAAAGCGCGTAACCTGTATCCGAATGTAGACTTCTATTCCGGAATTATCTACAAAGCGATCGGGATTCCGACAGATATGTTTACAGTGATGTTTGCATTAGGACGTCTTCCGGGATGGATTGCACAATGGAAAGAAATGACGGAAAACGGAGAGCCGATCGGTCGACCACGTCAGATTTATACGGGGTATACAACAAGAGATTACGTTGCAATCGACAAACGATAATTAATAAGCTCATTAAAATATAAAAGAGACTGTTTATTAATAAACAGTCTCTTTTTTTGACTAAAAAGTCACAATTTCGACCTTAGAGGAAGCGAGTATTTATGATTTGATACCACCGCATGAAGCGCCCGCTCCTGTACCTTTCGTGAACTTCCATGAATCTGTATAGTAAAAAGAAGCACCTCCAACATTGTATAAATACCCAAAACTATCTTCTGTAATCGTCGTGGGAAAAGAAGGGATGGAAGCAGGTGAATCGGAATCTTTTACAACAATAATAAAGGTAGAACCATTGGTTAATAACGTAGAAGCGTACCATTGAGCAGTGCTGGAACAACTAAAACTTGCTATTTGAGAATAGGCAGCTATACTGGTCTGTTTATAGACTGCATAGTGGGCGATGTTTGGATATGGAGTAGATGGACTGCAATCACTACCGACCGTCCAGGTTACTCGATGCCGTGTAGTTGATGTAAGCATACCTATTCCACAACCGTTACCATCGGAACAATGCAATCCCACATTGGGAGATTCGATGGTAGGGTACAGACAGGTTTTTGCGTTTTCATCACTTGGTTTTTTACTTTCTTTTCTCTCCGAATTGAGGGAAGAAGCTTCGATTTCTTTTTTACAAGAATTAAATACAAAGGCCATTAAAAAAAGACTCACAATGGCGAAAGGGGATAAGAAATTTGTTTTCATAAAAAGAGGTTTAAAAATTAAACAACTGGGTAATAGTTTAGTAATAATATGCAAAAAAATATTCAACATTAAAACAATATGAATAGAATTGATTCTCCAGTGAATATTTCCCGATATCCCCCTAATCTTCTCTACTTCAGTATTTTATTGATCGACTGGCGTTTAGGATAATTTTTCATTCTTTTTGTGCCGGTCAAAATCTCTGTTCGTTTTCTTTTCCAGGTTCTTTTTTATAGCGTCTTCCAGGTCAATTCCTGTCTGATTTGCAATGCACATTACAACAAACAGTACATCTGCCAGTTCATCTCCCAGATCTTTGTTCTTATCGGATTCTTTTTCGCTTTGCTCACCGTAGCGACGTGCCATGATTCGCGCAACTTCGCCAACTTCCTCCATCAAAATAGCAGTATTTGTCAATTCATTGAAGTACCGAACCCCATATTCTTTGATCCATTGATCAATTATTTCTTGTGCTTGCTGAATCGTCATTTTTTATTTGTTTTTTTGAATTATCAATTATCAATGAATGTTCAATGGTTCAATTATTAATTATCAAAGCCGCGCACCAAGAAATTTTATACGCATCATTTGATAATTGATAACTCATAATTAAACCAACTCTCCACTTTTAACTTTCCACTACTCCCTGTTCTTCGAATCCATCCAGATCGTTACCGGACCATCATTGATCAGTTGAACCTGCATATCCGCGCCAAACTTTCCGGTTTCTACTGACAAACTGCTTCTGTAGCTCAGTTCCCGGATAAAATAATCATACAAAGGAATAGCTGTCTCCGGTCGCGCTGCCTGAATATAGCTCGGACGATTTCCTTTTTTTGTTGAGGCGTGTAAAGTAAACTGACTGATGATCAAAAACTGCCCGTTGATTTCCTGGATACTAAGATTCATCTTTCCTGCTTCATCGGAGAAAATCCGAAGGCCAATGATTTTTCCGATCAGCCAATCGGCATCCTGTTGAGTGTCTTCGTGTTCGATCCCGATCAGAACGACCAGTCCATAACTGATCTTCCCGTGAATTACTCCTTCAATTGTAACAGAAGCATTTTTAGAACGTTGAATCACAACCCTCATGCGAACTCATTTTTGCGGTATACTTCCGAGCTGTCTTCCGTCATCAACTGATAATACGTCTGGTAACGGGATTCGTAGATCTCTCCCGCTTCAACAGCTGCTTTAACGGCACATTTCGGCTCGTTTAAATGTTTGCAATTGTGAAATTTACACTGATTCAATCGCTCGCGCATTTCCGGGAAATAATGCGAAATATGCTCCTTTTCAATTTCGATGATTCCAAAAGCACGAATCCCCGGAGTGTCGATGATATATCCTCCCGAAGAAAGCTGATGCATTTCTGCAAATGTTGTGGTGTGCTTTCCTTGTAAGTGAACATCGGAAATCTCACCTGTTCTTAGTTGCAGTGAAGGATCCAATCCATTTACCAACGTACTTTTACCAACCCCGGAGTGACCGGAAATCATCACTTGCTTTCCGTTGATTTCTTCTTTCAGAAATTGAATGGATGCTGGTTTTTCCGCATGGATGAGATAAGTTTCATAACCGATTTCTTTGTACATAAACGCCAGTGCCTTCGCGTATTCCAACTCCTCCTCATCGTAGAGATCAATTTTATTGAAAAGAATGGTTGTCGGAATTCGAAAGGATTCTGCCGAAACAAGAAAACGATCAATGAACGCCAGGTGCGTGACCGGATTTTTTATGGTAACAACCAGGTAAGCCCGGTCAACATTTGCAGCCAGAATCTGCATTTGCTTACTCAGGTTGGTTGACTTTCGTACAATGTAATTGGTGCGTTTCTCGATCGATGAAATCGTTCTGTTTCCCTCTCCGTCGATTTCATCTGTCACAATAACACCGTCTCCGGCCGCAACAGGATTGGTTGTACTCAATCCTTCCAGGCGGATTTTACCGCGAATCCTGCAGTTGACAACAGAACCATCTTCCAGTTCTACGATGTACCATTTTCCTGTCGATTTTAAAACTTTTCCCTTCAAGTCCGAATGTTTTTGTTTTGAATGTAAAGATAATCAGAATACCCGCAAGCACGCGTTTTAAAACGACGACTTACATTTCTACGCGTGCTTTCGCCGCAATACTTTGATCGGCAAATAATCCCTTTTCATACATGTACTTTCCGGTAATGGCAATCATCGCCGCATTGTCAGTACAGTATTCAAATTTTGGAATATATGTGTTCCATTTCAATTCGTTTGCTGTTGCTTCAATTGCTTTCCTCAGCCCGCTGTTGGCACTGACTCCACCTGCGATCGCAATTTCTTTTATATTGAGTTCCTTTGCTGCTTTTTTTAGTTTTTTCAATAAAATTTCAATAATCGTATGCTGAATGGAGGCACACAAATCATCCAGATTTTCCCGTATAAAATCAGGGTTTTCTTTTTCCTGCTTTTGTAGAAAATAGAGGATGGATGTCTTCAGACCACTGAAACTGTAATCGTATTCCTTGATTTGTGGTTTACTGAACTCAAACCGTTTCGGATTCCCGTTCCGCGCGTGTCGATCAATTAAAGGTCCTCCCGGATAAGGAAAACCGAGTAACTTGGCAGATTTATCAAAGGCTTCACCTGCGGCATCATCAATTGTGGAGCCGATCACCTGCATTCCCAGGTAATCTTTTACCAAAACAATTTGCGTATGTCCACCGGAAACAGTGAGGCATAAAAACGGAAAGGAAGGTTTGTTTTTGTCTCCGTCGTCAATGAAATGAGCAAGTACGTGTCCGTGCATATGGTTGACGTCCATCATGGGAATATTCATCGCCAGGGAAAAGGCTTTCGAAAATGAGGTGCCGACAACCAGTGATCCCAATAATCCCGGGCCTTTGGTAAATGCAATCGCATCAATATCTTCTTTCCGGATTCCCGCTTTTTTGATGGCACTTTCCACAACAGGAATGATGTTTTGCTGGTGCGCTCTGCTCGCGAGTTCGGGCACAACTCCACCATATTCTTCATGAATTTTCTGGCCTGCTATGATATTCGATAAAATGGCAGTATTTTTGAGCACCGCAGCGGAAGTGTCATCACAAGATGATTCAATTCCCAATATTATTGTATCTTTTTTATTCAAGTTACGTAATTTTGTACAGAAATATGGCAAAAATACTGAAAATAATAGCACGCTCGCTCTATGAAATCATTGAGTGGATCATGTTTTTATTGATTGTTGCCGCCTTTGCTATTCGTACAAGTCCGGTCCAAACTTTTCTTGCCCGTTACGCTACCGACTTCCTTTCCAAAGAGTTGGGAACAACCGTGTCTATTGACAAACTCGATATTGTGTTTGTTGACCGGGTAGATTTGAAAGGAGTATTATTGCTCAACCAAAACCAAAGCGATACGATTGCCAGTGTAAAAAGCCTGCTGGTTAACATAGACGGAATCACGAATCTTCAGAATAAAATCCACCTGCATACCATCGCTCTTGAGGGAGGTGTTGTGAAAATTAGTAAAGATGCAGAGAAGGGGGAGATGAACCTGAAGTTTATCATTGATTATTTTAAATCGGACAAACCGAAGAAAAAGAAATCCATGCTGTTCCAGGTTGATAACATCTACCTGAGTGATGTACGGTTCCATTATGACAATTATCTGAGTCCTCGGAAAGAAGAGGGAATGGATTACCAGCATTTGTTGCTCAAAAATATCTACCTGGATGCGGAAGACATTCGCATGGACAATGGTGTCATCACGGCTTCAGTGGATAAGTTATCGGCATTTGAACAATGCGGTTTTCAACTGGATGCGTTTCAGTCGGAACTGAACGTTTCTAACAAAGGGGTTGACCTGAAAAACGTGTCCATCAAAACACCGCTGTCAGACATTCAGAGCAACCGGTTTCAGCTGAAGTATACCAGTTATACCCAATTCAAATCCTTTGTGGATAGCGTTGCTTTTGATGCTGATTTGAAAAAAAGCAGTGTTTCATTTTCCGATATCGCTGTTTTTGCTCCGCAATTGGCAGGAATGGATCAGCAGGTTGAAATCGAAGGGAAGTTTTCCAAATTTGTAAAAAATCTGAAAGTTGAAGATTTTGTCCTCAAAACAGGGAATAAAACCGAATTGAGAGGAACAATTAATTTACCAGATTTCAGAGAACTGACAAATGCTTTTTACCAGGAACGAATCAATTACGCATACGTTGATTTGAAAGATATCCAACAGATCAAGCTTCCCAAATCCAGTTCCACGCGAAAGATCAATCTTGATGCGACCCTGAACCGCCTGGGATTTTTTGAAGCGCAGGACATTCGCCTGGATGGGATTTATTCCCAGTTCGTTCTTTCCTCGGATGAAATTAAAACCGCGATTGGTTCTGTGAACATGGATAATGGAATCTTGTTTACTCATAACCCTGCAAATAACTCCTTCTTATTTTCACATTCTCAGGCCAGTGCCTATGATGTAAAAATTAACCAGTTCAACCTGGGGAAATTTCTGGATAATTCGATTGTCGGGGTCGTTGACGGTACCTTTTTTCTGGGGGGTGAAGCATTTTCCCTCTCAGATATTGAGTTCAATAAAATTGAAGGGGATGTGAACCGATTTGATCTGGCCGATTATTCGTATTCCGGTATTTCGGTAAAAAATACGACGTTTGCGAAGAAAATCCTCTATGCGGAAGTTGATGTAGAAGACAGAAACCTGTTGCTGGACTATAGCGGTACGATTGATTTGAACGGCGCTCCTAAGATGGATATGACTATCGGGCTTCAAAAAGCGTTGTTGGGGAAATTAAATATTACGGAAAATGACAGTACAAACCTGACAGCACAGATTCGTTTGAATACAGTAGGCGTGAATCCGAATACAATGGACGGGACGGCTGTAATGGAAAGCATTAAATATGTAGAAGGAGAGAATACGATTGAAATCCCCAATCTGACATTAACCGTTAACAGAGATCCCGGAAACGACCTGTTTGAATTGAGAAGTTCACTGGTAAATGCAACAGCGACAGGTAAAGTCGATTTCAATAAAATCGGGACAATCATCCAGGACCAGTTGAATCACCTGTTCCCCGGGTTAGCTTCCTTTAAACCTCAGAAACATACAAAACACCAGGAACTGAACTCATCGGATCATGTAGACTTTCAGGTAGAAGTAATTGATTTACGCGACTTTTTTAATATTTTTCAACCAAAGCTAAGCGTTTCCTCCGGTACTATTGCGAAAGGGGGGTATGATGCTTCAAAACGTTTTTTTGAACTGGATTTTACGTCCGATAGAATTGAATACGATGGAAAAATCGCACGGGGAATTCACTTAAAACAGCTGGCTGACAGTACGTCTATTAATGCGGACTACAACTTCTCTTCCCTGAGTTTGAACGATTCCATCACATTGGACAGTTTGCGATTCACAGGAATTGGAAACGGAGACAATCTGGCATCGAAACTTACCTGGAACCCGGGAACGGAAAACGCATCAAAAATTGAATGGAGAACACAAATAGAATCGGAAACCAGGTATAAATTTACCCTTGATCCATCCTTTTTCGGGATCAACAAACAAAACTGGAACATCGATAAAGAGGCAATTGTACTCATCGATTCTACGACCATTGATGTCGCAGGACTGCGCTTATCCAGTGAAGAACAGTTTATTTCCGTCTTTGGAAAAGTATCAACGGACGACCGCGATAAACTCAATTTCGAAGTCAACGAAATCGATTTAAATAAGCTCGCCCAGATGCTTGGGTTGGATATGACACTTGCAGGAAAGTTGAATGGCTGGGGATTCATTACCAACCCGTATAAAAATCTGACCTACATGGGAGATTTAAATGTCAAAGGGTTGGTGATTGACGCCGAAGAGGTAGGAGACGTGTATTTATTGTCTCAATGGGATGATAGTAAAAATGTGATTGATCTTTCAGGGGATTTGATTTACAGGGGAGTACCGACTTTCCAGTTCAAAGGAAACTATGACGTCAGCAAGGAAAAAGATAACCTCGATTTTGACCTGGTGTTTGATCAGACCAATATTTCATTTGTCAACGCCTTCATGGATCCGTTGGTTGTGGATAACATTAAAGGATTTGTCAACGGGCAGCTGGATGTGAAAGGATCGATTTCAAGACCTGTTATTGAAGGAACAGTTAACCTGGACAATGCGTCTGCGAAGATTGTAATGCTCGGAACCAGCTTCAGTTTTACAGGCCCGATGTACGCGGATAAAGACGGTTTCTATATTGACTATATGCCGATCTCCGATGCGGAAGGAAATACCGGCGCGCTGACAGGATCCATTTACCACACCGATTATAAAAACTGGAACTTTGATGTGGCGATAAACATTGAGGAAGACTATTACAGAAGAGATGCCAATCAACGATGGGTAAAGTTGCCGCTCGACAGATTCCTGGTAATGAATACCGATGCCAGAAGCGGGAACATGTACTACGGAAAAGCCTATGCGACAGGGACAGTAGGGATTTTCGGATACCTGAACAATCTGGATATTAATGTGAACATAAAAACACAAAAAGGCACCTGGGTGAATCTTTCCCTGTTCGGACAAAGCGAATTGAGCGAAGATAATTTTATTGAATTCAAATCTTCCGATACAATTGAGGTAGAAACCGCACCTAAAATCGACTTTTCGGGAGTATCCCTTAACCTGAATTTTGACGTCACGCAAGATGCGCAGTTAAAATTGATTTTCAATGAACAAACAGGAGATGAGATAACCGCCGTCGGGGATGGTAAAATAGGATTGCGCCTGGATAACCTGGGGCAAATGGCACTGGAAGGAACTTATACCGTACGGGAAGGAAGTAAATACAATTTCGTGCTGGGACCGATCAAAGAAACCTTCTTTATTTCCGACGGGGGAAGTATCACCTGGACGGGAAACCCATACGAAGCGAACCTGAATTTACAGGCCTACTATAAAGTGCGGGCCAATTTAGGTGATTTATCTCCGGAACTCCTCACAAGCGGAAATCAGGAAGTTAATTGTTACCTGAAATTATCCGAATCCTTAATGCGTCCGACCATTGATTTTGATATCAAGGCACCGAAAGCACCGGAAACAGATAAAGCGTTATTGGCCCAATTAACATCCGACAAGGACGAATTGAACCGTCAGTTCTTTTCGTTGCTTTTGTGGAAGAAGTTCCAGCCGATGAAAGGAAGCTCAAGAGCCAGCGGGGGAGCGGCGTTGGATTTGGCAAGCAACCAGATCAACTCCCTTCTGTCGCAGGTTTCCCAAGATTATAAACTCAACGTAGACATGAATTCGGATGCGAATGGGGGGAGTGAATACGCATTTGGAGTTGAAAAAGGATTCCTGGATGATCAGTTGGTAATCTCCGGTTCATTTGGTACACGTAATTCCGCGTCAGGCGAGCAGACACAGTCCTCACTGATCGGAGATATTGAAATTGAATATAAATTGAACAAAGACGGTACATTCCGTATCAATGTATTCAATGAATCGAACGACAACAGGGCGTTGCAATCAAATAACCGGGGGCAATTCAAGCAAGGTGTCGGGATTTACTACAAAGAAAGTTTCAATACGTTCAAAGACTTTAAATTACTGCAGCAATTCTTTGACATCTTCCGGTCAAAGAAAAACAAGCGCTATCCGATTCGCAGAAAAAAACAGCAAACTCCGATTCCGAAGGATGGAGTGCTGCCAAAGGAAGAAAAATAAGTTTGTTAGTGCGTGTTGACCATGTGGTTTGCAATCGGAGGGAAAATGGAATAAAAAGAATTCCCCAATTCAAGATCGTCTGCAAAAACAGTATCAATGGCGGCACGCATACACCGCAGCCATTCTTCTTTTGCCTGATCATCAATGCGGTGTGGCAGGTGGCGCATCCGCATCTTCGGATGGCCATATTCCCGTGAATAGAGATCCGGACCGCCCAAAAACTGTGTGAGAAACTTAATTTGTTTTTCCTGAATCAATTGATGGTCATTGGCAAATAAATGACCAATAACGGGAGAAATGAAAACCTTTTTATAAAATTCCCGTACAACCAATTCAAGACGTCTCTCACCGATTCTTTCGTAGAAATTTTTCATAGACGTCTGATAAGTTTTAGAAAATTAGTAACTTAGTATCAACCATTATGTGCAAAACGTTGAATATCCTGCTATTTTTTTTCCTGTCTTTCTGCAGTTTCGGGTATACCCAGAAAGTGAAGGATACGTATTCCGCTTGCGAAGGTACAATAAATATTTTCAGGTCAAATTCATTTACATTGCAGTTCCTGGGGCAGAAAGGTAACAGTAACCGCTTTTCACAGTACCCGGCATTGAAGCACATCACATCTGGTAACCAGATCTGGTTTTCATTTGTGGCCCCCACAAACGGTTCCGTATCATTGGAGATTTCTTCTAAACGAACAGGGTTGAGGCTGATTGTATTTGATGCGGCGGAGAACAACGTATGTACAGATATTTCTTCCGGCAATGCGGAAATTAAACGCTTGCTGGAACCTGCAGATGTTTCTGTAATCGGTTTGAGCGAACATGTAACAGAAGCGTTTCAATACCCGTTGCAAATTGAAAAAGGGAAAACACTTCATTTTGTTGTTATCGCTGATCACGATCACCCGGAATACATCCAGATGGATTTTCGGTTTCATTCAGACGATCCGGGCTTTTCTGAATACAAATCCAAAGAAGTCAATCTGAAAAAAGACCGGGAAACACCTTCTTTAATTGTTCAGGTGAGGGATAAAGAAACAGGGAAGCCGCTGGTTGCTGATTTGATTTTGAAAGGTGTTCGCAAATACGACGGAATGTATAACGTCAGTGATTTGGTATTTGACATCAACCGGAAATCAAAAATTGAGTTTTATTGTGATCACGAAGGGTACTTTTTTAAGGATTCGTCTAATATTGCCATTTCCGCGGAAAAAGACAACCTGCTCCTGATTGAACTGGAACCGGTCCGTTCAGGAAAATCGGTTCAGATCGGGGGAATCGAATTCATTCCGGGAACAAGCCAGATTACCGAAAATTCAATCCCTAAACTCAATCGTTTAAAGGATTTTTTGATCATCAATGCAATGCTCAACATCGAGATCCAGGGACACGTTTATGAACCGGGAGAGGACAATTCGTTTTCAGGGCAAAAAATGTCGGAAGCAAGGGCGAGAAGGATTATGAAATACCTGACAGATCATGGAATCAATAAAGAACGGTTGTCGGCCGTAGGATATGGAAATACAAAACCAATCTATAAAAATCCGAAGACGTATAGCGAGGAACAGGCCAACAGAAGAGTGGAAATTCTGATCAAATAATTATTTTCATTCTTTTTTCACAGATATCCGCTACGGATTTGATTCTTCTGTTTTTTAGGTTACTTTTGCGCTTAAAATTTAGTTTATGTCTGACAAGCGCTATAATCTCAGAGGAGTTTCCGCAGGAAAAGAAGATGTGCACAATGCGATTAAGAATGTTGATAAAGGATTGTTTCCCCGTGCATTCTGTAAAATCGTTCCGGATTACTTATCGGGTGATGAAGAATACTGTATCGTCATGCATGCCGACGGAGCGGGTACCAAATCTTCTCTGGCTTATATGTACTGGAAAGAAACCGGAGATTTATCTGTGTGGAAAGGCATTGCCCAGGACGCATTGATCATGAATATTGATGATTTACTCTGTGTCGGAGCAACAGATAATATCTTGCTTTCTTCTACAATCGGACGCAATAAAAATGTAATCCCCGGAGAAGTGATTTCTGCTATTATCAACGGAACGGAAGAATTACTGGAGCAGTTGAGAGAACAGGGGATCGGCATCCATTCGACAGGTGGAGAGACGGCAGACGTAGGGGATCTTGTGCGCACCATCATTGTAGACTCTACGGTTGTCTGCAGAATGAAGCGCACGGATGTTATTTCCAATCATACCATTCAGCCGGGAGATGTGATCGTAGGATTGGCATCCTATGGAAAAGCAGCCTATGAAACGGAGTACAACGGAGGAATGGGAAGTAACGGCTTGACATCTGCACGCCACGATGTGTTTGGAAAATACCTGGCAGAACGTTATCCTGAAAGTTTTGATCCGGAAGTTCCGGCCGAATTGGTGTATGCCGGAACAAAACAATTGACAGACCGCATTGAAAATGCACCGATTGACGCAGGGAAGCTGGTACTTTCACCTACACGAACGTACGCACCGATCATCAAGCAAATTTTAGAAAAATACCGCCCGCACATTCACGGAATGGTACATTGTTCGGGGGGAGCGCAAACAAAAGTGCTGCATTTTGTTGAAAATGTACATGTCATCAAAGACAATTTATTTCCGATTCCACCACTGTTTAAATTGATTCAGGAAGAATCAGAAACCGATTGGCAGGAAATGTACAAAGTGTTCAATATGGGACACCGCATGGAAATTTATTGTCCGCAGGAAATTGCACAACACATCATTGATTGCTCCACTGCATTTGGTGTGGAAGCACAGATTGTGGGTAGAGTAGAGGCATCCGACAGTAAAAAACTGACCATCGAGTCACCTTACGGAACGTTTTATTATTAACATCAGCTGTTGAGCAATTTGATGAAATCGTCTTCTGAAAGAATCGTGATGTTTAATTCTGTTGCTTTCTGAAGTTTAGAGGGCCCCATATTCTCCCCGGCAATTACGAAATCTGTCTTTTTCGAGATGGAAGAGACATTTTTACCCCCGTTATCTTCAATCAACACTTTTAATTCATCTCTTGAGAATGATGTAAATACACCTGATACAACAAATGATTTTCCTTCCAGTTTATCCGAAGTTGCTTCTTTTGCTGCTGTTTCAAATTGCAATCCTGCCATTTTTAGCCGGTTGATTAATTCAAGGTGTTCCGGCTTGTCAAAATAACTCCGCACCGATTGCGCAATGCGTTCCCCGATTTCATCTACAAGGATTAATTCCAGTTCGGTCGCTGTCCGGATATTTTCCAACGATTTAAAATGTTTAGCTAGTTTTTTCGCAACGGTTTCACCGACGTATCGAATTCCCAATGCAAACAAAACGCGCTCGAACGGTACTTCCCGGGAAGCTTTCAATCCCAGCAAGAGATTGTTCGCACTTTTTTCCGCCATCCGATCCAGGTCAATCAACTGATCAAAGGTCAGGTCGTACAAATCCGCACTGTTCTTGATCAGACCTTTATCAAATAATAATTGCACCGTTTCAGCCCCCAAACCGTCTACATCCATTGCTTTTCGCCCGATAAAATGTTCAATTTTCCCTTTCATCTGCGGGGGACAGGCAACATCATTCGGGCAAAAATGTTGTGCTTCACCTTCTGTACGCACCAGTTCACTTCCGCATTCGGGACACTGGTGAATGAATTCAAACTTCAATGCATTCGGGTCACGTTTTTCAATATTGACACCTACAATTTTAGGAATAATCTCCCCGCCTTTTTCAACGAAAACAGCATCATTCACATGCAAATCGAATTTCTCCATCTGGTCGGAGTTATGGAGTGAAGCCCGTTTAACTGTTGTTCCTCCCAAATGCACGGGTGTTAAATTGGCAACCGGTGTAATTGCCCCTGTTCTCCCTACCTGGTAATTAATTGACAGTAATGTTGTTTCTGCACGTTCTGTTTTAAATTTATAGGCGATTGCCCATCGTGGAGACTTTGCAGTAAATCCCAACTCTTCCTGTTGCCGGTAGTTATTGACCTTAATCACAACCCCGTCAATTTCAAACGGCAATTGTTTTCGGTGTTCATCCCAGTAATGAATAAACGCCATGATTCCCTCAATGGAATTAACTTTTGCAATAAAGCGTTTTTCGGCGGGTGGAATTTTAAATCCCCATGCTCCGGCAAGTTGAACCATTTCGTAATGACCTTCGGCGAATTGAGTTGCCCCGTATACGCCATATAAATAGGAATCCAGTCCGCGCGAAGCTACAATTTTAGAGTCCTGTAATTTCAGTGTTCCTGAAGCGGAATTGCGTGGATTTGCAAAAACGGATTCGCCTAAATCTTCCCGCTCCCGGTTCAGTGCTGCAAATTTTTCCAGCGGGAAAAAAATTTCTCCGCGAATTTCAAATGTATCCGGGTAATTTCCCTTTAATTTCAAGGGAACAGATTTAATCGTTCGTACATTGGATGTAATGTTCTCTCCCTGGGTTCCGTCTCCCCGTGTGACCGCTTGTGACAAAACGCCGTTGTCATACCGAATTCCGATTGCAACTCCGTCGTATTTGAGCTCACAGACATATTCAAGATCGCCGTCTGCAATTTTTTTGATCCGGTTTTCCCAATCGATGATTTCGTCTTCTGAATATGTATTGGAAAGTGAAAGCATCGGGTAAACGTGCTTTACGGTTTCAAATTTTTTAGTAATGTCTCCGCCGACCCGCTTTGAAGGGGAGTAATCAAATGCAAATTCGGGAAATTGCGTCTCCAGCGTTTCCAGTTCTTTCAGCAGCATATCAAAATCATAGTCTGAAATAGAAGGATTGCTTTCCACGTAGTATTTATAGTTGTGCACATTGATTTCTTCAATTAACTGTTCAATGCGTTCTTTTGCCTGATTTAATTCCATGGAGTAAAAATACAATGATTTCGGAGTGTAGCAATAGGATGTTGAAAAATTGAATACAACATCAGCAGGATGATTCGACAACTATTTTTCAACAGGTGAATGGGTAGAATATTTTTTGATTTTTAGACGTGTTTAAAAAAATATATGTATTATTGCACCACCTAAAAGAACAACCTGCATTCACTTTTTACAAAAATCATTTCCTTATATTTTATTAAGATATAAAAAATTAATACCCACTTTATCAATATTTATGGATAAAAAAACGTTGGAAAGTAAAAAGCTTTCAGACTTAAAAGAAATCGCTGCAACCCTTGGAATCAAAGTTGACGGAATGAAGAAGGCCGATATGATTCAGGCGATTATCGAAGGCGACACAGCCGGTTCACCTGTCGTGGAAGCAGAAGTGAAAGCAACGACTGAAAAAGAAAAAAGACCAAGAAAAAAAACACAACAGCAAATTCCGCAAAAGAAAGAAGAAGCCGCACAGGTAGAATTATTTGCTGAAACAGTTGCCGAACAGGCTCCTGTAAAGCAAAAGAACCTGAAGAAAGAACCTGTACCGCAAGCGGAAACGGCTACTGAACCGACAGAAGAGAATAAACCGAAAGGTCGTAACCTATTAGCACTTGCCTCGTCACAGAAAACAGTGAGACCGGAAGAAAAAGCTGAAGTTGCAACTCCACAGACTGAAACACCTGAGCCGGAACAAAAAGCAGAGCCGGCAGTGCAACAACCACAGCAAAGAAACCAGGAGCGGCAAGAACGGGACAACCGGCCAAAACAAAATCAGCAACACCAGCATCAGCAAAACAACAGAAATCGTCATCAACACCAGCAACAAGAGCCGGAAATTAAAGACGATGCCTATGATTTAGTAGGAATTGTCTCTGCGGAAGGGGTGTTGGAAGTCATTCAGGACGGGTATGGATTCCTGCGTTCTTCTGATTACAATTACCTGCCGTCTCCGGATGATATCTATGTGAGCCAGAGCCAGATCAAGTTGTTTGGATTGAAAACAGGAGATACCGTAAAAGGAACAATCCGCCCTCCGAAAGAAGGAGAAAAATATTTCCCGCTTGTAAAAGTGGAATCCATCAATGGCCGTGATCCGTCATACATCCGTGATCGTGTACCGTTCCAATATTTAACACCATTATTCCCGGATGAGAAATTCAAATTGACAGGACATCCGCAGGAAACGTTATCCACACGTGTGATGGATTTATTCGCACCGATCGGGAAAGGACAACGTGGAATGATTGTAGCACAGCCGAAGACAGGTAAAACCATGTTGCTGAAAGACGTGGCCAATGCCATTGCAGCCAATCACCCGGAAACATACCTGATTGTATTGTTGATCGACGAGCGTCCGGAAGAGGTGACAGACATGGCGCGTAGTGTGAAAGCAGAGGTAATTGCTTCTACATTTGATGAGCCGGCAGAGCGTCACGTAAAGGTAGCAAATATGGTGCTGGAAAAAGCGAAACGAATGGTGGAATGCGGACACGATGTGTGCATTTTGCTGGATTCAATTACGCGTTTGGCACGTGCATACAACACCGTTTCTCCGGCATCCGGAAAAGTATTGTCGGGTGGGGTAGATGCAAATGCACTGCATAAGCCGAAGCGTTTCTTCGGATCGGCACGAAAAATAGAAAACGGAGGTTCTCTTTCCATCCTGGCAACTGCGTTGACGGATACCGGATCGAAAATGGACGAAGTGATCTTTGAAGAATTTAAAGGAACGGGTAACATGGAATTACAGCTGGATCGCAAAATTGCGAACAGAAGAATTTACCCGGCAATTGATATCACCGCTTCCGGAACACGCCGTGAAGACCTGTTGGTTTCCAAAGATGTATTACAACGCGTGTGGTTAATGCGTAAGTTCATCGCTGACATGAATCCTGTTGAAGCAATGGAATTCATGAAAGAACGAATGGAGGGAACACTTTCCAATGAAGAGTTCCTGGTATCAATGAACAGCTAATTCAAGAAATAACATGAAAGTAACCATCAAGACAGCATTGATTTGTGCCGCAGTATGGATTGGTTTTAAATTACTGGGGTATCAGTTGGGATGGAATATTCCCGACTATACCTCTTTGTTCGTACTGACCAATATCCTGGGGCTTTTGGTCGCTGTTTCAGTTGGATTATACCTTCAGAAACGCAAGGGAGTCGAGGACGATAGCATGCTGACAGACATCAAAAACGGAATGACTTCCGGTGTTATCTACGCATTGGTTGTGTGCGGTTTCCTGTATTTTTATTACGAAAAAATTGATCCCGAATACAATCAAAAAATGATTGCCGAGCGGGAGATGTATTTCAAAACGGTTGTTGACGATCCTGCAAAGCTGAAAGAATTGAAGGCTTCTAATAAAGAATTGGAAGTCATGACCAAAGAAGAGATCATCGAAGAATTTCGTAAAACACCGCAAATGCTGTTCTCCGGAACGTTTATGATGACCTTCGGAATGCTTTCCATGCTGGTGTTGTCAACACTGTACAGTATTCTTGTCTCTATTATTTATCGGAAAGTATTGTTTCGGTAAATCTCAATAGCTTATTTAAATTTTAGTAAAACCTTAAAGCTATGGGGGCTCTCAGAAGTATTCTCTTGGAGCTGGTTCAGCAACGACCTGAGTCAAACACATCCTCGGAATGGCTATAAACAGGAAAATAAATCCAAGGTGTATCTTCTTTGGAGAAAAAATGATAGAGAATTGACTCAATGTATTCATGATAAAAGGAACACTAAAATTAAACTGTAATAAGTACTTTAAAGAACGAGAAAAAATCGAATAGTTGATCTTTCATTTTGAAGGTCTTTTTTCAAAGATTTTATTTTTCTTGTAAAGATGCTTATAAAATTATGGTTAAGCGGGCGCCATTTTACAATTTATAGATGGACTCATGTTAACCATCTGTTTAATCTCATTCCTTTATTCAAACCACACATCGTCAATAATCTTAGAACCTGCATATTCATTGACGCGTAATAAAATAATTTGCTTCCCGTGTGCCAATTCATCCCGCATGACCGAAGAACTCATTTTGATATGCAGAATCCGGTTGCGGATGTACAGTTTTTCTGTTCGATTGGCGACAGCTATTCCCATCATGTCTTTCCAACCGTTGAGAACATCCATTTCCTTCATTTTCCCATCCAGCCGATAGGCCTTGAGGAACTTATCAATTAAGTCCTTGAGCGGTGTTTCAGTCGCATTTCGTTTAAACTCATTCATACGCCGATACTTACAAGTTTGGGTGCCAGTTCGGGCAATAACTCCACCGTTCCCTGATCGATGCGGTACATTTTTCCCTTCAGGTTATTTTCGGAAAATGTTTGCCGGATGCGCTCTTCATCTGTATCGGTGACAAGTACCTGCCCGAAAAAATCGGAAGAAACCAGGTCCATTAAACGCTGTACACGATTTCTGTCCAGCTTGTCAAAAATATCGTCCAGTAACAGAATCGGTTTCAATTCCAGGTTGTGTTTCAACCAGTCATATTGCGCCAGTCGAAGGGCAATGATAAATGATTTTTGTTGCCCCTGTGATCCGAACTTTTTCACCGGGTGTCCTTTGATGAGAAACAATAAATCATCTTTGTGAATTCCCGCGTTCGTATATTGTGTAACGGCATCTTTTCGTTCATGCTGTTTCAACACATCTTCAAAGGATGCATCATTCAGTTGTGAACGGTATTCCAGTGTCACTTCATCAGTATCCACTCCGATGTGATTGTATTGTTGCTGAAAAACCGGGATGAAATCATGTAAAAACGCCATGCGTTTCTGATGGATCCGGTTGCCGGTTGAAATCAACTGTTCATTCCATACATCAATGGATTCCCGCTCGAAAAAGCCGTTTTCATACATGTGTTTCAATAAGGCATTCCGCTGCATCAGAATTTTATTGTAACGCTGAATGTCTGCCAGATATTCTCTGTCGGATTGAGAAATAATCCCATCCATCCATTTTCTTCTGAGCTCGCTCCCTTCGGAAATCAAATCCTTATCATAGGGAGAGATAATAACCGTAGGAAACAGCCCGATGTGCTCCGAGAGTTTTTCGTATTCTTTTTTATTTTGCTTGAACACTTTTTTTGTTCCTGTTTTCAACGCACAGTGAATGGCATATTCCTTTTCTGCTTTATCAAAGACGCCGATAATGGAAAAAAACTGTTGATCAAAACGAATGTTCTGACGGTCAACCGTGTTCAGGTATGATTTGCACATGCTCAGGTAATGCACGGCATCCAGAATGTTTGTTTTCCCGGACCCGTTGACTCCAATGAAGCAGTTGATTCCTTCATTTAAAAGGATTTCGGCTTCTTCATAGTTCTTGAAATTAATTAATTGGAGTGATTTGAGGTGCATAGAGCAAAAGTAAGAAAAGAATCAGCAAGTTGATTCCGGCACCGGAATAAATATTCAGCATTCGTATGTGAATAACGTGGTGGTATTTTTCTCATTTTTCATCTTCCATCCATTTCTTAACATAGGTCAATTGATAATTCATACCATCTTCAGACCTTTGTATCGTAAATAAATCATTTGGGGTATGAGACGTAAAGATTTTATCAGAAAAGGATTGTTGGGAACAGGGATTTTTGCACTGGGAGCATCCGGTGTTTCAGCTTTGGCAAATGAAATTGATGAATTGGAAAAGTTGGAACCAATGACAAACCCGGCTGATGTAGGATTTAATCACATACCGAATACAAACTCAAAAATAATGGAAAATACAGTTTTACATAAGGCAGCAACAAGAGGTGATGCTAATCACGGTTGGCTACACAGCCGGCATACGTTCAGCTTTGCAAACTATTACAATCCTGAACGCATGCATTTCGGCGTGTTAAGAGTACTGAACGATGATGTTGTGGCAGGAGGAATGGGATTTGGAACCCATCCGCACGATAATATGGAGATCATTAGTATTCCGCTCGAAGGAGATTTGGAGCACAAAGATTCGATGGGGAATACAACAGTCATAAAAAACGGAGATATACAAGTCATGAGCGCCGGAACCGGAGTTCGCCACAGTGAGTACAATAAAAACAAAGAGGTTCCGGTGAAATTTCTCCAGATTTGGGTCTTTCCGAACAAGCGGGATGTCGCACCACGCTATGACCAGATTACACTGCGTAAAGAAGATCGCAAGAACAAACTTCAGCAGATTCTGTCACCGGATAAAGAAGATGCGGGAGTATGGATTCACCAGGATGCCTGGTTTCACCTGGCAGATTTTGACAAAGGGACAGTAGTTGATTACACCTTCAAGAAAGCAGGAAACGGATTATATGTCTTTGTGTTGAAAGGAGATATGAAGGTGAATGGAGAAGAGCTGAATACGCGGGATGGTTTCGGAATCTGGGATGTCTCAGAGGTGAAGCTGGAAGCGGCAACAGATAGTGAATTTTTGCTGATGGAAGTTCCAATGGCAGTTTAAATACAATAAATAATTAACTTAAAAACAGAAGACAAAATGGCAACAAGTACATGGTCAGTAGACCCGACACACAGCGAAGTGCAATTCAAAGTGAAGCACTTAATGATTACAAATGTAACAGGTAACTTCAACGAGTTCAATGCAACTGCAACAACTGAAGGTGATGATTTCGCTACAGCGCAATTGCAGTTTTCTGCACCGATTGAAAGCATCTCAACAAACAATGCACAACGTGACGGACATTTGAAAAGCGGAGACTTCTTTGATGCTGCTGCACACCCTGAATTGACGTTCAAAAGCACGAAAGTGGAGAAAGTAGATGATGAAACGTTTAATGTATACGGAGATTTTACAATCAAAGGAATTACAAAAGAAGCAAAATTGAACGTGGAACTGGGTGGAATTACAAAAGATCCTTACGGAAACACAAAAGCAGGTTTGACAATCAGTGGAAAAATCAATAGAAACGACTATGGGTTGACATGGAACGCAGCACTGGAAACAGGTGGTGTAATGGTTTCTGAAGACGTTCGTTTAAACGCTGAAATCCAGTTGGTGAAGCAGGAAGCATAACTTTTTTCTTTTTCATAGTATAAAAAGGTCGTTTACAATTTTGTAGATGACCTTTTTTTATTTACCTTAGCACTATCAGTACATCTAAAGAGTTAGAGCAGCGACTGAATCCCTTTTGGGAGAACCCATACGTTGATATCTTGAAGCTTAAAATTTTACCTTGTGGAAAAGTCTTGTGCAGACTATGGCGGGCCGCAACCTTCGGGTTTTGATTCATTCAACGGCGGATTACAGAACAGGCCAGACGATCCTAATCGTGTTTTCTGGAGCTTCAGAAAACAGAACGTATGGGTTTTTTATTTTTTTGAAATGTTCATTCAGAACCCAAAAATATCCAAACGAATATACTAAAATGATAATTTTACGTTCTAATAAGTGTAACCAGAATAAAATTATCTTCTTATAAGAGTAGTTGGTCTGCAAGCCAATTTCTCTGCCAAACTAGAAATAAAACCAAGAACTATGAGTGTGAACCCATTGTATCACCAAACCAATTCCCGCATGATGGAGGAGTTGGATTGGATACAACGAGCAAAGGCTGATCCGGCTCATTTTGCACCGTTGTATAAAAAGTACCATGAGCAGATATTCAGGTATGTGTATCAGCGAATGGATGACGAGGAGATGGCATTTGACGTTACCTCTCAGGTGTTTATGAAGGCGATTAAAAACCTGCATAAATATGAGTTTCGTGGAGTACCGTTTGTCTCGTGGTTGTACAGAATTGCTAAAAGCGAATTGTACCAGGCGTTCAGGGATAACAAAGCTGACCGAATGGTGAATATTGATACTGTTCAGGTAACTGGTTTTATTGAAGAGTTTGAACACGATGAGAATGAAGAAAACAGAGAGCGCTTACTGCTGTGCCTTTCAAAAATGAAAGAGGAAGACATGCAGTTGCTTGAACTTCGCTTCTTCGAAAAACGTTCATTCAAAGAAATTGGAGAGATACTTGAAATTACGGAAAACAATGCGAAAGTAAAGTCTTTCCGGGCGTTGGAGAAGTTAAAGAAGTTGTTTATTAATAAAAATGAATAATGAAGCATTTTAAAGTTAATCTGGACCGCAAAAAACTGACATCGGAATACATTGAATCCAAGCAAAACTTCGATTCGGTACTGACAAAAGTTAACATGTCAAAACCCGGATTCTGGAAATCAGCCTGGTTCTACGGAACAATAGGTCTTTCCGGTGTCGCAGCAATAATTGGTTATAATTTTTCACAATCCGAAAACAATCTGAATGAAGCAATAATTACTCAAAAAAATAGTATTCAACACGCGGTAACTTCCACGGAAACAGGGAATGAAGTGCTGATCGCTCAACATGTGAAAACAGAGGAGGTGTATGTTGTACCACCTGTAGAGAAAAAAGACAAACAAACCACTGACAAGAAAACGGGATCTCCGGTAAAAACTGTTGCCGCTGATACACCTTCAGATGTCCGGAATAATGCAAGCGAACGTGTCGTTTTGAAAGAAAAGGTTGTTGAAAAAATGGATGCACCGAAGGTGGTGAGTAGAAGTTCAATGCCCTCTATTTCAGGAGTCTATAGCGGGGATATTCAATGGGAAAACTTTAAACAGGGAGAAATTTTTGTTGCGGAAGATCTTTCCGTAAAGCAATTCAGCATTCAATATACTTCCAGATTGGGAGACAGGACGATTTCCGTTGAAGGTTCTAAAATTCCACAGGACGTTGTATCTGATCTGGAAAAATTGGGATTAAACCAAACGGTATTTATCACCAATGTAATTGCGAAAAATGACAATGGAGACCTGATGCGCTGTTACTCAATGGACTTAAATCTGAAATTTAAATAAATATTAACAAGTTGGTTGTTAACATTAATGAAGTGTTTTTTTTCATTTTTTTGTAGTACATTAGGAATAATAATAATAAATTTGCACTAAGTGAATAGAATTATTGCTGTAAACTATCGTTGATGAAATTGAATTTAAATTACCCACTTACGCTGATTGTACTTGCATTACTGACTTCTGTATCTGCTCAGCATACAAATTTCAACACTCAAAGAAACTGGTCGCTGAATAAGAAGGAGATTATGTTTGGTGTTGGGGCAACCCAGTTTTTAGGTGATTTGGGTGGACGTGACCGCATTGGAACGGACTACTCACTGAGAGATCTTGACTGGAGATCGACAAACATTGGAGGAATGATTGGATTCCGTTACCGTTTTCACCCTTACTTCGCTACATCTACAACGTTGACCGGAGGAATGCTGAGAGGAAACGATGCCCAGACAAATGAAATTATACGTCATTCCAGAAACCTGCACTTCCGATCCATTTTCTTTGAATTGTCACAACGATTAGAATTCATCATCCTGGCGAATGAAAAATTCGGAGCACGTTATAAGATCAAGGGATTAAAAAGTGCAAAAGACCGAAACGAACAAATTTATATCTTTGGAGGTGTCGGAGCGACTTATTACAACCCGAAAGCAAATTTCCAGGGAAGTTGGATAGCACTACGACCGTTGAAAACAGAAGGTCAGGGAATGGATGGCGGTGCAAAACCGTATGGACCTGTAACCCTGGCTATCCCAATGGGAATCGGTATGCGTATGGGGATCAACAGAATGTGGCGGATCGGTCTGGAAGCAAGTTATGTAAAAACATTCTCTGATTATATTGATGACGTCGGAAGTGTTTACTACGATCCTGCTGTCTTAGCAGCTCAGGTAGGTCCTGAATCTGCTTACCTGTCCAACCCGAGTCACGAGAACTCAACGTGGTTTACACCAGGACAGCAGCGCGGAGATAAACAGAAAGATGCCTATTTCTATGTGAATATTGTTGTCTACCGAAACATTACTTATAAAGATTACGCATCCAGCAGAAATAAAAACGCGTGGAGAGGAGGACGATATAAGTTCTGATTCACATCCGGATAAAAAAATAATGAGGCAGCGTTTGTTGCCTCATTTTGCTTTTATACATTTGTGAACCATTTGATAAACCATGTATAAATTATTGCGATCTGTTTTGTTCTTTTTCGACGCAGAAAAAGTACACTACTTTACTACCGGAATGTTGAGATTTGTTTTGTCCGTTCCGGGAGGGAAACTCTTATTTAAACAACTCTATTGCGTTGAAGATCCCCGGCTGAAAAGAGAAGTGTTCGGACTCACGTTTAATAACCCGGTTGGATTAGCTGCGGGATTTGATAAAAATGCGAAGATGTACAATGATCTGGCATATTGTGGATTCGGTTTTATTGAAATAGGGACACTTACACCGAAAGGGCAGCCTGGAAATGAAAAACCACGCTTATTTCGCCTGAAACAAGATGAAGCCATTGTAAATAGAATGGGCTTCAACAACGACGGAGTTGAGATCGCTGTTGAAGCGTTGAAGAAACGAAAAACAAAATTAATTATCGGGGGAAATATCGGGAAGAATAAAATAACCCCCAATGAAGAAGCCGATTCCGATTACCTCACAGCATTTCATGTGCTTCATCCGTACGTCGATTATTTTGTTGTCAACGTTTCGTCTCCCAATACCCCTAATTTGCGTGCTTTGCAGGAAAAAGAACCATTGATGAAGCTGCTGCAATCCCTAAAAGATGAAAATACAACCAAATCCGTCCAAAAGCCGATTCTGTTGAAAATAGCACCGGATTTAACGAATGAACAACTGGATGATATCATCGAAATTGTTCAGACAACAAAAATTGACGGTGTGATTGCAACAAATACAACGATTGAAAGAGGAAATCTGAAATCACCAAAAGAATTGGTTGAAAAAATCGGTGCGGGAGGAGTGTCCGGTAAGCCATTGACCAACCGTTCTACAGAAGTGATCCGATACCTGTCTGAGAAATCAGGGAAATCATTCCCGATCATCGGAGTAGGAGGGATTCATACACCGGAAGATGCACGTGAAAAATTAAATGCCGGAGCTGCATTAATCCAGATTTATACAGGGTTTATTTATGAAGGTCCCGGATTAGTAAAACGAATAAATAAAGCTATTTTGAAAGAAATGAATTAAATTGTATTTTTGAAAATATGGAAGTTAAATTAATCGAATGCCCCCGCGATGCAATGCAAGGAATAAAAGAATTTATTCCGACAGAAGTAAAAGCCGCATACATAAATGCGATTCTGAAATGTAATTTTGACACAGTAGATTTTGGCAGTTTTGTATCTCCTAAAGTTACCCCTCAAATGAGAGATACAGCCGATCTGTTGAAGCAATTAGACTTGAACTCCTCTTCAAAACTACTGGCCATCGTAGCCAATGAACGTGGTGCCGAAGATGCTGTTCAGTTTGACGAAATCACCTACCTGGGATTTCCGTTTTCTATCTCTGAAAAATTTCAACAACGCAATACCAACAGCAGCATTGAGGAATCATTGCACCGGGTAGAAGCAATTCAGAACCTGGCGTTGAAGCACAAAAAACAACTTGTTGTGTACCTTTCAATGGGCTTTGGAAACCCCTATGGAGAACATTGGGATGCCGAATTAGTAATCAAATGGTGTGAACGCTTGTACAAGGATTTGGGAATTACGATCCAGGCATTGAGTGATACCATTGGCTGTGCCACAACAGATTCCGTTGATTATCTTTTTAAGGAATTGATTCCTGCCTTTCCCCGGGTTGAATTCGGAGCGCATATGCATACGTTGCGCGAAAATGCGGAAAGCATGATCCAGGCAGCTTATAATGCCGGGTGCAGGAGGTTTGACGGTGCGATAAAAGGATATGGAGGATGTCCGATGGCAAAAGATGACCTGACGGGTAATATGCCGACTGAAATCATGTTGCATTGGTTCGAAAAACAGGGAATTGTGTTACCAATTGATAAAAATGCGTTTATGAATGCAATGAACGAATCTAACAATGTATTTTATGCGCATTAATAAACGGACCTTATTCTTTTTTATTCCCGCAATGATTGCACTGTCTGCCTGTACTGATGCAGAAGAGGAAGCGACAACAGAAAAAACAGGGACTGTAGCAGCAAAAGACGAATTTGAAGGCATTGAAGTACTATTTAATGAAGACCAGTTCAGTGATCCCCGTGCTGCCGACTTGTTAAAAGAGATCAATATTTGCAGTGATGTACAAACGGATGACAAAGGAAACCTCATGACACCCTGTACTCCGGATAATTTCAAATTGTTTCCTCTGAAAGAAGGAACACCGTTGGAAGATGGATTTATATTATTGGTGAAAGCGAACACCGGAGGTTTTGCGCTTCGCCGTATCCTGGTGTTTGAACGGGAGGGAGGAGCTTTGGTAAAAGTAAATGGTTTTATTGCGAACCTGATCGGGAAAAAGAAAAAACAAGGTTCCAACGATGATTTACTGCTGCGGTTTATTGATAAAATTGAAGGGTCAGATGTGTATTATCATTGCATCTTTAGTTGGGAAAATGGAAAGTACGTCTTTAAAACAGTGGAAGTAATCCAGGAGCCTGCAGGGAATTTCTCTGGAATCGTCAAGGAAAATGTCAAAGATTCTGTTTCTCAGGAAATTTATAAAATCATTACGGATAACCAAATGCTATTCTGATGATTCGGATACTGGTGTTTGGTTTGTTGCTGATAACTGCCGGATGTGGTAATGAAACATCGATTGTGGAAATCCGGATTAACAGTTTACTCCACGACGATTCCAGTAAGGTATGGATGGTGGAAAGTGAACGGATCGATGGTGTAGAACATGCTCCTGAGAACATCAATTTCCGTACGGTCATTACATTTTATGCCGATTCAAAGTTTTCCGAGCAACCGCTGAACACGATTGGGAACCGTCCTCCGAAATATGGTTCTTTTGAGATTGCGGACCAGAATATAACAATGGATTTCAGAGTAGACAATAAACAAAATACGTATTTGGTTGACTCCTATTCAAAGGAACGAATTGTTCTCATGTCTGCCGATAAAGGAAAATACCGGACGGAATTAATATTGATCCCGCTCCCGAAGTTATAACAAGTAGTTAATACAGGTTTTGACGCTTAAGCAGATAGCTTAGCAGTACTTGGTCGTATCCCTGGTCGATATCGACCTGCACAAAATCAATTTTATTGTTGATCATTCGCATTTTCAGGTCTTCAAAATAAGCCGCCACTCGCTGACTGTAATTGGCCTTTAATTCAGCAGGCTGTACTTTCATCTTTTCCCCGGTTTCCATGTCAACCAGGTAATAAGGTCGATTTTCCAGTTCGAAATCAATTTCTGTTTTCTTTTGCACTACATGAAAAACAATGACTTCATGTTTATTGTGCTTCAAATGTTGTAAGGCGTGGAATAACTCTTCAATTTTTGAAGGATTATCGATAAAGTCCGTAAAAATAATGATCAGGCTTCTTCTGTGACACAATTCAGCAACAGAATGAAGAGCCGTAATTGTATCGCTTGTTTTCTGCTGTTGTTCTGTATATTCCGTCAGGTGTTTTTCCAGTTCACTGTATAAAAAACGATGGTGAGCCGGGCTTGATTTTGACTGTGTATGCAATTCCAGATGATCGGAAAACAAACTCAAACCGACTGCATCCCGTTGTCGCTTTAGTAATTCAATCAACGAAGCAGCAGCGTACGTGGAATATTCATATTTGTTGATCGTTCCGTCTTTTGGGAAAAACATAGACCCGGAACAGTCAATCACAATCTGACAGCGTAAATTCGTTTCTTCCTCGTATTTTTTTGTAAATAACTTTTCCGTTTTTCCGTACAGTTTCCAGTCAATGTGACGGGTGGATTCTCCTTTGTTGTATAAACGATGTTCTGCAAATTCAACAGAAAAACCATGGAAAGGGCTTTTGTGCATCCCCGTAATAAAACCTTCAACCACCTGCTTTGCAAGTAATTCCAGATTGCCGAATTGAGCAAGCCTTAACCGGTCGATTGTTTTAGTTGCCATAAAAATTACTTCACTTCAGGTTCTGTCAATGTCTTATTTTTGTTTTTATACGACCAGATCAGAATTCCTATTCCCGCCAGAACAAATGGTACGGAAAGCCACTGACCGGTATTGATGGTTAATGTTTCATCGTAAGCTGTTTGCCCCATTTTTACAAATTCAACAAGGAAACGTCCGCCGAATAGAAGAATCAGGAAGGTCCCGAAAATAAGTCCCGGTTGTTTCCATGCGCTTTTTTTCCAGAACATGTACATCAGGATACCGAAAATAATCAGGTACATAATTGCTTCGTATAATTGAGCAGGATGGCGCGGTGTCGGATCGTATTGTTTGGTTGTCTCATTGATGTAATGAACAAATTCAAACGCCCATGGCAAATCGGTAGGACTTCCTACAATCTCACTGTTCATCAGGTTTCCCAGGCGAATGAACGTTCCTGCTATCGCGATAGGTGCGGCAATCCGGTCAAAAATCCAGATATACGGCTTTTTCAAAACTCGCTGATTGTATAAAATCAATGCAATGACCAGCGCAATAGCACCTCCGTGACTGGCTAAACCACCTTCCCATACTTTGAGAATGTCAATCGGATTTTGTTTATAACTGCTCCAGTCATAAAAGAACACATGCCCTAAACGCGCACCAACAATTGTTGCAATCACCACGTACAGTACCAATCGATCCAGTTTTTCATCGGGAATTCCTTCTTTGCGGAACATTTTCCGGATCGTGTAATAGCCTAAAATTAATCCTGTTACAAAAAGTAACCCATAATAATTCGGTGTATTCCAACCGTCGATGATTTCAGGAGTTACATCCCAGCGTATTGC
The DNA here is from genome assembly GCF_014518315.1 of Taishania pollutisoli. Lineage (GTDB taxonomy): Bacteria > Bacteroidota > Bacteroidia > Flavobacteriales_D > Crocinitomicaceae > Taishania > Taishania pollutisoli. The sequence continues at coordinate 33,435 of NZ_JACVEL010000009.1, forward strand.
AAGCATACTATTCAATTTAGGGTTAAAGTTAATAAAAGGAATAAATCTAAACGAAAAAGCCGGGAAGAATCTTCGTCCCGGCCACTCAATATCATCAGGACGTACTTAATGTACTACATGGACAAAGCCGTGGTATTTTGTTCCGTCAGGAATGGTAACGAGGTACGAATAGACTCCTTCCGACACATAATTTCCGCTCAGATCTCTGCCATTCCATGAATTGTCATAATTGTCAGATGAATAAACCAGGTTCCCCCACCGGTTGAGAATCAACAGTTGTGTGTTGGGCTGCATTTCATGTAACAGGAAAAAGTCGTTGACACCATCTCCGTTGACGGTAATGACATTCGGGATCTTAATTTCATATATAATTTCAACAGTGACTGTTGTTGAATCAGAACACCCGTTCGCGGTATAGGCATGAAGGGTTACACTATAAATTCCCGAAACATTACCAAACAAAACAGTTGGTTCAAACTCAGTGCTTGTACTACCATTTGGAAGTGTCCAGCTATACGAATCTGCATGTGAACTGGTGTTATTGGTAGCAGCACTTTCATTGGATTGATTGGTCAAATCAAAACTTGCTACCGGTAAATCATCCAGGCAAAAAACGTCATTGACCGTATGAGATGCCACGCATCCGTTTAAATCCGTAACCGTCAGATCAGCGTCATAGCATCCTGCTTGACTGATCACCGTCGATGCGCCTGCGCAATCTCCGTTAACGGGTATTCCGTCAATGGTCCAGACACACGTTCCGCTATGGTTATTTGTAGGGATCAGCTCCACAGCAGCAGGTAAACAAACTTCCGCCGTTGTTGTGAAATGTACAGGATCGGGAACGTTGACTGTCAGATTCAATGTCGTAATAACATCACATCCGTTTGCATTTTGCGTCGTGTGTGTTGCTACAGCGGTTCCTCCCGCAGTGATTGTTTGCCCGTTCCAGGAATAGGGAAGTGCTGCCTGACAGATGGTTTGATTGTCGGTTAAATGGGAGGTCGGATTGACGGTTAAATTCAGAGAAGTAATAATATCGCACCCGTTGGAATTAGGTGCAGTATGTGTGGCGACAGCGATTCCTCCTGCGGTAATTGTTTGTCCGTTCCAGCTATATGGTAAATCGGTGTCACAAATGATAATATCATCTGTCAGTGTGGTTGTCGGGTTGACCGTTAAATTCAATATTGTTACGATATCACATCCGTTTGCATTTTGCGTTGTATGTGTGGCGACAGCAGTTCCTCCCGCAGTGATTGTTTGTCCGTTCCAGGAATAGGGAAGATCAGAATCACAAATGGTAATATCGTCTGTAAGCGGCTGAGTACCCGGATGTGTAGACAGGTTCAGGGTGATAGTTACATTACATCCGTTGGAATTCTGAACAACTGCCGTGGCTGCGTTGTTTCCCGGAGAAGTAATCACTTGACCATTCCAGGTGTACGGTAAATCTTCCGGACAAATAGTAAGGTTTTCCGTTTCGTACGGTGGATCGTAAGTCACAATTAAAATCGGTTTGTTCGCATCCGCATATCCACGGATTCTGTTTCTACAGGTCAAGTGATTGTTTGCTCCGCCATATGTATGCATTCCGACAGCAAACCAGTTGGGAATCAATTGCGATTGCAAATCCGCCATGTTAGCAGTCAGGTTTACTGTTCTCCATCCCGTTCCAGATACCAGGACAGCAGTATTGTAATCACCGAAAATATTACCGTCTCTGATGTCGTCTAATCGTGCCAGGTTGTTTGCAGCAACAGTAAAATCATTTGTTGAAGGATCTGCGGCCATGTGCCTGAAATAGGTGCTGACCACACAACCGCTACTTGCAGAACTGTTATCCGCGACATAATACCTGAATTCTGCCGTATTGATACAGGCATCATCCGGAATATCTGTGATATTAAACTTTGTCCAGCCGCTTTGGACAGAATATGTATTGTTCCTGCCGATCCAGAAATCACCTTCTGAACTTTCCGTAATGTTGGAGGAGGTGTAATTAGCACAACCAGGAGTGTAGCAGTTGGTACCGCTCGTTGTTGAATGATGTCCTGTCCAGCGCGTCGTATTGTTGGGATATAAGTTGATTGTGGGATCAATGTAAACCGGGAAATTTAAATCCTGTTTCAGCCAGTTTGCCGGAACCAGTGTCTGGATGGTTAATAGATTGTTTTGTTGAGAAATACGGTAATCACCAATCAATTCATGTGCTGACTCACTATGATCTCCTTGACCATGAGAATGAACAGGTGTATCATAAAAAAGCGGTTGATCAAAATAAGCTGTCAGCACCCCGCTTTGATTGGTCAATTCGATGCGTTTATCTTTCATAACAGCCTTCCATCCAACAGGCAATAATACTTTCTCTTCAAAAACAAGGTATTCCGCATCAGTGGGCATCGTGCTCAAAGCAGATGCGTTCCGGAGAATATAATCCATTTTTCTGAAAGTCGTATTGTGTGTCAGTTTCAGATCAATATGGGGGCCGTAAACTCCCGGGAACGTCAATACATTGTAGTCGGCAGTTCCGGTGCGGGTTGTAATTGTATGTGCCTGGCTTTCCCCGTTTTTACCAAGGTAATACATGCGCATATTCAACATGTCTGTAAGCACAGAACCATCTTTCATGACCGTCTTTATGGCTCCTGCAGACTGCTTGGGGTAGTACGTTTTATGGCTGTTGGTGGTATTTTCAAACCCGTTGTTTGTTTTTTCCAATGCATGATAGATGGTTTTCCATGAACCATTCTCATGGTAATTGAGCGGACCTGCACCAATAACAGCAGAAATTTTTCCATCCTTGTTGTAGAAATGTTTAGAAAATTCAGTTCGTCGATCAACCAATTCTGTTGCGGAATCATATTTGCCAAATGACTCCTGTGTCCAAAACGAGTAATTTTCCTGAGAATGAGAATAATCAGACAGGAATAAAAAAGAAATAATAACAACAGCCGAATTTGAGAGTAGTGAGTTTATTTTCATAATCATTAGTAGCATCATTGTTTATAAAAAATAAATGCCGGGCTAAAATAAACCATTTATTGCTAATTAAGAGTTGTTTGTTGGATATTTAACGGGTTTGTTAATCGGGTGAGTAAAAGAGTGAGTGTAAGGCTGCAGGTAAAGCATTGATAATTATGAATTAATCATCTGATCATCTGAAAAGAAGACAGAGATCAGTTGTTCTGTCGGAGAATTGATTTTAATCGTATAATTTGTCCGTTTCACCTTTTTTAACTTTGAATAACCTTTTTTATACACCAATTTTGCATCGTTTTTTAAAGAGAAAAATGGTACAACAACTTAAACAATCCGCAGTAGTATTATTCGTTTTGGCTTTATCAGTCGATTCCGGTTTTTCCCAACAAGTCATTACACTTCAGGATGCGCTTAATTATGCATTGGAAAATAGTGAAGTGATGAAACAGGCAAAGTTGGATGTTGAAAACGGAAATCAAAAAGTAGCAGAGTCACTGTCATCTGCTCTGCCTCAGATCAATGCCGCAAGTTCAGTAACAGGAAACCCGATCGTGCAATCATTTGTCTTACCGGCAGAATTCATGGGGGGAGCTCCGGGAGAATTCATGGCAATTCGTGCAGGACAAACATGGTCTGCGATGACGCAGGTGACCCTGAGCCAGCAATTGTACAACCAACAAGTGTTTTCAGGACTGAAAGCAGCGAGAGGAAGTGCACAGTATTATGAAATCGCAGCGCAGCTGAGTGAAGAAAATGTGTTGCAGCAAGTTGCGACAAATTACTACCAACTCGTTGTTACCCGTGAAAAAATGGGGACGCTGGATGCGAATATTACCCGGGTGGAAGAGCTGGAGAAAATTTTGATCTCACAGGTAGAAAACGGGTTGGCAAAGAAAATCGATCTGGATCGTGTACGGGTGAATAAAACAAACCTGGAAGCACAGAAACTGGAGTTGGAGAATGCTGTCATTCAAATGGAAAACCTGCTGAAATATTATATGGGAATGCCGATTGAAGAACGGATTTCAGTTCCGGAAACAGCGCATGCTGACTTGGAAAGCTATGCGAAAGGAATTATTTCAACAGATCAGTTTAATGTAGAGAACCTGACTTCATTCCGCATGCTCAACAAGCAGGCTGAACTACTGACTTTGCAAACAAAAGTATTTAAGGCAAATTATTATCCTACTTTGTCATTGTCCGGACATTATTCCTATAACACACAAAGCAATGACTTTAACCTGTATTCCAAAAAAGCGCTAAGCTATGACATGGCAGCGGTTTCTTTGAACCTTTCCATTCCGATCTTCGATGGTTTGGCAAAGCGGGCAAGAGTAAAATCTTCTGAAATTCAATTGGAACAGTTGCGCCAGGAAATGACCAAAACATCCAATGCTCTGACCATGTCGTTTCAAAATGCAAAATTGCAGATTTCCAATAGCTTGAAAACGATTCAGGTACAGGAAGCAAATAAAGAGTTGGCAAAAGAAGTATATGATATTACAAACAGTAATTACCAACTTGGATTGTCCAGTCTGACTGATTTAATCAATGCTGAAACAGAATTGAGAACTGCTGAAAACAGCTATAATGAAGCCTTGCTGCAATACAAAGTAGCAGAAATTGAAATGATTAAAGCAAAAGGAGAAATAGGAACTTTGTTAAATAAATAATAGACCTTAAGTTAAAAAGTATATGAAAAAGATAATTATTACCGTTCTTGTCGTAGCTGCAGCAATTGGAGGAATTGTATGGACGCTTCAGAACAATAAAAAAGAAAACCAGTCAAAAATTGATATCGTTAGTAAAGGAACGGGAGCAGTACCGGTAAAGGTAATGACCGTTAAAAGAGAAGCGATTAATGTTGACTTTGCAGTGAATGGTAAACTTGCGGCAAACCAGGATTTGATGTTGATCTCCGAAGTAAACGGGCGCGTTTTGTCCATTCGTGTGAAAGAAGGAGACCGCGTAACGCAGGGACAGGTATTGGCAACAGTGGAAAGTACATACAGTAGCCTTGATTATCAGGCAGCAAACGACGCGTTGCAAAAACTGAAAGTTGATCAGCAACGATTGACAAGTGCTTTGAAAACAGGTGGCGTTACACAATCACAGGTAGACGAGATCAACCTGGCAGTGAAAAATGCTGAAAGCCAGCTGGCACAAGCAAAAAAGAGATTGTCGGATGCTTCCATCAAAGCGCCTATCTCCGGGATCATCAACAAAAAATACATTGAGGTCGGTTCATTTGCAGCAGCAGGAACACAGTTGTTCAATATTGTGGATGTTTCAAGTTTGAAGCTGAACGTAACAGCCAACGAGCGTCAGGTTGTACAATTGGGAGTAGGATACAAGGTAGATATCACAGTTCCTGTTTTCCAGGATGAGACATTCACCGGAGCAATTTCGTTTATTGCACCAAAAGCTGATAACAGCCTGAACTACCCGATTGAAATCAAATTGGATAATACAAAAACAAAAAATAAACTAAAAGCAGGAATGTATGCTTCTGCCGAATTTAAATTTGGTGATCAGACACCTATTATTGCGATTCCGAGAACAGCATTCGTAGGAAGTGTGAACAGTGGTGAAGTTTTTGTTATTGAAAAAGAAGGTGTTGCAACATTGAGAAAAGTATCTCCGGGAGCAATTTTCGGAGAATCGGTTGAAATTTTAGGAGGGTTAAAAGAAGGCGAAACGGTTATTACTACCGGGCAAATTAACTTGATTAACGGTACGCCGATTGAAGTGTTGAAATAAAAGTTGTTCACAAGTAATTTCAAAAAGATATAGTATGAAAATCGCAGATATTTCAATCAAAAGACCATCGTTGGTGATCGTAATCTTTACGGCATTGACTGTCTTCGGATTGATTTCCTATTCGTTATTAAACTATGAGTTACTTCCGAAGTTTACTCCTAGTGTTATCTCTGTTGCGACGGTCTATCCCGGAGCATCTCCTTCCGAAGTCGAGAACACCGTTACCAAAAAGATAGAAGAAGCGGTCGCCTCAATGGAAAAGGTCAAGAAAATTGAGTCCACCTCTTTTGAAAGTTTGTCATTGATAGTCATTACATTGCAGGACAATGCCGATGTCGACTATGCCATGACGGACGCCCAGCGGAAAATCAATTCCATCATGGCCGATTTGCCGGAAACAATCAAAACCCCGTCATTGAACAAATTCTCATTTGACGACTTGCCGATTGTAACCATCGCTGCAACAGCAGATAAATTATCAGATGTAGAATTCTTCGACTTGATCGATAAACGTATTCAGCCACTGTTGTCACGTGTGGACGGTGTGGCGAAAGTAAATATCATCGGTGGGCGTCAGCGTGAATTCCAGGTTAACATTGATGCACAGAAACTGGAGGCCTATAATATTTCATTGTTACAGGTACAACAAGCCGTGTTATCTGCCAATATGGACTTCCCGACAGGGAGCATCAAATCCCAGGATCAGAGTGTCCTGATCCGTTTGGCGGGTAAATACGAAACAATTGATGAGCTGAGAAACCTGGTAATCATCCAGACACAAGATAATGGGCAGGTGCGTTTGAAAGATATCGCAGATGTTCAGGATGCACAAAAAGATGCAGAGAAAATTGCACGTCTGGATCGCAAGGGTGCGATTGCGTTACAGGTTTTGAAACAATCGGATGCCAATGCGGTGAAAGTGAGTAGAAATACACAGGCCATTATCGGACAGGTTGAAAAAGAGTATGAGCAGTACGGGTTGAAATTACAGATTGCAAATGATAGCTCCGTGTATACATTGGAATCAGCGGATGCGGTTGTACACGATTTGATTCTGGCGATCATCCTGGTAGCGGCGATCATGTTGTTATTCCTCCACAGTTTGAGGAATGCGTTGATCGTAATGGTAGCCATTCCGGCTTCCCTGATCGCGACATTCATCGGGATGTTCTTCCTGGGGTTCTCCCTCAACCTGATGTCCTTGCTGGCACTTTCCCTGGTAGTCGGGATTCTCGTCGATGACGCCATTGTTGTCATTGAGAACATTTACCGCCACATGGAGATGGGGAAAAACAGGGTGCGGGCTTCGGTTGACGGAACAAAGGAAATCGGATTTACGGTTATCTCGATCACGTTAGTAATTGTGGTTGTATTCTTACCGATCGGTTTGAGTACGGGGATGGTTGCAAACATCTTGCGTGAGTTCTGTTTGACGGTTGTTATCGCGGTATTGCTCAGTTTGTTTACCTCATTTACGATCGTTCCATGGTTGACTTCCCGTTACGGAAGATTGGAACACATCACAGGGAAAAACATCGGTGGGAAAATCATTTTGAGCTTTGAGCGAGGATTGGCGAATTTTACGAAATGGGTGAGTGGAATTCTTGGATGGTCTTTGCGTCATAAATTCATTACACTGGGAATTGTAACTGTATTGTTGTTCTCTTCATTCGGATTGGTAATCGGAGGATTTATCGGAGCAGAGTTCTTTGCTCAAGGCGACAGAGGTGAATTCCTTGTACAAATCGAATTGCCGAAAGATGCATCGCTGGAGCAAACCAACCAGATGATCATGAAAGCGGAGAATTACCTTGCGAAAAAACCGGAAGTTGTTACGCAGATTACGACTGTAGGTCAGGCCTCTGATGGTATGGCGGGTGTAACTAAAACCATGTACAAAGGAGAAATCACCGTAAAACTGGTGCATAAATCACAACGGGAAGATCCGACGAACATTTATGCAGCGAAGTTGAAAAAAGAGTTGTCCAGAGAATTGGTTGGTGCGAAAGTGAAAACAGCTCCGATCAGTATCCTGGGGATGGCCGATCAGGCACCGTTGGATATGACCGTACTCGGATCTGACATTGATGAAGTATATGCCTACGCGCATAAAGTAATGGATGTATTGAAAGAAATTCCGGGATCATCAGAAGTTCAGTTGTCCGCAGAAGACGGGTCTCCGGAAGTAACCGTAAAAGTAGATCGTGATAAGATGGCTGCTTTAGGGTTGAGTATGCAGATTGTCGGAGGGACCTTGCAAACGGCTTTCAACGGGAACATCGATGGTAAATTCCGAAGAGGAGAATACGAATACGATATCAATATCCGACTGGATGCTTTCAACCGTGAAAGTGTGAATGATGTTGCCAATGTTACCTTCATTAATAACATGGGACAATTGATCCGCTTATCGCAATTTGCCGATATCCAGATTAAGTCAGGACCAAGCCGATTGGAGCGTCGCGATAAAACCGCTTCTGTGAAAATCCAGGCGCAAACAGTTGGTCGTTCTGTAAGTACAGTCGCAACGGAATTGGAAGAAAAATTGAAGACGGTAGAAAAACCATTGGGAGTTGATTATATCTGGGGTGGTGATATGGAAAACCAACAGGACGGATTCGGTTCATTGGGAATAGCCTTGTTGGTATCTGTATTGTTGGTGTACTTTATTATGGTGATGCTGTACGACAGCTTTGTACACCCGTTGGTGGTCATGTTCTCTATCCCGTTGGCAATCATCGGAGCGTTCCTTGCCCTGGCGTTGACCAATAACCTGTTGAGTATATTTACCATTTTGGGATTAATTATGTTGATCGGTCTGGTTGCCAAAAATGCGATTATCCTTGTCGACTTTACAAATCACCTGAAGGCACAAGGACACTCCACACACGACGCATTGATGTTAGCAAACCATGCACGTCTTCGTCCGATCCTGATGACAACGATTGCAATGGTGATTGGTATGATGCCGATTGCGATGGCTTCCGGCTCGGGATCTGAATGGAAAAACGGATTGGCGTGGGTAATTATCGGAGGGTTGATTTCTTCGTTGTTTCTGACATTGGTCGTTGTTCCGGTTGTTTATCAGCTGTTTGATAACATCCTGAATAAATTTGGTTGGAATAAACCTCCTCTTCCGTTTGATGAATTGGTTACAGAACCATATGATCACAAAGAAGTGAAGGAATATTAATAAGTAGTAGTTTTGAGTTTATAAAAAATCCGGCGGAGTCATCTGCCGGATTTTTTACTTTTATATAAGTTCTCCTTTACCACATAGAAACGACAACAAGATCAATTGATGCATTACTTTCACGTTGTAACTTTTACCGGAACAATTCGGTTGATTTCGGAATTCCGTACAAGTAATTAATAGGCATGGGGCCTTTGGTTTTACCGACTTCCCATTCAAATTGATCTGAATTGGTTAGTGATTGAATCAGTTCCCGGCGTTCTTTTTCCGAATAGGTTCTGAAAATAGATGCGATTCCATCCCAGAGAATGTAAAGCGGAATAACGGGAATCAGGTATATGAATGGTAGTACCTGCCAGCGAACGGGACGAATGAACGGAGTAAAGATCAATACATTCAAAATCACAAATAGCATTGAGAAAAAACTTCCGAAATTCCGGGCTACAGGTTCAAAAACAGCAATCGGAGAGTTGGTATCTACTGCCTGTTGAAGAATGTTCTTTGCCTGCACAGGTCTGAAGTGATGAAAAGCACCAAATAGCGTAATAAACTGACCTTGTAAGTGGGAGGGAAGTTCCATCGCATTTACGGATTCTGTTTCGTAGTTGAAAACGGACGGTAACTCTTTTTGGGTACGTTTAAATGCTTCAATGTTGGGGTAGTAATCTGTCAGTGTAATTTTCACCTCCGGTAGTTCCTGATGAATGGCTTTTGCAAGCGGCACGAGACTACTTCCTCCTCCGGATGCACAATCGACCCAGGCATTTTTACTGCTCGCATTCAGTCCTTTTTTGATGATCGGAAGAATTGGTTTGTAGATGTCAAATTTCGTAGCTACAAAACGCAGGTAATCCGTTCCGTAATCCCTCCAACTTTTGGGAAACCACTCCAGGTCTTCCCATTCCAGCATGTGTACTCTTTTCATAGGCGATGTATATAAAAAAAGGAGCCTTACAGCTCCTTTCACAATTTGTTTTACAGTAACATCGTCACCGGATTTTCCAGGTATCCTTTAAATGTTTGCAGGAATGCTGCTCCGGATGCTCCGTCTACTACCCGGTGGTCGCAGGAGAGCGTTACTTTCATTACATTCCCCGGAACAACCTGTCCGTTTTTGACAACAGGAACTTCTTTGATTCCTCCCACTGCCATGATGCAGCTGTCCGGTGGGTTAATGATGGCTGTAAATTCTTCAATACCGAACATTCCCAGGTTGGAAATAGTAAATGTATTTCCTTCCCAGTCGGAAGGTTGTAATTTTTTATCTTTTGCTTTTTTCGCGTACGTTCTTACCTCTTCACCGATTTGTGCAAATCCTTTTGTATCTGCAAAACGAACAACCGGGACCAATAATCCTTCATCCACGGCAACAGCAACTCCGATATGCACGTGCTGATTGCGTCGGATCGTGTCACCCATCCATGCCGAATTCACAGCAGGGTGCTGACGCAGGGAGATGGCAACAGCTTTGATCACCATGTCATTGAAGGATACTTTTACACCTTCTGTCGCGTTCAATGCTTTGCGAGCGGCAATCGCATTGTCCATATCAATATCCAGTGTCAGGTAAAAATGCGGAGCCGTAAATTTACTTTCAGCCAATCGGCGTGCAATCGTCTTACGCATTTGTGATACCGGTTCATCCGTATACGACTCAACTCCGGCAGGAGCTGCCGTAAATGAAGCGCGTGCAGGAGCGTCGTAAGGAACATAATGATCCACATCGCGTTTTACAATGCGGCCACCTTCTCCTGTTCCCTGTACGGTATTGATATCAATTCCTTTCTCAGAAGCTAATTTTTTTGCCAGTGGAGAAGCCACAACTCTTCCATCTGTAGAAGTCGTTTGTGCAACAGCCGGAGTACTTACCGGTTGTGTTTTTGCAGCCGGAGCAGTTTCTTTTACCGGTTCCGGTGAAGGTGCAGTAACAGCTTTCTCTTCTTTGGCAGCAGCCGGAGCAGCAGCACCTCCTGCAAGAATTCCTGAAATATCTTCATCTTTCTCACCAATGATGGCAAGAATTGCATTTACAGGAGCAGCTTGACCTTTCTCAACACCAATGTGTAACAATACACCGTCGTAGAATGATTCAAACTCCATCGTTGCTTTATCTGTTTCAATTTCCGCAAGTACTTCTCCGGAAGAAACAGCGTCTCCCACTTTTTTTGTCCATTCAGCGACCACTCCTTCCGTCATGGTGTCGCTCAATTTCGGCATGTAAACTACTTCAGCCATAGTATCTTAAAATCTTTAGTATTGTATTCTTAATTAATATTCAACGATGTACGGGTAGTTCGGCTCCTGGTAGATGTCTTCGTACAATTCTTTTCCTTCAGGATATGGAGAATTTTCTGCAAATTCAACAGATTCTTCCACTTCTTTCTTTACCCAATCTTCTACTTCCTTGATTTCTTTATCCGTCATCCATTTGTTTTCTTTGATGACTTCCAGGCAGTGTACAATCGGATCCTGATCCATCCATTCCTCTACCTCTTGTTTGGTTCGGTATTTCTGAGGATCTGACATTGAGTGTCCTTTGTAGCGGTATGTGCGGATATCCAACAGGGTAGGGCCGTCACCTCTTCTTGCTCTGTCGGCAGCTTCTTCGATTGCTTCATGAACTGCCTCAGGAGACATTCCGTTTACAATGCGGGAAGGCATTTCGTAGGAAAGACCGATTTTGGAAAGATCCGTTACGTTGGTTGTACGTTCTACCGAAGTTCCCATCGCATAATTGTTATTTTCAATGATGAAAACAACCGGAAGTTTCCACATCATTGCCATGTTGAATGTTTCGTGCAATGCTCCCTGGCGAACGGCTCCGTCTCCCATGGATACGAACGCAACATTTCCTGTTTCATTGTATTTTTCAGCGAAAGCAACACCTGCACCCATTGCAATTTGAGCGCCAACGATTCCGTGTCCTCCCATGAAGTTAACCTTTTTGTCAAAAAAGTGCATGGAACCACCTTTTCCCTTTGAACAACCGGTCGTACGTCCGTACAATTCCGCCATCAATACTCTCGGATCTGTTCCCAACGCAATCGGGTGTGCGTGATCTCTGTATGCAGTCATGTGTTTATCTCCAGGTTTACACGCACTTGCCGTCCCTGCGACAATTGCTTCCTGACCGATGTACAAATGGCAAAATCCACCGAATTTTTGCTGAATGTATAACTGACCTGTTTTTTCTTCGAACTTACGAATCAACAACATATCTTTCCACCACTTGATATATGTCTCTTTTGAGAATTTAGAAGTGCTGTCAACCTTGCTCTTTTTTGTTGCTGCTGTTGGTTTTTTGGAAGTTTTTACTGCCATGAATTATCCTTTTTTAATACAAGAAGCAAATATATATAAAAATTTAAGATATCGTAGTTTGCAAAAGTAAAGATTGAATCCGGAATCCCGGGAATCAGGCACTATTATTCTCCGCCACATTCGTCCAGCAGATTGAAATCGGCTTTTCCGGATTCTCTTCGCTGCTGATTAAACCGGTAAGTGAAAACGAGTGTAATGGTTCTCGGTCGCCAAAGGGTATTACTTTCCGAATACAATTCAGGTGTATCTGTTATCATTCTCCACCGGCGTGTATTGAATAAATCGCGGATATTTAACCCGATTGTCGCTTTTCCGTTCAGGAGGTCCCGTGAAAATCCCAGGTCAAAATGATAGATGGCCAGCATTTTTCCCTGCGGACGAACACTGGGAGCTGTATAATTGAATGCAAGTTGTGATTTGAACAATTTCGGAAACGATAAATTGATCGAGGTACGGTTGGTCCATGTGAAGTTTTTTCTTCTGAAATCGGTAGCGTTGAAATTGCCCGAAATAATTTCTTCGTAAAAGTTGAACCCTGAATTTAACCGGAACCAGTTGGCAGGAGTGTACGTGAAATTTAATTCGACGCCATACGCATCTTTTAAGGCAATATTGAGTGGTGTGATATAAATAATACCATCATCGCCAAGTGAGGAAATGCGTTCTATTTTATTCGTCGTATTGCGATAATACACCGATCCGAGTATGGAGCCGGAACCCCAGTTTTGAAGAATACCCGCTTCCAGTGAATTGGTGTATTCAGGATTCAGGTATGCATTCCCGACTCTGCGCTCACGGTTGTCTCCGAATTTTGTGTAAGGCATTAAATCCCATTGTCCCGGTCTGCTGATTCTCCGGCTGTAACTCAGTTGAAATGTTTGTCGTTCGGAATGTTTAAATGAAACGGCTGCGCTTGGAAACAGGTCTAAGTAATTTTTATCAATGCTGTTATTGGTAGAAACCTGTCGTGTACTGATGTCGGAATATTCAGCCCGTAAACCAGCCTGTACCGAGAATTTTTTCCAGGTATTGGAGGCCATCGCATAGGCTGCATATACACGCTCGTTGTAGCTGTAACGGTCATTGTACAGTGGGGGATAATTCCAATTGTTACCAGTCAATTCCCCGAAACGGAAATTATTTTCCATATCCCGGATTTGCATTCGTACTCCTGTTTCAAATTTCCCTTCTTGCAGGAACGGAAGGATAAAATCTGACTGGGCGAGGAAATTATTTTCCAGCATGGTCACCTGGGAATGTTCAATCCGTTCTCCCTGGAAAGCAGAAGAGTTTTCCGAATAATCCGAACGTTCGATGTCCTGATCCCGAAACCACTTCAGGTCAGTGGACCATTCGGCTTTATTGTTGAATTTTTTTGTATAGGAAAGGTTCGTTTCCAGTAAGTCTTCTAATTCCGCTTGTCCTTCGAACCGGTCATTGTATCCTGTCAGGTTATCATTCAGGTCCATGTTTTCATAATAACGGTCGTATGAATTGTTTCCCAACCCCGAACGAACGGTAAAGGATGTGGAAAGCGTATTTTTTTCATTGATATAGTAATCCAGTCCAAGTGAACCGTGATTGCTCAATTTTCTTCTTCTGTGCTCGTAATGTTGCCGGTACACAAATGCGGTATCTGCATTGTTAAGTCGCTGATAGGTTTCACTGTATCCGGGAATACTGTTTTTATTAATGGAATACGTTGCAAATACATTGAGTTTATCCCTTCGGTAATTGATCCGGAAATCTCCGCCTATTTCAGGAAAATATCCTCCCCGGATGCTCGCGGAGCCGTTGAGCCCCTTTGTTTGATTTTTTTTCAGTACAATATTGATAATCCCTCCTTCTCCCTGTGCATCATAGCGGGAAGAAGCATTGGTAATGACTTCTATTTTTTCAATATTCGCAGCTTGTAATTGTTTCAGTGCATCTGCACTGGATGCAAAACCGGACATTTTTCCATCGATCAGGATGCGTACATTGGAATTTCCCCGCAGGCTGACATTTCCTTCAGCATCGACTGTAATGGAAGGGATGTTCTCCAGCACATCAACAGCATTGGAGCCTTGGTTGTTCAAATCAGAACCGACATTGAAGACGCGCTTGTCAAGGTGGTATTCCATTGCGGCTTTTTGCCCTATAATTTCCACCGATTCCAGTTCTGCGATTGTCTGCATGGTAATTGTTCCCAGCTTTATTTCCCCGCTTTGTTGATGAAGCAGAATTGTATCGTTGGTCAGACCGGCATATTTTAAAACGAGATAGAACTCCCCCGAAGGAAGCACAAGATTGAATTTTCCTTCTTCATCTGAAAAATCTCCTTTTACGATTTTATCTTCGGATGCGCTGTATCCTTGAATCGCTACGTAGGATAGTGGTTGTTTTTCCGAATCAACGATGGTTCCGGAGATGGATAATTCCGATTGTGCAAAAAGAGAAAACGAGCAGGAGATTAAAACAAGGGAAATAACAAGACGAATCAGCATTTATATAACAAGTTCTTCCACTAACCAGAGGCAATGAAAATGAACTGCGAATTTAACAATTTATCGGGCAATAAAAAAGGGTGCGTGGGCACCCTTGCTATATCTGAATGATTTTATACCGTATTTAATCGACAGTTTGAATATCCACATCGTAGGTAACCGTGTAAGAATCAGGAACTGCCCGGATAGCGACGAAATTTTCGATGTAACGTTGTTCTTCGCATTTACCGCAATCTTTCACTTTGATGGTGTACTTAATAATTCCGTTTTCATCATCAATCAATACGTTTCTGTCAAATTGAGCGAAACAATTGACGGTCATCGGGTAACATAAAATATTGTATTCCGTGTAGTCGACCGCTGTTTTTGTAATTCCTTTATCCTTACTGATTTTAAAATTATCTGCATAGTTGCTGTTCCCATTAATCAGGTATTCATCCGGGCTCATGCTGGCTGTTATATAGCCGGATTCAGAAAATACGGATACAGCGGTTTTAATTTCACCGGAAGTGGCATCTTCCCCCAGATCACATTTTTTCTTGCAGGAAACAGAAGTGGCTACTAAAATAACAGAGAAGACAATAAGCACGCGATTTACAACTCTTTTCATGAACGTCGGGTTTTGATGGATACTCGTTTTATTATAGATGTCAAATATATATTTTTTAATTGATACATGGCTCAATTATTTCTTTCGAAGCACAAATTTTTGACCCAGGTATACCTTTCGAACCTGTTCATCAGCAGCCAGTTCTTCTGCAGTGCCTGACTTCAAGATGGCTCCTTCAAACAGTAGGTAAGCACGGTCGGTGATGGAAAGTGTTTCCTGCACGTTGTGGTCCGTAATCAGGATTCCGATGTTTTTTTCACGGAGCTCGGAGACAATACTCTGGATGTCTTCCACAGCAATCGGGTCAACTCCGGCAAATGGTTCATCAAGCAACAGAAACTTCGGGTTCGTGGCAAGTGCACGCGCAATTTCCGTTCTTCGTTTTTCTCCTCCTGACAGGCGGTTTCCGAGGTTTTTTCGCACGTGTTGCAGACTGAATTCATTGAGTAGCTGCTCCAGTCGGGCTTCGCGTTCCTGTTTATTGAGATCTGTCATTTCCAGGATTGCCATAATGTTGTCTTCAACACTCAGTTTCCGAAACACCGAAATTTCCTGGGGCAGGTAGCCAATCCCTAATTGGGAGCGTTTATACATTGGCATTTTGGTAATGTCGATCTCATCCAGAAAGACTTCGCCTGAATCCGGTTTTACCAATCCTACGATCATATAAAATGATGTTGTTTTTCCGGCACCGTTTGGTCCGAGTAATCCAACAATTTCGCCCTGATTCACTTCAACAGAAACTCCTTTTACAACATTTCTGCCTTTGTATGTTTTCTTTATTTCTTTTGTGTGTAATTTCATTACAAGAATATTTCCCAACGTGCTCTGAATCCAAATGGTGATACTCCCGGAATTTGGTGAGTGACACGATAAAAGACATCAAAGCGAAGTAACTTAAATATATTTTCCAACCCCAAAGATACTTCGATATACGGCGTATTTCCAAATTGTTTGGTAAATGGTGGTAAGATCATCTCTTTTTCATGTCGCGAATCAATCATACCCCATGTTGCACGTGCGCTGGAAACAAATCGCCATTTTAGTTTTTTGATTCCGGGAATGTAGTCCAGGAAAAGTCCTCCCCAGTGATTTTCGATATAGGCATCAGCATATTTATCGGAAATAAACTCGAAGAAATTGAGCATGTTGAATGTTGTCTTGTACAAAAAGTAAGATTGGTTTCCTTCATGGACTTTCAGAAAAGGGTATGCTGCTGAACCGTTGATGTATCCCACGCTTGCACCATACCGGATGTACCCGAGCACTCCGGCTGTCACCCTGTGATCAAGCGCCAGTTCGTATTTTTGGTACTGGTAATCACTTCCCAATGCCCCTTTGATTCCTAAGATTGTCTGAAAGGAAATGATCGGAAACCTGGATTTAATGGAAACGCGGTCAAACGCTCCACCGACAAATTCTTCGTCTTTTGCCCATCTGAAGCGAAAAGTAACTTCACTGGTCCGAATGCTGTTGATGGTATCATAGAAGCCTGTGTTTTCATTCATCCGCAAATAATTGGCCAGTCCCAGCGGGGTATATTCTTTCCACTCGAAAGCAGTGAACAAAACAATGTCTTTGTGCACGTCTTTTTCAAAGTTTATTCCGGCTTTTTCTACAAATGTAAGTTTGTCCAATGGTCCGGTGCGAAAAAGTGTTCCGAATGTAGAACCGACTTGGGAAGCTTTGGTAGACGCCCCGATTTGTTCAATATCATAATTGTAAAAGGCACTCAACATTCCCCGTTTCTGGGGAGACACATTATAACGGACACTCCCCCCGTATTTAAAGCGTTCGTCACCGAATCCATAATAGACTTTACCACCTATTTCAAGCCTTCGGGAGAACTTATTGGACGTTCTTATAGCCACTCCGAAACGGAATTTCTCTACCTGGTTGTAGCTGAACATGTTGTAAATCATTCCGAAGTCAAAATAACCGTAGGGATAATACCCGGTGGTCAGCATGTAGGTAACTCCCTGTAATCGCTTGAAGAATGGAATGGTTTTCAGGGAATCGATCATTTCTCCGATCCCGGTTTGCTGGAAGGAAAGTGGCACGTGTCTGTGTGCTGTCCAGTAAGTCTCATCTCTTTGATGAGCACTGTCGGCTATTTCTACCGTGTTGTTGCTTTTATAAAATGCATCCGGGTGTGCTTGATTGATCACAAAATTTTTCCTGGATGAATACTTTCTGGCATAAATACCATACAAACTGGTTTTTTTTGTGAGTTTAAAATCCGCCAAAATGGTTTCGTTGACCATCATCCACACTTCTTTTTCAACCATGGAGAAATTTTGTTCAAAGTACAAGTCCTGCAGGTAATTGATATTTGCCCAGGGAGCAATTGTTCCTTTGATCGATTTGATGGCATACGTTGTATCGTGGACCCACATTTCTCCTTCGAAAGTCATATCGCCTTGTCGTTTAGGTTTGAAGGTCATCTTGTAACACCACAGGTTGTCAATGAAAGAAGAATCGACAATCAGAAATTGGTAGTAATTCCGCGCAAAGTTTGATATGGGGCTAATGAAGCTGCGGTTGACAATATTGATGTTGTTGTCATAAATATTGATGTCCATGTACATTTCACCCAGGAATTGATCCAGTTGAATGTTATCAATCCCGACCACACGTGTTGCTTTTAAGACTTCTTTTTTGCGTTTGGGATTGTTCGTGTAATAGAAATCAGATAATCCTTCCGTAAAAATCACGGGCAGGTAATTTTTACCGTTTTCCGTAGAGTCCAGGTAGTCCAGGATCAAGTCCATCCGTTTGACAATTCCTTTTTCTTTAAACTTGTCCCCGATGTTATTGAGATCAAACTGAATTTTATTGTAAAGCTCGTATTCATAAGCCGACAATTTTTCCCGGTCATTGATCGGTTTGTTGTTGATGATTTTTTTGTGCAGGGTAACGGAAGGTAGTTCATCAGGTGGCAGGACGGTCAATTCTTCTATTTCTGAAACAGTCATTGATAATTCTACGTCAATGGTCTGTTCTTTATCTCGCTTAACAGAAAAACGCTGTGTGATGTAGCCGGTTAATGTGAAACGAAGCGAGTCTGTGGCGTAATAGGTTTCAATACTGTAAAAACCGACAGAATCCGTTAAGACACCTATTTTCGAATCTTTAAACTGAACTTTTACAAACGGAAGCGGTTCTTCTGTTACGGCATCTTTCACCACACCGCTTACTTTGGTTTGTTGCGCAAGGAGTGTTAAAGGAGTTAAGACCAATATAAGCAGTACAATCTTCAGCATCTTCTCATTTGAAGAAGTAAAAGTAGAAAAATACAGTTAATAACAACTTGTTACCACTGATTAAATCATTCATACTTAATTGTTGATATTTTCTTTGTTGCGTTTTTTCTCTACTCTCGCGGCTGTGAGAATTCCGATTTCATACAACAATGCAATAGGAATGGAGACAATCACCTGGCTGATCAGATCGGGGGGAGTGATGATGGCTGCCAGGATTAAAACACCTACAAGCGCGTGTTTGCGGTACTTTCGAAGGAAATCAGCGGTAATAATTCCTAATCTTGCCAGAAGGTAAGAAGCAATCGGTAGTAAAAAGAACAATCCCGTATAGAAAATAGTTGATAAAATCATCCCCATGTATGAGTCAACCGTAAAAATGTTTTGAATCTGGGTACTGATTTTATAATTTCCGAAAAACTGGATTGTCATTGGCGTTACAACAAAATATCCGAATAAAATTCCGAGAAGAAAAAGCAGGGAGACATAAAAAACCAGACCTCCCATTGCAGAACGTTCCGTACCTTTTAATGCAGGGCGGATAAAAGCCCATAACTGGTAAAATATAAACGGAGAAGCGACAACGATTCCTCCCAGTATGCTCATCCACAAAGCGTATGAAAATTGCCCGGAAACATTCATACTTTGCATTTCAACCGGTGTCGGAGGTGTGCATACATCAAACCAATGACAGAGTAATTTGAACGAGATAAAATTATTGTCCAGCATGATCAGGAAAATATTGTCCATAATCCACTCTTGGTAAACGAACAGAACAATCGCACAGGTAACAATTGCGATAGCACTTTTTACTAATCTCCACCGCAATTCTTCGAGGTGCTGAAGGAAGGACATATTTTTTTCATCACTCATGACGGTCGCAAAAGTACGGAAAGAGAATGGAATATTGAGAAGAAAGATTGTTTTTTTATCATTGGTAATGGTTAACTTTGCACTATCAAAACAACACGATTACTTTTTTATCGATGACGAAATTAAGTGTAAATATCAATAAGATTGCAACGATCCGGAACGCGAGGGGAGGAGATGTGCCGAATGTGGTTCGGGTTGCAATCGATTGTGAACGATTTGGAGCAGAGGGAATTACTGTTCATCCTCGTCCTGACGAACGTCACATCACAACGCAGGACGTATATGATCTGAAGAAAGTGGTTCAGACGGAATTCAATATTGAAGGATACCCGGATACACGTTACATGAAGCTAATTGAAGACGTTCGGCCTGAACAAGCGACACTGGTGCCTGATCCTCCCGGGGTGTTAACTTCCAATGCGGGATGGGAGACAAAGAAGCAATTGGAGCTGTTGAGTGATCTGGCACAACAACTCAAACAACTAAACATTCGAAGTTCCGTTTTTGTGGATACAAATCTTGAAAACATTGAATTTGCCGCAAAAGCAGGGTTTGATCGCATTGAATTATATACCGGACCTTATGCTGAGCAGTACGCTGAAAATCCTGACAGAGCAGTCGATTTATACGTAAAAGCCGCTGTATTTGCAAAAGAAGTAGGATTGGGGGTGAATGCAGGACATGATTTAAGCCTGGAGAATCTGAAGTTTTTGAAATCAAAAATCCCGTTTATGGATGAAGTTTCGATCGGGCACGCGCTTATTTCAGATGCGTTGTACCTGGGATTGGAAAATACCATTCAACGGTATAAGTTTTTATTAAAATAAAAAAACAGGAGTAAGTCGCTCCTGTTTTTTTATGGATAATCTCTTGGAATAATATTAGTGGGCTACAATTATTTTGCGAATGTCAATATTGTTTTCACCCGATAGTATCTTTATTATATAGGTCCCATTTATCCACTTCTTTGTATCAATTTTGTTTTCCGTTGATTCGTGGTAATTTTTGTAGATTATATTTCCCGGTAAATCATAAATAATTACCTCATACTGCTTACCACTCTCGAGTGTAAAGTAGATGAAATCAGTAGCAGGATTCGGAAAAACAGCCATATTATTATTTGTTTTAGTTTGCTGTTTATGCAGTGGTGTTGTAATGCTTTCATGTCGTTTGCAATTTTCTGCTACAAAATTCGATGTGTTGGAAAGGAGTTGAAAATTAACCAACGTTCCATCTCGGGAAGGAGAGATGATATTTGTTAGAGAAGTAATGAGGGTGTTATTTCCTCCCGGAATCCCCTGATTACAATTGAAATAATTAATCAATCCGATTTCGTTCCCCGTCAGCTCATTTCCCATGTTATTATAGATCTCTGTAGTGGTTCTTGTGGTATTCCAAATCCTGATTTCATCCATGCTTCCCGTTAGGAAGTCAGATGTAGTATTGTCGTCATATTCTTGCCCGAGACTGTATCTGTCAGTGCTTACCAGTGTAACTGTTTTTGTCATTGTACCCTGGAGAATACCGTCTATATAAAGTGAATGTGTCCCGGAATTATAGGTGTATGCAACATGGTGGCAATTGCCGTCCAGTACGTTTACTCCACCGATAATTAATAAGGATCCTCCGAACGGAGCGTTCACAACTACCGAATTTCCGGCCCCTTCTCCTGTTCCGGCCAGCCGGATCAATAATTTGTTGATATCTGTTCCTCCCGGAGCGGCGTTGATACTAAAAAACATTCCATACGGACTTTTTTGAAGATTTTTTAAATCGATCAAAAAATCGACAGAATATTGATTTAATCCTGACATGGAAGAAGCGATCGCATTGATATTTACATAGTCGTTTATTCCGTCAAAATTCAACCAGTTTGATTGAGAGATTATTTTTCTGCATCCTTCTATTCTTCTGAAATTAGAAGTATTCGAGAGGAGTTGAAAATTGACTAATGTGCCATTTCGGGAAGGAGAGATTGTATTTGTCAAAGAAGTAATGAGTGTATTATTTCCTGCCGAGATTCCCTGATTGCAGTTAAAATAGTTAATTAATCCTGTCTCGTTTCCTACCAGTTGACTAAATCTGTTATCATTGATTTCCGTAGCAGTTCTTACGGTGTTCCAAATCCTGATTTCATCCATACTTCCCGTTAGAAAATCTGAGGTAACATTATTGTCGTATTCCTGACCGAGACTGTATCGGTCTGTGTTTACCAGTGTAAGTGTTTTTGTGATTGTGCCTTGTAACGCACCATCTATATAGAGTGAATGCGTCCCCGAGTTATAGGTGTATGCTACATGATGACAATTGCTATCCAATACATTCACTCCTCCTATTAATAATAGAGACCCTCCGAACGGAGCATTCACAACAACCGAATTCCCTGTGCCTTCTCCTGGTCCGGCCAGCCGGATCAATAATTTGTTATCATCGGAGCTTCCCAATGCGCCATTAATGCTGAAGAACATTCCATATTGTCTGACCTGAGGTTCTTTTACATTAAACAAAAATTCAACGGAAAAGCGTGTTAATCCCGTCATTGACGGTGCGATGGAATTAATGTCGACATAGTCATTCACCCCGTCAAAATTTAAAAAATTGTCCGATGCATGTGAATTTGAAGTGTGCAGTATACTTGCACAGAGTAGTAAGAAAATTGTTTTCATAGCGTTATTTATATTATAAATTTCATTGAAAATAAACAATTATAACGAAGCATTACATTTATTTAAAAAACATTTTTGATAAATGAGGCGTTTGAGTGATAAATTCAGCTATATTTGAAACACTTTTTTAATTTTATTTGTAAAAGGTATTGTCGAATCAAAAAAAGATATATCTTTGCAACCCGAATTTATCGGAATGAATTTTTGAGAAAAAACGCAATTAAGAGTATAGATCATGAAAAGAACGTTTCAACCGTCAGTAAGAAAAAGAAGAAATAAGCACGGATTCAGAAGCCGCATGGCTACTAAAAACGGTCGCCGTGTGTTGGCTGCGCGTCGTCGCAAAGGAAGAAAGAAATTAACAGTTTCTGATGAACCGATGCACAAACGTTAATTGAAACTTCTTATCAGTTAAGATATCTAAGACCGGCTTTTTTAGTCGGTCTTTTTTGTTTGAATCATTTTTTAATAAAATAACCGTTCAATAATGAATTCTTTTGAAGCGCAACTTGAGATTATCGGTATCAATCCTTTTGTTTTTATTCCGGAGGAAACTTTGCTGCAACTTTTTCAGCAATCAGCTAAAACAAAGGGACCAATACGTGTAAAAGGAACGGTTAATGGAAAGGAATACAGACAAACGTTAGTCAGATACAAAGGAGAGTGGCGGCTTTATATCAATCTGCAGATGCTTGCAAATTCTCCCAGGCGCATTGGTGAAAAACTAACATTAACGATTGCTTTTGATCTGGAAGAACGAATAGTTAACATGCATCCGAAATTTTTACGGGCATTGGCTGAAAATCCGGCTGCAAAACAAGCATTTGAAGCGTTAATTCCTTCCCGTAGATTCGAAATAATACGTTACATAGCGCAGTTAAAAACGGAGGGAAGTGTGGACCGAAATGTACAAAAAGCAATTCTTCATTTAGAAGGGAAAGGTCGGTTTGCCGGAAGAGATGGTGTCTGATTTCAAAACGAATTAAAAAATGCCATATCGCTATATCGTGATATGGCGATATGGCAGAATCAGCATTCAACAAGGAACTTCTTTTTGGTATAAGCACACAAATGGAGTTTTTTCGGATTTAATCTGGTTACTTTTTACTAACTTTACACAAGTTTTTTTAGTTATGGATTTGTCGAGAGAGTATGTACTGGAGGTATTGGGTAAAATAATGGACCCTGACCTGAAAAAAGATATCGTTTCACTTAATTTTGTTGAAGAGTTAAAAATTGATGAACAATCAATTACTGTAACTGTTTACAGTTCCAATCCAGCTTTACATGCGCGTAAACGCTTACAGGAGGCAGTTGAATTTAACCTGAAAAGAGAATTTGAAGGCATCGTAATTAATTGTACTGTTCAGGCATTACCCGCAGAAGCAAAGGAAGCACACCGGAAATTTCTTCCGGAAGTTAAAAATATCGTGGCAATTGCGTCTGGAAAAGGTGGAGTAGGAAAGTCTACAGTGACAGCCAATTTAGCAGGAGGACTTGCAAAAGCCGGGTACAGGGTAGGAATTGTCGATGCAGATATTTACGGTCCGTCCATGCCGACAATGTTTGACGTAGTCAATGATCGTCCGACGATGATTGATGTGGAAGGGAAACCGAAAATCAGCCCCGTTGTGGCATACGGAATTAAAATTTTATCCATTGGATTTTTTACCGATCAGGACAATGCGGTTGTTTGGAGAGGACCGATGGCAGCAAAAGCATTGACTCAAATGTTTACTGATGCTGAATGGGGAAAGCTGGATTATTTATTGATTGATTTACCTCCGGGAACAGGAGATATTCACTTGTCACTTGTACAAACGGTTCCGTTGGATGGAGCAGTTATTGTTTCCACTCCCCAGGAAGTTGCACTAGCTGATGCGCGTAAGGGAATTAATATGTTTAAGCTGGATACAATCAATGTTCCGGTCATCGGAGTTGTGGAAAACATGGCGTGGTTTACACCTGCTGAATTGCCTGATAATAAATATTTTATCTTTGGTCGCGACGGTGCAAAGAACCTGGCACAGGGAATGGGAGTACCGTTGTTGGGACAAATTCCATTGGTACAAAGTGTGCGGGAAGCAGGTGATGTAGGAAAGCCTGCTGTGTTCCAGGATAATACTCCTACGAGCACTGCATTTGAAGAATTAGTTCGTATATTTGTGCAAGAGGTTGAAGTGGCGAAAGCGCAAAAATCTCTAAAAAAACAACACGTATGATTTTAAATAAAGAAGAATTAGCGGTAAAGATTAACGAAGCGTTGGAACAATTACGCCCTTACCTGAATGAAGATGGTGGAGATATGGAACTTGTCGGAATTACCGATGAAGGTGTTGCACAGGTTAAATTACTCGGTGCGTGTAGCGGGTGTTCGATGTCTGCGATGACACTAAAGGCGGGATTGGAAGCACAAGTAAAAAAAGTTGTTCCTGAGATCGTTGCGGTGGAAGCAATAAATATGGAAGAGTTTATTCAGGAGTAATTTGCTATAATTTATTAATCCATTAATTTAACAGGAGATAAATCCATTAATTCATTTTCCGTAAAAAGCCGGTAGTGAATTTTAAATGTTTTCCCCAGCGGTGTTTCCAATGAGAAGCCACCCGGACCGAACCCATCGAGTACGTCCAGTGTAAAATGGCTGAATTTCCAATATTCAAACAGATCGCGGTCAATCCAGAATTCAGCCCCCTCAATTGTTCCGATCATTACATCATTCATCCGCGGAAAGAATCCTCCTTTTTCAAAACATTGTGGTTGTGTGCCTTCACAACATCCTCCAGCCTGATAAAACATCAACTCTCCATGAACGGATTTTAATTCCCGTATGAGTGCGATCGCTTGTTCTGTTGCATCTAATCGATTTGTCATGTTTGATTGAATAAAAGAAACGAAAGCAATCCGTTAACAGATTGCCTTCGCCCTGTTTGTTTAACTACTCTCTTCTTTTTAGAAGAAACCTAACTTTTGTTTGCTGTAAGAGATAAGCATGTTTTTCGTTTGACGGTAATGACCCAACATCATTTTGTGATTTTCGCGTCCGATTCCGGATTGCTTATACCCTCCGAAAGGAGCCCCCGCAGGATATGCGTGGTATTGATTTACCCAAACCCTTCCTGCTTTGATTGCTCTCGGAACCTGGTATAATTCATGTGCATCGCGTGTCCATACTCCTGCACCCAACCCGTATAATGTATCGTTTGCAATTGCAATGGCCTCTTCTGTCGTTTTGAACGTCGTAACGGCTACAACAGGACCGAAAATCTCTTCCTGGAAGATACGCATTTTGTTGTGTCCCTTGAAGATGGTCGGTTGGATGTAATACCCGTTCTCAAGTTCTCCTCCCAGGTGATTGACTTCTCCTCCCGTTAACAATTCCGCACCCTCTTCTTTTCCCAGCTGTAAATAAGACTTGATTTTTTCTTGTTGGATTTTTGAAGCCTGAGCTCCCATCATGACCGTTGGATCAAGCGGGTTACCTACTTTGATCGCTTTGGTGCGTTCAATCACTTTTGCAAGAAATGTATCGGCAATTGATTCATGAACCAGAATTCGTGAAGGACAGGTACAGATTTCTCCCTGATTCAATGCAAACAGTACAGCTCCTTCAATTGCTTTGTCCAGGTAATCATCATCGTGATCCATTACAGAAGGGAAGAAGATGTTCGGTGATTTTCCTCCCAATTCCAATGTGACAGGAATAATGTTCTCCGTTGCGTACTGCATTACCAGCCGTCCGGTTGCCGTTGATCCGGTGAAGGCCGCTTTCGCTACTTTGGGATTGGTAACCAACGCTCTTCCCAATTCAGCTCCGAAACCGTTTACAATGTTGATGACGCCTGCAGGAATAAGATCTTCGATTAATTCCATCAATACCATAATAGATGTAGGGGTGCTTTCCGCAGGTTTCAGGACAACAGTGTTTCCGGCAGCCAGGGCAGGAGCCAACTTCCAAACAGCCATCAGGATCGGAAAATTCCATGGAATGATTTGCGCAACGACTCCGATGGGTTCATGCACAATCAGAGAAACAGTGTTTTCATCCAATTCCGTATGTGATCCTTCTTCTGCGCGGATGACACCTGCAAAATAGCGAAAGTGGTCAATGGCTAACGGTAAATCAGCATTGAGTGTTTCCCGAACCGCTTTCCCGTTGTCAATTGTTTCTACGGCAGCCAGGTACTCGAGGTTTGCTTCCAACCGGTCGGCAATTTTGTTCAGGATAATACTTCGTTCTGTTGCGGAAGTTTTACTCCACGTTTCAAATGCCTTTTCAGCAGCATTTACAGCCAATTCAAGGTCCCCTTTGGAAGAATGTGCCACTTTTGTAAATACGTTCCCGTCAATGGGGGAGATGTTGTCAAAATACGTTCCGTTTACAGGTTGTGTCCATTTACCGTTGATGTAATTATCATAGACAGGTTTAAAGGATGGACGAGCAATTAAATTTTCATGTGAACTCATAATTTTTCGCTTTTAAATTTACTGACTGCAAATTATTTATTATCTTGGAAGGGAAATAGAAACATCTTATCAATAAATGTCACTATAGTATCAATGTGTGTGGAGGTATGAATAGATTGGTCAGTCGGATATACGATAATTCAAAACTGGAAACGCTGGTAGAGAATAAGCAAACCTTTGGTACAAATGAGGTGGAGTTACACTTGTACGAAACACAGACCAAGGCGTTTGATTTCGATTTGAAGTTTGACGATGTTTCGCTGATAACCATGATTGAAGGAAAAAAGATTATGCATTTCGGTGAAGATCATTCCTTTGATTTCTTTCCGGAAGAGTCCCTTATTTTGGAAAAGGGAGAACGAATGCACATTGATTTTCCCGAAGCGCAGCAAGACAATCCCACACGTTGTATGGCACTGATCTTATCTCCGGATGAGATTAATGAAACACTGCTGTTGTTGAATGAGAAAACTCCCCGGATTGATAAATCGGAATGGAAACTGGAAGGATCTGTTCAAAAGTTTGAAAATGACTCGTTTTTACAATCAAATCTTGAGCGATTGATTGCCTTAGCCTCTTCGAACCCGGAATACAAAAGTACATTAAGTAAATTGGCAACCAGAGAGTTGATTGTTTGCCTTTTGCAAACCAAGGCGCGAAATATCCTGTTGAGCAATACGGATCAGGTCCCTTCCAATAACCAGTTGGCGGGAGTTGTCAGCTACATCCGCAATAACCTTACAAAGGTATTTACAATTGAAGAGCTGGCAGGAAAAGCATTTATGAGTAAAGCATCTTTTTTCCGTCATTTTAAACAAGAATTGGGAATTACTCCTTACGAGTTTATTATCTCTGAAAAGATGAAGTACGCAAAGAAATTGCTGACGAAAGGAAACTATTCCATTACAGATGTCTCTTCCATGTTGTCGTTTGGTTCTACCAGTTATTTTGTTCGTCATTTTCGCAGTTTTACAGGAATGACACCATTGAAATATAAACAACAATTTATTTCCGGGAAGGGAAGGTCTTAATCTGCTGTCTTTCCGGTAGCTTTTCAAGTTTGCCGTTAATTTCGTCAATTCTCAATTTGGGAATCCAAGGATAAATTTTATCTTTGTTAGAGGTTTTTGATGCAATTCATTGAAAACCAAAAGGAATAAGTTTGATTCAATCCTGCTCAACTAATGAAACCGTCAATAGAATTATACAAGTTGATCAAATCGCTGACCAAGTCGGAAAAGCGTTTTTTCAAACTGTCATCTGCACTCCAGTCAGGGGATAAGAACTATGTTAAGATTTTTGATTTCATCGATGCTCAGAAAGAATACGATGAGGAAGCGTTGAAAGAAGCGTTCAGGAATGAGACCTTCATCCGGCACCTTTCCTCTGAGAAAAATCACTTGTACAAACTTATTTTAAAAAGTCTACGCTCTTATTACAGTGAAGAGTCATCAAGCAGCATTTTAAAACAGGAAATCAAAAACATTGAGATTCTATACAACAAAGCCTTGTACCGGGAATGTGAAAAATTTATTGTGCGGGCGAAGAAAATTGCTCAGGATACGGAAAAATTTTATTATTGGAATGAAATTATTTCCTGGGAAAAAAAATTAAAAGAGGAAGGAGTACAGGAAGGAATCGATGATGAAGGTTTGGCTACCCTGATCAAGGAAGAAGAAGAAGTGATTGATAAGCTTCGAAACCTGGCGGAATACCAGGTAATTTATTCCAAGATCAATCATATTTTCAGATCCGGAGGATTTATCCGAAGTGAAAAAGAAGAACAGGAAGTTGCGGAAATTGCAAATTATCACTTGATAAAAGGAAAAAATACAGCGATTTCAACACGTGCATCTTCCATGTGTTATTACATCAAAGGATTGTGTGCTGCTACAAACAGAAATTTTAGTGACAGTTACTTGTTTTTTAACAAGACACGGGAAATTCTGGATAAGAATCCCATTGTCAAAACAGACTTGAGTACCAGGTATGTTCAGACAATTACCCATCTTTTGCGCTGCTACATCGATGGAAAGCAATTCGATCAGGCGAAACAATTGATTCATGAGCTGAGAGGTTTAAGTGGTACCAAAGGATTTAATACCATCAATACTGAAATCCGGATTTTATCCAATGCCTATTTAATGGAATTGCTGCTTTTACAGCGACAGGGAAAATTCCAGGAGTCTGTGGAGCTGATTCCTAAAATTGATGATTTTATTGCCGAATATGAAGAAGTACTGAGTAAAGAACAGTGTATTTTGTTTATTTACTATAAATCAGTCAGCTACTTTGCCATCGGCGAATATAAGAAAACACTTACATTTATCAATGAAGTGCTAAATGACAATGAGCAAAATATCCGACAGGATATCTATAGCTTCGCGCGTATTTTTAACCTGGTGCTTCATTTTGAATTGGGGAACTATGATTTTACAGAATATGTGATTAAATCAGTCAATCGTTATTTATCCAAGCACGGAAGAGATTATGCGACAGAAACACTATTGATCCGTAATATCCGGAAACTGTCAAAAAATATTCTTCCGGAAGAACAGCAGCAGATTTTCAGAAATTTACAGGAAGAATTATCAGAAGCATTTAAAGATCACCACGAACAGGTCATTTTGGAGTATTTCAACCTGACTGCCTGGGTAGAATCAAAATTAAACAAACGTTCATACACAGAAGAAGTTGTCCGGTTGTTAAAAACGGATTGATGCACTTATAATAACCGAGTTATTGGATAAACGGGTGTTGGCAACATTGCTTCCAAGGAATGAATAGTACGTTCGCTGCATGTTTCTGTTCACATAAGCCACATCAATACTGAATCTGCCAATTTTATATCCCAATCCGCCACTGTATGAAATGTCCGGTTTAGGGTCTATATTTTCAGATTTTTTGTAAGCGTTGCCATAGAGTGCAAAGCCTGCCCGCAGGAAAAATTTCTGCTGAATGTTAAATTCTGCACCCAATCTGTAATTCAATGCATTCGTCAGTCGCGCTTTTGCATCGGCATTTTCAATATCGAAATCATACGGTTCGTATGTCACATCAGTTGTCGATCTCAACCTTCCCATGTTGTATCCGGTATACTCAACATCTCCGCTGATTACTGCATTCATGCCGATTACATAGGAAGCAGATACAACAGCCCGCAAAGGAGTAATCATTCTGTATTTGTATTGAGCTTCGGGGACGAGTTGTTCCGGAACAGAATAATTTCCTTCTTTGAATCGCCCTGTCATCGTAGCAGTCCACTTATCTTCCATCCCGATATAGGTTGGAGTGTGGAAGGAAGCACCGATTCGGAAACCGTCTGTAATCAAATAAATGGCTCCCAATTTCAGATTGACTCCTGTACCTTTTGTTCGCAATGTATACTCATAATCGAAGCCGTTAAAGTCAGGGTCGGTAACTGTTAAGTCTTCCGAATGGACGTATGATTCTGTATAATTATAGGTTCGTATGTTCAGTGCGAAACCATAATACAGCCTGTTCATTCTGTTTCGGGAATAAGAAAGAAAAAATTCGTTGATTCCTCCCCGTGTTGCAATTTCCCGTTTCATTTTCATGTCGCCTGCATTAAGATATGAGGTGTATGAATTACTGATCGAATCATAATCAATGGTATATGATTCATAGGCCAACGAAGTAGAGAAAGGGAAGAATTGACTGAGTTCTTCCGGGTAATAACCATTTGCCTGCCCGATAAAATTATCGAGAAGGGAAGGGAATTGCACACCTTCAATGACTGTTCGTTGGTTGTAATGTGCTACTCTGTTCATCCCGAATGCAAACTGCGAATACATATCTCCTTTGTTACGGGAAGACAAGTCTTTTGTTAATACGACTCCAAACGAGGGAACCGAAAAACTTGTTTTAACGGTTTTAGTATCCGTCCCCATAAAGGATGCGTTGGTACTGTTAATCGTTGGGCTTAGAGACAATGAAAATTGAGAAGATGAAAATCGTCCGAGTCCTGCCGGGTTAACCTGAACGGAACTAATGTCAGCACCCAAAGCCCCGAATGCTCCTCCCATTGCTTCAAATCGTGCAGAACCACCGTGGTAATGCTTTGAAAATCGAAATAAATCGGCATCATTTTGCGCAAATGATGCCGACACAGTTATAACACACATCAATGTAATTGATGCAACTTTCTTAATATTTTTCCTCATGTTTATCTTCTTCCCGGGCTTGAACTTGATCCTGAACTTCCGCTTCGACTGCTTCCGCCACCGCCTCCTGAAGAACCGATTCCGGAAGATCCTCTGCTTGGAGAGCTGATCGATGTTCCCTGACTTGGAGAGGATGACCGCTCGAAACCTCCTGAGTTATTGCTTCTTTCTATGGAACCTGAACCCTGTGTTCTGGTATTGATTCCGGAGGATGAATTCGTTCTGGACGGGTAGTTTTGATAATTCGCATTCGATCGTCCTGAAGGAGTTGATGTTGCTCTCTGGTAATCTGTAACTGTTCGGGAAGGAGAAGCAGTATTTATCGTTCTCTGAGGGCTGCTGGTTACAGGAGATGTAACTCTGGAATTGCTATTGCCGGCTGTATTTGTTCTGGAAACAGAAGTGCCACTATGTTGTCGCGAAACAACTTCCCGACCGCTTACTTCTTTTGTTACAGTAGATGCTCTTCCTACGCTCACCGGTGCACCTTTCCCCGTATTTACAGGTACTGACGCACGTCCGGATTTTACTGTGTGAGAAGAGGCAGTTCTTCCTGTCGGATTGTAGTATCCGCTGGATGTTCCTCTCGGCCCTCTGATTACATTGCTGGTTGTCCCGGAATTAGTGTGATTTCCTCCCCAACCGTTCATATTACCTCCATAACCGTAACCTCCGTATCCATATCCGTAATAACCATACGGGTTATACGGATTGTACCCATAATATCCACCATAAGGTGAATATCCCATTCCAAAACCGACAAACATACCCGTTCCATAATGGGTCATCCATGGGTCAGATATAATGTATGGGGCATGATGATACGGGTACATATAACTGGCCGGATATCCCCAATACCCTCCATACGGATGGTACCCGCCGAAGGAATAGTAAGGATTGGTATAGTTATAGAATCGGGCATAATTTGTTCCCCTCCAATACAGGTTTGTTCCATATATATTATTAGGAGAATAGTTACTGTACAATGCCCATTCACTATATGAACAGCCACATCCATCATACCATCTCCATTGATTCAAACAGTTCTGGCGGTTGACGAGTGCCATTTCATCAGCATATGTCATGCGGTCGTTTGCATTTCCCGTTTTTCTACTCTTGAAAGATGCATAGGATGTTTCATCGGAAGTTGACTCACCGATAGGTAATTCACTAGGTCTTACAGAATAGACATCATCATTTACAAATGACTCCGTTGTTGCACATGCTGTGAGTAATAAACCGGTGACTGCAATGGATGGGATTAAGAACTTCATGACCTGTTAATTTTATTTCCTTAAAGATAACGTGAATTTTGTAACTTTGCAAACTTGGAGCAAAAAACGAGCCATTTTTAACATATAATTAAGAAAAACAAAAATACTATGTCTCAAAAGTATTCTACACGAGCAGAAGATTATTCCAAATGGTATAATGAAACGATTGAAAGAGCTGATCTTGCTGAAAATTCAGGAGTGAGAGGATGTATGGTGATTAAACCTTATGGTTATGCGATTTGGGAAAAAATCCAGGCGCAATTAGATAAGATGTTTAAAGAAACCGGTCACCAGAATGCTTATTTTCCTTTGTTTGTCCCGAAGAGCTTGTTTGAGGCAGAAGAAAAAAATGCTGAGGGATTTGCAAAAGAATGTGCAATTGTAACACATTACCGGTTGAAAACAGATGAGAAAAATCCGGGAAAATTAATTGTTGATCCGGAAGCTAAACTGGAAGAGGAGCTGATTGTACGCCCTACATCTGAGGCAATTATCTGGAATACTTATAAAGGGTGGATTCAGTCATATCGCGATTTGCCGATATTGATTAATCAGTGGGCGAATGTTGTGAGATGGGAAATGCGTACCCGAATTTTCCTGCGAACTGCTGAATTCCTCTGGCAGGAAGGGCATACAGCACATGCAACGAAACAAGAAGCATACGAAGAAACAGAGCGCATGCTGGGGGTGTATGCTGAATTTGCCGAAAACTTCATGGCAATGCCGGTTATCCAGGGTAGAAAGACAGAAAGCGAGCGATTTGCAGGAGCAGACGATACATTGTGTATCGAAGCAATGATGCAGGACGGGAAGGCATTGCAAGCGGGGACTTCCCACTTCCTGGGGCAAAATTTTGCGAAGGCGTTTGATGTGAAATTCACAGACTCAGAAGGAAAGTTGGATCATGTATGGGCAACATCATGGGGTGTTTCTACCCGGTTAATGGGAGCATTAATTATGACACATTCGGATGACGAAGGGTTAGTTTTACCTCCTAAGTTAGCACCAATTCAGGTCGTTGGTGTTCCAATCTTTAAAACAGATGATGAATATGAGGCCATCGGTAAGAAGTTTGATGAACTTGCTTTAAAGCTGAAAGCGCTTGGGGTATCGTTTAAATACGATCATGACAAGAATCGTCGTCCGGGATGGAAATTTGCTGAATATGAGGCGAAAGGAGTTCCTGTACGTTTGGCAATGGGTCCCAGAGATATGGAAAACGGGAATATTGAAGTTGCCAGAAGGGATACGAAAACCAAAGAGGTTGTTTCATTTGAGGGACTGGACCAACACCTGGTAAAATTGCTCAATGAAATTCAGAATAATCTATATCAAAAGGCATTGAATTTCAGGACAGATAATTTACATACGGTTGATACATATGAAGAGTTTAAGACGCGATTGTCCAAAGAAGGTGGTTTTTACCTGGCTCATTGGGATGGTACTGCTGAAACTGAAGCGAAAATAAAAGAAGAAACACAGGCTACGATCAGATGTATTCCTTTTGAGCATACCGGAGAAGGTGTGTGTATGGTAACAGGGAAGCCATCCAAACAGCGTGTTGTAATTTCAAAAGCATATTAAAATGGCGAATCAGAAGGTATTTGAAGAGTTACACCCTAATTCGAAGAGAATAGTTAATCTGTTGGAGGAAAAATCGGCTTTGAAACAGGATGTTTATGAGGATTCTCACACTGCTTTTGATCAGTTGAGGGAATTGGTAAAGACAGAAGTGGATTTGCTGAAGCAATGTGTGGAAGATAAGCGTATTCGATTGTCTATTGTTGAGAAGAGTCAGTCTGAATTTCAGGTATTTATCGGAAGTGATGTTTTGGTGTACCAGGTCCATTCGAATGTATTTCGTCTGGAAGATGGACATCCACTATGGGAAAGTCCTTATTTGCAGGAAGACAGTAGCAGAGGTTTTTTTGGAATTATTCACGTCTATAACTTTCTGGCAGAATCATTTTTGCAAAACAGATATAATGATCCGGGGTACTTAATCGGTCGTATTTTTGTCAATAAAGATTCTCACTTTTTTGTAGAGGGAAGAGGGCAGTTGGGATTTTTGTTTAAAGATCTTGCCCAGGGTGAATGGAGAGATTCTTCGATTCG
This sequence comes from Taishania pollutisoli, assembly GCF_014518315.1. Lineage (GTDB taxonomy): Bacteria > Bacteroidota > Bacteroidia > Flavobacteriales_D > Crocinitomicaceae > Taishania > Taishania pollutisoli. The sequence goes on from NZ_JACVEL010000009.1 coordinate 67,626, forward strand.
ACACATCATCCAGGTCTCTTTTGCGTATGCACTTGAATTTGATTTGTTTGTTCCACCATATGAAATGGTTCAGGAATTAAATGTAGGGCAAATGCAGTCAATTGGAAGTAACTCTCAGGCAGCTACAGGAAAACGACTTGGATTTAAGCTTCAATCTGAAGATGAAGAATAAAACTTGTTAGTTGAAGAAAATGATAGCGGGTGGCAATTTGATTTGTTGCCCGTTTTTATTTTTATTAATAGGAAATTTTATAAAGATATTACGATATTCTTAAATCTCAAAAATTTCGAATCAGTATGTTTTATAAAAAAGAATCCTTCAAAATTTGTAATATTTAAAGTTGTTTCTTAATTTATATAAGAAAAATCATTTATAACTACTTTAAAACGAACCTTATGGGAGCGACTAAATTCGAAATTTATACAGAAGAATTAATCAGATTATCAGAACTCGCTAAAGCGATTTCACATCCGGCACGATTAAAAGCAGTGTTGATTATTGCAAACGAAACCGATGAAGATGTTACGCTCAAAGACATCATGGAAGAGATTGACCTTGCTCAGTCGACTCTTTCTCAGCATTTGAAAGTACTAAGAGATGCGGGATTAGTAATGACGAAGTTAATTGTTGAGAACAACACAAGTAAGCAAATTTACAGAATCAATAAACTCGCTTTGGAACAGATTAATAAATTGTTGAATCACCTCTCTGACAGGATTGATTTAAAACAGGATGATCGATTTAATGCGGTAAAATCATTTTATTCAAGACTGTACGAGATTACAAATTGGAATCAGTGTTTTAATTCATGATTATTACAACTGAATACCTGCAGATGGTAAATTAGACTAATTCTGAAAGTGCCTGTTTTGTTCCGATTGTACGCGTAATATAGTCTTTTTCTAGCTTTGGACTCCTTGCAGGGGAAAACTCACGGCCATAAAAAATGATCTGAAGATGTAATTTATTCCACTTCTCTCTTGGGAATAGCTTTTTTGCATCTTTTTCCGTTTGTTCTACATTTTTTCCGTTAGTAATTCCCCAGCGGGTTAATAACCGATGGATGTGCGTGTCAACCGGGAATGAAGGAACACTAAATGCTTGCGCCATTACAACAGATGCTGTTTTGTGACCGACTCCGGGTAATTTTTCTAATTCTTCAAACGATTGAGGAACTTCACCATTGTGTTCTTGAATGAGAATGTGAGATAAATCATAAATTGCCTGAGACTTTCGGGGGGATAAACCACATGGTCTGATGATCTCTTTTATTTCTTCAACGGTTAGCTTAATCATATCAAACGGATTGTCGGCATGTTTAAATAAGGTAGGGGTAATTGTGTTTACACGGGCATCAGTGCATTGCGCAGATAGAAGAACGGCAATTAATAACGTATATGGATCTTTGTGATCCAACGGAATAGGTGTTTCTGGATATAGTTTTTCTAACTCGTCGATAATATAATCAGCTTTTTCTCTTTTTGTCATTTGATAAAAGGTTTAACTAGAATTTGATCCATTAACAAGTTGAATTGATGCAGATCGGTTGGGATTTTAGAATTCGCATAAGTTGTAAAAGCATGTACAAACTCATTTAGCGGATTGGGAAGATTTTTTCCGGATTTTAATGCAGATAGATACACCTTTAGCTCGCCTAATAATTGATGTTCAGGCATACGTTTTAATGCTTTGGAAACGGTAATTGCGGCGCTCCTCAGCCGACCACATTCAACCTTACAGTAAATGGAAAGCAGAATGAGTTGGATGGATTCGGAGGAGTTTTTCTTTAAATGTTCAACTTCATCTATAGCCGCTTCAAATTCCTTTTTATGAATCAAATCCATTATTTTTGTATACGTGGTCTCTTGGCTCATAAATTAATTTCTCATGAACAACAAATGTAAGGACTTTCCTCAGTATCGAGTACTATCAGGTAGAAAAGTATACTATAAAATAGTTTCTGACGGGCAATTTATAGAATTGTCATGGATTGGAGAAAAACCTGTCAAATATATTGTTACGGCAGTGCAGTACCCTGAACGGTTAAGAATAATGGATATGCTTGCATGTGAACCTCCCTATGAGTTACTTCAGGATGGAGATGCAGAACAGTTGAATTTTGGAGATTAGTATTTCAATAATTTTTTTATTACCTTTTTACCATTAATTGACTCTGTATAAACAAAATAAATACCTGTATCTAAACTTTTAATATTAATGCTGTTATTTTGAATATTATTCTCTTGCTGAACAACTTGACCTGTTGAACTACAAATAATTACGTGATGAATTGCATCGACGGAATGAATTGTAATGAATTCCGTTGCAGGATTAGGAGAAATACTTATTTCTTCATAAGACGTATTGGTTACATTTAAAGGGGCACAAGTCAGGTCGTTCAGGTAATCCCAGATTTCATTGTGTAGCAGATAAGGTACCAATCCTCCGTTTGGTGCTTCCCCCATCCGTATCCAAACCATATTTTGACTTGGAATAATATCAATAAATTGCCCGTTCATTCCTAATGCAGCGATCATATCTGCCGGCGCTGCAGGTGTTAGATACCCAGGAAATGTGAGTTGCGTTCCCGGCATCATAAATGAAGATTGGCCATTCAACCACCACAGGTAACCATAAGAATGATTGATGGGTTGTGAAGGAGTAACCATTTGATTGAAATAAGTTTGATCAGTCATAAGCTGCGTTCCATTCCAATTCCCCTGATTAAGAATTAGCAGCCCAAAACGAGCCATACTTCTGGCGGTGCTGAAAAATACATGATTATAGTCGATGGAGTAAAACAGGCCTGTCATTCCCGTCGGGTTTTTTAATTTTTGAGTCGTATAATTGTTAAGAGACATCCCTGTGGCGTTTTCAATCACTCCATCTAATAATGTGTAAGGCCCGTTGTGGTAGGCCCATCTGGATCCTGCGTCGGCTTTATAAATCAGGCATGTATCCAATGTACAAAAGTTATCAGGGACTCCGTCGTCTAATCCTGATGTCATTGTTAGCTGATGCCGGATAGTGATTTTCTCTTCTAGTTCACTTGTACAGGCAGTCCATCCTTGTCCCAGGTAGTGAGATGTTGTATCACTAATTGATAGATATCCTTCCTGTTGGGCAACGCCAGTCATGAATGAAGTGATTGTTTTTCCCGCCGACGCCCAGTACCAGGTACTGTTTTGATCAAACGAACCAAAATATTTTTCGAGGACAATTTTTCCGTCTTTTAACAGAACAAATGCTTTAGAATTATTGTTTTCAAGGTAGTTATACATCGCGTCAATTTTTTGTTGACACCATCCCAATGATTGCGGTGATAATGTGTCCCATGTGTTTCCTGAAGTTGGAGGGAAATAGGAAGATTGAGAGAAAGATATTCCTGAATTAGATGCGAAAAATAGAATAATAAAAGTATGTAATGTTTTCATAATCAATGTGGAAATTAGAGTGCTAAAGTACTTTTTTTTTGATTAACTCAGGTAAGACAATGTGTTAAATTCTGATTCTGTAATCTCGAATTTAACATTTTCAAAATATGACGATATCGCAATATTGCAATATGGGCTGAAAGGTACTTCGTCATTGTATGAAACCTCAATAAGCACTTTTTTTATATTTTTGCTGCTTGTTTATATGAAATCTATGAGAAGAGTAGTTGTTACCGGGTTAGGTGCATTGACACCAATAGGAAATGATGTAACCAGTTTCTGGAACAATATGGTTAATGGAGTAAGCGGAGCTGGTCCGATTACAAAGTTTAACACGGAAAAATTTAAAACCAGGTTTGCTTGTGAGTTGAAAGATTTTGATCCGGCGGATCATTTTCATGTAAAGGAATTGCGACAGTATGACCGTTTTTCACTCTATGCACTCTATGCAGTCGAACAAGCCATTCAACATGGACAAATTGATATTGAACAGCTAAATAAAAATAGGGTAGGAGTTATTTGGGGATCGGGAAATGGCGGAATTCAAACGTTTCAGGATCAAATGAAGGAATATTGTGAAGGGGATGGAACACCTCGCTTTACACCGTTTTTTATTCCCAGAATTTTAGTTGATATTGCTTCAGGGATTATTTCAATTAAATACGGTTTTCGGGGAGTTAATTTTTGTCCTGTTTCCGCTTGTGCAACATCCAACACCGCTTTGATAGAAGCATTTAACTACATTAAATGGGATAAAGCAGATATGATTATAACGGGTGGATCGGAAGCGGCAATCAATGAAGCGGCAATTGGAGGTTTTTCATCGGCAAAAGCATTATCAACAAGGAATGAATCTCCGGAGACAGCCTCACGTCCTTTTGATGTTACACGTGATGGTTTTGTCATGGGGGAAGGTGCAGGAGCTATTATTCTGGAAGAATACGAGCATGCCGTTAAAAGAGGAGCAACGATTTATGGTGAGATTGTCGGAGGGGGAATGGCAGCAGATGCATATCATTTGACCGGTACACATCCCGAGGGGGAAGGTGCTGTGTTGGGAATGAATGAAGCGTTGCGTGAAGCTGGGATTAAACCGGAAGACGTGGACTATATTAATATGCATGCGACATCAACCTCCCAGGGAGATACTTCTGAATTAATTGCAGTTAAACGTGTATTTGGGGAACGAAAATCGTTGTCTGTTTCAGCAACAAAATCAATGACAGGACATTTATTGGGGGCTGCTGGTGCAATTGAAGGAATAGCATGCATTCTGGCACTGAAAAATGGAATCGTTCCTCCAACAATCAATACAAAAGAAATAGAACCGGAGTATAAAGATGTGTACAATTTCCCGCTTGGAAAGGGCGAGCGACAATCACTGAATTATGCCATGAGTAATACATTCGGTTTTGGCGGACATATCGCAAGCGTCCTTTTTAAGAAATTCGAGGAGTAATTTTAATGCTCCTTGGTTTCTTTTTTTGTTTTCATAAACAGTCCGAAATAAATGAGGTGGCCAATGAAAACCAGTGATAGAATGATGCGGAGATAGGTGTTTTCGACAAAATAAAAACTGATAGATACAACAACCAGTACGGAAACCAGAATTTCAATTTTTTTTCGAAGCGGGACAGGTTTATCCGGACGATAACTTTCAATATAGTCCGTATACATCTTGGTGGATACAAACCAACGGTGAAATTTTTCCGACCCTTTGGAAAAACAAAAAAGCGTGAGTAGAAAAAAGGGAGTTGTAGGAAGGAGTGGCAAGAAAATACCCAAAACTCCCAATCCTAATGAAATGCATCCTAAAGTAATCCAAAAGTATTTCACAACTCAAATTTCTGGTGGCAAATGTACAGCTATCTGATGAGAAATGGAATGACTAAAAAGAAAATATCTTCTGTCGACAACCGACAGAAGATATTTCTCAACTAATAGAAGTAGTTGTAATGCTGATGATTATAATCTGACAACAATACCTGAATATTCTTTTGGCTCACCTGGTTCAGGTGTTGCTAAAATAACTTTCCATGCATATGATTTATTTTCTTCAACCATTCGATTGGTATTTCGGTCAATTCCGTCCCATCCTTCTTTAGAAGTTGTTTCATAAATAACCGCTCCGGTTCTTGGTTCAATAATCAGTAATCTGAAATCCGTATTCCGCATTGTTAATGCGATTGGAATAAATTTGTTCTTGCGGATATCATCACTTTGAGGCATGAAAGCCGAAGGCGCCAATAAATTGTAATCTTCATCTATTGTAACTGACTTCGTAACGGAGTTTTTACATCCTGAACTGTTTTTCCCGGTCAAAGTAATCTCATGAATTCCCTTTTTATAGAAATGAGCATATGCTTTTGTTCCGTATTGTTTGATTGAATTTCCTTCAAAACTCCATTCAAAACCTGCTGCGTCAGAATATGACTCCAGGGGAATCGAAGGAATTCCGTTTTCGTATTTAATCTCATCATTCATCATGAAATCAACTCTTGGAGATTCCTTTACAATAAAAGAGGTACCACCTGCTGCCTGTTTTTTTGCCGTTATTGTGTAAACTCCGGCTTCGCCAGTCTGGTAATTAATTGTTTTTCCTGCCGGAATCACTTGTTCTTTTCCGTTGGGGGATGTAATAATTAAATCAGCAGTACTATTTTTATTCGCAATGGAAGCAGATGAATGCTCACAAATTGTATAGTCAATATCCGGAAAAAATAGTTCTGCTTTATGATTATCGCCATTCGGATGGACAGTTCCTCCGGTAACGTCGGCTTTATATGTGTCTGAAGCAGTAGTTTTGCCCGTTGGATTGCTTGCTTGTGTATAATCAGAAGCGGTATTTTTAAAAGTGGTTGCAGGTAATTTTGCTTCCGTTCGCAATGATTTATCTCCTGCCGGAATACCTTGCCCGGAAGATTGACGATCGTTCTTTTGATCAGATGTATTCACCGATGTTCCCGAATGATCTTTGGCTGTCAGAGTTGTTTCTGGTGTTGTCGGTTGATTGCCGGACGTAGTGGGATTACTTCCGCTTTGTTCAATCGGAGTCATTCCGTCAGCAACCTTATTCTTACCGGATGAATCATCAGTCGAAAACATGAAAATCAGGGCTGAAGATACGATTACCACAACAGCCGATCCTGCGATCCATTTCATACCTGAACCGGAAGAAGATGGCTTTTGAATATTCCCTGGTGCTTGCTGGATCTTATCCAGCCTGTTATTAAGGGCATTCCATGCAGCAGGATTGTATGGCAACTCATACTGCTCAAATGCGTCCTTAAACTTATTGTCCAAATTACTATTCATATTTATTTAGTATATTTTGGTAAATTGTTGACTTAGTATTGCTTTTAAATTCAATTTTGCCTTCGCGAGGTTGGATTTTGATGTTCCTTCCGTTATTCCCAGTTTTTCAGCGATTTCTTTATGTGAGTAATTTTCAATCACAAACATGTTGAAAACAGTTCTGTATGCCGGAGATAACTGTTGGACTGCTTCCAGTGCCAATTCTCCTTTCAGTGTCATACTCTCAATGTTTTCCGCTTCTACGACCGGGTCTTCCGTATCATACACGAAATCAGTGTCTGTTCCGGATAATAAAGGGTCCTTTTTTGTCTTCCGAATGTAGTCGATGGCCGTATTTGCAACAATCCGGCGCGTCCATCCCTCAAAAGAACCTTTAAAATCATATCCGTCCAACTTCTCAAAGATCTTGATAAAACCGTTTTGAAGTACTTCTTCAGCAGTGTCTCTGTCCGAGATATAGCGAAGAGCAACAACGATCAGCTTTCCATAATAAAGTTGAAAGAGCCGCTCCTGAGCACGGCGGTCGTTTTGCAAACATCCCTCAATTACTTTATGTACATCCACTCGTTTCTCCACGTTTTACTGATTTAATGACGCATACTTTTGTCAATGGTTGCCTTGCGTAAGAATTTAACCTGTAGACACAATTATTTTAACCGATAAATTAATAAAAAAAAAGATTAGATCACATTTTTTTGAAACTTTACACTACTTTTGCGCCCAGTTATATAAAGAAATAAAGAAATTATGGCAACAAACAGAACGTTTACAATGCTGAAACCGGATGCGATTGAAAATGGTTATGCAGGGAAAATTATTGACATGATCATTGGTGCGGGATTTAAAATCAAAGCATTGAAATATACACGTTTGACAGAAGAGCAAGCGAAAAAGTTTTACGAAGTGCACGCGGAAAGACCATTTTATGGTGAATTGGTTGAGTACATGACTTCAGGACCGATCATCGCAGCAATTCTTGAAAAAGAAAATGCCGTTGCAGACTTCCGAACATTGATCGGAGCAACAGACCCGGCAGAAGCAGCAGAAGGTACAATTCGTAAAAACTATGCTGAGTCAAAAGGCCGTAACGCAGTGCACGGTTCTGATTCAGACGAAAATGCTGAAATCGAAGGTAAATTTCATTTCACAGCAGCTGAGATTTTTTAAGAAATCAATAAATATGCAAAAAGAGGCACTTTTAAAGGCCTCTTTTTTATTTTTGTTACGTCTTGAAAGTGGATTTATGCCTGATAATGCATGAAATCTATAATACTAAAAACAAATAGGTTGATTGTCAGTTGTATATGGCTGATTTTGCCAGTTAAAATAAAAATACCTTGTTAATCTTGAAAACAGATTAAATGCGTTTGAACGAACTTCAACATATAACTAAACAACAATTGCTACTAATACAATCGATATGAATGAACTTTCTATGAAGCGATTATTTGCGATACTATTGCTTGTTGCATCAGCAAACTTAAATGCTCAGTTTTTTCCAAATCCTGCAACACTTTCAACAGGGCAGGGAGCACCGGGAACCCAGGATCCGATCTGGCTGTGTTCTCCATGGTCTTCTACGATTCCCGGGAATCCGATGGGACAGACGTATGGTCCCACATTGATCAATAATAACTGTGCTCCCGGAGCGTGGGTTGATCCGGCTTCTCTTCCGGCACCAATGAACAACGGAAACTGGATTACAGGAACAGAAAGTGATTGTGCAGCCAATTCAACAGATGGATACCGCTATTTCCGATTGACAATTAATTTACCACCTGATTGTAACGGGAACAGTGTAACCGTTCAGGGGAATTATGTGCTCAACCTGGACGGATATGTGGATAATCAAATCATTGATGTTTTTATCAATGGAAATTCACAGGGAATCAGTGGAGGAAGCTTTGCTCCCGGTGCGCAATTAAACATTCATCTGGATGGTCCCTGGGTAGTTGGTGTAAATTACATTGATATACTTGTGTACAACTTTCCGAATGGTAGTCCCGGTTCATCCAATCCGTATGGATTACTGTTGGTTGCTGACGGAACAACAAGTGCAACTACAGATTCTGACGGAGATGGAGTTACTGATTTGTATGATGTGTGTCCGTGTGACTACGGAACAAATCCATACGGGTGCCCCGATCCGAATGCGAATACATGTGACATTGATTTGATACGAACAACATTTTTAAATGAGGGGTGTATCGAATTGCCTGTTTGTAACAATGATTGCAGTATGTACTTTCTCAATCCGGATCCGCATTCAGGAAGCAGTGCCCAGGCATATGCACAAACATTGGGAGCCAACTTGATTTCCGTTCAAAGTGCTGCTGAGAATACATGTATCATGAACGAGTTAAACCGCCTGGGGCAAAGTGGCGTTATCTGGATCGGATTTAATGACGAAGCAGAAGAAGGAAATTTTGTATGGTACGATCAGGCACCGATTACTTACACAAACTGGGCACCTGGAGAGCCTAATAATTCAGGAGGAGATGAGGGGTGTACACAGATTTATCCGGATGGACTCTGGAATGACCTGAACTGTAATACGGCGAATGCTCAATCAATTATTGAAGTCAACTTATGCCCGGTAATTACAACGCATGATATCATTATATGTGCCAATGAACCAGCTGTGATTGCTGCAGATGATCCTATATTAGGTTCATTTCCATATACGTTTTCGTGGAGTAACGGAGCGACAACTCAAACGCAAACCGTTCCTTCGGTGAATGGAGAATACATTGTCACAGTTACAGACCGATACAATTGCAGTGGAACCGATACGGCTGAAGTTGTAGCAAAACCTGTTCCATTAGCCATTATAACTCCTGCCGATACGTTGGTGTGTTCAGGAAGTAATCCGAATCTGCAATTATCATCGGATATTTCCGGAGCAACATTAACCTGGACGGTTGCTGAAACCAATGCAACAGGAGCTTCGAACGGAAGTGGAAATGCAATTTCTCAGACCTTGAATGTGACAGGGACAACTGATGGAACTGTTATATATACTGTAACGCCAGGTTTCGACGGGTGTACGGGAAGTCCGGTAAATGCGACAGTAACAGTTGCTGTACCTCCGACGATTACAGCAAGTGCAGATGTTAGTATTTGCCCGGGAACTTCAACTATGATTTCGGCTACTGGCGGTGTGTTGTACAACTGGGATAATGGTTTGGGGACAGGTGCCAGCCACACGGTCAGCCCTCTTGTAACGACAACATATACTGTAAACGGAGAAGACGCGAATGGTTGTTTGGGAAGTGATGCGGTTACAGTTACAGTCTATCCGAATCCTACTGCAAGTATTACCGGAACAACGGCCGTTTGTCTGAATGATGCAGCTCCGTCCCTGACTCTTTCCGGAAGTGTAGGTGTTGCGCCATACGATTTTACATATACCATTAACGGAGGAGCTTCTCAAACAGTGACTTCAAATGGTGCAGGACAAGCGACGCTCACCGTTCCTACAGGTACTTCAGGTGTGTTTGATTATGAATTAACGGGTGTTGAAGATGCAAACGGGTGTACTACTTCGCTTTCTCAAACAGCAACAGTCACGGTACATGCGTTACCGACNTATTACGGCTGCTGACGTTTCTGTATGTCAAACCGGAACAGTAAATATTACAGCGGGTGGAGCCGTTAACTATAATTGGTCACCGGGAACGAACTTGAGTGGTACAACGGGGGCGATGGTTATATTTACTTCAGGCACATCAACAACGTACACGGTTACAGGAGAAGATGCAAATAACTGTTTGAATAGTACAACAATGACCGTGACAGTTAATCCATTGCCGACCATTGATGCCGGAACCAATGTATATGCCTGTGAATACGATCAGATTACATTGACAGGTTCCGGAGCTGGTAATGGTGGTACTTATGTGTGGAACGATGCTAATGTTGTAAATGGGATTGCTTTCGAACCGGTTATCGGAGCCACAACATATACTGTTACAGGAACCGATGCGAATGGATGTCAGAATCAGGATAGTGTTGTTGTGGATATCCAAACAATACCGGATTTGAGTTTTACCGTTCAGCAAGATAGCTACTGTTACCCGGTGATAGCTCAGTTTGTAAATACGACTCCTTCTGTTCAGAATTGTATTTGGATATTGGATGACGGCTCAACAATTTTAGGATGTGGTCCTATTTCACATGTATTTAATCAAGCGGGTATTTATGGTGCTACATTACAAGCTGAATCTTCGTATGGTTGTGTGAATCAGTTGTATCAGAATGCTGTGGTAATTATTGATGAATATCCGGAAGCTTCATTTACACATAACCCGGGGAAATTGTCCAGTTTAGATCCACGGGTTGATTTTATGAATACATCAGCTAATGCAACTTCTTATGTCTGGGATTTCGGAGATGGCAGTCCATTATCAACAACAGCGAATCCGGAACATGTATACCCATCGGATATTTCAGCAAGTTATACAGTAACCTTAATTGCCGTTTCTCCGAACGGTTGCAGAGATACAACGGCAAGAGAAATTGGAATGATCGAAGAACTATTATTCTTTATTCCGAATACATTTACACCCGACGGTGATCAATACAACCAGGTTTTTCAACCTGTCTTTACTTCCGGATTTGATCCGTTTGATTTTACATTGTTGATCTATAACCGATGGGGGGAACTGATTTTTGAATCACACGATGCTTCCATAGGATGGGACGGGAATTATGGAAATACGATGTGTACTCCCGGTACCTATACCTGGAAAATAGAAGTCAAAACAAGTGAAAATGACGAACGTAAAATGTTTGTCGGACATGTTAACTTGCTGAAATAGGAATTATATGATATAGTAGTTGAGACCGGAGTGGATTGCTCCGGTTTTTTATATAAATAAAAAGTATTATTGTAATATTACGATATTACGATATTACGATATTACGATATTACGATATTACGATATTACGATATTACATCTAAAAATACAGCACGATAAAAAGAATCGTATAAGTTCGTTCGTCTGCACTTACAAGAATGATTCGGCCATTTTCATATCAACAGGTGTGGTAATTTTGATATTTTCTTCATTCCCTTCAACAAGATGGATGATCCCCCCTGATTCCTCAACCAATGAAGCATCATCTGTAATTGCTGAATGATAAGGAAGTTGATATGCTTTTTTCAGAAGTTCAGCTGAGAAACATTGAGGAGTTTGTACCAGTACATATTCACGTCGAATGCATGAAGAAGAGCCTTCGGGTGTTATTTTACGAATGGATTCCTTGGCGGGAAGGCAAGGAACTCCGCTTCCTTTTTGAGTAGCACCAGCAATACAAGCCTTAATGGTTTTTAGAGAAACGAGTGGCCGGACACCGTCGTGAACTCCAATGATCGTTCCGGTAGATTTTTTCAACGCATTGTTAACGGAATCGTAGCGCTCAATTCCTCCGGCAATGATTTCATGTGGAATCTGACAATGATACTTGCTGAGTAATTCATTCCAGTAGTCGATCCAATCGTTTGGAAGTGTGATGAAAATCTGCGCAGTAGGATCAGCTTCATAAAACCGCTCTAATGTACGTAACAGAACAGGTTTCCCTTTCAGCAACAGGAATTGTTTTGGAAGATCACTTTCCATTCGTTTGCCAATTCCTCCTGCGGTAATAATAAACGTATTCATCAGGCCTAAAAATAAAAAAGGTTGCCTGAACAGCAACCTTTTACACATATTATTTTCCGATTACTTCAATTGATTCGGATTGTTTTCTGCTTGTTTGTTGTATTTTATCTGGTGGCGTAACCAATAAAACATACCAAAAAATCCTAAGAGGATAAGGAATGTGTTAAAAAACGCAGTAAATCCTACATTTTCATCCAAAATTGAAAGTAAAAATGTCAATCCGTCTCCAATTCCCCAAAAAAATTCTGTAAGTGTCATGTTCTTTAATTTTGTTTAGCAAAGAAAGCAATATTTTTTTGAATCATTGATTTTTTTTTAAGCTTATTTTTCATAAACGGATTGTTAATATCAATGTCGCATAGCAGAATCATCGTTCCTCTTACTTCTTCCGGATTCCAATCACATTCGGAAGCCCCCAGAATTCAGCGTTCTTGTCAGTTGCATAAGTTTTTGATACGTAGCTTCCTAATTTTTCAATGCGGTCATTTTTGGTATCAATGAATAAACTGGTTTGTGGCCCGCCTTCCATATAGATGGCATTGAGTAACGGTTCTTCAAAATTGACCATAAAATCGATCATTTCGTTATGTGAATACGGTGATCGCGTGAAAATGAAGTAAATAGATTGGTATTGGTCTTTAGCAACAATGAGTTGACTACACCACTGTGGGTTTTTATTCCAGCTCATCGGGTTTCCGCTGCAATCAATCATTCGCATTCCCTGTGCAAGAGAAGCATAATTGCGTTTTACAACTGAAATATCGGTACATTTTAAATCAATGATATCAAATTCAGGAAGGTTTTCCTTTAATGGGTTAAAGGCAATAATCATGTTGTACCCCTCATACAATTTTGGATTATTGGCATATTCCAGGCTGTTTTGCAATAACCCTTTGCTTGAAAGTTGTCGTCTCAAATCGTACATTCCGGCGTTGATGACCACATGCAGGTTGAATTTTTCCGCCCAGTCATTGACGCACAAGGAAGTGGAGTCAAATTGCGAAGCCGAAAGCAGTTCAAATTTGAATTTTTCCGGATTGATTTTTAAAATACTGATCCGGGAATCTCCAACACTTGCTTTTTTAGGAGCATCTTTCTCAATGTATTCCAAGCCGCTTTCCAGTTGCACCCATTGATTGTGAAAGCGATTGTAATAATCCGGATTGTAGAACGCCGTGATGGGAATTGTATCAGCTGTTAACGAGTCAGGTCGATTGATTGTCACCGAATCGCCCTGTTGTGAGCAAGATACAAAAGGGATTGTTAATACAACCAACAACAACCGTTTTATGATCACTTCCTTCTTTTTTATCATAGTTCATTCAATACCTGACCGGTTTTATTCCAATCAAATTTTTTGCCACGAATAGGGAAGAGATCATACAATTCGCCTGAATAATAAAATTGATAGCTGATCATTCCGAAAGTATACGGAACCTCGTGGATTTTTATCGTTGAACCTCCTACTTTCGGATCTGCATTCGGATTGGATTGAGGGAAGCCGACATTAAATAATGTAGCAAGAATTTCAGGTCGTTGTTCAATCGGGTATCCTGCTTTTTCCCATTGTAATTTCACTTGTTTCAGGAAAATGGCGGCATACAGGTAGGAATAATAATGATTTCTGAATGAAGTCAGTCGTGAAATACGCTCCGTAGCAGGATCTTCAGTTTTGAAATCGAGCAGATGTTCGTATTCCTGTCCCAGATAAAACTCACTTGTGGGATCCTTCAGCAACCGTTCAATTTTTTGTGCAGTATGTTCTTTGATTCCCGTCACACCAAATGAGAACTGGCTTTCAACAGACAAAATTTTAAGCGGACCGATCCATTGTTTGAAGGCCTCACGATTGGAATTGAACAAACGGATCTGTTCCCCGACAAGACAACTTACAATCAATCGTTCTTCTACTCCCGTAACTTTTGCTACAGAATCAATCAGGTGTTTATCTTTTGCAACTGCTTCCTTAAAAATTTCCCATTCATCAATGTTCATCCATTCAAAAGCAGTCCGTTTATTTCTTCCGGAACCTGTTTTTTGTTCATTAGACAATCGCTTCAATGCTTTCTGATAATTAGCATCGTCTTTCAAGACCAAATCTACGGCATCCAGCATACGTGAAATCTCAGTAATTGTATCTCCTTTCTCAAGTGCATGAACAATGTATTCGGCATTGACGGGGTAGAATCGATTCAACAATTCAATGCGCTTGAATACCGCAATTTTCTCTTCCATTTCAGAGGAGGAATGCATCGCTGTACTCTTTCCGTTATATTTTTCATTGATATCGTGCAGATACCGGCTGTTTTGATCCACACTCCCTTTTTGATTGGTCCATTTGAATTGAATAGCCATATAGCTCATAATCAAACCGAAACCGGCAATGGCAAATCCATAAAGGAGAATGTTGTAGCAAACCTTGAAGAACTTTTTCATGTTAGCAAAATTTGGCGCAAATATAGTTGGAGTTTGCACGCAATGAAAAAGTGTTGATAACTCTTTTTGAAATTGTTAATTTATTGTTTTCCCGCTTCGTAAATGCAGGATGTCAGTTCTATAAATTGCTCCACACTCAATACTTCGGGGCGGAGTGAAAGGTACTCATGATCAAAATCCGGATTGTTGATCAGTTTTTTCAGTGAGTTACGTAACGTTTTTCGCCGTTGATTAAATCCTGCTTTTACAACCTGAATGAATAATTGTTCGTCACATGGAAGTGCTTTTCGTTCATTTCTTGTACATCGGATGACCCCCGATTTTACTTTTGGGGGTGGGTTGAATACATGTTCATCAACAGTAAAGCAGTATTCGATGTCGTAAAAAGTTTGTAATAATACGCTGATGATTCCGTATTGTTTGGATCCTGGTTTTTCAGCTACACGTTCTGCCACTTCTTTCTGAAACATTCCCATTATTTCAGGTACCTGATTTCGGTAATCCAGGCACTTAAATAAAATCTGTGAAGAAATATTGTACGGGAAATTCCCGACAACCGCAAACGGTTCTTTACCCATAATTTCTTCCAGGTCAACGCGAAGGAAATCTTTTTTATAAATACGTCCGCTCAGTTGAGGAAAATGTTCGTTCAGGTAATCAATGGATTCACTGTCGACATCCATAACAGACAAGTCTGTTTCCGGTTGTTGCAACAGGTACTCAGTCAGCGCGCCTGTCCCCGGACCAATTTCCAGTGCACGTTTACATCCCTGATGGTATTGAAACTGATCTGCTATTTTTCGACAAATATTTTTATCGGTCAAAAAGTGTTGCCCCAGGTGTTTTTTTGCTCTTACCGTCATGGCTTGAATTCTTCAACGATGGATAATACTGTCCGGAACGCTGCAAATCGCCCCTGGTATTTTGTCGTGTGTTCATGTTGCAACTTCGGAGCGAACAATTGTTGGTAAACATCAAATTGATCCTGCGTAGGAGCGACGTACTGAATAGCGTAACTCATGCCACCTTCTTCTTCTCCGTGAATGCGCGCAATACGGCTTTCAACGAAACAGCCGGTACTCATGACATCGGGAATGTGCTTTGAACGCATCCATTCTAACCATTCGTCATGAACGTCTTTGTCGATATTGACAGTAACATTGTAAATAATCATACTGCAAATTTATTCACATTTTTGGTATAATGCATCATTGCCTTATCGTAATATTACGATATAGCGATAGTACGGTATTCAACTATAAAAATATAATTCTCGTCATCTGTAGTGTTTTTTAGGCAAACAAAAACAGCCTGATAAATTACTTACCAGGCTGCCGTGATTAGTGGTCTAGAGTAAAACTAAGGCATCAATACTTTGTCGATGACGTGGATCACTCCATTGGATTGATTCACATCCGCAATTGTAACTTTAGCATCATTCCCTTTACTGTCTCGCACATAAAGTGCTTTATCTTTCATCCAGAAAGTCAACGCTTCTCCCTGTACAGTTTTCATCACTGCTTTTCCTTCTCCTTTTTTAATTGCATCCATCAAGTCTTTCGCGTTGAATTTCCCTGCAATAACGTGATAAGTCAGAATGCTTGTCAATTGTGCTTTGTTTTCCGGTTTAACCAATGTTTCCACAGTTCCCTTTGGTAATTGATCAAATGCTGCATTTGTCGGTGCGAAAACAGTGAAAGGGCCTTCAGAGGATAATGTTTCCACTAACCCGGCAGCTTTTACTGCAGCAACAAGTGTTGTGTGGTCTTTTGAATTGACTGCATTCTCAACAATGTTTTTAGAAGGGTACATTGGTGCTCCCCCTACAGTTACAGTTTTTTCTTTGGAAGTTCCCTGAGCGTACGTTGCTCCTGAAATTGCCAGGCTCACTGTAAATAGCCCCATCGCGATCATTTTGGTTGTGTTTTTCATGTTTTAAAAATTTAGTTGTTTCTTGTTTTATTTTTTTGTGTTTAACAGACTCATTTACGAGGAATGAAAGCGATCGGATTTTTTGAAGTCAAAAAAAATGAAAAATTATTTCTGAGGTTCAAAATCCAGGCTGATGGAATTCATGCAAAAACGTTTCCCCGTCGGATTGGGACCATCATCAAATACATGCCCCAGATGTGCGTTACATCGCCCGCACAATACTTCCGTCCGGTTCATTCCATAAGATAAATCGGCTTTATAAATAACACCGTTGACACGAATAGGTTCATAAAAAGAAGGCCAGCCACATGTTGTGGAAAATTTTGAATCGGAACGAAACAGTGCATTTCCGCAAGCCGCACAATAATAAGTACCCTTCACATCAAATTCATAGTACTTGCCAGTGAAGGCGCGTTCTGTTGCTGCATGACGAGCCACTTCATATAAATCGGCGGACAAGACTTTTTTCCATTCCTGGTCCGAAACATGAAGGGTGGTCGTGTCTGTACGTGAGTAATAGGGATTCTTTTTTTGATCCGTTTGTGCCATGCTGTTACAGGAAGCGAACAGCAAGATGCTTGCGGATAGGCAAGACAGTAAACGTATTGAAATGTATTTTTTCATCGTATTTTATGATTACGGGGTTTTGTAGTAATATACGAATTATTCACAGAAACGGATTGTTGTTGCTTATATGGATTTATTTTATATTTTTGCTTCGTTGCTAAAAGTACAAACGATTGAGCCCTCATATTCAACTTTCAGAAGAACAGCTGATCGCTTTATTAAAAAATAGAGAGGAGCGGGCCTTCAATTATTTGTATGACCATTATTCGGGTGCAATCTACGGACTCATTTTAAGAATAGTCACATCTGAAGAGCATGCGCAGGAAGTTATCCAGGATGTGTTTGTGAAAATATGGAAATACATTGATCAGTATGATGCGTCAAAAGGTCGTTTTTATACATGGATGATCAATATTTCAAGAAATACGGCAATTGATTACCTGAAATCGAAAGGGTATCAGAATGAGCAAAAAAACCAATCGATTTCAATTTTCGTAAGTAAGGATGAAGCACGTTTATCTGCCGGGATGAATAACCCTGCTGATAAAGATGCGGATTTGATTGGAATGAATACAATTATAAACGGTTTGAAGCCGGAATGGCGGGAGTTGATAGAACTGGCTTATTTCCAGGGATATTCACAGTCCGAGATAGCTGAAATGCTTGACATACCGATTGGAACCGTAAAAACAAGGACGCGAAATGCATTGTTGGAATTAAAGGGATTATTAAAAGATTATCAGTAACGTGGATACACAGGAGTACATATCGTCAGGTATCATTGAGGCCTATGTGATGGGAGTCGCTACCGAAGAGGAGTCGCGTATCCTGGAGTGCATTCAACAGCACAACCAGGAAGTGAAACAGGCTGTTCTCGATGCGCAGATCGCATTGGAAGGACTTGTTTCCAACCAGGCTGTTGCTCCACCTGCTGAATTGAAACATTCCATCTGGTCCGCTATTCAACAAGAAACAGCTGTCGATGCTGAAGAAACAACACGACCGCCTGTAAAAAGTGAATCCGACGCAGATCGTACCATTCCTTTCTCTCCTGATTATTCCTACCGGGTGGCAACACCATCAGGAAACCGGTTTAAACCATATGCAATTGCAGCATCGGTTTTGTTGGTTATCAGTGTAGGTGTGGGGATCAACGCATATCGAAAACAAACGCAATTGGAAAATCAACTTGCACAGTTGAAGGATGAAAATCAAAAAGAACAGGTGAAATATGCCGAATTGCTTAACAAATGGGATATGAGCTCCAACCCGGATATGAATACAATTGTATTGGAAGGAGTGGAAAAACATCCGGGAATGAAGGCAATGGTATATGTCAATAAGGTTACCAGGGAAACTTACCTGAGCCTGGAAAACCTACCTGCTGCGCCTGAAGGACATCAATATCAGTTATGGGCAATTGTGGACGGAAAACCGGTAGATGCCGGGGTTTACAGCAATCATCCCGAAACCTCCGTTCAAAAAATGGCCGTCATCGAAAACGCACAAGCGTTTGCAATCACGCTTGAAAAAGAGGGGGGAAGTGTCAACCCGACATTGGAACAGATGTATGTGATGGGAGCGGCAGTATAACCACGCTCCGGAACTACCTTGAAATTACCTGGACATGTTTGTAAATACCTTGATCTGTTTGAATAGAAATCAAATATGTTCCTATAGAAAAATCAGATGTATTTAATTGAAAATCATTTGTGTTAATTTCATTTTTCTCTAGTATTAATTTACCTTCTGGATTGAACAATAATACCTGCTCCAATACTTCACCTGATGAATAAATTGTAAACGATTCGCTTGATGGATTCGGGTAAATAACCAATGCATCAGAATGGAGTTTTTCAATGGATAATTCATCCGGATGTGAGACCTGAATGTTGTCGATATATACGTTATTGCCTCCGGCAGATTTAAAACTGAAGCGTACCAGTAAATCATCTGTTAAACTTGCCGCATTGAGGGTTGCGGTTTGATTTTTCCATTCATTGTTGCCGGTAGGAGTAAAGTTTCCGGTAACCGGTGAAGTGACTGTTTTCAATGTTCCCGTCCCGTTCAACGTTCTGCGGATGGACCAGTTTTTACCACAATCAGTTGAAATGTAAACCTGTAATAAATCATTATCCGAAGAAGTGCGTTGTGCATAAGCAACATCAAATGATATTACGGCGGAAGAAAGATTACTTACGTTGACGGGATGTAAAATAAAATCACTGATAATACCCGGACTTCCGTTGTAATTGTCGATGAAAATGGATCGTTGGGATTGATAACCACTGACTTCATTCACCTGCCAGTCGTTTGGGGAGAGGTTGTGCACGATTGTATAAGCTGTATTTGTAGAATCTTCAAACGTTTCACGGTGAAAATGGGAAAGTCCTTCATCCGGCAAAATGGTAATGTATTCTTTTTTTATGATTTCTTCACTTTGAGAACCTCTTCCTGCTGTGAGTTTTACAGCATATTTCCCGGGATTTGTGTACACAACTTTGACCACTGAATCAGAAAGGCTGGAAGCTGTTCCTCCGTAGAATTCCCAGTTTCGTGTTTCGATGCCGTGATAGGATAAATCCGAAAATATAATTGTATCTCCTGTACAGGCAATTTGTTTATCCGATTCAAATGCTGCGGCACACAAATAATAGGTCCCGTCATCTGTTCCTGTAGCGATCAGGTTAGCCGGTTGCCACAATTTATTGCGGTTGGCAACAGAAGAATTCAAACATGCGTGCATGCGTGCTTTTTGTCCTTCTGTAAACATTCTTCCGCAATAGGCATAATCCATGTAATTCTGTACATTGTCCAGTTCACCACATGTATTTCCGCTGAGATTGCACGATTGCCATCCGATTGTATTCGGTGTATCCGCCACTTCGTCATCGTAGGCACAATTACCCGACTGTGCAACCGGTAAGTAGTAATAATCCGGAACATTATTTCCACCCCAGATGTGCTGAAGATTCAGAAAATGTCCGATCTCGTGTGACAGAACAGTTCTTCTGAAATATTCAGATGTACCGATGGTTCCGACATACGAATGCTGCATGACGATTCCGTCCCATTGAGGAATGGTGTCTGCCGCTGACGGAAGCAATGCGTGACCTGCGAGTCCTGCTGCCTGAGAACAGACATACACATTCAGGTATTTATCGGGTGGCCAGTGAATCAGTGCTTTTACATCGTGATTTCCGGGCGACGTGAGTGAAGATACAGTACGGGTTATTCCGGAGGTGCAATTTCCATCCGGATCTAATTGCGCCAGGCGAAACTCGACTTCAATATCAGCTGCAATGGGTTTGAACGAGGCTACAATTTCATTCGTATCGGGATTCAGTTTTCGGAATTGTAGATTAACTTGCTTCAGAGCATCGTGAATCTGTGCATCGCTGATGTTTTCCGGACCGTAATTATGAATGATGTGAAAAACAACCGGGATTACATATTGTGCGTCTGATTTCTGATCTCCGTTATGGAAGAAAGCGCGTGTATCTGCTTCCAGTTGGTGGTGTGCATTCCTGATTCCTTGATTGTATTCAGGATGTTGCTGAAACAATTCCTGATGCATTTCATCCGTTTTACAAGGGAATTTTTCAGTCTGAGCAAAAATAAAAGTGCCGGAAAATAAAAGAGAATAAAGCAATATCTCTGGTTTCATAAG
This sequence comes from Taishania pollutisoli, assembly GCF_014518315.1. Taxonomy (GTDB): domain Bacteria; phylum Bacteroidota; class Bacteroidia; order Flavobacteriales_D; family Crocinitomicaceae; genus Taishania; species Taishania pollutisoli. The sequence goes on from NZ_JACVEL010000009.1 coordinate 88,644, forward strand.
TGTAATTTTTAGCTAAAATACAAAAAGTAAATCAATTCAAAATTGTACAGTTGATCCGGGCATTAAACATTCTTTTTTTATCCTGTTCACTTTTCCGTATATTTGCACCCTCAATGGTAAAAATTCGCGATATAGAATTGGGGAAATTCCCGCTGTTGCTTGCGCCGATGGAGGATGTAAGCGATCCGCCTTTTCGTGCGTTGTGCAAAGAACATGGCGCGGATTTAATGTATACGGAATTTATTTCCTCAGAAGGATTGATCCGTGATGCGGCAAAAAGTGTTCAAAAACTGGATATTTTTGAATACGAGCGCCCGATCGGAATTCAGATTTTCGGATCAGAAATCGAGTCCATGCGCCAATGTGCGGAAATCATCGAACGTGTGAATCCCGATATCATTGACATCAATTACGGATGCCCGGTAAAAAAAGTAGCGTGTAAAGGAGCAGGTGCCGGAATTTTGCAGGATATTCCCAAAATGGTAAGTATGACGGAGGCCATTGTGAAGCAAGTGAAATTGCCGGTAACCGTAAAAACCCGGTTGGGTTGGGATGACGATACAAAATACATTGTAGAAGTTGCAGAGCGTTTGCAGGATGTGGGCATTGAAGCAATCAGTATTCATGGGCGAACGCGAAAGCAAATGTACAAAGGAAATGCTGACTGGACGCTGATTGGAGATGTAAAGAACAATCAACGAATGCACATTCCTGTTTTTGGAAACGGGGACATTGATTCTCCTGAAAAAGCGGTGGAATACAGAAACAGATATGGTGTGGATGGTGTGATGATCGGGCGTGCGAGTATCGGTTACCCATGGATTTTTAACGAAATTAAACACTACATCAATACAGGTGAACATTTGTCAAAACCAACCATCCAGGATCGGGTAGAAGCTGCCAGAAGACATCTGGAAATGAGTATTAAATGGAAAGGAGAGGGGCTTGGTATTGCAGAAATGAAACGCCATTATACCAATTATTTCAAAGGAATCGCTCACTTCAAAGATTACCGGATGAAATTAGTTACAACGTTCAACCTGGAAGAAATTCTACGAACGCTCAACGAAATTGAACAGAATGCGGAGCAATTTTACTTTGCAAATGCATTCGATTAAAATCAAATGGACATAAAAACGAACGGGACCTGTCTCACAACAATCCCCGTTCGCTCGTGTGTCGCGTCAGATAACAGATGGTCTGGACAGATCAGTTATTCCTTCATATTGTGCAAGCAACTCCGCAATTTTAGCTCTTCCGGTTTCACCATGTTCGTTGATGTAGTGTAATTCTTGTAAGGTGAGCAAACGAACATTCACCAATGCGATATTTTCAATGGACAATTGCACGTTAGGAGCAACCCTTGAAGATGCTAATCCCAGCAACACGCCTGCTCTTCCATGTTCATTTAAGTAGGAATCGGGAACATTACAATCGTACAGTTCGGTAGAAACATGTGTGTACTCGCCGATAATAGAAGCAATATTGGGATTGCCGGCAGCCAGTTGCGCAACCTGGTACAAAACACTGAATTGCCAGGATGTTTTCATGTGGTTGAAATCACCGAGTATCTCATTGCACTCGATATAAAATTCACATCCGATTCCGTTGTAATCACGGTTGGTCTCGTTTTCATCAAAATCACTGTAAGGATCGCTCAGTCCGTCAGAAGCGAGAATTGTTCCGGAAGTGGTATCGATTCTGACGAATGCCTGCCGTACAGAAGGCCACATCGGCCCGCCCGAAAATGCGGGATTGATCACATGCGTAACGACATCTTCATGAAGTTTACCGATGCTGTTCCAGTAATCATTTCGTAATTGGGCAGATGTTTCAAAGTGTTGATCGTAATTCATAGAGGTTTTTCAATTTTGTTAATGGTGAAAATAACAATTCATTTCGATATAAATTAGACAAAAAAAAGGCTTACCCGAAAGTAAGCCTCTGATCAGTCTGAAAAATACTGTTATAAATTCTCAATGATTACAGCGGAAGCACCACCACCACCGTTGCAGATACCAGCACCACCGTATTTACCATTGTTTTGTTTTAATACATTCAATAATGTTACCAACACTCGGGAACCTGAGTTTCCAAGAGGATGTCCCAATGCTACCGCACCACCGTTTACGTCTACTTTTTCAGGATTCAATCCTAAAATCTTTGTATTCGCGATTCCGACAACGGAAAATGCCTGGTTCAATTCCCAGTAATCAACCTGGTCTTTTGTCAAACCTGCTTTCTCCAGCGCAATCGGAACTGCTTTTGAAGGGGCTGTTGTAAACCACACCGGTTCTTGTGCTGCATCACCGTATGATACAATGCGACCGATCGGTTTCAATCCGTATTTCTCAACCGCTTCTTCTGACGCCAGGATCAGCGCAGATGCACCATCGTTCAATGTAGAAGCGTTTGCCGCTGTGATTGTTCCGTCTTTTGCGAATGCCGGACGCAATTCAGGGATTTTGCTTAAACTTACGTTTTTGTATTCTTCGTCTTCAGAAACAATGATCGGGTCTCCTTTGCGTTGCGGAACACTTACCGGAACAACTTCATCATTGAATTTTCCCGCTTCCCATGCAGCAGCAGCTCTTTTGTATGATGTAATAGCGAAATTATCCTGATCTTCACGTGTAATATTGTACTCCTGTGCACATTTCTCAGCACACGTTCCCATTGGAACCTGGTCGTAAACATCCAGTAAGCCATCTTTTGTAATTCCGTCCAGCATTGAAATGTTCCCGAATTTCATACCATTTCTTCCGTCCAGGTAATGGGGAACCAATGACATGTTTTCCATTCCTCCCGCAACAACAACATGGTTGTCACCCGTAAGAATTGTCTGAGCAGCAAGAATCACTGCTTTCATTCCGGAAGCACATACTTTATTGATAGTTGTACATGGAACGTTATTGCCGATTCCCGCTCCCAGAGCAGCCTGACGAGCTGGTGCTTGTCCTACACCTGCCTGAAGTACATTTCCCATGAACACTTCATCAATAGTTGCCGGGTTTACATTTCCTTTTTTCAAAGCTCCTTCAATAGCAATGGAACCCAATTTTGTTGCCGGTACAGTTGATAAACCGCCCATGAATGCGCCCATTGGGGTACGAGCAGCGGCAACGATATATACTTTCTTACTCATGATTTATATTTTCGATTAATACAGTACAAAACTAATGAAATTATCTCAGGTAGCAGATTGCTTTTTCATGATTTTCCAAAACAAATGTTGGGGTAAAAAACGTTTAAGCAATACCGCTTTTATTTCTTTATTGCCAATCAAGACTTCCCGTTTTTCTTTTTTTACGGCTTTTAACAATTCAGCAACACATTTTTCCACCGGCATCCCTGTTTTCTGGTTGTGATCCATGACATTGTGTTTGTCTCCATGTCCGTTCAATGCATTCATCGAAATGTTCGTATTGATTTTCCCCGGATAAGCCAACGTAACGCGAATGCCATTGTGTTCTTCCTCCAGCGCCAGACTTTCGTAAAAACCTTGCAGGGCGTGTTTAGAGGCGCTATACGCTGAACGGAGAAAGAAACCGAATTTCCCTGCGATGGAAGAAATAACAACAATGTGTCCGCTTTTTTGCCGGATCATGTAGGGCAAAACCGCTTTTGTCAAGGCGATATTTCCGAAATAGTTTACCTCCATGATGTACCGGTCAACCGACAGGTCTGTTTCTGATGCGTTGGAACGTTGACTGAGCCCCCCGTTGTTGAACAGGTAATCAATGCTGCCATAGTGATCTGCCACTTGTTTTGCGAGGAGTTCGAAATCAGCAGATTTTTCAAGATCCAGCGGAAGAATCAGGTGTTGATTTCCTTTAAGTTTTTCTTTAACTTTAAGGAGCGAATCTTCTGATCGGGAGGATAATACAACTTTCGCTCCAAGCATTGCGCATTGAACAGCGATTTGTTCTCCGATTCCGGAAGATGCTCCTGTGACCCAAACAACTTTGTTGATTAAAAATGACATAATGCAAACATAAAAAATCCTGCCGGTTCGGGCAGGATTGAAAGGTATTTTATAGTGAACCGTTATAAATCGGTTGGTAAATCTGCTGTTTTATATTCACGTGCTTTCGGCTTTAACTTATCGATGAAAACAACCCGTATTTTTTGTCCGTCAGCCACATAAATCATTTCTGAAATTCCATTGGAAATTTTCGGAGGAGTTTTTTGAGCATTTGTAAATTTTCGGTCCAACAATTCGTAATCACCTTCGTTATACTGGATAAAGATAGATGTAATAAACCCATTCTCTACCCGAACTTTACCATTTAAGCATTCTTGTCCGTCCGGTGTGAAAAAACTCAGAATGACGTTTCTGTGCATGTCATCGGAAATAGTGTATGCTCCACGTTTTTCAAATGCTTTTTGTAAACGGTCAAAACATCCGTCCTGAGCAAATAATCCGTTCAAAGTGAAAAAACTAAGGGTAACAAGTAATGTTTTCTTCATAATTTTATAGTTTGTGGATTCTAAAAATCCGAGTCCCAAATATAATAAGTTTGCCTTAATTTTGTTACAAGAAAAATAAAAATTTTACTTTTGAATAAAATCAAGATGACGATGGATAAACAAATTGCAGACCATTTTTTTGAGGCCGCAGAAATTTTGCAAAAATTTAACACAACTGAAAACTTTCAAAAGCTTGCGGATGCCGGAGAATTAATGGTAGAAGCGATTCAAAATAAAGGAAAAATTATCAGTTGCGGTAACGGCGGGTCCATGTGTGATGCAATGCATTTTGCAGAAGAATTAACTGGCCGGTACAGGGGCGATCGTCCGGCATTACCGGCAATTTCCATTTCTGATCCCAGTCATCTTTCCTGTGTGGCAAATGATTATGGATATGACTTTGTCTTTTCCCGTTATCTTGAGGCAGTGGGGCAGCCAGGAGATGTGTTACTGGCGATTTCAACGTCCGGAAATTCCAAAAATGTACTGAACGCGATTGATGTTGCAAAGCAAAAAGGAATGAAAGTGGTCGGATTGACAGGGAAAGACGGTGGTAAGATGGCCGCGGTTTGCGACGTGGAAATCCGCGCGCCTCATTCATCTTACGCTGACAGGGCACAGGAGATCCATATAAAATGTATCCATAGTCTGATCGACTTTATTGAGAGAAACAGTTAAGTAATACCTGGGAGAAGTCTGTCCGTATGAAATTCCGGGATAAAATACCGTTGCAGGTGCGATTGTTGTTTCGTCAACTGTTGTTTGTTGTTGTCTTGATGACGATGACACGATTGATTTTTCATGTATTTAACCGGCAGGCTTTTTCAGAAGTAAACCTGTATGATTACATCGTTGGGATTTGGTTTGATTGTGTGACAGCGGCGTTGTTTTTTCTTCCCTACATGCTTGTTTATCTTGCACCGGTTCCCGTGTCGCTCAGAGAGCAGGGGTGGTACAGGATGATTTGTACGTTTCTTTTCCTGGCGACTACATTTTTAATCATCGGGTTGAACCTCGCAGATGTAGAGTATTTTAAATATACCAGTAAGCGTTCGACAATTGATTTATTGACTATTTTAGGAGCGGGATCAGATCTTCGGCAGTTGATTACTACATTTCTCAGCGACTTTTGGTACCTGATCATTTTGTTTGTTGCTGCGATTTATGGATCATTTCGGTTTTACCGGAAAAACAGGGACACTGCCCGGCAACCGGTTTCTTTTGTGAAGGATACCATTTACTACCTGTGTATCATTGGGGTATTTGTTTTTGTCGGTCGGGGAGGATTTGTGTTTAAGCCGGTAGGCGTGCTGGATGCTTCACGGTATACAGATGCTTCAAAAACAGCATTGGTACTCAATACGCCGTTTACAATGGTAAAATCATTCGGAAGTGAGCAATTGAAAGAAGAAAATTTTTATCCTTCCATACAGGCGACAGAACGCTATTTTAACCCGGTTAAACAAAGCCATCCGCAGCATATTTTACCCGATGGAACAAATGTAGTCATCCTGATTCTTGAATCATTCGGAAAGGAATTTATCGGTTATTACAACCAGGGAAAAACATATACTCCTTTCCTGGATTCATTATTAACCGAATCGATGACATTTGATGCAGGGTTTGCAAACGGGAAAAAGTCGATTGAGGCAGTTCCTTCTATCTTTGCCTCCATTCCAAGTCTGCAGGACAGCCCGTATATTTCTTCTCCCTATAATTCAAACAGAATCGTCGGATTGCCTGAATTGTTGAAACAGCACGGTTACGAATCCGCTTTTTTTCATGGTGCTACAAACGGATCCATGCGTTTTGATGCCTTTGCAGATTACATCGGATTTGACCATTATTTTGGCAGGAAAGAGTATGGAAATGATGCGCACTTTGATAAAACATGGGGGATTTCCGATGAATACTTCAACCCGTGGACAGCGAGAAAATTGTCAACTCTGAAACAACCGTTTCTCGCAACGCTGTTTACAATCTCTTCCCATCACCCGTTTTACATCCCCGAACACCGTAAAAAAGAAGTCATCTACGGACCGCAACCTTTGTGTGCCTCGATCAGTTATGGCGATTTATCACTGAAACTCTTTTTTGAAGAGGCGAAAAAACAAGCGTGGTACAACAATACTGTTTTTATTATCTGCGCTGATCATACGCCGGGAACAGAAACGGATTTTTATAATCTGCGTACACAACTTTACCAAATTCCATTTGCCATTTACCATCCGGGAGGGAAATTGCCGAAAGGAAAGAGTGAACAATTAATCCAGCAGATTGATATTTACCCGACAATTCTGGATTTGCTCAATATTAACACCGGTTTTTACTCGTTTGGCAATTCTGTTTATGACAAAACAGATAGATTTTCAGTCAGTTACCTTGAAGGTAATTATTTTTATTTCGAAAACAATAAAATGCTCGTTTTTTCAGGAAATCAGGCACGAAATTTGTATGATTTCACATCGAGAGGCAATTCATTGGTAGATGTTAGTTCAATGTATCGCAACGAAGTTGATCGGTATGAAAAAACACTAAAAGCAATTATTCAGCGGTACAACCATGATTTGATTCGTAACAAAACAACGGCAATCAAATGAGAACGAGAATACGATTTATCATCAATCCGATCTCCGGAGTAGGGAAGAAGGGAATCATTCCCGGACTGATCGAGCGTTACCTGGATACAGAACGTTTTGATTATGATATTGTGTATACGGAATACCGTAAGCATGCGAAAGAACTCGCTTATCAATCCTCTGTTGAAAAGATTGACATTGTATGTGCTGTTGGTGGTGACGGTTCTGTACATGAAGTCGGAACGGCGTTGATTGGCACAAAAACAAAATTGGCCATCATCCCTACCGGATCAGGAAACGGGTTGGCACGCCACCTGAACATCCCGCTAAATATTGAAAAAGCAATCCAGAACATCAACGCGATGCATGTGATGCAGATGGATACGGTCCTTGTTAATGATAAACCGTTCTTAAATGCCGGAGGATATGGATTTGATGCGTTGATCGCCAAGAAATTTGACGAAGGAAAAAAGAGAGGATTCTTTACCTATATCAAACTGGTAATGCGGGAATTCTTTAAATACAATCCTGTAAATGTCTCCGTTGATGTCAACGGACAGGTGAAAAGCATGCCGGTTATGTTGTGTACAATTGCTAATGCATCCGAATTCGGAAACGGCTTTTGTGTTTCTCCGAAATCAGATGTCACAGATGGTAAAATTGAATTGTTTTTGCTGAAACCGTTCCGGTTTTGGTCGCTGCCATTGCTTGCATTTCAGTTTTTCAGAAGAAAGACCGATCAGTCAAAATTTGCTGAAATCATCAGTTTCGAAAAAGCACGGATCAGTCTGTCGAAAAGTATGGCGCATTATGACGGTGAACCGTTTGATGTGAGAAAGGAATTAAATGTGCAGGTTGTTCCCAAAAGTTTGCATATTTTAGCAGGAAAAAAATAAGACACAATGCCGTTCATTCAACCCGATTTAGAAACATTTCTTCACTACCTGAATAAACTGGACGCTTCAACGAAACCTTTATGGGGAAAGATGAACGCACAACGAATGGTAGAACACCTCTCAGATGTTATTTATATGTCTACCGGTACAGAACAATTCGAATTGTTGATCCCGGAAGAAAAGGTTGAAAAAGCAAAAGCCTGGCTGGCTTCTGATAAACCCATGCCGAAAGAGTTTAACGTTCCTTTTGCTCCGGAAGAATACACCCTGAGAAATGAAGAGTTGGAACTGGCTGTTGACGAGTTTGTCGATGCCTGGCTGGTATACGAAGAATATTACGCGTCCAACCCCGGAAAAGAAAACCTCCATCCGTTTTACGGATACTTGAACAAGGTCGAGTGGGATCGCATTCATTCGAAGCACTTTACACATCATTTTGAACAATTTGGATTGATGTAAATCGTTCATTTTAGAGATGCTGATAACGAATTCCCTCGTGACAGTGTTATGTTAGAATATATAACATATACCACCTGCAAATCTCATTGCTCTTGTTTTTATGAAAACACCAAAGTAGATACATCAGTAGTAAAACATCAAAATAAGAACCTATAGAAACAAAGATCCCGGCAACTACTTAGTTACCGGGATTTATTTATTGTTTATTTCAGTCTAAAACCTGCATCAGTTATGTAGACCTCGTCATGTGTTTGTTTATTTCTTAACAAATTTATGGACGTTTTTCGTTTCACCTTTGATCAGGTGGATGAAGTAAATTCCTTCTTTTACATCCGAAAGATTAATTTGTTCTTCTGATGAAGCGATTCCTTTTTGAGAAATCAATTGTCCGTTTACGCCATAAATCTCAATTGTTTCATACAAATCTGCATGGACGATGTTGATCATTGTGGACGCAGGGTTCGGGTAAATATACACCTGATCAGGTGCCAATAACGTCGTTCCGAGCTCTTGCTCCTGGATGATTAATTTGTATCCTGAAAATGTGTAATTAACAGGAGCGGGAATTGATCCGATCATAATTGTCGCCTGGATAACAATATCAATCGGGTGCGTACCGATTTGCGTATTGTTGGCTGTTCCCGTCAACTGTGCACATCCGGCAGTTCCACCGTTGTACTGGCAGTTCGCAGCAGAACATTGGTATGTAAATCCACTTGGAAGTCCGTTTACACTCGTCACTCTGTATGAGTTAATCGTTGCCCCTGAATAAGCAGGATCGATATCTCCCGCATCAGAAGGAGCTTTGAAGTCAAGCAGCTGAACATACGGAACATTCACAAATGCAGGGGCAAAATTAGTCGTCGTATCCGGCCATGCACCAAATGTTGAATCCTGGTATTGCGGGTTACATGTCTGAGCTGTTAAAACTCCTGTGGATAATGCCAGTAAAGCCGTGAGTAATTGTTTTTTCATAGTTTTTGTTTTAGGGTTAATACTGCGAATATAGTAAAAGAATTAACGTTGTGTTAATCCCGTGAAGATATTTATTTCCTGAAAAAAGCAAGCAATTTACTTGTAATAAATAAGATAGAAGTAAGTGCGAGTAAGACGAATAAAATGGAATAAAACAACGGATATTGAATTTTTAGAAGAATCAGAACGATGAACAAGGATAAGGATATGATAATCGACCCGGTTGTAATTTTTCGCAACAAGGACGGTTGGTGATTTTTCATTTCCAGGTACAATGTAAATCCAATCAATAAGATATGTCCTGCCAGTACGCTATTCCATAAGATCGGGTACAATGATACATACACGAGAATCATTGCCAGCGAAGAAAAACCGAGCACTGCAAATAAAAGTACGAACGTATTGAAATTGGATGCCCGGAAAGCCAACAGACCGATAAAAGCAGATGAAAAGAACAAAACGGATTTAAACAAGGCGGAAAAACTCCATTCCGTCTGGAACAGAGCGAATGAACAGATGATTGCTCCTGACAGACTGATTCCCGTTAAGACCGAAATGACTGATTTCATTTTTTTGTTAATTGCCTGTTCTTCTCTGTTGCACACACCAGGTTCCACAAGGCGCGCGCTCCGACATTTGCGTCCCAATCAGAATCATCACTTGTGCCGACTTCATTCAGGTCGAATCCTATGATTTTTCTTCCGGATTGTGCCAACTCAAACAGTAAATAATTAATTTGTTCCAGTTGGAATCCTCCTGCCACGGGTGTACCCGTATTCGGACACAATTCAGGGTTTAATCCGTCGATGTCAAATGAAACATAGACCCGCTCAGGCAGATTGGAAATAATTTCACGCACCTGGTCGGCCCATATTTTTCCTTCAAATTGTTGCTCTTTCAGGTGCCAGTCGAAAAACGTTTTTACCCGCCCTTTGCTGTTTTCGATCAGCCGGACTTCCGATTCTGCAATGTCGCGGATTCCGACCTGTGTTAACTGAACCATATTGGAACAATTCTGGAGTACATTGAACATGATACTTGCGTGCGACTGTTCAAAACCTTCGTAAGCATCACGCAGATCGGCATGGGCATCGATTTGCAGCACACCAAATTCTTTTCCTGTTTCATTCAATGCTTCAATCAGACCAAGCGGGGTTGAGTGTTCACCTCCCAGAACGGCAACTATTTTTCCCTGTGCAATCAATTCCTTCGCCCGGGATTTCAGGTTTTCTTTCAATGCGTTGGATGCAGCATTAATCTCCAAAAGAAACTGTTGGTATTTCGGATGGTTGTCAACGACACCTCCATCTTCCAGGAATGCAATATAATCGCATCCTTCGCTACATAAACGGTCATTGATTTCCTGCCATTCACTTGATATTTCGGTCATAAAGACCTTCGTTTCGTATGCCTTATCCAGCTTCGGATGGTAAAAATCCAATTGTGTGGAAGCATCCAGAATTGCCTGAGGCCCCTTGCTGGTACCCTTTCCGTATGAAGCCGTAGCATCCCATGGAATAGGAATAATTACAAGGTTAGCTTCCTGTTCTGTTACCGGGAATCCGAATAGGTTGCCGTTAGCAATTCCCACACCGTTTGGATCGAATGTCATATGTTTTTCTTAATGGATTAAAGTTCAAAAATAACCAAAGTTTAGATGTGCTTCAAAAGAATGTGTATTTCTTCCGGTCATCTTTTTGATTTTGATCGTATCATTTGATTGGATCAAAAAACGAAGAAGAAAAATCCTTACAGATTCTTCTTCACATAATCGAGCATCATCCGGAACAAATGCTCCCGGGTATTTCCACCGTAAATTCCGTGATTTCTGTTCGGGTAAATGAAAAAATCGAATTGTTTGTTCGCGGCGATCAATGCATTGGCCATTTCCAGTGCATTCTGGTAATGAACGTTGTCATCTCCTGAACCGTGAATCAAGAAGTACTTACCTTGCAATTGATCGGCAAAAAACAGCGGTGAGTTATCGTTGTACCCGCTTTCGTTTTCCTTCGGTGTGCGCATAAACCGTTCAGTGTAAATATTGTCATAATACTTCCAGTTTGTTACCGGTGCAACAGCAATTCCCATTTTAAAGACTCCGTTTCCTTTGGTCATGGCTAATGAAGTCATGAAGCCCCCGTAACTCCATCCCTGGATACCAATTCTGTTTGCATCCACATAATTGTATGTCTGGAGTAATTTGGCAACATCGACAAAATCTTCCGTTTCGTATTTACCCAGCTGCAGGTATGTTTTGTCTTTGAATTCTTTTCCGCGGTACATTGTTCCTCTCGGATCCACAGAAACAACAATGTAGCCTTCCTGTGCCAGTAATTGATGCCACGCACTATTAAAATCCCATCCGTCGGCAACCGTATTGGCTCCCGGCCCTCCGTAAATACTTACGTATACCGGGTATTTTTTCGCCGGATCAAAATTCCCCGGTTTGATCATCCATCCGTTCAGGGAACGACCATTCAGATCAAATGTCACAAACTCCTTTTTTGCAAACTCATGTTTAGCAATACGGTTTTTCAGAAACTCATTGTTTTCCATTACGGTAATTTCCTTTCCGTTATTGTCACACAATGAAAAAACAGGAGGAGTATTGGCATTGCTGTAGTTCTTTACGAAATAATTCATTCCCGGAGTAAAATCAGCGCTGTTTTGCCCTGTTTCAGAGCTGATGGCTACATCTTTCTTTCCCTTCAGGTCAATTTTGTAAATTCCTTTGTGAATGGCACCTTTTTTAGCAGCAGTATAGTAAACAAATTTATTCGGCTCATCAATCCCGCAGAAGTCAATGACGTCCCATGTGCCTTTTGTAAGCTGAAATTCAGAACCGTCAAACCCGATTTTATAAATGTGTTTATACCCGTTTTTTTCGCTGGTACGCAAAATAGACACCCCGTCATTGAGGAAAATAAGGTTGTCGTCAATGTCAATGTACGTTTTGGAATTCTCTGTGTAAAATGCGTTTGCGACCCATTCGGTTCCTTTGAGTTCTACTTTGGTGTAAACTACCTGGCTTTGGTGTCTGTTCATAGTCTGTAAGACAAGCGTATTATTTACGTTTGACCAGGAAATCCGGGGAATATACTCGTATTCGTTTAACTTCACATGGGCAGTGGACTGGTTGGTAAGTGAATAAATGTGTGCCGTTACTTTTGAATTGTCTTCACCTGCTTTCGGATATTTGAAAGTATACAGTTCAGGATACAGCGCACCGACATTGTATTCCATGGTAAATTCACGCACAGCCGATTCGTCAAATCTCAAATAGGCCAGATGTTTACTGTCAGGAGACCAGCCGAATGCCTTTGTAATGGCGAATTCTTCTTCATACACCCAATCGGTCGTTCCGTTGATAATTTCATTCTTTTTACCGTCAGAAGTTACTTGTGTGATTTTATTGGCAGCCAGGTCTTTGATGAATAAATCATTATCACGGATATAAGCCACTTGTTTCCCGTCCGGGGAGAAGGTTGCCAGTGTTTGCGGAGAATCGGAATGATCTAACCGTTCGATGGACTTCGTTTTTAAGTCATAGACATAGAAATAGGCGGAATAACTATGACGATAGATGCTTTGCATATCTGTCAGCAACAATAATTTTGTTTCATCGTCATTGAAGGAGTAATCCTGGACATCCAGTTGTTCTCCGTCCAGTTTTAAATCTGAAAGATTCAGAATGATTTCCCCGCTTTCGGAATATGCCGTAATTTTATGTTTTGTAATGGATAACCCTTCGCCAGTTGTCGAAACCTGTGTAAAATGCTGACCGTCTTTCATTCCGTTAAAACCGTTGACACTTTTCGGGAAAAACTGATAGGTTTTGTACAATGATTCAACAGTAATATCTTTCTGACCATACACCGTTCCCATCAGAACCAGTGCAATCAAGAGGCTTATTTTACGCATAATCTGAATTTTTAAAGTTGTTAAAAATACGATTTTTCTGTTTTCCAACGCAGGTCCGGAATAAAATTAGTGGCAGGAGAGGGGAACTGCAGGAGTTGTTTCGGCGCATGATTTTAAAAAAACAATTTGGTATTTCGTTTCAATTATAAAAAAATCACTACTTTTGCGCCGGGGTAAGTCTTGTACGACCAGCTCCCTTCTAATCCCCCAGGACAGGAATGTAGCAAGGGCCGAAGGTTGTAGCGGTGCGATATGAGTAGCTTACCCCTCTTTTTTTGTCCTTTATTTTAATCAATCAACATGGAATTTATAGCAGATGAACTGGATCAGTACGTGTGTGCGCATTCTGAAAATGAACCGGATTATTTAAAAGAACTGAATAGAAAGACGCATGTAGAAGTGTTGCAACCGCGCATGTTAAGCGGGCATTTCCAGGGGCGTGTATTGAGCATGCTTTCTCACATGATTCGTCCAAAACGTATTCTGGAAATCGGAACGTATACCGGGTATTCTGCACTTTGCCTGGCAGAAGGACTTGTAGAAGATGGATTGTTGATTACTATTGATGTAAATGAAGAACTGGAAGAACTGGTTCATGCCTTCATCGAAAAATCCGGACTAAGTGAAAAAATTAAACCGCTGATCGGTGATGCAACGAAGATTATTCCGACGTTGGATGAAGAATTTGACATTGTATTCATCGATGCGGATAAACGAAATTATATCAATTATTACCACCAGGTGTTTGACAAAGTCAAAACAGGTGGTTACATCATTGCGGACAATGTGCTTTGGTCGGGGAAGGTACTTGAGGCGTACGAAAAATTGGATAAGTCAACGCAAATCATTATGGATTATAATAAATTGATTCACGAAGACGAACGCGTGCAGGAAGTATTGTTGCCAATCCGCGACGGATTGATGATCGCAAGGAAGAAATAAGCTGACCTGGCTGGCGAATTAGCAAAAACAAAAGGAGCAAATGATTTTTGCTCCTTTTGTTTTTTACCTGATTAAGTTAATGTGTCCTGTATAGCGATGGTATGCGTCCGTTTGAATTTCCTTGAATTTTAATTGCCAGGTATATGCCCCGTCCTGTACCATTTTACCGTTGTATGTTCCATCCCAGTGTACCGAAACATCGTGCGACTCAAAAATCAGCTCCCCCCATCGGTTATAGATTGTGAATGTATAACTATACAGATCAATTCCTGCTGTAATCACGGGGCCAAATGAATTGTTGTATTCATCGTGATCCGGTGTAAATGTATTTGGAACATAGAAAATCATGTCTTCTTTCACTGTGATAACCTTTGAAATTGAATCCACGCATCCATTTGCAGAATAGGCATAAAGTGTAATAGTATAGGTACCGTTTCCGCTATTCCCCAGTTGCAGTAAAGGAGACGTTTCCGAACTGGCGGCACCGTTGGATACCACCCAATTATACGAAGCAGCATGCGAACTCAGGTTGTGTGTTTGTATCTGTCCGCTTGTTTCCGCACTACCTTCGCCTGTATATGTGAAGTTTGCTGTTGGAGGAGCGTCGATACAAAACGCAGGTTGCTGGACAGAGGAAGAAGAGCATCCGTTACTTGTTGTCACAACCAGTGTGACGTCATGACATCCAGGATTTGTAACATTCAGATTGAACCCTGAGCTGTTGGTACTGATAACACTGCCATCCAGTAACCACGAATACTGTAATCCGGGAAGTACTGCTGTTGGTGTAACAGCTACGTCAGACGGGATACACGGTTCATATGTAGCCGTAAAACTCACATCCGGTACCGGAGTAATCGTTAAATTCAGCGTTGTTATGACGGTGCAGCCATTGGGATCTTGTGTTGTATGTGTAGCTACACCCGTTCCACCTGTTGTTAATACCTGCCCGTTCCAGGTATACGGAAGAGCAGAGCTGCAAATTGAAATGTTTTCTGTCTGCTGGATTTGTGGAGAAACAACAAGATTCAATGTCGTGATCAGGTTACATCCGTTTGCGTCCTGGCTCGTGTGCGTTGCTACGTTATTTCCTCCGGCAGTAATTGTTTGTCCATGCCAGGTGTAAGGCAGTGCGTTCTGACAAATTGTAATGGTCTCAGAAGTTGTTGTTTCGGGATGAACCGTAAGGTTGAGAACGGTCGTCGAGTTACATCCGTTTGCATCCTGACTTGTGTGGGTTGCTACGTTATTTCCTCCGGCAGTGATTGTTTGCCCGTTCCAGATGTACGGAAGATCACTTTGACAAATAGCAATATTCTGTGTGGTACTCGTCTCCGGTATTACAGTTAGATTTAATGTAACAGTTGATGTACATCCATTTGCATCTTGTGTTGCATGTGTAGCTACTCCGGTTCCACCTGCGGTTATGACCTGTCCGTTCCAGGTATAGGGAAGGTCACTTTGGCAAATTGTTAGCGTTTGTGTCGTTGCAGTTTCCGGTATTACATTCAGGTTCAGCGTAGTGATCGTATTACAACCATTTCCATTCGGCGCTGCATGCGTCGCGACACCATTTCCGCCCGTTGCAATTGTTTGTCCGTGCCACGTATACGGAAGGTCGCTTTGACAGATTGTAATGTCATCAGTTGTATTAATTTCAGAATCAACAGTCAGGTTCAATGTCGTGGTTACATTACATCCGTTTGCATCTTGCGTTGTATGTGTTGCTACGTTAGTTCCGCCCGCTGTAATGGTTTGTCCATGCCAGGTATATGGCAACTGGTTGCTGCAAATAGAGATATTGTCCGTTTGAGGCGTTGTTCCCGGGTGTACCGTCAAATTGAGTGTCGTTACATAATTACAACCATTCGCATCCTGGTTGGTACGTGTCGCCACTCCGTTCCCTCCTGCGGTAATCGTTTGCCCGTTCCAGGTATACGGAAGGTCACTGCTGCAAATTGTAATGTCCTCTGTTTGTGCAGGGGTCCCCGGATTAACTGTTAAATTCAATGTCAATTGTAAATCACAACCATTCGTTCCTTGTGTCATATGTGTAGCGACTCCTGTTCCTCCTGTAGTAATGGTTTGTCCATACCACGTATAGGGCAATTCTCCCGAACAAATGGTGATGTTTTCATCCTGCGTAGGCGGATCGTAATGTACAATTAATACCGGTTTATTGGCATGGCTGTAGCCCCTGATATTGTTTCTGCATGTAAGGTGATTATTCGCTCCTCCATGGGTATTTAACCCCACGGCAAACCAGTTTGGCACCAATTGAGATTGTAAGTGATTCATGTTTGCGTTCAGATTCACGGAATGCCATCCTGTACCGGATACCAATACAGCGGTATTAAAATCACCATAAATATCTCCATCCCGGATATCAGTCAGTCGTGTCTGGTTGTTTGCTCCGACGGAAAAATCATTAACAGAGGGATCTGTTGCCATGTGCCGGAATCGTGTCATTACAACACATCCGCTACTTGCTGTATTGTTGTCAAATACGTTATATTGCAATATCGCAGAATTGACACATGCATCATCCGGAATAGCCGTGATATCAAATTTTACCCAACCATTGTATACTTTGTCGGTATCATACCTTCCGATCCAAAAATTGTTTTCTACACTTTCTGTGATATTGGTCGAAGTATAATTTCCGCATCCCGAAGTGTAGCAGGTATTGTTGCTGGTTGTTCGATGATGTCCCGTCCACCGCGCCAGATTTGCCGGGTACAAACTGATGGTCGGATCAATAATTAAAGGATAACTCAATTCCTGATTCAGCCAATTGACAGGTACCAGTGTTTTAATTGTAAGTAGATTTCCGTTTTGTGTAAATTCATAATGTCCGTTTCGTTCATTCGGAGTTTCGTGGACGTGATTTCCCGCTGCATCATGGTGGTGTTCGGGAGTGTCGTAGAAGAATGGGCGGTCAAATAGCGCCATCACTGCTCCGTTACTGGTTTTAAGTGCAATTTTATCATCAATGGCAGATGCGGTCCATCCCGAAGGGAGCTCGACCTTTTCCTCAAACACCAGAAATTGTGCTGTTGATGGAATGGTTCCCAGCGCTGCCTGATCACGGATGATGTAATCCATTTTCCTGGAGGTCGTATTTTGAGTTAATTTCAAATCAATTCCGTCTCCATAAACATCAGGGTATACCAGTTCATTCCAGTTGGCTTGTCCTTTTTTATCTTTTATGGAAATAATTCGGATTTCCTGCCCGTTTCCCTGGTAATACATCCGCATTCCCTTCATGTCTTTAAGGGTTTCTCCTTCCGGTAGTATCGTTGTAATGGAACCTGTGGACGACTTCGGGTAATATGTTTTATGTCTGTTGGTTGTATTTTCAAATCCGGTTGAATTTGCGTTGATTCCGTGATAGATTGTCTTCCACGAACCGTCTTCTAAATAATTGACAGGGCCGGAACCAACGACGGCGATCATTTTTCCGTTGGCATTTCGGAAGTGTTTCGCATACATACTTCTCCGGGATACATCTTCCTGATTCATTTGCAGGTGTCCGAAAGACTCTCTCTGCCACAAGTATTGTTCGTTTTCAGCTTGTTGCCCGTAGGCGTTAGAGAATGGAGTGGAGGAAGCAATTCCCAGTAAAAAAATAATAGCAGCATTCTCAATTAAAGAGATAATAACCTTCTTTTTCATCGTTGTTTTCATAATAGCTTACGTCATTGGAACAATGAAGTTGAACGGGTGAGTAAATTCAACACATTGTTCCAAGGACAAATAAATGACCTAACAAAAAGACTAAAAAAAAGGTGAATGGTTGCTTACATTTTATATTTTGACATTTTACATTTTTCGTGTTAAAAAAACAACGTCCAAACAACCGCTTAAGACTGTAAATCAGCTACTACTATTTCCCGAAAAAGTACCTGACAATATCGTTTCCGTTGGCATACAACATGAGTCCGATCAACAGGAAGAAACCAACATACTGTGCGTATTCCAATACCTTCTGAGGTGCTTCTTTTCCTGTAACAATTTCATACAACAGGAATACAACATGCCCTCCGTCAAGTGCGGGAATCGGTAAAATATTCATGAATGCAAGAATAATGGATAAAAACGCTGTTGCATTCCAGAAGATACGCCAATCCCACTGTGGTGCAAAGATCTTACTCATAGAACCGAATCCGCCGATTTGTTTGGCTCCTTCTTTTGTAAATACCAGCCCCATTGACTTGACATAACTTCCCAATGTTTCAACTCCCAGCGATATTCCTGCAGGAAAGGATTCAAAGAATCCGAATTTCTCAGTTGCGTATGGAATGTTGAAATAATCATATCCCTGTGGTTGGAATCCGATGAATCCGGTAGAATCAACTTTTACATTCAATTGTGTTAACTGTCCGCTTCGTACAACGCCCAATTCAATGGTTTTCTTTTTATTCTCTTTCAATGCAGACTGTAGTTCATTGAAGTAGTTGATCGGGGTAGCATTGACCGACACAATACTGTCACCTGATTTCAATCCTGCTTTTTCAGCGTTGGAATCATCAGAAACTTTTGCTACAACAGTAGGAAATCGCAATGTATACAGTTCGGAATACTCATTCTTTAATACAATTTGATCAAAGTTCTCGGGCAACTTTATTTCAACTTGTTCACCTGCACGGTCAACTGTCACGATGCGTTCCCCTTCAAGTACAACAAACTTAAAAATGTCCTTGAGATTGTCTACTTTTTTATTTCCTACTTTCAGCGGAATGTCACCGTCTTCCAACCCGTATTGCTTTAATTCAGGATAAGAAACGGCCATTCCGTATTTCTCTGCTGATTTAACGGTGTAATATTGTTTCCCCCATACAAACAGGATCATCGCATAGATCAACAATGCAAGAATAAAGTTGACCGTCACACCGCCGACCATCACGATCAGTCGCTGCCAGGCCGGTTTTGAACGAAACTCCCAAGGTTGAGGCGGTTTTGCCAATTGTTCCTTGTCCATGGATTCATCGACCATCCCGGCAATTTTTACATATCCACCCAATGGCAGCCATCCGATTCCCCATTCCGTTTCACCGATTTTGCGCTTGAAAAGAGAGAACCACGGATCAAAAAACAAGTAGAATTTCTCCACCCGGATTTTGAATAATTTAGCGGGGATATAATGTCCGAATTCGTGTAATACAACTAATATGGCTAAGGATAAAATAAGTTGCGATGCAATGATCAGTACTTCCATCAGATGGTTTATTTTCAATTTTAAAGAAAGGCAAATATAAGTATTGTTTCAGAATATTGTCAGGTACTAAAACTGCTTGTTGATAATTTTGGCAGTGTTTAACAATTTAAACTCCCGGAAAACAATTATTTTTAACGATTAAATTATAAGTTCTACTCGATGAAAACAATTTTATTCACATTGCTATTGATGCCTGTCCTTCTGATTGCACAAGCTCCGAAAATGTCTCAAAAGTCGCAACAGGATCTCATATACATTCAACGCAATATCCCGTTAATTTTAAAAGGAGACAAAGCAGTCATAGATGAGTTGCCACTGGTAACAATCAACAACCGGATCTATGTTTCATTCATCGGAAAACTGAAAGAACAGGCAGAAGCTGCTCCTGCTGCAGAAGGAATTGTCATCGGAAAAGGTGTTGGACGGATCAGAAGTATTCGCGTGCCGTTAACCGAGTTGTATCGCATTGCGACATTGAATCAGTTGGAATACCTGGAGCTTGCGGGAAAAATAAAACCTTCACTGGATAAGGTTTTGTTTGATACACGTGTGGACAGTGTCCATGCGGGACTGGGATTGCCTGCATCCTATACCGGGAAAAATGTCATCATCGGAGTAAACGATTGGGGATTTGACTACACATCTCCAATGTTTTACGATACACTGCTTCAGAATTCACGAATTTTAGCCGCATGGGATCAGTTCAGACATGCCGGTTCAACTCCTGCCGATTTCAGCTATGGTGCTGAATTCAATACTCCTTCACAGTTGCAGGCAGCTCAATGTGATACATCTAATCAATTAGGGTATGCGACACATGGAACACACGTTGCCGGAATTGCAGGGGGAAGCGGTGCCGGTGTCATTGCGAAAGGAATGGGATTTGAATCGGAATACCTATTTACAACGATCCTGGTAGATGAAGCCGCTGCGCTTGATTCGTGGTATTGGATGTATCAGAAAGCGGAAGCACTTCAGAAACGATTGGTTGTGAACATGAGCTGGGGATTGTACCATTTTGGTACCAATGACGGAACGTCGTTACTGAGCCAGGCTATTGAAGAATTTACAGACCAGGGGGTCTTGTTTGTATCATCAGCAGGGAATAATGGAAGCGTTAATTTTCACTTTGAACGATCATTTAATAATGACAGCATTAAATCCAAAATTAATTTTTATGACTATAGCCTCCACGATTCATTGTGGGGACAAAGCATCCACGGATGGGGAGAAACAGGGAAGAATTTCGAAGTAAAGATTCAGGTAATGACGACATCCGGAACATTATTGGGACAAACCGCTTACTATCCGACAACCATGAACAGCTATGATGAAGGATTTATTGTTGTTAATATCAGTGACACTGTCTGGTACAATGTTGCTGCCCAGGAGGCACATCCGCAAAATTTAAAACCTACAGTGCGTTTCCGGATAAAAAATAAACACACGTCATTGCGTATTGATCTGGCGGTTAGGGCAATGGAAGGAACTGTTCATTTTTGGAACCTCGTAGAGTTGACTACCAACGGAGGAAATTGGGGAATGCCGTTTGTATCAATGGGAACCGGTTACATCGGGGGAAATAATTTATACGGTATCGGAGAGCCGACCTGTGCGGACGATTGTATTTCGGTAGCGTCTCATGCGGCATCATATATGCATTCAAACGGTGTAAACATATTGGGAGGTTCCCGCTCTGCTTTTTCAAGTATTGGTCCGAGAAACGACGGAGCTTTGAAACCTGAAATTTCGGCACCGGGGTCTTCTGTGTTGAGTTCTATTTCTTCTTTTACAGATGATACCTATACAGAAGTGACATCTGTTAACTTCCAGGGAAGAGATTATCCGTTTGCCCGTTTTTCAGGCACATCCATGTCTTCTCCGGCCGTTGCCGGAATCTGTGCGTTGATCTGGGAAATCAATCCCTATTTATCTCCCCGCCAGGTAAAGCAAATCATTATTGAAACAGCACGACAAGACAACCATACAGGTGTTATTCCGGCAGGTGGTGACACCAAATGGGGGTACGGGAAAGTCAATGCGATGGCCGCAGTAAAGGCGACTTTGAGTTTTGTCGGATTGGAGGAAGTCGTTACAGGATATGAAAATAATTGGAGCGTTTATCCGAATCCTGCAACGACAACACTGTCAATTGAGGGGTTTGAGCAAATGGATCAGGTGCAGTTATTTGATGTGTCAGGTAAAGAAACGCAACTGAACGCTGCTGCAACCTCGTGGTCTGTTCAGGGACTTGCTTCAGGAGTGTACACCGTTCGGGTGGTTGCAAACAACCGGGTATACCAGAAAAAAGTAATGATTCATTAGCGGTCAACGGGTCTTCCTTTCCAATGAAGTTGAAAAAAGAGAGAAAGGATTGCCAAAAGAAGCATATAAAACGGAAATAACAGTTCGTAAACAGGGAGCCAATATAACAATCCCTGTTTTTTTATGCTCGAAAAATAAGGGGAAACAAAAAAATGATCTGTCTTTATTTTTGTTCCTAAAAGAAGGGTCGAAAGAAGAGCGTTATATTGATAGATGCTCCATACAGCAAGAATTAAAAATAAAAGGGTCATTACAACCTGAATCGCACCGATTTTAAGCGCAAGTGAATCGCGGACTGCAGGTGTTTTCTGAATCCATCGCACACGTTGGTTGATTAATTCTCTGAATGATTCCGGCACAGGCGTCTGAACAGAAAGAATTGCTTCCGTATGCAATGAAATGTTTTTTTTCGCGTGATTGAAATCTGCCAGTAAAAACTGATCGTCGCCACTTGAAATATGTGCATGACTTAAGTAGGATCCAACCTCTTCAAATGCTGATTTACTGAATAGCAGGTTTGCACCACTTGCAGCGATCGGTCGGGAATAACCATCAACAGCAAGGTTGATACTGTTGACCATGTATACGTCCAGTTCAAACAGTTGTTTCCATCCCCGGGAAGACATCTGTACCGGTAAAATGTGCATGTCGGCAGGGGAAAGCTTCTTCACCGCAGTAAAGTAATCCGGATGGAATGCAACATCAGCGTCAAGTGTAAGCAGGTAAGCAGTTTCCGCATGAGCGATTCCTGTTTGAAGAGCAGCTTTTTTGCCTGCTCCTTTTGATGTTAAAAGCGTGATCGGGTAATTGGAAAGCTGACTCCGGATTTGTTGGATTGTATTGTCGGTGGAGTGATCATCTACAAAAATAAATCGGGCCGGTAATTCATCCGATTCTAAAATGGAAGTGAGTAGGGGAATAATCCGTTTTTCTTCATTTCGAAATGGAATGATAACGGAAATCATTGTCAATGGAATCCCGGAATCTTCTTTTACTTGTTGTTTTCTTCTTCTTCTGAAATGTCGGGAAATACCAATTCTTCCGAAGATAATCAGTATGGTATAAAGAGCGCAATATGTGATTACTACATCCATCATTTGATTTGATTCTTACAAATGAACAGCCCGATGAGTGTAGGAAGCAGCAGGTTGATTACCCAGATGGAAAAAGAGGCTGCTACGATGTTCCATTCCGGTAGCGAAATTCCGGCAAATACCCACAATGCGATGGATTCTCTGACGAATAGTTTTCCGAAAATCAGTGACGGGGAAAGAGTTGTCCATAAGTATAACTCCCAGATTAAGCAGTACGTGTGCCAATTCATTTCCGCACCGAATGCGTGTAATGCGAGCAGGAATTGCAATGAAAAAATGAAATGACGAATCAGTGAAAGTAACAGGATGTTGGGGCGGAGTGAACGGTGTTGTTGGAGTAATTCCCGGATTTGTTTGTACCATTTAACCTTCTCCCGGAAGAAGGTTATATTCTCAAATCTGAAATAAAAAATCAATGTAATGATGACTAACAATGATGGTAACAACCAGACATACATGTGATTTGTTCCAATCAGTAAAAGCGCACCAATCCCCAGGATGATTGTTACACAAAATTGCCCCAGGTTTGCCGTGAGGGTTAATAAGGTAATGGAGAGCCGTATTTTTCGCGGGAAGTAATAAATTCTTCCAATGAAGTTACCCTGCATATTCGGAGTAATCATTCCGGTAATTATACCCGCGAAGAAAGACTGGATTTTTGTGGCAACGGAAACATTCCGGTCGACGGATCGAAGGATGATTTCCCATTTTTTATATTCTGTCCAATAGTTGGGGAGCACTAAAATAAGTACAAACAATAATGGTAAATAATGAATAGAGGTAATTGTATTTATTGCATTGAAATTTAGCTTCTTTATTTGATAAAAACATACAACTCCGACAGCAATTGCCAGAATAATTTTTACCAGTTTGAAGTTAACCCCGCTATTTTTATTAGTTTTAATCAAAAGTTGAAATTGAATGGTTGAAGATAAGATAATTCTTGGAATTGATCCCGGAACGACTGTTTTAGGGTATGGAATTATTCATGTGCAAGGGAAGAAGTTGTCATTATTGAACTTTGGAGTGGTTCAACTGGCTAAATTATCGGATCACCCGGAGAAACTGGAGCGTATTTTTTCACGCATTGACGGACTGATCAAGGAGTACAAACCGGGTGAGCTGGCAATTGAAGCCCCCTTCTTCGGGAAAAATGTTCAATCGATGCTCAAGTTAGGTCGCGCTCAGGGAGTAGCGATTGCTGCGTGCCTCAGTAATGGTATGACCTTCGAAGAATACACTCCCCGGAGAATCAAACAATCAATTACCGGCAACGGAAATGCTTCCAAGGAACAAGTAGCAGCCATGCTGGAAAAATTGTTTCAAATCAAAGAAATGCCAAAGTACCTGGATGCCACAGACGGGCTGGCTGTTGCCGTGTGTCATCATTTCTCAAAAGGAATCGGGGAACACAGCAAATCAAAAGTGAGTAATTGGGAAGGTTTCATTAAGAAAAATCCGGGAAGAAAATTGTAAAAACATTCAGATCAATATAAAAAAACAACCATGAGGAATTTTAAATTACACAATGACATAGAAATGCCGGCAATCGGTTTTGGAACATACAAATTAGCAGAAGGGAAAGAATGTTATGAATCCGTAAAATTTGCGTTGGAAAATAACTACCGGCATCTTGATACAGCCGCTGTATACGAAAATGAATCCAGTGTGGGAGAAGCGGTTCGGGCAAGTGGAATCCCCCGCGAAGAATTGTTTATAACAACAAAAGTATGGAATTCGGACAGGGGATATGAAGCAACATTGAAGGCGTTTGAAGCTTCCGTGTCCCGGCTTGGTCTGGATTATATAGATTTGTATCTGGTGCATTGGCCGGCGAATACAAAACACTTCGGTAATGCGAAAGAATTAAACGCTGAAACATGGCGGGCGATGGAGTATTTGTATACAAACGGGAAAGTTCGGGCGATCGGAGTCAGCAATTTTTTGGCGCACCACCTGGAAGAATTACTTGAAACCGCAATGATTGTTCCAATGGTAAACCAGATCGAATACCATCCCGGTTATTTGCAACAGGAAACGGTAGATTTTTGTAACCGACATAAGATCATTGTAGAGGCCTGGAGTCCGCTGGGGAGAGGAAGAGTACTGGAAGATGCTGTATTGATGCGTCTTGCTGATAAGTACAATGTTTCAACAGGAGCCATCTGCCTGCAGTTTGCTTTGCAACAAGGTATTTGCGTATTGCCGAAATCAGCTACACCAAGCCGGATTATTGAGAATTATACCATCAATTTTGAACTGGAGCCACAGGACATAGAAGCAATAAAAAAGATGCCGGAAACTGGTTTCTCGGGGTTGCATCCGGATGAAGTCGGATTCTGAGACGAGTTACTTTTCCAGTTGGGATAAGAACTCCAGAATTGTCTGTGTAAAGTCGACAATTTGCTGTGGTATCGGTGAAAATTCATTGTGATACTCCAGTTTGTAATAATTCCCGTTTTTGAATGCATACAATTTGTTGGCCTGCCCCTCGCGGATAAAGGCAGGTGTGTCGTCTGCTTCTGTTTTGTGGATGTCAAAATCAATGGTGTTCAGGTGATTTTGAATAGCAACCCATTGGCAATGGGATATCTTATGCAAAGGTGTGTAATAAGATAATCCGGGTGTGGTAATACTTCCGTCGGCATAAAAAGTATATTCATAACCTGTTGCTTCCGGATTCTTTTCAATTTGCGCGACAACCAGAATAACATTGTCTTTTTTGCGGAGGTAGTGTGAAGTATCCGTATCCAGGTATGCAAACCCTTCATTCAGTTTTGACTGAATAACAAATGAATGGTGAATAAACTGAGTCAGCTCACCTTTGATCAGCTTTTCATCCGTTACAATTGTTGGAGCATTGCGAATCACTTCATCAAGGGATAACTGATAAAATACATTGTTGACAAACCACGTTTTTTCATCCAGCCATACAATTTCAACTTCAGCAGGCGGATAGTTGTGATAAGCAAGAAGCGTTTTCGGCTGTATTTCTTTTTTCTGAATAATCGCCGTGTAACCATCCAGGCTGGCAGGAAATAATTCCTGTCTTTGAGGAAGGTCCTGCAACAGGTTTCTATTGAAATAATGTCGCAATGTGACGGGGTGTTTCAGTTCCATGAAATAGGGGAGGAAAACCAGTTCCTGGTTGAGTAGCGTTTGCCTCGTTTCAGAATCCAGCAGGTAGCTGGTTCGTTCAATATATGGTTCGCGTGATTTTTTTTCCATGTAGTGAACCGTTCCGTCATTCTCCGGATGCTTTTCTTCGGATGCCGGGTTCCCATAGTCTTTTACCCGGTAGATTTCAATTCTGGGGAAATGTGTTTCAGGATTGGGGGTTGCTGGTTGATGTTCTGTTTTTATTCCGGTTGCAGACAGTGATAAATTACTGACGCACATCAAGGGAATGAATAGTAGTGTGAGGTTTTTATTGGTCATAATGATCGGTTTAATCGCGACCAAGATACATATTTTATTTATAAAAACCTGGTTTATTTGAACTTAATGAATCATTCCGTAAATGCATACATGACAATGTTGGCTCCCATTTGCAATGCCTGTCGGCGTTTCTCCTGTGAATTATTGTGTACCGCCTGATCTTCCCAACCGTCACCTAAATCGGTTTCATAGGTGTAGAGTAAGATGACTTTTCCATTCTCGATAATCGCAAATGCCTGTGCCCGTTTGTCGTCGTGCTCGTGAATTTTCGGCAATCCGTTGAATTGATACTTTTGATTGAAAATCGGATGGTTGTATGGCAATTCAACCAGTTCATTATTCGGAAACAGTTTTTTAATTTCAACACGGATGAACTGGTCCATTCCGTAATTGTCGTCAATGTGCAAAAAACCTCCTCCGAGCAGGTACGTCCTGAGGTTTTCAGCTTCCTGGGAAGAAAAAACAACATTCCCGTGCCCGGTCATATGTACAAAAGGATACAGAAATAAATCCGGGCTTCCCACATCTACATACGGGACATTCGGAGAAATATTCATGTTCAGGTTTTCATTACAGAACTTAGCCAGGTTCGGGACAGATGTGGGATTTGCATAGTAATCACCGCCACCGTTGTATTTTAACACTGCCAATTGATACGGATATTGTGAAAAAGCAGTTGACCCAATGAAGAGGAATAAGACGGTCAATACGTGTACCACCGGCCGGAGTGCGGCCCGGGTTTTACTTCGATTTATCTGTTTTATCTGCATAGGTTCCTGAAAATTAAATGGTCATTAACGCTTGCATGCAGGCATACAGCCCTGCTGTTTCGGTTCTTAAACGATTGGCACCCAGTGATAGTTCTTTGTAACCATTGGTTTTCGCCAGTTCACACTCTTCCGGGGAAAAATCACCTTCGGGACCGATTAAAATAGGAGAGGACCGGTCAAAAACAGTCGAAAGATTGTGCTTTTCCCCCTCGTAACAATGAGCGATAAAACCATTGGGATTGTTCTTGATAAAGGCATCCACTTTAACCAACTCATTGATTTTCGGCAGGTACAATCGTTTCGATTGCTTCATGGCGCTGACGGCAATGTTTTCGAAGCGTTCTAATTTAAGTGCTTTTCGTTCTGAATTTTTGCTCAATAAAAACGTAATTTCCGTCACTCCCAATTCCGTTACTTTCTCCACCATCCACTCCATCCGCTCATTCATCTTTGTCGGGCAAATGGCAATATGAATCGTATAGTCAGGCGCTTCTTCCAGGTGAACTGCAACAAGCTTTACCTGGCATCTTTTGGGATCGGCACCTGTGATTTCTGCTTCTGCATACATTCCCTTTCCGTTCAACAGCCCGATCTTATCTCCTTCTTTGAGCCGCAGTACTTTGCAGGCATGCCGGGATTCTGTTTCATTCAATTGATATGAAACCGTAGATTGGTCAATATTCGGATCGTAGAATAAATGCATCAGTTCATCAATCGGTAAACCATTTCTTTCATTAATTCTCCATCAGTGGAGGAGGAATTGTCAATTCCCTTTGATTTTAAATCGTATTCCTGCAGGATAGCGATATTTTCCGCCAGTTTCTTCGGATTGTAGATTTTTGCTGCTTTGGTGTATTGTGCAACAAGAAACGGAGCAACTCCCAAAACAGATGCCAGCGCGGCAGGAGATTTATCTTTTGCGAAATGAATCCGCATCAACTTTGTATGGTAGCCGAATAAATTTGAAATAACCGGAATCAACGGACCCATTTTCGGATTTTTTTCAAAGTAGTTGACAATCTTACTTGCTTTCAGGTAATCGCGTTCAGCAAACGCATTGGCCAGTTCAAAGAAATTATAATCTTTTGAAATTCCGATGTTTTCTTCGATGTGAACTTCATTGATTGCCGTTCCTTTCTCAATGAGAATTGATAACTTATCCAGTTCATTAACCACCCTGCTGATGTCTGTTCCCAAAAATTCGGCCAACAACATCGCGGCTTTTGGAGTGATTTGATAACCAACTTCTTTTGCATAGCTGGAAATCCAGTCCACTAATTTATAATCCCTGACTTTTTCCGATAAAAACACGAGTCCGTTTGCGGCCGCAACTTTGATCAGTTTCTTCCGGGTGTCAAACTTTTTGTGTTTGTAACAGATGACAAAGATGGTGGTGTCAACGGGGTTGTTAAAATACGATTCCAGCAGGTCGATATCTTTGAATTCCTGTGCTTCTTTGATGATCACCAATCGTCTTTCTCCCATCATCGGGTATGATTTCGCATCAGCAATAATCGCTCCTGCCTCACATTCCTTTCCGTAAACGATTGTCTGATTAAAGTCACGTTCACTATCATCCATTGCATTTTCTACAATGGCATCAGTAATGGCATCAATAAAAAACGGTTCTTCTCCGTGAAGAAAATAAATCTTCTCGAATTGATGCTGTTTGATGTTTTTGATGATGAGTTTGTGGTCCATCTTAATCCTCGTGTCCTTCCCAGATTTGGATTAATTCAACCATTGTTTTTACAGCTTTCTCCATGTCCTGAACGCTTACATATTCTTGTTTGGAGTGGATTCCCATTTCCCCTGTAAACAAATTCGGGCATGGCAATCCCATAAAGGACAGTCGTGAACCGTCAGTACCTCCGCGGATAATCGTCGGGCGCGGTTCAATTCCTGCACGCTTCATCGCTTCGATTGCATAATCTGTTACAAACGGAACACTTTGAAGCACTTCTTTCATATTTCTGTATTGTTCCTTTACTTCAAATACCATCGTAGCACCATTGTGCGGCTCGATGATCATCTGAGCCAGTGATTGCAGTTCATCTTCAAATTTAGATAGTTTTTCCGTCAGGTGATCGCGGATAATGAAACTGACACTGGCTTCCTCCATGATACCGTTGATGGCAACCGGGTGAACAAATCCCTCACGACCTTCTGTTGTTTCGGGAGACCACCGGTCCTTTGGCAAGGCAGCTACGAAATCGGCGACCAGTTTCAGCGCATTGATCATTTTCCCTTTGGCGTAACCTGGGTGCGCGCTAACTCCTTTGAAGGTTACTTTCACAGAATCTGCTGAGAATGTTTCATCTTCAATGGATCCCAAAACTCCTCCGTCCAGTGTGTAGCCGTAATCGGCATTCAGTTTTTTGATGTCCAGGTGATCGACTCCGCGACCAACTTCTTCATCGGGTGTGAATAAAATGCGTATGTCACCGTGTTTCACTTCCGGATGTGTTACAATGTAATTGGCAAAATCCATGATGATGGCAATTCCTGCCTTGTCATCTGCTCCCAGTAAGGTTGTACCGCTCGCTGTGATGATGTCATCCCCGATTTTTTCTTTCAGATACGGGTGACGTTCAATTGTGATAACCTGTGTCGGATCGTCCGGTAATGTAATCGGAGAACCGTTGTAATTTCTATGTACGATTGGCTTGACATTTGTTCCCGTTACGTCAGGGGCAGTATCCATGTGTGAACAGAAACAGATGGTAGGAGCCTCTTTGTCTGTGTTTCCGGGGATGGTTGCGAACACATATCCCCACTCATCCATTTCAGCATCTTTCAGCCCTAAATCGATTAATTCCTTTACCAACAGTTTCGCCAGGTCTTTCTGCTTCATTGTGGAAGGAAAGGTAGTTGAATTCGGGTCTGCTGTTGTGTCAATTTTCGCATAGCGAATAAAATTCTCTTCTACTTGATGTTTATAAGTACTCATCGTGATTTGATTTGTGTCAAAGTTAATGATTCTTTGTGCTGAAACAACGATTTGATACAAGAGATATCAACAAGAAATTAAGATTGTGGTACGATTTTAGATTTTATTCGTAGAATTGCAGAACGAATAAATATACGGTTGTAAAAACGTCTGACTCACAACTTAATTGAACGCTGAAATGAAAGCAGGTTTATTTCTAATTTATTTTTCAACTATTTGTATTTCATTGGGTTATTCTCAATCATTTGAAGATAAAATAAAAGAAGTTTATTCGTTTAAAATTGCGGATTTGACGGCAAAAGACCTGGAAGTCAAATACAAACAACTGGATAATTTCTGGCAGGAGCTGAATGCAGATACGACGGCTTATCTCCCCAAAGTACGAAAAGAACTGGTGAAAACAGGCTACTCCTCCTATTTCTATTTTGACATGAGTTCTTACCTGGAAATGCATTCCATCAGGGAAAATGATAAACGGATCATTGAGAAGGCGCTTAAAAATATCCAGTGGACCGAATTGAGTACCTGGGAATTGATTGAAAAGCTGCGCGACTTTTCTGTTTCAGGTATTGATGTGACGGATGTAACCTTTCAATTGTTGAAACAGGAACGCGTAAAAATTGTCAATCCGGACACCGGAGAATCATTCAATCAGGGAAAAATTCTCGCATACTTGTTACTTCCTTTGAAACGGGAATTATACCTGAAAAAGATAGTTGCATATTTTGAACAGACAACACCTGAATCTCAACGTTCGATTGTGACATTGCTGTGGATGACAAACACGACATTCGGAAACAGTCAATTGGAAACAATTGCTTCAACATGCAAAGATATTGACGTGCGAAGCTATGCTTCCAGGCTGATGAAACGGTTTCCGCCCAATGATGCTGAGTTAACAGCGTATAAGGATGTATTGCCGGACGTGCGTAAAATCACGTTGACAGGAGTATACAATAACGCATTATTCAACTGGGATTCAAAGTCCTGGGATCAACTGATTCTCTGTTCAAAATTAATGCACTACTATGTATGTGTAATGGATTGAACTGTTTGAAATATGAAAGTAACCGGATCCCTTATCTTGGTTTTAATTGGGATAAGTTCATGTGATAATCAAGATGAAAGGCAATTGAACCGCGTGCTTGTTGGGTCGGTTGAGTCGATTCAACGATATAATGCTCAGACCTGTGTTGCTGTAAAGGAGAAGTCTAATGAACTGCGGTTTGAGGTAGAACGTCTTCGAAGGAATGGACAGCAGCATAATAATTATTTCAAGTTGAATGCCATCTACGATAGGTATCTCCACATTGATTCTGTTTGTGATAATGAGCTTGCACGATTGGATACGCTTAGATCCGTCCTTTTACAGGCGCATCAGATAAAGAAATCAGTTGTGCTTAAAAATTATTTCCCTCAATTAATTGACTTTTCACAATTAACACATGATCAATTGCAGGAACAAGTGGGTGATTTCTTCCTGGATAAAAAAAGATAGGTGTTAAAGTATATTTGAATTTAAAGACACTTAGAAATCACTTAACTGACTTTTTGGGGAGTTATGAAAGAAATGGAATGGTTTTCCAGATGAAGTCGAAATCAATTAATCGGTTTGAAACAAAGAAAGAATTACTGTTACTCACAGAAAAAATGGTGGAAAACAGTGCTGCTAATTTAAAAGAAGATAAGCAGGTTTTAATCGATGTGTACGCAGGATTAAGTTATCCTGAGATGATTGGTGGTGTTTCATGGGAACAAGCTTATTTTGAAAATAGTTCTTTACTTTCCGCACTGGCAATAATTACCACATTGCAAAATGATATACTGCATGTAAAACAGTTGGCAGTATATCATTGCCTGGCATTTGGTTGTCAGGCTTCGTATCCGTTCAATGAAATACAGCCAATTGCTGTCGGACCACTTGTTGCGCGTGAAAATGATTCGATTGAATTAAAGGTGACAATAGGGGCTTTTGATACGTCTAATATCCCTGTTGTAACGCTAAATAACATGTCAGGACGTATTCATTACCCGGGAGATGGAACGGGAAGAATTCGTTTGAAATTACACCGGGGAATGCACCGGATAAGCGGGACTATTAGTATTCAAAATCGATCGGGAGTCTACAAGACAGCGGATTGGGAGTATCAGATTCATGTTTCTGACTAAATAGGGATATCGCACTATCGCGATATGACAAAAAAGGCTGAAACCTCAAAAACAATTTTATTTTTGTAGAACACATACAGAAAGAATGAGTTTAAATGTAAGAAAAGTCAAAAAACACTCCGGGGAATTCACTGATTTTGATGTTGAAAAACTACGCATTTCATTGAGTAAATCAGGAGCTTCACCCATTGAAATAGAAGAAGTATTGGAATCCATGCAACCTCAGATTCATGATGGAATAACAACCCGGGCATTGTATAAACTGGCATTCCGTCAACTGAAAAAAGTATCGGGAACGTTTGCTGCCCGTTACAGTTTGAAGCGCGCATTGAGAGACCTGGGGCCCGCCGGATATTATTTCGAAAAATGGACATCCCGCTTTCTGCAAAGCTATGGGTATGAAACCTGTGAAAACAAAATTATTCAGGGAAATGCAGTTTCACACGAAGCGGACGTGATCGCTAAAAAGGGAAATGAACTCTTGTGGATTGAATGTAAATTCAGAAACACCGTAGATGCCAAAATCAGTGTCACAACTCCGATGTACCTGCTTTCAAGGGTCAATGATATTTCCGGGCAGGACTACCATTTATTTGGAAATAATCATCAATTTACACAAGGTTGGCTGATTACAAATGCTTACCTGACAATGGATTCCATCCAGTTTGGTGAATATTACGGCATTAAAATGCTGTCGTGGGATTACCCGGCTAAACAAAGTATTAAAAACCTGGTGGACCAGAAGGCATTGTATCCGATTACCTGCCTGACAACGATTACCAAGCGGGAAAAAGATTACCTGCTTGAAAAAGGGTGTATTCTCGTAAGAGAATTGTATGAAAATCCGGAAATTCTGGAAAACAATCACGTAATTAATCAACGGAACAAGAGCAAGATTTTCAGAGAAGTGGAAGAGTTGGTTTCAGAGTTTTAATGATCATTAGATAATCAATATTTATACCTTATAAGTTCTGATTTTTCTGATAATAAACACCAAACGTATAAAAATCAGCAGGTGGGTGATGGTGATCATTTTATGGTAAGCAGTATTGACATGCATGTTGTCTACTTTTAACCATCCTTTTAAGATCGCCAGTACAAACAATCCGTAACCGATACTGCCGATAAAAAACAGAGCGAGGTCGTATTTTTTGAACAGATCCGGTAAATTACGGAGTCCGAGAAAAGCCAGGATTAAAAACGGGTAAAAATAAAACAGGTAACGCTCGTGAGTTCCGGTTAAGAATAAATTGAACGTGAGGTTAAATACAGCAATGATTAAACAGAGTAAGCCGAGTTGAAAAGCTACGGATTCCGTTCTGAATGACAGCTTAATGTAACTGAAAAACAACCATGCACTTAAGAAGAAGGTGAGTCCCAAACCAATTAATTTGGGGGAGAGGAAAGCAACAATTTCGCCGGTAGAAGGAGCCTCCAGGTTCTGAAAAAATAATTGCCAGATTGTGATGCCGTTGCCGGAGATGATATCCATGTGATCACTACCTGTTTCTAAAATCCGCTGGTAATGTGTGAACCGGTATGTTTCAGGATAAGAAAGCCATGTTTCAAATGCCATGAACGGAACCAAAAAACCGGCAAGCATGATCAGGGATAAATACATTGATTCTTTGATGTTTTTCCGGCTATAGAGTATCAATAAAATAGCTATTCCAATCGGGAATAATGGAAAAACCAATAACTGTTTCGTGAAAATAGCCAGGTAGAACAGGCCTCCGATGGATAGGTAATACCACCGGGAAGTGGTTTGCTTCAGCTTGTTGTTTTGATAAATCCGTGCGAGTAGAATCAACAAAATCAATAAAAAAGTCAGTCCGATATGATCAATTTGTCCCCACAAAGCACCGCCGGATAACGTAGAAGGCAACAGGACAAATAAAAGGGTGTAAATCCATTTATTTTGAATGTTCAGGAAGCCGAGTAACCGGTAAAACAACAGGGCATTGATGCTCTCAAACAGTGCCAGGTACAGAAAGAATAAAAAAAAGCTGCCGGCGAGTTTTAGTGCGCCTGTCGATAGGAAAAGGCCGATAATCGGGTAATTGCAGTAACAATCGGTAGAGTAAACGGCATAGAAGGGGGTAGTGGACGGAATCCACTTTTCAAACGTTCCGACATCAAATCCGTGATAAGTAGTCGCAAATATCGTTCTCACGACGATCGGAATTGCGACAATAATCAAAAGAAAGAAGTGATGTGATTTTAATTTCATAGCTGGAATTCCCTTAAATCAAAAATTGTTTTTACTTCCCGTTTGGAGATGCGCAGCCAACTGTACGGCAATTGATACATGTTGTTGAATTGAATCAGCAGGTAGATAAACATACTGGCATAACCGAGACTTGTAGCGATTCCACCGGATAACATTCCAACCGAATCAATAGTGAATAGTCCAACGCAAATGGTGATTACATTGCCCAGTACAGATGCTTTCAGGTTAATCATATTTTTACCAATTCCTGAGAAGTGATGATTAAAAATCGTAAATACTGCCAGGAATAATGCTCCTGGTGCCAGGGAAATAAAAAGTACCTTAAAGTTAGTAAAATCTTTTCCGAATAACCATGAAAAGATATCGTTCGGAATGAGTAATAAGCCTAAAATGGCAGGTAATGTAAGTAACAAACTCATTTTTGACAGTTTTTGTGTCAGACGTATGCGTTGATCTGTTTGGTTTAAATTTACTGATTTGCTGTAGTGTATTGCACTGATGCTCTTGCAAATAATCCATACAACCTCAATTAAAGATGTAGTAACGGAAAAAATTCCGAGAGCAGATAAACCAATTTTCTTTTCAATCAGGTAGTAGCAGAAGCGGTAATTGATCATTTGCGAAATGTTGTTTAACTGCATTTGTACTCCAAAAGAGAAAAAGTAACGCATCAACTCCCGAACGGAGAGCGAAACAGTGTGAATGCTGCGGGGATGAACACGGATAAAAATAATGGAAATCCCCAAGGTGATTGAATACGACCAATAAAAAGAATCAATCACAGATTGAAGTGTGTGCACCTGAAATACAACAATGAACAGGAGCAAAAACAGCGCAGACGTAAATGCTTTTGTAATTTCAATCAGGTTTTGTTTGTTAATGGCTTCCATTCCCAATAAAATATTCTGCAGCAATGATACGCTTCCGAGCAATAACGAGAGATTGATCAAATCGTAAGCATGGATGGCCGGAAACAAGTCAAAATAAACCAGGATAAAGGGTACGGTGCAGGAGATGAAAATGTTCCACATACTTGCCAGTACGATCAGGTGTCTTATAGCGTATTTGGGGGTAAGGTATGTTAAAATCGATCCTGAAAAAATATTTTGAATGATTCCGACGATGGAAATTCCCAAAACAAAAATGGCCATTTCTCCACGGCCATGCGGTCCCAGGTATTTTGCTGTAATCAACAAGATCAGGAGGTTGCACAACGCCGTAAAGCCCTTGCTGAATATTGTTTCAACGATTTTACGAAACATGTGTGTTCAGGATTTTAGCATACACCGCATCCATTTTTTTACCAACAGCCTGGTAACTGAAATGATCGTATGCATATGATTTGATCGCTGCCGGATCAAAATGTATTTGATGGTTGATAACAGCAGATAATGCAGCTACCAATTGTTCTTCATTTTGTGCCTCCACCAGTATACCGTTGTGCTGATTGACATGCTCAGGAATCCCATTGACATTTGTAGAAATAACTGGTTTACCTGCCATAAAAGCTTCCGGAATGACACAGGGAAAATTTTCAAAATTACTGAAGAGAACCAATGCGGAAGCGTGATTGATCAGATCGGCGATTTCTTCTGTTGTTTTTGTTCCTTCAAATTGCAGCAGATCATGTGAAATGTTTAATTGCCGGTATGCTAAATCAATAAAAGGAGCCAGTTCTCCGTCACTGACAATGAGGAATTGGAAATCGACGTTTTTTTTACTCAATTCGGCAATACTGCGAACAATGCCCGAGACATTTTTATGTGCGTCGACTGCCGTTGAAATATGAATAAACGTTGTTTTCACCGGCTCGACAGGAGGGAGATTCCCGAAAATTTGTTCATTGACAACATTTGAAATCACTTCCATTGGTTGTGTTACACCTCGTTGCTCCAGGGAGTTTTTGAGGTCTTCACTTACCGGGAGTATTCTTTCTGCGTGATTCATCCAGGAGATACCCAACTTTAATGCAGTAGCAGATAGTTTATTGCTTCCCGGGTGAAAGGCGGTAGAATGCTCTGTGACCACATAGGACAATCCTTCGGTTGTCTTCAGTCGTTTGGCCCACAAACCGATCGGGTAGACCACATTTACATGAACAAGATTCGGTTTGCCGAATGTGGTACGTGCATAGTTATACGCTTTCAGGAATGCTTTCCGTGTCCTGTAATACTGTAAAAATTGCTTCAAAACCGGAATGGAACAGGAGACCTGCGGGTAATAAGATAAAACACTTTTTACCCCGTTTTTCTCATTGGACTCCAGTGTGTAAAATTTCTCGTTGTGTGGGAAAATAGCTATCACAGTTACGTCATTGTAAAGCGCGGCAGCTTCTGCGTGTTTCTGCACAAAGTTTCCCAATGTCGGTGCATTTTTATTGGGATACCAGGAGGATAAAAACAGAATTTTTTTTTTGTCGCTTTGCTTCATTTGATCAGAGTCACATCACAAATTTAAATTAAAAACTTAAATGTGGCAGGTGTACGTGCCTTTTCAGTTTGATTACTAAAATCAGATGCTGTTCATTACTTCCGAAAATGCCTCAATACTATACAACTTATCTTCGAGGCTGTAGACAGGTGATGTCGTCATGATTTCACTCAGGTTGAACCGATTGATGAACCGGCTGATTTCCGCTTTTACGGTTTCTTTTGTCCCGATGAATGAGCAATGTGTCATTTGACGCACATACGCTTCTTCTGCCGGATCCCAGATACCTTTCATTGTGTCAATCGGTGCTTGCAGGTATCCCCGTTGATTGCGAATCATTCCCAGGAACATTCTGTAGAAAGATGTCGCAATGCGTTCGGCTTCTTCTGTTGTCGGTGCGATAATTACATTCACACAGGCCATTTTTTTCGGAGGATGTTCGTCGGATCGGTAATTGTGTGAATAAATATCAAATGCAGCAGTCATTTGAGCCGGTGCGAAATGACTGGCAAATGCATAAGGCAATCCGAGTGAAGATGCTAAATAAGCGGAATCGGTACTGGATCCGAGCATCCAGATCGGAATATCTGTACCTTCTCCGGGAATGGCCCGTACTTGTGCATTGGCATTTTTTCCGGAAAGATATTGTTGTATTTTCTGCACATTTTCAGGGAAATGATGTACGTTTTCAAGGAAATTCGGGTTCAGTGCCGCTGCGGTGACCTGATCCGTTCCCGGTGCACGTCCCAATCCCATGTCAATACGTCCGGGGTAGAGGGAGGCCAGTGTGCCGAAATGTTCAGCAATGACCAGCGGAGAATGATTGGGAAGCATGATTCCACCTGATCCTACGCGAATTGTTGTTGTTTTTCCAGCAATGTGACCGATCAGGACAGAGGTTGCGGAACTGGCTACGCTTTTCATGTTGTGATGCTCTGCAAACCAGTAGCGTGTATATCCTGATTGTTCTGCTTTTTGTGCTGTTTTTACTGAGTTTTCAAGTGTCTGGGAAATATCGTTTCCTTCACTGACGATGGCTAAATCTAAGAATGAATATGGAATCATGATCGTTTGTTTGTGAAATGAGAATCCTACAAAATTAACGAAAATAGAAACGTTGATTGGAGTTGGAAGTGGATAAAATATCAGGCAAAGAACAGTTGACGGGTTATCAATAAATTGACAATTTGTTTTTCACACAAAGTAGCAAGTAATAAGCATAACCACCTTTGCGACTTAGTGCCTTGGCGAGCTATTTTTTCTTTGTTTATCGCAATGCAAAAAGAAAGTTGGTTTGATAAAATGCAAGAATTGAAAAAAATGGTTGTTTGTTGAGCGTTATTTTTCACGCAAAGCCGCAAGTATTAAGTGTAGCAACCTTTGCGACTTAGTGCCTTGGTGAGCTATTTTTTCTTTGTTTATCGCAATGCAAAAAGAAAGTTGGTTTGATAAAATGCAAGAATTGAAAAAAATGGTTGTTTGTTGAGCGTTATTTTTCACGCAAAGCCGCAAGTATTAAGTGTAGCAACCTTTGCGACTTAGTGCCTTGGTGAGCTATTTTTTCTTTGTTTATCGCAATGCAAAAAGAAAGTTGGTTTGATAAAATGCAAGAATTGAAAAAAATGGTTGTTTGTTAAGCGTTATTTTTCACACAAAGTCGCAAGCATTAAGTATAACCACCTTTGCGACTTAGCGCCTTGGCGAGCTATTTTTTCTCTGTCTATTGCAATGCAAAAAGGGAGTTGATTTGATAAAATGCAAGAATTGAAAAAATGGTTGTTCGTTGAACGTTATTTTTCAAGCAAAGCCGCAAGCATTAAGTATAACCACCTTTGCGACTTAGTGCCTTGGTGAGCTATTTTTTCTTTGTCTATTGCAATTTAATAAGAAGGCGTTTTGGCGAGAGGTATTTTCTCTGTTTGGCAGAACGAAATAACAACCAGTTAGTTTACTTATTTTCCAAGGATGATTGCATATTCTTTTTTCGATAAAAAATTCTTGAATAACTCTTGTGAACGAGCCATCAACTGATCATATTGTTTTCCTCCGTGACTGATGCGATGTACTCCCATCGTTTTTAATGTTTCGTAATCCGGCAGGTGAGGAGTGGTAAAAACGTTGAGTGGCAATTTAATTTCATCCAGAAAGATTTTCAAATCCTTCTCGGACTCAATCAATGGAACAAAAATCCCATCCGCTCCCGCTTTTGCATATAGATTGGCACGTGCGCACGTTTCTTTCAGCGGATCAGGATGTTTGGTCGTGTAGGTGTCCGTACGCGCATTGATAAAAATATCCGTCAGATCTTTGATCGCTTCAATTTTGGCAACTAATACCTCTGGAGATTGTAATTGCCGTTTTCCGTTCAACACCTGGCTATCTTCCAGGTTGATTCCCACAACACCGAGTTCCGTTAACTTTCTAACTTTTTTAGCAACTTTTTTCGGTTTCTCACTGTAACCGCTTTCAAAATCAACCGATACAGGAATCGTAGCGACCTGCATGATGCGTTCAACCATAAACAGTAACTCGTCAAACGGAATTTCTTCCCCGTCTTTGTACCCCAATGAAAAAGCAATGGCATGGCTGGAAGTTCCCAATGCCTGAAAACCTGCTTCCTGTGCAATTACCGCACTGTGGGCATCCCATACATTTCCAAGTAGCAAGGGGGATTCCTGGTAATGAAGCTGGGTAAATAACTGTTGTTTCCGGGTAATGTTTTTTGTTGTCATAAACGGTATTTTCCGGTAATTTAATAAAAAAGTACATCGACATGAACAATTGCCTGTTAAAATAGCATAAACCGGTTTTAGGAAAAATGAAAATAAAACCGTACATTTCATTATCCATTCATACATCATGGCAATGCGAAAAATAGAACGGTTATTGCGGGAATATTCCGAAAGTCATCAGGACCGGACCAATAAATTCATCCACTGGATATGTGTTCCGGTGATCTTTTTTACACTTTTCGGGCTGATTCGTGCACTTCCCGTACCGGATGCAGTATTCAGTTTATCTCCTTATCTGAATTGGGCAACACTCGTTCTTACACTTGTACTTGTGTATTACCTGGTATTGTCCTTCCCGCTATTCCTCGGGTTTATTGTATGGGCGTCTATTGTCTCGTTCGGCAATGAGTGGCTGCTAATGCAACTGGGAACGAAAGGATTGGTATGGTTTTCCCTGGGGCTGTTCGCACTGGCATGGATCGGACAATTTATCGGACACGGAATTGAAGGGAAGAAACCTTCCTTTCTCAAAGATCTTCAATTTTTATTGATCGGACCTGCCTGGCTGATGAATTTTATTTTAAAAGCGGTGAAGTATTGACCTGCAAAAACTATACACTTACTCCAAACAGGTATCCTACAAATGCGGACAATCCCATTGCGAGTGTACCCCAGATCGTGATTCTCAGAATTGCTTTTGTAATTCCCGATCCCCCGGTTCGTGCGGAAATAGCGCCGAGTATGACCAGGAATACAATTGTAAAGCCATACAGCCAGTACTCCAGGTGTTGAGCAGGGAATAACAGGATAACGATTAACGGAAGTGCCCCCCCGATCGTAAAAGAAGCCCCGGAAGCGAATGCGGCCTGTATTGGATTTGCTTGCGTCAGTTCGGTGATGCCAAGTTCATCTCTCACATGTGCTCCCAATGCATCCTTTTCGGTTAATTCCTTCGCTACCTGCATTGCGGTTTCCTTCTTCAATCCTCTTTGTTCATAGATTTCAGCCAGAATTTTTAATTCAGCTTCCGGCATTTCTTCCAGTTCTTTTGCTTCCCGCTTAATGTCAGCTTTTTCGATATCCGTTTGTGAACTGACAGAAACATATTCTCCTGCCGCCATGGATAGCGCTCCTGCCACAAGTCCGGCAACGGTAGCGAGAATAGTCGGCTCTTTCGTTGTGCTGGCTGCTGCTACACCAATTGCAAGACTGGATATGGAGATAATGCCGTCGTTTGCCCCCAGAACAGCAGCCCGCAACCAATTACTCCGGTGGATGTAATGATTGTCCAGGTAGTTGTCGATTGTTAGTTGTTTGTTCATAGAACTAACGTACGAAAAATAAATAGATTGACCGTTAATCAGTGTTATTTTTTCTTATTTAAATCATTCAACCATGGTAACAGCGCCCACCCGATTGTTCCGCAACAACGCTTTTTTTGCTGAAATCACAGTGTGATGCTTCTTTCTGTGTTAATGTGCTCCACAAAGGTTGCATCGTGTGACACAACAATCAATGTTCCTTTGTATGCGTTGATGGCAGCCGTCAGAATTTCAACGTTTTGAAGGTCAAGATTATTGGTTGGCTCATCCAGTACAATGATATCAGGGGATTGCCTGCCGATTGTCAGGCAGCACAACAATAGACGCATGCGCTCTCCGCCACTCAAGGTGTCACAGGACTGATTCCAATCATCTTTGGAGAATAAAAAGCGATTCAACCGGATCTTGATTTCGTGTTCTTGTAAGGCAGAAGTATTGAATGCTTGTACTTGCTCATACACGGATAACTGATTGTTTAAACGTGAATAGTCCTGGTCAATGTAAACCGTATTGTTTTCTGCGATCGTTACTGTTCCTGTCTGGGGAGTCAACTCTCCAAGGATGATCCGGATCAGTGTTGTTTTACCGGAACCGTTCCCCCCTTTAATAACAATCCGTTCGCCGCTATAAATTTGAACATCCAGATTTTTTTGCCATAAATAAGTCCCGTTGCCATGTTTAAAATTGATCCCGTCCGCTGTAAACAGCACTTTTCCCTTGTGAAGAGGAGAAGCATCGAATCCGAATTTCATTTGATCGATTTCGGGAAGCGATGAACGAAGCTCGGTTAGTTCTTGTGAAATGGAATTGATCTTCTCTCCATGTATGTTTTTGGCTTTTGCCGTGCTATTTTCGGCATTGTTGCGCAATGTATTCATCATGATGCGTGCAACCCCGGATTGCTCTTGCTTCTTTTTTCCGCGGGCATCGTTTTTTTGTTGTCGTTCAATGGTCTCACGTTCCTTTTCACGGGCTTTTTTCAATGCCTTTTCGGTGTGTTGAATGTCGTGTTCCAAACTGGCTTTTTCGAAAGATCTCTGCTGCTGGTAAAAGGTATAGTTCCCTCCATAAGCAGTAATTCCCCGACTGCTTAACTCATGGATTGTATTCAATAAGTTCAATAGTTCTCTGTCGTGGCTCACAACAATCACTGTCATTCGCGTGTGCAGAATAAAATCATAGAGCAATTTCCTGCCTTCTGCATCGAGGTGGTTGCTTGGTTCGTCAAGGAGTATAAGTTCCGGTTGATGGATCTGAATTCCTGCCAGAAAAACTTTTGTTTTTTGTCCGCCGCTGAGTGTTTCCAATTTGCTGGTGAGCAGTACATCATTCAATTGCCAGTAATTCAGAGCTTCGTTGCAACGCTCCTCAATGGTCCAGTCGTCGTTGAGTTGCTCGTAGATTTCCTCGTTTGTATTGCCGTTCACTATTTCGTGAAAGGCACGGAGCCGTTTATCAATTCCCAGTGCTTCTGCTACCGTTAATTGATTGTACGGACCAAATAGTTGCGGGATGGAATACGGAATTGCATCTGTTGTAATTGTTCCGTTGACTGGCTGAAGTTCGCCAGCAATGAGTTTCAGTAAGGTTGATTTTCCCGTACCATTGTTACCGACCAGTGCCGTTTTTTCTCCTGATTGAAGAACCAGGTTGATGTTATTGAATACGACATCCTTATTGGGATGTGTATATGAAAGTTGCTGAATTGTAAGCATGTTTTTCTTTCGTTTTAAAGTGGAATGAATAAGACAAACCGGATGGTCTGCTGTCTTTAAAGAGTCTGAAAGAAATGATTAATCACATGCTGTTTTAATTGATTTTATGAATACAAAGATAGTGAAAAAAATAGCTATAGATGCTTTTTTGATGATTGATTGCCGTGTAAATTACTAATAACTTCCTTTGTTTATCAGTAATCAAAACTGTTAATAGAAAACATAAAAACAGGTATTTATACGTGGTCTGAATTTCAAAAGGTGTTGGTAATATTGCGGAGTGTAAACGAAGTGGCTATTTAAAGTGGATTAATAGAATAGCTGTAAATAAATGATGTACCTAAACAAAAACTATATAAAACGAACATGGAAGCAGATTTAAAATTAAAACTGGAGCAGCTTCATCAACGTGTCGATTCATTAAAAGATCAGATTAATACGGAAGAAGCTACAAAAAATGCATTCATTATGCCATTTATCCAGATTCTTGGATATGATATATTTAATCCAACAGAAGTAATTCCTGAATTTATTTGTGATATAGGAACGAAAAAGGGAGAAAAGGTTGATTACGTTATCAAACGAGACAATGAGCCGATTTTAATCATTGAATGTAAGCATTGGAAAGAAAATGTCGATGCTCATAATTCACAGCTTCATCGCTATTTTCATGTTTCAAAAGCACGGTTTGGAGTTCTGACAAACGGACAC
Organism: Taishania pollutisoli; assembly: GCF_014518315.1. Taxonomy (GTDB): domain Bacteria; phylum Bacteroidota; class Bacteroidia; order Flavobacteriales_D; family Crocinitomicaceae; genus Taishania; species Taishania pollutisoli. The sequence goes on from NZ_JACVEL010000009.1 coordinate 131,990, forward strand.
ATCTATAATTTTTATACCGATTTAGAAAGACCGAACATCATGGATGAAAAACCATTTTTTACCCTTGATTTGTCAAACCTGAAAAGTTCAAGTATTAAAATCCTGGAAAACTTTACAAAAAGTGATTATAATCTTGAAAACATCTTAGATTCTGCTGAAGCTTTAAAGTACATAAAAGCAATTAGAAATGAATTTGAAAAAGAAATTCAAGAACCTTCTGATGAAATCATTAAACTGTTGGTCAATCGTTTTTTTGGAAAGCCGCTTACAGCATCAAGAATGGCAACTTTCAGAGAATACACGAAAAAGGCGTTTGCTAATTCCATCAATGAATCAATTAGTTTCAGGCTGAAAAATGCTTTAAATATCAATGAATCGATTCCGTCAAAGTCAACGGAGGAAATTCATCCGGTTGATGAGAATAATGCAGAGATACCGAAATTTATTACAACAGAAGAAGAAATTGAAGGTTCTCAAATTATCAAAGCAATTTTAAGAGAACAATTACAGGCGTCAAGAATTGCGTTTCGTGATACACAATCCTATTTTGGAATATTGTTAGATGACAATAACCGCAAACCAATTTGCCGCCTTCATTTTAATTCGGGGAATAAATACCTGGAATTGTTCAACAATGGAAAAGATAACGGGGAAAAGAAATTGTTGCAATCAATCGACGATATCTATAATTATAAAGTAGAATTATTAGATACATTGAAGAATTACGAATAATTCTAATCTCTTCCCTCATTTCTTCCTCTCAACACTTCCTCGATGTCCTCGAGGGCACATCCTTTTGTTTTTAGCAAAATTAGGTAGTGGTAGAGTTGGGTAGTAGCCTGAACAGGTGCAAGAATGATGAAGCGCGTGTGCCAACAATTGATTTTTTATTTATACTCGTATAAAATAAAACGTATGGATCCACTGGTAGATGTTACATTGAGAAGTCTTGCTGTTTATGTGTTCATGCTATTGTGTTTGAGGTTGTTCGGTAAAAATCAATTATCGCAATTGAATGCCGGCGATGTGATTTTATTATTACTCATTTCCAATGCGGTTCAGAACGCAATGGTAGGGGAGAACACAACTTTACAGGGAGGTTTGACAGCTGCTTTTGTGTTATTTGTTGCTAATTTTGTATTAAAACGATTGCTCTTCAGAAATACCCGCATCAGAAGTTGGATAGAAGAAGATCCCCGCATTCTTATAAAAGATGGTAAATTAGATACGTATATGCTTCAAAAAGTTGAAATTACCCCGGAAGAAGTATTGGAAGTTGTGCGGGAGCATGGTGTGGAGCACATTGAAGAAGTAAAACTGGCTGTGTTGGAGGTGGATGGGAATATTAGTGTTATTTCATTGGATCACAATCAACAAACACATTATACGCATCATAAAAAACGACTGAGGAGGCGGTTTCGGAATTAATCAGAAATAGTTTCGATTATACACGTTTACGACTTTCTGTTCATAAACTCTTTATTGGCTGCATTTCTGCCAGCCAATTTCCCAACCCAAAAACCAAATAAAAAGATGAGTGCAAGGAAGCTAATTACAACAAGTATTTCAGTTATTCCAAATTTTCCCATGATAGTATGTTTTTTTGATAAAGATAATTAATTCTGATTTTCGTAACGCTCACATCTATAAAACACGTATAAATACCTGATTTTTAAGTTGAGCTTAAAATAGTGGGTTAAAAATGATGTGTCAATCAAAAAAAATAGTTCATTTGTACAATTGCTAACTTTTAGAGGCATAACCAACTGCTTAACCATTTTTCACGCTGTACTATACTATGCTGAAAATTATGAAGACTTTTGGAGACTACTTAAATTACCTGGAATCTGATTTTGCTGAAAAAACAAACGCTTTCCTGATTGCTGATCCTGAAGAGGACCCTCGGTATTTTTATTTTTATGATCAGCAGATCACTGATTTTGAATGCAAAAAATCTGAATGGCAGACTGCTAAGAAGCGGTACTATTGCTTTAAATTGTTTATCTATCAAAACAACTTTACATTGGATCAGGAGATTTCAATGGAGTTGATTGCTGAGCATGAGAAAAAATACCCGCAGTTGGCCAATGTGTGATGAATATGTGTTTATGTGTCTGATTTTAAATTCATTTTATCAGAGAAAAGAAGGTGTGCTACCATTCTTTCTGAGAATGTAAAATTTGAACTTTGGTATTGGTATTCGATGCGTTTGAAAATAGGGGATTCTGAAAGGGAATGTTATGTTAAATAAAAAAGTGCATAATAAGATCGCTTTCAGGTATTATTTATGAGGGGGATTCATATTGATTGCGATAAATAAAATAGAAGTATATTTGATTGTATTAAAAACGAGATGTTCTCAAATTATATCTATACCGCAATTATTTTTATCTGTTCACTATCCAATTGCCGGGGACAGAAAGCAAGTACCGATCCTTTTAATTATCTGGTAGACAATGCTTTTTTCTTTGAAAATGGCATTCACAGCTATTCAGAAAACGGGAAATATGGTTTTCAGTATAAACATCATCGGATAACTGACCCTGTTTACGATACACTCTTCAAGTTCGGGAAAGACTTTTGTGTTGCGAAGCGCGATACCGTCTACATCTTGCTGGACAGAAATCTGAAATCACGGTTTTATCAACCCATCCGTTCCGTTGAAAAATGGTATAATACAGAAAAGAGTATATTTGTCATGACTGCTCGCTCTTTCAAGGGTATTTCGTATGAATATACCACTGGTAGCGCAGATGATTGGAAGCTAAAAAGCACACCATTCTCATATTATTCTCCACCATATGATACACAGGATTATAAAACGGATTCTCTTGATAATGTCGATTTATTCCCTGAAGCAACTTCTCCACGGCTTGGATTGATGTACACGACATACGGATCGGAAAAACCTTATTGGAAAATTTTGTGTGCGGAAGGACAGATGAAATTTTTCCCTATAAAGGGTGAGGCATTTATACGTAACAGACCAGGAATGGTTTTTAAGGACTATTATGGAGAATCGCTGGTAGAATACCGGGATTATGAGACGAATAAGACAATGATTATTAATGAGCGAACGGAAGAGATCATTCTCCCTCCCGATTCAATCGTAACGTACTATAAGTATCGCCTTGGTGCTTTTTTTGAGAAAGGACAGTTGTATTTATACAAAAATAATTATAACCATAATGGGATCACTGAACGCATTTCTGTGTATGATGCAAAAGGTCAGTTGCTACACACAACTACACCTATTAGTATTCACAAAGACAAAAATACACTTATACTTGATCCTTATTTTCGCACTATTGAGGAAATAGTACGATTAGAATCAAAGAGACATCCCCATGTTTATATGATGTATTCACCCATAGACGGAACTACGATTCTAAAAAATGGAGTTTTATGTGACCAGTCTGGAAATTATCGTTTGTATTATTCCACTGATGAGAAACAATTCTTTCTGTTGCATGACGGCCGTGTTATTTATTCGTTTCCGATGAAAAAAAGAATATATACCTGGATGGATGCGTTTTTTGATGATAACTCGTTGTCAAATGAGTTGATTGTCATTCATAGGCGTACTCACAAAGAAGTGCCGGTTGAATCTATTTTACTGTCGTCTTCAGGAAAAATTTTAGATAGAACGAGAGACGGTTCATATCAAGTGCATTTGAGTATTGATCAGAAAGCGATAGAAGTGCTTAGACAAACAGATTCAGCAGGTGTTGAGCTGGCAATTTACACTCCGGAAACAGAGCAGCTGTATTGGGTGCCGTTCCGTAAACCAGACCGAGATGTACGTGTGTTTACAGCAAATGTGATTCATTATTCCGGGAGTGATGGCGAACAAAGTTTTGAAACACGAGATGGAGAAAGTATATTAGAATTGGGAAAAGGGACTGTTTCTGCCACCGAATTGAAGACAAATCATTTTTTAATTGTAGCCCATACAGATGGGAAGAGTGCCATCTATAACAGTAATTTCAAGCAAATCTGTGACAACTGCAGTATTCGTTCAGTGAATGATAAGTACCTTATTTTTGCATTGTTCCGAGATCCGAAAAGTGACTTGTTTGAATTGGTTGACGAATCCCTGACTCCGATCAGTAATCAACGGTATCGTGCTGCATTGGGGAAAACCGGAAAATTAATTGCGGTGTTGACAGAAGCCAATGAAATTGAGTATTTGAAGGTAGGGGAGTAGTGCTGATTTAATTTAACTGTAACCATAGAAACACGCTCATTAACAAATAACAAAACCCCATATACGATTTGCATACGGGGTACTTTTGCTTCTGTGGTGATTAAACGGTTAATCCGATAGGAGGGGTATTCCAAACCAATCCTTCTCCGCTTTCTGATGGAACACTGTCGTATTCAGCTCCATTGAAATTCACTTTGAATCCTTGTGGGCCGCCCCAGTCAAGACCAAGAAATACTACGCTATAATCTCCGTTTGCCAGATAGACATCGTAACTTCCGGATAGTGGATTATTCACACCATTGAGAACAATCGGTCCTGTGTATTGTCCGGGTTGGATATTAATGGTAACATCAACACTGTTGTAGTTTCCGCTTAGGATGCGCATCAGTTCAAAACTCGCTCCCCATTGGTAAGCAATAATAATCAGTTCATTGTCACATGCTGTGACCTTAATTGTGTTAGACATCGTTTTCAATTTTAGTTCCCCTTACTCTTTTGGATTTTCAGGTAACTCCTCCTGTGTTTCAACCGGACAGGTCACGGTTCTGAATTTCAGTTTCACCTTGGCCATTACAAAGTTGCTGTTGTTTTACGTCTTATTTCAGAGAGGAAATACCGGTTCTCAGATACGCGTACTTCTTCTTGCTTTCTTGAAAATACCGGGTATAAATGAGGTGTGGATGGGTGTTGTTTATTTAGCCACAGTGTATATCGGCAAGACAAATTACGTTGCTATCCCCAAATATTATTGGAATAAAGAACTCCGGGAAAATCTGTACGTTGCCTTGGTATTGTTTATGGATGAACACGAACCGATATTTTACCTGATTCCATCCATTGTGTGGAGCACACCGGATGAATTATTTACAGATAGCGACGATTATTCCCGGAATAAACCATCCTGGGGCATCAATATTTCAAAAAATACAATTCCAATATTGGCAGAGAAATACTGGTTTAATAACATTATGTTAAATAGAAAGTCTTAAGTTTTTACACGGTTTTTATACGGCCTTGATGCATGAGCGTTAAGAAAATGGACAGCGTGCAGCGTTAAGAAATGCAAACTGTTTGAGCGTAGCGAGTTTTTGCATTTTAGCGGAACATAGTCCATTTTTAGCGGAAGGCATCACAGCCTTGATTTTTTGGTTCTTTTGCATCAAGGCAAAAGAATGAATCAAACAACCTCGTGAACGCCGGCAAAGAAAAATGCGGGAAATAAAGCCTTTAATAAGGCACATTCGCATTTTTTGCATGCCAGTGAACACCACAAATAAAAATATTTTCCCTGTGCGTTGGCAGAAAAAATGTTAAATGCCGCGGAGCCTGTGTGGTGGCTTTGTACAGCAAAATTTAATGTGTAGGTTTTTAAAAGACACATTGAAAATTTTGCAAGCAAATTGTGTTAGCTGTGCGGCTATTTATACATAACGTCTAATTATAGGACAAAATACGGAGCCGGAGTTTTATTTGCTCGTATCGAAGACGTGAACCTTTATTTACCCGCAGGGCAAGCGACGCAGGAGCGCAGACATAATATTACATTATAGGAAAAGTCATTTTGTCCTATAATGTATTGCGTTATGTTAATATAGCTTAGCTTATTTAATTTTTTTAGAAAGGGGGGAGAAGAGAAATTTTTATTTCATAAATAACTCCATGTAAGGGTTGAAATTGTGGTTCACTTTAAGCAATTTCCAACCTTTACATACCTCTGTTTTCTACGAGAAATAGGTAAAGCCTGTGCGCGGGCTTTGCAGGGTGGGTGGCTTTACTTATTTTGAGTGCGTGAGGGATAGCAGCGGCATCCTTTTGTGAGGTACGAACAAAAGATATAGCGGATAGCCCGACCCCTGCCCAGCCAAAATCAATTTAAAAATAGGGCAGGGGGCACGCCCTAATGATACTGAATGTGCCTTAACTTAAAGTATTTTTCTAAAAAAGTTAAATTTGTAAGATTCAGTTTATAGTTAAAGATATTATGAGAAACCCCAAATGGCATAGAGACGAAATTATTCTTGCTCTTGATTTATACTTTGATTCTAACCGAGGTACTATAGAAGCAAGAAATCCTAATATTATTAGGCTATCTGAAATATTAAATCAACTACCAATTTTTTCAAACAAGCCTGATAGGGAACGTTTTAGAAACCCCAACGGGGTTGGTTTAAAGCTATCTAATTTTCTTGCAATTGACCCTTCGTATCAAGGTAAGGGAATGAATGCGTATAGTAAATTGGATAAAGAAGTGTTTGACGAATTCTTTAATGACAGGCAAAAATTGATAAATATTGCAAGTGAAATTAAAAATATAATTAAAGATGATAACCTAAGACAAAGTCTATATAAGATTGAAGATGACGAAAATACGGAAACAGATGAAGTGAAAGAAGGGCAGGTATTGTACAAACTCCATAAACATAGGGAACGCAATAAACAGATAGTTGTTTCCAAAAAGAAATCAGTATGGAATGCTACGGGGAAATTAGCCTGCGAGGTCTGTGGTTTTGATTTCTACCAAACATATGGAGATTTAGGTTGGGATTTTATTGAATGCCACCATAAAAAGCCTCTTTCTGAATATCAAGCAGGAGATAAAACTAAAATTGAAGATTTAGCAGTTGTATGTGCCAATTGTCACAGAATGTTGCATAGAAAGATTGGAGTATTAACTGTAGAACAATTAAAGAAGAAAATTAAGATATACCAATCGCCACACAGCGGAGGGAAGCTCTGATTCTACTAAATGTGCCTTACTTCTTACTGACATTTCCTGCCAGTTCGGAACCGGCTTTGAAGCGGATTTTCTTTTTGGCTGCAATTTGTAGCGGTTCTCCGGTGCGGGGATTGCGCCCCATCCGGGGAGCAGATTCCTGTACTTCAAAACTGCCGAGGTGGGGGAGTTGGATGCGTTCTCCGTTTTGGAGTGCTTCGGCAATGATGGTAGTAAGAGCTTCCAGGTTTCTTTTGGCTTCCGCTTTGGTGGTTTGGGTGCGTTCTGCCAGGCGTTCGATGAGTTGTTGTTGGGTCATAAAAATATGATTTACTTTCTAAACCTCTCATATTTAATTGAATTCTGAAGGTTTTTATAATTTATATATTCTTTGAGCCATAATCCTTTCTCCGAAACGGTCTCATTTTTATTATTTTCAAGATTTATAATTAATTTATTAATTTTTTCACAATCTATTTCACCAAGATTTGTACTGTGCAAAAAATCAATTATTTTATAATTATTATCACATGCAATGTACTCTAAATTAATACTTTGAGATTTTAGTAATTCATAAAGATCATCAGAAATTAAAACTCTGGGGTACTTTGCTAATTTACTTTCTATACCATATGCGTCTATCAACGCTGAACTAAACAAAAAATCTTCTTTATAAAAATGTTTGCCATAAGTTATCCCACCTCTTATTAAAATACCGTTTAGCAATAGTTTTAATTGATATTCAGCTATAAGTTTTGAAAAAGAATGGAAAGCATCTACATTATAAGGTGCGGAGACAATTATTGAATCAGAAAATTGAATTAATGTAAAATCTAAATTTTCATATTTCAATTCGTTGGTTTCTCGATGAAGTTGAATTAACTTTTGAAAATATTTTTCTTCTCCTGCAGGACCTTCCAAATCAGATTTTACCATACTTGAATATCCTAAAATATCAAGGAACGCAACAAAGTAATAGTTTAGCATAAAATCAAATCTTGTTATATTCGATCAATAATTTGAGTAAATAATGCTTTAAACTCATTCATTCTTCTGACAGCATCATCCCACGTCCCACCTCCCCACTGACCACCTCTTTCTGTAATTGAAGCGGTCATTTTCTGCTCTATTGCATATACAGGTATACAAAATTCTTGCATTAAAGGGGCTAAACTTTGAAAGTCAGGGATTGAAGGAGTTGAAATTGTATCTTTGGTTAACCCATTAGTTAAATCATTAGCATTTGAATATTTTTTTAATACAGGAAATAAATTATCAATTACTGCTTTGGGAAGCCTGTCCATCCATAATTTATAGCCAGGTTTAGGTTTTCCTTTTAGTAACTTATAATGCTGGGGAATCGCTCCTAAAAATTTAGGTTTCCCGTCTTTCACAGGTAAACCTAATGTTATAAAATCTTGTACAATTTTATCATGCTCGCCAATCCATCTATCAATTATCAGAGATAAAGTCTTTATCGCTTGTATATTAAATCTATCTGGAGCAACAGGAACGAAAAAACCATCGCATGCAAGAAAACAACTACGCGTAAGAGATCCCGAACTTGGGCCTACATCAATAAAAATATAGTCAAATTTGTTTCCTTTTCCATATCTTGTGAGAAAGTCTCCAATTGCAACATAAGTTCTTTTTTCATGAATTTTTGTTGAGAATCTTTGTTGATGGGCTTCAGAAAGAGCATCTTCAATACTACTTAGTTGCACATCTCCTCTTATTAGATAGAGATTTTCTTTCACTTCAATGCTTTTAATAGATTGTATGTCTACTTCTGGTATATCACCACTTATTCGAGGTAATAATACATTTAATAGAGTTGTTCCGGGTATTTCATTTTCCTCTCCTGTAGCCTCCATACGAGCATCATATTCGGCAATTAAATCTCCGATAAGTAATTCCGTAATATTACATTGCGGATCAGCATCAACAACTAAAACTTTTTTACCCATTTCCGCTAATAAATGAGCAACATTAAACGTTGTTGATGTTTTTGAAACGCCTCCTTTGTGATTATAAAATGTTATTATTTGCATCCTGATAATATTAATAAATAAATTATAAATTATTTCCCAATCAATTGCTCCAACCGCACCATCATTTCATCCTTTTCTTTCAACATCCGTTCATACAATGCAATTTTTTCTTCGTGCAATTTCTTTATTTCTTCAATAGGATTGATGTTGAAAATTGGCTTTGAATTTCCAATATAAGCGTCTTTCTCAATATTAAATGTATTCGCAATCACATTCACCGCCTGTTCCTCATCAAAATTTTCAATCGCTTCCACGGGGATTTTTAATGCATCAGAAATTTGACGCAAGAGGTTGGCTTCAATCGTTTCCTTTTGCTCCAACAGGGAAACTTTCTGCTGGTTCCAGTCATCGCCCAGCTCGTAAGCCAGTGCATCCTGCTTGATGCCCAGCATCTCGCGGAAACGTTTTACATTGCGGCCCTGGTGTATTTTCGGGTTGTTGGTGGTATGTGTCATAGTTCAAAAATAACAATTTCTACAGATTATAAAAAGCAGTCGTTGCAAATGTTTAAAAACAAGATAGTCATTTGTTTATTGGTATTGGCTTCTCCACAAAAATAAACAAACAATCACTATTCTAAAGACAGGTAAAAAACACAAAACCTTTTGTAAGATACATTCCCTGTAAGTGGGATACAAATCCCCGTTGGGCAACCTTTACCAAAACAAAAAACACATCGCTATGAAAAGTTCCAACATACGCCGGATGAAAGTTTATGATAAGACCCTACAGCGAAGACAAAACTACCAGTATGAAAGATATAATGTAACCTTTCCCGAAATCCGGCTGATGGGTCGGTGGCTTCAGGAATGCGGGTTCAGTCCCGGACAGGAAATCGAAGTTTCCACCGAAGCTAGTAAGCTCACCATTACCATAGCTCCGGTGCGTAAAAATGAAACGCGGTAACAGGTAATTTGAAAAAACAACTAATTTTAAGGATGTAAATCCATTCTTATAACAAATGAAAAATGATTGGTCGGCATTTACCACGCTCCAGTTCCAAAAATATGCGGAACATTATGTAAAGATGAATTTCATTGCTGCCCACTGTGCCATTTACGAAGATGCAGGCGGGAGTAGGGGAGTGGACTTCGTGGTGAAAAACGAGAAAGGGCAATATGTGGACATTTATTTAGCCACAGTTTACATCGGGAAAACAAATTACGTTGCCATTCCCAAATATTACTGGGAAAAGGAACTCAGGGAAAATCTGTACGTGGCATTGGTATTATTTATGGATGAGCAAGAACCTATTTTTTACCTGATTCCATCCATTGTTTGGCGTACACCCAACGAACTATTTATAGACAGCACCGATTATTCCCGGAATAAACCATCCTGGGGCATCAATATTTCAAAAAATACCATCCCAATACTGGCAGAAAAATACTGGTTCGAAAAGATTATGTTAAATAGAAAATAGTATTACCGTTGAAGTTGGGGCGTGCGGTGGCCCGGCAAAAATGCGGGCCGAGCGTGGGTGTGAATTGGCTTTTAGGCCTGAGCAGCCGTAATGCGAGGGCCGTTAAGAAAGCCAAGAGCGCGTGGCAGCATATTTTTGCCTTGATTTTTTGGTTCTTTTGCATCAAGGCAAAAGAACGTATAGACAAGCTCGTGAGCGCCAGCATAGAAAAATGCGGAAAAAGCCTGTAAGGCACATTCGCATTTTTTGTATGCCAGCGAACGCCACGAAATAAAAATTTTCTTTCTCTTGTGCGTGGGCAAAAAAAAAAATTAAATGCAGAGGCTGTGCGGTGGCTTTGTGCAGCAAAATTTAATGTGTAGATTTTTAAAAGACACATTCAAAATTTTGCAAGCAAATTGCGTTGGCCGTGCGGCTATTTATACATAACGACTAATTATAGGACAAAATACGGAGCCGAGACTTTATTTGCTGAATTTCGAAGACGTGAGCCTTTATTTACCCGCAGGGCAAGCGAAATGCAATGGAGCGCAGACATAATATACATTATAGCGACAAATCATTTTGTCCTATAATTAATATTATGTTAAATAAAAACAATGACAAAAAACCTCCATTCAAAATACAATCCCCTCGAATCCTCCCCGTTTGAATTGTATTCACTAACTTTGGCTGAAAATTGAACTTTTGAAACGACTGTCCGTTTTTAGTATTCGTTCCTTTACAGGTCCCTTTCTGGTGACCTTTGCTATTTCTATGTTTATTCTCATCATGCAGTTCTTCTGGAAATACATTGATGATTTGATGGGAAAAGGAATTGAAACGATTTACATCCTGGAATTGTTGTTTTATGTTTCGGCGAGTTTAATTCCCTTGGCGTTGCCCTTGGCCATGCTGCTGTCGTCGATTATGACAATGGGAAATTTGGCAGAAAACAATGAATTAACAGCATTGAAAGCGAGCGGTTTATCGCTGTATCGGATTATGCGTCCGCTGACCATGATTGTATTGATCATTTCCCTGGCGACATTTTTATTTGCCAATTATGTGATTCCTGTGGCGAATTATAAATGGCACTCCTTAATTTATGACTTCCAGAATACGAAAATCGCATCCATTATTGTTCCCGGAGTATATACAAAAGAACTGGAAGGATATGCCATTAAAGCGAATACAAAAAATGAAGACGGGTCATTTGAAGGAATTACCATTCACGATAAAACGACACCAAACGAGCTCAAAACCGTAAAAGCCGAGAAAGGAACATTGTTTAAGTCAGAAAATGGTAAACACCTGTTTTTTAACCTGAAAAACGGTGTGATTATTGAAGAAATGACGATACAACCTCCTGTTTATGATGTGAATGGCGTGCGACAATTAAACAATACATACAAGCGAGAAACACGACGATCTACCTTCGATCAGGCAACCTATAAAATTGATTTGGTCGGCTTTACAATGAGTCGCGGGGATGATGAAAGTTTTAAAGATGATTATGAAATGCTGACTGTATTTCAGATCAGTGCAGCCATTGACTCCGTGAAGAAGAAAGTAAATTCCACACAAGGTGGTTTTGTTGCAACAATCAAGAATACACATGAATATTTCCAGGGAATTAATTACCGGAAACTGGTAGATTCACTACACGTAAAAAGTAACGATACGATTACACAGCGGTTAGACATTACCAAAATGACGGGATCCGAAAAAAGTAATTTCCTGGCAAATGCACTTCAAAAAGTAGACTCCCGCATTGCGACATTAGATACACAAATTGAGTACATGAACGGGGTGACAAGAAATTCCAATAAATACTGGGTTGAATTTTACAGGAAATTCGCATTGACCTACGCAATCATTGTGTTGTTTTTTGTTGGCGCACCACTCGGTGCAATTATCCGGAAAGGAGGATTCGGAGCTCCGGTTGTGATTGCTGCATTGTTATTTATGCTCTATTTTGTTTTGATCACGATTGGAGAAAGTTTGGTGGATTCCGAAGCGGTAAGCCCGTTTTGGGGCATGTGGTTCTCCTCGATTGTCCTCACTCCAATCGCATGTATTCTCATGTACGCAGCAGCCAATGATTCACCGTTGTTCGAAAAAGAAACCTGGAAAAGTATGTTTGGTTTTCTACGGTTTAAACGAACAAAAAAACACGCTTCAACGAACGCATGAGAATCTTACACCTGACGTATCGTGTTCCTTTTCCTGCCAATGACGGTGGGTCAATTGCCATTTCAAATATGATTCTCGGATTGAGCCAGAATGGTTGCATCCTGGATGTGGTGGCAATTAATACCCCGAAGCACAAGCAGGCAGAAGCAACGGAAAATAGAACTTACAATCAATACAATGTGTTTGTAGATACAAACATCTCTGCACTTAAATTGATGAAAAATGTAGCGTTCGGAAGCATTCCTTACAATGTAGAACGATTTTATTCCAAAGCAGTAGCTGATCAATTGAAAACCCTATTGAACGAACATCACTATGATTTCATTCAACTGGAAAGTGCATTTACAGCATTGTACATGGACGATATTCGAAAACACACCGATGTTCCCGTAATTATCCGGACGCATAACATCGAATACCTGATTTGGGAACGATTGTCCGTGCATGAGAAAAATCCGTTAAAAAAAATGTTCTTCAAGCATTTATCAAAGCGACTGAAGAAATTTGAAACCGTTTATTACAGCAAAGCAGACGGAATTGCATCCATTACAACAGATGATCGCTTGAGAATGTTGGAAATGGGTGTCACCTCCCCTATCTCAGTTGTTCCGGCAGGAATCGTTCTGGATAAATACGTGAAATACAAAGGAGATCGCGGAAAACCAACGACAATTTTCAGTATTAGTTCACTCGACTGGATGCCCAATATCGAAGGGTTGAAGTGGTTTTTGAAACAAGTATGGCCGCAAGTCACAGCAGCAAAGCCTGAATTAGAGTTGCACATTGCCGGAAAAGCAACGCCTCAGTGGTTGAAAGAGCTGAACCAAAAAAATGTGGTTGTTCATGGATTCGTCGATGATTCCGTTGCGTTTATGAATGCCTATCAACTGATGATTGTTCCCCTGCTCTCAGGAAGTGGAATGCGTGTGAAGATCATAGAAGGATTTGCATCCGGAAAATGTGTGATCAGCACATCGGTTGGAGCGGAAGGAATCCCCTACACACATGAAGAAAATATTGTAATTGCTGATACGGTGGATGAATGGGTAAATGCCATTACATCCTTGTTGGAAAAGGACGAAAAACGAATCGCAATTGAGCAAAAAGCACAAGAACTGGTGTGTCGTGAATTTGAAAATAAATCCGTGACCGGAAAAGTGATTGAATTGTATTATCAGATCAAGGAAGATAGAAGTAAGTAATGGAGATGGATGGCAAAAAGAAATTAGTAATTGTTTTATCCCGTTTTCCATTTCCTCTGGAAAAAGGCGATAAATTGCGATCCTATTACCAGATAAAGGAATTATCCCGCAACTATTCCATTCATTTGATTGCCCTGAGTGATGCGCCTGTTGAAGAAAACAGCATCCGGGAACTGAAGAAATACTGTGATTCGGTTTCTGTACACCAATTGAGTAAAATTTCTATTTTGTTCAACACTTTTATCGCGCTTATCGGGAAAAAACCGATTCAGGTGGGATATTTTTTCAATTACGCAATTTACAAAAAAATCACAGCCAGTTTGAATGCGATTCGACCGGATCATATCTTATCGCAATTGATTCGCACCACAGAATACACAAAAAATTATCACCACTGCCCGAAAACACTGGATTACATGGATGCATTGTCCAAAGGAATGGAACGTCGGATTGAACGTGCGCCCTGGTATAAAAAATGGTTCTTCAAAACCGAATACCGTCGCTTGCTGATCTACGAACGCGTGATGTTTGATTATTTTGATAAGAAAACCATCATTTCAGAGCAGGATAAACGCTATATTTTTCACCCGGAACGGGAAAAAATCATCTGCGTGCCGAATGGTATCGATGAACATTTTCTGGAACCCGTTCTCAGTGAAAAAAAGTACGATTTTGCTTTTGTCGGCAATATGAACTATCCTCCGAATGTGGAAGCCGTTCTGTTCATTATCAATGAAATATTGCCTTCTTTTCCAAACGGAAAATTACTGGTTGCCGGAGCAACACCGCATCCGAAACTGATCAAAGCTGCAAAAGAGAATCCGAACGTGACCATTTCCGGATGGGTAGACGATATCCGGACAGCGTATGCAAGCGCAGAAATTTTCTTTGCTCCGATGAAAACGGGTACTGGAATGCAGAATAAACTCCTGGAAGCAATGGCGCTGGGATTACCATGTGTTACAACATCATTAGCCAATAATGCAATTGGAGCCATTCACAATAAATCGATTATTGTTTGTGACACAAATGAACAAATGATTCAACATTTGAAGGAATTGATGCAAAATCCTGAATGGAGAGAAGAAATAGGAAGTGCCGGAAAACAATTTGTTCGTGAACGTTACAGCTGGGAAAAAGCAACGCAGCACCTGATTTGATTCCCCTTATTCTTTATTGGTCATACACGCATGGACATAATCACTGTTTTCATGAACCAATTCATGTAAAATCAACTGAGAAGCCAACGCCAACTGTGTGTAATTTTGTGAATTGTTTCCAAAATTAGCTGCTGTTGTCTGCCACAAAGCGGTGATTAATTCCTGTCCGCCCTTTTTAGGTGCAATTTTATCTACTGCTGCTGCAACATTCAATGCTCCCGCATGATAAACGTGTAGTACCAGCAATCGGAACCACAGATCCTGTTCATTGTAGCTCAACTGATGTTTTTGAACAATTTTACGTGCCTCAGGAATACAGATGGTACGAATTAAACGAGATGCTGCATAAGCAGATCTGTCAAAATCCTTACGTTCATCAACTGTTTTATTAACAATTAATCCCTGGTTTCGCGCCACAGCAGGCATCAACTGAAAGGCACCATAAGCCCCCGCCGATGATTTTTTTAGCTGCCCCGGAGATTCAATCAGTAGAATTGCTTGTGCATACCACGGATCAACGTTGTATCGTTCGAATGCCTCCACCCCTTTTGATAAGCTCGGGTAAACATCGGAAAAACGGTAAAAATCATTTTTTCCTGTTGTTACATAAATGCGCTCGGTTGTATCCAGGTTGTATGCAAGTTTGATCGAATCTTTGTAGCGTTCTTTTTGTTCTTCCGTTTGGCTTCTCCATTGAGCAAAAGAAGTAATCGCAATGATTTGTCGCGTCGACGCAACATTAATGATACACGAATCGGGAGAAAGCCGCATGATTTTTTTCCAGAACTGAGGTTGTGCCAGTTCGCTCCATTTATCCTGGTACAACATCGCAGCATCCATCAGAACGCTGGAATTGTTGTCTTTGATAACATCTATTTTTTCATGATCATACGAAGAGGTCTGACTGCATGCAGTAAACGCGATCGTACCGGCTAAGGAAAGAGAAATAAGGATGCGCATGGGTTCAAGAGTTTTAACAGTTGCTGAATTTAGAGATATTTCGTTTAACAACGTTTTTTTCTGTGAATTATTTTAAACAACCGATTTTTAATAAACTGCCGTTATCAGTCAGTTAAGACGAGTTTCAGTTCCGTGGGAATCCGATTATCCATACATGTCGTACACGAAATCTGCACATTTTTGAACCACAATGTATCCCCTGCTTGAAGCTTACTCAGTTTTTTGAGCTGCTTTTCGGAAAAGGCATTTCCAAAAACTTTCAGTTGCGTTTCTTTTCCCTTTGAGGAAATGAGGATCAATTCACATTTAATCACATACATAAACGGAAGCAACGAATGATCCGGATATTCAAGCATTAATCCGGGATTGTTCAACAGGTATGCTTTACTGAGAGGTCCGTTCGGAAGGTCTCCCAAAAACAGCTCAGGAACGGGGATATCCCGTGCTTCTAATTCAAATTGAGTCGTATCATTTGCAGATGTCACCACATCAATGACAATGGATGTGTGCGATTCGTCAGGAACAATATAAAACGTATTCAGATACCGTTCAACCGTGTCATTCTCAATGAGTACACATAGAATGGAATCATTGATAGATGACTGAAATTCCAGCAGGTTGTAAAAATTCCGGTAAACAACAGGTTGACTTGGATCCGACAACGAAGAATTCCGCATTTCCAACTGCGCATGCATCGCATAAGATGACAATAAACAGAAAAGGGCAAAAAAATACTTCATGGACTATTTTTATACTGGGATAACAAAAATCAAACCAACATCAATACCTGATAAATACATTCTTCGGCTCTGTAAAGAATCGCAGGGCTTCCCACCCTCCTTCTCTTCCTACACCGGAAGCTTTCACACCACCGAAAGGAGTTCGAAGATCGCGTACCAACCATTCATTGATCCACACGATTCCGGCATCTACTTTATCTGCCACACGATGTGCACGTTGAAGGTTGGAAGTCCACAACGTTGCACTCAATCCGTATTTAACAGAATTGGCCATCATCAGTACTTCTTCTTCCGTATCAAAAGGAGTAATCGTAACAACCGGTCCGAAAATTTCTTCCTGATTGGTTCTACAATCGTATGCCAACCCCTCAATGACCGTCGGTCGCAAGTAATATCCATTAGAATATGGTGCAGCAAGTGTTTCTTTTTCCCCGCCCGTCAATACGGTACCTCCCTCCTGTTTTGCCAATTCAACATAAGAAAGAACTTTTTCCAGGTGCGGCTTTGAAACCAGTGCCCCCATCCGTGCATCCGGATCGGAAGGAAAGGAAACTTTCATTTTACTGACTTTATCGACAAAAGCGGCTTTGAACTTCTCATAAATAGGACGTTCAATGAAGATCCGGGAACCACACAAACAAATCTGTCCTTGATTGGCAAACGAAGAACGAAGCGTTACTTTCAGCATCTCGTCAAAATCACAGTCTGCAAAAATGATGTTTGGATTTTTACCTCCCAATTCCAGACTTAATTTTTTAAACATTGGCGCTGCGGTACGGGCAATGTATTCACCGGTTGATGTTCCTCCTGTGAATGAAATTGCTTTGATTTGAGGATGCTTGACAATCGCATCTCCGACTGTGCCACCCAATCCGTGTAATATATTCAAGACACCGTCAGGCATCCCCGATTCTTTGATGATTTCGCTCAATAAATACGCAGTGTAAGGTGTCACTTCCGACGGCTTGGCAATGACACAATTTCCTGCCGCCAATGCAGGTGCTATTTTCCAGGAGAATAAGTACAACGGGAGGTTCCATGGAGAAATACAACCCACAATACCGATTGGTTTACGCAATGTGTAATTCACTCCTACCCCTTCCATATAATGCGACTCACTGGCAAAGTGCTGAATTCCTGTTGCGAAAAATTCAAAATTAGAAATGGCACGTGGGATATCAACATGAGCCGCCAATGATAGCGGTTTTCCATTGTCCCGTGATTCTGCAGCAACAAATTCATCCATCCGGCGACGAATTCCGTCAGCAACACGCATCAAACAACGACCTCTTTCTTCAATGGAAAGTGAAGACCATACCGGAAATGCTTTTTTTGCAGCAGCAACAGCATTGTTTACATCCTTTTCATTTGAATTCGGAATCAATGAATAGACCATTCCCGTTGCAGGTTCATAATTATCAATGTAGTTTCCGTCAACAGGAGGAACGGATGCACCATCAATGAAATTGGACAACTTTTCCATAGTATTATTAAAATAAAGTCTTTGTTAATTTTAAGCCTTACAAATATAGCGTTTTATTGTCAAGATGGCATACTGTCAATGAATTCTGAATCGTTCTGTTTTTCACAGGCAGGTTTTCGCTTCATCGTGTTTATTTTCATGAATTCATCCATGAATAATTGTATCTTTGCCGAAATTTATAGAACCATGCGTGTACTCATAACCGGAGGAGCGGGATTTATTGGTAGTAACCTGACAAAGCGATTGATCGAAGAAAATCATACAGTAGTCGTTTTGGATAATTTGCTGAGAGGAAATAAAATTGACACGGAATCTTTTGAAAAAATAACCTTTATCAAGGGAGATGTACGTGATTTTGAAACTGTTCTGGAGGCAAGTAAATCGTGCGACATCATTATTCATTTTGCTGCTGTATTAGGTGTTGATATTGTTGCTGACAATCCTGTTGAAACAATGGATGTGGAAGTCATCGGAACCAGAAATGTTGTGCTGGCAGCCCAGATCAACAATGTAAAGAAAATTATGTATGCTTCTACAAGTGGAATCTATGGTCATTCTGCCATTGGGAATGCGCTTACGGAAGAAGTACTTGTGGATCCTAGAACATCTTATGCAATGGCAAAACGTTACAACGAAATTTACCTGGCTTCTCACCACGAAGAAAAGGGAATTGATGCCATCGCGGTACGTTTTTTCAATGTGTACGGATACAATCAGGACAACAGGATGGTAATTCCCCGTTTTTTTGAGCAAGCAATCAACAACGAGCCGATTACAGTATTCGGAAGTGGAAAGCAAACACGGGATTTCACATACATTGACGATACTGTCGAAGCATGTGTGAGATTGATGGATGTAAAAGGATTTCACATTGTGAATATTGCCAATGAAAAAGAATGGTGCATCGAAGATTTAGCAACTGAAATTAAAAAGATTACCAAATCTGATTCCGAGATCAGTTACATTGAGGCTCCTAAAAAGCGATACGATTATGAAGTAGAGCGCAGAGTCGGAAGTTCAGATAAATTATTAGCTTTGACCAATTACAAACCGGATACTTCACTGAAAGAAGGGTTGGAAAAAATATACGCGTTAAATTACAAATAATAGAAAATGGTTAGAGATACGGAGATTTTTAAATTAATCGAAGAAGAAAAGCAACGTCAGATCAACGGGATTGAGTTGATTGCTTCTGAAAATTTTGTCAGCGAAGAGGTGATGCAGGCAATGGGAAGTGTGTTAACGAACAAATACGCTGAAGGACTTCCGGGAAAACGTTATTACGGAGGTTGTGAAGTTGTTGACAAGGTGGAACAATTGGCAATTGACCGTTTGTGTCAATTATTCGGTGCTACCTGGGCAAACGTACAGCCACATTCAGGAGCACAGGCAAATGCTGCCGTATTTTTAGCGTGTTTGCAACCGGGAGATAAAATTTTAGGATTTGACCTTTCTCACGGGGGACATTTAACACATGGTTCACCGGTAAATTTCTCAGGTAAATTGTACCAACCGTTTTTCTATGGCGTTAACAAAGAAACAGGGCGTGTAGATTATGATGTGTTGGAAGAAACTGCTCGTCGTGAACAACCGAAAATGATTATCTGCGGAGCTTCCGCTTATAGCCGTGATTGGGACTACGCACGTATCCGAAAAGTAGCAGACGAGGTTGGAGCAATTATTTTAGCAGATATCTCCCACCCTGCCGGATTGATTGCAGCAGGTTTGTTGGAAGATCCGTTGGAGCATTGCCACATTGTCACTTCTACAACACATAAAACATTAAGAGGCCCGCGAGGTGGAGTGATCATGATGCGCCACAATTTTGACAATCCGTTTGGATTAAAGTGGAACAACGGAAATCTGAAATCGATGGGTGCATTGTTGGATGCAGCGGTTTTCCCGGGAATTCAGGGAGGTCCGTTGGAGCACGTTATCGCTGCAAAAGCAGTAGCATTCGGCGAAGCATTGACGGATAACTATAAAAACTACATGAAGCAGGTTCAGAAGAATGCTGCAGTAATGGCGGATGAGTTCATCAAACGTGGGTATACCATTATTTCCGGAGGAACAGATAATCACTCCATGTTGATTGATTTGCGTTCAAAAGGTGTTACGGGAAAAGATGCTGAAAACACATTGGTTAAAGCAGATATTACGGTGAATAAAAATATGGTTCCGTTTGATACGGAGTCTCCGTTCGTAACTTCCGGAATCAGAGTCGGAACAGCAGCAATCACATCTCGTGGTGTTGTTGAGACAGAAATTCCTCAGATTGTTGAATTGATTGATCAGGTGTTGATGAACATTGAAAATGAATCAGTGATCAATGAAGTGAAAACAAAAGTAAAAGCACTGATGGGAAGCAGACCTTTGTTTCAGTTTTAAGAAATAAGTCAATAATAAATGGAAGCACATTTCGGTAACGGGATGTGCTTTTTTAGTGGATGCAGATCGTTTTTTATTTTGCGATATTACGATATTACGATATTACGATATTACGATATTACGATATTACGATATTACGATATTACGATATTACGATA